>NZ_JAMXFJ010000012.1 GCF_025460805.1 Microvirga sesbaniae | reverse complement strand
ACCCCATCGCCGAGATGATCCGCACCGGCGGCCAGCCCGCCGCGGCGGCGCCTCCGCCGGCGCGGGCCCCGCAGGCCTCCGCTCCCGCCGCGCCGGTCGCGGCTGCGCCCGCGCCCGCCGGCCCCGTGCGCAGCGCCGCGCGCGATCCCATCGCCGACATGATCCGCATGGGCGGCCCGGTGCCGGTCCCGCCCGGCAATGTGGGCCGGGCCGACCAGGGCGACGTGATCCTGGCCGGCCAGCGGGCCCTGGCGCGGCTGGGCTACAGCGTGAAGGTGGACGGCCTGATGGGCTCCGGCACGCGCCAGGCCATCGAGCGCTTCGAGCAGGACCGCCGGCTGCCGGTCACGGGCGAGCTGAACGCCAGGACAATCCGCGAGCTCTCCGCCGCGTCCGGCATCGCGGTCCCGTAATGTCCCGGCTTCGCTCTGACTTCTGGGTCTCCGCCTATCTGCGCCGGTGCTCGGTGGAGGGGGTCGACGCCGCCCTGCGCAAGCGCGGCGCCGCCGAGGCCGGGGCGATCTTCGTGAAGGTCGACCGGCTCGACGGCACGGCGAGCCTCTACGGCCCCGCCCCGCAGCTCTTCCTCGACGAGAGCGGCGAGCGCCTGTTCTCGCCGATCCTGGAGGCCGTGATGCCCCTCGACGTGGAGGAGCGCATGGCCCGCGAGCTCCGGTTCGACCCGGACCTCTGGCTGGTCGAGGTCGACGACCGGGCCGGGCGCCACTTCCTCGACCTTGCGGCGGACGCTTAGAGCATCGGACCCAAAAGTGGACCCACTTTTGGATCCGATGCTCAACTCCTTGAGCGGCGCATCGTTCGACGCGGACCCAGCGGGCCGCGCCGGCACGATTGTGTCGAGCAGCTCCAGATCGCCCTCGATGCCCTCCTTGAAGGCGCCCTCACGCCCGGAACGGCCGGCGGGATCGCGGTTCCGGATCAGACCGGACGGCCGACGCTCATGGTCGCGCGGAATTCGGCATCGTCGTCGATGAACACAGGCTCGGTGCCGGCGCCCATCGCATCGAAGAAGCGGCTGACGAAGCAGCGGAAGGCCGCGCACAGGGCGATGTCGCAGATCTGCTGGTCGGAGAACCCCACGCCGCGCAATCGGCCGATGTCGGCCGGGGTGATCCGGGACGCCTCCCGGACGACCTTCTCGGCATAAGCCAGCATCTCGACGTCCCGGTCCGGCAATCCTGCGGCGCGGAAGTCCCGCTGAACCGCCAGGACGGCCTCCTTCGAGCCGAGATCGTCGATGAGCTGCCTGCTGTAGACATGGGAGCAATAGGTCGACGGGATGTGCTTTGCGGCGATCAGCGTGATCAGCCGCCATTCCCGCAGCCCGAGCGAGAAGCCGGCGCGGATCCGGTCGGAGAAATCCGTGTAGATCGGCAGGAGGTCCGGCCGGGCGGTGAAGCATTTCGCGGCCTCCATGACGAAACCGAGCTGCGCTTTCTGCCTCTCGTAGATTTCCGCGACCTGGCCGGTGGCTTGCTCTTCCTCGATCGTGCGCAGGTACATCCAACCCTCCGGGCAGACCGCCGATGCAAGCAATCTAGAGCATCGGGCGTGAAAAGGGGACCCGGGCCGGCCCGCCTGCGTCCGCACGATGCGCTCGGCGCCTCTCGGATCGGGATCACCGGGACGAGCCCGGTGATGACAGAGGGAGCATGAGACACCCGGCTCGCACGACCCTCCGCACGTCATGGCCGGCCTTGTGCCGGCCATCCCGATCGGAAGGGCGCGGCGCCCTACAGAAGCGGGATCACCGGGACGAGCCCGGTGATGACGTGGAGACGTGGGACGGGCGAGTGACAACACCCTCCACACGTCATGGCCGGCCGGTCCGGCACTCGTGCTCATCTCGTCCCGGAACGACCCGCGCGAACGTCTTCGCGGATCACGCGAGGACGTCCCCGGAGAATGTCCTGGTATCCAGGATGGACTCGACCAGGGCCAGGGCGACGGGCGCGGGAACGTCGCGCATCTCCCGGATCAGGCCCCGGATTGCGGAGAGCGGGTAGCACAGGGCCGGGTGCAGGGTGAGGAAGATCCTGACCGCGTCCTTCTGCGCCACTCCGAGGGCCTTCAGCGCAAGCGCAAGAAGCCGATGGCGTCCGATTTCGAGCAGGCGCCACTCCGTCGAAGCGGGGAAGCCGAAGAGCGTGGTGAGGAGATGCTCGAGCCGGCGGTCGTCGCCCTTGAGGCTCGCAGCCAGGAGATCGGCCCGATCCTCCCCGGTCAGCGTGAACGCCACCGTGGCGCGCCGGTGGGCCAGAGCATGGGCGACCCGGTCCCGAATGACCTCGCGACGCTCTGCATCGGCCGCGAGATAGAGGGCCGCCAGCGCCGAGGTCGGGAGGTCGGCGCGCGTGAGAAGAAGGGACGCGAGGGCGGGGCGGCGGCCGGCACGCCGCAGCAGATCCGCGAAAGCCGCGGTGTCCGGAGGCAAAGCCGGATTGGCCGCGAGCGCGTCCTCGACCGCGGTCTCGCGCAAGGCGAGCAAAGGCGGAATGGCCGCCGCGTCGAGGCCCGGCCCTGATGCCAGGGCGAGACGCCCCTCGGGCGTCGCCAGCGGCTTCGTGCCGAGGCCCGGCGGCCGCCCTGCCGCGTGCCGGACCACGACCGCGCGCAGGTCGGGCGAATGCCGCGCCAGGTAATCGAGCACGGCGACCGGCGTGTCCGGGCATGGCGCGAGGATGCGGGCCAAGGCGAGAAGGGTCGCCGGATCGGCTTTCGGAAGGAGGCCCAGAACGAGGGTCTCGAAGGTTTCGATGCTCTCGCGGTCGCGGGTCGGCGCGGCGACGAACATGTCGGCGTTCACTTTGAGGAGAGCGGAGCACGCATCGGACCGGCCCGCGGGGGATCCGAAACCGGACAGGTCCGACCACAGATCGGGATTGGCGGAGGGCACCATGCTCGAACTCGCTTCAACGCAACCGAGGGAAGGCTAGCGCATCGTGCGAAAAAGTGGACTCGGTTTTTCGCGTCGAGCGGTGCGCCAGCCAGGAGAGGAGCATCCTTGTGATGGTACCCTCCCCACGTCATGGCCGGCCTTGTGCCGGCCATCCCGATCCGGTGAGGCGCGGCGCCTCAAACAAGCGGGATCACCGGGACAAGCCCGGTGATGACGTGGCGGGTGACCATTGCAGTGGCGCGACCCTCCGCACGTCATGGCCGGCCTTGTGTCGGCCATCCCGATCCGATGCTCTCGGAGCCCTTCCTCAGCGCATGTTCAACGGGAGCCGGCCAGGGGGTTTTTAGGCATCCTCCCCCGGGAACAGAAGCGCGGCCGTGATTGTTGTTTTCATGTCAGGGCGAGGGATTTTCTGCAGTGCCGAGCCCCGCGGAAACGAACTGTTAACCATAGGTCACTTTTTGTGAGTCAGTCATAGAGGCAGCCAGTGGCACGATAGAGGAGGGCACAATGCGAGACGTCTGGACCAGATCACCGGGAATGGTGATCGCCTTTCCGGGTCATGCCGAGCGTCCACAGCGCCCCGTCCTGTCCCCCGACGAGCCTCGAGGCGAGATCCTTCTCTTCACCGGCGTGCGCTACGAGCGGCCTTCTCCCAATCCCGGCCCGTCCCATCCGGTGGCCTCCGACAGCCCTGGACGTCGCCGCTCGTAATCCATCCTGATGTCCATGACGAAAAGGCGCCGTCAGGCGCCACGCGACGGGCTTGCCAGAGGGTGCGTCATGAGCACCGCTTCCGGCCCGTAGCTTGCAAGTTTCGCCGTCAGGCTCCCTGCGGCCAGCACGCGAAAACCAGCTTTCTCCCAGAACGTCCGAGACCCGTTGACGGCGACGAGCGACAGGTTGTCGAGGCCCGCCTCGCGCGCCTGCGCGATCAGCCTGTCCGTCACCTGCGCGGCGTAGCCCCTGCCGCGGGCGGTCGGCAGCAGCGCCACGTCGTGGATGTAATAGGTCGTCGGGCTCGACGGGAGTTCCCCGAGCAGCCTGTTCAGCCGCGGCGGCTCCCCCAGGTGCCAGGGATGGGTGAGCGCGTAGCCGATGACATGCGCATCCTCGGTCAGCACGAAGCACCCGGACGGGTAAAGGCGCTGGCGTTCGGCCAGCACGGCCCGGTCTTCCGGGTGGTCCACGTGGATCGCGTCCGCGAGAACCTGCACCTGGGCGAGATCCCCGGGCGTCATGAGGCGCCAGGGCACGGGATCAGGGGTCCTGCTCGGCCGTGCAGGACACCGCCTTGGCCGCGTCCTCGGCCTGGGGCCGCAGGCTCGGGCTGGGCGCCGCCACGCGGACGATCACGAAACCCTGCTGTTCCGGAGCGACGATCCTCACGTCGCGCGATGGATCGTTCTCGTCTTCGGCCGCGCGGGCCTCGTCGAGCTGGCGGGCCGTCATGGCGACGATCTCCAGCTCGCCCCGCACGGCGGCGCGGTCCGTGACGGCGAAGAACACGCCGCCGGATTCCTTGTGGAACGAGAAGGACAGCGGGAGCGATCCGGTCCGGGCCGCGATGCGCATGGGGCCGTTGCGCAGGTCGAACGCGCAGGTCGCGACGGCGACCGCCGGATCGGGGCGCGGCAGCCAGGTGTTCTCGCCGCCCGGCGCGCTGACGATCTGCGCCTTGTCGGCCGTCAACGTGCCCTGCACCTTGGCGAAGGCATCCTGTTCGGCCAGGTACGGGCTCGCGAGAATGGCCGCGATATGGACGCCCGCGGCGATCACGATGCCGCACAGGGTGGCGATGAGGAAGCGACCGAAGCCTCTCATGATCCGCACCCCAGGCGCTGGATGACGGGAAAATCCACCTCTTCCAGGTTGGCGCCGGCGGCCCCCGGGGGATCGTAGAGCCGCAGGGCGACCGCGAAGGATCCCGATGCGGGAAGCTGGAGCCAGTTGCCGGGCTGGAGCGTGCGGGACAGGACGATGCTGAACCGGTCCTGACTGTCCCGCAGCACCTCGGCCGAGGTGAAGCTCCGGCGTCCGAGCTCGGTCACCGGGAGCCGCCCGTCTCCGTCGTAGAGGGTGAGCGTCCAGAGGCGCGCGACCGGGGCCAGGGACCCGACCGCGTAGGTGCAGGCCGAGTCGAACGGCATGCCGTCGCTGTCGGTGCGGGCGGTGAAGCCCAGGCCCTCGCCGGTGGCCAGGGGAATGTCGCCGCGCCGGGCGAGGATCGCGCGCATGTAGGGATCCGCCTCGGGCGATCCGAGCTTCGGCCAGGCCTGCCAGGGGCCGAGCCGCAGGCTTCCGAACGGCGGGTCGCCGTTGATGGCCCAATAGGCCGAGCCCAGCCCGAGCCCCAGCCCCAGAACGAGCGCGTAGACGACGAGGAAGGCGGTCGGGACCCGTCTGACGGTCACGGACGATCCGGAGGGCGATGGCGCGCGCAGGGACGCGGCCGGAGGGGCGTTCGTCAAGGGAGCCTCGGTCTGCATCGTTACGGCATGGCCACTTGGCGGCGGCCATCGACCGCGGAGCTGCTCGGCGTCTCGGGCGCCTTGCCCATGGTGGCGGAGCGGTCGATCGACTTGAACAGGGTGCCGATGCCGCCCAGGACCTCATAGGACTTGCGGGAGAGCGTGCCGGCCAGGAAGGCCTGCGTCGGAGCCTGCGCCTGATCGGCCGCCGGCCCCTTGGCGGAGGCCACCCGCGAGGCATTGGCCGGGCTCGCGCCCGGGATGGGGCGGATCTCCAGGTTCTGGTGAGCGACGCCCATCACTTCGTGCCATGTCATGGCCGGAAGGGTACCGCCGGTCATCTCGTTCATCGGGCTCGAATCGTCGTTGCCGTACCAGACGCTGGCGACCAGGTTTCCGGTGAAGCCCACGAACCAGGCGTCCTTGTAGCCGTTCGTGGTGCCGGTCTTGCCCGCGACCGGAATGCCTTCGAGCGCCGCGCGCTTGCCGGTGCCTTCCTCGACCACCTTGTTGAGCATGAAGTTCATGTCGTTGACCACGCGGGTGTCGAGAACCTGCTTGGGCGGCGTATCCCGGTCATGACGGTAGATGACCTCGCCCGACGAGTTGCGGACCTCCCAGGCGGCATAGGGATCGGCGCGCTTTCCGCCATTGGCGAAGACCGCGTACGACGCCGCCATGTCGATCGGGGTGACCTCGGCCGCCCCGATGGGCAGCGAGCTCGAATCCGTCAGCGGGTGGGTCAGGCCCATGCGCTTGGCCGTGTCGATGATCACCGCCCGGCCGGCCTTGGCATTGCCCTTGCCGATCTCGAGCGACATCCGGACCGGGATCGAGTTGATCGATCGGGCCAGGGCCGAGACCAGGGGCATGGAGCCCGAGAAGGAGCGGCCGTAGTTCTGCGGGCACCAGTTGCCCAGACAGATCGGCTGGTCGACGACGATCGAGTTGGGGCGCAGTTTCGGATTGGTGGTCAGAGCGGCCGCATAGACGAAAGGCTTGAAGGACGAACCGGGCTGGCGCAGGCCGGCCGTGGCGCGGTTGAACTGGCTCTGGCCGTAATCCCGCCCGCCGACGATCGTGCGCACGGCCCCGTCCACGTCCATGACCACGATCGCGCCCTGGCCGGCCTTGTACTGGCGGCCGTGCTGGCGAAGCATGTTCTCCAGGGTCTCTTCCGTATGCCGCTGAAGGGCCGTGTCGAGGGGCGTCTTCACGATCAGCACGCGCTCGTGGCCGAACTTCTTCTGAGCGGCCAGGGCCTTGACCTGATCATAGGCCCAGTCGAGGTAGAAGTCCGGAGTCGTCTCGCGCTCCCGGTTCACCGGCGTCGCAGGGTTCCGCCGCGCCGTCTGGATCTGGCCTTCGGTCAGGAACCCGGCCTCGACCATGTTGCGCAGGACCTCGTTCGCCCGGGCGCGGGCGGCGGGCAGGTTCACGTGCGGGGCGTATTTGGTCGGGGCCTTGAACAGGCCGGCCAGCATGGCGGATTCCGCCAGGGTCAGCTCCTTGGCGGGTTTGCCGAAGTAATAGTCGGCCGCCGCCACGACGCCATGGGCGCCGCCGCCCATATAGGCCCGGTCGAGATAGAGCTTGAGGATCTCGTCCTTGGTCAGGTGGAACTCCAGCCACACCGCCAGGAAGGCTTCCTTGATCTTGCGTTCCAGGGAGCGCTCGTTGGTGAGGAAGAGGTTCTTGGCCAATTGCTGGGTGATCGAGGAGCCGCCCTGCACCACGCCGCCGCCCTGGGCATTCACCACGACGGCCCGGAAGGTGCCGATCGGATCGATGCCCCAGTGGTCGTAGAAGCGCCGGTCTTCCGTCGCCAGCGCGGCCTTGATCATGTAGTCCGGGAAATCCTCGAGCTTGTAGGAATCGTCCAGGTGCAGGCCGCGCCGCCCGACCTCCTGGCCGTAGCGGTCGAGGAAGGTGACGGCGAGATCCTGGGTCTTGAGCCAGTCATCCTCGGTTTCGCGGAACGCCGGCAGGGCGAGCGCCAGCATGACGACGGCGCCCAGGGAGCCCAGGGTCGTGGCCTCGCTGGTCAGGTCCAGGACGACCCGGAGGGGCCCACGGAACCGCAGGCCCTTCATCTTCTCCGAGTACCAGCCCCAGGCGCCCGCCAGTCCGCGCCCGCTCTGAAACAGCGCGGAATTGAGCCACGCGTCGAACCAGAGCGCCGCGCGCTTGATCCGCGTCGTCAAGGGGATGGGAGGCTGCTGGCTCACGGCGGTCCTTTGGGCAGTCAGGAACTGACATGCCTCGATTATGATCTTCGAATTCCCTAGAGCATCGGCCCCGAAAGTGGAATGCACTTTCGGGCTGCGGCCGAGGCTCGACCCTCTCGGCAGCGCCTCGCGCGGTGCGGCAGGCCCGGTCCCCTTGGTGCTGACGCGGACGTCCCGTTCGGCTCGATACGCTGGCGGCAACGCCGAAGCGTGGCGCTGCCGATATATATAACTCAGAACCTTGTTTGTAGGTTCACGGAGATTTACCTCTTCGGAAGTAAGGGCGGGCTGCCTTGCGGTTTAGCCCCTTCCTTCAAACCGCCTCAAAGGGACGTCAGACCGCCCCCATGCCAAATGCCGCACCCGTCATTCGCCCTCTGCCGGAGGAGCAGCCCTTCTGGCGCGTGAAGCCGCTCGAAGCCATGAGCCTCGACGAATGGGAGAGCCTGTGCGACGGCTGCGGGCGCTGCTGCCTCGTGAAGCTCGAGGACGAGGACACGGCCGAGGTGATGTACACGGACGTGGGCTGCACCCTTCTCGACGACCAGACCTGCCGCTGCCGGGACTATCCGAACCGTCAGGCCAAGGTGGCCGATTGCGTCCGGCTGACGCCTCAGGCGGTGCGCAGCCTCTCCTGGCTGCCGGAGACCTGCGCCTATCGTCGTCTCGCCGAGGGGCACGACCTCTCCTGGTGGCATCCGCTCGTCTCGGGCGACCCGGAGACGGTGCACGCGGCCGGGATCTCGGTCCGCGACCGGGTCGCCGGACCGGAGGAGGAGTTCACGATCTCCGAACTGCTCGAGCGCATCACCGACTGGCCGATGGAAGATCCGAGCGTCAGGAACGGCTGAGCGCCCGGCGACCGCGCGGAGAACCCTGCCGTCCTGCCTTGGGCGGGCGGTTCATCCGGCCGGACAAACCGTCGCAGATCCGGCCTTTGGAAGCCCGTGGCCCGCTGCGGTGCGCAGGAAGCGCTCGGCGTTCCAGACCATCGAGATCACCGGGACGAGCCCGGTGATGACACCCTCCCACGACCCTCCCCACGTCATGGCCCGCCTTGTGCCGGCCATCCCGATAAGGTGAAGCGCCGCGCCTCTCAGAAGCGGGATCACCGGCACAAGGCCGGTGATGACGGGGTGCGTGTGTGCCCCGGTGAGGACGGGGAGGATGGGACAGCCGGGCCCGGGCGCCCGCGTTCGTCGGCACGGGACCCGGTTCTACCCCTTTAGAGTCGCCGCCATCTCTTTCGGGTAATTGCCACGGTCGCGCCCAACGGCAAACCTGATCGACCCCGCAACAGGTCCGATCCCGTTATTCTTCAGAATAATTTCCGAACAGGGTGGTTATATGCCTGCTATTGCTTCTTACGGCATGACTGGAAATGCGTATATCGATGGTGTTCTCGGCGGATTTAAATGGGCTTCCAGCAGTTTAACCTATAGCTTTCCCGCAAATGGCTCCTACTACGGCAATTCTTACGGAACAGCGGAGAATATTACGAATTTCGGCAGCCTCAGTGCAGTTCAGCAGACGACGGCGCGCAATGCCCTGAAGGCCTATGCCGCCGTCGCGAACCTGACCTTCACCGAGAGCGGCGAAACGGCGACGCAGCATGCCGACATCCGCTTTGCCATGTCGGACAAGACCGAATCCGCCTGGGCCTACCTGCCCAATACGGCGGCGGAAGGCGGAGATGTCTGGTTGAACGGCTCGAACGGCTATTTCACCACCCCCGTGAAGGGCAACTACGCCTTCATGGTGTTCCTGCACGAGCTCGGGCACGCGCTCGGGCTCGAGCACACGCATGAAGGCAACGTCATGCCGCAGGACCGGGACTCGCTGGAATATACCGTCATGAGCTACCGCTCCTATGTGGGGGCCTCGACCACGGCAGGCTACACGAACGAGACCTGGAGCTATGCGCAGTCGCCGATGATGTACGACATCGCGGCCATGCAGCAGATGTACGGGGCGAACTACGCCACCAATGGCGGCAACTCGACCTATGCGTGGAGTCCGACGACGGGAGAGATGTCCATCAACGGCGTCGGTCAGGGGAGGCCGGGCGCCAACAAGGTGTTCCTCACGATCTGGGACGGCGGCGGAAACGACACCTACGACCTGTCCGCCTATACGACGAACCTCACGGTCGATCTCCATCCTGGCCAATGGACCAAGACGTCCACGGCTCAACTGGCGAAACTGAATTGGGACGGCACGAAGATCGCCGCTGGAAACATCGCCAATGCCTTGCTCTATCAGGGCGACGGCCGGTCGCTCATCGAGAACGCCATTGGCGGATCGGGCAACGATTCCCTGACCGGGAACGACGGCGCCAATGGGCTCAAGGGCGGTGCCGGATCGGACAAGCTGTACGGGCTCGAAGCCGGCGACTCGCTCGACGGCGGCGCCGGCGCCGACACCCTGTCCGGAGGTGCCGGCGCGGACATCTTCGATTTCAACGCCGTCAAGGATTCCCTTCCGGGCGCGCGGGATACGATCCAGGACTTCCTGCCGGGCTCGGATCGCATCGATCTGCGCACCATCGATGCCAACACGGCGGCCGGCGGGGATCAGGCGTTCGTGTTCATCGGCGCCAAGGCGTTCACGGGCGAGAGCGGACAGCTGGCCTTCTCCGGCGGCGTGCTCTCGGGGGACGTCAACGGCGACAGGATCGCGGATTTCCGCATCAACGTCGCGGGAATCACGGCGCTCGCCGCCACCGACTTCATTCTCTGACGACCGTTCGCGGAGGCCCGCCGATGAGCGAGTGGATCGACTTCGACCGATGGCCCGGCTGCCGGCAGCTGGAGCGGCCCGGCTTCGTGTTCGAGGTCAGGAACGGGGAGGGGCGCAGCCTGCTGACCACCTGCTCCGTTCCTCTCCAACTGCCATTCGACTGGACGTCGCCCCCCGTGCGGTTCCGCCTCGTGGAGGCGCCGAAGCCGCGCCACTCCGATCCGGTTCCGAAACCGCAGATCTGACAGGGCCGGGAGGCCGGCCATGCCGATCCGGTGAGGCGCGGCGTTTCAGACAAGCGGGATCACCGGCACAAGGCCGGTGATGACGTGAGAATGGGATATCGGGATGCACGAGCTTTCCACGTCATGGCCGGCCTTGTGCCGGCCATCCCGATTGGAAGGGCGCGGCGCCCTACAGAAGCGGGATCACCGGGACAAGCCCGGTGATGACGTGAGAGGGTGCCCACCCGGCCGAGCGGTCATGACAGGGTCCCGGACGATGCTCTACTGGGCGGCTTTCCGGCGACGTGACGTCAGGGTCGGGCTCGTTCCCTGGGCGACCTGCAGGCAGGTGAGCATGTCCACATAGCTGGGCGTCCCGCCGATCTGCGCCTCCTGCCCGCAGGTCGCACGCGTGCCCTCCGGGGCGGTGCTCCAGATGTCCCGGAGCTGGCGTTCCGCCGCCGTTTCGTCCCGCATGCAGCTCTCGTAGGGGTTCGTATCCTGAGGGGTGAGGGGCTGAGCCTCCTTGCAGGTCGCCTCCACGTTGAAGCGGGGGAGCTGCTGCGCGGCGGCAGGCAGGCCCGACACGAGTCCGAACAGCACCAATATCCCGACCGAAGACGCCCTCATGCCAGCCTCCTTCCCATGTGGTCCTCCCCCATGCGGTCCCCGCCGGACCCCGATCGCGATCGCTCACCCCTGGACGCGAGGCCAGGGTTCGACCTGCATGGCGGGCCAGGCGCGGAGCGCGCAGGATTTCGTTCCGCCGCGCAGAAGCTCGCCATAGTCTAAGGCATTGGCTCAGGCTCTCAAGGGCTCAGGCTCTGGGGATTCCGGGCCCGTGCGCGGACCGTCACCCGTGCGAGCCGACCTCCCGCCGGGCGTCGCCGCCGGGCTCGCCCGGAACGTCCGTGGGCTCCCCGAGCGTCTCGCGCACATAAAGCTTCTTCACCAGCACATAGGTGACCACGGCCAGGGGGAAGCCGAAGATCAGCCCCAGGGTGCCGAACAGGACGCTTCCGATCAGGATGGCGAACAGCGCCAGGGCCGGAGGGATGCTGATCACCCGTCGCGCCACCAGCGGGAAGATCACGTTGCCCTCGATCTGCTGAATGGCGATCACCGCGACCACGGTCCAGAGCGCCGCCTCGCCGCTGACGCTGAAGGCGATCAGGACGGCCGGCAGCGCTCCCAGGATGGGCCCGAGAAACGGGATGAAGTCGGCCATGCCCGCGATGAGGCCGAGCGCAAGCGCGGAGGGCAGGCCGATCAGCCAGAACGCGATGGTTGACAGCACCGCCACGCAGCTCATGGCGATCAGCTGCGAGGTCAACCACAGCTTCAGGGCTTGGCCGGAGGCCTGCAGGGAGCTTTCGACCCGCCCATGGTGCTTCACGGGAAACAGCTTGACCAGACCTTGACGGTAGACGCGCGGCGCGGCCGCGATGTAGAGGCCCGCAATCACCACCAGGATGAAGTCCGCCAGCCCGTCCAGGATGGCGCCGCCGATCCCGGCGAGCCGCGCGGCCATTCCGCCGGTCGGCGCCTGGCTCACGATCTCCGAAAGATCGTCGCTGACGGGCCCGACGCCGAGCTGCTTGCTGAAATTGTCGATCGCCGAAGGCAGCTGCTCGACCACGTTGGAGAACTGAGCCCGGACCTGGGTGCCGAACAGCGCGATGATGCCCAGGAACAGGATGAAGATGAGCAGACCGGCGACGGTCAGGCTCCAGCGGCCGGGGACCCTGAGAAAGCGCTCGAGAGCGTCCGAGGCCGCATGCAGCAGAATGGCCACCAGAACGGCCCCAAAGGCGAGAAGAAGCACGTCCGACAGCTTCCACAGGAGCAGGGCGAGCGCCCCGATCCCCGCGACGATCAAGGTCTTACGGACGAATTGCGCATCGTCCATGCGGCCCCATCCGGAACGGTCCTGATCCTTCATCGTTTACGCCTCACGCTGTCCGTTGTGACAATCGAGGGGGCGAGGCTCGGTTCCCTCCCGCGATAGGGGCGTAGATCAAAGTTATTTCAGACTACATCCTTGTGGTTCCGCGGAAGCTGTTTGCGCAGTTTCGTAGTACGGCGGAACGTATTTCAATGTTACCAGTTATCGTGCCATGGAGGGATTCATATGACTTCGCAAGTCATCTGTTTTATTCTTGGCACTGTTTTTCCGCTCGCGATGGTGGGGTGGTTATTCATCCACTGACGGGTGTTTTGAAGAGGTTGTTCATCGCCAAGGAATGCTGTGAGGAATGCTTTGGGATTGTTTTAGTCCCGCGTAGCGAGAAGCCCGTCTGGGAAACCAGACGGGCTTCTCGGCATCTCGGACCGACGTCGCCGCTATCGGACGACGTCCGTGCAGGCTTGGTTGCCGGAGGCGTCCACCGTGCATGTCCGCTGCCGGACCGACCCGGTCGTTGCGGCATCGGGGACCACGACGACGGCCGGGGCGTTCTGCATCTTGGCGTTCTGCTCGGCGAGACCGCCCGCGATGCCGCCGACCCCCGCGCCGACGACCGCGCCCACCGGACCGCCGACGATGGCGCCCGTCACGGCGCCGGTTGCGACGCCCGCAGCCGTGCCTTCCTGAGCAAAGGCAAGTTGAGGCATGATCAACAGGGAGGCTGCGGCGATTCCGAAAGCAATCTTACGCATCACTTTGTCCTTCATCAGATCATCGTCTGACTGGGAACGCTCATGTTATGCTCAAGGTTCCAGCATTAGCCTTAGAGCTTGGGCCTAGACTTCGTCGCGGCGCTCGCACGCCTGATCAATTCTTCCCGAAGCGGCTCGGGAAGTTCGATTCCCGTCAGGCGCCAAGTGGCGCCGCTCAGGCGCAGGGTGATCCTGAACTGACGCTCCTTCGGCTCATCGGGCGGGAGCGGGATGGTGACCGATCGGAAGCCTTGGGATTCCGAAAAGAGGAAGGTCCGCCACCCTTTTTCGAGCGAAGAGGCATCGAAGCCGACGGGGAAAAACAGGGCGCCGGTGCCCTGTGGCCCGGCGACCTGCTGCAATTGTCCGTCGTCGAGAAGGTCGATGACCGCCTGCGGGGTGATGAGTTGCTCGAGGACCGGGTTGAGGACGGCGGTGCCGGCCTGCGCGGCCGCCTGCTGGCCGAGCCCGTCGAGGTCCTGGCTCTTCAGATACTCGCCCAGGATCTGCCGGGCCAGGGAGGCGCGCAGCGCATTGAAGTTCACCCGCTCGGTGATCCGGGCGACGTCCCGTGCTTCGACGGCCTTCGAGAGGTCGTAGAGCGCGACGAAGGGGGAGACCATGAAGATCGCCCAGGCGAGGAAAAGAAGGAAACTGATCCGGAACGTCCAGCGCATCGTCTGTAGCCGACCCCTTGATACTCACGCGACGGCCCAACGTCCGGCGAGGCGCGAGCGCTCGAGATCCGTTGCCGCGAGGGTGTTATCTGGGCACGACGCGGGCGAGAAAAAAGGGCGGCCTCTCGGCCGCCCCTCGTCACGGTCATGGCTCCGGACGGATCAGCCGCGGGCGCGGGCGCGGATCATGAAGGTGTCGTAGGCGTATTCGGCCACCTGGAACCAGAGATACTCTTCGTTCCGGAACGCCTTGACCGCATCGACGACCTTCTTGAAGTCCGCGTTCTTGGCCGAGACCTCGTCGAAGACCTCGTTGGTCGCCTTGTAGGCGGCTTCGAGGATTTCCTGCGAGAACGGACGCAGCTGCGTGCCGGCCCCGAGGAGGCGGCGCAGGGCGGCCGGGTTGCGGGCGTCGTACTTGGCCAGCATGTCGTTGTTGGCGTAGGCGGCCGCCGTCGTCAGGATGGCCTGATACGATTTCGGGAGTTCCTTCCACTTGCCCTGATTCACGAACAGGTGGATCGCCGGTCCGCCTTCCCAGAAGCCCGGATAATAGTAGTACGGGGCGACTTTCGAGAAGCCGAGCTTCTCGTCGTCGTAGGGGCCGACCCACTCGGCGGCGTCGATGGTGCCGCGCTCGAGAGCCGGGTAGATGTCGCCGCCCGGGATCTGCTGCGGCACCGCGCCGAGCTTCTGCAACACCAGGCCGGCGATGCCCGCGATGCGCATCTTGAGGCCCTGCAGGTCCTGGACGGTCTTGATCTCCTTGCGGAACCAGCCGCCCATCTGCACGCCGGTGTTGCCCGCCGGCATGCCGTAGAGGTTGAACTTGGCGTAGAACTCGTTGAGCAGATCGTTGCCGCCGCCCTGGTAGAGCCAGGCGTTCATCTGACGGGCGTTCAGGCCGAACGGCGCCGCCGTCCCGAGGGCGAAGGTCGGATCCTTGCCGAAATAGTAGTAGGAGCAGGTGTGCCCCAGCTCGACCGTGCCGTTGCCGACCGCGTCGGCGATCTGCGGCTGCGGGACGATTTCGCCCGCCGCGAAGGGCTGGATCTGGAACTTGCCGTCCGTCGCCTCCGAGACGTATTTCGCGATCACTTCGGCGGCGCCGAAGATGGTGTCGAGGGATTTGGGGAAGCCCGATTGCAGGCGCCACTTGATCTCCGGCATCGACTGGGCGATCGCCGGGGCGGCCACCGCGGTCGCGGCGGCGCCGACCGTTGCGGCCTGCAGGAACTGACGACGTTTCATTGCTTTTTTTCCTCTCTGGCTCGTGACTTCTGTCACTTGCGGCCACTTGACACTAAATCCCGCTCCCTCCGCAAGAAGCCTGGCGGTACTATCGACTAATGATCTATGCGCCGGTCCCTCAGGGCCTTGATCTTGCTCGGGAAAGGTGCGGGGCGCGCCCGTCAGCGCCGGCGCCGGGCGGCGCTCGCCGCGCCGCGCTTCGTCCAGGGCATGACGCGGCGCGGGCCCAGGGCGGTTTCGAGGGTCGCCCAGGCGACGAAGTCGCGAGGGGCGGCCGGGCCGCCGATCGCGTCGGGCGGCTCGGCTTCGTGCCGGCAACGCCCCGCCGCGTCGCTCGCCGTGTCGCTCGCCGTGTCGCTCATGGCGACGCCATGGTCGCCGCGCGGGTCGGGTTCGCAGGAGGCCGGAGGGTGAGGGTCGGGCATGGTCATGCCGGAAGGATTAGCACGACCCGACGCGGATGCAACGATTTATCGTATCGACGACTGAAGAAACGCTGTTGCCCGCATAGTCGGGCCGCCCCTCGCGGCGCGGACGGGCGGCCGGTCAGGCTTCAGGGGTCGGAGATCCCTTGTCGAGGGGCGAGCCCTTCGGGATGCTGAAGACCTCCGCGGCGCAGACCAGGGTGAACAGGGCCACGACGCCGCCGATCTCCGCCAGGCTCACAAGAGCCGAGGACAGGGCCGAAGAGAGGTCGCCGACATAGACGAATGCGCCCACGACGAGCGCAACAACAGCAGCCCAAAAGATCATGGGCTTCCTCCCCGGCAAGGCTTGATGCGCACACATAACGGACTTCGCCTAAAAAAGTTCCTAAGGGACGCCATGAAAAATTCCTGAATAAAAATTCCTGAGTCAGGACCGTCCGGCCGGCGGCGGCGCGCCCTATCTGGCCAAAGACCGAGATCATCGTTGTCAGAGGCCCGCGCATCATGGGGTCCGTCGTCGACAGGGTCGTGCCGCATCTCCCGGCTCCCGAAGAGACCGTCCTGGAGGAGGCCCGCGCCGCATCCCGGCGCGGGCCGGATGCGCATGGGCGCCTGCTGCGGCGGATCCCGGCCTTCGCGGCGATCGAGCAGCGCCCGCCCGACCGCGTCCGGGCTTGTCCGGCGATTCTGCGGATCGCGGCCTTCAACAGCGAGCGCCTCGGAAGCCGACCGGCGACCCGCTTCCTCCTGGAGCGGGCCGGCGCCGATCTCGCGCTCCTGAGCGAGGTCGATTGCGGCATGGCGCGCTCGGGCAACACGCACAATCTGCGCGACCTCACCGCGACCGGCCGCGAGGGCTATCTCTTCGGCGCCGAGTTCGTGGAGCTCGATCTCGGCGACCGGGGCGAGATGCGCGCGCATGCGGGCGAGCGCAACGCCGCAGGCCTCCACGGCAACGCCATCGTGACCGGCCTTGCCCTCGAGGCGCCCCACCTCATCCCCCTGGAGGCGGGAGGCCTGTGGTTCTCCGGCTTCGAGGGCGCGCAGAGGCGGATCGGCCGGCGTATGGCGCTCGCCGCCCGCGTGGGCGATGCGCCGCTCCCCCTCTGGGTCGTGAGCACCCACCTCGAAAGCAAGACCGATCCGGCCGACCGGCAGCGGCAGATCCAGGCCCTGCTGAAGGCGCTCGACGCCATCGCGCCCGATGCGCCCTGCGTGATCGGCGGCGACTTCAACACCAAGGCCCTGCCGCGGTCCGAGGACGAGCGTCATCTGCTCCTCGATGCGCCGGAGCGATACGAGCCCCTCTTCGGCGATCTCGCGCAAGCGGGCTTTGCCTGGACGGGCGCCAATCTCGCGCGCCCGACCCAGACGCCGGGGCCGAAGAACAAGCACGCGCCGCCCTTTGGCAAGCTCGACTGGATCGTAGCCCGCGGACTCCCGGTCGCGAATCCGCGGATCGTCCCGGCCGTCGACCGGGAGGGCAGGGCGGTGTCGGATCACGAGATGATCGCCGTGGATGTGAGGCTCCCCTGACGGAGCGCTCTCCTGTCATCCGACGATGGCCAGGGCCGCCCTTCAGACGATCGGAATGGCCGGGACAAGCCCGGCCATGACGTGTGGAGGGTGTTCGCACCGCCTCACACCACCCTCCACGTCATCACCGGGCTCGTCCCGGTGATCCCGATTGTTTGAAGCGCCGCGGCCTCGGAATGATGGCCGGTCGGCGCCGGGCAGGAATTCCCATGCCGAATGCCGCCATTCCGGCGCCGCATGGAACGGAATCGGGGTTTCCCGTTCATTGGCCACTTGTTCCGATTTCGGTCCCCGAATCCTGTGACATTATCCTTTAATTCCTGGCCTTTCCGGAACATCCGCGAACGCTTCCTGGCTCCGACTCGTCGCCGCGCCCGTCCCACCCTTCCCCGCCATCACCGCTCACACCACCCTCACACGTCATCACCGGGCTTGTCCCGGTGATCCCGATTGTTGGGAGCGCCGCGCTCTTCCGATCGGGATGGCCGGCACAAGGCCGGCCACGACGTGCAGGGTGTCGGTCGGACCATGGGATGGACGGGACAGACCCGACCATGGCGGAACCCCAGTCGGGAGAGCCCGCCATGGCGGGAAGGGCGACGCTCTTGGGACCCGCATGTTCTCCGGACCGGGTTCCGGACAGGAATGTTCCCCTTGACAGCGGCACGCTGCTAGAGTACAAAACGTGAACACTGATGAAGTGTGAATCAGGCCCCCGCATTCACCGCTCGGTGCAACCTCCGCCGCTCAAGCGCCCCCGCTTGGGCGGTTTTTTATGGGCGTCCTCCATCCTCCGCACGTCATCACCGGCCTTGTGCCGGTGATGACGTGCGGAGGGCGCGGTGGCCGGCACGAAGCCTTCGAGAAAAAACGCCCCAGCCGAAGGAGGGTGTTCACGCACGCATCGGCCGGGGCGCCGTGACTCCCGTAGGGGCAAGAGATGGAGCCACAACCGTTAAGGTAAGCGGTGCGCCGCGATGCTCAACGTCTCCTGATGAGGTGAGCCTTTCGGGCGAGCCTGTCTCCAAAGGAGCATGGCGGCTGCAGGGCCGGGGCGGATGGCAGTCCATCCGTGCCGAATCCGCCCCGCCGTCTGCCTCGCGCCGTCCCGGATAGGAGACAGGACGGCCGAGCTCGAGAAATCTGATGGTCGCGCCAGCCGAGGAGGGGGGACCCGCTCGGCTGGCGCGTGAATGTCGCCGGATGCCCCTGCAACGATCACAGCGTACCGCAGGGTCTGTGACCGTCCAATGACATCCGGGCGGAAACTGCCGCCTTCTTCGGCACGCGCTGCGGAAGTTGTCGCCAGCGTGGAGAACCGGCAGGCAGATCGTCCCGGTGATCCCGATCCGGTGGGGCGCGGTGCTTGTCATGATCGGGATGGCCGGGACGAGCCCGGCCATGACGTGGGGTGGGTGTCACCACCCGCTCACACCACCCTCCCACGTCATCACCGGGCTCGTCCCGGTGATCTCGATTGTTCGAGGCGCCGCGCCTTTCTGATCGGGATGGCCGGCACAAGGCCGGCCATGACGTGGGGTGGGTGTCAGGAAGGGCGGAGGGTGCCATGGCGTGTGGAGGGTGTTCGCACCGCCTCACACATACACCACGTCATCACCGGGCTTGTCCCGGTGATCCCGCTTCTGAGAAGCGCCGCGCCTTTCCGGTCGGGATGGCCGGGACGAGCCCGGCCATGACGTGCGGAGGGTGGCAGGAAGGGCGGAGGCCGGCCATGACGTAGGGAGAGTGTCATCACCGGGCCACATACACACCACGTTATCACCGGGCTTGCCCCGGTGATCCCGGTCATTCGAGGCGCCGCGCCTTTCCGCATCGGGGCGGCCGGCACGAGGCCAGCCCCCGACCCCCTCCAACGGAGCCCCATTGCGAGAACAAACCATGAGCACATTCGATCAGATCGCCGAAGCCGTCATCCGGCGCGGGGACCTCGCCCATCTGGCCCTGTTCGTCTGGGCGAGCGGGGCCTCTGCCCTGCTGGCCATGACCCTGCGCGACCTCTTCGCGGCGAACCGCCGGTTCGACGAATTCGTGCGCGAATTGTCCCTCCTGAACCGCCGTCACTCGGGAGATTCCTCGTGATCCGGACCAAGATCCGGACCATCCTGGCCCGCGTGCCGCGCAAGCCGAAGGCCGCCCGCCCGACGCGCGCCTCCGCCGGGCCGCACTGCGATTATTGTCCTGAACCTTGTCCATGGGCGCGCGTTAGTTGAACGCCCCCGCGGATGCGGAAGCGGCGGGCCCTTTCTTCGACGGGAAGGCGTCGGATCTCCGCGTATCTTGGCGCGTCTCTTGGCGCGTCTCTTGGGAGGTTGTCATGAAGAAGCTCGCTTTCGTTGCGCTCGTCGGCCTGGCGGCCGCGGCCTGCACCACCACGGAGGAGCGCGTCGGCGGCGCGGCCGTCGGGGCGGGCGTCGGCGCCGTGGCCGGTCCCGTGGGCGCGGTGGCGGGCGGCGCCATCGGGGCGGCCACCGGACCGACCGTGACCCGCACGGTGCAGAAGAACACCCGTCGCGCCCGACACTGAGCCTCGCCCGGCGTCGGGCCTTTCTCGTCGACGCGCTCCGACACCACCCGGCGCGTGGGCGGCGTGCGGGACGACGCGGCGATCGCGCTCTTCCCCGTCATCACCGGGCTCGTCCCGGTGATCCCGTGACGAAGAGCGCGGCGCTTCAAACAAGCGGGATGGCCGGGACAGGGTGGTGTGAACGGCGGGCGCTCAGTTGCCCGACCAGGCGCTGCTGAGCCCGCCGAGGCCGCGCATGGTCGAGGCGATCCAGCCCATATGCTCGACGATCGGCGTGACGGCCGTGAGGCCCCCGCAGGCGCTCGGCTGGCGGCTGCGCAAGGGGCCGCTCGACCAGCTCGTGATGCCGTAGAGCAGATAGCCCGACCGGGTGGCGGCCAGGATCGGCCCGCCGGAATCGCCCCGGCAGGCGCCGGCGCCCGCCGTCTCGGCGAGCCGGTCACGGTCGACGACGATCAGCACCCGGTTGGCCACCTCGATGGGGCCGAGCGACACCAGGTTGGTCTGGCGCAGGGTCCGGGCGGTGCCTCGCGCGCGTTCGGTGAGCACGCCGAAGCCGGCGATCGTGACCCCGTCGCCCACGTCGATCCGCCCGGCCTGGGTCGGATCGAGGGCGAGGAAGTCCGGCCCGACCGGGCGATCGAGCTTGAGCAGCGCGAGATCGATGCCGGGCTGCGTGCGCGGCGTCGTGCCGGGCACGAAGCTCGGATGGACGGCGAGCGCCGCCACGTTGAATCGCTGCTGCCGGAACGCGCGGCTGAGCCCCGTGACCCGGTAGGCGGCGCGGTCCGTCATGCAATGCGCCGCGGTGAGCACCACATCCGGCGCGACGATCACCCCGGAGCAGAGCTCGCCCGTGGAACTCTCGATGGAGACCACGGACCGCCGCAGCCCGTTGGGATCGCGCGAGGCGGCGCCCTGCAGGATGGCCCATGCGGGAGTGGCGACGAGGGTGAACACCGCAAGGGCGAGACTGGGCAGAGCGCGCATGGGAGGATGATGCCGTGAGGGGAATGAATTTTTCAAGGCAAGATCTGGGCAGTCGCGATGGTTCCGGGTTTTTCCGAATTTCCAGGAAGTCCGCTCTCCCCGTCGTTCTCTCCCTGTCATCACCGGCCCAAGGCCGGCCATCACGGGGCGGATGGGCGCCGTGACCGGGAGGGTGCGGGATCCTACTCGCCGGCCCACAGGGCGGCGCGGCTCCAGCCTTTCAGGATGCGGTCGATCCAGGCGCGCTGCGGGGCCACGAGAATGCCCTGCGTGACGCCCCCGCACGGCCGTCCCCTGGCCGGCGACGACCAGCTCGTGATCGCCGCGACGGTCTCGCCGGACGCCATCGGGCCGCCGGAATCGCCCTGGCAGGCGCCGGCCGGGCCGGAGCCCTCGGCCCAGAGCAGGATCCGGCTCGGACCGAAGGGCTCGACGGCCGTCAGCGGCGCGGTGCGGAAGGTGCCCGTGGTCCTGGCGTCGCCGTCCCGCGACAGCCCGTAGCCGCCGACGGTGACGGGATCGTTCTCCGCGACCGTCGCGGTCGCGAGGGTCGCGCGCTCGAAGCGCCCCGGCAGCGCCTCGGGAATGCGCAGCAGGGCGAGGTCGACGGAGCGCTGGCGGGTCTCGATGGCCTTGGCGTTGTAGCCCGGATGCACCGCCTTCGCGGCGGGGGCGATCAGCACCGGCTCGCCGGCCTCGTCGCGGAAATGAACCCGGTGCTCGGCTGCGCCCGTCACGCAATGGGCCGCGGTGAGCACCACGTCGCGCGCCAGCACCACGGCGCTGCAGACGCCGCCGTTCGAGCTCAGCACCATCACGCTGCGGCGGGCGAGGGGGCCGGAATCCTCGCTGCCTCCCACCACGGCATTCGCCCCCGTCGCGGCGAGCGACAGGGCGAGAGAGAGCAGCACCACACGTTGCATCACGTCAGAGGATCCCCGTTCGAAACGATGTCCATCGTCATCAGCGGCCCACATCACGACCTGATTGCGGGTCTCGTCAAGGCGGCCCGCTTCACCGTATCGGGATCACCGGGACGAGCCCGGTGATGACGTGGTGTGTGTGGTCCGGTGATGACACCCTCTGCACGTCATGGCCGGCCTTGTGCCGGCCATCCCGACCGGTGGGGCGCGGCGTTTCCATCCATCGGGATCACCGGGACAAGCCCGGTGATGACGTGGAGAACGTGGTAAGGGCCGGTGCCGACAGGAGGGTGAACACCCGGGACGTCACCCGCCCGCGCGGTCGAGCATCGCCATGATCTCGTCCTTGATCTTCAGGCGGCGGCGCTTGAGCTCCTCCTCGACCTCCTCGGGCTTGGGCTCCACCCGGGTCTCGATCCGGTGGATGGTGCGGTTCAGCTCGTCGTACTCGTCGTAGAGCCGCGCGAAGTGGTTGTCGCTCGTCTTGAGCTGGTGGATCCGCTCGCGCTTGTCGGGGAAATCCTCCGCGAGGTCGTTGGGAGCGTTGCTCATCGCCAGTGGCCTCCGTGCCGTTCGAGGTTCGCACCGTCAACGCCACCCCGGTTCTTTCGTTTCCCGTCCCGGCCATCCCGATCCCAAGAGCGCGGCGTATGAGACCCCGATGGCTCCGGGCCGGCGCCCCGTTCGGCGCATCGGCCGGCGCCGTCGGTCCCCTGTTTTCGGGTAACCTGGCCTTCATCGCCCTGCGGGCGGAATCACGGGGGCATGATCATGGGGACACGCGGATGACGGGTTCTTCGTCACGCTTCGAGACGGCGGTCGAACAGGTGCTCCGGCACGAGGGCGGCTTCGTGCAGCATCCCCGCGACCCGGGCGGGGCGACCCGGTTCGGCATCACCCGCGAGACCCTCGCCCGGGCGAGGGGCCGGCCGGCCTCCGCGGCCGACGTGCGGCGCCTGAGCCGCCGGGAGGCGGTCGCGATCTACCGGCGGCTGTTCTGGAACGCCGTGCGGGCCGACGAGCTGCCCCCCGGGCTCGATCTCGCGGTGTTCGACCTCGCGGTCAATTCGGGGCCCGCGCGGGCCGTCCGGATGCTGCAGGAAATCCTCGGCGTCCCGGCCGACGGTATCGTCGGGCCGGTCACCCTCGAGGCCGCCCGCGCGGCCGATGTCCCGGAGACGATCCGCCGCCTCACGAAGGCGCGCCTCGGCTTTCTCGGGCGCCTCGCCGCCTGGCCGGTCTTCGGCATCGGCTGGCGCCGGCGCGTCCTGTCCGTCGAGCGGGAGGCCCTCCGGCTCGCATCCCGTCCACCCTCGTCCGCGACGGCCGTCTGACGGGCGTCCCTGCCTCGCCGGCGTCGCGCATCCCGGCCATGAAACGGAAGCCCGGAAACGGATCCCGAACGACAAGCATTTCCAGCAGGATGGGGCCGGTCGCCGGCACAGGGAGCGGCCCGATCGCATTCAGAATTCGTTCAGTGCGGCAAAGGCATGGTCGTCTCATGCGTCTGGTCTGGGTGGTCATAGCATCGTGGGGCATGGTGGGGGCGGCGTCGGCGCAGAGCGCGGCCGCGGCCCTGAAGAACTGCCTGCCTCCCCGCGAGATGCAGGAGGCGGTGGCCGCCAAGGGCGTCGTCGCTCCGGCATCCGCCGTGATGACGGCGCGGCGCCAGATCCCGGGCGCGGACGTGGTCCGGGCCAGCCTCTGCCGCAACAGCGACGACCTTGTCTATGTGATCTCGGTCCTGCAAAAGGACGGTCGCATCGTCCAGGTGACGATCGACGGCCCGTCCGGCCGCGTGAAGTCGGTCCAATAAGGGAAGCTCCAACCGTGCGCCTACTCGTTGTCGAGGACGACAGAACCCTCAATCAGCAGATCGTGACCGCCCTCGAGCAGGCGGGCTACGCGGTGGATGCCGCCATGGACGGCGAGGAGGGACAGTTCCTCGGCGAGACCGAGCCCTACGACGCCATCATCCTCGACCTCGGCCTGCCGAAGGTGGACGGGGTGTCGGTCCTGACCGCCTGGCGGCGGGAGGGGCGCAAGACCCCGGTGATCATCCTGACCGCGCGCGACCGCTGGAGCGACAAGGTCCAGGGCTTCGACGCCGGCGCCGACGACTACGTGACCAAGCCGTTCCACATGGAGGAGCTTCTCGCCCGCGTCCGCGCGCTGCTGCGCCGCTCGGCCGGCCACGCCACGAGCGAGATCGCCTGCGGGCCCGTGAAGCTCGACACCCGCTCGGGCCGCGTCGCCGTGGACGGCAACCCGGTGAAGCTCACCTCGCACGAGTACCGGCTCCTGTCCTACCTCATGCACCACACGGGCCGCATCGTCTCGCGCGGCGAGCTGACCGAGCATCTCTACGACCAGGATTTCGACCGGGATTCGAACACCATCGAGGTCTTCATCGGCCGCCTGCGCAAGAAGCTCGGGGTCGACATCATCCAGACGGTGCGCGGTCTCGGCTATCTCCTCGACGCGAGCCAGACCAAGACGTGACCGGCCTGTCGCCGCTCGTCAAACGCTTCGCCGGCCGGCCCATCGCGGTCCGGCTCGCGGTCTCGTCCGTGTTCTGGAGCTTCGTGATCCTGCTGATCGCCGGGCTCATCCTGTCGACGCTCTACCGCGACAACACCGAGCGCGCCTTCGACCAGCGGCTCCTGGTCTACGCCAACACCCTCGCGTCCAACCTCGTCGGGCCGGGCGATCCGGACCGGGATCTCGGCCCCATCGGCGATCCCCGCTTCGAGCTGCCCCTGTCGGGCTGGTACTGGCAGGTGGCGCGGCCCAACGCGGCCGCGGGCGAGATCCGCGCGTCGAAATCCCTGTTCGGCGGGCCGTTGCCGAGCCTCGCCACCGGGGACAACCGCTTCGGCCAGATCCGCCGCGGCTACGGCCGGGCGCCGGACGAGCGCAACCTGCGCATCATCGAGCGCGACATCGATCTCGGCGAGGACGGACGCTACATCATCCGGGTCGCCGGCCCGGCCGACGAGATCGACGGGGCCGTGCGGGACTTCATCTTCGCGCTCACCGTCACCTTCGCGCTCCTGGGCATCGGGCTCGGCTTCACCACGCTCCTGCAGATCCGCTTCGGCCTGCGGCCGCTCGCTAACCTGCGCAGCGCCCTCGGGGCGATCCGGCGCGGGGAGGCGGAGCGGATCGCCGGCGAGTACCCGCGCGACATCTCTCCCCTGGCGAGCGAGCTGAACCTTCTCCTCGACACCAACCGGGAGATCCTGGAGCGCGCCCGCACGCAGGTGGGCAATCTCGCCCACGCGCTCAAGACGCCGCTCAGCATCATCATGAACGAGGCCGAGAACGCCCCCGAGGACGTGGCCGCCAGGGTCCGCGAGCAGGCGACCACCATGCGCGACCAGGTGAACTACTATCTCGACCGCGCCCGCGCCGCGGCGCTCGCGGGGACCCTCGGGACCCTCACCGAGGCCGAGCCCGTCGTCGCGGGCCTCGCGCGCACCTTCGCCAAGATCTACCGCGACAAGGACCTGGAGGTCGCGCTGGCGATCCCCCCGGACCTGCGCTTCCGCGGCGAGAAGCAGGACCTGGAGGAGATGGCCGGCAACCTCATCGACAACGCGGCCAAATGGGCCGTCGGCAAGGTGGAGGTCTCGGTCGAGTTCGTGCGCGAGGACGACCGCCCCCGCTTCCGCCTGCTCATCGACGACGACGGGCCGGGCCTGCCGGAGGCGGCCCGCGAGGAGGTTCTCAAGCGCGGCCGCCGCCTCGACGAAACCAAGCCCGGATCGGGCCTCGGGCTCTCCATCGTGAGCGATCTCGCGGCCCTGTATCGCGGCTCGCTCCGCCTCGACGCCTCGCCCCTGGGGGGCCTGCGCGCCATCCTGGAACTGCCAGGGGACAGGAGCGCGGCCTAACGCCAGCGCCCGCTTCCCCGTCATCACCCGCTCACACCACCCTCACGTCATCACCGGCCTCGTGCCGGTGATCCCGATGGTCCGAGGCGCGGCGCTGTTCCGTATCGGGATGGCCGGCACAAGGCCGGCCATGACGTGGGGAGGGTGGCAGGATGGCCGGCACAGGGCCGGCCATGACGTGGGAGGGTGTTGTCACCGGCCCTTACCACCCTCACCCGGGATGAGCGTCGCTCCGAGGCCGAGCTGCCCTGCTGATAAGTCCGGGACTCAGGACATTTACGCGTGACACCGTGCCACCGTCGTGCTTCAGGGGGACACGCAGTAAATAGGACTTTATGGTGATCTGGATCATTCTCCTGGCGATGACGGCGGCGGCCGTGATGGCGGTGCTGTGGCCGTTGTCGCGCCATTACGCGGTCGCCCGGCAGGCGGATCCGGACACGCAGTTCTACCGCGAGCAGATCGCCGAGATCGAACGGGACCAGGCCCGCGGCGTGCTGATGCCGAGCGAGGCCGAAGCCGCCAAGGCGGAGGCCGGGCGGCGCCTCCTGCGGGCGACCGGCCTGCGCGGCGAGGCCTTCGCGGCGGTCGGCGAGCCGGCCCTGCGCCGCCGTCGGGCGGCCTCGACCCTGGCCCTGTCGATCATCCCGATCCTGGCCCTCGCGACCTATGAGATCTACGGGTCTCCCCAGGCTCCCGTGCAGGCGCCCGTCCAGGCGGCAGCGGCCGCGCCGGCGGCCGCCCAGGCGGCCGGCACCGTCGATCTCATGCAGGCGGTGGCCCAGATCGAGGCCCACCTGGCGAAGAACCCGCAGGACGGCCGCGGCTGGGAGGTCATCGCTCCGGTCTATCTGCGCATGGGCCGGGTGGACGACGCCGTGAAGGCCTACGAGGCGGCGGTCCGCTCCCTGCCTCCGGATTCCGACCGGTTCGCCAGTTACGGCGAGGTCCTGGTGATGGCCCGGGACGGGCTCGTGTCGGCCGACGCCCAGGCGGCCTTCGAACAGGCCCTCACGCTCGATCCGGGCTCGCCCAAGGCGCGGTTCTATCTCGCCCGCGCGGCCGTGCAGGACGGGCAGATCGCGAAGGCCAGGGCGGCCTATGCGCAGCTGCTCGCGTCGTCGCCCGCGGACGCGCCCTGGGTCGAGGCCGTGAGGCAGGAAATGGCCGCCCTCGACGGCCCGGCCGGGCAGGCCCCGGCCGGCGAATCGCCGGACGGCCGGATCGGCCCCGAGGCGATCGCCGGCATGGTGGCGGGCCTCGCCGGCCGTCTCGAGGCGCAGGGCGGCACGGCCGAGGAATGGGCGCGGCTGATGCGCTCCTATGCGGTTCTGGGCCAGCGTGATAAGGCGGTGGCGGCCGCGCGACGGGCCCGCGAGGCGCTGGCGCAGGACAACGCGGCCTTGAAGACCATCGACACGATGGCCCGGGAACTGAAACTGACCGACGCGCAGCCATGACGAGAAAACAACGCCGCCTCACGCTCATCGGTGTCGCAGGATGCGTCCTGGCGGTCGCGCTCGGCCTCGTGCTCTACGCCATGAACGACACCATCGTGTTCTTCAATTCGCCGGCCGACATCCAGGCGAAGAACGTGCAGCCCGGCACGCGCATCCGCCTCGGCGGCCTCGTCAAGGAAGGCTCCGTGCAGCGCGGCTCCGACCAGCAGATCTCCTTCGAGGTCATGGACGCGCAGGCGGCCGTCCAGGTGACCTACAAGGGGCTGCTGCCCGACCTGTTCCGCGAAGGGCAGGGGGTGGTGGCCGAGGGCGTTCTCGTCGGCCCCGGCACGTTCCGGGCCGATTCGGTGCTCGCCAAGCACGACGAGAACTACATGCCCCGCGAGGTGGCCGACACCCTGAAGAAGCAGGGCCACTGGATGGGCGAGGCCAATGCCGCGCCCAAGACCCAGTGACCCGACCCGGTAACGTGACGCAGTAGCAAGGGAGAGCCTTCGTGTTGGTCGAGGCCGGACATTTCGCACTCGCGCTGGCGCTTGGGCTGTCCCTGATCCAGTTCGTCGTGCCGCTCTGGGGCGCGCGCGCCAACGACCCGGTGCTGATGGCCGTGGCGCCGGCCGGCGCGCTCGCGGTGCTCGCCTGCATCGCGTTCTCGTTCCTGGCCCTGACCCTGGCCTATGTGAGCTCCGACTTCTCGGTGCTCAACGTGGTCCAGAACTCCCATTCGGCCAAGCCCCTGATCTACAAGATCTCCGGCGTGTGGGGGAACCACGAGGGCTCCATGCTGCTCTGGGTGCTGATCCTGGCCCTGTTCGGCGCCGTGGTGGCGGTGGCCCGAAACACCATCCCTATGCGGCTGCAGGCGAACACCCTCGCCGTTCAGGCCCTGATCACCATCGCGTTCCTGCTGTTCATCCTCACCACGTCCAATCCCTTCACCCGCGTCATCCCGGCGGCGCCCGAGGGGCAGGACCTCAATCCGCTGCTGCAGGACCCGGGCCTCGCGATCCATCCGCCGCTTCTGTACATCGGCTATGTGGGCTTCTCGATCTCCTTTGCGTTCGCCTGCGCGGCCCTGATCGACGGGCGCATCGATGCGGTCTGGGCCCGGATCGTGCGGCCCTGGACGCTCGGCGCCTGGGCGTTCCTGACCCTGGGCATCGCCATGGGGTCGTACTGGGCCTATTACGAGCTCGGCTGGGGCGGATGGTGGTTCTGGGACCCGGTGGAGAACGCCTCGCTCATGCCGTGGCTCGCCGGCACGGCGCTCCTGCATTCCACCGTCGTCATGGAGAAGCGCGACGCGCTCAAGGTCTGGACGATCCTGCTCGCCATCCTGACCTTCTCCCTGTCGCTGCTCGGCACCTTCCTGGTCCGCTCGGGCGTGCTCACCTCGGTGCATTCCTTCGCGGTCGATCCGGAGCGCGGCACCTTCATCCTCGGCATCCTGATCCTGTTCATCGGCGGATCGCTGGCGCTCTTCGCCTGGCGCGCCCCGATGCTCCGGCAGGGCGGCCTGTTCGCGCCCGTGTCGCGCGAGGGCGCGCTCGTCCTCAACAACCTCTTCCTCGCCACCGCCTGCGCGACCGTGTTCATCGGCACGCTCTATCCGCTCGCCCTCGAGGTCCTGGCCGCCGAGAAGATTTCCGTCGGGGCGCCGTTCTTCAACTTCACCTTCCTGCCGCTGATCGTGCCGCTGCTGCTGCTGCTGCCGCTCGGCCAGACCCTGGCCTGGAAGCGCGGCAACTTCCTCGGCACGGCCCAGCGCCTCTATGCGGTGTTCGGGGTCTCGCTGCTGGCGACCGTCGCCCTGCTGGCGCTCCGGCACGGCGGCCCGGTGGCGGCGCCGCTCGGCATCGGGCTCGGGGTCTATCTGGTTCTCGGCTCCCTCAACGAGATCCTCACCCGGTCCTGGTCCCGGGGCACGCCGCTGTCCGTCGCCTGGCGCAAGGCGCGCGGCCTGCCGCGCTCCGCCTGGGGCACGGCGATCGCCCATGCGGGCGTGGGCCTCACGGTCATCGGCATCGCGGCGACCGCCTGGGGCGTCGAGACCATCGGCAGCCTGCGGGTCGGCGAGCGGCTCGGGGCGGGCGAATACGAGGTGCGTCTCGAGCGCGTCATCCCGCGGGTCGAGGCGAACTACCGGGAGGACGCGGCCATCCTGACGGTTTTCGGCGCGGGCCGGGAGCTCGGCACGATCGAGACCATGAAGCGGCTCTACGTGACCCGCGGCATGCCGACCACGGAGGCCGGCATCCTGACCACGGGCCTCGGACAGATCTATGCCAGCATCGGCGAGGTCCAGGCGGACGGCTCCATCGGCATGCGGCTCTACCACAAGCCTCTGGTCCTGCTGATCTGGATCGGGGCCCTCGTGATGGCGGCCGGCGGCGCCCTGTCCCTGACCGACCGGCGCCTGCGCATCGGCGCGCCGGCCCGCGCCAGGACGGCGCCGCCCGCCGCGGTTCCGGCGGAGTAGGCCATGCGCTTCGTGCTCGCTCTCCTCGCGGCCCTCTTGCTGGCCGGTCCCGTCCTCGCCGTGCAGCCGGACGAGGTGCTGAAGGATCAGGCCCTGGAGAAGCGCGCGCGGGACATCTCGGCGGGCCTGCGCTGCCTCGTGTGCCAGAACCAGTCCATCGACGATTCCGACGCGCAGCTCGCCAAGGATCTGCGGCTCCTCGTGCGCGAGCGCCTGGTGGCGGGCGACACGGACGCGCAGGTGCGCGACTTCCTGGTGCAGCGCTACGGCGAGTTCGTGCTGCTCAAGCCGGCCTTCCGGGGGCACACCCTGCTGCTCTGGCTGACGCCGGCTCTCGTCCTGGTCCTCGGCGGCATCGGCGCCTACGCGGCCCTGCGGCGCCGCCCGCGGCCCGCCGCCGCTCTCGACGCGCAGGAGCAGCAGGCGCTCGAGGACCTGCTCAAACGCGATCAGGGCGCCTGAGGGCACGGGCCGGCCCCTCGAACGGCGCTGCGGCGCGCGTTAAGCACGTTCGATCCTTTCTGTTGAGCACGCCATTTTGTCGCGGCGCCAAGGGTCGAATCGGCTGATATCCGACACCGAGATTTCCCGATATTCCCCTGCGAAAGGTCCGGTCGTGAAGCTTGCGGCCCATGGATTGTGTCTGTTCCTTCTCGCCCTGCCTTTCGCCGCCCGCGCGAGCGAGGATCTTGTGGCCAAACGCGAGGCCTGCCGCATCGAGGCGCGGAGCCGGATCGTGCCCAAGCGCAAGATCCAGGTGGACGATTACCGGCGCATCGTGGAGCGGCGCGCGGCCTACGTGACCCAGTGCCTCAGCAGCACGGTGGTGGCCCGCAGCAGCGCGCCGCTCCCGCCGCAGCGGGTGCTCGACGATGCGGCGGACGGGCATCCGGACGTGGTCCCGTCCGGGCGCGACGAGCCGGGCAGGACCGCGCGCGCGAGCCGGCGTGACTCGAAGGCGGCGGCGAAGCCGGCCAAGGCGGCGAAGCCCAAGGCCAGGAAGGCCAGGGTCTCGTCGCGACGGGGGCGGTGAGGGCTCACCCGTCATCGCCGGGTCACACACACCACGTCATCACCGGCCTTGTGCCGGTGATCCCGCTTCCGTAGGGCGCGGTGCCTCACAGGATCGGGATGGCCGGGACAAGCCCGGCCATGACGTGCGGAGGGTGGCGGGAAGGGCGGAGGGTGTTGTCACCGGCCTGTCCCGCCTCTCCCCCGTCATCACCGGCCCCGTGCCCGACCCCGAACCTTACCAACAATTCATCTGCGCGTGAGGGTGCCGTAAGGCGTGAGCCCCCATCTTGCTCCCATGACGAACCCGACAGGGTTCCGCCGAAGATTCTTCGAGGAGAGACAAGACATGTTGGACAAGATTTCCACTCCCGCCCGCACGCGCACCGCAAAGTGGCTCGGCGCAGCGGCCGTGGCCGCGATCATCGCGGGCGGCGCCGTCGAGAGCGGTCTGGTTGCTCCCACGCCCGCCCATGCCGAACTGCGCTCGATGGCGCAGCCGGTTCAGAACGTCCCGTCCTTCGCCGACGTCATCGACCGGGTGAAGCCCGCCGTGGTGGCCGTGAAGGTCAAGGTGCAGAACGTCGCCGACCGCAACGGCGACGACGACGAGGACGGCCAGCAGTTCTCGATGCCCGACCTGCCCCCGGGCCATCCGATGGAGCGCTTCTTCCGCCAGTTCCGCGACCAGATGCCTGGCCGCGGCGACCGCGGCCCGCGCCAGGAGCGTCCGCGCCAGTTCGGCCAGGCTCTCGGCTCCGGCTTCTTCATCTCGGGCGACGGCTACGTGGTGACCAACAACCACGTGGTCGAGAACGGCTCCGCGGTCGAGATCACCATGGACGACGGCAAGACCCTCGACGCCAAGGTGATCGGCACCGATCCGAAGACCGACCTCGCCCTCCTGAAGGTCGAAGGCAACGACTTCCCCTATGTCCGCCTCGCGCCCCAGAAGGCCCGCATCGGCGACTGGGTGATGGCGATCGGCAACCCGTTCGGCCTCGGCGGCACCGTGACGGCCGGCATCGTGTCGGCCCAGCACCGCGACATCGGCTCGGGCCCCTACGACGACTACATCCAGATCGACGCCTCGGTGAACAAGGGCAATTCCGGCGGCCCGACCTTCAACCTGGCCGGCGAGGTGGTCGGCGTGAACACGGCGATCTTCTCGCCGTCGGGCGGCAATGTGGGCATCGCCTTCGCGATCCCGGCGAGCACCGTCGAGAGCGTGGTGGCGTCCCTGAAGGACAAGGGCTCCGTGACCCGCGGCTTCATCGGCGTGCAGATGCAGCCGGTGACCAAGGAGATCGCCGAGGCGATCGGCCTGAAGGAGCCCAAGGGCGCCCTCGTGGCCGAGGCCCTGAAGGACAGCCCCGCCGCCAAGGCCGGCATCCGGACCGGCGACACGATCGTGGCCGTCGACGGCGAGCCGATCAAGGAGGCCAAGGACCTGTCCCGCAAGGTGGCCAGCGTCGCTCCCGGCAAGTCCCTGTCGCTCACCCTCTGGCGCGAGGGCAAGGAGCGGACCGTGACTCTGGAGGTCGGAGCCCAGCCGAAGGGCGCCTGATCCATACAAGGTAGTAGGGCACCGGGGTTTTGAGTTGATTGCCCCTGACACCTGGTGTCTTCTGCCCACGGCAGGCCGGCCTCTCCCCCTCCAAGGCCGGCCTGCCGTCGGGTTTTTCCATCGCGTGACAAGCGGGCAGATGCGCATTCTCATCATCGAGGACGACAAGGAGGCTGCCTCCTATCTCGTCAAGGCGTTCCGGGAAGCGGGCCACGTGGCGGACCACGCCGCCGACGGGCTCGACGGCTACGCCATGGCCGAGGAGGGCGATTACGACGTGCTCGTGGTCGACCGCATGCTGCCCAAGCTCGACGGCCTCTCCCTGATCCGGTCCCTGCGCGAGCAGCGGGTCGAGACGCCGGTCCTGATCCTGTCCGCCCTGGGCCAGGTCGACGACCGGGTGAAGGGCCTGCGCGCCGGCGGCGACGATTACCTGCCCAAGCCCTACGCCTTCTCCGAACTGCTGGCCCGCGTCGAGGTGCTCTCCCGCCGCCGCAGCTCGGCTCCCAGCGCCGAGCCGACGATCTATCGCGTCGCCGACCTGGAGCTCGACCGCCTGTCCCACCGGGTGACGCGCTCCGGCCAGGAGATCGTGCTGCAGCCGCGCGAGTTCAGGCTGCTCGAATACCTCATGAAGAACGCCAACCAGGTGGTGACCCGCACCATGCTGCTGGAGCACGTGTGGGACTATCACTTCGATCCGCAGACGAACGTGATCGACGTGCACGTGTCGCGCCTGCGCGCCAAGATCGACAAGGGCTTCGACAAGCCCCTGATACACACCATCCGCGGCGCCGGCTACATGGTGCGCGTCGGCCAGGAGGGCGACGAGGAATGAACGGTCCGGGATCATTCCTTCCTCGCTCGCGCCCCCGCCGTGTCGTCACGGGTCTTGTCCCGGTGATCCCGGTTCCGGAAAAAGCCGCGTTCTTCCTGGTCGGGATGGCCGGCACGAGGCCGGCCATGACGTCGCGGGTGAGACGACCGGAAAGAATGGTTCTCCCCGAGATCCGGAGAAGAGGCGAGGGCGGAGGCGCATCATGAGCGCCCTCGGCAAGCTCGTCCGGACGACGGCGTTCAAGCTGTCCCTGGCGTATCTCCTCATCTTCACCATCTTCGCCTTCGTGGGCCTGGGCTACGTGGCCTGGAACGCCCAGCGGCTGCTCACCGACCAGTTCGTGTCGACCATCGAGAGCGAGATCAACAGCCTGTCGGACCAGTACCGGTTCGGCGGCCTGCGCCGTCTCGTGAACATCGTCGAGCGGCGCTCGCGCGCGCCGGGCGCCATGCTCTATCTCGTCACGACGGAAGCGGGCGAGCGCGTCGCCGGCAACGTGGGGGCCCTGCCGCCCGGCGTGATCGGCCGCACGGGCCAGTTCGAGACGCTCTACAACCGCACGGACGAGACCGAGGCGCGGCCCGACATGGCGATCGTGCGCGTCTATCTCCTGCCGGGCGGGTTCAGGCTCCTGGTCGGGCGGGACATCGAGGAGCGCCGGCGCCTGCAGGAGGTGATCTACCGGGCCTTCTTCTATTCGCTGCTCTTCATCGTGGTGCTCGGCTGCGTCGGCGGCTGGTTCATCACGCGGCGCGTGCTCAAGCGCGTCGACGACATGACCGAGATCACGCGCCACATCATGACCGGCGACCTGGGCGGGCGGCTCAGGATCGCCGGAACCGGCGACGAGCTCGACCGCCTGGCGCAGAACCTCAACGACATGCTCGACCGCATCGGCGAGCTGATGCGCGGCATGCGGGAGGTCTCGGACAACATCGCCCACGACCTGAAGACGCCGCTCACGCGCCTGCGCAACAAGGCCGACGAGGCCCTGCGCACCGCGAGCACCCCCGACGAGCTGAAATCCGCCCTCGAGGCCACCATCGAGGAGAGCGACAACCTGATCCGCATCTTCAACGCGCTGCTCATGATCGCGCGGCTCGAGGCCGGCAACGCCCGCGAGGGGCTGGCGGATTTCGACGCCGCCGAGGCCGTGCGCGACGTGGCGGAGCTCTACGACGCCCTGGCCGAGGAGGCGGGCGTGTCGCTCACGGTCTCCGTCGAGGACGACCTGCCGGTCCACGGCAGCCGCGAGCTGCTGGGGCAGGCCATGGCGAACCTCCTCGACAACGCGCTGAAATACGGCTCCGCGGCCGGCGGCAAGCCGCAGACGATCGGCGTCTCGGCCCATCGCCGCGACGGCGAGGTGCGGATCGCGGTGGCCGACCGCGGCCCCGGCATCCCGGCCTCCGAGCGCGGCCGCGTGCTCGAGCGGTTCGTGCGCCTGGAGACCGCGCGCTCGCGCCCCGGGTTCGGCCTCGGCCTCAGCCTGGCGGCCGCCGTCGCAAGGCTTCACGGCGGCGCCCTGCTGCTGGAGGACAACGAGCCCGGCCTGCGGGTGATCCTGGCCATGCCCCTCAAGGCCGCCGAGCTGCCGCCCGCGCCCCTGCAATCGGCCGCGTGAGGACACCCTCCCGCGTCACGGCACCCTCCGCCCTTCCTGCCCCTCCCCATGTCATGGCCGGCCTTGTGCCGGCCATCCCGATCGGTAGGGCGCGGCGCCTCAAACAATCGGGATCACCGGGACAAGCCCGGTGATGACGGGGGAGTGGATCCTCGGGCCGAACGACGCGAAGGCGCGGCCGAACTTTTCGATTGCCTCCTCGGCTGCGGCGTGAACACTCAGGGGCCCCGCAGACACCCGATGGATTGGCCGTGCCGGACCCGACGAACTCCCTGCTCGAACGCCTGACGAAGGCCCCGCTGGTTTCGGATGCGAGGCGCGCCAAGGCGCAGCTGGCGGATTTCGTCAGGCGGATCCGGGACGAGCCCGAGGCCGAGGCGCTGGCGGGCGCTCTCGACGGCGGCCTGTTCCGCGACCTCCTGCTGGCGCTCGCCGATCACTCGCCCTTCCTCTGGCAGCTCGTGGTCAACGATCCGGCCCGGATCGCCGGGCTCGCCCTCGCGCCGCCGGAAGAGGCCCACCGGGCCATCGTCGAGAAACAATCCGGTCTGTTCCGCGAGGTGCGGTCCGGCGCCATGACGCGCAACGACGCCGTGCGGGCGTTCCGGCGGAACCGCAACGCCCATGCCCTGCTCGTGGCCCTGGCCGACATGGGCGGGCTCTGGAGCACGGAGCAGGTCACCCAGGCCCTGTCCGATTTCGCCGACGCGTCCGTGACCGGCGGCGTGAACCTGGTGCTGACCGAGGCGGCCGATCTCGGGCGCATCCGTCTCTCGGACCCCGATTCTCCCGGCGAGGGCTCCGGCTTCACGGTCCTGGCGCTCGGCAAGCACGGCGCCGGCGAGCTCAACTACTCGAGCGACATCGACCTGGTCATCTTCTTCGATCCCGACGCGACGGCCCTGAAGGACCCGTCGGAGGCCGCCACGGTCTACACGCGCATCGCCCAGCAGCTCGCCAAGCTCCTGCAGGAGCGCACGGCGGACGGCTACGTGCATCGGGTCGATTACCGCCTGCGCCCCGATCCGGGCTCCACGCCGACCGCCATGTCGTTGTCCTCCGCCTATGTCTACTACGAGACCGTCGGGCAGAACTGGGAGCGCGCCGCCTTCATCAAGGCGCGGCCCGTGGCGGGCGACCTCGCCCTCGGCGAGACCTTCCTGAAGGAGCTTCGCCCGTTCATCTGGCGCAAGTATTTCGACTTCGCGTCCATCGCCGACGTGCACGCCATGAAGCGCCAGATCCATGCGGTGCGCGGCCATGACGAGATCGCCGTCGCGGGTCACGACATCAAGCTCGGACGCGGGGGCATCCGCGAGATCGAGTTCTTCGTGCAGACCCAGCAGCTCGTCTTCGGCGGGCGCCGGCCGGCCCTGCGCGGGCGGCGGACCCTCGACATGCTCAAGGCCCTGCACGACGAGGGCTGGATCACCGACAGGGCGCGCGACGAGCTCTCCGACGCCTATCGCTTCCTGCGCACCATCGAGCACCGGCTGCAGATGGTGGCCGACGAGCAGACGCAGCGTCTGCCCGCGGACGAGGACGCGCTCAAGCGCTTCGCCCGGTTCTGCGGCTATCCCACCATCAAGGCCTTCGCCACGGCCCTGACCGATCAGGCCAAGATCGTGCAGGGTCATTACGCGCTCCTGTTCGAGGAGGGGCCGGAGCTCGCCTCCGATGCGGGAAGCCTCGTCTTCACCGGCACCGGCGACGATCCGGAAACCCTCGCCACGCTCCAGCGCCTCGGGTTCCGCGAGCCGGAGCGCGTGGCGGAAACGGTGCGCGGCTGGCATTTCGGCCGCCGTCCCGCGATCCAGAGCGCGCGGGCCCGCGAGGTCCTCACGGAGCTGACGCCGGCGCTGCTCTCGGCGCTCGGCGGCACCGCCGAACCCGACGGCGCCCTGGCCGCCCTCGACCGCGCCTTCGGCCGCATGCCGGCCGCCGTCGAGCTCCTCACCATCCTGCAATCCCACGACCGCCTGCGGCTCCTGTTCGCGGACCTGCTCGGCACCGCGCCCCGGCTCGCCGATACGGTCGCGCAGTCGCCGCACGTGCTCGACGCGCTCATCGACCCCGCCTTCGGCACGCCGGCCGTCGACGAGGCGACCGTCGAAAGCCAGGTCCGGCAGCTGATCGGCCCGCCGCGCGACTTCGAGGATTTTCTGGACCGGGTGCGCGACGCGGCGCGCCAGATGCGCTTCGTCACCGGGGCCCGGCTGCTCTCCGGGGTCGTCTCGCCGGCCCAGGCGGGCGAAGCCTATGCGGCCATCGCCCGCGCCGTGATCCGGGCCTCGTTCGACGCGGTGCGCCGGGCGTTCGAGGCCGAGCACGGCACGGTGCCGGGCGCCAGGATCGCGATCCTCGGCCTCGGGCGCCTGGGCAGCCGCGAGCTGACGGCGGGGTCCGACCTCGACCTGGTGGTGATCTACGATTTCGACGAGAACGCCCGCGAGAGCACGGGCGCCCGCAGCCTCGATGCGGTCGTCTACTTCACGCGCCTCACGCAGCGCCTGGTCTCGGCCCTCACGGTGCCGACCCGGCGCGGCCTGCTCTACGACGTGGACCTGCGCCTGCGGCCGCAGGGCGGCAAAGGCCCCGTGGCGTCGCAGTTCAAGGGCTTCGTGGCCTATCAGACGGGCGAGGCCGATCTCTGGGAGCACATGGCGCTCACCCGCGCCCGGGTGATCGCCGGCGACGACGCGTTCGGCGCCGAGGTGTCGGAATCCATCAGGGGGATCCTGGCGGCGCGGCGCGATCCGAAAAAGGTCTTCGCGGACGTGCGGTCCATGCGCGAGCTGATCGCCCAGGAGAAGGGCGACGCCGATCCGTGGGATCTCAAGCTCGCCCGGGGCGGCCTCACGGACCTCGACTTCATCGCGCAGGCGCTCGTGCTGGCCCATGCGCACGCGCATCCGTCGCTGATCGGATGTCCGACGGAAGCGGCCTTCGCGCAGGCTCAGGCCGAGGGCCTGCTGGACCGGGAGGCCGGGCGGAGCCTGATCGAGGCGCACAAGCTCCTCAACGACATCTTCCAGTGGCAGCGGCTGACCATCGAGGGCCGCTTCGACGCGGAATCCGTGCCGCAGCCGATCCTGAAACGGCTCGCCACGGTGGCGGGGCTGCCGAACGCCACCGTGCTGCTGTCGCATCTCGCCGAGCAGTATCGCCGCGTGGGGGACGTCTACCGCGAGGTGATGGGCTAGCGCATCGGACCCAAAAGTGGACCCACTTTTGGGATCGGATCCGATGCTCCCATCCTCAAGCAAAGCATCGTGCCGACGACCACCCGCCACGTCATCACCGGGCTCGTCCCACCCGCCACGTCATCACCGGCCCTTGCCACCTTTTCCACGTCATCACCGGGCTTGTCCCGGTGATCCCGATTGCTTGATGCGCCGCGCTCTTCCGATCGGGATGGCCGGCACAGGGCCGGCCATGACGTGGTGAGGGTGACGGGACGGGCGGAGGGTGGCGGGAAGGGCGGAGGGTGGCCATGACGTGGAGGGTGTTCGCACCGGGTCACACACACACCACGTCATCACCGGGCCTGTCCCGGTGATCCCGATCGTCTGAAGCGCCGCACCTCACCGCATCGGGATGGCCGGCACAGGGCCGGCCATGACGGGGGGAGGGTGGCGGGAAGGGCGGAGGGTGCCATGACGGACGCGGCCCTCCGGGTCCGTCCGATGCGCTAGGCGGCCGCGTCCGCGAGCGCGATGTCGGCGTTGGTGGCCTCGGTGAGCGGCAGGTGGACGAGCACGATGGTGCCGACGCCTTCCTGGCTCCTGATGCGCAGGCTGCCGCCATGGAGTTCCGCGAGGGAGCGGGCGATGGCGAGGCCGAGGCCCGAGCCCTTGTAGCTCTTCGAGAACTCGGTCTCGACCTGCTCGAAGGGCTGGCCGAGCTTGTGCAGGGCATGATCGGGAATGCCGATGCCGTTGTCCTCGACATAGATGTTGACGGCGTTGCCGGCCTGGCGCGTGCGCACCGTGATGCAGCCGCCCTCGCTGGTGAACTTCGTGGCGTTCTGGAGCAGGTTGACGAGGATCTGGTGCAGGGCGCGCTCGTCCGCCGGCACGATGATGTCCTCGGGGTTCACGTCTACCGTGACGGAGAGGTTCTTGGCCTTGGTCTGCTCGCCCACGAGCTTGAGGGCGCGCTGGATCGAGGAATGGACCTCGATCGGCTGCTTGGTGAGGGACGTGCGGCCGGCCTCGATGCGCGACATGTCGAGGATGTCGTTGATCACCGACAGGAGATATTCGCCGCTGGAGCGGATGTCGGAGCAGTATTCCTCGTATTTCTCGGAGCCGAGCGAGCCGAAGATGCCGCTCTGCATCACTTCCGCGAATCCGATGATGGCGTTGAGCGGCGTGCGCAGCTCGTGGCTCATGTTGGCGAGGAATTCGGACTTCGCCCGGTTGGCGCTCTCGGCCTGCGCCTTCTGGTCGAGATAGCGTTCGGCGAGATCGGCGAGCTGATGGGTCTGCGCCTCGAGCTTCTGGCGCGACTGCTTGAGGTCGAGAACGGTGGCGATGAGCTCCTTCTCGGACTCGACGAGGCGGTGCTCGTGGCGCTTGAGCGCCGTGATGTCGGTGCCGACCGACACGTAGCCGCCGTCCTTGGTGCGGCGCTCGTTGATCTGAAGCCAGCGCCCGTCCTGCAGGCGGGCCTCGAAGGTGCGCGCGCCCACATCCTGCTGCTCGCGGCGCAGGAACTGATGCTGCACCTCCGGCGGACGGCCGAGAGCCATGACCTCCGCGTAGGACTTGCCCTGGAGATTGGCGTCGGCCGGCAGCTCGTGGAGCTTCTGGAACTTCGAATTGCAGAGCACGAGGTTGTTGTTGGCGTCCCAGAGCACGAAGGCCTCGGAGATCGCCTCGATGGCGTCGTGCAGGCGGGCGTCGGCCTTGGCGGTCTTCTCCTCGAGGCCGCGCTGCTCGGTCACGTCCACGGCGATGCCGACCAGATGGCTCGCCGCGTCGTCCGGATCGTTCATCAGCTCGGCGCGGGCGCGCAGCCACACCCAGTCGCCCGAGATGCTGCGGATGCGGAACTCGTAGTCGACCAGGGAGGTGCTGGCGGAGGCGAGCTGCTCGGCCAGGGTGAAGAGATCCTGATCCTCGGGATGGATCATGGCGTTCACTTCGCCGAAGGACAGGAACTCGTCCTGGCGCTCGTAGCCGAGGAGCTCGTACATGGAATCGGACCAGTAGATGCGGCCGCGGCCGATGTCCCAGTCCCACAGGCCGCACCGGCCGCGGTTGAGCGCGGAATCGATCCGGTCGCGCACCTTCTCGCAGACCTCGTCGGCCGCGCGGGCGCGGTTCGCCTGCATCACGTAGGCGACCCCGATGCCGAGCAGGACCATGATCGTGGCGCCGAGCAGCGACACGTGCCCGATGGTGCGCGTCCACCAGCCGGACAGGATGTGCGGCATCGGCTGAACCAGCGCGATCTGGCCGGACGAGGCGTGCAGCGCGCGCACCGTGGCCATGCCTTCGGAGCCGCCGGGAAGCCTGATCGTCATGACGCCGGCGCGGTCGGCGAACAGCATCAGGGGCTGCGCTTCGCCGAGGATGTCCGTCAGCTTGGCCGGGGCCTCCTCCATGGGCGGGTGGACGGCCAGGACGGTGCCGGCCTGATCCACCAGCATGAGGGAGCGGTTCTGCGTCAGGGCGCTCGGCGGCATGTCCTTGGCGAGGCGCTCGAGCTGGGCGGCCGCCTGCGCGCGGTCGGCCGGGGCGCGGATGGCGCCGAGCTTCGCGGCCGAGAGCGACGCGATGATGTCGATGTCGTTGATGGCGTCGAACAGGGTGTCCTTGCGGCCGTCGCGGATCTGGATCCAGGCGCTGCCGGCCAGGGTGACGAGGAACAGGATCAGGAGCGCGGGAACGGCGAGCCTGAGCAGGGGCTCATATTGCTCGAGCCGTCGATAGGCCGGGTTCGCGTCTGATCGCGTCACCCCTAGAATCGTACCCGCGCGTGCGGGTACGCATGCGGTCACCGCCCCCGCCATGCGATGTTTCCTCCGGAACCATTTTCGTCCTGTTTCGGAGGACGTGCCGCATCTCTCCGAATCACTAACAATAGAATCTTGAGCGGGTGATTTGTCCAGTTAGTAGAACCCGAAGGTTAATAAAAAATTTCCCATCCCGCATTCCCTTGGGGAAATCTGGGACAACCCGGTAACCTCTTGAAACAAGGAGGTTATTTCGCCCCGCCTTCTTCCAGGGAACGGCTCACGATATCCCCTACATCGCGGGAAAGATTGGGCTTTTGCGCGATGGATCGGAGGGCCTGTTCGGCCTGCGCCCGGCGGGCGCCTTCCATCATCCGCCAGGTGCTGAAAGCGGTCAGGAGACGGGCCGCGAGCTGCGGGTTCAGCTCGTCCACGCGCAGCACGATGGAGGCCAGGAAGCGATAGCCCGCGCCGTCGGCCCGGTTGAACTGGACCTGGTTGAGCATGGCGAAGCTGCCGATGAGCGCGCGCACGCGATTGGGGTTGGAGATGGAGAAGGCCGGGTGCTGCATCAGCCCGGTGACCCGTTCCAGGGTGCCGTCCTCCGGGATCGCGGCCTGCAGGGTGAACCACTTGTCGAGCACGAGCGGCTCGTTGCGGTAGCGGTCGCCGAACCGGGCGATGGCCTCCTCGCGCACGGCGCCGGGCAGGGTGGTCAGAACGCTCAGGGAGGCGAGCCGGTCGGTCATGTTGCTCGCCGATTCGAGCTGCCGCACGGCGAGCGCCTCGCCGGTGCCCGCATCGGCCGCGGCGAGAAGGTCGAGGCACGCGTTGCGCAGGGAGCGCCGTCCGGCGCTGGCCGCGTCGGGACTGTAGGGACCGGAATCGCTCAGGGCGTCGTAGAAGCGCTGCAGGGGCTGCGCGCAGCTCCGGCCAATCCGCTGGCGCATCTGCGAGCGCGCCCGGTGGATCGCGTCGGGGTTCACGTCCTGCCCGATCTCCTGCGCCACGTCGGCCTCGCTGGGAAGCGTGACCACGAGCGCCGCGAAGGCCGGATCGGCGAGGGCGTCCCTGCCCATGAAGGAGCACAGCGCCCCCGACAGGGCGCCGATATCCTGGTCGGCCGCGTCGACGCCCTTCGCCAGGCCGACCAGCAGGCGCATGGCCACGGTCTGGGCGGCCTGCCAGCGGTTGAACGCATCCGTATCGTGCCGGAGGAGGACCAGCAGCTCCTCGTTCGGAAGGTCGAGCGACAGCTTCACCGGGGCCGAGAAGCCCCGGAGCAGGGACGGAACGGGCCGGGACGTCACGCCCGTGAAGGTGATGCTGTCCTGGGGCTTGTCGAACAGGAAGACGCCGCGGGAATCCAGGCGCGCGCAGGCGGCGTTCGCCCACGAGCCGTCCTGAGCCGAGTCGTCCTGAGCCGAGCCGTCCTGAGCCACAAGCCCGAGCGCCACCGGGATCGCCATGGCGCCCTTCTCCGGCTGGCCGGGGGTCGGGGGCGTGCTCTGGGTGAAATCGAGGCGGAACGTCTTCGCGTCCGGGTCGTGGTGTCCCTTCACCGTGACCCTGGGCGTGCCGGACTGCTCGTACCAGCGGGCGAAGTGGGACAGATCCCGGCCGGTCACCTCCGCGAAGGCGGAGAGGAAATCCTCGACCGTGGCGGCCGTGCCGTCGCAGCGCTCGAAATAGACATCCATGCCGCGCCGGAAATCGGCCTCGCCGATGATCGTCCTGAGCATGCGGACGATCTCGGCGCCCTTCTCGTAGACCGTGGCCGTGTAGAAATTGTTGATCTCGCGATACTGGGTCGGGCGCACCGGATGGGCGAGCGGGCTCGCATCCTCCAGGAACTGGCGCGCCCTCAAGGTCTTCACCTCGGCGATGCGGTGCACCGGGCGGGAGCGCTCGTCCGAGGAGAATTCCTGGTCGCGGAAGACCGTCAGGCCCTCCTTCAGGCACAGCTGGAACCAGTCGCGGCAGGTCACCCGGTTTCCGGTCCAGTTGTGGAAGTACTCGTGCGCGATGATCGCCTCGATATGGGCGTAGTCCATGTCGGTCGCGGTCTCGGGGCTCGCCAGGACGTATTTGTCGTTGAAGATGTTGAGACCCTTGTTCTCCATCGCGCCCATGTTGAAGTCGGACACGGCCACGATGTTGAACACGTCGAGATCGTATTCGCGGCCGAACACCCGCTCGTCCCAGCGCATGGAGCGCTCGAGCGCGTCGAGGGCGTAATCGGCGCGGCTCTCCTTGCCGGGCTCCACGTAGATCGCGAGGTCCACCGCGCGCCCGCTCATGGTCGTGAAGGTCTTGGAGACCCGCCCGAGGCGCCCGCCCACGAGGGCGAACAGGTAGGACGGCTTCGGGTGCGGATCGTGCCAGACGGCATAATGCCGGTCGGACCCGTCGACGACCCCGCCCGCGACCGGGTTGCCGTTGCCGAGAAGCACCGGAGCGTCCTCGCGGTCCGCTTCGATCCGGGTGGTGTAGACGGCCATGACGTCGGGCCGGTCGAGGAAATAGGTGATGCGCCTGAAGCCCTCGGCTTCGCACTGCGTGCAGTAATTGCCGCCCGACCGGTAGAGGCCCATGAGCTTGGTGTTGGCCGTCGGGTTGATCTCGGTCTCGATGGTGAGCGTGAACGGCTGGCGCGGCGCCTGGGCGATGGTGAGGGATTGGGGAGAGGCCTCGAATTCCTCCGCCGACAGGGAGCGTCCGTTCAGGGCCAGCGCCTTCAGGTTCAGCTCGTCGCCGTCGAGCACCAGGGGGGCGTCCGGACGTCCCTCGGGGTTGGGCCTCATGGTCAGGGTCGCCACGACCCTGGTGGCGGTGGGATGGAGTCCCACGTCGAGCTCGACGCGGTCGATCAGGAAGTCGCTGGGCCGGTAATCCTCGAGGCGGACGATCTGCTGAGTGTCGGTGCGCATCAAATACCCGCGTGAAACAAGGTTTCGTCGAAAGCAAGGGCCTTGGGAAGCGCCTCGGGAGAACGACCTTCGGTCTGCTCGAAGCAGCCTTCATAAGAGGCCATGCGATCTTGAGCAAATCCAAGGCTTTTTCCGCGCGAGAAAAAGGTACCTCTTGAACTCTCCGGCAATTACGCCATGACCTATCCCCGGCCCATAAGGAATGTGACCATGGAATACCTGCACACGATGGTTCGCGTGTCGAACCTCGACGAATCCCTCGATTTCTTCGTCAACAAGTTCGGGCTCGTCGAGGTCCGTCGGACGGACAACGAGAAGGGGCGCTACACCCTCGTGTTCCTGGCGGCTCCCAACGACGTCGAGAAGTCGAAGGACTCGAAGGCCCCGCTGCTGGAGCTCACCTACAACTGGGACGAGAACGAATACGCGGGCGGCCGCAACTTCGGTCATCTCGCCTATCGGGTCGACGACATCTACGCGTTCTGCCAGAAGCTGATGGACGCGGGCGTCACCATCAACCGTCCGCCCCGCGACGGCTATATGGCCTTCGTCAAGACCCCGGACAACATCTCGATCGAGCTTTTGCAGCGCGGCGAACCCAAACCGGTGCAGGAGCCCTGGGCGTCCATGCCCAACACGGGCACCTGGTAGGCCGCGCCCGCGCGGCTTTTTTCCGGAGCTTCGGGACCGCCGGCCTTCGGGCCGGCGGTCCCCTTGGCGACGCTCCCCTTGGCGAAAAGCCCTTGCTCCGCCATTCTACCCGGCCCACCATAACAAGGCCGGGTCAACCGGCGGAGGATCATTGTGGTACGAGACACAATCCGCTTCTGGCGGAACGGACAGGCGGTCGAGGTTTCAGGCTTTCACCCGCGCACCATGCTTCTGGACTACTTAAGGCTTCAGGAGCGTCGCGTCGGCACCAAGGAGGGTTGCGCGGAGGGCGATTGCGGCGCCTGCACCGTGGCCCTGGGCCGGGTCAGGGGCGGGCGCGTCCGTTACGAACCCGTCAATGCCTGCATCCTGCTCCTCGGCCAGGTCGACGGGGCGGAGCTCGTGACCGTCGAGGATCTCGCGGCGAGCGGCGAGCTGCACCCCGTGCAGTCCGCCCTGGTGGCGCATCACGGATCCCAGTGCGGCTTCTGCACCCCCGGGATCGTGATGAGCCTCTTCACCCTCTATCACGAGGGCGAGCGGCCCTTGAGCCGGGAGAGCGCCAACGATGCGCTGGCCGGCAATCTCTGCCGCTGCACCGGCTACCGGCCGATCGTCGATGCGACCCTGCAAGCCTGCGGCGGACCGGCCGACGATTCGTTCGCGGCGAGGAGCGGGCCGACTGCGCAAGGTCTCGCGAGCCTTGCCGATGGGCGCGACGTCTTCGTCGGCGACGAGACCCGCTTCTTCGCCGCGCCCGCGAGCGAGGCCTCCCTGGCGGAGCTGTATGGGCGGCATCCCGATGCGACCCTGGTGGCCGGCTGCACCGATGTGGGGCTGTGGATCACCAAGGCCATGATGGAGATCGAGAAGATCATCTGGCTCGGGCGCGTGGCCGGTCTCGATCTCGTCGAGGATTCCCCGGAGGCGCTCGGCATCGGCGCCACCGTGTCGCACGCAGCCATCCATCCCGCCCTCGCGCGGATCGACCCGGATCTCGGCGAGGTGATGCGCCGCTTCGGCTCGGCGCAGGTGCGCGCCTCGGGAACCGTCGGCGGCAGCATCGCCAACGGGTCGCCCATCGGCGACCTCGCGCCGGTCTTCATCGCGCTCGGCGCGGCGCTGGCGCTGCGCCGCGGCGAGGCGACGCGCACCCTGGCGCTCGAGGATTTCTTCATCGCCTATCGCCGGCAGGACCGGCTGCCGGGCGAGTTCGTGCGCCGGGTGAGCGTGCCGAAGCTCAAGGCCGACGAAGCCTTCCGCGCGTACAAGATCTCGAAGCGTTTCGACGAGGACATCTCGTCGGTGCTCGGCGCCTTCAAGTTCACCCTCGACGGGCGGCGCATCGTGGCCGCCCGCATCGCGTTCGGCGGCATGGCCGGCACCCCGAAGCGCGCCGCCGAGACGGAGCGGGCGCTGGCGGGCGTGTCCCTGGACGAGCCCGGGTCCTGGGGAGACGCCATGGCGGCCATCGCGCGCGACTACCAGCCCCTCGACGACCACCGGGCCTCGTCGGCGTACCGCGCGACGGTCGCGCGCAACCTGGTCTTCAAGGCCTTGAGCGAAACGGCGTCGGGCGACACGCGGGCGACGCGGATCGTCGGCCGGCGCGAAGCCCTTCAGGCGGCGGAGTAGGCCCATGAACGCACCCGCCAAGCCGATGATCGAAGCGGAGGTCCTTCGCCACGTCCGCCAGCCGCTCCCGCACGATTCCGGCCTCAAGCACGTGCAGGGCTCGGCGCAGTACATCGACGACATCCGCGAGCCGGACGGCACCCTGCATGTGGCCGTCGGGCAGTCGCCGAAGGCGCGCGGGCGCCTCGTGTCCCTGGACGTGTCCGCCGTGCGCGCCGTGCCCGGGGTCGTGGCGGTGCTCACCGCGGCCGACATCCCCGGCAAGAACGACGTGTCGCCGGCCTTCGGCGACGATCCGCTCTTCGCCGACACCGCCATCGGCTTTCTCGGCCAGGCTCTCTTCGCCGTGGTGGCGACGAGCCGCGACGTGGCGCGCCGCGCCGTCAAGCAGGCCGTGATGGCGATCGACGCGGAGGCTCCCAGCATCACGGTCGAGGACGCCCTCGAGCGCGGCGAGACCGTGCTGCCCGATTACGCCTATGGCCGCGGCGATCCGGAGGCCGCCATCGGGCAGGCGCCTTTCCGGCTGGACGGCCGGTTCCGGGTGGGCGGGCAGGAACACTTCTATCTCGAAGGGCAGATCGCCCTGGCGGTCCCGGGCGAGGACGGGGACATCCATGTCTATTCCTCGACCCAGCACCCGACGGAAGTGCAGCACGTGGTGGCCCGCGTGCTCGACATTCCGGACGCCTATGTCACCTGCGAGACGCGCCGCATGGGCGGCGGCTTCGGCGGCAAGGAAAGCCAGGCGACGCAATGGGCCGTGACGGCCGCCCTCGCGGCCCGCGCGACGGGCCGGCCGTGCAAGCTGCGCCTCGACCGGGACGACGATTTCATCCTCACCGGCAAGCGCCACGATTTCCGCTGCGACTGGTCGGTCGGCTTCGACCGCGACGGGCGCATCCGGGGTTACGCGGTCGATCTGCTCGCCCGCTGCGGCTATTCGGCGGATCTCTCCAGCGGCGTGGTCGACCGGGCCATGTTCCATGCGGACAACGCCTATTGGATGCCGGCCGTGCGCATCGCGTCGAAGCGGCTCAAGACCAACACGGTGTCGAACACCGCGTTCCGCGGCTTCGGCGGCCCGCAGGGCATGCTCGCCATCGAGCACGTGATGGACCGGATCGCCTGGGCGACGGGGCGCGACCCGCTCGACGTGCGTTATGCGAACTTCTACCGCGAGGCCGAAAACGTCACCCCCTACGGCATGGAGGTCGAGGAGACCGATACGCTCCTCAACCTCGTGCGCACCCTCGAGCAGACCTCGAACTACCGCGCGCGCCGCGAGGAGATCGCCGCCTTCAACGCGTCCTCGCCGATCATGAAGCGCGGCCTCGCGCTCACGCCGGTGAAGTTCGGCATCAGCTTCACGCTCACCCACATGAACCAGGCCGGCGCCCTGGTGCACGTGTATCAGGACGGGTCCGTGCATCTGAACCACGGCGGCACCGAGATGGGGCAGGGGCTCTACGTCAAGGTGGCGCAGGTCGTGGCCGAGGAATTCGGCATCGCCCTGGAGCGCGTGCGCATCACGGCGACCACCACCGCGAAGGTGCCGAACACCTCGCCGACCGCCGCGTCCTCCGGGTCCGATCTTAACGGCATGGCGGCGCGCGTCGCCGCCGGGGCGATCAAGCGGCGCATGACCGCCCACGCGGCCGAGGCCTATGGGGTTCCGGAGGATCAGATCGCGTTCCGCGACGACCGGGTCTTCGTCGGCAACCAGAGCCTGGCCTTCGACGAACTGGCGAAGAAATGCATCGCGGCCCGCGTGCCGCTCTCGGAGGCCGGGCACTACAAGACGCCGAAGATCACCTGGGACCGCGCCAAGGGGACGGGGCGGCCGTTCTTCTACTTCGCCTACGGGGCGGCCTGCTCGGAGGTAATCGTCGATACGCTCACGGGCGAGAACCGCCTGCTGCGCGCCGACATCCTCCACGATGTGGGCCGCTCGCTCAATCCGGCCATCGACATCGGCCAGATCGAGGGCGGCTTCGTGCAGGGCATGGGCTGGCTCACCACCGAGGAGCTGGTCTTCAGCCGGGACGGGCGCCTGCTCACCCACGCCCCCTCGACCTACAAGATCCCGGTGGCCTCCGACGTGCCGGCGGATTTCACCGTGGCGCTCTATCCCAACGAGAACCGGGAGGAGACGATCTATCGCTCCAAGGCCGTGGGCGAGCCGCCGATCATGCTGGCGAACAGCGTGTTCTGCGCCCTCGCCGACGCGGTCCATGCGCTCGACCCCGCGCGGCCCGTGCCGCTCGACGCCCCCGCGACGCCCGAGGCGATCCTGCGGGCCTGCGAGGCGCTGCGCGGGAGGCCGATGGGGTGAGGGTCTGGCGCCAGCTCACCGATCTCGTGACGCGGCACGGCTCCGCCGCCCTCATCACCGTGCATGACGTGAAAGGCTCCGCGCCCCGGGAGGCGGGCGCCCGCATGGCGGTGCGGCCCGACGGGGCCTTCCACGGCACCATCGGGGGCGGGCAGCTCGAATTCCGCATGCTCGACATCGCCCGCGAGATGCTGACGGCCGGGCGCGGGCCGGCCAGGATCGTCGACCAGGCGCTGGGGCCCGATCTCGGCCAGTGCTGCGGCGGCCGGGTCAAGATCCTGATCGAGACCTTCGACGGGCGCGATCTCGAGGATCTGGCCCCCCTGGTCGAAGCGGAGGCCGGCGGCGGGGCGTTCGTGGTCGAGTGCCGGCTGGAGGAGGGGCGCGTCAGGCGCGAATTCGCCTCCGCGGTGGGCGACGACCGCTGGACGGGCTGGCGCGAGACCCACGGCGAGGCGCGCACGCCCGTTCTCGTGTTCGGCGCCGGCCATGTGGGGCGCGCGCTCGTCCTCTCCCTGGCGCCGCTCCCGTTCGCCGTGCGCTGGCTCGACGACCGGGAGGACGCGTTTCCGGCCCATCTCCCGGCGAACGCCCGGGCGGTGCGCCTGCGCGACCCGCAGGCCGAGATCGCCGGGGCCGATCCCGCCGCCCTGGTCCTCGTCATGACCCACGACCATCCCCTCGACCTGGCGATCACGGCCGCGGCCCTGAGGCGGGACTTCCCCTATGTGGGCCTCATCGGCAGCGCCACGAAGCGGGCGCGCTTCGAGAAGCAGTTCCGGGAGCTGCATCTGCCGGACGAGAGGATCCGCGCGCTGGTCTGCCCCATCGGGCTCGCCGGCATCGTGGACAAGGACCCGGCCGTCATCGCGGCGTCCGTGACGGCGCAGCTTTTGCAGGTTCGGGAGAGGATCGCGTCGCGCCCCCCTCCCGCCCCCACACACACCACGTCATCACCGGGCTCGTCCCGGTGATCCCGCTACGGTGAGGCTCGGCGCTTCAAACAATCGGGATGGCCGGCACAAGGCCGGCCATGACGTGGGGAGGGGATCATCACCCGCTCGCCCCACCCTCCACGTCATCACCGGGCTTGTCCCGGTGATCCCGATACGGTGAAGCGCGGCGCTTCAAACAATCGGGATGGCCGGCACACGGCCGGCCATGACGTGCGGAGGGTCGTGGGGAGGGTCGTGCGTAGGGTGGCGTCATGGCCGGCACAAGCCCGGCCATGACGTGGGGAGGGTGTCGAAATTCTCTCGCCTCCCGGGCCCCCAAACGGTACACAGGCGGTCATGAGCACCATGAAGACCGACGATCAGCGCTACCTGGCGCGCGCCATCGAGTTGTCCCGCGAGCATATGGACCGGGGGGCCGGCGGGCCGTTCGGCGCCGTGGTCGTGCGCGACGGGGCGATCCTGGCCGAGGGCTGGAACCAGGTCACGTCCGCCAACGACCCGACGGCCCATGCCGAGGTCACGGCGATCCGCCGCGCCTGTCAGGAAATCGGCGACTTCTCCCTCGAAGGCGCCACGCTCTACACGAGCTGCGAGCCGTGCCCCATGTGCCTCGCCTCCGCCTATTGGGCCCGGGTGAGCCGCATCGTCTTCGCCAATACCCGGCAGGACGCCGCCGATATCGGCTTCGACGACAGCCTGATCTACGACGAGATCCCCAAGCCCATCCCGGAGCGCATCCTGCCCATGGACCACCTGCCGAGCCTGGAGGCGCGGGCGGTGTTTGACGCCTGGGCGGACAAGGACGACAAGGTCGCCTATTAATATCCTGCTGCGCTGCCTATCTGATCCTCACCGACATTCACCGAGACCCGCCCATGCCCCGCGTCACCACCATCGTCCGCAAGCCCGCCGTGAAGGCCGACCGCGTCGTCGACACCATCGCCCTCGACCACGAGGCCCGCAACCGTCGCCAGGGGAGCCTGCGGGCCGAGGGCGGGACCGAGATCCTGCTCGACCTCGACATGGACACCACGGTCAACGACGGCGACGCCCTGCGGCTCGAGGACGGACGGCTCGTCCAGGTGACGGCGGCGGCCGAGCCGCTCCTGGAGGTGAGGGCCGAGAACCCGTTGCGTCTCACGCGCCTCGCCTGGCATCTCGGCAGCAGCCATGGCCTGGTCGAGGTCACGGCGGACGCCCTCTATGTGGAGAACGATCCGGCGGTGGCCGAGCTCGTGCGCGGCCAGGGCTGCACGGCCACGCCGGTGGAGCGCCCCTTCCGGCCCGAGCGCAGCGCCCATGTGTGCGATCACGACCACGGCCATCACCATCATGGCCACGGCCATGCCGAGAGCCACGCCCATGCGCATGCGCACGGCCACGACCACCACGATCATGGCCACAAGCACGACCACGACCACCATGACCACGACCATCACCACGACCATGGGCATCACCACGATCACGGGCATCACGATCACGGGCCGGGCTGCGGATGCGGCGGCCATCACCCTCATCACGGGCACAAGCACGATCACTGATCGCGCCTGACGCTTCCCACGCCACGATCATGTCGAAGACCACCCGCGCGACCCAGGCGCTGCAGCAGGCCGGAATCGCCTTCACGGTCCACGCCTACGATTACGACCCGAACGCGGAGCGCATCGGCCTGCAGGCGGCCGAGGCCATGGAGGCCGATCCCGCGAGCGTGCTCAAGACCCTGATGGTGCTGGTGGACAACCGCCCGGCCTGCGTGATCCTGCCCTCCGACCGGGAGGTGAACCTGAAAAAGCTCGCGGCCGCCCTCGGCGGCAAGGCGGCCCAGATGATGAAGCCCGCGGATGCGGAGCGCATCACCGGGTACCATGTGGGCGGCATCAGCCCGTTCGGCCAGAAGAAGCGCGTGCCGACCGTGCTCGAGCAATCGGCGCTCGACCGCGGCGAGGTGTTCATGAACGGCGGCCAGCGGGGCCTTCAGGTGAGGCTCGATCCCCGCGCGGCGGCGGCCGTGCTGGACGCGACGATCGCCAGGGTGGTGTGAGCTCTCCGGCGCCGTCGCGGCCATCCCTGTCCCGGCCCCGGCCGGGCTCGCGGTGATTTGCCTTGCGCCCGTCGTCCCCCTATGAAAGGGCCGTTTCCCGAACCCGACCGATGGCTTTGCCGACGATGACCCGACACTTTCTCTCCGTGGCCCCCATGATGGACTGGACCGACCGGCATTGCCGGGCGTTCCATCGCGTCCTGTCGCGTCGCGCGCGGCTCTATACGGAGATGGTCACCACGGGGGCGGTGATCCACGGGCCGCGGGAGCGGCTTCTGGGCTTCGATCCCTCGGAGCATCCGGTGGCGGTGCAGCTGGGCGGTTCCAGCCCGGACGAGCTGGCGCAGGCCGCCAGGATCTGCGCCGATTTCGGCTATGACGAGATCAACCTCAATGTGGGCTGCCCGTCCGACCGGGTGCAGAACGGCCGCTTCGGCGCCTGCCTGATGCAGGAGCCCGCCCTGGTGGGCGCGTGCGTGGCCGCCATGAAGGCCGTCGTGTCCCTGCCGGTGACGGTGAAGTGCCGGATCGGCGTCGACGACCAGGACCCGGAAGAGGCCCTGGACCGGCTCACCGAGAGCGTGGTGGCGGCGGGCTGCGACGCGCTGACGGTCCATGCCCGCAAGGCCTGGCTCCAGGGGCTCTCGCCGAAGGAGAACCGGGACATCCCGCCCCTCGACTACCCGCGCGTCTATCGCCTCAAGGCGGCCCGGCCCGACCTGCCGGTCGCGGTCAACGGCGGCATCGGGACCTGGGACGAGATCCGCCGGCACCTGACCCATGTGGACGGGGTCATGCTGGGCCGGGTCGCCTATCATGAGCCCGAGATCCTGCTCGGCGTCGACCGGGCGCTTCACGGCGAGGAGCCGCCGGTGGCGGACGGCTTCGAGGCCGTGGAAGCCTACGAGCCCTATATCGCGTCGCATCTCGACAGGGGCGAGCGCCTGAGCAGCATCACCCGCCATATGCTGGGGCTCTTCGCCGGACGTCCGGGAGCGCGGGCCTACCGGCGCCATCTCGCTACGGAAGCCGTCAAGCCGGGCGCCGGTCTCGCGACCCTGCGCGAAGCGGTGGCGCATGTCTCCCGCGACGTCTCCCGGACGGCTCAGCCCCAGGTCCCGGCCGACGCGGCCTGAGGGCCCGTGCCGGGACGAGGGCCTGCGGGTCCGGCGGCCATCGGGTGATTCCCTAGAGGCAGAGCTTCCAACTGGCTGAAATACAAACAGATTTCGACAGAATCATCAGTAAACGCAACTCTGTTACTCTGGGGCGGGACGGAGCGTTAGGTCCAATCATCGGTTGAAAAATGGCAGTCGATCAACACGAAGTTTGATCGGCGGACAATCGACGATTGATCGAGACGTGTTCGCGTGAACTCGGAATTGCAAAATGATATTTCAATTCATTTCGTGCTTTACACGAACGTTATGATATTTATTCTTGTTCATGAGAGTTCAACAACTCTGGAGATGGTCTCTAGGGAAACTCTCGTAAAGCAATGCAAAAGGGGAATATAATGCTCGTTCACATCTATCCTTCCTCTGAGTATCCGGCTGCTCGCTACCCGGAACAGCTTCCCCGTTAAGGCGATGGGGCGCGGTCATGATCCCGGATGACCGAACACTCATCATCGAAACTTGATTGCATGAAGACAGGAGCTCCTTCAGGTCACGAAGGAGCTCCTTTTTGTACGATGCGCTCTTCAAAAAGTGGAGCCTCGGACCATCGGGACGGCCGGCGCAGGCCCATCGCACCCACCACGTCATCACCGGGCTCGTCCCGGTGATCCCGATACGAGAGGCGCGGCGCTCTTCTGATCGGGATGGCCGGGACAAGCCCGGCCATGACGTTGGGAGGGTGTTGTCGCCGGCCCTTGCCACCTTCTCCACGTCATCACCGGGCTCGTCCCGGTGATCTTGATACGAGAGGCGCCGCGTCCTTCCAATCGGGATGGCCGGCACAAGGCCGGCCATGACGGGGGAGGGTGGCGGGAAGGGCGGAGGCGGCCATGACGTGGGAAGGTCACGCCACAGCGATGGTCACCCACCCCGTCATCACCGGGCTCGTCCCGGTGATCCCGGTCGGAGGAGCGCGGCGCTTCAAACGATCGGGATGGCCGAGAGCGAGGCGGGTCCCGCACCGGGACAGGTTTTCGGCGCATGGTCTCCGAGGCGAGCCGGCACCGAAAACCGCCGCGCGCCCGTGCGCCGCCGCACGGCGCGGAGCGCATTCAACCGGCAATTGCTTTACTATAACATGGCACGTCTTAAACTCTCCCCGTGCCTCATCAGGGGCATTGTCGCACATCTCTTCAGGAGAGAAGCAATGACGGTTCGCACGAGCATCCTGGCCCTCACCCTCGCCGTGTCGGCACTCCATGCCACGCAGGCCAGCGCCTTCTTCAGCCGCGCCGACCGGCCGCCGCCGAACGGCATGAACGGCGCCAGCCTCACGGGTCGCGCCGACCGGGCGCCGTCCGTGGACCGCGCGCCATCCGGGGAGACCGCTCCCAGGGCGGTCGTTCTGCCCGATGGCGTGCGCGTCGTGGTGAAGTAACCGGAACCTGCCCGTAAGGGCTCCCCTCGCCCGGTGCGGGGGAGCATCGTCCCATGCGTCTCACGTTCCTGTGCGTCTTGTTCCTCGTGCTCTCCGCGCTGCCGGTCCAGCCCGCGGCCGCGCTGGAGGGGCATTTCCAGGCCGATGGGCTCGACCTGGTTCTCAGCCTCGACGACGGGCGCGTCTTCAGGGGCCAGTCGCTTTCGGGCGCCACGCTGGTGCTCGGCACGGCGGACCGCGACACCGAGATCCGCATCGACGGCGTCGTTCACGAGGGGCAGGTGAGGGGCGTCCGGGCGACGTTCTTCCGGATGTCCGTCAGGGATCGCGAGACGGGCGCGGACAAGGACCTGTGCGAGCCCGACCCGGACGGCGAGCGCGTCGCCTTCGCGTATCCGGACGGCGCCGGCGGCTTTGCCCTCACCTGCACCAGCGGCGCCGAGGGCAAGTGCATCCTGTTCGGGTACTTTCCCTGGCAGGCCGACCCGGCCATCCCCATGCGCGATCTGCACCGCGCCTGCACGCATATGCTGCGCGCCGATTACGGCGGCGACGACCGGCCGAGCACCCGGAACGGAACGGCCGTCAACGTCTATGACCGCTTCGGGATCCAGCATCCCGATCACGCCCCGGGGATGGCGTTCGAGGCCGCCTGGGGGCCGGACGGCGCGGTCTGCGTCGCGCATCCCCGCATCGCGGACAACGTGAGCCTGGAGGAACTGACCCGGCGCTACCCGGGCCTCCAGGGGCGGGTCGGCCCTCAGGCCTGCTCCGAGCCCCGCATGCGGGCGGACCCGCGGGCGCTGCTCTTCAACGAGTCGATGCTGACATGGCGCGGGGCGCGATAGCCCCGGGGCGGGGCTCGCGCATCGGGCGGCCCCGGTTTTTCGCACGTTGCGCCCGCCAGGAGGGGAGCATCGGACCATCGGGATGGCCGTCTCTCCCCGGCCCGTCACCACCGGGCTCGTCCCACCCGCCACGTCATCACCGGCCTTGTGCCGGTGATCCCGATTGTTTGAGGCGCGGCGCCCTTCCGATCGGGATGGCCGGGACAGGCCCGGCCATGACGTTGGGAGGGTGGCAAGAAGGGCGGAGAGTGGCCGTGACGTGGGGAGGGTTTCAGTGCCGGGCCACACACACCACGTCATCACCGGGCTTGTCCCGGTGATCTCGATACGGCGAAGCGCGGCGCTTCAAAGGATCGGGATGGCCGGGACAAGCCCGGCCATGACGTGGGGAGGGATCGTGGGAGGCGTGGCGCCACTGCCATGGTCGCCCGCCGCATCACCACCCGCTCTCACCATCCTCCCACGTCATCACCGAGCTCGTCCCGGTGATCTCGATGACGAGGAGCGCCGCGCCTCACCTTATCGGGATGGCCGGCACAGGGCCGGCCATGACGTGGTGAGGGTGGCGGGAAGGGCGGAGGTTGCCGTGACGTGGAAGGTCACGCCACGGCGATGGTCTCCCACCCCGTCATCACCGGGCTCGTCCCGGTGATCCCGACCGGAAGACCGCCGAGGGCATTGTGCGGATGAAAGCGGACCGAACGCGACGATGCGCTCCCCACAAGGGAGCATCGGATCGATCCCGGACCCGGGTCCCCTCGTCCCGTCCGATGCGCTCGCGCCGGGGTCAGTCCGGCCGGTCCGCCTGCGCCCGCAGGATCAGCCTGTTGCCGCGCACCTCGTAGGAGCCGAGGCGTTCCAGGAAGGTCATCCCGAGCAGGTTGGCGTGCAGCACGCCCGCGCGGGCGATCAGCGCGCGGACGTTGCGCTCCGTGATCGAGCCCACCGTCAGCCGGTCGATGACCACCGGGGCCGCGAGGGCGCCCCCGTTGGCCGTCGAGACCGGGATGGAATAATCGAGGCGGTCCAGGCGGAAGCCGGTGGCGGCCGCGTCCTCCGCGCGCAGGACCACCGTGCTGGCGCCGGTGTCGAAGACGAAGCGGGTCTCGTGGCCGTTGACCTCGCCCCGCACCACGAAGCTGCCGTCGGTGCGCCGCGCCGCGACCACCTCGCCCTCGGGCGTGACGACGGTGCGGCCGACCGCGATGTCCCCGATGGCGCGGTCGATCACGGTCTGCAACTCGCCGCGGGACGCATAGGTGACGAGCAGGGCGATCAGGATGCCGCCGCTGACCGCCACGGATTGCACGCCGTAGGTCCAGTGGCGGGAGAAGCCCTCGACGATGGAATCCGCCAGGAGGAGGGACAGGCCGCCGAGGCCGAGCAGGCCGGCGGCTTCGAGGGCCGACAACTCGCCGACCGGATCGTCGGCGAAGGATCCGACCAGGAGGGCGGCCAGGAGAAGAAGAATGCCTGCCCCGCGAATGCCCGGCATCAGGAAGCCTTGTCGGACCGGGGCGCGAAGGGCGATTCGACCGCGAAGGCCTCGCGCATCCGGTCCGGCAGCGCCGCCATGATCGTCCGGCGCTCCTCCTCGGGGATGCGGTACCAGCTCGCGATCTCGTCCCGCGTGCGGCCGCAGCCCTCGCACAGGCCCGTTTCGGGATCGATCAGGCAGACGCGGATGCAGGGGCTCGAAACGCGGGTCATCACATCTTCATGTCGTCATGGCCGCAGGGCGGTCAAGAGGCCGATCAGCGCAGCGATCTCCGCGGCCTGCTGGGCGGCGCCCGCCACATCGCCCGTCTGTCCGCCCAGATGCCGCGAGGCGAAGCGGGTGAGCGCGAGGCCCGACGCCCCCGAGAGCACCAGCATGAGGGCGATGCCGACGGGCGGCAGGCCGGCGAGCGCCCCCAGGCCCACGGCGATCGCGCCGGCGATCCCGGCCGCGCGCCAGAACGTCTCCCGGGCCGGCTGCCCGACCGCCCGGGACAGGCCGTCCCGGCGGGCCGGGGCCAGAAACACGATCGGCATCAGACCGGCGGTGCGCGACAGGGAGGCGCCGATGAGCACCGCCGCCATGGCGGCGGCGCCGTCGGTCCGGGAGGCGAGGGCCGCGAGGGCGCCGATTCGCAGGGCCAGGGCGAGGAACAGCGCCGAGGCCCCGAAGGAGCCGATCCGGCTGTCCCGCATGATCTCCAGGCGCTTCTCGCGGGTCGCGGCCCCGCAGCTGTCGGCGAGGTCCGCCAGCCCGTCCTCGTGCAGCGCTCCCGTGGCCGTCACCATGGCGGCCACCGACAGCATCGCGGCGAGCCAGGGACCGAGACCGGCCATCAGGGAAAGGCCCAGCAGGGCCGCCGGAAGGAGGCCGATCAGGAGGCCCGCCAGCGGGATCGCCCGCACGAGACGCGGGAAGCTCGGGAGCCCATGGGCGTCCCGCTCCCAGGGCAGGGCCGGGACCGGAAGGCGGGAATAGAAGCGCACGCAATGGGCAAGGTCGACGCTCAGCGCCCGCCAGCCGCCGCCATCCGGCGCTTCGCCCTGTTCAAATCGCTCCGACATGCTTCACCCCGCGGGCCTGGATCGTTATAGGTCACGCCTCGTCGCGTTCTGCAATGCCCCCCGGGCCGGAGCCCTCCATGTCTGATGCCGTGTCCTCACCTTTCGACGATATCCGCCGCCTGATCACGACCATGCCCGGTCCGGACGAAGCGGCCGTCGAGGCCGTGCGCCGGCGGGACGGGCAGCTCACCAAGCCGGTCGGCAGCCTGGGCCGCCTGGAGCGCATCGCCGAGTGGCTCGCCGCCTGGCAGGCCAAGCCCACCCCGAGCGTCGACCGGCCGCTCGTCTGCGTGTTCGCGGGAAGCCACGGGGTCACGGCCAAGGGCGTGTCGGCGTTTCCGTCCGAGGTGAACCGCCAGATGCTGGAGAACTTCGCGGCGGGCGGCGCGGCGATCAACCAGATCTGCGCGGCCTACGGCCTCGGCTTCAAGGTCTTCGACCTCGCCATCGACATGCCGACGGGCGACATCACCGAGGCCGACGCCATGGACGAGAAGGCCTGCGTGGCCACCATGGCGTTCGGCATGGAGGCCATCGCGGGCGGCACCGACCTGCTCGCCATCGGCGAGATGGGCATCGGCAACACCACCGTGGCGGCCGCCCTCTACACGGCCCTCTACGGCGGGCCGGCCGAGCACTGGGTCGGGCGCGGCACGGGCGTGGACGACGAGGGCTTCCGGCGCAAGGTCGCGGCCGTCGAGGCGGCCATCGCCCATCACGGCGGCCACCTCAAGGACCCGCTCGAGGTGCTGCGCCGCCTCGGCGGGCGGGAGATCGCCGCCATGGCGGGGGCGATCCTCGCGGCGCGCCTGCAGCGCATCCCGGTGGTGCTCGACGGCTACGTGGCGACCGCGGCGGCCGCGATCCTCCACGCGATCCATCCCTCGACCCTCGACCATTGCATCGCCGGCCATCTCAGCGCCGAGGGCGCCCACCAGGACGTGCTCGCCCGCCTCGGGAAGGTCCCGCTTCTGGCCCTCGGCATGCGTCTCGGGGAGGGATCGGGCGCGGCGCTCGCCGCGGGCCTCGTGAAGGCCGCGGCCGCCGTGCATCGGGACATGGCCACCTTCGGCCAGGCGGGAGTCTCCGAGCGCCTGTCGTGAGACGGTTCGGCCATCGCCCGCGATCGGGCGGAATCGCCTCCGTGCTCGTCGCGCTGGCGCTGGCCGGCGCGGCCGGGCTCGCCCTGAAGCCGGGCGCGCGCGCTCTCGAGGGCCGGGCCCAGGTGACGGACGGGGACACGATCCGCATCGGCGAGGCGCGCATCCGCCTCAAGGGCATCGACGCCCCCGAGATGGAGCAGCGCTGCTCCCGGGCGGGCCGCTCCTATGCCTGCGGCGAGACCTCCCGCCGGGTGCTGATCGATCTCGTGTCGGGACAGGTCGTGCGCTGCCGCGCCACCGGCCGGGACCGCTACCAGCGCATCCTCGCCCGCTGCACGGTGAACGGCCGCGACATCGGCGCCCGCCTGGTGGAGGACGGCTGGGCGGTCTCCTACGGGCGTGATTACGAGCCCGAGGAAACCCGCGCCCGCAGCCGCTCCGCCGGGCTGTGGGAGGGCGATTTCGAGCGGCCGCAGGACTGGCGCCGGCAGCACAGATAGGCCGGGCGCGACCCAACCCGATGGGCCGGCAGGGCCCGGCTGAGACGTTTCGCCCGACACCTGCGATCTCACCGATTCGGGCCGCGGACCCCATCTTATCGCGATGCATCCCCGGCCGAATTTCGACGAACTCGCCGCCCGATTGAAGGACTGCCGGATCTGCCGCGAGGCGCCGCGCTACGGGGCGGCCCTGCCGCACGAGCCGCGGCCGATCATCCAGGGCAGCGCGACGGCGCGCCTGTGCATCGCCAGCCAGGCGCCCGGCACCCGGGCCCATGCGAGCGGCATCCCGTTCGACGACCGCTCGGGCACGCGGCTGCGGGACTGGCTCGGGCTCGACCGGGCGACCTTCTACGACGCCTCCAAGGTCGCCATCGTGCCCATGGGCTCGTGCTTCCCGGGGCAGGATGCCAAGGGCGGGGACCTGGGCCCGCGCCGGGAATGCGCCGAGGCCTGGCGCCGGCCGCTCTTCGAGGCGCTCCCCGATCTCGACCTGGTCCTGCTCATCGGCCAGTACGCGCAGGCCTGGCATCTGGGCGAGGCGTCCAGGGACGGGCTGACCGAGACCGTCCGGCGCTGGCGCGGGATCCTCGGCCAGCCGCAGAAGCCGCGGATCCTGCCGCTGCCGCACCCGTCCTGGCGCAACAACGGCTGGCTTAAGACCAATGCCTGGTTCGAAGCCGAGCTTTTGCCGGTGCTCCGCTCCGAGATCCGTTCTATGTTCTAGAGCGGGCATCGGACCCAAAAGTGGACCCCACTTTTGGGATCCATCCGATGCTCTAGAGCAAGGACCAGGATCAGCATCAGGAGCCCGAAGCATGAGCCCGACCACCCTGCGCTGCGCCATCGACGGACCGGTCGCGACCATCACGCTCGCGCGGCCCGAGAGGATGAACGCGTTCAATGCCGCCATGCACGCGGAGCTGCGCGACGCGCTGGACCGTTGCGAGCGGGACGAGGCGGTGCGCGTGGTGGTGCTGACCGGGGAAGGGCGGGCGTTCTCGTCGGGCCAGGATCTGACCGTCGACCTGAAGCGCGACGAGCGGGGCCGGATCGATCTCGGTCCCGCGCTCGCCCGCGACTACAACCCGCTGGTGCTGCGGCTCTCGCGCTTCCCGAAGCCGACCGTCGCGGCCCTGAACGGCCCGGCGGTCGGGGCCTCCATGAACATCGCGCTCGCCTGCGACATCGTCGTGGCGGCCCGCTCGGCCTATCTCCAGGAGGCCTTCGCCCGGATCGGCCTGATCCCGGATGCGGGCGGCACCTGGATCCTGCCGCGCCTCGTCGGCCCCAAGCAGGCGCTCGCCCTGATGCTGAGCGCCGAGGCCGTCCCGGCCGAGGAGGCGCAGCAGATGGGCCTGGTCTACAAGGTGTTCGACGACGCGTCCTTCGCGGTCGACGTGGCGGCCTTCGCGGCGCGCCTCGCCGAAGGGCCGGGGCTCGCCTACCGGCTCACCAAGCAGGCGGTGGCGGAAAGCCTCGCCAACAGCCTGGAGACGCAGCTCGAGCTCGAAGCCCGGCTCCAGAGCGAGGCCGGATCGAGCGCGGATTTCATGGAGGGCGTCGCGGCCTTCCGCGAGAAGCGGACGCCCCGGTTCGAGGGACGATGAGGAGACCGCCCCGATGCGCCCCACCTATTGGATTCTCGGCCTCGCCACCCTGAGCGTCGTGATCGGGCTGTTCATGTCGCGGGATCCCGAGCGGGCCGAGCGGCTCAACCAGATGTACCGGGACGCGGCCCTGACCGGCGAGACGCGCCAGATGGTGATCATGGGCCTGGCGGTCGCCATCGGGGCCTTCGTGGTCTACCTGACCATGACCCGGCGGTGAAGGTCCCTGTCCGGTCTCCACCCATCCCACCCTCTCACGTCATGGCATCCTCCACCCTTCCTGCCACCCTCAACACGTCATGGCCGGCCTTGTGCCGGCCATCCCGATACGGAAGAGCGCGGCGCCTCTCGGAAGCGGGATCACCGGCACAAGGCCGGTGATGACGTGGAGAAGGTGGCAAGGGCCGGTGATGACACCCTCCACATGTCATGGCCGGGCTCGTCCCGGCCATCCCGATCGGAAGAGCGCGGCGTTCCCAACAAGCGGGATCACCGGGACAAGCCCGGTGGTGACGTGGAGAATGTGGTCAGGGCCGGTGACGACCCGGAGAGGGGCGGACCCGGTTTCGTCCGCGCGATGCGCTACGTGCCGAGCCGGGCGATCAGGCTCGACGTGTCCCAGCGCTTCCCGCCCATCTTCTGGACGTCGGCGTAGAACTGGTCGACGAGCGCCGTGACGGGCAGGCTCGCGCCGTTCTTGCGGGCTTCGCCCAGCACGATCGACAGGTCCTTGCGCATCCAGTCGACCGCGAAGCCGAAATCGAACTTGCCCTGGTTCATGGTCTTGCCGCGGTTCTCCATCTGCCAGGAGCCGGCCGCGCCCTTGGAGATCACCTCGAGCACCGCCTCGATGTCGAGGCCCGCCTTCTGGCCGAAATGGATGCCTTCGGCGAGGCCCTGCACGAGGCCCGCGATGCAGATCTGGTTGATCATCTTGGTGAGCTGGCCGGCCCCGGCCTCGCCCAGGAGGCGGGACGCGCGGGCAAAGCTCATGATGACCGGCTCGGCCCTCCCGTAGACGTCCGCGTCGCCGCCGCACATGACCGTGAGGACGCCGTTCTCCGCCCCGGCCTGGCCGCCCGAAACAGGCGCGTCGATGAACGAGAAGCCCTTCTCCCGGGCGGCGGCGTAGAGCTCGCGGGCGACCTCCGCCGAGGCCGTGGTGTGATCGACGAAGATGGTGCCCCGGCCCATGCCGTGGAAGGCGCCGTCGGGACCGAGCGTCACCTGGCGCAGGTCGTCGTCGTTGCCCACGCAGGCGAACACGATCTCCTGTCCCTCGGCGGCCTCGCGGGGCGTCCGGGCGGCGCGCCCGCCGTTCTCGGACACCCATTGCTCGGCCTTCGCGGCCGTGCGGTTGTAGACCGTCACCTCGTGGCCCTTCGCCTTGAGGTGGCGCGCCATGGGATACCCCATCACGCCGAGTCCGAGGAATGCGACCTTCGCCATCGTGTGCTCCCTGAATGCTTCGCCGGTTCTAGCGCATCGCGCAAAAAAGTGGACCCGGTTTTTCGCGGTCGACGATGCCGATCCTTACCACCCCCTCCACGTCATCACCGGGCTCGTCCCGGTGATCCCGATGCGAGGGGCGCGGCGCTTTTCCGTTTCGGGATGGCCGGCACAGGGCCGGCCATGACGTGGAGGGTGGCAGGAAGGGCGGAGGGGGCCATGACGTGGGGAGGGTGCCCGTGAGCCGCGGGATGGCCGGGACGAGACCGGCCGGACGCCCCTACTTGATGTCGAAGGAAAAATACCGGGCGCGGATCCGGTCGTAGGTCCCGTCCGCCTTCACCTGCGCGATGGCCCGGTTGAACTGGTCGCGCAGGGCTTCGTCCTCCTTGCGCAGGCCGATGCCGTAGGCCTCGCGCCTGTAGGCGGGCTCCGCCGGCGCGTCGCCGATGATGTGGCAGCAGGCGCCCTCGCGGCTTTCGAGGAACTTCGAGAGCAGCAGCTCGTCGGCGAAGACGGCGTCGATCCGCCCGACGAGAAGGTCGAGATTGGCCTCTTCCGCCTTGGCGAAGAGCACGATCTCGGAATCCTTGTAGAAGGTCCTGAGATAGGTCTCGTGATCGGTGCGCTCGATGGTGCCGATCCTCTTGCCCGCCATGGCGGCCGGCGTGACCTCGCCGGGAGCCGTTTCCTTGGAGCCGATGAACACCGCCGGGATGCGGTAATACGGGTCGGAGAAGGCGATCCGCTTGCGCCGCCGCTCGGTGATCTCGAGCGACGACATGATCGCATCGTATTCGTGGCCGACGAGGCCCTTGAGGATGCCGTCCCAGGCATGGGGCACCAGCTCGCACGTGGCCGTCATGGCGTCGCAGAGGCTCTTGAGAAGATCGACCTCGAAGCCCTGCAGCTCGTTGTTGGCATCGATGAAGTTGAAGGGCGGATAGGCGCCTTCGACGGCGACCCGGATCACGGGCTTACTTGCCGGAGCCGCGTCCTGCGCCGGGCAGGCCTGCCCTCCGAGGGCGACGAGCATGCCGGCGAGAACCGCCAGCCGCCGCCCGAACATCCCGATTTTCTTAACCATGGAAACGCGCTCAGCCCCCTGTCACGCTCATGTGGCGGGCGAGGGCCGGGCGGGCGTGGCGCCGGTCGATGATGAAATCGTGCCCCTTCGGCTTGCGGGCGATCGCCTCGACGATGGCCCGGTCGAGCAGCTCGTTGCTCTCGGAGGCGCGCACCGGCGCTCGCAGGTCGGCGGCGTCCTCCTGGCCGAGGCACATGAAGAGCTGGCCCGTGCAGGTCAGGCGCACCCGGTTGCAGCTCTCGCAGAAATTGTGGGTCAGGGGCGTGATGAAGCCGAGCCGTCCGCCCGTCTCCTTCACGCGCACATAGCGCGCCGGGCCGCCGGTCCGGTGGTCGAGATCCTCCAGGTCGTAGCGGGCGGCGAGGCGCGCGCGCACCTGCGACAGGGGCAGGAACTGGTCGATGCGCTGCCCGTCGATCTCGCCCAGCGGCATCACCTCGATCAGGGTCAGGTCCATGCCGCGCCCGTGGGCCCATCCGACCAGGGACTCGATCTCGTCCTCGTTCACGCCCTTGAGCGCGACCGTGTTGATCTTGACCTTCAGGCCGGCGTTCTGCGCGGCATCGAGCCCCTGGAGGACCTTGGCGAGGTCGCCCCAGCGGGTGATGGCGCGGAACCTGTCGGCGTCGAGGGTGTCGATGGACACGTTGACCCGCTTCACCCCGCAGGCGGCGAGGTCCTTCGCATGGCGGGCGAGCTGCGAGCCGTTGGTGGTGAGCGTGAGCTCGTCGAGCGCGCCCGTGTCCAGGTGACGGGACAGGGACCCGAACAGGGTCATGATGTCGCGCCGCACGAGGGGCTCGCCTCCGGTGATCCGCAGCTTGCGCACGCCCCGGTCCACGAAGGCCGAGCAGATCCGGTCGAGCTCTTCCAGGGTCAGCAGGTCGCGCTTGGGCAGGAAGGCCATGTCCTCGGACATGCAGTAGACGCAGCGGAAGTCGCAGCGATCGGTCACCGAGACGCGCAGATAGGTGATCGCCCGGGCAAACGGGTCCAGAAGGGACCGGCCGGTCATGCTGGACGTCTCGGGGCGGGCCTGGAAGGCTCCCATGGCGGAGAAATCCTCGTTCGCGCGAAGGCTTGCCTTCGGTTTCGTGATCAAGCACTTAGCACATCGGGCCAGAAAGTGGATTCGGTTTTCGCTCACATGGCCTTTGGGGTCCGCAAAGACCACGGGCTTATGGACAACGGGGCGGCGGGCCGCGCGGGGCGCCGGGCCGCGCCCGGCCCGGGGCCGCGGACCAGAACAAGGGACAGGGCCATGACATCCGAGCGCTGGCCGACGGAACTCCGCCTCGCCAGGGACAGGCGCAGCCTGCGCATCGCCTTCGACGACGGCACGGCCTTCGACCTGCCGGCCGAGTATCTGCGCGTGGCGAGCCCCTCGGCCGAGGTCCAGGGGCACGGCCCGGCCGAACGCAAGACCGTGCCGGGCAAGCGGGAGGTGGAGATCGTCGCCGTCGAGCCCGTCGGGAACTACGCCGTCAGGCTCGTCTTCGACGACCGGCACGACACAGGGATCTACGGCTGGGACTTCCTCCACCGGCTCGGGGCCGAGCGGGCGGAACGATGGCAGGCCTATCTCGACGAACTCGCCGCCAAGGGTCTGTCGCGGGATCGGGCGCGGTGACGGGAGGGGCGTGCCCTCTCTCCGCCCGTCATCACCGGGCTCGTCCCGGTGATCCCGCTTCCGAGAGGCGCCGCGCTTCATCGCATCGGGATGGCCGGCACAAGGCCGGCCATGACGTGGAGGGTGGTGTGACCCGGTGCGAACACCCTCCCACTGTCATCACCGGGCTCGTCCCGGTGATCCCGCTTCCGTAGGGCGCCGCGCTTCACCTTATCGGGATGGCCGGCACAGGGCCGGCCATGACGTGCGGAGGGTGTCCGATCGGGATGGCCGGCACAAGGCCGGCCATGACGTGGTGAGGGTGGCAGGAAGGGCGGAGGATGCCATGACGGGGGGAGGGTGACCGGGCCCGCACGACGCGCTAGCGCTGGACGATGACCCGGGCGCCGACCCTGGCGCGGTTGTAGAGGTCGGTCACGTCCTCGTTGGTCATGCGGATGCAGCCCGAGGAGACGGCCTCGCCGATGGTCTCCGGCTCGTTCGAGCCGTGGATGCGGTAGATCGTGCTGCCGATATACATGGCCCGGGCGCCGAGCGGGTTGTCGGGGCCGCCCTTCATGTAGCGGGGCAGGTCGGGACGGCGCTTGAGCATGGCGGCCGGCGGGCGCCAGTCCGGCCATTCGCGCTTCATGGTGATCGAATGACTGCCGGCCCAGGTGAAGCCCGGCCGGCCGACGCCGATGCCGTAGCGCAGCGCCTGGCCGTTGCCGAGGACGAAATAGAGGCGGCGTTCGCTCGTGGAGACCACGATGGTGCCGGGAGCATGACGCCCGTCGAAGGACACGACCTCGCGCGGAACCGGCGAAGCCTGCGCCTTTACGGCCTCCTCGGTGCTGTAGAGGGGCTGGCGGGTCAGAGGATCGAATGCTGTGAATGCCGCAGCCGGCGTCGCAAGGGCGACGAAGGCGCCGACGAGCCCGGAGAGAGCAGCGCGAGTGCGTCCCATTTTTGCCTCGGATAAAACACGGTTGGTGGCGGGTCCTGCATGTCGATAACGCAACAGCCCCGCTTAGGATCCAAGCTCTATCAAGGTTCTGCTATAAAATTCTAGTGCCAAGTTGCCCTATTCCAGCCACATCGTAAGCGGCCGGTTAAAGTCACGGTGCCACAATCCGCCGATCAAAATACTTCGCCGGCCGCATGCTTCTTTGGCTTGACGCCGGGGGTTCCGCGCCTTTAGAAGGCGCTTGTCAGGGCGCGTAGCTCAGCGGGAGAGCATTCGCTTCACACGCGAAGGGTCACAGGTTCAATCCCTGTCGCGCCCACCATTCCTTCCTGACAAGTCAAGCTTCACGATGTCGTGTGCGACGGGTTCGCGCGCGATCCGCGCGGCGCGTCACGCCGCCATGGGTCTCAGGACGGCCCGCACGGCGGCGAACAGGCCGTCGAAATGGTCGACGACGAGATCGGGTCCCAGCTCGCGGACCGGCACGTCCGTGTAGCCGAAGGGCACCGCCACCACCGGAATGCCCGCGTTCTTGGCCGTCACGATGTCGGTCCGCGAATCCCCGACCATCACGGCCCGGCCCGAATGCCCTCCGGCCCGCTCGATGGTGAGCGTCAGGTGGCGCGGATCGGGCTTGAAGTACGGGAAGGTGTCCCGGCCGCAATTGGCCGCGAAGCGGTGGCCGATGCCGAGGGCGTCGAGCAGCTTGACCGAATGCTCCTCGACCTTGTTGGTGCACACCGCGAGGATGAAGCCCGCCGCCTCGAGGCGGTCCAGGGCCGCCTCCACGCCGGGATAGAGCGTCGTGCGGACGCAGATGTTCTCTCCGTAATGGACCATGAACTGGCGGAACAGCTCGTCCAGATGGGCGGGCGCCAGCTCCTTGCCGGCAGCCTCGAAGCCCCGCTCGATCAGGGCCCGGGCGCCCGCGCCGATCATGTCGCGCGCCTGGGCTACGGGCAGGGCGGCGAGCCCCTCCCGTTCGAGGATCACGTTCAAGGTCCCGACGAGATCGCCGGCCGTGTCTGCCAGGGTTCCATCGAGGTCGAAGACCGCGATGGGCGAGACGATGTGCGGGGTATCAATGGCCATGGAGGTCGGCTACCTGCTGGAGGCAAGGGAATCAAGCCTTGGATGATATGGTGCCGATGGTTGATTCGTTCTTACCGGATGGAGTGATGAATGCGGTCACTAGCGCACCGTGCGAAAAAGTGGACCCGGTTTTTCGCGTCGAGCGGTGCGCCGCTTGAAGGCTTGAGCATCGGATTCGATCCCAAAAGTGGGGCCACTTTTGGGTCCGATGCTCGAGCGCACCGTGCGAAAAAGTGGACCCGGTTTTTCGCGTCGAGCGGTGCGCCACTTGAAGGGTTGAGCCTTGGATCGATCCCAAAAGTGGCTTCCACTTTTGGGTCCAAGGCTCGAGGTTCCGCGGGGCTGATTTTGGCCGTCCTGGCGCCGGGAGGTCTTTTGGGCCCCGCCCTGGCCGCCTCCTATGATTTCGTGCCTGCGCCTCAGACCGACCTGAACAGGATTTATAGGATCGATCGGATCACCGGCGAGGTGAGCTCCTGTCAATACGGGCTTCAGGAGGGCACCGTCGGGGTCACCCTCTGCTACAGCGCCGGCGAGGGGGCCGGAGCCCAGGCGCCCGGAGAATATGGCCTGGTCGCCTCCCGCCACGAGCGGGAAGGGGGCGTGTTCCGGGTCAATTACCGGACCGGCCAGATGAGCATCTGCTACGTTTTCGACGAGCGGGTGGTCTGCACGCCCCAGATGACGCCGTCGCCGGCCACCTCGACGGCGGCCCCGACCGGGGCCACCCCGAGCGTCGGGCCGGGCACGGGGGCCTCGCCGCAGCGTCCGTGAAGCGTCTGGAGCCTTCCGGAGGCATTTGGTCGCGCTCCGCGGCCAGCCGGCGATGAAACGTTCTTTCTTCCTGCCGTCCTGCCATGCTAGAGCCGAGCGAAAGGCCATGGGCAAGGCCAAGAGCAAGTCAGGGCGGACGCATTCTCAGAGGATTTCAGTGAGCGACAATCTCAAGCGCGCCGCGGCCGAGAGGGCCGCCGAGCTCGTCACCGACGGCATGAGGCTGGGCCTCGGCACCGGCTCCACCGCGGCCCATTTCGTCGCGGCCCTCGGCGAGCGGGTCCGGGGCGGCCTGAAGGTGGTGGGCGTTCCCACCTCCGAGGCGACCCGCGACCAGGCCCAGCGCGAGGGCATTCCCCTGTCGACCCTCGACGAGACCCCGGACCTGGACCTCACCGTCGACGGGGCCGACGAGCTCGACGACGACCTCCGGCTCATCAAGGGCGGCGGCGGCGCGCTCCTGCGCGAGAAGATCGTCGCCTCCGCGAGCCAGCGGATGATCGTGATCGCCGACGGGTCGAAGCACGTCGCCAGGCTCGGCCGCTTTCCCCTGCCCATCGAGGTCGTGCCCTTCGGCCTCACGGCCACCGAGCGGGCCATCGTCAGGCTGCTCGACAGCCTGAGCATGAGCGGGGAGCTGCATCTGCGGCACGCGCCCGACGGAGCCGCCTACGTGACCGACGGGGGCCACTTCATTCTCGATGCGCATCTCGAGCGCATCGACAAGCCGAACGTGCTCGCCTCGACGCTGAACAACATTCCCGGCGTCGTGGAGCACGGTCTTTTCCTGGGCCTTGCCACCGGGGCGATCCTCGCCACGGGGGACGGGCTCGTCGAACTCGGTCAGCTCTGACCCCTCAAGCCATGACGATTGGAGACACTTCCATGATCCGCAACGCCTCCCGCCTGGCCGCGACCTCGTTCGCGCTGTTCCTCCTCGCCAGCCCGGCCTTCGCCCAGGCCCAGCCGAGCGCGAGCCACCTCGCCGTCGCCCGCGAGGTCGCCCTGGCCTCGGGCATGACCCGCTCGTTCGACGCCATGTCCGAGCCGTTCCTCGTCCAGCTCCAGCAGATGAACGTCACCCGTCCGGAGATCAAGCAGGACCTGGAGCAGGTCGTGGCCATCATCCGGCCGGAACTCGAGCAGCAGAAGCAGAAGATGCTCGACAATGCCGCCCGGGCCTTCGCGCTGCGCCTGTCCGAGTCCGAGCTGAAGGACATCGCGGCCTTCTACAAGTCGCCGGCCGGCGCCAAGTACGTGCAGGTCCAGCCGGGCGTCCTCGACGACATCGTGCGGGACCTGGCGGCCTGGACGCAGCAGACCTCCCAGTTCATCATGACCCGCGCCCGCGAGGAAATGGGCAAGCGCGGCCACCAGCTGAACTGAACCGGGCTCCGCCTTCCTGCCCCCCTCCGCACGTCATGGCCGGCCTTGTGCCGGCCCGCCACCTTCCGCACGTCATGGCCGGCCTTGTGCCGGCCATCCCGATTGCTTCGGGCGCGGCGCCTCTCGTATCGGGATCACCGGGACAAGCCCGGTGATGACGTGGTGTGTGTGTGGTCCGGTGAAGCCACCCTCCGCACGTCATGGCCGGGACGAGCCCGGTGATGACCGGGAGGGGAGTGCCGTCCCTCCCGATCATCCGATGCTTTAGTCCTCGACGGCCTTGAAGCGTCCCAGGCCTTTCAGGAAGAAGGGCAGGATCAGGGCGATCACCGCGATGCCGAGCAGGGTCGCGGAGATCGGGCTCTGGAGCAGCACCATCGGGTCGCCGAGGCTGATCGACAGGGCCCGGCGCAGCTGGCTCTCGGCGATGGGCCCGAGGATCAGGCCGACCACCACCGGGGCGATGGGGAAGTCGAACCGCCGCATCAGGAAGCCGAGCACGCCGAACACGGTCAGCATGACCAGCTCCACCGGGGACGGGTTCGCCGCGATGGTCCCCATGGTGGCGAAGACCAGGATGCCCGCATAGAGCCAGGGCTGCGGGATGGCGAGCAGCTTCACCCAGAGGCCGACCAGCGGCAGGTTGAGCACCAGCAGCATGGCGTTGGCGATGAACAGGCTGGCGATCAGGCCCCAGACGAGGGCGGGCTGCTCGGCGAAGAGCAGGGGGCCGGGATTGAGCCCGTATTGCTGGAAGCCCGCCAGCATCATGGCGGCGGTGGCCGAGGTCGGCAGACCCAGCGTCAGCAGGGGCACCAGGGTGCCGGCCGCGGACGCGTTGTTGGCGGCCTCCGGCCCGGCCACGCCCTCGATGGCGCCCCGGCCGAAATCTTCGGGATACTTGGTCAGGCGCTTCTCGGTCGCGTAGGACAGGAAGGTCGGGATCTCCGCGCCGCCCGCCGGCAGCGCCCCGATGGGGAAGCCGTACAGGGTGCCGCGCAGCCAGGGCTTCCAGGACCGCTTCCAGTCCTCCTTGGTCATCCACAGCGAGCCGCGGACCGGCTCGAGCTTCTCCTCGTGGATGTGGCGGCGCGACGCCACGTAGAGCGCCTCGCCGACCGCGAAGAGGCCCACCGCCAGGGTCGTCACCTCGATGTTGTCGTAGAGCTCCGGGATGCCGAAGCTCAGGCGCGACTGGCCGGACAGGATGTCGATGCCCACCAGGCCGAGGAGCAGGCCGATGAACAGGCTGGTGAGCCCGCGCACCGGGGAATCGCCGAAGGTGGCCGAGACGGTCACGAAGGCCACGCACATGAGGGCGAAGTAATCCTCCGGCCCGAAGCTCACGGCGATCTCCACGAGATAGGGGGCGAGCAGGGTCAGGCCCAGGGTGGCGATGGTGCCGGCCACGAAGGACCCGATGGCCGAGGTCGCCAGCGCCGGGCCGCCGCGGCCGGCCTTGGCCATCAGGTTGCCTTCGAGGGCGGTCGCCATGGAGGCGCTTTCCCCCGGCGTGTTGATCAGGATGGCGGTGGTCGAGCCGCCGTACATGCCGCCGTAATAGATGCCGGCGAACATGATGATCGAGCCCGCGGGATCGAGCTTGAAGGTGATCGGCAGCAGCAGCGCCACGGTGAGCGCCGGGCCGATGCCGGGCAGAACGCCGACGGCGGTGCCGAGCAGCACGCCGATGAGGGCGAAGAGCAGGTTCATCGGCTGGATGGCGACGGCCAGGCCGCTCGCGAGGGACGTGAAGGCTTCCATGATCAGGGCCTCAGAACAGGCGCTCGAGCGGCCCTGCCGGCAGGGACAGGGTCAGGAGCTTGCCGAAGAGCAGATAGATGAAGACGGCGATCACGGCTCCGATCAGGAGATCGGTCAGGAACGCCCGGCGGCCGAAGGCGGCCGACGTGGTGGCGAACAGGATGGCCGTGCCGATCATGAAGCCGCCCCCGATGGCGATGAGGACGATCAGGGCCGCGAGGCCGCCGAGGATCAGGATGATCGGCTTCCAGTCGAGGCTGTCGCGGGGCGGCAGGTCGCCGCGCAGGGCGCCGATGCCGTTGCCGATGGCGAGCAGGGTCAGGCCGACCGAGACCACGATGGGCATGACCTTGGGGCCGAGGTCGTAGGGGGAGAGGATCTGGAGCTTGGTCATGTCCCACCAGACCAGGCCGGCGAGAGCGAGAAGGATGAGCGCGATGACGAGGCCTGCCGCGTCGCGGCGCCGCTGGGGTGATGTGGTCATAGGTGATCCCAAAAAAGAAGCGCCGCGCTCCGGGAACGCGGCGCTTCCAACGGGCTTTAGCTTGAAATTTACGACTTCACCAGTCCCACGGCGGTGAGCACTTCCTTCGTGCGGGCCTGCTCGTCGGCAAGGATCTTGGTGAAGGCGTCGCCGGACACGTAGGAATCCTCCCAGCCCTTGGCCTTCAGGAGTTCCTGCCACTCCTTCGACTTGGCCATCTTGTCCATGGCGTCCGTCAGGGCCTTCTTCTGGTCGGCCGAGATGCCCGGAGGGGCCACGACGGCGCGCCAGTTGGCGATCTCGAGATCGACGCCCTGCGCCTTGATCGACGGCAGGTCGGCGGTGGCCTTGTCGGCCGGGGTGGTCAGGCCGATGAGGCGCAGCTTGCCGGCCTTCACCTGGCTCTCGAACTCGCCGTAACCCGAAATGCCCGCCGTCACCTTGCCGCCGAGGATGGCCGCCAGGGCCTCGCCGCCGCCGGAGAACGGGATGTAGTTGATCTTGGTCGGATCGGCGCCCGCCGCCTTGGCGAAGAGGGCCGCCGCGATGTGGTCGACGCCGCCCGCGGAGCCGCCCGCCCAGGTCACCTTGGCCGGATCGGCCTTGATGGCGGCCGCGAGTTCCTTGGCATCCTTGATCGGCGAATTCGCCGGAACGACGATCGCCTCGTATTCCGCGGTCAGGCGGGCGATGGGGGTCGTCTGGTCCAGGGTGATCGGCGACTTGTTGGTGAGGAGGGCGCCCACCATCACGTAGCCCATGACCATGAGCTGGTTGCCGTCGCCCTTGGAGTTGTTGACCAGCTGGGCGATGCCGATGGAGCCGCCGGCGCCCGGAACGTTGGCCACCTGCACGCTCTTGGCGATGCCCGACTGGGTCAGGGCCTGCTGCATCGAGCGGGCCGTCTGGTCCCAGCCGCCGCCCGGAGCCGCCGGAGCCATGATCTTGAGCTCCATCTGAGCCGCCGCCGATGTCACGAACCCTGCCACGGCCGCCGCGGCGAGAGCGCCGCGCCAAAGACCTTTACGAAACTGGCTCATCGATTTCCTCCGTTGACGCCGACATCCGGTCGGCCTGTCCGCGGCAGACCCTAATGAGGGAACAGCAGGGCGGCAAGCGGCTTGCACCTTTATCCTTATCGTACCTTCGCGTAAGAGCTTCCGCGTCAGAGCTTCCGCGTCAGAGCTTCGCGATTCAGGTGAGCAGCCATGTCTCCGAAGCAGGGCTGGCGGAGGACTTCGGCCAGATGCGTCCTTATATGAATGATCGAGTTGCAGAACCGAGCGGAGACCGCCTCATGTCCACTTCCGGCATGTCCTCTTTCGACGTCGACCTCTTCGTGATCGGAGGCGGGTCCGGCGGCGTTCGTGCCGCCCGCATCGCGGCGGGCTATGGCGCGAGGGTCATGCTGGCGGAGGAATACCGGGTCGGCGGCACCTGCGTCATCCGCGGCTGCGTGCCGAAGAAGCTGATGGTCTATGCCAGCCGCTTCGCCGACGACTTCCACGACGCGGAAGGCTTCGGCTGGAGCGTCGGCGAGACGCGCTTCGACTGGGCGACCCTGATCCGCAACAAGGACCGGGAGATCGACCGGCTCGAGGGCATCTACCGGGCGAACCTGGACAAGGCCGGCGTCGAGGTGATCGACAGCCGCGCCGTGATCGAGGACGCCCATACGGTCCACGTGCTCAAGACCGGCGCGCGGGTCCGCGCCCGCGTCATCCTGGTGGCGGTGGGCGCCCATCCGACCCTGGAGCCGGTCATTCCGGGCGGCGAGCTCGGCATCACGTCCAACGAGGTCTTCCACCTGGAGACCCAGCCGAAGCGCATCCTCGTGGTCGGCGGCGGCTACATCGCGGTCGAGTTCGCGGGCGTCTTCGCCGGGCTCGGCAGCGAGGTCACCCTCCTGCACCGGGGCGACAAGCTCCTGCGCGGCTTCGACGAGGACATCCGGGACGCGCTCGGCGAGGCCTATCTCCAGCGCGGCATCGATCTGGCTCTCGGCACGACCCTCATGCGCCTGGAAAAGACGCCCGACGGCATCGCCGCGACCCTGTCCGACGGCTCGGTCCGGGTCGTCGACCAGGTTCTCGTGGCCACCGGGCGGCGGCCCAACACGACCGGGCTCGGCCTGGAGAAGGCGGGCATCACGGTGGACGAGGTCGGGGCGATCCCGGTGGACGGCTATTCCCAGACCCTCGTGCCGTCGATCTACGCCGTGGGGGACGTGACCAACCGGGCGAACCTCACGCCCATCGCCATCCGCGAGGGACACGCCTTCGCCGACACGGTGTTCGGGGCCAGGCCCACCATGGTCGACCACGACCTCATTCCCACGGCGGTGTTCTCGACCCCGGAGATCGGCGTCATCGGCTGCGGCGAGGCGGCCGCGCGGGCCATCTATGGCGAGATCGACGTCTACAAGACCGCCTTCAGGCCCATGAAGGCCACCCTGTCGGGCGGCAAGGACCGGGTCTTCATGAAGCTCATCGTCGACCGGGACAGCGACAAGGTGGTGGGCGTCCACATCATGGGGCACGACGCGGGCGAGATGATCCAGCTCGCCGGCATCGCCGTCACCATGGGGGCCACCAAGGCCGATTTCGACCGCACCGTCGCGGTTCACCCGACGGCAGCCGAGGAACTGGTCACCATGCGCACGCCCGTGGTGGTCAAGACGCCCGTGGCGGTCGGGTAGGGAGGCCCGAGGGCTCTGTCGGAGGGGGAGGGTGTCGGCACCGGGTCACACCACCCTCCACGTCATCACCGGCCTTGTGCCGGTGATCCCGATTGACTGAAGCGCCGCGCCCTTCCGATCGGGATGGCCGGCACAAGGCCGGCCATGACGTGGGAGAGGGTGGCAGGACCGGCCCTGTCCCGGTGATCCCGGCCGGAAGAGCGCCGCGGCATCCGGTCCCCTGGAGCAGGTCTGTGAACCAGCGCACTCGCCTTTTTGAAGATGTCGTGTATAGGTGCCGTTTCGTGCCGCTTGTTGCGGTGAACGACGAGGACTCTGAGAAAGGACACGGGGGTAAGTGTCATGACCGAGCGGTGGACGCCCGACAGCTGGAGAAACAAGCCGATCCAGCAGGTGCCGGCCTATCCGGACCTTGAGGCGCTCGAGAGCGTCGAGCAGCAGCTCGCCGGCTTTCCCCCGCTGGTGTTTGCGGGCGAGGCCCGCAAGCTGAAGCGGACCCTGGGCAAGGTCGCCAAGGGCGAGGCCTTCCTGCTCCAGGGCGGCGACTGCGCCGAGAGCTTCGCCGAGCATTCGGCCGACAACATCCGCGACTTCTTCCGCCTGTTCCTCCAGATGGCCGTGGTGCTGACCTATGCGGGCGGCTCGCCGGTGGTGAAGGTCGGCCGCGCGGCCGGCCAGTTCGCCAAGCCGCGCTCGGCCCCGACGGAGACCATCGACGGCGTCGAGCTGCCGAGCTACCGGGGCGACATCATCAGCGACATCGCCTTCACGCCGGAGGCGCGCACGCCCGATCCGCGCCGCCAGCTCATGGCCTACCGCCAGTCGGCCGCGACCCTGAACCTGATCCGCGCCTTCGCCACCGGCGGCTACGCCAATCTCGAGAACGCCCATCGCTGGATGCTCGGCTTCGTGAAGGATTCCCCGCAATCCTCCCGCTACAGCGAGCTCGCCGAGCGCATCACCGAGAGCCTGAACTTCATGCGGGCCATCGGGATCGATCCCGAAACGCATCCCGAGATGCGCTCCACGGATTTCTACACCAGCCACGAGGCCCTGCTGCTCGGCTACGAGGAGGCCATGACCCGGGTCGATTCCACGACCGGCGACTGGTACGCCACCTCCGGCCACATGCTCTGGATCGGCGACCGCACCCGCCAGCTCGACCACGCCCACGTGGAATACATGCGCGGCATCAAGAACCCGATCGGGCTCAAATGCGGCCCGTCGCTCACGGCCGACGGGCTGCTCAAGCTCATCGAAGCCCTCAATCCCGAGGACGAGGCCGGCCGCCTGACCCTGATCTGCCGCTTCGGCGCCGACACGGTCGCCGAGCACCTGCCGGGCCTGATCCGGGCGGTGCAGAAGGAGGGCCGCACGGTGGTGTGGTCCTGCGATCCCATGCACGGCAACACCATCAAGGCGGCCTCGGGCTACAAGACCCGCCCGTTCGAGCGCGTCATGGGCGAGGTGCGGGACTTCTTCGCCATCCATCAGGCGGAAGGCACCCATGCGGGCGGCATCCACCTGGAGATGACCGGCAAGAACGTCACGGAATGCACGGGCGGCGCCCGCGCGCTCACCGACGCGGACCTGCGCGACCGCTACCACACCTATTGCGACCCGCGCCTCAACGCCGAGCAGGCGCTGGAGATCGCGTTCCTGACCTCGGAGCTCATCAAGCGCGAGCGCCAGTCAAGGGAACGACCGACCGCCCTGGCGGCGGAATGAACGACTGGGCCATTTAAGAAAAAGGGGCGCTTGGGGCGCCCCTTTTTCTTTACGCATACGCAACTCTACTCGTCGTTGGGCTCAATTCAGCCAGCCCATGAAGAAGAGAATAAGAATGATCGGCAGAGGAATGCCGATAAGCCAGAGCAGGCCGCCTTTCAACATGTCAGTCTCCCAGTGTTTCGTGTGGAAATAACGAACTGGACTGTTGCGGGTTCCACCAGAAACTTGAGCTTTGCAGGAGAGCTGAAAACGGACCACACACACCACGTCATCACCCGCTCACACCACCCTCCACGTCATCACCGGGCTCGTCCCGGTGATCCCGATTGTTGGGAGCGCCGCGCCTCACCGCATCGGGATGGCCGGCACAAGGCCGGCCATGACGTGCGGAGGGTGGCCGGAAGGGCGGAGGGTGCCATGACGTGGAGGGTGTTCGCACCGGGCCATACACACGCCACGTCATCACCGGGCCTGTCCCGGTGATCCCGATCGGAAGGGCACGGCGCTTCACCTTATCGGGATGGCCGGCGCAAGGCCGGCCATGACGTGGGGAGGGGATCATCACCCCCTCACACCACCCTCCACGTCATCACCGGGCTTGTCCCGGTGATCTCGATCGGAAGGGCGCCGCGCCTCACCGCATCGGGATGGCCGGCACAAGGCCGGCCATGACGTGCGGAGGGTGGCAGGGAGGGCGGAGGGTGCCATGACGTGGGGAGGGTGGCCGGAAGGGCGGAGGGTGCCATGACGCCGGAGGGTGCTCGCAGGAGCGTCGGCCCCGATCCCAAAAGTGGATTCCCCTTTTGGGTCCGATGCTCTAGATCCAGGCATCATGCGGAAATCCGGTCCCCGGCTTTCCGCCCGGAACGATGCGTCAGCAGGAAAGGGAGCGTCGGGTGGATCTCGAGCGTGGCCTCCACGGTCGGGTCCGGTGCTCAGGTGTCATGGCTCAGAACACGCTCAAGATCGCCCTCGCGCAACTCAACCCCATTGTCGGCGACGTGGCCGGCAACGAGGAGAAGGCACGCCAGGCCCGCGCCCGGGCGGCCCGTCTCGGCGCCGACCTCGTGATGTTCACGGAGCAGTTCCTCGCCGCCTATCCGGCCGAGGACCTGGTGCTGAAGCCCGCCTTCCAGGATACCTGCCGGGCGGCCCTGGAGCGCCTGGCCCGCGAGACCGCCGATGGCGGCCCGGGGATGCTCATCGGGCTGCCCTGGCGCGAGGGCGACGCCCTCTACAACGCCTATGCGCTGCTCGACAACGGCGCGATCACCGTGCGCTACAAGGTGGACCTGCCGAACTACGACGTGTTCGACGAGAAGCGCAATTTCGACCCCGGGCCGCTGCCGGGCCCGGTCAATTTCCGCGGCATCCGCATCGGCGTCCCGATCTGCGAGGACATCTGGAGCGGCGACGTGGTCGAGTGCCTGGCCGAGACCGGGGCCGAGCTGCTCCTGGTGCCGAACGGCTCGCCCTATCATCGCGGCAAGACGGACGAGCGCTTCAGCATCGCCAGCGCCCGGGTGACGGAAAGCGGCCTGCCGCTCGTCTATCTCAACCAGGTCGGCGGCCAGGACGAGCTCGTCTTCGACGGCGCCTCCTTCATCCTCAACGCGGATTGCTCCCTCGCCGGCCAGCTGCCGGCCTTCGAGGAGGCCCTCGTGCTGACCGTCTGGGAGAAGGGCGAGGACGGCTGGGCCTGCCGCGAGGCCCCCATGGAGACGGTCGAGGAGGGCCGGGAGGCCGATTACGCCGCCTGCGTCCTGGGCCTGCGCGACTACGTGGAGAAGAACCGCTTCCCCGGGGTGGTGCTGGGCCTCTCGGGCGGCATCGATTCCGCCATCTGCGCCGCCATGGCGGTGGATGCGCTCGGGCCCGACCGGGTCCATTGCGTGATGCTGCCCTACCGCTACACCTCGGGCGAGTCGCTCAAGGACGCGGAGGATTGCGCCAAGGCGCTCGGCGTCCGCTACGACATCCTGCCGATCGCCGAGCCGGTCGAGGGCTTCGAGGCGGCCCTGCAGCCTCTCTTCGCCGGCCGGGAGCGGGACATCACCGAGGAGAACCTCCAGAGCCGCGCCCGCGGGACCATCCTCATGGCGATCTCCAACAAGTTCGGCGCCATGGTGGTGACGACGGGCAACAAGTCGGAGATGTCGGTGGGCTACGCCACCATCTACGGCGACATGAACGGCGGCTTCAACCCGATCAAGGACCTCTACAAGATGGAGGTCTACCGCATCTCGGCCCTGCGCAACCGCTGGAAGCCGGACGGCGCCCTCGGGCCCGACGGCATCGTCATCCCGGATAACATCCTGTCGAAGGCGCCGACCGCCGAGCTGCGCGAGAACCAGAAGGACCAGGATTCCCTGCCGCCCTACGAGGATCTGGACGAGATCCTGCGCGGCCTCGTGGAGGAGGAGCTTCGCGTCTCCGACATCGTGGCCAAGGGCTACGACCTGGAGGTGGTCAAGAAGGTGGAGCGCCTGCTCTATCTCGCCGAGTACAAGCGCCGCCAGGCGGCGCCCGGCGTGAAGGTGACGCGCAAGAACTTCGGCCGCGACCGCCGCTATCCGATCGTCAACCGGTTCCGCGACCAGGGGCTCGTCGCCCACCGGAAGGACGAGGCCCTGGAGCGCGCCATGGGCAAGCCGCGGGTCGGCCCGCAGGACGTCTGACGGGCCCGCATCCGGCCCGGCCTCACCGGCCCTTGCCCCCGTCTCCACGTCATCACCGGGCTTGTCCCGGTGATCCCGATCCGAGAGACGCCGCGCCCTACCGATCGGGATGGCCGGCACAAGGCCGGCCATGACGTGCGGAGGGTGGCGGGAAGGGCGGAGGGTGGCAGGAAGGGCGGAGGGTGTTCGCACCGGGCCACACCACCCGCCACGTCATCACCGGGCTTGTCCCGGTGATCCCGATTGTTGGGAACGCCGAGCCTCACCGGATCGGGATGGCCGGCACAAGGCCGGCCATGACGTGGGGAGGGTGTTGTCGCCTGCCATGACCCGGGAGGTGGCGGGACCGGACGACCCGGTCGAAACGCCCGTCACCCCTTGCGCGGCCCGGCGCGCTTCGCCATAGCATCTGCATGTCCAGACCCATCGTCCGCTTCGCCCCGTCCCCGACCGGGCACATCCATATCGGCAACACCCGCGTGGCCCTGCTCAACGCGCTCTTCGCGCGCCGGGAGGGCGGCACCTTCATCCTGCGCTTCGACGACACGGACGTGGCGCGGTCGAAGCAGGAATATGCGGATTCCATCGAGACCGACCTGCGCTGGCTCGGCATTCCTCCCGACGTGATCGTCCGCCAGTCGGACCGGTTCGACCTCTACGACGCGGCCGCCGGGCGGCTGAAGGCGGCCGGCCGCCTCTATCCCTGCTACGAGACGCAGGAGGAGCTGGAGTTCCGCCGCAAGCGCCAGCTCGCCCGCGGCCTGCCGCCGATCTACGACCGGGCCGCCCTCAAGCTCACCGACGAGGACCGGGCCAGGCTCGAGCGGGAGGGGCGCAGGCCCCATTGGCGCTTCCGCCTCGAGCCGACGCATGTCACCTGGGACGATCTCGTGCGCGGGCCCTGCCACGTGGATTGCAGCTCGCTCTCCGACCCGGTGCTGGTGCGCGAGGATGGGACCTATCTCTACACGCTGCCCTCCGTGGTGGACGACATCGACCTCGCGATCACCCATGTGATCCGGGGCGAGGACCACGTGACCAACACGGCGGTGCAGATCCAGATCTTCGAGGCGCTCGGCGCAGCCGCGCCCACCTTCGCCCATCACAGCCTGCTGATCACCGCGAGCGGCGAGGGCCTGTCGAAGCGCCTGGGCCACCTGTCGATCCAGGGCCTGCGCGAGGCCGGCCTCGAGCCGCAGGCGGTGGCCTCGCTCGCCGTGCTGGTGGGCTCGGCGGAGGCGGTGCGGCCCGTGGCCAATCTCGACGACCTCGCCCGCCTGATCGATTTCTCCCACATCTCCCGCGCCCCGGCGAAGTTCGACGAGAGCGAGCTGGAGCACCTGAACGCCCGCCTGATCCACGACATGCCCTACGCGGCCGCCCGCGAGCGGCTGGCGGCGCTCGGGGCCGACGAGGGCGAGGCGTTCTGGAACGCCGTGCGCGGCAACCTGACGAAGCTCCGGGACGCGGCCGAATGGGCCAGGGTGGTGCGCGGCCCGGTGGCGCCGGCGATCGAGGACCGGGCGTTCGCGGAGGCGGCCACGGCCGTTCTGCCCGAGGCGCCCTGGGACGGGACGACCTGGAAGGCCTGGACGGACGCCGTGAAGGCCGCCACGGGGGTGAAGGGCAAGGCCCTGTTCATGCCCCTGCGCCTGGCGCTCACCGGGCTCGACCACGGTCCGGAACTCGGCGCCCTGCTGCCGCTGATCGGACCGGAGCGGGCGAGGGCGCGGCTTTCCGGGCAGGCGGCCTGAACCCGCCCCGTCCCGGCGCTCACCCGGCCCCGGCCTCCGCCCTTCCTGCCACCCTCACCACGTCATGGCCGGCCTTGTGCCGGCCATCCCGATACTGAAAGGCGCTGCGTTTCAGACAAGCGGGATCACCGGGACAAGCCCGGTGATGACGTGGCGGGTGGGATGGGCCGGTGATGACGTGCGCAAGCGCCTACGCCTTGATCCTGTAGCCCGTCCTGAAGATCCACCCGACAACGCCCAGGCAGATCAGCATGAAGACCAGAGTCATGCCGAGGCTGATGCCCACATCCACGTCGGCGACGCCGAAGAAGCTCCAGCGGAAGCCGCTCACCAGATAGACCACCGGGTTGAACAGGGCGATCGTCTGCCAGAAGGGCGGCAGCATGGTGATGGAGTAGAAGCTGCCGCCGAGGAACGCCAGGGGCGTCACGACCATCAGGGGCACGACCTGGAGCTTCTGGAAGCTGTCGGCCCAGATGCCGATGATGAAGCCGAACAGGCTGAAGGTGACGGAGGTCAGCACCAGGAAGGCGACCATCCAGACCGGATGCGCGATGGAGAAGTCCACGAAGAGCCGCGCCGTGACCAGGATGATGGTTCCGATGATCACCGACTTGGTGGCCGCCGCCCCCACATAGCCGATCACCGTCTCGAGGGCCGAGATCGGCGCCGAGAGGATCTCGTAGATGGTGCCGGAGAATTTCGGCATGTAGATGCCGAAGGAGGCGTTCGAGATGCTCTCCGTCAGGATGGACAGCATGATCAGGCCCGGCACGATGAAGGCACCGTAGCTGACCCCGTCGATATCGGCCATGCGCGACCCGATGGCGGAGCCGAACACGATGAAATAGAGCGAGGTGGAGAGCACCGGCGAGGCGATGCTCTGCATCAGCGTGCGCCAGGTGCGCGCCATCTCGAAGAGATAGATGGCCTTGATGGCATAGAGGTTCATGCGCGCTCCCTGACCAGGCTGACGAAGATCTCCTCGAGGGAGCTTTCCGAGGTCTGAAGGTCCTTGAAGTCGATGCCGTGCTCGCTCAGGCGGCGGAGCAGCCCCGCGATGCCGGTCTCCTGCGTCTGGGTGTCGAAGGTGTAGACGAGTTCGGTCCCGTCGGCGGAGAGCTGGAGGCTCCCGGATCGCAGCTCCGGCGGCAGGGCCGCCAGGGGGCTCTGGAGGTGCAGGGTGAGCTGCTTCCGGCCGAGCTTGCGCATGAGAACCGCCTTGTCCTCGACCAGGATGATCTCGCCCTTGCGGATCACCCCGATCCGGTCGGCCATCTCCTCGGCCTCCTCGATGTAGTGGGTGGTCAGGATGATCGTGACGCCGTTCTCGCGCAGGCGCCGCACCATGGCCCACATTTCCCGGCGCAGCTCCACGTCGACGCCGGCGGTGGGCTCGTCGAGGAAGAGGATCTTGGGCTCGTGCGACAGGGCCTTGGCGATCATGACCCGGCGCTTCATGCCGCCGGACAGGGTCATGATCCTGCTGTCGCGCTTCTCCCACAGGGAGAGGTCCTTCAGGATCTTCTCGAGATAGGCCGGATTGGGCGGCTTGCCGAAGAGGCCCCGGCTGAACGTCACCGTGGCCCACACGCTCTCGAACGCGTCGGTGGTGAGCTCCTGGGGCACGAGGCCGATCTTGGTCCGGGCGGCCCGGTAGTCGCGGACGATGTCGTGCCCGTCCGCCGTGACCCGGCCCGTGCTCGGATTGACGATGCCGCACACGATGCTGATGAGCGTGGTCTTGCCGGCGCCGTTGGGGCCGAGCAGGGCGAAGATCTCGCCCCGGCGGATCTCCAGGTCGACCGTCTTCAGGGCCTGGAACCCGGACGCGTAGGTCTTGCCGAGGCCCGCGACGGCAATGATGGGATCGGACGCGCCCGCCGGGCGGGGCATCGCGAGGGAATCGAGCGGTTTCATGCCGGGTTGATAGCATGGGCCCGGGCAGGGCGGAATGGACGCCATTCCTGCCCGAATGGGGAGGCGGCGTCTCCCTCTCCCGTCGTCACCTTCGCCACGTCATCACCGGCCCATGCCACCTCTCCACGTCATCACCGGCCCGTTTCACCTCTCCACGTCATCACCGGGCTTGTCCCGGTGATCTCGATCGTCTGGAACGCCGCGCTTCACCTTACCGGGATGGCCGGCACAAGGCCGGCCATGACGTGGGGAGGGTGGCAGGAAGGGCGGAGGGCGCCATGACGTGGGAGTTTTTCCACCCCGGCCGGGAACGACCGCGGCCTTCAGCCCGTCAGTTCTGCGCGTGCGGCACCGGGACGACGTTGGGGGCGATCACCCGGACGGTCTTCTTCTGGCCGTTGCCCGCCTCGACCTCCTGCTTCGAGCCCTCGCCCTGGCCGACCACGACGCCGGTCTCGATCGATTGCGGCCCGATGCCGGCCGATTCCTTGCTGGCCGTCGGGGCGGCGGCGGCGATCTCGGCCGCCTCCTTGGTCTCCTCGTCGGCCTTCCTGTCGGCGGCCTTGCGGGCGGCCTGCGTCTTCGGCCGGGAGAGCTCCTCGGCCTTCTCGGCGGTCACGATCAGGTCGCCCTTGCGCTGCTGGAGCATGCTCTCGGCCTTGCGCAGGACCACGGCCCAGCTCTCGTCGTGCTTCTTGCAGGCGCAGCTCTCGTCGAAGCTCTTGCGGAACTTGAAGGCGTTCGCCAGCGACGCATAGGGCTGGTTCGTGGACAGGGAGGCGGCGCGGCTGAGGCCCTGATCGCCGCCCGGATAGGCATAGGCCAGGGTCTCCGTGCCGGGGCAGAGGGCCTGGCACATCTCGTTGGCGCTCTGGCCGCCGCCCGGCGGCGTGGTGAGCGGGAAGAACGACCCGTCGCATGTCTTCACGCAGATCAGGCGCCCGCCGCCCATGGACGGGGGGCCGTCATCGGCGATGATCGGCTGGCCCTCGGGCATGATCTCCTGCTGCGGCTGCTGCTGGCGCGGGGCGCCGAACAGGGACTCGAAGAAGCCGCGGGGCTGGTCGGTGGCGCAGGTCTGCTGGACGGCCACCTGGAGCTGCCGGCGGCGCGCCTCGATCTGGCTCTGGTCGACGGCCTGGGACGCCAGGCGGGCATAGCCGGCCTCGAGCTGGCGGATCTGCCCGGCGATGGAGCCGCATTCGGCCGGGGCCGGGCCGGCCAGGAAGCCGAGGGGCCCGCGCTCGCAGCCGATGTTGCGGTAATAGACGACGAGGCGGTTGATCTCCGCCCGCTGCGCCTGCATCTGGCCGGTCGGCGCGCTCCCGCCGCTGCGCTCCAGGGAGGCCAGCTCGGCCTGGAACCGCTGGCATTGCGCCGACTGGGCATAGGCCGCCGGGCCGGCGGCCAGGAAAGCCGCGACGGCGATGAGGGAGCGGAGAAAGGATGTCTTTGCCATTGAGATGTTCGCAGAACCGGTCCGTTGCGGCGTCGAGGCCTGGGGAGGCTTCTCATGTGCCGCTGGAATTTGACCCTATTGTGATTAACGCCTTGCCTGCTTCGGGGGAAGCTGTCCAGCGCATCGTGCGAAAAAGTGGTCCCGGTTTTTCGCACGATCCCCCTCCCCACGTCATGGCACACTCCGCCCTCCCTGCCACCCTCCCCACGTCATGGCCGGGACAAGCCCGGTGATGACGTGGAGGGTGAGGTGATGACGTGGCGGGGGGTGGATCGGCCGGGAGCGGAGCATCGGACCCGGGCCTGGGTCCCTGTTTCACGTCCGATGCTCCGGGGGCTCTCGTCAAAGCCCGGAACCATCCCCACATGGGAGCGTGACCGTGGAAGGTGAATGAACCGATGCTTGCTCGAACTGTCCTGGCCGCCACCCTGGCCCTGGCCTTCGCCCCGGCCGCCGTGACCGGCGCCGCCGCCCAGGAGCCCGACCTGATCTTCAAGAAGTCCACGGTCTGGCGCGCGCTGACGCCGGACGACAAGCTGGCCGTCTACGGGATCGACGACCCGGTGGTCGAGGGGGTGGCCTGCCACTACACGACCCCGGAGCGCGGCGGCCTGTCGGGCACGTTCGGGGTGGCCGAGGAGGTCTCCGACATCTCGCTCTCCTGCCGGCAGGTGGGGCCGGTGACGTTCAAGCAGAAGGTCGGCCAGGGCGACGTGGTGTTCAGCGAGCGCCGGTCCCTGATCTTCAAGAAGATGCAGATCGTCCGCGGCTGCGACGCCAAGCGCAACACCCTGGTCTACATGGTCTATTCCGACCGGCCCATCGAGGGCTCGCCCAAGAACTCCACCTCGACCGTCCCCCTGATGCCCTGGGGCACCGCGATGCCGCCCCGATGCGGCGAATGGGTGAAATAGGAGGGCTTGTCCCGGCCATCCGGCGGCCTCACCCCAACCCTCCACACGTCATGGCCGGGCCTGTCCCGGCCATCCCGATCGTTTGGGGCGCCGCGCTCCACCGTATCGGGATCACCGGGACAAGCCCGGTGATGACGTGGTGTGTGTGGGCCGGTGATGACGGGGAGGGTGGCACGGCCCTGTCCTCATGACGCCCCTGTGCCGAGGAGGAGCCGGGCGGCCGTCGCCCACATGACGATGCCGATGGCGATGTCCAGGATGCGCCAGGTGACCGGCCGGGCGAAGAGCGGCTTCAGCAGGCGCGCGCCGAAGCCCAGCGCGAAGAAGAACGCGAAGGAGGCCGTCATGGCGCCCGCGGCGAACCAGCCCTTGCCCGGGTCGAACTGGGTCGAGATCGAGCCGATCAGCACCAAAGTGTCGAGATAGACGTGCGGGTTGAGCCAGGTGAGGGCCAGGCAGGTGAGCACCACCCGGCGAAGGCTCTCCGGGGCGGTTTGCGACGGCCGCAAGGCGGCCGATCCGAAAGCCGCCCGGACGCTGCGGGCGCCGTAGGCCACGAGAAACGCGACGCCGCCATAGAGCAGAACCGTCCCGACCCAGGGCCATTGCGCGCTGAGCTGCGCGAAGCCCGAGACCCCGGCCAGGATCAGCGCCGCGTCCGAGACCGCGCAGGCGAGGCACACGGCCAGGACATGCTCGCCGCGAAGGCCCACGCGCAGCACGAACGCGTTCTGAGCCCCGATGGGCAGGATCAGGCTGAGGCCGAGCAGGAAGCCGGCGAGCAGGGGAGCGGTCATGAGGAGGGTCCGACTGGGATTCGGCCTTTCCTAGGCCGGCCGGGCGAATTAGAGAAATTAAACCCTCTCACGCTGATTCAGAAACTCTAATCCCATGCTGGATTATGCCCTTCTCTCCGCCCTCGCGGCGGTCGTGCGCAGCGGCAGCTTCGAGCGGGCGGCGCAGCAGCTCAACGTCACGCCGTCGGCGGTCTCCCAGCGGGTCAAGCTCCTGGAGGAGCGGATCGGGGCGGTCCTGGTGGTGCGCGGGCAGCCCTGCCTGGCCACCGAGGTCGGGCAGCGCCTGTGCCGGCATGTGGAGCAGGTCGCCCTGCTCGAAAGCTCGCTCCGCCGAAACCTTCCCGGCCTGCACCCGGAGGACCGTCCCGTCACCCTGCGCATCGCGGTGAACGCGGACAGCCTCGCCACCTGGTTCATCCCGGCCATGGCCGAAACGGAGGGCGTCCTGTTCGATCTGGTTCTGGACGATCAGGATCACAGCGCCGACTGGCTGCGGCGCGGCGAGGTCGTGGCGGCCGTGACCTCCCACGGCCGGCCGATCCAGGGCTGCGACTGCCATCCCCTCGGGGCCCTGCGCTACGTGGCCACGGCCAGTCCCGGGTTCGTGGCCCGGTGGTTTCCCGCCGGGGTGACGGCGGAGGCCGCGGCCCGGGCGCCGTGCCTCGTCTTCAACCAGAAGGACCGGCTGCAGGCGCTCTGGCTGGAGCGGGCGCTCGGCGAGCCGGTGCAGCCGCCCCTCCATGGGCTGCCGTCGTCGCAGGCTTTCGTGGACGGGGCCTTGGCCGGGCTGGGCTGGGGCATGAACCCGGAGCCCCTGGTCGAGGGCCATCTGCGGGCCGGCCGGCTGGCGGCCCTGGAGCCGTCCCGGCCGCTCGACGTTCCGCTCTACTGGCAGCAGAGCCGGATCGTCGGCCCTCTTCTGGCGGATCTGACCCGCGCCGTCCTGACCGCCGCCCGGGCCAGGCTGGCGCCGACGGGCCCGTCCTGAAGCGGCGCATCGTCCGGGCGGCCCTCCCCACGTCATGGCCGGCCTTGTGCCGGCCATCCCGATTGTTTGGGGCGCCGCGCTCCACCGTATCGAGATCACCGGGACGAGCCCGGTGATGACGTGGAGGGGTGGTATGGGCCGGTGATGACGTGGAGGGGGGTGTGAGCGGGTGAGGGGGGGCAAGGGCCCGTGACGGCACCCGGCTGGCGCCGGCCGTCAGTTCGTGCAGGTCACGGAGACCGGCGGCTCCTTGGGGCCCAGGGAGGCTTTCTGGATGTTGCCCGTCACCTCGTCCGGGGTGATCTGCCGGTAGGACACCGCCTTCAGGTAGCCATGGGCCTCGCACCAGGAATCGGCCACAACTTGGCCACAAGCCTGGTTTGTGATCAGGCATTCCGCGACGCCGTAGCCGTCGGCGGCGGGAACCATGAAGGTGGCTTCGGTCGAAGAGGCCTGGGAGCCGTTGGGGAGCAGCGTCAGGGACGCGGCTGCAAGAAACACGACAGTACCCATTCCGAGCATGGTGAATGCGCGGCGCATCGAAGACCTCATTGGTTGAACTCGTGCCATTATGTCACGAGTGTGCGTGAACAAAGCTCTAACGCGCTTGGCCGGAACGCGTTTCATGCGGCCGTGCAAATAAAACATGCTTACCAAATGGGAAACCTTGACGTCCCCGGGCTGAATCGGCATTGATGGCTTCATGAACACGGCAACGGTCCTCATTTCCGGGATTATTTGCGGCTAGCGCATTTCGCTGGCTGGAGCCGTCTCGTTCTCATTCCAAGATCGAAACCACCCTCCGGCCTGCGGCCTGACAGGGATTTGGTTTCATGGCGGCACGCTTGAGGCTCTACAACACGCTGACCCGGTCGAAGGACGCGTTCGTCCCGATCGATCCCCGGAACGTGCGCCTCTACGTCTGCGGACCCACCGTCTACGACTACGCCCACATCGGCAACGCCCGCCCGATCATCGTCTTCGACCTTCTCTTCCGTCTGCTGAGACATGTTTACGGCAGGGAAGCCGTGACGTATGTGCGGAATATCACCGATGTGGACGACAAGATTAACGCCCGGGCGGCCCGGGATTACCCGGACCTGCCCCACAACGAGGCGATCCGGGCCGTCACGGCCAGGACCGAGGCGCAGTTCCACGCCGATATCCGGGCGCTCGGCGTGCTCATGCCGGAGGATGTGAACGAGGCCGGCGCGGCGCCGCGCTTCGTCGAGCCGCGGGCGACCGAGCACATCGCCGAGATGCGCATGATCATCGAGCGGCTGATCGCCCGCGGGGCCGCCTACGTGGCCGAGGAGCACGTGCTCTTCTCCGTGGCCGCCATGGGGTCCCTGCCGAACGTCCCGCGCTACGGGGCCTTCTCGAAGCGCTCCCTCGACGAGCTGCTCTCCGGGGCCCGGGTCGACGTGGCGCCCTACAAGCGCGACCCGATGGATTTCGTGCTCTGGAAGCCGTCGGGCCCGAGGGATCCGGCCTGGCCGTCGCCGGCCGGCATCGCGACGCCGGGCCGTCCCGGCTGGCACATCGAGTGCTCGGCCATGTCCTGGAAGCATCTCGTCCAGGCCTTCGAGACGCGCCTCGCGTGCGCCGACCCGACCGCCCGCGAGATCTTCGACATCCACGGCGGCGGCATCGACCTGGTCTTCCCGCACCACGAGAACGAGATCGCCCAGTCCTGCTGCGCCTTCGACACGCCGCGCATGGCCAATGTGTGGATGCACAACGGCTTCCTGCAGGTCGAGGGGGAGAAGATGTCGAAGTCGCTCGGCAACTTCCTCACCATCAACGAGCTGCTGCGGGACTGGCCCGGCGAGGTGCTGCGCTTCAACATGCTGCGCACCCATTACCGCCAGCCCATCGACTGGACCGTGACGGGCCTGGAGGAAAGCGACAAGACCCTCGACCGCTGGTACGCGCTGGCGGGCCGGGGGGAGGCGGCCTTCCTGTCGGACCACGTGGTCGAGGCGCTGTCCGACGACCTCAACACGCCCAGGATGCTGGCGGAGCTTCACGCCCTGGACGGGCAGGGGGCGCATGCGGAGCTCGGCGCGAACCTGCGGGCGCTCGGCTTCCTGCGCGACGGGTCCGAGGCCTGGACGGCGCGCCGGCAGGCATCCCTCGGGGTCGAGCCCAGCCAGGTCGAGGCGCTGATCGCCGCCCGCAAGGAAGCCCGCGCGGCCAGGAACTGGGCCGAGTCCGACCGCATCCGCGACGAGCTCGCGGCCCTGAACGTGGTCGTGAAGGACAACCGGGACGGCACGACCACCTGGGAGGTGGCGCGGTGAACGTCTCGGGCGCCTCCACCGTCATCACCGGCCTCGTGCCGGTGATCCCGATCCGAAGGGCGTGGCGTTCCTCCGATCGGGATGGCCGGGACAGGCCCGGCCATGACATGGGTGATGACATGGGTGATCGCATGGGTGATGACATGGGTGATGACGGCCGTGACAACATGCGCGCGGCGAAGGGAGAGGGACGCTGATGGGACAGGCCATGCCGAAGCCGGGGCTGCGCCCCTTCCTGCCGGCGGATCTGCCGCTCCTCGTCGACATCTACGAGGAGAGCATCGCCGAGCTGACCGGCGAGGATTACAGCGAGAGCCAGCAGGAGGCCTGGATCGCCCGCGCCGAGGACGATGCCTTCGTCGCGAGGCTCACGAAGGGCCTGACCCTGATCGCCACCGTCGAGGGCTCTCCGGTGGGGTTCATCGCGCTCAAGGACAACGAGCTGATCGATCTGTTCTACGTGCACCCGGCCGCGTCCGGCCAGGGGATCGGCACCCTGCTCTACGACGCGGTCGAGAAGCTCGCCGGCGCGCGCGGCGCCGCGCGTCTCGTGGCGGAGGTGAGCGACAATGCGCTGCCCTTCTTCCAGAAGCACGGCTTCCAGCCGCAGCGGCGCAACACCATGCCGCTCGGCGACGAATGGCTCGGCACCACCACCATGGAAAAGCGTCTGACGCCCCGGGAAGACAGGACCTTGTCGTCATGAGCCGCGAGCGCATCACCCTCTTCGACACCACCCTGCGCGACGGCGCGCAGACCACGGGCGTGGATTTCTCCCTCGAGGACAAGAAGGCGATCGCCGCGCTCCTCGACCGGCTCGGCATCGACTACGTGGAAGGCGGCTATCCGGGCGCGAACCCGCTCGACACCGCGTTCTTCGCCGAGAAGCGCACGACAAGCGCCCGGTTCACCGCCTTCGGCATGACCAAGCGCGCCGGGCGCTCCGCGTCGAACGATCCCGGCGTCGCGGCGCTGCTCGAGGCGGACGCGGATGCGATCTGCTTCGTGGCCAAGTCCTGGGACTACCATGTGCGCGTGGCGCTCGAGACGACCCCGGAGGAGAACCTGGCGGGCATCCACGAGAGCGTCGAGGCGGCCCGGGCGCGGGGCCGCGAGGTGCTGGTCGATTGCGAGCATTTCTTCGACGGCTATAAGGCCAACCCCGATTATGCGCTCGCCTGCGCGAGGACGGCCTACGAGGCCGGGGCGCGCTGGGTCGTGCTCTGCGACACCAACGGCGGAACGCTGCCGCACGAGGTGGCGGCGATCGTCGCGGCGGTCGCGCAGGTCGTGCCGGGCCGCCATGTGGGCATCCATGCCCATGACGATTGCGGCTGCGCGGTGGCCAATTCGCTCGCCGCCGTGGAGGCAGGCGCGCGCCAGATCCAGGGCACGCTCAACGGCCTCGGCGAGCGCTGCGGCAACGCCAATCTCGTCACGCTGATCGGCGCCCTCAAGCTCAAGGACGGCTACGCGGCCCGCTTCGATCTCGGCGTGACGGACGACGCCCTGGGCCAGCTCACCCATGTGTCCCGGCAGGTGGACGAGATCCTCAACCGGCAGCCGAACCGCCACGCGCCCTTCGTGGGCGCGAGCGCCTTCGCCACCAAGGCCGGCATCCATGCCTCGGCGGTGCTGAAGGATCCCCGCACCTACGAGCACGTGGAGCCGGAGGCCGTCGGCAACGCGCGCCGGCTCCTGGTCTCGGACCAGGGCGGCCAGTCCAACATCCTGGCCGAATTGAAGCGCTGCGGCTTCGAACTCGAGAAGGGCGATCCGCGCATCGCGCGCGTCCTCGACGAGGTGAAGCGCAAGGAGGCGCAGGGCTTCGCGTTCGAGGGCGCGGACGCGTCGTTCTACGTGCTGGTCAAGCGGATGCTCGGCGAGGTGCCGGCCTTCTTCGACGTGGAGCGCTTCTCGGTCAACGTGGAGCGCCGCTTCAACGCGGTCGGCGAGCTCGTCACCGCCTCGGAGGCCATCGTGAAGGTGCGGGTCGGCGACGACGTGCTGATCTCCGCGGCCGAAGGCAACGGCCCGGTGAACGCGCTGGACGTGGCCCTGCGCAAGGACCTGGGCAAGTACCAGAACCTGATCCAGGACCTGGAGCTGGTGGACTACAAGGTCCGCATCTACCAGGGCGGCTCGGACGCGGTCACCCGGGTGCTGATCGAGTTCACGGACGGCTCCGGCGAGCGCTGGACCACCATCGGCGTGTCGGCCAACATCATCGACGCCTCGTTCCAGGCGCTCACGGATTCCATGGTCTTCAAGCTGCTGAAGAGCGGCGCGTCGCTTTAGGTCCGCGCCTCCCTGGGCCGGACGGTCCCCCCTTCGTGGTCGCCGGCCCACACACGCACCACGTCATCACCGGCCTTGTGCCGGTGATCCCGATCCGGTGAAGCGCCGCGCCCTTCCGCATCGGGATGGCCGGCACAAGGCCGGCCATGACGTGGGGAGGGTGGCAGGAGGGGCGGAGGGTGGCCGGAAGGGCGGAGGATGCCATGACCCGTGGAGGGTGTTCGCACCGGCCCTGACCACGGTCTCCACGTCATCACCGGGCTCGTCCCGGTGATCTCGATACGAGAGGCGCCGCGCTTCACCGCATTGGGATGGCCGGCACAAGGCCGGCCATGACGGGGCGAGGCGGCATCAGGCGTTCAGCTCCTCACAGAGATCGCGCCAGGTGGGGTTCATCCCGAGGATGAGGTTCGTCTTCCAGGCGCGCGGCCAGCGCTTGATCGAGGTCTCGCGCTGGATGGCGTCGACGATGCTGGGATAGCTCTCGTAGTAGACGAGCCTGTCGATCCGGTAGCGTCGGGAATGACCGCTCCCGCGACCGCTCCTGTGCTCGAAGACGCGCCGGGCCAGATCGTTCGTGACGCCCACATAGAGCGCGCCACCGGGGCGGCTCGCGAGAATGTAGACGTAATAAAGTGTCATGAGAGAAGACTGGCGCATTTCTCCGGGATGCACAAGCCGTCCCGCCCGCTCCCCCGTCATGGCCGGGCCTGTCCCGGCCATCCCGACCCGGTGAGGTGCGGCGCTTCACCGTATCGGGATCACCGGGACGAGCCCGGTGATGACGTGGAGGATGGAATATCGGGATGCACGACCTTTCCCACGTCATGGCCGGCCTTGTGCCGGCCATCCCGATTGTTTGAAGCGCGGCGCTTCACCGTAGCGGGATCACCGGGACAAGCCCGGTGATGACGTGGCGGGTGGGACGAGCCCGGTGATGACGTGAGAGGGGAGCAGGACGGGCGGTGCGGCCCGCTGTCGTCCGCACGATGCCCTAGAACCGGCTCTCGATCGCCGCTTCGTTGCGCACGATCCCGATCCGGCGGGCCGCGTCCTCGATCATCGGGATGACCTCTTCGACTCGCTCGGCCACCAGGTAGTTGAGCTCGAGCCCGGGGCGGATGAAACCCTGTTCGCGCATGTGGGCGATCAGGGTGAGGAGCGGCTTCCAGAAGCCCTTGGTGCTCAGCATCAGGATCGGCTTGGTGTGCCGGCCGAGCTGCGACCAGGTCATCTGCTCGACCAGCTCCTCCAGGGTCCCGATGCCGCCGGGCAGGGCCACGAAGGCGTCGGCCTTCTCGAACATGAGGCGCTTGCGGGTATGCATGTCGGGCACGACGATGGTTTCCTGCACGTCGTCGAGGAGCTTCTCGCGGGATTTCAGGAAATCCGGGATGATCCCTGTGACATATCCGCCGTGATCGAGAACCGATTGGGCGACCGTGCCCATGAGGCCCACATTGCCGCCGCCATAGACCAGCCTGATGCCCTGTTCGGCCATGAGGCGGCCCAATAACGCCGCATTCTCGGCGAAAACGGGGTCGTCCCCGAAGCCTGAGCCGCAATAAACGCAGATGGATGTGATCGGTCTGTTGGATGACATGGGCATTTCGGGGAGGCGGGGAGCCTCCCGCGCTGAGTCGGAGAGCATTAATTGTCCTTTATGGCCGTAGCCTTTTGAAAGATAAACGGTTTAAATGCACGAAAGTGCCGCGTTCGAGAAACACCATGGCGGATCCGAGGGACATCAAAGGTACAATCGCGTTGCTCGGCGCCGCTGCCGCAGCCGTTGTCGCAGTTCTTCTCGGGGTGCTGTACGGGTCCTGGTCCGGCGCGCCCGAGGCGTCCCGGAGCGCCGTCCCGGCCCAGACGGCCCAGGCTCCCGCCGAAGCCGGACCGGGCCCGCAGGCGGCCGCCAACCCGGCCGCTCCCGGCGAGGGCGCCGCGGCCAAGCCCAAGGACGCGCCCAAGGACGCGCCCATCGTGCCGTCCTTCGACCTGGTGCGGGTCGAGCCGGACGGGGAGAGCGTGATCGCCGGCCGCGCCGCCCCCGGGGCGACGATCGAGCTTCTGCGCGGCGATCAGGTCCATGCCCGCGCGGCGGCCGATGCCTCGGGCCTGTTCGCCATCGTGCCGCCGCCCCTGCCGCCCGGCTCCCATCAGGTGGCGCTGCAATCCATCGCCCCGGACGGAACCCGCCAGCGCTCGGCCCAGAGCGTCACGGTGGTCATTGCCGACGCCAGGACCCGGCCCCTCGTGACCCTGACGGCTCCCGACCAGCCCACCGTCGTGCTGTCGAACCCCGAGCCGCCGGCCAAGGGGGCCGGGGAGCCGAAACCCGACACCAGGACGGCGGACGTCAAGTCGGCGGACACCAAGTCGGCGGACGCCAAAGCAACCGACACCCGGACGGCCGACGCCCAGCCGGGCGCGCCGCCGCAGGCGGGCCTCGCCCCGACGGTGTCTCCGCCGCCGGTCCAGCCGGCCCAGCCGGCCCCACGGCCGGAGATCAAGATCGTGACCGTGGAGGCCGAGGAGGGGAGGCTCTTCGTGTCCGGCCAGTCCGCCCCCGGGGCGACCGTGCGGCTCTATCTCAACGAGAGCCTCATCGCGCCGGGCGGGGCGGGCGGCGACGGCAAGGTGTCGTTCTCCATCGGGAGCGGCGTGAGGCCCGGCGACTACCGGATCCGCCTCGACGACGTGGACCCGGTCTCGGGACAGGTCCGCTCCCGCGCCGAGGTGGGCTTCAACGTGCCGGCCCAGGTCGCGTCGGCGCAGCCGCCGGCCTCCGGGTCGTCCCCGGCGGCGGGCGCGCCGGTCCCGTCGTCCCGGGAGGTGGCCTCCGCCCTGCCGGCCGGCCAGATGGCCAGCGTCGGGTCGGTGGTGATCCCCAACATCAACACGGCCATCGTGTCGCGCGGCGACAACCTCTGGCGGATCAGCCAGCGGATCTACGGCAAGGGCCTGCGCTACACGGTGATCTACGGGGCGAACCAGGAGCAGATCCGCAATCCGGACCTGATCTATCCCGGCCAGGTCTTCGTGCTGCCGGGCGACCAGGCTCCCAAGAGCGACTGAGCCGGGCCGCCCCCTCCCCACGTCATGGCCGGCCTTGTGCCGGCCATCCCGATCTTTTCGGGCGCGGCGTTTCGCCGGATCGGGATCATCGGGACAAGCCCGGTGATGACGTGGAGGATGGAATATCGGGATGCACGACCTTTCCCACGTCATGGCACCCTCCGCCCCTCCTGCCACCCTCCACACGTCATGGCCGGCCTTGTGCCGGCCATCCCGATTGCTTCGGGCGCCGCGCTTCACCGGATCGGGATCACCGGGACGAGCCCGGTGATGACGTGGTGGTTGATCGTCCGGTCCTGCCACCCTCCCCACGTCATGACCATCCCGGGCCGAACGGGGAACAATGACCGACGCGGGGTGAATTCGCGCGGCCGATCCCCTATATCGGGACCCGACACCTCGAACGGATTCTCGCGTATGCCTCCCTCCACCGCCGTCCCGACGACGAGCGCTGCTGCGCCAAAGCCCACGGGCCTGGCGGCCACCTGGACGAAGCTCTGGCCCTATCTCTGGCCTCACGGCAGGCCCGACCTCCAGCGACGGGTCTTCCTGGCCTTCGGGCTCCTCCTGGTGGCCAAGGGCGTCACCATGGTGACGCCCTTCGCGTTCAAATGGGCCACGGACGCCCTCGTGGCGGTCACGGGCGGCCCGGCCCAGGGGGCCGAGGCGGCCGCGACGGCGGGCTCCTGGCTCTGGAAGGCGCCGATCCTGCTCACGGCGATCTACGGCCTGACCCGCATCCTCATGGCGGTCCTGACCCAGATGCGCGACGGCCTCTTCGCCAAGGTGGCCATGCACGCGGTCCGCAACCTGGCGCTCCAGACCTTCGAGCACATGCACCGCCTGTCCCTGCGCTTCCACCTGGAGCGCAAGACCGGCGGCCTGACCCGCGTGCTGGAGCGCGGCCGCGAGGGCATCGAGGAACTGTCGCGCCTCGTGGTGCTGACCCTGGTGCCGACGATCCTCGAGTTCATCCTGGTCCTGGGGCTGCTCGCCTGGGAGTTCAACTGGCTCTATTCCGCCGTCGTGTTCGTCATGGTGGTCGTCTACCTGGCCTATACCTACAAGGCGACCCAGTGGCGGATCTCGATCCGCAAGCAGATGAACGATTCCGACACGGACGCGAACACCAAGGCGGTCGATTCGCTGCTGAACTACGAGACGGTGAAGTATTTCGGCGCCGAGCAGCGCGAGGCCGCCCGCTACGACCGCTCCATGGCGGGATACGAGAAGGCCTCGACCCAGACCTATACGTCGCTGGCCGTGCTCAATGCCGGCCAGGCGGTGATCTTCTCCATCGGCATGGCCGTCGTCATGGTGCTGGCCGCCCGGGACATCATGGCCGGGCGGGCCTCCATCGGCAGCTTCGTGCTCGTCAACGCCATGCTGGTCCAGCTCTACATTCCCCTGAACTTCATGGGCATGCTCTACCGGGAGATCAAGCAGGCGCTCATCGACATCGACGACATGTTCGCGATCATCGAGCGCAATCCCGAGATCCAGGACAGGCCCGGCGCCAGGCCGCTCCAGGTGCCGCAGGGCGTGGTGCGGTTCGAGGACGTGCATTTCGCCTACATCCCCGAGCGCCCGATCCTCAAGGGCGTGAGCTTCGAGGTGCCGGCCGGCCACACGGTGGCCATCGTCGGCCCCTCGGGGGCCGGCAAGTCGACGATCTCGCGCCTGCTGTTCCGCTTCTACGAGCCCACGAGCGGGCGCATCCTGATCGACGGGCAGAACATCGCGGAGGTCCAGCAGGCCTCCCTGCGCAAGGTCATCGGCATGGTCCCCCAGGACACGGTGCTGTTCAACGACACCATCGGGTACAACATCCAGTACGGCCGCTGGGACGCGACCCCGGACGAGGTCCGGGAGGCCGCGCGCCTCGCCCAGATCGACCGCTTCATCGGGCTCCTGCCGGAGGGCTACGACACCCCGGTGGGCGAGCGCGGCCTGAAGCTCTCGGGCGGCGAGAAGCAGCGGGTGGCGATCGCCCGCACGATCCTCAAGAGTCCTCCGATCCTGGTCCTGGACGAGGCCACCTCGGCCCTCGACACCTTCACCGAGAAGGAGATCCAGGACGCCCTCGACCGGGTCAGCCGCGGCCGCACCACCCTGGTGATCGCCCACCGGTTGTCCACAGTCATCGGGGCCGACGAGATCATCGTCCTCGATCAGGGCCGGGTGGTCGAGCGCGGCGATCATGCGAGCCTCCTGGCCCATGGCGGGGTCTATGCCGCCATGTGGAACCGCCAGCGCGAGGCCGATCAGGCGCGCGAGACCCTCAAGCGGGCCGAGGCGGAGGAGCGCAGCCCCGAGAGCGTGGCAGGTTGACGGGAGCGTGTCCGCCTGCCATCCCCTGGCAAACCTTCTCAAGGCTGTGAAAGAATGACCGATATCCTGGAATCGATGCGCCGCATCTTCGTGCCGATCCACAAGGAGGGCTATCCCTTCATCCTGATCGCGCTGTTTGCGACGATCGTGCTGGCGTGGCTCTGGTCGCCCCTGGGCTGGATCGGGGCGATCCTGACCGTGTGGGTCTGCTACTTCTTCCGCGACCCCCCGCGGGTGACGCCGATCCGCGAAGGGCTCGTGGTCTCGCCGGCCGACGGGCGGGTGAACCTGATCACCACGGCGGTCCCGCCCGCCGAGCTCGACCTGCCGGCCGAGCCGATGACCCGGATCTCGGTGTTCATGAACGTGTTCGACTGCCACGTGAACCGCTCGCCCGTGACCGGCCGCATCGCCCAGATCCTCTACACGCCGGGCCTGTTCCTCAACGCCGAGCTCGACAAGGCGAGCGAGGACAACGAGCGCAACGCCCTCGTGATCGAGACGGCGGGCACCAAGATCGGCGTGGTCCAGATCGCCGGCCTCGTGGCGCGGCGCATCGTCTCCTTCGTGAAGATCGGCGATCACCTGAGCACCGGCGAGCGCTTCGGCCTGATCCGCTTCGGCTCCCGGCTCGACATCTTCGTGCCGCTCGACGCCCAGGTGCTCGTGGGCCTCGGCCAGACGGCGGTCGCCGGCGAGACGGTGCTGGCCGACCTGACCGCCAACGAGCCCGCGCGCCAGTACCGGGTGGGCTGACGCCGTTCCGCCCGCCGGGCCGGAGTCCTGGTGGCGCACCGTCGACTGCGACAAACCGGGTCCACTTTTCCGCACGATGCGCTAGGTTGTTGCCATGAGTGACCTTTTCCCGCCCTTCGCCCCGGACCCGAACGAGCCGCGCAAGCGCCTGTTCAAGCCGGTTCCGTTCCGGATGATCGCCCCCAACATCATCACCTTGATCGCCCTGTGCCTGGGGCTGTGGGCGATCCGGCTGGCCTTCGACGGGCAATACGAGAAGGCCGTGGTGGCGGTGATCGTGGCGGCCTTCCTGGACGGGGTCGACGGGCGCATCGCCCGCCTGCTGAAGGGGACGTCCCGCTTCGGCGCCGAGCTCGACTCCCTGGCCGACTTCCTGAACTTCGGCGTCACCCCGGCGCTGATCCTCTACAGCTTCGTCCTGCACGAGCTCGGGCGGGTCGGCTGGATCGGCTCCCTCGTGCTCGCCATCGCGGCGGCGCTTCGGCTGGCCCGCTTCAACGTGATGATCGACGATCCCAACCGGCCCGAATGGAAGAAGAACTTCTTCGTCGGCATGGCGGCCCCCATGGGGGCCATGAGCGCCCTGCTGCCGCTGTACCTGTCCTTCCTCGGCATTCCCATCCAGGACGCGTCGGTCGGCCCGGTCATCCTGATCTACGTGGTGGGCATCGCGTTCCTCATGGTGTCGACGATCCCGACCTATTCGGGCAAGACCATGGGCAAATACGTGCCGCGCCAATGGGTCCTGCCGATCTTCGTCCTGTCCGTGGCGGCGTTCGGCCTCCTGGTCAGCTTCCCCTGGGAGATGCTGAGCCTGATCACGGTGGCGTTCCTGCTGCTGATCCCGGTCAGCGTGGTGCGCTACCGCAAGCTCGAGCGGCTCGATGCCAAGAGCGACCCGGCCAAGAGCGACCCGACGAAGAACGACCCGCACGCGAAGGCGGCGCCGGCCGGCACCGAGCCGCCCCCGATCGCGTGATCGGCCCGGTCGCGTGACCGGCTTGATTCGCCCGCGCCCGGTGCCATCTTGTGCCCCAGCGTGGCTATGGCCTTGACGAAATCCTTGAAGGGGCCCGAAGGGGCCCGGAGCGTGGAGAGAAAAGTGGCGTCTTCTTCCGAGGTGTCGAATCCCAGCTGGCGTCCGAAGCTCGTTCTCGCGTCCGCGTCGCCGCGCAGGCTCGGCCTCCTGCAGCAGGCCGGCATCGAGCCCGACGCCCTTCTGCCGGCCGATGTGGACGAGACGCCCCTGAAGAACGAGGGCGCCAAGGAGCTGGCCAAGCGCCTCGCCCGCTCGAAGGCCGAGGTGGCCCGGAAGGTGGCCCGGGCGCGGGAGGACCTGAAGGAGTCCTACATCCTGTCGGCCGACACGGTCGTGGTGGTGGGCAAGCGGGTCCTGCCCAAGGCGGAGCTCGTCGACGAGGCCGCCGGCTGCCTGAGGCTGCTCTCCGGGCGCGCCCACCGGGTCTATACCTCCATCTGCCTGATCACGCCGCGGGATTCCGTCCGCGAGCGCCTGGTGGAGACCCGCGTGCGCTTCAAGCGTCTGTCCCGGGACGAGTTCGAGCGCTATCTCGCCTCGGGGGAGTGGCGCGGCAAGGCGGGCGGCTATGCCATCCAGGGCCTGGCCGGCACCTTCGTGGTCAAGCTGGTGGGCTCCTATTCCAACGTGGTGGGCCTGCCCCTGTACGAGGCCGCGGCCCTGCTCGACGGGGAGGGGTATCCGGTCCGCTTCGGCTGGCTCGACGCGGCCTGAATGGAAAGGACGTGTCCGTGAACGCCGCCAACGAGAACAAGCCCCTGGCTTCATCCGGCAAATGCCCGATCTGCGGAAAGCCCGCACAGGAGGAGGTCCGGCCGTTCTGCTCGAAGCGCTGCGCCGACGTGGACCTCAACCGCTGGCTGTCGGGCACCTACGCGATCCCGGCGGTCGAGAACGAGGAGGACGACAAGGACGAGGACGGGCAGGACGCCTGAGAGGACGCCTGAGCGGACGCCCGAGCGACGATTTCCCGGCATTTTGTCGTCCGAGGCGCTGGACATGCGGCCCCGGTCTGACTATACACCCCTCCACGACGCGCACGGCTCCGCCGCGCATCGGATGCCCAGGTAGCTCAGTTGGTAGAGCATGCGACTGAAAATCGCAGTGTCGGTGGTTCGATTCCGCCCCTGGGCACCATTCTCAAAGGTTCGACAGCTCCAAGGCTTTCCGCAAGCGCTCCCCTCGGGGCGCTTTCCGTTTTGCGCCCTGGGGGCACAACCGTAGCCGGTGTCTCACGGTCTCTTTCGAGCTTTCCCTCGAACCTGTGCGCGACGAGAGTTGCTCCCACCGGCGTGGCATCGCGGCTCGTCCTGGCCGCGCCGCTCATCACCCGCCTTGTGCCGACCGTCCTGCGGTCTCACTGCCACCCTCCCACGTCATGGCCGGCCTTGTGCCGGCCATCCCGATCTTTTGGGGCGCGGCGCTTCAAACAATCGGGATCACCGGGACAAGCCCGGTGATGACGTGCGAGGGTGGTGTGGCCGGGTGATGACACCCTCCCCACGTCATGGCACCCTCCGCCCTTCCTGGCACCCTCCCCATGTCATGGCCGGCCTTGTGCCGGCCATCCCGATTGGAAGAGCGCGGCGCCTCACAGAAGCGAGATCACCGGGACAAGCCCGGTGATGATGTGGAGGATGATGTTGGCCGCCTGGTCTGACACCCTCTCGCGTCATGGCCGGGCCTCTCGCCGGCCATCCCGATCCGAAGAGCGCAACGCCTCCCGGAAGCGGGATCACCGGGACAAGCCCGGTGATGACGGGGTGAGGGTCAGAGTCCGTATGCTCAAGCCCTTGAGCGGCGCACCGTTGACTGCGCAAAACCGGGTCCCCTTTCTCGCACGGTGCGCTAGAGCATTTTCCGGTGAAGTGGATCCGGTTGACCGTCAAAACATGCGGCTTTGCAAAGACAAGCGATGATTTCACGTGAGGGGAAGCAGCTCTCGACTGCCGACAGGTATCGATGGACGGAAAAAGTCTCCGGTTGGAGCCTATGTTCAAAGAATATCGAGCGTGGTATGCTCATTTGGACTTTTAGTCTGCACGCTATTCTCCGTCTGCAGCCAGTTTCCGGGCCGCTCTGCGTACGCTCGGCTGTACCCTCCTTGAGTTGATGTCGGTGCTCTTGCCAAAGGAAGGCACACCCATGCCAAGGACCAATCCCCGCTGGCCCATTCATCGGTCTTGTCATCAACCCATGTGGAAGCGGCTCTCGCGGCTGGCAGAGGTTGCACTCGTCTGTTTCGCAGCGATGCTCTCCTTTGCGTCGGCGGCTACGGAGTTCACGCCGAGTGGGAGCTCGGGCGGGAATGCGTTTCGCGACGATTGCCCTGCGGGTCAGTTCGTGGTTGGCGCCCGCTACCGGTCGGGGGCATGGCTGGACCAGTTCGCCATTCTGTGCGCGCCGGTGGATGCAGCCGGCATGACGGGTGCGCCAACGCCGGGAACGCCATTCGGAGGAGGTGGAGGAGGCCCAGGCGAGAAAGTCTGCAATCCAGGCTACATCGTCACCGGTGCATTGATCTTGCTGCATCCGGGAAACCAGTTCGTGCACATGATGGACCTCAACTGCCGCTCCACGGTCAGCACGGCACGATACTCGCTGACCAACGTTGGCTCACCCTCCAGCCTGTTCGGCGACGTCGGCCAGTTCTGCCCGGAAGGAGAGGCCGTCACCGGAATCAAGGGCCGGGCCGGCCTGTACCTCGATGCCATCGGAATGATCTGCGGCCCGATCGCCCAGGCGGCTCCCGCGCGCCCGGAGCCGCGCCCGGAGGCCTGTCTCCGGCTGAAGGAGGATCCCGTTCCGGCGCAATGGAAAGACATGCTCGACGCCCATAACGCGCGGCGGGCTCAGCACTGCGTGGCACCGCTCATCTGGTCCAATGAATTGGCGGCGGCGGCCCAGGAATATGCTGGAAAGTGCATCCTCGACACCCATGGCTCGGACGGGGAGAACATGGCGGACGCTTGGGCCGTTGAGAACGGCAGCCCCAAACTGCCCGCCCTATCCGACAAGGAGGCCTTCGAGAGAACCTGGTACTGCGAAGTCAAGAACTATGATTTCGACAATCCCGCGTTCAAGGGCGGGTTCACCTTCGAGTGCAAGGATGTCAATGGACATTTCACGCAGGTCGTCTGGAAGGACACATGCCAGTTGGGGTGCGGTCGCGCGGACTGCGATATCACCGACGCCCAGGGCGTCAAGCATAAGGGAACGCATTGGGTCTGCCGATACAAGCCTCCGGGGAACATGAATACGTCCGATGTCGAGGTTCTGAAGAGCCAGGTGAAGCCGCCGCTTTGCGCGCCTAAACAAGACGGCTGAACAGAAAACCGGTGGGTTGCGATTGTTGATGATTCGCAGGAGGGACCCATCCGGACATTCGTCGCGACAACAGTTTGAGTATGTGGGATTCTGATGACGTGGCACGTAGCAATTGCTCAAGGCTCAGCCTTTGAGGTTTGCAAGACCTTGGCTCATAACCGTGATCCAATCATTAGAGCTGCTTCCCCTCACGTGGAATCATCTCTTGTCTTTGCCGAGCCGCATCTTTTGACGGTGAACCGGATCCACTTCACCGGAAAATGCTCTAGACTGTTTCCGGTTGGTCAGATCTTTGGCCTTCCGCGACGATCTCCAGCAGGTCATCGGGGAGGGGGCGCTGCAGCTTCAATGCTTCCTCCGCGGGTGCGGTCAGCCAGACCTCGTATTCCTCCGGGCTGGTGAGGATCACAGGCATCGCCTTCGGGTGAATCGGCTCGACGACACTGTTTGGCTCACAGGTCAGGAAGGAGTAGAGCAGGTGCTCGCCCTCGACCGGATCGGCCTTCGTGCCGCGCACGCCCGTCCAGGGGCGCCAGATCCCGGCGAAGGCCGCCAGGGGGCGCTCCTTCGACAGGGCGAACCAGATCGGCGTTTTGCGGGGCCGGGTGTCCTTGTATTCGCTGAAGCTGGTGAGCGGCACGAGGCAGCGGTACTGGGGCTTGAGCCAGGCGCGCCAGAAGGGGGACGAGACGTTGCGGACGTTTGTCACCGGCTGGGTGCCGACCTTCGGCGGGGGCGGAAAGCCCCAGCGCATCTGGATCAGTTCGCGCTCGCCATCGTGCATCCTGACCACCGGCGCCATCTGGTCCGGGAAGATCCCGGGAAGGGGCGGCACGTTGCCGGATCTGTCGCGGGCGGCAGCGAAGGCCTTCGCCATGGAGGCCTGGGTCGCGAAGTTGCTATAGAGATTGCACACACGCCGCACTCCGTCCTGATTCCTGAATCTGGATCTTAGCCCTTCTTGGCGGCCTGGGCTTCCTGTAGCCCGCGACCCTTAGGCTTGGCGTCGGTGTCATCGCCGGACCGGTCGCTGGCGAACTCGGCCAAGTCGGAGCAGAGCTGCTGCACCCGCTTCCACTTGCGCGCGGGAATTTTACGGTAAGCGACAAGGAGTTGATGAAGGTCCGCATCTTCGAAGATGGCAGCGTCGACGGATGGGCGATCGAGATCGAGGAGGGTGTCGACGGTCGTGCCGAGCACATGGGCGATTCCGACGAGGCGAGCGGCCGTCACCCGATTGATGCCCTTCTCGTACTTCTCGACCTTCCGAAACGTAATTTCCAACGCGCCTGCGAGCCGTTGCTGGCTCATGCCGACGGCAATGCGCCGGGCCCGGACCCGGGTGCCGATCGTCTGGTCCATTGGGGTGGCAGCCTTCTTTCCCCTTAGCCGAGCATGGCAGAGGTTCCACCGAGAAAGCAACAGAATTGCAGAGAGATCTATTATCGGGCGGTCCGGGCTACTTGGAGCCCTCGTGCCGCCTCAAGGATGGCCTCAGCCGCCACCGCGTCCCGGATCCCGACGAACCAGCTCGCTACCGTTATTCGTTCTCGTTACTAGTACCATTGCGGATCTGCTTCGTGCTCGTGACAGTCCCACGTCCACTTTCAATTCTTGAGGCTTGTTCGTTCGGCCTTCGAGCTTGAGTGCCGTCCCGGTTGAGGTAGCTCCTAAGGTTTTGGCTGCACGACCCCTAACCCATTGGGGTAGATGCTTTGATCAAAAGATACGATAAGCTGGAAACTTCGGACGGGAGGAAGGCCGATGGCTGACTATACTTGGTCCTTTGGTTCGTATACCGCCCGCCAAGTTGGCGACTGGATATCCGATATTGACGACGACGGATATGAGATTAATACCCTTGCCACGTTACAGTACACGGCGGACGGAACTAACTATGTTACCGTTTCGGACGACGTAATCTGGTCTGCATCTGTTAACGGACGATATCTTTTATACTGGACTACTGACGACCGCTGGCTGCGGTGGGGTGTAATTGGTCGGCCCGCCGGCGAAGATCCTTTAGGCTGGCACTCAACCTCTTATTATTATGATTTTCCGGACAAGCTGTGGCTCTACGATACGAGTACCGAGACAACAACCCAAGTCGGCACTCTACAAGTATCGAACCGATATGAAGAGGATTGGCTGCTCGCGAAATATCGTACATGGGCTGACAACGGACAGTCGATGTTAATTGAACATCAAGATAATTCTGCAGAGATCATTGGTTATTACGGAGATTCTGATAATAGGCCCCATGTTTACGATCATTATTTCAACTATAAGGCTGGCGGAGTATATTGGTCAGAGTTGGAAGAGTGGGAGACAAATCAGTCTCTTGTAAGACAGGAGATCGTAGTAGGAGCAAGCCTATTTACTGACAAAGACAATATTAGTGATAACGTCGATTTCAACAACCTCACCGAACCTCAGAAGAAAGCCATCGCCGAAGGGGCAGACGCCTATAGTGCCCTTAGAGGTAACGATAGTGTACGGCTTCCTAACACCCCGGCGGCAGCGGCTAGCGCAAAATTCGCCTTGGGAAGCTTGTTCACGGGCGGTGCAGGAAACGATACTGTAATTGGGGGAGCCCTCGATGATTGGATTGAGGGCGGTGAGGGCAACGACAGTCTGTCAGGTGGATTAGGCAAGGACACAGCTTCGCTAAAGGGACGACCAAGCGACTATCGATTCGTCGATGATCTTGCGTCCGGGACAACTACGATAAACCATGATGCGACAGGTGATGTTGACATCATTGATACTTTCGAAAGCTTCAAGTTCGACGATCCACTGGGCACCAATAGTGTTGTCATCAAAAATGTCTATCTAGAGATGGCCCGGCTTTCGGTACAGGCTTACCGAGATACTCCGATTAGTTCAGCATGGCGACCGCTTCATGCGCACGAAATGGATCTGCCGATTAAAGACGAGAATGGTCGGTGGACTCTAGCCAACGGGATATTCAAGTCAGGCGATGGATCCGCAGTCGCTCATATTTACGCAGCGAAGGTTGATGGTAAAGATGTTATAGCACTGGCATTCCGTGGCACTGATGGATTGAACGCTAAAGATATTGCTGCTTGGAACCGCTTCGGGATTGAAAGCTATTACTCGAAATTTAGACCCTTGGTCGACGCGCTAAAATCCTACGTTGTGAAGAATGACATTGATCAGGTATTTGTGACTGGACACAGCCTTGGAGGAGCTGTTGCGCAGCGTTTTATGATTGAGTCGGCTGTTACAGACGAAAAGTACGTCGCAGCTACATTCGGATCGATCGGATTCGCGTCATCGCGCAATGATCCTCGCATCATTCATTTTGAGCATACCGATGACGTCGCCCGTAACATCGTAAATCCGTCGAAAGAACTGCAGGGAGAGATTGTCCGCATCTCTTCTGACGTCGGAGATGGTCGCTTCAGTGTCGCCGAACATGATAAACTTCTCTACCTAGAGAGTATGGCGAACTTCGTCCTGGCTGGATCTGAAATGCCAGACTTTATGAATCTCAAGAAGCATCGCCCGGATCACTCCTCACAATGGGCAGTCGGCGACGAACAAAATAACCGCTTGGCTGGGGACGATGACGAGAAAGATAATCTCAATGAGACACTTCTCGGCCTCGCCGGGAACGATCGCCTTGACGGTGGACTGGGTCGCGACACCTTGAGCGGCGGTGCAGGTAAGGACATGTTCCGTTTTGACGACAAGGACACCGGCGCCACTAGAAAAGCAGCCGACTATATTTTGGACTTCGATGGCAGGCTTGGAGATCGTCTCGACCTCCGTCCTATGGATGCCAACATTGCAGTGAAGGGCGACCAGAAATTTACGTTTATTGGGGAGAAGACTTTTTCGGGGGCGGGCCAAGTGCGTTACACGAACACCAAGGCAGATACGTGGGTGTATCTAAATACTGACATAGATCTGCAGCCTGAAGCCATCATCCATATCAAGGGCGGTATGGACTTGTCCAAGGGCTGGTTCATGCTTTGAGGGCTATGTAGCCTCAATTGATAGAAGCCATGAATGACAATAGCATATTGTCAAGCTCAACAAGGTTGACTGTCGCTAGCTGATTTGGACTCGAACCTGTTAATTCTGAGGATAACGTTGACAGTTTAGTCGCTAGCGCAACCTGGTGAGGGGAACCCCCAAAAGCCCAAGTAGTTCAGCGGGCCAAGATTGCCCCCGGTGCGCTCTCAACTTATTGATTTCATTGGCATAGGCAGTCCCGCCCCTGGGCACCACTTTTCCCTTCAGCTCGCTGGTTCTAAGTTACTTCTCGAAAGTGGGACCCGGCTTCGACCCCCGAAGCCCTGGCAGCCAGCCGCTTTTGCTCCGCCGCGCGTATCGCGATCCCCCTCTTTCGACATCGAGCGTCCGCGCTCCGCCGGCCGTGCCGCCGTGCCAACCGCCACGTCATCACCGGGCTCGTCCCGGTGATCCCGCTTCCGTAAGGCGCCGCGCTTCACCTTATCGGGATGGCCGGCACAAGGCCGGCCATGACGTGCGGAGGGTGGCGGGAAGGGCGGAGGGTGTTGTGACCCGCTCACACCACCCTCCACGTCATCACCGGGCTTGTCCCGGTGATCCCGCTTCTGTAGGGCGCGGCGCTCTTCCGATCGGGATCGCCGGCACAAGGCCGGCCATGACGTGAGAGGGTGGCAGGATGGCCGGCACAAGGCCGGCCATGACGGGGGGAGGGTGTCAGTGGTGAACCGTCCGCTTCTTGGTCTTGGCGTGCTGGCGGTGGACCGAGCCCGTGTTCTGCGGGATCCCGAGCACACCCTTCACGCCGCCCGCGACACCGCCCGCGACGCCGCCGACCGCGCCGCCCACGGCGCCGCCGACGGGACCGGCGGCCCGATTGCCGACGGCCGCGCCTTGCTCAGCCCCCCGGACGATGCCTTGCGCTTGCACGGCGGCGGGCATCGACAGGGCGGCGAAGCCGATCGCGGAAAACAGAACATAGGCTTTCATGGCGTTTGCTCCTCGTCTTGCAGAGGAAACAAACCCCATCGGGGAGGGAGGTTCCCTGAGGGAGGTTCCACAAGCCTGGCCCCGACGGGATGCGGCCGGGCGCGCGGGGCGCCGCCGTCACTCCGCCGCGTCATCCCTGAAGGCGATGCCGTTCTGCCAGAGCAGCCGGGCGACCGGCTCGCAGGGCGGCGTCCCGGCGCGGTCCAGGTGCCGGGCGACCCGCTCGAGGACCGCCTGGGTCTCGTCCTCCATGATCCGGCTGTCCGGGTCGCAGCGGTAGATCGCCGTGACGTCGCCGGTGTCGTACTGGCCCTCGGCGATCATCCGCACGACGGTGTCGAGATCCGCCTGCGCCAGGTCCGTCTCGTGGATGAAGGTCTGCCGCTTCCACCGGCTCTCGACCAGGTAGAAGCCGGCGCGCCAGGGCGGCGGCGCCACGGGGCCGAGGGCGGCGGCGAGGACCGGATGAGGGGTGCTGGGCATGGGGCCGTCCCGCGTGAGGAGGATTTATGCATAATGCATCAACGGTCCCTGGTCAATGCGCAGTGCATCGGACCTGTTGCGCAGGGCCCGGGCGCCGGGCCACGCCCTGTGGAGAAGTGTGGATCGTTATCATATGACTCGACTCCTGGTTGATCGCCGGCCAACATGAACGCAACAGGAACAAGAGGTCCCCATGCAGCATCGGAAAGGGGCCGGCGAACTGCGCCGCGCCTGGGCCCTGGACATCTTCTGCGAGGATTGCGGCCACACGCGGCGCTTCCAGCGGCGCGACCTGCTGGAGCTGGAGACGGAGGGTTTCCGCACGTTCCAGCACCTCGCCGCGAAGCTCGTGTGCAAGCACTGCCGGGAGCGGCAGGGGCATGGGCCAGGGCAGGGGCAGGGGCGCTGGCAAGGGCAAGGGCAAGGGCAGGGGCAAGGGCGCTGGCAAGGGCAGGGCCACAACGTCACCCTCAGGCCGCGCTGGTTCAAGCCCGCGCGGCCTGAGGGTGACGCCCGCAGGAGCCTGCCTCACCTCGTCCCGTCCTGAGCGGCACCCTCCTCGTCATGGCCGGCCCTGTGCCGGCCATCCCGATGCGGTGAGGCGCGGCGCCGCTCATATCGGGATCACCGGGACGAGCCCGGTGATGACGTGGAGGGTGGTGTGAACCGGTGATGACGTGGAGGGTGCGGCGGGCCGGTGCTGCTCCCTCCACATGTCATGGCACCCTCCGCCCTTCCCGCCACCCTCCGCACGTCATAGCCGGGCTTGTCCCGGCCATCCCGATCGGAAGGGCTCGGCGCCTCTCGTATCGGGATCACCGGGACAAGCCCGGTGATGACGTGGAGGGTTGTATAGGCGGGTGATGACTCCCTCCCACGTCATGGCCGGCCTTGTGCCGGCCATCCCGATTGTCTCGAGCGCGGTGCTTCACCGTAGCGGGATCACCGGGACAAGGCCGGTGATGACGGGGAGGGGGTGGCCAGGGCCGGAGCGAACACCCTCCACGTCATGGCACCCTCCGCCCTTCCCGCCACCCTCCGCACGTCATGGCCGGCCTTGTGCCGGCCATCCCGATTGTCTTGAGCGCCGTGCTTCACCGGATCGGGATCACCGGCACAAGGCCGGTGATGACGTGAGAGGGTGGTGTGAGCGGGTGCGAACACCCTCCGGCGTCATGGCACCCTCCGCCCTTCCTGCCACCCTCCGCACGTCATGGCCGGCCTTGTGCCGGCCATCCCGATAAGGTGAGGCGCGGCGCCCTACGGAAGCGTGATCACCGGCACAAGGCCGGTGATGACGTGGAGGGGGTGGCCAGGGCCGGTGATGACGTGGAGGGGGTGGTCAGGGCCGGCCTTGGGGCGGGCGGCACGAGGCCGGCGGTGGGGCGGTCGGCGGGTCAGATGCCCAATAGCTCGTCCGTCGGAATGACCCGGTGCAGGCTCTTGATCTCCTGCCGGTCGAACTCGATCTCCTTCCGGGGATTGAACTGCTCCACGATCACCTTGGTGGGCGTCTGGCGCACCAGGCGCTTGATGAAGCCCTTGCCGGGCTCGCCGTCGTCGCCCTGGAGCTCCACGACCACGTAATCCATGGGGCGCGGCGGCCGGTGCGGATCCACGTAGAGGCGCTCGCCGGGCTCGTATTTGGGGTCCATGCTGTCGTTCTGCACATAGAGCACATAGACGTCCTTCCGGCCCTGGATGCCGGGCGGCCGGGGCTCGTACCCGATGGTCTGCCCGTTGAACCGGAAATCCCCGTCCCGGTCGCCGCCGCCGACCGCCGTGCCGTAGGCCGGCACGTTGCGCGGCCCGCCGAAGCCCTTGAAGTGGGGCAGGTCCTCGGCCTTCGAGAGGTCGGTGTCGGGCGGGAGCGGCTCCGCTCTCCCGCGGACGGGCGCCCGGTCCTCGGCCCTGTCCGGACCCGGGATTCCGGCCCGGGGTTCGCCTCTCCCGTAGAGTAGCCATTCCGCCGAGACCTTGTAGAAATCGGCATAGCGCCGCGCCGCGTCGGACGTGATCCCCCGGCTGCCGTTCTCGTGCCCGGCATAGGTCGGAACCGCCATCCCCATCGCGCGCGCCGCCTCGGAGGCGGACGGATAGGCGCTCAGGGTCGCGCGCGCCCAGGCCAAACGTTCGTGTCTTTCCATGGCGGCCATGATGCATGACGCATTTATGCATGTGGCGTTGACTTTTAATGCATTATGCATTTAGATGCGGACCCCAAGCGGACCCCGCGAACCTGCGCGATCCCCGATCCACGCACCACCGGTCGCACAAGCCCATGGCCAACATCCTCTCCTTCGAGCCCTCCCGCCCCGCCGACCGGCATGACCGCCTCCCGCCGGTCAACACGGACGTGGAGATGGAGGTGCTGGCGGCCCTGCTGGCGGCGCCGGCGGAGATCGGCCGGGTTCAGGCCGTCCTGAAGCCGGACTATTTCTTCGAGCAGATCCACCAGGTCACCTACGCGGCGATCCTCGCGATCGCCGAGGCGGACGGCCGGCCGACGGCCGGGCAGCTCTACCAGCGCCTGGGGCCGGCGATCAGCGCCACCGCGGTCGCGGCTGACGTGACCGTGCGCCGGTACCTGGCCGAGCTCGCCCGCATCGGCGGCATGACGGGCGCGCCGCTCCTGACCCATGCCCGCGTGATCCGGGACCTCTACCTGCTCCGGCACGTGGAGGCGATCGGCGCGGAGATCGGGCAGAGGCAGGGCTACGACCCGTGCGCGTTCCTGGACGAGCGCTTCGAGCGGCTCGACGAGCTCCGGGCCCTGCGGATGGACCGGCAGCTCACGACCGCCACCCTGGCGGCCGCGGGAGCCTCCCTCATGGGGCAGATCGACGCCGACCTGACGGGACAGCGCCGCCTCCCGGCGACGACCGGCCTCGCGCGCCTCGACAAGGCGCTCGGCGGCGGCCTGCGCCCCGCGACCCTCACCACGCTGGCGGCCCGCACGAGCATGGGCAAGTCCATCCTCGGCTGCGAGGTGGCGCTGAACGCGGCGCGCCAGGGGCTGGCCGGCCTCTACCACAGCCAGGAAATGGACAAGGACCAGGTCATGGCGCGGTTCGCCTCGTCCTGGCTCGAGCGCCAGGGCCTTCAGATCTCGTTCGCCCGCATGCTGGCGCCGGGCGGGTTGACCGTGGAGGAGGCCGGGCATGTGGCCCAGGCGGTGCGCGAGCTCTCCGGCCTCAGCCTCACGATCGAGGACGGGGGCGGCCGCACGATCCGGGAGATCGCCGCCGCGTCGGAGCGGCTCATGAACGCCTATCTCCGCAAGGGGCTGCGGCCCGGCCCGATCGTCATCGACCACGCCCACATCGTCCGGCCCGGCCGCTCCTACAACCGCGAGGACGAGGGGCTGAAGGAGGTCGCCGACGGGGCGCTGGCGCTGGCCAAGCGCCTGGACGCGCCGGTGCTGCTGCTGGCGCAGTGCAACCGCAACACCGAGAGCCGGGAGGACAAGCGCCCGTCGCTGGCGGACCTGCGCGGCGCCGGCGCCTTCGAGGAGAACTCCGACGCGGTCGTGTTCCTCTACCGGCCGGCCTATTACATCGAGCGCTCGGCCAGGTACCGGGACGGGGACATCGCCACCCAGGACGATTACGAGGCCTGCAAGCACAGCCTCGAGATCATCGTCGACAAGAACCGCGCCGGGCGCTCCAACCAGGTCGTGCGGGCCTGGGTGGACCCCGCCCTCAACGCGGTCCGGGATCTCGACAGCCGGTCGGGGAGGCCCGCATGAAGGGGGAATTCTACCGGATGGAATACGAGGCCTGGGACGAGGGGACGGACGCGCTGACCCTCGAGCAGGAGGCCGCCTACCTGCGTCTGTGCCATCAGATGTACCGCCGTCGGGGGGCCGTCCCCGACAATCCGGCCACCCTCGCGCGCCTCTGGCGCTGCCACCCGAACAAGGCGCGCAAGCTCCTCGGCGACCTCCTGGCCCTGGGAAAGGTCACGCGGACGGAAGGCGGCCTCGCCAACGCCCGGGTGGCGCGGGAGCTGCACCACCGGGGGATCGCCTCGGCGCACAGGGCGGAGGCGGGCAGGACAGGCGGATTGCGCAGCGGCGAGACCCGGCGCAAGTCCCTGACAGGCCACGACCCGGACGAAGCCCCTGCTTCGAGCGGAGCGAACCAGAGAAGAGAAGAGAAGAGCAGAGAAGAGCCGCATCACGCTGAGGGTCCCGAGACGTCGCAACAGCCGCCGGCGCTCGACGACCGAACCTTGGAGGCCGCGCTGCGCGAGGCCGCCGGATTCGACAACGACCCCAGCCCGGGTCTCTTCGTTGTGGGCCCGGTCCATGCCCTCATGGCCGAAGGCTACGACCTCGACCGGCACATCCTGCCGGTGGTGCGCAGCCTGAAGGCGCAGGGGAAGCGCTGGTCGAGCTGGCGCTACATCGTGCCGGCCGTCCGGGAGCACAAGGCCGGGCCGGCCGCCCCGGGGGCCGCGTCGGCCCCGGAGGACCCGGCCAGGATCCGCCGCGGCCTGCTCGCGATGGCCCGGGGGTTCGTCCTCGAGGAGCGCTGGTCGGATGCCTGGGGCCCGCGCCGCGGCGAGCCCGGCTGCCGGATCCCGGACGCGGTCTGGCGCGAGGCGGACGACGCGGCGGACGCGGAGCGGGCCGCCCGGGAGGAGCGACGCCGTGCCGCCGAACCCGCCCATCCCTGACGCCCCGCCGCGCCGGACGCCGGAGCGGGACCACCCTCTCCACGTCATGCTCCACGTCATGGCCGGCCTTGTGCCGGCCATCCCGATCGGAAGGGCGCCGCGCCTCTCGTATCGGGATCACCGGGACAAGCCCGGTGATGACGTGGTGGGTGGCATATCGGGATGCACAACCTTTCCACGTCATGGCCGGGCCTGTCCCGGCCATCCCGATCCGGAAAAGCGCCCCGCCTCAAACCATCGGGATCACCGGCACAAGCCCGGTGATGACGGGGAGGGGTGGGACAGGCCCGGTGATGACGTCGAGGGTGGTGCGCGGCGGATCGGTCCCGAACCCGGGTCCCCTTTTCGCTCACGCGGCCCTTCGGGTCACTGGCGTGGCCCTCCGGGTCACGTCCCATGCACGAGGAACAGACGATGAAGGCGCGGAAGATCGCGAAGCTCGGTCGGCAGCGGGCCAAAGGGGAACGCGAGCCCAACGGGCGCTTGAGCCGCGCCGTCAAGGCGGAGCTGGACGCCCGGAGCCCGAACGAGGTGAAGCGCCTGCGGGACGCGGCTCTGCTCGGGATGCGCGACCCCCTGTGGGGCACGGAGATCGGGCGGCTCTTCCTGGGCAACCGCATCGACGCCCGGCACTACGAGGCCGGCAAGCGGTGGGCGAACCTGGTGGAGAGCTGGCGCCGGGACCAGGGGCTGGCCGCCCTGGCGCCCCGGTCGGGCCTCGCCGCGCTCCCCATCGGGGCCCGGGGCCCGGACCGCAGCCAGGATCCGACCGCGGCCGCCCGGTCGCGGCGGCTCGCGGACGCGCTGAGCGACGCCCGGGACGCCCTCGACGCCGCCGGCTTCCTGGAAAGCCGCATTGTCCGGGATTGCTGCGAGCAGAACGCCCCGGTGGTGGGCCTGAGCGAAATCCGCCGGCTCCGCGACGGGCTCGACGCCCTGGCGGAGCACTGGCGCATCTCCAGCGCCTAGCGCGTCGGGCAACGGGAGGGGGCCATGACGGGGAGGGTGGCAGGACCGGCCTTTGCCACCGTCTCCCCGTCACCACCCGCTCACACCACCCTCTCACGTCATCACCGGGCTCGTCCCGGTGATCCCGATTCGGAGAAGCGCCGCGCTTCACCTTATCGGGATGGCCGGCACAAGGCCGGCCATGACGTGGAGAGGGTGGCGGGATGGCCGGCACAAGGCCGGCCATGACGTGGGGAGGGTGGCGGGACGGGCGGTGGGGGCCATGACGTGCCCCTCCCTCGACTCTTACGCGGCCTTCACGCCGTGGAGGAAGGTGGCGACCTCCCGGCCGAGATCGTTGGAGTGGCGCGCCAGTTCCTGCGCGGCTCCCAGCACCTGGGACGCCGCGGCGCCTGTCTCGCCGGCGCCCTGCTGCACGTCCGCGATGCTGCCGGTGACAGCTTCCGTGCCCCGCGCCGCTTCCTGCACGTTGCGGGCGATCTCCGCGGTGGCGGCGCCCTGCTCCTCCATGGCGGCGGCGATCGAGGTCGAGATCTGGCTCATCTCGGTGATGGTGCGCGCAATCTCCTGGATGGCCGCCACCGTCTGGCCGGTCGCCTGCTGCACCGAGCCGATCTGCTGCGAGATCTCCTCGGTGGCCTTGGCGGTCTGCGTCGCCAGATCCTTCACCTCCGAGGCCACGACCGCGAAGCCCTTGCCGGCTTCGCCCGCGCGCGCCGCCTCGATGGTGGCGTTGAGCGCCAGCAGGTTGGTCTGGCCCGCGATGGTGTTGATCAGCTGCACCACGTTGCCGATCTTCTCGGCGGAGGCTGCGAGCTCCTGCACGGTGGCGCTGGTGCGCTGGGTGCCGGCCACCGCCTTCTCGGCCACCGCCGAGGACTGCGCCACCTGGCTGGCGATCTCGCGGATCGAGATCGACAGCTCCTCGGTGGCGGCCGCCACCGTCTGCACGTTGGCCGAAGTCTGCTGCGCCGCCGAGGCCACGGTGACAGACCGGTTGGTGGTCTGATCGGCCACATGGGTCATGCTCTCGGCCGTCGCCTCCATCTCGGTGGCGGCCGAGGACAGGCCCTGGGTCAGCGACGAGACGTTGAGCTCGAAGCGCCTGGTGAGTTGGTCCAGAGCCTCGGCACGGCGTGTCTTGGCATCGGCCTCGAGGGCGGCGCGGGCATCGGCGTCCTTCTTGGCGATCAAGGCATCCTTGAACACCTGCACGGCCGCCGCCATGGCGCCGATCTCGTCCTTTCGCTCGCCGCCCGGCACCCGAACGTTCAGATCGCCGTCGGCCAGCTGCTTCATGGCCCCGGTCATCTGGTTGATCGGGCGCGCGACGAGACGATGGATCAGGACGCCGAGGAGGGCGAGCATCAGAGCCACTGCGCAAACCGTCGCGATGGCGGCCGACATCCGGAACGCCGCGAGATTGGCATAAGCCTTGGCGCTGTCGATGGACAGGCCCACGTACCACTTCACCGACGGCAGGCCGGAAATCTCGAGGAACGTGACGATCTGCTCGTGCCCGTCCTGAATCGTCTCGCTGAGCTGGCTCGAGATCCGGGGCGTCCCGGCCGGGTAGATCTCGTTCAGCGTCTTGTTGATGAGATCCTTGTTCGGGTGAACGAGGATCTTGCCGTCGGCGCTCATGAGGAAGGCCTTGCCCATGCCGCCGAGATCCATGGCGCCGATCATCTGCACCAGGGCATCGAGGTTCATGTCGGCGCCGGCAACGCCCACGAAGGCGCCGCTTTTCTGAACCGGCGTCGCCATCGACAGGATCAGCTTCTTCGTCGAGGCATCGACATAGGGCTCGGTCAGCGTGCTGGCGCCTGCCGCGACAGCGTCCTTGTACCAAGGCCGCGTGCGCGGGTCATAGTCCTTCGGCATGTCGGAGGGCGGCCACATGGTGAAGCGGCCATCCTTCTCGCCGAGGTAGGTGGACTGGAAGCTGTCGACGAAGATCTTCTGCTGCAGGAGAGACAGGACCTGCGAGGACTCGCCGAAATTGGCCACGCCCTGAGCGACGCTCTGGTTCAGGGCAACCCGTCCGCCCAGCCAGTTCCCGATGCTGTCCGATGTGGCGGATCCCACATTGGTCAGGTAGCGCTCGATCTCCGAGCGCGTGGCCTGCCGCTGGAAAGAGTCGTTGTAGAGGGAAAACGCGGAGAATGCTCCGACAACCGTCAATGCAGCAGCGAGCAAGATGCGCAGCATGAGAGATGAGCGACGGGACGATGAACCAGACTGAACGGACGATAACACAGGATTGCCCCAGGAATATTTGTATAGTGATTGTCATGCCGCCGGCATGAACTCCCCAATCCTCATATGAGCCAACAATTAACGATGTTTATCCTTGTTCATGGGTTTCTGTCACAAGGCCGGCCATGACGTGGAGGGTGGTGTGACCCGGTGCGAACACCCTCCCACTGTCATCACCGGGCTCGTCCCGGTGATCTCGATACGGTGAAGCGCCGCGCCCTTCCGATCCCCGGCGGCTTGCCCGGGCGGGCTTCCATCTCCGAGCGCCTCGAGCGCAGCCGGGAACTTCGGTCTGGCCGCCCTGTTGTCGGAGTGCTCGGCGCGTGGCCGAGACCAAGGTGACGCCAAGCGGAGCTGACGCATGAGTGATATGGAGCATTCCGACCAGACGACCCCAGCGAACCCGCCTTCGTCGGAAACGACAAGTTCCACGGAAGCGGCGGTCGGAACGCCCGCGGAAGCGACCGGATCCACGCCGGATGTCTCGACGCAGACGGCTCGTGGCGAAAGCGCGACGGCCGAGGTCGCCGCTCCGCCCGGCGTGCAGGAGCGTCCGAAGACCAAGGGCGTGGCCGACATCGTCTTCCTCGTCGACGTCAGTGGCAGCATGTCGCCCTGCATCGATGCGCTCCGCCGGAACATCGAGGCCTTCATCGACTCCCTGAGCCGGGGCGATGCCAACAACGCCGCCCCCGTGAGGGACTGGCGCGGCAAGGTCGTCGGTTATCGCGACATCGAAGCGGCCCAAGGGGAGGGGCTGCCCTGGATCGTCGATCATCCGTTCGTGCGCGATGCCGGAGCCCTCAAGGCGCAGCTCGGCGCCTTGCAGGCGAACGGCGGCGGCGACGAGCCGGAATCGCTTCTCGACGCGCTCTACAAGGTTGCCGCCATGGAGGCGGTGCCGAAGGGTTCCCAGACCGAGGATCCGGCGAAATGGCGCTACAGGAGCGATGCGGCCCGCGTGGTCATCGTCTTCACCGATGCGTCGTTCAAGGAAACCATGAGCCTTCCCGAGGCGAAGGGCGGCTCGCTCCAGGATGTGGCGAACCTGGTCATGGCCAATCGCATCATCCTCAGCCTCTTCGCCCCGAACTTCGAGGGCTACGATCGCCTGAGCCAGATCGACAAGTCGGAATGGGAGGTCGTGGAGTACGAAGGCCTGAACCCGCAGGAGGCCTTGCAGAAGTTCACGTCCGATCCGGTCAATTTCCGCAACACCCTGAAGCAGCTGGCCGCCAGCGTCTCGCGCTCGGCCGCCACCGTGGCGCTGTAGGGACACCGCCTTGTCACAGTGAGCGTAAGCCATGGCCAAGAAGCTGAAGGTCGGTGATCGGATCCGGCAGTACCGTGTCACGAAGGTCTTCGGGCCGGGCATGATGGCGATCTCCTATGGCGCCGAGGGACCGACAGGAGAGAAGGTCTTTCTGAAGCAGTACAAGTCTCCCGCTCCGACGGTCGTCTGGTACAAGGCCTTCGTCGACTACCAGAACGAGCTCGGAGCCCGCGTCCGGACCGGGCGGGCGGCGCAGTTCGCGGTGCGCCAGGTGGACGCGTTCGAAGAGGTCTGGGGCGGCCCCTGCTACTTCCAGGCCTTCGAGTTCGTCGAGAACGGCGCCGACCTCCAGCACATGCTCGACGAGGAGCGGGAGCAGCATCGCCGCACCAAGGCGCCGGCCACCCAGAACCCCGCCGTCTGGGCCCGTCACGTCACCTGGGCCAAGGTCTTCATGACCGGAATGGCGGCTTTGCACGAATCCAGGATCGTCCATGCCGATCTGAAGCCGGCGAATGCCTATCTGATCCAGGATCCGACCATCGGCGCCGGCTACCAGCTCAAGCTGATCGACATGGACTTCTCGCTCCTGGCGGACCGCCGTGCGCCCTGGCATGGCCATCAGGGCTATGTCGGCACCGACAATTACCGCTCGCCCGAGCACATGACCCGAGGCGGCGTGCCGGGGCTTGCCTCGGATGTCTTTACCTGCGGGCTGATGCTCTACGAGCTTCTCGCCGGCTATCATCCCTACTGGGTCGAGGACCAGGCGGAATATGCCAGGCTCGTCCAGAGCCATGCCGCCAGACCTCCGGCGCTGGCCGGATCGATGCCGGCGCCGGCGAGCAATGCCGAGGTCAGCGCCTTCCTGCACCGCTGCCTTGCCCCGGACCCCGCCGCGAGACCGACGGCCGCGGAGCTGCGGGCTGTTCTGAGCGGGCGCGGCGCAGGGTCGTCCGCCGGCCAGGAAGGCACGGCAGCGGGCGACGGCGCTCCGCAGGCCGCCGCCGAGCCGATCCTGTCCGACAGGATCGAGCTGCTCGGCCCCGACGGACGCTCGCTGAAGATCGGGGTCAGGACGGAGCTCGGAAAAGCCCTGGTGCGGCCGTTCGGGCCGGACAGCGAGTTCTGGGACAGCCGCCAATGTGTCCTGGAACGCCAATCCGGGCGGCAATGGGTGATATCGCCCGTGGCCGGCACGACCAATGAAACGCTCGTGAACGGCGCCGCGCTCACGGCGCCTCGCCCGCTCCGGCAAGGCGACCGGATCGCTGTCGGACGCCAGGCCAAAGGCATCGTCAAGATGCCGCTCACCGCGCGGGCCCTCCCATGAGCGTCCCCGGCGAACCCGAAGCGCCTGAGCCTGTTCCTCCGGGCGAGAAGCCGGAGGAGCGGGGGGCGGAATCGACGATGGCCGGCGTTCCCAAGGATGACCCCGCAGCGCAGGATCCCGCGCAACCGCCGGATGCTCCCGGGGCGGATGCTCCCGGGCCGGCGCCGATTGCCGTCGTGGCGTCCCCTCCCGTCGAGATCGTGGAGGTCGAACGGCTGGACTGGCAGGCTGTCCGCGATGCAGCCGACCCGTCCGCCATCCGGTCCAACATGCGAGCCACGGTGGAGCGGATGGAGGCGCTGCTCGACAAAGCCGATGGACCCGGCCTGCTGTTCGACAAGGACCGCTCCGATCCCACCGACAAGGCCATCCGGATCTCCGACCTGGACGCCGGAAGCCCGCTGTGGATCATCGGTGATCTGCACGGCGATCTTCTGGCGCTCGAGGCCGCGCTGGCGGCGATGCGCGATCCGGCGCTCGAACCCGGCGGGGGCCGGCCGCCACGGATCGTGCTTCTCGGCGATCTCTTCGACGATGGAGGGTTCGGGCTCGACGTTCTTCTGCGGGTGTTCGAGCTGATCGGGGACGCCCCGGATCGGGTGTGCCTGATCGCGGGCAACCACGACGAGGCGCTCTCCTATGACGGCGTGCGGTTCGCCTCGAGCGTGATCCCGTCGGACTTCGCGGATTTCCTGAACGCCCATCTCGCGCATGAATGGATCGAGCGGGCCGGCAAGGTGGCCGTCCGTCTGTTCGCGCGTGCTCCGCGGGCGCTCTTCTTTCCCGACGGTCTCCTGGTGGCCCATGGCGGCTTCCCGCTGGTGGATCTGCATGCGCGGCTCGCCGACACGGGAGATTGGAACGATCCGCAATGCCTGTCGGACTTCGTGTGGACCAGGGCGCATCCGAAAGCCCGCAAGAAGCTCCCGAACCGCTTCTCGCGGGGAAGTCAGTTCGGGTACGAGGACTTCGCGGCTTTCTGTGACCTGAGCACCGGCCTGGGGCGTCCCGTCACGCACATGGTGCGCGGCCACGATCACGTCGAGGAGAGATACGCCGCCTATCCGGCCTACCGGACGCACCCGGTGCTGACGACCGTGGCCCTCTCCCGCCGCCTGAGCCGTGAGAGCTTCGGTCCTTACGAGCGCGTTCCCACCATGGCGCAATTCGTCGAAGGAAGGCTCCCGCGGATGTACCGGCTGCATATTCCCGCGGACATGATCCGCGAGGTCTATCCGGAGCCTGCCCCCGGCGGCCCCGAGCGTGAAACGATCGAGGAACCTCATCGATGACCGGCGTCATTCTGCGTTGCCCGAACTGCGGGACCTCGAAGGCGACCCCTGGCGAATGCGAAGCCTGTCACGAGGCGCAGGTCCGCTATTACTGCACGAACCACAAGCCCGGGCGCTGGCTCGATGCCTCCGTGTGTCCGGAATGCGGCGCGACGTTCGGCGATCCGGTCCGTCCGGCCGCAAGGCCGGTTCCGCCCGCCACCCCGCCCCGTCCACGGATCACGGTCTCGCCCGCCGCGCCGCCGCGCGCCGATCCTCCGCCACCGCGTCCGAGAACCGGCGCCACGCCCTGGGGCCGCAGGGAACGGGAGAGACCTCCCGGTCCGGACCCAAGCGCAAGCGACGAGGGCGCGGCGGTGCGCGACATGCGGACCGCAAGAATGCTGGAGATCCTCAGGGCTGCGTCCCGTGCCGGCCGTCTGTCCCGGGGAGCGCCCTATGCCACCCCCGAGGCGCCGCCGGTCGGAGCGGCTTTGGGCGGCTGCCTGATGCGCTTCGTCATCCTGGCGATGGTCCTGCTCGTCGGCTTTTTCCTGATGCTCTCGCTCGTCGGTGGATCCCTGCTCGGCGGCTATTACTACTGAAGCGCTGAGCGGATGTGCGAGGCGTGCTCCCACCACCCTCCACGTCATCACCGGCCCTTGCCACCTTCTCCACGTCATCACCGGGCTTGTCCCGGTGATCTCGATACGAGAGGCGCTGCGCTTTTCCGTATCGGGATGGCCGGCACAAGGCCGGCCATGACGTGGGGAGGGTGGCAGGAAGGGCGGAGGATGCCACGACGGGGGAGGGTGTTCGCACCGACCCTGACCACCTTCTCCACGTCATCACCGGGCTCGTCCCGGTGATCCCGATACGAGAGGCGCTGCGCTTCAAACAATCGGGATGGCCGGCACAAGGCCGGCCATGACGTGCGGAGGGTGGCGGGATGGCCGGCACGAGGCGGGCGGGAAACCGTCGGACACGGCCGGCCCTCTTCTATCCCTTGACGGCTCCCATGGTCAGGCCGCTCACCACGTAGCGCTGGAAGACCATCGTCAGGATGAGGGCCGGGGCCATGATGGTCACGGACGCCGCCATGACGCCGCCCCAGTCGATATCGGCATAGGAGAGGAAGTTGAACACCGCGATCGGCAGCGTCCTGGTCTTCTCCATGCTCAGCACCTGGGAAAACAGGAAGTTGTTCCAGGAGAAGATGAAGGCCAGGGTCGTGGCCGTGATGATGCCGGGTCCTGACAGGGGAAGGATGATCTTGAGAAAGATGTAGTTGCGCGATGCGCCGTCGACCATCGCCGATTCCTCGAGCTCGATGGGAATCGTCTCGAAGTAGCTCGACATGATCCAGACCACGATGGGCAGAGCGATCAGGACGTGGCTGAGCACCAGCGCCACGTAGGTATCCATCAGGCCGAGGCGGGAGAAGATGATGTACCACGGCATCAGGAACGAGATCCCCGGCATCAGCCGCGCCAGGAGGATCACCAGCGCAAGCCGCCGCTGGGAAAAGCGGGCGATGGAATAGGCCGCCGGCAGACCGAGCAGGAGCGACACGCCCACGGCGAAGAACGCCACGACGGTCGAGTTGATGAAATACCGGATGAAATCCTGCTCTTCGAACACCTTGTAATAGTTCTGGACCGTCGGACTGAAGACGAACTTGGGCGGCCACGCGACGATGTCCACCTGGGTCTTGAGCGAGGAGAGCAGCATCCAGAGGAAGGGCAGCAGGACGATCGCCACCAGCAGGGCGACTGCGCCGTAGAACACAATTCCGAGTCCAAGCTTTCTCATGACGAATTCTTTATCTCGCGCCGGATGCCGCCGTTCAGGCTGCCGTCCGCTTGTTGAGCCGTGTGATCCCCACGCTGCAGGCGAGGACGACCAGGAAAAGCACCACCAGGATGACCGCGGCCTGCCCCATGCGGAAATACTCGAAGCTGTACTTGTAGCCGATGAGGTTCAGCGTTTCCGAGGCGTAGCCCGGGCCTCCGCCCGTCATCGCAAAGATGATGTCGAAGGTCTTGAGGGCATCGATCAGGCGCAGGATGACGGCTGTGACGATGACGGGCATCACCATCGGGATCGTGATGAGCCTGATGATCTGCCATTCGCTCGCGCCGTCGATGCGGGCGGCCTCCGCCGGCTCGTCGGACAGGGCCGCGAGGCCGGCGAGCACGATCAGCGTGATCATGGGCGTCCATTGCCACACATCGACCACCACGAGGGAGAACAGGACGGTGCCGGCGCCGGAAATCCAGGAGCTGGGCGGCAGCCCGAGCGACTCCAGAACGTAGTTCGCCAAGCCGATCGTCGGATCGTAGAAGAGGTTGAACACGATGCCCACCGCGACCGGGGTCGCGACCAGCGGCAGGAGGAGCAGCAGCTTCACCACGCTCCGGCCCACGAAGGCGCGGTTCAGCAACAGAGCGGCCGCCACCCCGAGCACGGCCTCCACGGCCACGGCCGAGACGGTGAAAACCATCGTGCGCCACAAGGCCTGCAGAAAACGCGGCTCGACCAGCACCTGAGCGTAGTTGTTCAGGCCGACGAACGACGGTGCGGCGCCTGACGTCAGCGTCCAGTTCGTCAGGCTGATATAGGTGGTGTACAGGACCGGAAAGACCATCAGCAGCGCGACGAAGAGGATCGCCGGCAGGGGATAGATCCAACGGATGCTGCTGTCCGTGTAGCTGTTCTGGTTCATGAACTCTCGAGGGATGCAAGCGCCAGGGGCGCTGGGTCTTCCGGATCGAGGCCGCGCCGCCCGAAGGCGGCACGGCACTCTGGCGAGCTTACTGTCCGTACTCGCCCGTGTCGCGCAGCAGCGTGTTGACCTTGGCAACACGTTCCTTCGCCATGTCGTCGATCTGCGGCGACGCGCCCTTCGTGTTGATCGATTCGAGAACGATCTCGCCGATCAGGTCGCGGGCCTCGCCGACGGCGCTCATGAAAGGCCTGTCGGTGGGAGTGCCGTTCTTCGCCACGAACGCGCGGGTCTCGACGAGGCCGGGATCGACCTTGGCGACGACGGCCGGATCCTCCCACACGGATGTCCGGGCCATGGTGATGTTGGCCCCCATCGCCTTGGCGGCGAGCTCCTTGCTGGTCGCCCAATCGACGAAGGTCTTCGCCAGGTCCTTCTTCTTCGACTGGCTCGCCATCGCGATGCCCCAGGAGGTCGCGTAGAACGGAGAATGGGCCTTGGGTCCGGCCGGGAAGTTGGCGATGCCGACCTTGTCCGCCCCGAGCGACGTCTTGGCCGGATCGGTGATCTGTCCATAGAAGACGGACGCATCCGTCCACATGGCGACACGGCCCGCCTGGAACAGGGGCAGGATGTTTTCCCACGACATGGATGTCACGCCGCGGGGGCCGTAGCTCCCGACGAGCTTGCCGTAATAGCGGATGCCGTCGACGGCTTCCTTCGTGTCGAACACCGCCACGCCCTTGTCGAGGTACTGACCGCCGAAATTATAGACGTAGCTGGAGAGCTGCGTGACGGCCGCCGCGCCCTTGCCGCGGGACGCGAGGCCTGCCACGCCTCCGGTGTTGAGCTTCTCCGCGGCGGCGGCCAGCTCATCGAAATTCGTCGGGACCTTGATCCCCGCGGCGGCAAGAAGGTCCTTGCGATAGAACAGGACCTGCCATTCGGTGACCAGCGGAACGATGTTCGGCTTGCCCTCGTAGGTCACGATGCTGACCGTGTTCGCCGGGTAATCCGAGAAGTCGTAGCCGGTGAGGGGCTCGTACCACTTGTTCTTGGCGAAGAGCTTTCCGTCCTGCAGCGGACGCGTCATGAACACATCGACCGAGGACGAGTTCGTGGCGAACTCCGTGGTCAACTTCGTCGTGAGCTGACTTTCCTGCAGGCTCTCGACATTGACCTTGATGCCGCTCTGCTGCTCGAATTGCGGAATCGCCGCCTTGAGAATGTCGCCATACGGATGGTTGGCCAGAAGGACACGGATCTCCTTCGTCTGGGCCATCGCTCCGCCGCTCATGCCCAGGCCAAGGGCCAGGGCCAGACCGAATTTCAAAGTCGTTCTCATTTTTCCTCCCGAGAGAGCGCTGCCATCGTGAGCCCGCGCCGTGCCCGACATCGCGACCGTGAGCAACAAGGGCCTGTCGAGCCTTCGCTCCCGTCGCCGCCGGTTTGCGCGCCGTTCATACCGCCGACCCTCCGGAACGGCAAGCTGAACGGCCCGCCATGACGGGGGAGGGTGTTCGCACCGTCCCTTGCCACCGTCTCCACGTCATCACCGGGCTCGTCCCGGTGATCTCGATTGTTTGAGGCGCCGCGCCTCACCGCATCGGGATGGCCGGAACAAGGCCGGCCATGACGTGCGGAGGGTGGCGGGAAGGGTGGAGGGTGGCGGGAAGGGCGGAGGGTGGCGGCAAGGGTGGAGGGTGGCCATGACGGGGAGGATGTTCGCACCGCCTCACACCACCCTCCACGTCATCACCGGGCTTGTCCCGGTGATCTCGATTGTTTGAGGCGCTGCGCTTCTCCGTATCGGGATGGCCGGCACAAGGCCGGCCATGACGTGGGAGGGTGTTGTTACCGGGCTTGTCCCGGTGATCCCGACGACGATGCTCTCGCGGCTTGACAGCCGGTGTCGGACATGTCAGAAATCTAGCCTCAACGAAATCGCGCCCCGGCCTCACGGCTTTGGGGCGCTTTCTGTTTTTGCACCCCTCACCATCCAGCATCCTCATGAGCTTCATCGACACGGTGGCGGCGGATCTCGCGGCGCTCGAGAACGATCTGAGGCGCACCCCGACGCGCGCCTTGCGCGACGCGGACGCCATGGTCGAGTGGGTGGACGAGATCCGTCAGCGCCTGCGGCGTGCCCGGACCCTGCTGGCCGGCGATGCGCCGATCGCTCACGGGAACAGCCCTTCCCGATGCGCATGCGGACCCAGGCACGATCTCACACGTGGAAGGTCCACATCAGCAGCAGCCCGATCAGCCCGACGATCACGATCAGGGTGAACGCGATCCAGTAGTGGCGTCGTCCCGTGGGTAAATCGCCGAACATCATCGTCTCCTCAGGACCGCGCATCCTCTTTGCCAGATAGGGCGGAACCGGATTCAGGCTTGGCCGCGCCGCGCCGAGACGTGAGACAACCCGAACTCTCCGAAAGGTCCGACTTCATGGCTTTGGACGTTTTCACGCCCATCGGCGGCACGGTCGCGCTCGCCGTCGGCACCGCGACCGCCCGGGCGGCGCTCCCGGATCCGAGGATCGGGACCGAGGACCGCAGCCTGCGCATCCTGAACGCGGGCGACGACACCGCCTTCGTGGCCTTCGGGGGCAGCACGGTCGCGGCCGCCGTTCCGGACGACGGCGCGCCGGCGAACGGCATCCCGATCCCGCCCAGCCATGCCCCGGAGCCCTTCCGGATCCCGCCCGACGCCACCCACCTGGCCGCCATCTGCCGGAGCGGGTCGGCGACGCTCTACATCACGCTCGGCAGGGGCCTCTGATGCTGCGCTCCCGCCTCAGGTCGCGCAGCCGCAGCCCGGTCGCGGGCCGGCGCGGCGCGGTCGGCTCCCTGCTCGACCTCGATTATGTCCGCAATCTCTACCATGGGCGCAGCCTGGCCGACCACGTCGCCGGGCGGGCTTCCCAGGCCTATACGCCGGACCACGACGGCGTCTACCACCTGACGCAGGCCACGGAGCCCCGGCGCACCAGCGCCGGGTTCCTGCTCGAGCACGGCGCCACCAACGCGGTGCCGAACGCCTGGCTGCATGGCGCGGCCGCCGGCACGCCCGGCGCGCTGCCGACCGGTTGGGCCGTGACCGTCCCGACCGGCACGACCCTGTCGGTGGAGGCCGTCACGACCCATAAGGGCCTGCCCGTCATCGACCTGCGCCTGCGGGGCGCGGCCACCGGCGGCGGCTTCCAGATCCGCTTCGGCGGGCTCTCGGACATCCCGGCGGCGGCGGGCCAGAACTGGGCGTTCTCGGCCTTCCTGCATCTGCTCGAGACCTCCGGCAACCTGCTCGATCTGCGGCTCGCGCTCCAGGCGCTCAACGGCTCCGCCATCGGGCTCGGCGCGAACGACAGCGGCAACGTGCTCCCGCAGGCGGCCGCCTGGTCGCGGCCCGCCACGAACCTCGTCGGCACGCCGGCCGGCACGGCGAAGATCGTCGGCCTCCTCACGGCGGACCAGGATTTTTCCGGCTCGGTCGCGCTCGACGAACGGATCCGCATCGCCGTGCCGCAGATCGAGCCATGGAACCCGCTCTGGTGCGACGCCCCGTTCCCCACGACGCCGATCCGGACCGAGGGCGCGGCGGCGGCGCGCGATTTCGAGCACGCCCACGTGAGCCTCGACGGCCTCGGCGTCACCAACGCCTTCACGGGCATCGTCATCGGGCGCATGCCGCCCGCGATCCGCAGGCTCGGCACCCATGTGGAATTCGTGAGCGCCGCTTTCGCCCCGCGGCACATCCTGGGGCTGCGCACGGACCAGGCCGGGGCCGCCATGGAGCTGCGGATCCGGGCCTTCGACGAGGAGGCCGGCGTCACGGCGAGGGTGCCCCTGCCGGCGCCCGGCTCCCGGTTCTGCGCGGCCTTCTCGGTCGACGACCGGGCGGTGGCGCTCTCCGTCAACGGCGGCGCGGTCGGGTCCGTCACCTCCACGCACCCGGTCTTCGACGGCTACACGGACATGTTCGTGTGCGGGACCTGGGGCGGCGTCCACCAGGCGGAAGCACCGGTCGAGCGCGTCATCGTGTTTCCGGGACCGGTGCCGAACGGCGACCTGCCGGCCTGTTCGGTGCCGTCGCGGTGGGACCCGTGATCGCGCGTCGTTCGCCCTTCCGCTACCCTCCCACCACCCTCTCACGTCATGGCCGGCCTTGTGCCGGCCATCTCGATACGGAAAAGCGCGGCGCCTCTCGTATCGGGATCACCGGGACAAGCCCGGTGATGACAGTGGGAGGGTGTTCGCACCGGGTCACACCACCCTCCACGTCATGGCCGGCCTTGTGCCGGCCATCCCGATCGGAAGGGCGCCGCGCTCCACCGCATCGGGATCACCGGGACAAGCCCGGTGATGACGTGGAGAAGGTGGAAAGGGCCGGTGACACCACCCTCTCCCCACATGGGTGAATCCCCGCATGGCCCTGAACGACAAGCAGACGCGGTTCGTCGAGGAATACCTCGTGGACCTGAACGCCGCCGGGGCGGCGCGCCGGGCGGGCTACAGCGCGCGCAGCGCGGCGCCGATCGGCCATGCGAATCTCCGCAAGCCCGCCATCGCGGCGGCGATCGCGGCCGCCCGGGAGGCGCGCTCCGCGCGCACCGGGCTGACCCAGGACTGGGTCCTGGACCGGCTGCGCGAGATGGCCGAACGGTGCATGCGGCAGGAGCCCGTGCTCGACCGCCAGGGCCAGCCGACCGGCGCGTTCACGTTCAACGCCGCGGGCGCCGCGAAGGCGCTGGAGCTCATCGGCAAGCATCTCGGCATGTTCAAGGACAGGGTCGAGCCGGGCGGGCTGCGGAAACCGGAAGACCTGTCGGATGAAGACCTTGCCGCTCTCGCAACAGGACGCAGCCCGGGAGCTTCTGCGCCGTAGGCGGATCAGGCGCTCCTTCGTCGATTTCTGCCGCGCGACGGGGCTCGAGCCGGCGCCGCATCACCGTCTGCTGGCTACCAAGCTGCAGGACTTGGCGGAGGGCAAGATCCAGAACCTTCTGATCTTCATGCCGCCGGGCTCCGCCAAGAGCACCTACACGTCGCAGCTCTTCCCGGCCTGGTACTTCGCCCAGCCCCATGCCGGAAATATCATCGCGGCCTCGCATTCAACGGAGCTGGCGGAGCGGTTCGGGCGCAAGGTCAGGGGCTGGGTGCTGAATCAGCGGACGGCCCTCGGCTACGGCGTCTCGGGCGAGAGCTCGGCCGCCGGGCGCTGGATGACCACGCGGGGGCAGGAATACCTCGCCGCGGGCGTCGGCACCGGCATCGCGGGCTTCCGGGCCAAGATCGGCCTGATCGACGATCCGTTCCGCTCGCGCCAGGACGCGGACAGCGCCCTGGTCCGCAATCGGGTCTGGGAGTGGTTCAACGACGATTTCGACACCCGCATCGTCCCGGGCGGCGGGCGGGCGCTCGTCATGACCCGCTGGCACGACGACGACCTAGCCGGCCGATGGATCGCCCGGGCGCAATCGACCGGCGAGCGGCTCGAGATCATCTCCCTCCCGGCGGTCGCGGAGGATAACGACCCGCTCGGACGGGCGCCCGGCGAATGGCTGTGGGAGGGCGAATACGGCTACGCGGACCTGCTGCGGGCCAAGCGCCGGACGGCGGACCCGCGCACATGGGCGTCGCTCTACCAGCAGAACCCCGTTCCCGACGGCGGCGACTACTTCAGGGCCGAATGGATCCGCCCGGTCGCGGCCCTGCCGCCGACCGGAACGCTCAGGATCTACGGGGCGTCGGACTACGCGGTCACTGCTGATGGTGGGGACTACACGGTTCATGTGGTGGCCGGTCTCGATCCGGAGGGCCGGATGTACCTGCTCGATCTCTGGCGGCGCCAGGCCGCGTCCGACGCCTGGGTCGAGGCCTGGTGCGATCTCGTCCTCACGTGGAAGCCCCGGGAATGGGCGGAGGAGCAGGGGCAGATCCGCGCCGGCGTGGGGCCCTTCCTCGACAAGCGCGCGCGGGAGCGCGGCGCCTACTGCGCCCGCACCCAGTTTCCGACCCGGGGGGACAAGGCGGTCCGTGCCCAGTCGATCCGCGGGCGAATGGCCATGGAAGGGCTCTACGTCCCGGCCGCCGCGCCCTGGACGAACGATTTCGTCGCGGAGCTGCTGCGCTTCCCGGCCGGCGTCCACGACGATCAGGCGGATGCGCTCGGCCTGCTCGGGCAGCTCCTCGACACCATGAGAAACGGCACGGCGCCGGCCACGGCCGCGCGCCCACCGAGACCCGGATACCGACCGATCGGAGCCCGCGCGCCGGCTCCGAGCGCCAACACGTTGTGATGCCCATGAGCGAAACCCGACCCGCAGACGACGGGCCGTCCCACGACGGTCTGTCCCTGGCGGCCCTGCGCCGGCAATACACGGACTACGTCGCGGTCAAGGCCGCCGAGGTGGACGAGCAGCGCACCGCCTGGCGCTATTACCACAGCGCGCAATGGACCGAGGAGCAGCTGCGCACGCTTCGCGACCGCCGCCAGCCGCCGATCACCTTCGACCGGCTGTCGCGCAAGATCGACGGGCTCGTGGGCGTGGTCCAGAGGTTCAGGACCGACCCGAGGGCGTTTCCGCGCACGCCCCGGCACGAGGCCGGGGCCGAGCTGTCCACCATCGTCCTGCGCTATGCCCTGGACGCCAGCCGCTGGGAGGATATCGAGCCCGGGGCGCTGCTCTCGGCCGCCGTCCATGGCATCGCGGTCGTCGAGATGGGGCTCGAGCCGGGCGACGGCGCCGACCCCGACATCACCCTCTCGTCGGTCGATCCGACGACCTTCTTCTACGACCCGCGCTCGGTGCAGCCGGACTTCTCGGACGCGCGCTACATGGGCGTGTCCCGCTGGGTCTCGGCCGGCGAGCTCGACGAGATGTTTCCCGGCGCGTCCGAGCGCGTGGCCGGTTCCTTCGGCGGCGGCGACGGGACGGCGCACGAGATCGACCGGGCGCCGCTCTGGGTGAACGCGAGGACGAAGATCCGCCTCAACGAGCACTGGTACCGGCACCGGGGCGAATGGCGCTACTGCATCTACGTGAACACGGTGGCGCTGGCGCAGGGCGCGTCGCCCTTCGTGGACGCGCGCGGCCGCACGATCTGCCGCTACCGCGCCTGGTCCAACGGCGTCGATCACGACGGGGACCGCTACGGCTTCGTGCGCCGCCTCAAGGGCCCGCAGGACGCCATCAACCAGCATCGCTCCAAGGCGATGCACATCATGAACACCCGCCAGGTGATCGCCCGCAAGGGGGCGCTCGACGACATCGAGGCCGCGCGCCGCGAGGCCGCGCGGCCCGACGGCGTGATCCTGTACGACGGCGCCTCGGACGAGTTCCGCATCGAGCAGGCCGATCAGGAATTCCTGCAGCAGACCCAGTACTTCCAGGACGCCAAGGGCGAGATCGAGAATTTCGGCCCGAACCCGGCGGTGGTCGGCACCGGCGTGGAGGCCCGGTCCGGCCGGGCGCTCGCCATGATGCAGCAATCGGGCATCGCGGAGCTCGGGCCGTTCCTGGCCCATTACCGGGCCTGGAAGCTCGACGTCTACCGCTCGGTCTGGTGCGCCGTCCGCACCTGGTGGACGGCGGAGCGCTGGATCCGCATCACGGACGACGCCGGCCTGGCCCGGTTCATCGGCGTGAACCGGCTCGAGATCGGCCCGATGGGCAACCCGGTCATCGCCAACGCCCTCGGGCAGCTCGACGTGGACATCATCCTCGACGAGGGCCCGGACGTGACCAACGTCATGGGCGACGTGTTCGACATCCTGTCGTCCCTGGCGCAGAGCAAGATCCCGGTGCCGCCCCAGGTGTTCGTCGAGATGTCCGCCCTGCCGAAGGCGGTCAAGGACAAGGTGCTCGGCATGATGTCCCCCGAGCCCGACCCCGTCGCTCGGCGGCTCCAGGCCCGCCAGGCCGAGGCGGAGGTCGCCGGCCAGGAAGGCAAGGCGGCCGAGAGCTTCGCCCGGGCCGACAAGACCCAGGCCGAGACCGCCCGCCTCACCGGACCGGGATGGCCGGCACAAGGCCGGCCATGACGGGGGGAGGGTATAATCACCGGGCTCGTCCCACCCTCTCACGTCACCACCCGCTCACACCACCCTCCACCCCATCATCGGGCGGCGGCCGTCTCCGGACCGCCGCCCGTTCTGCGAACCCTTGAAGGAATGCCCCCATGGCGACCGTGATCTATCGCGACCGTGACCGCACGGCGCCCCGTGTGACCTGGCAGGGAATCGAGTTCCTGGACGGCCAGGCCGTCGCGGTGGACGACCCGGCCCTCCTGGCGAAGGCGGAAGCGAACCCGTTCTTCGAGATCGCGGGCGAAGCGCCCGCGCCGCGCCGCGGGCGGGCGGCGAAGGCTGTGACCCATCGGGAGGTGACCCATGACGAAAACCAGGACTGAGCTCGCTACCCGGGCGCTCGGCATCCTCAACCTCCTGCAGGCGGGGCAAGCGCCGCACCCCGAGGACCTGACGGCCGTCGCGGGCATCGTCGATCCCCTCGCGGCGCAGCTCGGTCTCGACAATGTCATCTATGTGGACGACACCGACGGGATCGACGACGCGGTGTTCCTGCCGCTCGCCGCGCGCCTGGCCCTGGAGATCGCGCCGGATTTCGGCCTTCCCGCCGTCGACGACGCCACGAAGGCGAGAGCCGAGGCCCCCCTGCGGCGCCTGGCGGCGCGGCCGCCGTCCTACCGTCCGCTCACGATGACGAGCTTCTGATGCCTAGCCTCCCTTATCCCCTGTCATCGACGCCGGGCCAGCGCCCGGGCGAAGGGCAGGGGCGGCTGATCAACGTCTATGCCGAGACGCTGGGCGAGAGCATCCGCTATCTCAGGACGCCGGGCCTCGCCGTCTTCGCCGATGCGGGCAGGTCCACCCCGCGCGGCATGATCGAGGTCAATGGCGACGTCTATGCGGTCTATGCCGCCGGCGTCGTGAAGGTGGCCGCCAACGGCGCGGTGACGGCGCTCGCCGGCTCCATTCCCGGCACGGACGGCGTGACGCTCGCGCGCAACAACAAGGTTTCCGGCGGCGTCTCGACGCCCGATATCGTGGCGGTGCGGGAGACGGGCGGCGCCTACGTGCTCACCCCGACGACGGTCTCGGCCTATCCCGATGCGGATCTGCCGGCGACAGCCAACAGCGTGGCATTCCTGGACGCCTTTCTCATCTTCAGCGTTGCCGACGGGCGGATCTTCGCCTCGGAACTCAACGCGACCGCCATCAATGCGCTGAGCGTCGCCACCGCCGAAGCCCAGCCCGACGGGTTGATCCGCTGCGTCTCCCATGCCGGCGTGGTCTACGCCATGGGCCGGGACACCATCGAGCCCTGGCTCAATGTCGGCGATTCCCCGTTCCCGCTCCAGCGCGGCACCTCCGTCCTGTCGGTGGGGCTGCTCACGGCCATGGCGATCGCGGGGTTCGGGGTCGGGTGGGACGACGTGCCGTATTTCGTGGCGCACAACAAGACCGTGCAGGCGCTGAAGGGCTACCAGACCGAGAAGGTCTCGACGCCGGACGTCGAGGCATTCATCGCGGCCTCCACGGTGTCGACCCTCGAGGCCTGCGTCTACACCCTCAACGGCAATGCCTTCTGGTCGCTCTCGTCCGACCGGGGCACCTGGGAGCTGAACGTCAGGACCGGGCAATGGCACGAGCGCGTCAGCGCCGGCCTCAACCGCTGGCGGGGCTCGAAATCCGTGAAGGCCAACGACAGATGGTTGATCGGCGACAGGCTGTCCACGAACCTTCTGACCGTCTCGGAAAGCGTGAAGACCGAAGCCGGAACCACCGTCGAGGCCACCTATGAGAGCGGCCCGTTGAAGGAGTATCCGACCAGGATGGTCGTTCCATCCCTGTTCGGGGAATTCACGCCCGCCGAGGAGACCGACGTCGCCGTCTCGTGGTCGCATGACGGCGGCAAGACCTGGTCGAACCCGGTGACGCGCCCGCTCGAACAGGCGGACAGGTTCCCGGTGCGGGTCAACCGGCTCGGGCTTTCGACCCATCACGGTTTCCGGGTCCGGTTCAAGACGTCGTCGGCGAAGGATTTCGCCTTCATGGGCGCGTCCGTTCCCGACCCGCAGGGGAGGACGCCGTAATGCCCACCGAGGACAAGATCGATCTGGCTAGGCTGCCGCCGGTCCTGCCCGTCACCGTGGCGCGCACGACGCCGGACGGCCTGCCGACCAAGGAACAGCTCGACTGGGACCAGTTCGCCCGCAACTGGTACAAGACGACGGTCGTCAACCTGAACACGCGCCTGACGGAGGTGCGCTCCGACACGGACGGCAACTCGGACTCCATCGTCGAGGAGACGAACGCGCGCACGAGCGCCGACGAAGCCCTGGCTGAGCAGATCACGACGGTCCAGGCGAGCGTCGGGACTTTCACCGCCGGCGGGCAGGTCTATTTCGGGGCCCGTGCGACGCCGTCCGGGGCCGAAGCGGCCTATGGCATCTACCTGACCGCCGGGAACGCCTTCACGGGCTTCGAGATGATCGCGAAGAGCGACGGCACCTCGGCCATCGGGCTGAGCGCGAACCAGCTCTACTTCACCGACAGCGGGACGGGCACGAACGTGTTCAGTTACGGGTTTGATACAGATCTCGGCCAGAACATCTTCACCTTCAACGTGCCGGTGCGGATCGGCACGGAGGAGATTTTCCCCAACTCGGTGACCAAGCCTCAGGATTCGACGATCAACGCCTCGAACCTGATCGGCGATACCGGCGGGAACTGGGTCACTTTCATCTCGCACACGGCGCAGACGGACGGCGGCGCCTATTCGGCCCTCATCATCGCCGATTTCATGTACCGTGTCGGCTCGAGCGGCGGCACGACGAGCGCCAATTGGCGGCTGATCCGCGAGCGGGACGGGAACATCAGAACCCTGAGATCCGGCGCCCTCTCGGTCTTCGTCGACTACACGCCCGTTCTCACGGCGCGGCTCATCACCGACGTGAGAGACAACGACATCTTCAGGCTGCAAGCCAGGATCGCCGCGACGGCCGGCTTCACCTTCCAGTTCGACGACAAGTCCATCCTTCTCGATCTGCGCAAGCGCTGATCACCTTCCCACAGCTTCAAACTTCGGGAGACGCTCATGTCTTCACCCTTCTCCGGCAGCGCCGGCCGCCGCGCCGCCGTGGCGGAAATGGCCTATCTGGACAATGCGCAGAAGGGCCTCGACCAGCGCATCAAGAGCGGGCGCAACGCCAGCCTCAAATCCCTCAACGGCGGCTACAAGAGCGCCCTTGCCGTGAACCAGCAGGAACAGGCGCTCTACAATCCCTACCGGGACACCGGCCTGAAGGCGCTCGGCCAGTATTCCGATGCCGCCGGCCTGAACGGGCCGGAGGGGCACGACCGCGCGGTGGCGGCGTTCCGCGCCGGCCCCGGCTACCAATACCAGGTCGACCAGGCGACCGACGCGGTCGCGCGCAAGGCGTCCGCGTTGGGCATGCTCGGATCCGGCAACACCGCGGCGGCGATCTCGGACCGGGCCGGCCACATGGCGGACCAGGAATACGACCGGTATCTCGGCCGCCTCGACGGGCTCAACAGGCTCGGCTACGACGCCACGGGCCGCCAGGCCGGCGTCCTCTCCGACCGGGCCGACCTGTTCACCCAGAAGGGACGGGACAAGGCCTCGGTCTATGGCGATGCGACGCGTCTTGGGGTCGGCACGGCCCAGCACACGGCGGACGGCGCCGTGAGCGCCCTGCACGGCGGCATGATGGCCGGGCAGAACGCCGCCGCGAACCGCTTCGGCGCCATCATGGGCGGCTTGCAGCTCGGCTCGAAACTCCTGGGCGGCGGCCTGGGCAAGCTCGGCAGCCTGTTCGGTTGAGGAGGGCGCGTCATGCCTGGTGGTTACGGCCCTCCCGATTGTTTGATGCGCAACGCCTCTCGGACGCGGGATCACCGGGACGAGCCCGGTGATGACGGGGAGGATGATCATCGCTGTGGCGTGACCTTTCCCACGTCATGGCCGGGCCTGTCCCGGCCATCCCGATTGCTTGAAGCACAACGCCTCACCGCATCGGGATCACCGGCACAAGGCCGGTGATGACGTGAGAGGGTGCTGTGAGCCGGTGATGACGGGGAGGGGCATCGGCGTGGCCCGCTCTCGTCCGCACCAGGCCTACCCGCCGCCGCTGCGCTGGTCGGCGGCGCGGGCGCAGCACCGGGAGCCGTCGCCGGCCCAATCACCCGCTAACCGATCAAGCCGCCTCCGGGCGGCTTTTCTCTTTCCAGGGCTCCCTCACGGGGGCCTTTTTCGTTGGAGCCGCCATGGCCAACTCCGCCCCTTACCAGTTCTGCTTGTCCGCATCCGACGATGCGACCGTGCTGTTCGCGCTCGACTTCGCGCTCGACGGCGAGACGGACTTTCCCTTCGAGGAATACGAGTTCGCGTATTCCGTCGGCGGCTGCGGTTCGAGCGTCCTGCTGACGGTCGGCAACGGCCTGACGGTCGACGCGCCCACGATGACCTTCCGCATCGAGAAGGGCGTGTTGCCGGTCGGCGACTATCCGCACGGCCTGCGCGCCACCAGCACGGTGACCGGTGACATCGTCCAGATCTTCGACGGCACGCTCACCATCAACGAGGGCAATTTCCCATGACGGCACGTCTCAGCGCCACCGGGCGCTCGAACCTCCGCCTCACGTTCCGGGCGGGCATTGCCGGGGCGCCCGGCTGGTCTCCGGTCTTCGCCGTCGTCCCGGACGGCGCCCGCCGCGTCCTTCGCGTCTCGGACTGGATCGGCGGCCGGCTCGACAAGCCCGCCACGGGTCAGTATGTCGGCGCCACGGGGCTCGTGAGCGACATTGCCGCCGCGGTCGACATAAGGGGCCCGCAGGGCATCCAGGGCGACAAGGGCTGGGCTCCGGTCCTGGCCGTAGTCAACGACGGCGCGCGCCGTGTTCTTCAGGTCTCCGACTGGACCGGCGGTACCGGGACGAAGCCCGCCACCGGCCACTATATCGGCGCCACGGGGCTGGTCTCGAGCATCACCGACGCCGTGGACATTCGCGGCCCGCAGGGCATTCGAGGAATCCAGGGGATCCAGGGCATTCAAGGCCCGACCGGCCCGCAAGGGCCGCAAGGTCCGCAGGGCCCGCCGGGTCCCCCGGCCACGCACACTCATCCGTCAACCGATATCGCGGACAGCACCGCGTTGGGGCGCTCCCTTCTGACGGCCGCCAGTCAGGCAGCCGCCCGCAGCGCCATCGCGTTCAACGAGGCCGTCGATGATCGGGTGGCGAGCCTCATCGTCGCCGGACCGGGGATCTCCAAGGACTACAACGACGCGCTCGACTCCCTGACGATCTCCACGAATGCAGCGCTGACAAAGCTCGCTGAAGGGTCTTCGACGTCCGCGAGCGTCATCATCATTTCGTTTCCGACGGGGTACAACAGGTTCAAGATCGTTGCGACCGGCCTCTATCCGACGACAGGCGATTCCATCCTGTACGGTCAGTTCAGCTATGCATCCGGGGCTCCGCAGAACCACTATGCCGGGAGCTGGGTCGCGAGCAACGGCGCGAGCGGTGTCTTCTCGGGAGCGAACGAATTCTTCATCCGCCTCTCCAACACGATCCGCGCCATCAGTTCCGATTACTTGCAGACAGGGTCTCTGCTCGACATGGATGTGGTTGTGGCCAACATCCCATGGAGCCTCTCGAATGTGCTGCGATCCAGCGTTTCGCACCACATGGCCGGGAACATCATGTCACAGGTCGAGGTCACCGGTCGATTCGATCCGGCCGGATTGGAGTCCGGAGGCTATCGCTCGAGCGGCGTTTCCTTGTTCTTCGGAAACGGGCAGCCGGTGAATGCCAAATGGGCGCTCTACGGATGGGAGGGATGACATGCCGCTCTACAAGAACATCGATGGCGTCGACGTCGAAATGTCGTCCGAGGCGGAGGCCGCCTTCATGGCGGCCCTTCCGCCGGCACCGCCGCGCTCTCTCGACCGCAAGTCCTTCCTGGTCGTGCTCGAAAACCTCGACGCGTACGAGGATTTCATGACCTGGCTCGCGAGCCGGCCGACCATGACGAAGATCAAGTTCGATGAGGATCCCGTCTTCTTCGAGGATGACCCGGACGTGGCGGACATGGCCGCCGCCCTCGACATCGAGGTCCCGGACATCTTCGACCCCGGGGTCTAGCGCACCGGACCACACACCACGTCATCACCGGCCTTGTGCCGGTGATCCCGATGACGAAGAGCGCCGCACCTCACCGCACCCGCCCTCGAGGCGGGTTTTTCATGGAGATTCCCTGATGGCCGCCGTGAACGTCCCGGGCGCGCTCGCGCTCGTCCTGCGCATCGAAGGGGGCTATGTCGACCATCCCCAGGACCCGGGCGGCGCCACGAAATACGGCATCACGCTCGCGACCCTGTCCGCGTGCCGCGGCCGGCGCTGCACGAAGGCCGATATGCGCGCCCTGACGGAGGAGGAGGCCGGGGCGATCTACCGCGCCCGGTACTGGGATCGCGTCCGCGCCGACGAGCTGCCGCCCGGCATCGATGAGGCCGTCTTCGATTTCGCGGTGAATTCCGGGCCGTCCCGCGCGGTCATCGCCCTGCAACGGGCGCTCGGCGTGGCGGATGACGGCGTCCCGGGCCCCGTTACCCTGGCGGCGGCCCGGCGCGCCAACCCGCGCAAGGTCGTGAACGCGATCTGCGACGACCGCCTCGCCATGATGAGGCGGCTGAGCACCTGGAAGACCTTCGGCAAGGGCTGGTCCCGCCGCGTCGCCGCGGTGCGCGCCGCGGCGCTCGCCCTGACCGACGCCCCGCCGACGCTCGCGGAGCGGGCGGCGTCCCTTCTCAAGCGGGCGGCCTGACATCCCCGGCCGCCGGGGATCGGGCGGCGCCATCCAAGACCGAGGACCAGACGCATGACCAGTGAAGTCGTGAAGAGCCTTGCCCGCCAGGTGCTGACCATCGCGGGCTCCTATCTCGTGGCCAAGGGCTACGTGGATGCCGAGAACGCGGCCGCCCTGGCGGGCGCCGTCGCCACCATCGCCAGCGTCGTGTGGAGCGTCACCGCCTCCAGGAAGCGCGCCGCGTAATCCCACCGACCGCGCGGAGCCGCCCGCCGGAGGCGGCCCGCCACAGGGGCGAACCGATGACCGATACCGACACCCGCGACCGGGTCATAGCCCAGGGCGTCCTGCTCGCGGCCTTGGAAAAGAAGATGGACGTCATGGACGCCAAAGTGACGGCCATGCACGAGCTGCTGCTTCAAGGGAAAGGCGTGGCCAGGGCCGGCCGATGGGTCGGCCCCCTGGTGTCGGCGCTCGTCGCCTTCGCCGTGTCGCAGCTGGGAGGCTTCATCTCCTTCCCCCGATAGGCGCCTGGCGTTGCGATCCCATCCGGCCCATGGACCGGGACATGAAAGCGCAGTAGCCTGTGCGACCATGGAGATGATCGACAGGGGAGGCCTACTCCCCGGCATCGTTTGGGGGCGGCACCGTGTTCACGTTTCTGGCTCAGTTCTTCCTCGGAGAGCCTCCGCGGCAGCAGGATTTCGACGTCGGGCCGATCTATCACTCACCCAACCTGCACGCGTTCTTCATGTTCGGCCTCATCCTGTTCTGCATGTGCCTGGCGCCGGCCGTGCTCGCCCTGTGGAAGTCCCAGAGGCGGGGATGGGCGCTCGCGATCGGGCTGTGCCTCGTCCTCGGGGCCGCCGTGGCGTCGGGCGGCGTCTACGCCAGCGGCTATTCGGAGGCCCGGTATCCGGGCTTCCAGGTCAAGGCCGCCCGGAGCTTCTGAGCCGCGGATCGAGCCCGGTGGTGACACCCCTCCGCACGTCATGGCCGGCCTCCGCCCCTCCTGCCACCCTCCCCACGTCATGGCCGGCCTTGTGCCGGCCATCCCGATACCGTGAGGCGCCGTGCCTCGAACCATCGGGATCACCGGGACAAGCCCGGTGATGACGTGGCGTGTTGGGAGAAGCCGGCGACACCACCCCGCGCCGGTTGTGGCCGAAAGGCGGATCCCCTTTTCCGAAAAATGCTCTAGGCTTCGCCCACCTTGCGAGGATCGGAGCCCTTCATGACCGGCTATGGCGACACCTATTATGCCCGCACCCTGACGGACCCGGCCCCCGGCTCGGCCCTGGAGGGCGCCACGCGCGCCGACGCGGTCGTCGTGGGCGGCGGGCTGGCCGGTCTCACAGCCGCTCTCGAGCTGGCGCGGGCCGGGCGCTCGGTGGTGGTCCTGGAGGCGGAGCGCGTCGGCTGGGGCGCGTCCGGCCGCAACGGCGGCTTCGTCGGTCCCGGCTACGCGACGAGCCTCGCCAACATCACCCGCATGGTGGGGGCCGACCGGGCCAAGGCCCTGCACCGGCTGTCGATCGAAGGCGTGCGCATCGTCGAGGACAATCTCGGGGCTCTCGGCATGACCGACAACGCCCGGGTCTACGGCAAGATGAGCGTTCTGCGGTACCATGATCCCGATGCCCTCGCGCGCCAGTGCGAGACGATGGACCGGGACTTCGGCTACCGCCTCGAGGTCATGCCGACCGACGCGGTCCGCACGGTCCTGCGTTCGCCGAAATACCATCAGGCGCTCTACGATCCCGCGTCCTTCCACTTCCACCCGCTCAACTACGCCCGCGCCCTGGCGAAGGCGATCCAGGGGCTCAACGGACGCATCTTCGAAGGGTCGCGGGTGGTCGGCTGCGATTTCGGAGGAGCCGAGAAGGTCGTCAGGACGGAGCGGGGCGAGGTGAGGGCCCGCGACGTGGTCCTGGCGGGAGGCGGCTATACGGACAACCTCGTGCCGCGCCTGCGCCGGAGCATCCTGCCGATCGCCACCTACGTGCTTCTCACCGAGGCGGCGCGCGAGCGGATCGCCCAGGCGGTCCGGACCCCCATGGCGATCAGCGACAACCGTCGTGCGGGCGATTACTACCGTCTCGTCGACGGGGGCGCGCGCCTCCTCTGGGGCGGCCGGATCACCACGCAGACCACGGAGCCCCGCCGCCTGGCGGACATGATGCGCCGGACGATGGTCTCCACCTATCCCCAGCTCGAGGGCGTCCGCGTCGAGACGGCCTGGTCCGGGCTGATGGCCTATGCCCGCCACCTGATGCCCCTGATCGGGAAGCTCCAGCCCGGAATCTGGCACGTGTTCGGCTTCGGCGGCCGCGGCATGAACACGACGGCCATCGGCGGGCGCGTCATCGCGGAGGGCATTCTCGGCACGAGCGACCGGTACCGGCTCTACGAGCCCTTCGGCCTGGCGTGGAATGGCGGCCCGTTCGGAGTGGCGGCCGCGCAGCTCACCTACTGGACCTATCAGGCCATGGATCTCGCCAAGGAGCGCCGGGCGGCCCGCGCGGCCTGACCGGCCGCTCGCACCACCCGCCCCGTCATCACCGGGCCTGTCCCACCCGCCACGTCATCACCGGGCTTGTCCCGGTGATCTCGATACGGTGAAGCGCGGCGCCCCAAAGGATCGGGATGGCCGGCACAAGGCCGGCCATGACGTGGGGAGGGTGGCAGGAAGGGCGGAGGGTGCCATGACGTCGACGGTGTCATCGCACGGAACGCGCTAGTCGTGCCCGAGGCGCAGGCGCCGCTCCAGGAACCGGCTGTAGGCGCCCATGCCGTAGGAGAACACCAGGAACACGAAGGCTGCGAAGACATAGCCCTCCAGAACCGCGATGCCGACCCAGTTCGGGTCCGTCATGGCCGTGCGGACCGTGGACAGGAAGTCGAGCAGGCCGATGATCGTGACCAGGGTCGTGTCCTGGAAGAACCCGATGGAGATGTTGACCAGGGGCGGGATGGCGATCTTCAGGGCCTGCGGCAGGACCACGAGACGCATGGCCTGCCAGTAATGCAGGCCCATGGCGCTCGCCGCCTCGTGCTGCCCGCGCGGGATGGCCTGAAGGCCGCCGCGGACCGCCTCGGCGATGTAGGCGGCCGCGAAGATGATGATGGCGATCTGCGCCCGCAGGAGCTTGTCCACCGTGATGCCGCTCGGCATGAAGAGCGGCAGCATCACCGAGGCCATGAACAGGATGCTGATGAGCGGCACGCCCCGGATCACCTCGATGAACACGATGGCGATCACCCGGATAGCCGGGAGCTTGGACGAGCGGGCGAGCGCCAGGACCAGCCCGAGCGGGAATCCCAGGGCAAGGCCCACCGCCGACAGCAGGAACGAGAGCGGCAGGCCGCTCCATTGCGTGGTCGGCACATGGGGCAGGCCGCGGACGCCGCCGCCGATCAGGACCGCCGTGGCGACGATCGTGACGGCCCAGAGCGCGATCAGCCGTCGGCTCCAGAACCGCGGGATCATGGTGACGGCCATCGCGCCCAGGAACAGCACCATGGCGAGCAGCACGCGCCAGTGCTCGTCGTAGGGATAGACGCCGAAGATCATGAAGCGGAGCTTCGCTTCGTAGAAGGGCCAGCAGGCTCCATGCCCGACCTTGCAGGCCTGGGCGCCGCCTTCGGTGACGGCCCGCGTCACGAGCCAGCCCCAGGCCCCCTTCACGGCGAGCCACAGGATCCACAGGCAGGCGAGCGTGACGACGGCGTTGACCGGGGTGCCGATCAGGGGCTTGAGCGTGCGGCGAAGGAGGCGGCGCTCCACGCCCGGCTCCCGCTGCAGCGGCATCTCGACTTGCGCTTCGGCCATGTCGGTGGCGGTCGTCATGGCTCAGCGCTCCTTCAGCGCGACGCGGCTGTTGTACCAGTTCATGAACACGGAGATCATGATCGACAGGCCGAGATAGACCAGCATGAAGATCGCGATGCCCTCGATCGCCTGGCCGGTCTGGTTCATGGTCGTGTTCGACACCATCACCAGATCCGGATAGCCGATGGCGATGGCGAGCGACGAGTTCTTGAACAGGCTCAGGTAGCTGCTGGTGAGGGGCGGGATGATGACGCGCAGCGCCTGCGGCAGGACCACGAGGCGCATGGTCGATCCGTCCCGCAGGCCGAGCGCCCGGGCGGCCTCCCATTGTCCCTTGCGCACCGAGAGAATGCCGCTCCGCACGATCTCGGCGATGCCGGCCGAGGCCGACAGGGCGAGGCCCACGAGAAGGGCGGTGAATTCCGGCCTGAGCTGGGCGCCCCCGGTGAGGCGGAAGCGCCCCTTTTCCGGAAGGTCCACCGCGAGGTCGGGCTGCGCGATCAGCAGCGCGAGCGCCGGCGGGAGCAGCACCGCCAGGGCGATCCAGGGCCACATGGTGCGCGCCTGGCCCGTCCTGATCCGCTCGGCGGTGGCGCGGCGGTGGAAGACGACCGCGAGGATTCCCCCCAGGACGAGCGCCAGAAGAACCGTCGTGTGCGCGCCGCTCCACACGAGGGACGGCACGGTCAGGCCGCTGTTGCTGAGGAACACATGGGGCATAACCTCCCAGGCTTCCCGGACGCCCGGCAGGCCCGTGACGATCAGGGCGTACCAGAGGAACAGGTAGAGCAGCAGAGGCACGTTGCGCAGCGCCTCCACATAGAGGAAGGCCAGGAACGCCAGCAGCGGATTGCGGGACAGGCGCGCGATGCCGACGAAAAGCCCGATGACGGTCGCGAGCACGACGCTCCAGGCCGAGACCCAGACCGTGTTGACGATGCCGGCCAGGATGGCGCGCCCATAGGTGTCCGTGGGCTTGTAGTCGATCAGGGTCTGGCTGATGACGAAGCCCGCTTCACGGCTCAGATAGCCGAAGCCCGTCGCGATGTTCTGCTCCGCGAGCTTCTGCGACACGTTCGAGAACAGATACAGGCCCAGAAGGACGATGCCCGCGACGGCGATGACCTGATAGAGAATGGCGCGGAACCGCAGATTGTAGAGGAGGCTCGTCCCGCTCATCGCTTCGGCGCGCATGATGATCCTTTCCGGCCGGAACCGAGGGGCGAGCGGGCGGCCGCGAGGCCGCCCGCCGGTCTCAGGCTACCGGAACGGCGGCGCATACAGCAGGCCGCCCTTGGTCCAGAGCTCGTTCGGGCCGCGCGTCAGGCCGAGCCGTGTCTTGGGGCCGAGATTGCGGTCGAAGACCTCTCCGTAATTCCCGACCGACTTGACGATGTTGTAGGCCCACTTGTTGTCGAGGCCGAGCATCTTGCCGAAATCCCCGTTCACGCCGAGCATGCGCTGGATCTCCGGATCCTCGCTCTTGAGGAACTCGTCCACGTTGGCCTGCGTGACGCCCTTCTCCTCCGCCCCGATGAGAGCATAGACGGACCAGTTCAGGATATCGCGCCAGTTCGGGTCGTTCTGGCGGATGGTCGGCGCGAGCGGCTCCTTGGAGATGGTCTCGGGCAGGACCACGTATTGCGACGGATCGTTGGCGATGGCGCGCACGGACGCGAGGTCCGAGCGATCCGTCGTGATGGCGTCGCAGCGTCCGTTGAAGAACGCATTGCGCCATTCGTCGGAGTTCTCGAACACCACGGATTCGTACTTGATGTTCCTGGGCCGGAAGAAGTCTTCCAGGTTCTGGAGCGTGGTGGTGCCGGGCAGCAGGCAGATGGCCGCATCGGCAAGCTCGCCGGCGCTCTTCACGTTGAGCTTGGAGGGAGCCATCAGCCCCTGGCCGTCGTAGAACACCACGGGGCCGAAATCGAGCCCGAGCGACGCGTCGCGCGTGAAGCTCCAGGTGTTCTGCCGGGACAGGATGTCCACCTCTCCGGACTGCACGGCCTGGAAGCGCACGTTGGTGTTCAGCGGAACGTACTCGACCTTGTCCGGATCGGCGAAGATGGCGGCCGAGACCGCGCGGCAGATGTCGACATCGAAACCGCGCCGCACGCCCTTGTCGTCAGCGTAGGAAAAGCCGGGCGCGACCGGCGACACGCCGCACAGGATCTTGCCGCGCTTCTTGACCGTGTCGAGCGTCGACTGCGCGGATGCCGGCGCTGCCGAAACGGCCGCGACGCCGGCGATGAGGCTCATTGCGAGCCAACGAACCATGGATTTTGGCTGTATCATAGCACTCCCTCTTTGTCCGCGCCTTATCTGGCCGCTGATGCGTCAAGCTAGACCCGAAACAACAAGGGTTTCAAGGACTGATTTTCCTCGCGCCGGACGTTTGCGCGCTTGCTGACCGGCGAAAAGCTATGCACACTCGCCCGCGTTCGACGCAGCGCCCGCTGCGCCCGCCCTTGCCGCGCGAGTGGTTCATGCCCATCCTTCCCAAAGCCGACATCGTCCTCACGAACGGCCGCGTCTTTCTCGGATATTCAGAACCGGTGACCGAAGCCATCGCCCTCTGGCGCGGGCAGGTCCTCGCGGCGGGAACCTCCGCCGACATGGAGCCCCTCATCGGGCCGGCGACGCGGGTGATCGATCTTCGCGGGCGCCTCGCGACGCCGGGCCTGTGCGATTCCCACATGCATCTTCTCCCCTACGGGGTGATCATGGGCCATGTGGATGTGCGCGCCTCGTCCGCCCCGACGCTCGCGTCCCTGCTCGACAAGGTGCGCCAGCGCGCCGCCGTGACGCCGCCGGGCCAGTGGATCCAGGGGCGCGGATACGACCAGTTCGCGCTCGATGTCGGCCGTCACCCGCTCCGGGAGGAGCTCGATGCGGCCGCGCCCGACCATCCGGTCGCGATCGTGAGGGCGTGCGGCCATGTGACGATCTGCAATTCCAAGGCGCTCGAACGGGCCGGCATCGACGAGACGACGCCCGTGCCGCAGGGCGGCGCCATCGAGCAGCGCGACGGCCGGCTGACGGGCCTGCTGGCGGAGACCGGCCGCGATCGCCTCAAGGCCGTGCTGCCGGAGCCGACCGATCAGGAACTGGTGCAGGCCATCGACGATGCCGGCCGGGCCTGCCTGTCCTACGGAATCACCAGCGTGATGGATGCGGGCGTGGGCATGAGGGCGGGCTACCGCGAGGTGGCCGCCTATCGCACGGCCCAGCGCCTCGGTCGTCTGCCCGTGCGCACCACCCAGTGCCTGCTCGGAGGGCCGGGCGGGATCGTCGAGCAGGCCTATGCGGACGGCGTGGTGACCGGCGTGGGCGATGCCATGCTGCGCGTCGGGCCGGTGAAGATCTTCACCGACGGCAGCGCCGGCGGCCGCACGGCCGCCATGAGCGAGCCCTATGTCGGCGAGCCGCGAACCACCGGCCTGATGCTTCTGCGCGACGACGAGATGAACGACCTCGTGCGCGATTATCACGCCAGAGGCTATCAGCTCGCCGTCCACGCGATCGGCGACGCCGCCATCGAGCAGACCCTCAACGCGTTCGAGCTCGCCCTCGAGGCGATGCCGGACCCCGACCGCCGTCACCGGATCGAGCATGCGGGCTATGCGAGGGCCGACCAGAATGCGCGCATGAAGCGCCTCGGCGTTCAGCCCGTGCCGCAGCCGGTCTTCATCTACGATTTCGGCGACCTGTACGTGTCCGTGGTCGGCGAGACGCGGGCGAAACCGTCCTATCCGCTCAGGACCTGGATCGATATGGGGTTCAAGCCCGCGGCCGGCAGCGACGCGCCGGTCTGCGACATCGATCCGTTCCCGAATTTCTTCTCCATGCTGACGCGCAAGACCTCGCACGGGACCGTCATGGACGCGCGGGAGGCGGTGTCGATCGAGCAGGCCATCATGGCCTTCACGGAGTTCGGCGCCTATGTGAACAAGGCCGAGCACGAATGGGGCCGCCTCGTCCCCGGCCTCGCGGCCGATGTGGCGGTGTTCTCCCGCGACCTGCTGACCGCGTCTCCCGAGGAGATCCTGACCGACACCCGGTGCGACCTCACGATCCGCGGCGGCGCGGTCGTGTTCGACCGCCATGGCGAGACGGGTGCCTCATCCTCCCCGTCATGACCGGGCTCGTCCCACCCTCTCACGTCATCACCCGCTCACACAACCCTCTCACGTCATCACCGGCCTTGTGCCGGTGATCCCGATTGTTGGGAGCGCCGCGCTTCACCGCATCGGGATGGCCGGCACAAGGCCGGCCATGACGTGCGGAGGGTGGCGGGATGGCCGGCACAAAGCCGGCCATGACGTGGGAAAGGTCCCGCCACAGCGATGATCATCCTCCACGTCATCACCGGCCTTGTGCCGGTGATCCCGCTCGTCTGAAACGCAGCGCCTCACCGCATCGAGATGGCCGGCACAAGGCCGGCCATGACGTGCGGGGGGTGGCAGGAAGGGCGGAGGGTGCCACGACGTGCGGAGGCTATCACCACCCGCTCACACCACCCTCCACGTCATCACCGGGCTTGTCCCGGTGATCCCGATTGTTGGGAGCGCCGCGCCTTCCCGTATCGGGATGGCCGGCACAAGGCCGGCCATGACGTGGCGAGGGTGGCGGGAAGGGCGGAGGGGGCCATGACGTCGAGGAGGGTCGCATCCTGCGACGGCCGCTCGCGGCGGGTCAGCCGCGGAGGGGGAAGACCCGAGGGCTCAGCTGCTCGAGGCTCCGTCCGGCCCAGTCGCGCTGGGGCGCGGCCGCGATGGCTTCCGCCTGGCCCCGGCGCAGCATGTCGAGATCCTCGTCGATGGCGAAATCGAGAACCTCGCCATCCCGGACCACCTGGCGTCCGTCGACATAAACGTCCTTGATGGCCCTGTCATTGGCCGAGTAGACGAGGCTGCGGATGGGCTCGTAGTCGGGCTGCATGAAGGGGTTGGCCATGTCGACGACCGAGAAGTCGGCCTTGCAGCCCGGGGCCAGGCGGCCGAGATCGGGGCGGCGGATCATGTCGGCCCCGACGGCCGTGGCCGCCATGAACGCGTCGTGGGTCGTCGCGGCCGTGAAGCTGCCCGCCACGATGCGGCCCGCATAGCAGGCCATGCGCAGTTCATCGAGCATGTTGTGCGGGAAGCTGTCGGTGCCGATGCCGCACCGGATGCCGGCCTTCACGTAGCGGGTCAGGGTGTTGAGGGCGATGCCGCGCCGCGCGAAGACCACCGGGCAATGCGCCACCTGGGCGCCGCTGTCGCGCAGGCGCTCGAAGTCGTTGGCATGCGGCCAGTGCAGCCAGGGATGATCGTTCAGGAAGATGCCGTGGCCGATGATCGTGTCCGGCCCGAGGGCGCCGATCCGGTCCAGCCACTCGATCGGGGTGCAGCCGTAGCGCCGCATGATCTCCTGGAACTCGACGATGCTCTGGGCGGCGTGGATCTGGATCGGCTGGCCGCGCTCCCGCGCCGCATCGAGCGCGTCGCGGATCTGCCCTTCGGTGCAGGTGTCGATCTGGGCCGGCCCGATGAAGCCCGTGATGCGCCCGCTCGGGTGCTTCGAGGCGGCATCGGCGATCTCGATCGCCTCGCGCAGGAGCCGGTCGCCCGTCGCGGGATCGAGATCGTACGCGACCGAGTGGCCGTTGGTGGTCTTCCAGGGTCCGGACCGGAACATGCCCCAGAGCACGGCCCGGATCCCGGTCTCGGCATATTCGTCGGCCCAGGACGCGCGCGGGCGGCCGAGGTCGCAGATGGTCGTGACGCCGCTTTTCAGCAGCTCCGATGTGGCGACGCGCAGCGCGGGACGCGTGTATTCCGGTCCGATCTGAAAGACCGGCATGAACTCGTAGAGCGAGCTCTGGCCCAGGCGCGGGCTGCCCAGCTCCTCGAGCATGCCCTTCCAGCCGGGCTCGTGGCCGGGATGGCTGTGAACATCCACGAATCCCGGGATGATCATCATGGTCCGGGCGTCGATCTCCGCGTCGACCGGGCCGGCGTAATCCTTGCCGACATGCACGATGTCGGCGCCCCGGATCACGAAATCCGCGCCCCGCAGGTAGACATGGGATCGCTCGGCCTCGTCCCAGGCGACGATCCAGTCGCAGTTGCGGAACAGGGTGGTCTTGGTGGCGCTGGTCATTGCAGGCTCCATGAGGGCAGACAGGGGACTGAATCGGGGGATGAACGGTCTTACGGCGCGGTGGCCTGCGACAGGCGCACGTGGCCGACCGCCATGACGACGGCGGCCTGGGTCGGTTCGACGACCGGAAGGCCGACCGCCTGTTCGACCGCCGCGCGGTAGCGCGCCATGCCGGCGCAGCCCATCACGAGAACGTCGGCGCCATGGGTCGCCCTCAAGGCGCGTCCGACCTCGATCATCCGGTTCAAGGTTCGATCCTCGTCGGACAGGTCCGCCACGCCCAAACCGATCGGCAGGTCGGCGGCGAAGCGGTCCAGGACGCCCATGGCGCCGAACATGCGCAGATGGCGCGGGATGGAGGTGGGCAGGATCGCCATGACGCCGAACCGCTGCCCGAGGGTGAGCGCCGCCAGCACGCCGCATTCGGCGATCCCGAAGACGCGATGCCGGCTCTGCTCGCGAAGGGCATGGAGCCCCGGGTCCGAGAAGCACGCGATGACGAACGCGCCCGCATCCCGTTCCAGTTCGGCGGCCTTGCGCAGCATGGGCATGACGACGCCGTCCACGTCGCGCTGCGACTGGATGCCGGGCGGCCCCTCGGCCAGGGACAGGCACACGATGCCGGGCCCGTCGGCGCCGCGCAGGGGAGCCACGGCGCTGTCGATGGCCGCCGTGACGGCCTGCGACGCGTTCGGGTTGATCACGTAGACAATCGGTCCCATGACGGTTTCATCCTCAGCGAGCGAGCGGCAGGGACGGGGGCGCCAGCACGGCCAGGGGACGGCCTTGCGGATCGTCCCGTTCGGCCCGCCGGCAGGCGCGTTTCTGCGCGTCCCGCAATTCCCGGACCGCGCCGTCATAGTCGAGACGGACGATGCGCCTGTCCTTCACCACCGCATGGCCGTCCACATAGACGTCGCGGATGGCGCGCTCCGCCGCGCAATGGATCAGGTTGCGCAGGGGATCGTGGACCGGCTGCATGGCCGGGTGGCTCAGATCCACGAGGGACAGATCCGCCTTCGCGCCGACGGCCAGGCGCCCGATGTCGCTTCGGCCGAGGGCGCGCGCGCCGCCGGTCGTCGCGGCCGACAGCAGGCCGCCGGTGTCGAGGTCGAAGACGCTGCGGCCGGCGACGCGCGAGCAGATCAGCGCCTCGCGCATTTCCTCCAGCATGTTGAAGGGATAGCTGTCGGTGCCGAGCCCCACATTGACGCCCGCGCGGCGATAGGCCCCGAGGCTTTCCAGGGTCATGCCGCTGCGCGCGAAGGTGACCGGGCAATGAGCGACGGACGTGCCGCTCCCGGCCAGGCGCGCGAGGTCGTCGCGGCTGCGCTGCCGGGTCCAGGAATGGTGATCGAGGAAGATGCAGTGGCCGAGGATCAGGTCGGGGCCGAGAACGCCCAGGCGCTCCAGCATCGCCGGGGCGGTCTCGCCGGTGCGCCGCAGCAATTCCTCGTGCTCGGCCATGGTCTGCGCCGCATGGATGGTGATGCGCAGGCCGCGGCTGCGGGCCTCGCCGACCGCCATCCGCAGCAGCTCTTCGGAACAGGTCTCGATCTGCGACGGCGCGACGACGCCGTCGATGCGCCCGCTCGGATGCGCGCGCGCCTCCTCCACGAAGGCCAGGGCCTCGGCATAGCGCTCCCGGCCGCGGGCCTCGTCCCAGTCGAAGTCGAGGCGGTGGCTCCCGGCCATGCGCCATTGCGCCTCCCGGAACCCGGGCGCCAGATAGGCCCGCAATCCGCTCTCCGCCGCGAGCGGGAGCCATTGCGGATAGGGCGACGCGATGTCGAGATGGGTGGTCACGCCGCTGCGCATCAGGTCGCCCAGCATCACCGTCTGGCAGGCCGCCTTGGCATCCTGGTCCGCGTCGATCAGGGCCGAGTACTCGTAGAGGGCGTTGCCCCACAGGGCGGCGGTTCCCGCATCCTCGAACAGGCCCTTGGCGATCGGCTCGTCGCCGGAATGGCAGTGAACGTTGACGAGGCCGGGCATGACCATCAGGCTCTGGCCGGCGATCTCCTCGTCGGCAGGCCCCGCATAGTCCGGGCCGATGGACAGGATGCCGGCCGTCGAGAAGGCCACGTCGGCGTCCTGCCGATAGACATGGCGCGAGGCCTCCTCGTCCCAGGCGACCACCCAGGCGGCCTTCCGAACAACCTTGATTGCGTCCGTCATGATCGATCTGTTCCATGCATGCGGGTCGGCATGCGGGTTGGGGACCGGCGGCCGGCGGGCCGACAGGCTTTCGCGATGTCTCTCACAGCAGCTGCGCGCCGAAATTGCGGCCCGGGTCGAACTCCGGAGAGAGGCGGCCCGTCGGCCGCATGGCGGGGGAGCACCCGCGCCGTTGCAGCCGTCCGGATCCCGGCGCCGCCTTGAGCGTGCCGTCCGCGACGAGGGTTTCGCCCCGGCGCAGGACGGTCTCCGGCCAGCCCTTCAGCCTTCGGCCCGCGAAGGGGTTGTAGCCCACATTGTCGTGCAGCCCGTCATCGGTGAGGACGACCTCCCGGTCCGGATCCCAGATGGCCACATCCGCATCGGCCCCGACCGCGATGGCGCCCTTGCGCGGATGAAGCCCGTAGATCCTCGCCGGGGCCGTCGCGGTCAGCTCCACGAATTTTTCGAGGCTCGAACGTCCCCGGCTCACCATGGCGTCGAAGAGCAGCGGCAGGCGGGTCTCCAGCCCGGGCAGCCCATTGGCGATCTGCTTGAAATCCGGATTCGAGCCGGCGGCGAGCTTGCCGCTCCCGTCGAACCGGTACGGCGCGTGATCGGAGGACACCACCTGGAGGTCGCCGAGGTCGAGACCGCGCCACAGGGCTTCCTGGTCCGACGGGGTGCGGGGCGGCGGCGAGCACATCCACTTGGCGCCTTCGAGACCGGGCCGGTCGAGGTCGTGGGCGGTGAGGAACAGGTATTGCGGGCAGGTCTCGGCGAAGACCTTGACGCCCTCGCCGCGGGCGCGCCGGACGATGGCCGCCCCCTCGGCCGTCGAGACATGGAACAGCATGATCGGCTGGTCCAGGAGCTGCGAGAAGCGGATGAGGCGTTCGAACGCCTCGATCTCGCCGACCCGGGGATGGCTCACGCCGTGGTATTTCGGCGCGCCGTAGCCGCGGGCCACCAGCCGGTCGGCCATCCATTTGATCATGCCGTGATTCTCGGCATGGGCGCAGACCATGGCCCCGTGCCGGCGGGCCACCATCATGACGTCGAGAATCTGCTCGTCGAGAAGACGGACCCGGTCATAGGTCATGAAGATCTTGATCGACCGGTGCCCGGCCTCGATCAGCCGGGGGAGATCCTGCTCCAGGGTTTCCGCACTCGGATCGGAGATCCACAGATGGAACGCGTAATCCGTCACGGCCCCGGCCGCGGCGAGGCGCGCGTAGTTGTCCACGACCGCGCCGAGATTGTCGCCGCGATGCTGCGCGGCGAAGGAAATGACCGTCGTGGTGCCGCCGAACGCGGCCGACCGCGTGGCCGATTCGAACGTGTCGGCGTTCATCAAGCCGCCGCCGGAGAGCTGCTCGATATGGCAATGGGCATCCACGCCGCCGGGAAGAACCAGCCTGCCGGCCGCATCGATGGTGGAGCGGGCCCGAAGCTCCCGGCCGAGGGCGGCGATCACCCCATCCTGGATCGCCACATCCATCGCGGCGACGCCGTCCGTCGACGCGACGCGTCCGCCTTTGATGACCAGATCATATTCGGCCAATGTCAGTTTCCCCCCGAGGATTCCCGGATGATCGCTTGTTGTTATGACGCTCAATCTATGCCGATGAAACGGGCGTCAGCAAGGGCAACGTGATGCGCGGGCGAGAGCAAGATCCGCGACGTCATCGCCGGCTCACACCACCCTCCACGTCATCACCGGCCTTGTGCCGGTGATCTCGATACGGTGAGGCGCCGCGCTTCTCCGTATCGGGATGGCCGGCACGAGGCCGGCCATGACGTGTGGAGGGTGGGAGGAAGGGCGGAGGGTGCCATGACGTGCGGAGGGTGGGAGGAAGGGCGGAGGGTGCCATGACGTGCGGAGGGTGTTCGCACCGCCTCACACAACCCTCCACGTCATCACCGGGCTTGTCCCGGTGATCCCGATTGCCTGAGGCGCCGCGCTCTTCCGATCGGGATGGCCGGCACAAGGCCGGCCATGACGTGGGTGGGTGGCAGGAAGGGCGGAGGATGCCATGACGGGGGAGGGGGCGCGCGACGGTCAGCCCGCCCTCAGATGCGGCAGGACGTGAGCCGGGACGGCGGCTTGCAGGCCGCACCAGGCGCAGGCCGCGCTCACGGTCACCACGATGATCGCCGGGCCGGCGAACGGATCGTGCCCGCCGCGCAGGAGGCCCACGGCGAAGGGACACAGGGACGCGCCGAGATAGCCGATGCTCTGCGACATGCCGGACAGCATGGCGGTCACCTCGGCGGTCGGCGCCCGGATGGTGACGAAGAGCAGCGCCAGGCTGAACAATCCTCCCTGGCCCAGGCCGAGAAGCAGCGCCCAGAGAAGCCTGCTCGCGAGCGGCGCGTAGATCAGCCCGAGAAAGCCGAAGCAGGTGGCCGCGAGGACGAGCACGATCATCAGGCGCGGCGATGCGCGCCGTGCCGCGAGCGAGGGAACCAGCAGGGCCGTCGCCGTCTGGGCCAGGATCGACACGGACGTGACGGCGCCCGCGTTCAGCACATCGAGCCCGCGGTCGCGCAGCAGGGTCGGCAGCCATCCGAGAACGATGAAGGCCAGCCCGGCCTGCAACCCCATGAAGGCCGTGACAGACCAGGCGAGGCGGTCGCGCAGCAGCAGCGAGAATCGCGGCAGAGACCCGGTGCCCGAAGCCGCGGCGCTCGACGCGGCGAGGGCCGACCACAGGAGACCGGCCACGAGGGCCGGAACGCTCCAGCCGGCGAGCGCCAGGGTCCAGGATTGCCACGCCCGCTCGAGAACCGGCGTCAGTCCCGCGGCGCTGGCGCCCCCGATGCTCAGGACCATCGTGTAAAGCCCGGTCATCGATCCGAGATGACCGGGAAAGCGACGGCGGATCACCACGGGCAGAAGGACGCCGGCCATCCCGATGGCGGCGCCGGCCAGGAGCGTGCCGGCGAACAGGGCCGGGCTCTGCGGCACCGCGCGCAGGCCGAGCCCGGCGAAAAGACCCATGAGGAGCAGGGCCATGGCGCGCTCGAGCCCGAGGCGCGCCGACAGGAGCGGCGCGAAGGGGCCGAAGAGTCCGAAGCACAGCACCGGCATCGTCGTGAGAACGCCGATCCCGACGCTGCCCAGGCCGAGCCCCTGCTCGATCTCGGTCGCCATGGTGGCGGCGGACGTGAGCGCCGGGCGAAGGTTGACGGCGGCCAGGACGATGCAGAGGATCGCGAAGGCCGCAGACCCGGAGGCGCCCCGCGCGGCGCGGCGCGGCGGCGCCATTCCTTCGAACTTCAGATCACGGCGTGTGAGCATGCCTCATCCTTCCGGTCACGGGACCATGACCGGCCTTGTCGTTTCGAGCCTTTCGGCGAACCCGGCCCATCAGGTTCCGATCTGGTCGGTCGCCCTCACATGCCGCCAGAACGTCTTCGGCGTTTCGAGCATGGGCCGGAAGCCGGTGCGGTCGAGCATGGCGTCGGTCTCCCGCTGCGCGTCGTCGAGGATCTCATCCTCGTCGACGAAGGTCGCCTTGCGGTCCCGCAGGGCGATGCGGCCGTCCACGATCACCGTGTCGACGTCGTTTCCATTGGCGAAGTAGATGAGCCGGAAGACCGGCATGTTGAGCGGATAGAGATGCGGGCGTCGCAGGTCGAGCAGCACCAGGTCGGCCTTCTTGCCGACTTCGAGGGAGCCGATCTCCTTGTCCATGCCCAGGGCCCTGGCGCCGTCGATGGTGCACATCTCGAGCACCCGACCCGGCGGCAGCCATGTGGGATCCTTGAAGTGGGTCCGGTGGTAGTGCATGCATTGCTGCATGTGCCGGAACATGTCGCCCGAGCGGTCGGGCGCGGTGGCGTCGGAGCCGAGGCACACATTGGCCCCGGCCTCCAGCAGCTCGGGAACCGGGCAGCGGCCGAGGATCGACGCGATGGCGCTCGGGTTGTGGGCGATGTGCGTCCCCGTGTCGGCCACGATCCTGATCTCGTCGTCGGTGAGGTTCGTGGCATGGGACAGGAGGGCGTTCGGCCCGAGGATGCCGAGCTCCCGCGCATAGGCGACGCTCCCCTTCGTGTGGCCGTCCTGCGTGAAGACGAGCCCGGCCTCCCGCGCCAGATCGGCCGTCATGCGCGCCTGGCGCCTGGCCTCGTCCAGATTGTCCCGCCCGAGCTCGTCCACGTGCTCGGCGCGCAGGGTGGGGGTGATGAGCGCGATGTTGAGGCGCCCCCCGTGGGCGCCGTGCCAGGTCTCGATGAGGGTCCGGCAGGTCTCGAACTGCTCCTCGAACGTCACGGGACGCTCCACGGCCTTGCCGTCCACGAAGCGGGCATAGGTGCGGGGATGCGGCGGCCGCGTCGGCCCGACCGCCACGACGGAGCGGGTCCCGACCTCGCGCACGCCTTCGCAATGGGCGTCGCCGTAGACCGGTTCGTCGGTGCGCAGGATCGTGTCGCCGCCGCCCAGGAGGGAGACGCCCGTGGTCACCCCGAAGCGCAGGCGCTCGAGCGCCGCCAGCCGGGCTTCGGCCCGCCAGAATTCCGGCGTCGACGCGACCGTGTAGGCCTGGTGGCAGGCCTCGTACCAGGCCTCGCCGTTGCCGCCCCCCATGGTCTTGATGAGGCCGTGGCCCGCATGGGCATGCCCGTCGATCAGCCCGGGCATGACGATCTTGCGGCTGGCGTCGATCAGAGTGGCGGCCCGATGATCCGCGAGCACCTCGTCGGTCGTCCCGACGGCCACGATGCGGTCCTTCTCGATGGCGACGGCGCCGTTCTCGATGACGCGGCGCCCGGGGTCCATGGTGACCACGATGCCGTTGGTGATGATGATGTCGGCCATGCCATATGCTCCGGTCGGTCAGGCGGCTTTGGGTTCGCCGCGGATGCGGTCGAGGGTGGGGACGAGGGACAGCAATTCCCGCGTGTAGGGATGCTGCGGCCTGTCGAAGAGCGTTTCCGAATCCGCCTGTTCCAGCAGCTGTCCCTGCCGCATCACGGCGACGCGGTCGCACATCTGGCGCACCACGGCGAGGTCGTGGCTGATGAGCAGCAGGGTGAGGCCGGTGGCGTCGCGCAGGTCCTTCAGCAGGTTGAGGATCTGCGCCTGGACCGACACGTCGAGGGACGAGGTGGGCTCGTCGCAGACGATGAGCCTCGGGCGGGCGCCCAGGGCCCGGGCGATGGACAGGCGCTGCCTCTGCCCGCCGGAAAAGGCATGGGGGAAGCGCTGCGCGGCCTCCGCCTCGAGGCCGACGGCTTCGATGAGCCGCGCCACGTCGCTCTCGGCCTGCGCGCGCGTGTCGGCGAGCCGGTAGAACAGGATCGGCTCGGACAGGATCGACCCGATGCGCATGCGGCCGTTGAGCGACGAATAGGGGTCCTGGAAGATCATCTGGATCGCCTGCCGCAACGGCCCGACCCGCCGGGTCGCGCCGTCGCCCGCGATGCTGCGCCCCTGGTAGAGGACGCGGCCGGCCGAGGGCCGCACGAGTCCCGACACCACATTGGCGATCGTCGTCTTGCCGCAGCCCGATTCGCCCACGAGGCCGAAGACCTCGCCGCTGCGGACCGAGAAGGACACGTCGTCCACCGCCCGGAACGGCCGGCCCCGCGAACCCGGGAGCCAGCCGCCCGCGCTGTAGTCGACGCACAGGTTCTCCACGGACAGGATGGGCGACGGGTCGGCGCGGGAATCCGGGCCTTGCGCCCTTGCGCGCAGTTCGGCGCGCAGTTCGGCGCGCGCCTCCTCGGCGCGGCCCTTGCCCTCGTCGCCGAGAACCGGGAACCGGTCGAGACGCTGATCGATGCGCGGCACGGCGCCGATCAGCGCCCGGGCGTAGGCGGCCTTGGGCCGGCGCAGGACCTCCTCGGTCGTTCCGGTCTCGACCACCTTGCCCCGGTGCATGATCGTGACCCGGTCGGCGATCTGGGCGACCACGCCCATGTTGTGGGTGACGAGCAGGATGCCGATGCCGCGGCTGTCCGCCAGGTCGCGCAGGAGCTTGAGGATCTGGGCCTGGACCGACACGTCGAGGGCCGTCGTCGGCTCGTCCGCCACCACCAGCCTGGGATTGCAGGACAGGGCGGCGGCGATCACCACGCGCTGGCGCTGGCCGCCGGACAACTGGTGCGGATAGGCCTTGAGGCGCCGCCGCGGCTCCGGGATGCCGACCGATTCCAGGAGTTCGAGCGCGCGGGCGCGGGCGGCCGCCTTGCCGAGCCCGAGATGGAAGCGCATGGCTTCCGTGAGCTGGCTCTCGATCGTGAAGAGCGGGTTCAGGCTCGTCATCGGGTCCTGGAACACCGCCCCGACATCCCGGCCGAGCACGATGCCGGCGGCCGATCCCCGGGTGGCGTCGAACCGCCTGCCGTCGATGTTGATGGCGCCGGCCGCGATGCGCCCGGGCTTCTCGAGCAGACCCATCACGGTGTTGCCGATGGTCGTCTTGCCGGCTCCGGATTCGCCCACCAGGGCGTGGATCTCGCCGGGGCGGATCACCAGGGACGCGTTCTCGACCGCCGTGAAGACCTCTCCGCCGGCGAGGGGATAGTCGACCCGCAGGCCCTCGATGGCGAGCACGGGAGGCGTTGGCGCGGTCATCGTTTGACCCTCAGCTTGGGATTGAAGCGGTCGCGGAGCCAGTCGCCGACGATGTTCACGGCCAGGACCAGGATCACGAGGGCGAGCGCCGGGAACAGGGCGATCCACCAGATGCCCGAGAACACGAACTCGTTGCCGATCCGGATGAGGGTGCCGAGCGACGGATAGGTGGGAGGCATGCCGACGCCGAGGAACGACAGGGTCGCCTCGGTGAGCACGGCGGCCGCGAGGTTGATCGTCGAGATGACGAGGACCGAGCTCATCACGTTCGGCAGGATGTGCCTCAGCATGATCCGCCGCGGCGGCAGGCCGATGACCTTGGCGGCGCGCACGTAATCCTTCGCCGTCTCCACCATGGTGGCGGCCCGCACGGTGCGGGCGTATTGCACCCATTCATGGATGGCGATGGCGCAGATCAGGATGAGGGGCGCCCATTCGGCCGTGGCCGCTCCGGGAAAGATCGCCCGGGCGATGCCGCTGACGAGAAGGGCCAGCAGGATCGTCGGGAAGCTCAGGATCACGTCGCCGATCCGCATGATCAGGGCATCGATCCGGCCGCCGTAATAGCCGGCGAGAAGGCCCAGCGTGACCCCGAGGGTGGCGGCGAGCAGGACCGCGCCGCCCCCGATGGCGATGGACACGCGCGCTCCGTAGAGCATGGCGGAGAGCAGGTCGCGCCCCTGATTGTCGGTGCCGAGGAGGAAGCGCGGGTCCCCGTCGGTCGCGAAGGCGGGCGGCAGCTCGGCGTTGATCAGCTCGAAGGAGGCGAGATCCGTGGGGTCGTAGGGCGCGATGAGGGACGCGAGCAGCGCGCAGGCCACCATGAGCAGGGCGAGGATCGCCGCGACGATGACCGAGATCGGAGCGCCCAGGCGCAGGAACAGGCCGGGCGTGGAAGCGAGCGTTTTCATGCGGACCTCGCGCGCAGACGGGGATCGACCACCGCGTAGAGGATGTCCACGACGGCGTTGATGAGGACGAAGAGCAGGCCGACGAACAGCAGGTAGGCGGCCATGACCGGGATGTCGACGAAGCTCACGGCCTGGATGAAGAGGAGGCCCATGCCCGGCCATTGGAAGACCGTCTCGGTCACGATGGCGAACGCGATGAGCGAGCCGATCTGCAGGCCCGTCACGGTGATGACCGGCATGAGGGCGTTGCGCAGGGCGAGCCGGAAGTGGATGTACCGCGTGGGCAATCCCCGGGCCCTGGCGAAGCGGATGTAGTCGCTGGACAGGACGTCGATCATCTCGGCCCGCACCAGCCGCATGATGAGGGTGAGCTGATACAGCGCCAGCGTGATGCCCGGCAGCAGGAGGGATTTCAGGCCGCTGACCGTGAGAAAGCCCGTCGACCACCAGCCGAGATCGACCACCTGGCCGCGCCCGAACGAGGGCAGCCATCCGAGCGACACGGCGAAGACCAGGATGAGCACGATGCCGGTCACGAAGGTCGGGGTCGAGATCCCGATCAGGGACAGGGCCTGGACCAGGCGCGCGGCGACCCCATGGGGCTTGAGGGCGCACAGCACGCCGAGCGGGATGCCGAGGGAAAGCGACAGGATCGTCGCGACCAGCACCAGCTCCAGCGTCGCGGGAAGCCGCTCGGCGATGAGCTGGGTCACCGGGCGCTGATTGCGGTAGCTGATGCCCAGGTCGCCGCTCAGAGTGCGGCCGAGAAAGCGCCCGTACTGGACGACCAGCGGCTGATCGAGGCCGAGGGAGCGCCGGAGCGCCGCCTTCTCCTCCACGGAGGCGTTCTCGCGCGACAGGGTCGCCACGGGATCGCCCACGTAGCGGAACATCACGAAGGACACCGCCGATACGACGAGCATCACGAGGGCGGCCTGGCCCAGCCGGGAGATGAGGACTTTGAGCATGAGAGGTTCCTCACAGGTTCCTCCGCGGCCCGCCGGGTCGGGCGGGCCGCGCGTCTCCAATGGGTCTATTTGACGTTCGCGAACCACAGGCGGACATACTCGTCCGGGAACTGCGGAACCTCGACGCCGTCGCGGACCGCCCAGGCCAGCGGCTGCTGGTGGAGCGGGATGTAGGCGACCGTGTCCCGCGCGACCTTGAGGGCTTCCGCCAGCATGGCGCGGCGCTTGGTCTCGTCGAGCTCGACGGCGGCCTTGCGGGTCAGCTCCTCGATCCTGGGATTGCTGTAGGTGCCCGCATTGGAGCCGCCATAGCCGTCCTTCTGCTCGGTCAGCAGGGACGACAGGACGCTGAAGCCGTCCATCGGCGGCAGGGTGGCCCAGCCCACCATCGAGACATCGAACTCGCCCCGGTCCTGGCGCGGGAAGTAGGTGGCGCGGGATTCGGTCTGGAGCTCCGCCTGGACGCCGACCTTGGCCCACATGGACGCGATGGCCACGCAGGTCTGCTCGTCGTTGATGTAGCGGTCGTTGGGGCAGTTCAGCTTGGTCTTGAAGCCGTTCGGATAGCCGGCCTCCGCCAGGAGCTGCCGGGCCTTGGCCTGGTCATAGGCCAGCGGCGCGTCGTTCTCCTTCGCATAGCCCGGGACGGGCGGCGCCACGAGCGTGCCGGTCGTCCGCGACTTGTCGCGCATGACCCGCTTCCTGATCGTCTCGAGATCGATGGCGTGCCACAGGGCCTGACGCACCTTGACGTCGAGCAGCGGGTTCTTCTGGCCCGGCATGGCCTTCAGCTCGGGACGGACATTGAGCGAGAGCATGATCAGGCGGAGCGACGGCTCCTCGATCACCTTGAAGCCCGGCGACGCGGCGATCCGCTGGAGATCCTGGAGCGGCGCCGGCGCGATCAGGTCGAGCTCGCCCGACAGGAGGGCCGCCACCCGGGTGGCGTCCGACTTCACGGGCTTGAACTCGATGCGGGTGAGGTTGTGCTGGGGCCTGTCCCACCAGTCCGGGTTGACCACGAAGGTGGTGCCCGCGTCCGGCTTGTAGGATTCCACCTTGAACGGCCCCGTGCCGACGGCGGTGGTCGAGGCCGCGGTCGTGACGCCGGTCGCGATATTGCCGGGCTTCAGGGCGCCGTTGGCCTCCATCCATTCCTTGTCCAGGATGTAGATGCCGGCGAGGTCGTTGAGGAGGAGCGGGTAGGGACCCTGGGTGACGATGTCGACCGTGAAGTCGTCGACCTTCTCGGCCCTGACCACGGTCGCCAGGTTGCCGCGGGCCCGCGCCCCGGGATCGAGGATGCGGGTGATCGACGCCACCACGTCGTCCGCGGTGAACGGGTTGCCGTTGTGGAATTTCACGTTCCGGCGCAGCGCGAAGCGCCAGGTGTCCGGCTTCACCGTCTGCCAGCTCACCGCCAGGGCCGGCTCGAGCTCGAGCGTTCGGCCGCGGCGCACCAGCGGGTCGAACACGTGGTGCAGCATGCTCGTGGTGAAGCTCTCCGTATGGGCATAGGGGTCGAGCGTGGTGATGTCCGTGGGCGAGGCCCACCGCAGGGTCTTGGCCTCTGCCGGCATCCCCATGAGGGCGCCGGCGATCGTCAGGCTGGCAGCGAGTCTGGTGTTCATTGCGGCCTCCACAGATCCTCTGGATTGGATTCTTTATTGGATACAATAGAGGTAAAACTTGCATACAAACCGGGAGGCGTCAATTCGCCCGATGCCCGAATGTTGGGCGCATCGGGGCGCAAAGACGGGCAGGCCTGCGCGCATGGTTCGGGCCCCTGTCCTGATGGCCCGGCCGATCCACCGCCCACCCCGTCATCACCGGGCCTGTCCCACCCTCCACGTCATCACCGGGCTTGTCCCGGTGATCCCGCTTCTGAGAGGCGCCGCGCCCCAAAAGATCGGGATGGCCGGGACAAGCCCGGCCATGACAGGTGGAGGGTGTTCGCACGGGCCCGTGCCACACACCCCGTCATCACCGGGCTTGCGCCGGTCTTCCGACGATTGTGGAACGGTCCGGCGGGCGATGACCCGGATCAGGAGGCGTAGCGGTCCAGGATGGACCGGATGTCGCGGGTCCTGTCGGAATGGGAGGACAGGAGGGCCCGGTCCGTCACGGCCTCGAGGTGGTGGTCCATGGCGTCGATGGCGGCCTGACCGTCGCGCGCCCGGAGGGCGTCGATGATCTGCTGGTGCTCGCTGATCGAGCAATCCGACGAATGGGGCCTGCCGTAGAGCGCCAGGATCAGGGAGCAGCGCGACACGACCTCGTCCACATAGCGGGCCAGGACGCCATTGCCCGACAGGGAGGCCAGCAGAATGTGGAATTCTCCCGCCAGGCGGATGGAAGCGGGCCCGTCATGCGCATTGGCCTTGGCCTCGAGCGCCACGTGCTGCTGCAGGCGCTCGATATCCTGGTCCGTGACCTTTTTCGCGAGCCGGACGAGCACTTGGCGCTCGAGGCACATTCTCGCCTCGAACACGTCCTGGGCCTCCGACAGGCTCGGCTGGGCGATGGTGGCGCCCTTGTTCGGCTGCATATCCACGAGGCCTTCCGCATGGAGACGCGCCAGGGCCGTCCTGACGATCGTCCGGCTGACGCCGAACCGGTCGCCGATCAGGTCCTCGGTCAGCTTGTCGCCCGGCATCAGGGCCTGCTCGATGATCGCCCGCCGCAGACCCGCATAGACGGAGTCGCTGCGGGTGCCGGTGGCGGATCGTGGCTTTCTGACCGGTGCGTTCATGACGGGGTGCGGGGCAACTCGGGGGACGAAGGACGAACCATGTTCCACAAAACGCCCCGGGCCGGAAGGGGAGTTTTCGCTGGCATTCTGTATTCATTATTGTATACAAATATGCCGAACCGGCAAGGCCCTCGGGACTGCGCCCGACGGGACGGGAGTCGAGAAGCGAGGACCCGATGCAGACTCTGTTCATCCGCAACGTTCGCCCGATGGGCGCAGACCCGACCTCGCTGACGATCCGCGACGGGCGGATCGCCGGCTACGGGCAGGAGGCCGGGGGCGGCGCCGAGTTCTTGGACACGGAGATCTTGGACGCCGAGATCTTGGACGCGGGCGGCGCGATCCTGATCCCGGGCCTCGTCGAGGCCCATACCCACATGGACAAGACCCTGCTCGGGATGGGCTGGTACCGCAACGAGGTGGGGCCGCGGCTGATCGACAAGATCGACAACGAGCGCGCGCAGCGCCGCCTCCTGGGGATCGATCCCGCCCGCCAGTCGGCCCGGCAGGCGGTGCTCGCCGCGTCCCTCGGCACGACCCATATCCGCACCCATGTGGACGTGGACACGGAGGTCGGGGTCGCGGGCATCGAGGGCGTTCTCGCGACGCGGGAGCGCTACCGGGACCTGGTCGACATCGAGCTCGTGGCCTTTCCGCAGAGCGGCATGCTCATCCGGCCCGGCACGGTCGAGCTCATGGACAGGGCCCTGCGGCTCGGCGCCCAGGTGGTCGGCGGGCTCGACCCGGCGGCGATCGACCGCGATCCGAAGGGTCATCTCGACGTGGTGTTCGGGCTCGCCGAGCGCCACGGCGTGCCGGTCGACATCCACCTCCACGAGGCGGCGGAGCTCGGGGCGTTCTCCATGGAGCTCATCATCGAGCGCACCAGGGCCCTGGGGTTGCAGGGCAAGGTCACGATCAGCCACGCCTTCTGCCTCGGCATGGCCGATCAGGACAGTGTCGCGGCGCTGATCGACGCCCTGGCCGAGGCGCGGATCCACATCCTGACCACGGCGCCGGCGTCGAGGCCGGCTCCGGCCGTCAAGCGTCTGGTGGAGGCGGGCATCGTCGTCGCGGCGGGCACCGACGGGGTGCGGGACACCTGGGGGCCGTACAACCATCCGGACATGCTGGAGCGCGCCGTGCTCGTGGGCCTGCGCAACAATCTGCGGCGCGACGACGAGGTGGCGCTGGCGCTCGACACCTGCACCCATGGCGGCGCCCGGATGATGGGCCTGGAGGGCTACGGGCTCGATCCGGGCGACAGGGCCGACCTCGTTCTCGTCGAGGGCGAGACCCTGGCGGATGCGGTCGTCGGCCGCCGTCCGCGCCGGCTGGTGCTGAAGGGCGGAAGGGTCGTCGCCCGCGACGGCGTCGCGCTGGTCGAGGCGCCGTAAGATCGCATCGCCCCGTCGAGGGATGCATCGATGGCGCGGCGCCTCTGCCGTCTCACCCGGGCGGGAGGCGCTTGCGGACGATCGCCGCATGGAAGCGCGCGCCGAAGAGCAGCCCGTCGTCGTTGAAGTCGTAGGCCGGGTTGTGCAGGGGCGCGGAATCCTCGCCGTTGCCCACGAAGGCGAAGCATCCGGGCACATGGTCGAGGAAGCGGGCGAAGTCCTCGGAGCCGGTCATGGGCTCGCGGGCCGTGGCCACATGGCCGTTTTCGAACACGGTCCGGGCGGCCGCGAGGGCTTCCTCCGCCAGGGCCGCGTCGTTCAGGGTCGGCACGAACTCGCGCGTGTAGGTCACCTCGGCGGCCACATGGTAGGCCAGCGCCGTGCCCTGCGCGATGGCGCGCATCTGGGTCTCGATCTCGGCGCTGATCTCGGGCCGGAAGCTGCGGGCGTCGCCGAGGATGCGGGCCAGCCCGGGCAGGGCGTTGCGGGTCCCGTCCGTGGTCAGTTCCGTCACCGAGACGACGGCCACATCGGTCGGGCTGAGGCGGCGCGACACGATGGTCTGGAGGTTCATGACCGTCGCGCAGGCGGCGACCAGAACCTCGCGGCCCGAATGCGGGCGGGCGGCATGTCCGCCGACGCCTGTGAGCACGATCTCGAAATTGTCCTCCGCCGACATGATCGGCCCGGCCCTGGTCCGGAAATGCCCGACCGGAAGGCCCGGCATGTTGTGCAGGCCGTAGATCTCCTCGAACGGGAACCGCTCCATCAGCCCGTCGGCCAGCATGGCGAGCGCTCCCTTGCCCCATTCCTCGGCGGGCTGGAAGACGAAGCGCACGGTGCCGTCGAAGCCGCCATCCTGGGCCAGCAGCTTCGCCGCCCCGAGCAGCATGGCCGTGTGGCCGTCATGCCCGCAGGCATGCATGGTGCCGGGGTTCCGCGAACGATACGCGCGGGCGTTCTGCTCCGTGATGCGCAACGCGTCCATGTCGGCCCGCAGGGCGATGGCCCGGTTGCCGCTGCCACGGGTCAGCGTCCCGACGACGCCCGTGCCGCCGACGCCCTCGGCGACCTCGTCGAGACCGAACGCGCGCAGCTTCTCGGCCACGAAGGCGCTCGTGCGCGTTTCCTCGAAGCCGAACTCGGGATGGGCGTGCAGGTCGCGCCGCCAGGCGGTCATCTCCCGTCGCAGGGCATCCGGATCCATGGCCATGGGGTTCTCCTTACTGGGCCGCGAGGCGGGCGACCACGTCGAGCAGGACGGTCGCGCCGGCCACCAGGTCGGCGTCCGGGGTGTGCTCGCGGGGATTGTGGCTGATGCCGCCGATGCTCGGAACGAAGATCATCGCGGCCGGCGCGATCCGGGCGATCATCTGGGCGTCGTGGCCGGCGCCCGACGTCATGCGCTTCACGGACAGGCCGCGGTCGCGGGCGGCGGCCTCGATCAGGGCCACCATGCGCCGGTCGAAGGTCACGGGCTCGAACCGCGCCAGCCGCTCGACCGCGATCGTGACCTCCTCGGCGGCGGCCAGCTCCGTCAGGTAGCCGGCGAGAGCCGCTTCCTCCGCCCGCAGCCGCTGCTCGTCGGGATCGCGCAGGTCCACCGTGAAGACGGCCCGGGAGGGAATGACGTTGATCGCGTTCGGCTCGAAGCTCATGCAGCCCACCGTCGCCACGGTGGGGGCGTTCGCCCGGCGGGCCCGGTCGCGCAGGAAGGTGACCACGCAGGCCGCCGCGTGGCCGGCGTCCCGGCGCATGGCCATGGGCGTCGTGCCGGCATGGTTGGCCTCGCCCTCGATGGTGACGCGCTGCCAGGAAATGCCCTGGAGGGTCTCGACCGCCCCGACGGACACGCCCTCGCGCTCCAGGACGGGTCCCTGCTCGATGTGCAGCTCGAGATAGGCATGGGGCGTGAGGAAGCCCGGCTCCTCGGAGCCGGCATAGCCGATCCGCTCCAGCTCGGCCCCGAGCACCGTGCCGTCGGTGCCCAGACTCGCCAGCGCCTCCTCGACCGGGAGGCCGCCCGCATGGACGAGCGAGCCCATCATGTCCGGGGCGTAGCGCACGCCTTCCTCGTTCGTGAACGCCGCGACCGCGATGGGGCGGGCCGGAATGGATCCGGCGGCCTTCAGGGTCTCGATGACCTCGAGGCCGGCCAGGACGCCGTAGCAGCCGTCGAGGATGCCGGCATCGATCACGGTATCGATATGCGAGCCGATCATGACCGGCGCCCGGTCGCGGTGATCGGCCGTTCTCCAGATCCCGAAGACATTGCCGATGCGGTCGACGGCGACCTCCAGGCCCGCGCCCCGGATCCAGGCGACGAGGGCGTCGCGTCCGGCCCTGTCGGCATCGGAGGCGGCGAGGCGCACGAGCCGTCCGCCGCCGTCCCGGCCGATCCGCCCCAGATCCCGCAGACGTCCGAGCAGTCGCTCCGCGTCGATGGACAACGGTGTCACGCCTCTACTCCCTGGCCCTGGGCCGCGACCGCACCGGGCGTCATCCCGACCAGCGCGGCGTAGCGCTCCGGATCGGTGGCGCCTTCGGTGTTGATGAGGAACACGCGCGACGCCCCGTCGAGGCCGAGCGCGGCCCTGATCCCGGGATCGGCCGCCGCGCGGACGAGACCGGCTAGGCCCACGCCGCCGCTCTCGCCGGCCACGATGGCCGGATCCCGTCCGGCCGGCCGGGCCAGGCGCCGCATCGCCGCGACGGCCTCGTCCTCGTCGACGGTCATGAAGGCATCCGCGACCCGCGACAGCACGCGCCAGGCGACGAGGGACGGCTCGTAGCATTCGAGCATGGCCATGATCGTGGGCTGGCCATGGCCGATCCTGACGGGATGTCCGGCCCGGGCGGTCTCCAGGAGGCAGGCGGCCCGCGCCGGCTCCACCACCGCGAAGGTGGGCCGCCGGTCGCCGAGCACGAGGGCGAGATGCCCCGCGACGGCCGCCGCGACGCCGCCGACGCCGGCCTGCACGAACACGTGGCTGGGCGGTGCGGGGAGCTGGCGCAGGGCTTCCCGCACCAGCGCCGTATAGCCCTGCATGACCAGTCCCGGGATGCGCTCGTAACCGGGCCAGGAGGTGTCGGAGACGACGGTCCAGCCCGTCTCGGACGCGACGCGGGCCGCCTCGGCGACCGAGTCGTCGTAGGTGCCCGCGACCCGGACGATCCGGGCGCCGAAGCGGGCGATGGCCGCCACCCGCTCGTCGCTGACGCCGGCATGCACGAACACGACGGCGTCCGCCCCCACGAGCCGGGCGCCCTGGGCGACCGAGCGCCCGTGGTTGCCGTCCGTCGCGCACACGAAGGTCATCCCGGCCGCGATGGCCCGAAGGTCCGGGGTGGCGAGGTCGGCGACCTCGAACGGTCGTCCGAGCCGCCGGCCCGCTTCCTCCAGCACGAGCCGGATGACCGCATAGGACCCGCCGAGAGCCTTGAAGCTGCCGAGGCCCAGGCGATAGCCTTCGTCCTTGACGTGGACCGCGCCCACGCCGAGCTCGGCCGCCAGGGCCGGAAGAGCCAGAAGAGGCGTCGGAGCATGGCCGTCGCGGTGGAGCAGATGCCGCTCGACCGCGTCGGCCGCCGTCACGCTCAGGGTTTCGGCATCCGCCGGATCGAGCGGCCGGTGGTGGTCGGGGTGCCTGTTGGGGAGAAACATCGCCGTCCTCGTGCCTGGAATGGCGAGAAGATATTGCAGTGCTCCCGAGAAATGCGCTCTATCTTTGCCGGCTCCGCGCAAGAATTTTTCATCCGGAAGGGCGTTGATGTGTCCCGGTCTCTGCCGTCGATCACCTTGGATCGTTACGATCTGGCCATTCTCGCCATCCTTCAGCGGAACAACACGACGCCGCAGCGGGTGATCGGCGAAGCCGTCAATCTCTCGGCCCCGGCGGTGCAGCGCCGCATCCGGCGGATGGAGGAGGCGGGCGTCATCGAGGCCAACGTGGCGGTCGTCGATCCCGCCCGGGTCGGGCACCCGATCACCCTCATCGTCGAGGTCGAGGTGATCAGCGAGACCGCCGCGCTGATCGACGCCGCCAAGCGGGACTTCGCCGCGGTCCCGGAGGTGCAGCAGTGCTACTACGTCACGGGAGAGGCCGACTTCGTGCTGGTCGTCGTGGTGCCGACGATGGCCGCCTACGAGGCGCTGACCCGGCGGCTGTTCTTCGGCAACAACAACGTGAAACGGTTCCGCACCCTGGTCGCCATGGACCGCATCAAGGTCGGTTTGACGGTTCCCGTGTCCGACTGAGGACAACGGGATGGCCGGCACGGGGCGGGTGATGACGTGGGGAGGGTGGCAGGAAGGGCGGAGGGTGCCATGACGTGGGGAGGGTGTTCGCTCCGCCTCACACATACACCACGTCATCACCGGGCTTGTCCCGGTGATCCCGCTTCCGTAGGGCGCCGTGCCCTTCCGATCGGGATGGCCGGCACAGGGCCGGCCATGACGTGGGGAGGGTGACAGGGAGGGCGGAGGGTGCCATGACATGTCGAGGGTGTTGTCACCGGCCCGTGCCACCCTCGACGTCGTCGCCGGGACAGGCCCGGTGATCCCGGTCTAGCGCGCCGATCCCGGCCCCGGTCGGCCCGAGGGCGTTCCGTCCGGGTTCATGCCGTATCGTCGGTAGGTCGCCTGCATGTCCTCGTCCTCGGCGGCCTTCACGCGGGCCTCGCTTCGGGCCTGGTAGGCCGCGTTCGACGCGTTCACCCCGATGAGCAGGGGAATGGACGCGGCGCCGGTCTTGTCCACGGAGGCCGCCAGGGCGGCGACGCCCTGGGCGGTTCCGAGCGCGCGGGCTTCGGCCTCGAGCTCGGCGTGGACCCGCGCGGAGGCCGATCCCGGCTCGTCGACGCTCACGCCGCGGGCCGTCGCCGCGGCCGTCGGGCCGGAACTCTGGCAGCCGGCGAGGACCATGAGGGATGCGGCGGCCAGGATGAGCTGTCCTGTGGCGGATGGCATGGAACGGACCTGCTTTGACAGAGCGTTATTGTGCCACGTTACCATGGTCCTTGGCCCAGACTTCCCATCTGAACGGGGAGGTCGGCACGATTCGAGGGGCGCACGACTTGTCCTGCGGCCCGAGGCGGGGGCGGGATCAGGATGAAAGCTGAACCACGTCCTTGTCGCGGTCGGGTTCCAGCTCCTTCGCCAGGATGGGACCGGATGGCCCGCGGGAGGCCTGACGGTGCAGGAGCAGGATGGCCGTGCGGGCGAAATCTCTGAACCGCTCCCGCAGGAAAGCGGGAGCCTCGTCCCAATCGCCTGGATGCTCGGCGCCGTAAAACGCCCGCGCGACACGTTCGACCTGGTCCGGCGTCATGCAAGTCTCCCTGCGGCCTGTCACCAGATAGTGGTCCGAAGAGGTATTCGTTCCCTGCCTCTTTCGAGGTAGAGCTTGCGGCATGGCGCAACCCTTTGGAATCATTGGCCTGACTACCCCTTTCGGATAGGATCAGACCTTAGGATGATTTCCATCCACGAGCCCGGGACAGGCGACGCTCACCCGGCGCCGTAACGGCCCGCTTTCAGGGCCTGTCCAGGGTGTTCGCGGGGCGAGCCCGCAACGCCCCGGGACGGATCCGGCCGCTCATTTCTTCGCGCAGATGGCGCGGGCGATCATGCCCCTCGGATTGTCCCCGGTGGAGAAGCAGTAGATTCCGGCTTCATCCATGTCGAGGCGGTCGCCGCGGTTGCAGGTGCCGTTGATCGGATACTCGTCCTCCTCGCAGCGTGCCATGCACCGGCCCTGCGCGGCGCATTCCTGAACGAAGACGCGCAGGATCGTTCCGGCGGGTCCGGCCTTGCCCTCGGGACCGGCCTTGCCCTCGGGGCCGGCCGGCCCGGTGAGGCCCGCAGGACCCGTCAGGCCCGCCGGGCCGGTCAGGCCTGCCGGGCCCGCGGAACCCGGAGGCCCGATGGGACCGATCGCGCCCGCCACGCCCTGCGGCCCGGGTGGTCCCGCGGGGCCGGGCTCGCCGCGCGGTCCCGGCACGCCCTGGGGTCCTTGCGGCCCCTGATGACCGGCCAGCCCCTGCGGCCCCTGGGGTCCGGGCGGTCCCACCGGACCTTCGGGGCCGACCGGCCCGGCGGGGCCGGGCTGATTGTCCGCCACGGGGCGCGCGTCCGCATTCGCCGGCAGCCCTGCCGCTCCGGCAGGACCGGGGGGCCCGGCGGGTCCCTGCGCGCCGACCGGACCGGCCGGTCCGGGCTCGCCCTGCGGTCCGGGCGGACCTGCCGGTCCGGGCGGACCTGCCGGTCCTTCGGGGCCGGCGGCCCCCTGTGGGCCGGGCGCTCCGTCACGGCCGGGCTCGCCCTGTGGCCCGGGCGGTCCGGCAGGCCCAGCAGGCCCGGCGGGCCCGGGCTCGGCCGGCGCGACGGCCGCGGATTGCTGCGCCGGGCCCGATCCTTCCGGTCCCCGTTGACCGCAGAACCCGACAACCGCCTGCCGCTGCTCGGTCTCCGCCTGGAGGGTCACGATGCAGCTGGCGGGGTGATAGGGAAGGCGGAAGGTGAAACGGCCGCCGGCGTCCGATTTCGCCTCGTACCGCTCATCGAGGAAGACAGAGACCTGACGCGGTTTGCTCAACCGTCCGACGACCCGCAATTCGCCCGCGGTGATCATCGCCTGGTCGATGACGATGTCGGCCATGGCGGGCATGCCGCTGGCGATCAGAATGGATCCGGCTAACAAGCGCTTGAGCATCGTGCCTTGTCCTGCATGACAGACACGAAGGGTCGCCCGAAGACCGTCGGAGCGTCAATTCACCCGGAAGAGTACCGCATAGGCCTTACGGTCGATGCGCGGCGCCTCTCGCATCGGGATCGCACGACATGTCCACGTCATGGCCGGCCTTGTGCCGGCCACCCCGATTGCTTCGGGCGCCGCGCATCGACCGGATCGGGATCACCGGGACAAGCCCGGTGATGACAGTGGGAGGGTGATCGTTCGGTTCGCGCTCCACCCTCCCCACGTCATGGCCGGCCCTGTGCCGGCCATCCCGATCGGAAGAGCGCGGCGCTCTACGGAAGCGGGATCACCGGGACGAGCCCGGTGATGACGTGGAGAAGGTGGCAAGGGCCGGTGCGAACACCCTCCGCACGTCATGGCATCCTCCGCCCTTCCTGCCACCCTCTCACGTCATGGCCGGCCTTGTGCCGGCCATCCCGATACGGAAGAGCGCGGCGCTCGTCGTCATCGGGATCACCGGGACGAGCCCGGGGATGACGGGGAGGGTGTGTGTGAAGGCGATGCGCTAATGCACGCCGTCCGCCTGCATCGCCTCGGCGCGGATCTCCTCGGTCAGCTGCGCCTTCAGGCTCGAGAACTCCGGCGTGGTCTTCATGGTGTAGTGGCGCGGATGCGGCAGGTCGACCGGGATGTCCGCCTTGATCCGCCCGGGACGGGCCGACATGACGACGACGCGGGACGCGAGGAAGATCGCTTCCTCGATGTCGTGGGTGACGAAGAGAACCGTCTTGCGCTCGCGCTCCCAGATGCCGAGCAGCAGCTCCTGCATCAGGCCGCGGGTCTGGTTGTCGAGGGCCCCGAAGGGCTCGTCGAGGAGCAGGATGTCCGGGTCGTTGGCGAGCGCCCGGGCGATGGCGGTGCGCTGCTGCATGCCGCCGGAGAGCTGCTTGGGATAATGGTTCTCGAAGCCGCGCAGGCCCACCTTGTCCGTGTAGGACGCGACGATCTCCCGGCGCTCCGCCTTGGGCATGCCCTTCTCGCGCAGGCCGTAGGCGATGTTGTCGGCAATCGTCAGCCACGGAAACAGAGTGTAGGACTGGAACACCATGCCCCGGTCCGCGCCCGGTCCCTCGATCGCGCGGCCGTTGAGCAGCACGCGGCCGTCGCTCGGCCGGTCGAGGCCCGCGACGATGCGCAGGAGCGTGGATTTCCCGCAGCCGGACGGCCCGAGAATGGTGATGAAGTCGTTCTGCGCCACCTGAAGGTTCGTGGGCTCGAGCGCCCGCACGGGCGCGCCGCCGCGCACGCCCGGAAACACGCGCGAGACGCCCTCGATCTGGAGGATCGTGCCGGTCATGCGAGCCTCCAGGGGAAGAGCGAACGGTTGAGGGCCTTGAACAGGAAGTCCGAGATGAGCCCGATGACGCCGATCACGATGATGCCGAAGATCATCTGGCCGGTCGCGAGAAGCGCCTGGCTGTCGATGATCATGTGGCCGATGCCCGACGAGGAGCCGATGAGCTCCGCGACGATCACGTAGGTCCAGGCCCAGCCGAGCACGAGCCGCAGGATCTCGGCGATCTCGGGCGCATTGGCCGGAATGAGCACGCGCCTCACCACGCCCCGGTCCTTGGAGCCGAGCGTATAGGCGGCTTCGACGAGATCGCGGCGGGTGTTGCCGACCGCGACCGCCACCATGAGGATGATCTGGAACACCGACCCGATGAAGATCACGAGGAGCTTCTGCATCTCGCCGATCCCGGCCCAGAGGATGAGCAGCGGCACGAAGGCGGAGGCCGGCAGGTAGCGCGCGAAGGACACGAACGGCTCGAGGAAGGCCTCGCAGGATTTGTACGCGCCCATCACGATCCCGAGCGGCACGGCGACGATCGCCGCGAGGACGAAGCCGCCCACCACGCGCCACACCGTGACGCCGATGTCGCTCAGGAAGCCGAAGCGGGTGAGCAGCAGCCAGCCGTCCTGCACCATGGTGATCGGATCGGCCAGGAACGTGCGGGACACGAAGCCGCCCAGGGTCGCGAAGGCCCAGGCGGCGAAGAACAGGACGAAGAAGGCGATGCCGAGCGCGACGCGCGTGCCCTGGCTGACCGGTTCGAGAGGACGGGGCATGGATGATCTGTTCTCGATCCGGCGGCTTTGGCCGGATGATGCGCGGGACGAAAAAACGATGCGGCGGCCCGCACGGGAGCGGGCCGCCGCAGGCCGAAGGCGCTACTGGATGAAGCTCGTATCCGCGAGCGCTTCCATGTCGGGCTTCTGCTTGATGATGCCGGTCTCGAGCAGCAGGTCGGCGGCCTCGGCCGAGAAGGTCTTGAACTCGCTCGCGAAGAACGCCTTGTTGGCCGCCCGGTCCTGCCAGCGCAGGAACTGGGCCGACTTGCCGAAGGCCTCGCCGGTCTGCTTCACGTCCGCGCCCATGATCTCGTAGGCCTTCGCCTGATCCTTGGCGATCATGTCGAGCGCCTCGAAGTAGCTGTCGGCGAAGGCCTTGGCGGCCCGGGGGTTGTCGGTGAGGAATTTCGGCGTGCAGCCGAACGTGTCCATGACCATCGGATAGTCGAGGGTGGTGGCGATGATCTTGCCGGATTGAGGCGCCGCGCGCACGGACGAGAGATAGGGCTCGTAGGTCATGGCCGCATCGTTCTGGCCGGCGATGAAGGCCTGGGCGGCCGGGCCCGGCTCCATGTTGACGACCGTCACGTCCTTCACCGACAGGCCGTTCTTCTTGAGCATCCAGGACAGGGCGAAGTAGGGCGACGTGCCGGGCGCGGAGGCCGCCACCTGCTTGCCCTTGATGTCCTTGATGGACGCGATGTCGTTCTTCACCACCATGCCGTCGGCCCCGTAGCTCTTGTCGAGCTGGAAGATCTGCCGGGTGGGCACGCCGTTGGCGTTCCACACGATCCAGGTCTCGACCGTGGTGGCCGCGCATTGGATGTCGCCGGACTGGATGGCCAGGTGGCGGCTGGCCTGCGGGACCTTCTTGATCGTGACGTCGAGGCCGTTCTTCTTGAAGATGCCGGCCTCCTTGGCGAGCGTCAGGGGCGCGAAGCCCGTCCAGCCCGAGATGCCGATGGCCACCTTCGTCTCCTGCGCCGAGGCCGAACCGGCCGCCAGCGCCAACAGGGCCAAACCACCCAATACCGTCTTCATCGCAGCCTCCGCTCTTTCGATTCCCTGACTCGTTCCGACCGCTGTTCCCCGGGACGGCATCGTCATCGGGGCGGCGTTCCTGGCAAGCGGCCGGATGGCACCATGCCGGAGCGGCATTGTCAAATGTATAGACATTTCGACCTGCCGCGGTTTTGGGCATCCCGGATTAAAATGTGCGCTCCTAGAGCATCGGACGGAAAAGTGGATCCGGTTTTCGCTGGCGCGGCCCGCTGGGTCCGTTCTGACCGATGCTCTCATTCAAGAGAGGGAGCCTCGGGCGTGAAAAGTGGACACCACTTTT
>NZ_JAMXFJ010000119.1 GCF_025460805.1 Microvirga sesbaniae | reverse complement strand
ATGGAAGCTCGTGGTCGGCGTTCCCAACTCCATTGACCGAACCATACCCGAACCCAAACCCGCCCCCAGGGAGCCCGATCTGGCCCAGCATGGCAGCCAGGGTGATGGCCATCCAATAGGGTTGCTCGCCATGGTCCGCCCGCTGCAGCGACCATGACATCATGATGAAGGTGCGTCCGGCCGCCATCCGGCGGGCGAGGGTGCGGATTTCGTTCGCCGGAATTTCGCAGAGGCTCGCCGCCCACTCGGCCGTTTTGGCAACGCCGTCCTCGTCACCCGTCAGATAGGCCTCGACCTGGGCAAATCCGGTCGTATAGCGCGCCAGGAAGGCTCGATCGTGGAGGCTCTCACTCAGCAGGGTGTGACAAAGCCCGAGCATCAGGGCGACGTCCGAGTTCGGGCGCGGCGCCCACCACTCAGCCCCCAGCTCGACATGAGTGTCATTGCGGATCGGACTAATCGAGATCAGCTGGGGCCCGGCATCGCGGCAGGCACGAAGCCCCTCACGCAGGGTATGGCGGCTGAGCCCGCCAGAGCTGACCTGTGCGTTCTTGTGAGAGGCGCCGCCGAACATGACGATCAGGTCGGAATGGCCCGCGAGCAGACGCCACGGCGTGTGTCCGGCTGCCAGCCCGCGCCGGTCTCCGATCACATGGGGCAGGATCGTATCGGCCGCGGCAAAACTGTAATTCTGCACCGAGCGCGTGTAGCCGCCGATCGTGTTCAGGAAGCGGTGGATCTGGCTTTGCGCGTGATGGAACCTGCCGGCGCTCGCCCAGCCATAGGAGCCGCCATAAATCGCCTGGTTGCCATGATCCTGCCGGACCCGATCGAGTTCGCGCGCGACGAGCCCCAAAGCATCGTCCCAGCTCACCTCGACGAAGGGCTCGGCGCCCCGTCCCTCGCCGCCGGTTGCGGCACCGTTCTTCAGGAACGAGCGTCGCACCGCTGGCCGCAAAACACGCGCGGGGCTGGTCCTGGCAGCGATCATTGCGTTAGCAATCGGCGAGGGATCCGGATCACCCTCATACGGGGCAAGCGACACCGGTACGCCTTCCTCAAGCTGAACCCGGTAGGTGCCCCAGTGCGTCGCCAGCGTCGGTTTGTCTGGTG
>NZ_JAMXFJ010000118.1 GCF_025460805.1 Microvirga sesbaniae | reverse complement strand
GGAGTGAGACGGTGATCGCCAGCTGATAGGCATTGACGGCCCAAACGGCCGTTGCCGGATCCACCTGAAGCTGCTGGGCCAGCACTGGCAGGGCGACATTGACGATCGCGCTGTCCAGAACCGCCATGGTGAGCGCGATGGCGATGGCAACAAAGGCCCAGAGCCGTGCCGGATTGGGCAGGCCATCTGAGACGCCTTCGGCAGGCAGCTTCCGTGGTGAGGTCATGGGCATGATGAGGTGTTGATTGGTTCGCTTCGATGGCGCATTCACGCGGTTGGTGAACCGGCCGGAGGTTACACGATCTCCCAGGCGGTAGCGGGTGCGACCGGTGAGCTCGCGCGGCAGGGCCCGCCGAGCTGGGCGAGCATCAGGTCGATGGCCTTGGGCGTGACCTTGTGCAGCTTGGCCGCGAGCAGCACCGTCACCAGCGGGCGCGACAGGAACAGGTCGACCAGCTCCGGCAGCCTCGAGTTGGAGCGGGTTTTGGCGGTGGCACGGCTCATCAGGTCGCGGGCCAGGATCAGCCGGTCGAGATCCTTGTTGGCGATGCTCAGGGCTTCCTCCAGCACCCGGCAGAAACCCTCCAGCGTCTCGGCGGCCCCTTTTCTCCCCTGCGGCCGGAACCGGGATTGCTCGACGCCGGCGGCAAGCGGCAGGAGATGGTGGGTCAGCCCTGTCGCCCGCAGGATGGCAGCGGCCATGATCAGCCCGAGCCAGGGCTGGCGGGGGTAGAGGTCGAGATCCAGCCACGCCTTCCAGGCCGCGGCGGCCGCAGCGACGGCTGGCCAGGAGCCGGTCCGTTCGACCACATCGAGCCACAGGTCCTCAGCCTCCGCCTCGTCATGATCCGGATCGTAGACCAAATGCGAACGGTTCGCGGGCAGCGGAGTCTCGCCGGCGAGGACGTGGCTGGTGCGTGCGAGCAGCGCGTCGGTCTCCGCGAAGTGCGCCTTCCACGGATCGGCATCGTTGGCATAGGGCAGGTAGGCCTCCTCACCGCCGGGATCGGTCTTCTTGCTTCCGGCCCTGATGGGTGCCTGCTCCGCCACGCCTCGGATGCCACGCAGGGCGGCCAGTCCGTCGATCGATAGCGGCCAGGGTGCCTTGCTAGCCAGAACGGTGCGCCGGGCCCGCAGGGCGGCCGCGGCGCGGACAAGCTCGTGCGTGGGATGGCGCACATCCATGC
>NZ_JAMXFJ010000117.1 GCF_025460805.1 Microvirga sesbaniae | reverse complement strand
TTTCCGGGCATTTTGATCCTTGAGGAGGGTCAGTGCCATGAAGAGATCGCGGTATACGGAAGAACAGATCGCCTTTGCCCTGCGCCAGGTGGAAAGCGGCACACCGGTGGCCGAGGTGATCCGCAAAATGGGCATCACCGAACCGACGTTCTACCGATGGAAGAAGCAGTTCGCCGGCATGGGCGTGGCCGAGATCCGACGCCTCAAGCAGCTCGAGGATGAGAACACCCGGCTCAAGAAGCTCGTGGCGGATCTCAGCCTGGACAAGACCATGTTGCAGGACGTGCTCAAAAGAAAGTGGTGAAGCCCGTCGTTCGGCGCGAGATCGCAGGCCATCTGCAGAGGGCCTATGGCATCAGCGAACGACGGGCATGCTCCGCCACCGGCTTCCAACGCTCCTCGCAGCGCTACCGCCAGCGATCTGATCCGCAGGTCGAGCTGCGGATGCGGCTCAAGGAGCTCGCGGCTGCCCGTGTGCGCTACGGCTATCGTCGGCTGCACATTCTGCTGCGGCGGGAAGGCTGGCCGGTGAACCACAAACGCACCTACCGCCTCTACCGCGGGAAGGGCTGTCGATCCGGCCCAAGGCACCCAAGCGCAAGCGCGCCTGGCGCTACCGACAGGGTCGTCCGGAGGTGGGTGGTCCCAACGAGGTGTGGGCGATGGACTGGCAGGAGCTGACCAGCTTTTCGACGGACGTCCGTTCCGGATCCTGACCGTGGTGGACTGCCATACGCGAGAGTCACTGGCGATAGTGCCGCGAGTGAGTTTCCGGGCCCATCAGGTGGTGGAAGCACTCGATGAGATCGCCAGAAGCCGTGGCCGTCCCAAGAGCCTACGGGTAGACAACGCCCGGAATTTGCCGGTCGGGCCCTGGACCAATGGGCGTATCTCAACCGGGTGGAGATCGACTTCTCGCGGCCCGGAACGCCCACGGATAATGCGTACATCGAGGCATTCAACGGCCGCCTGCGGGCGGAGTGCCTGAATGCATCATGGTTCTTATCCATGGCCGATGCCCGGGAGCGGATCGAAGACTGGAGGAGAGATTACAATGAGACCAGGCCCCATACGGCGCTCGGCGGCTTGACGCCGAACGCCTTCGCCCAACAAACTCATCAAGCCCGGAAAGTTGCATAGGCCGTGGATCACATATGGGGGCAGCTCCAAACCAACCCTGAATTAACATCACACCCGGATCACCCACATGGGGCAGGCCA
>NZ_JAMXFJ010000116.1 GCF_025460805.1 Microvirga sesbaniae | reverse complement strand
ATGTAGATACCGTCTGAGCGGTCAAGTCCGATGGGCAAGCGGAAACTGGTAAACGGTCCCGCTCCTAAGCACGCCAAAGCAGATGTGAACCAGTTTACGCATGGCGGCCCCTAAGGTCGACATCTTGGCCTTGCCTCGCTCAAGCAGCCGCTGTTGCTGGGCTTTGATGTCCGGGTTCAGCTTTGTGGCAACCACAGCTGCCATGTAAAGCGCGGCGCGCAGCCGGGAGTTGCCGGCTTTCGAGAGCCGCGGCCTTCCTCGAACGCTCTTCCCCGATTGCCGTTCAATTGGCACCAGTCCCAGAAAGGCTGCGGCTTGACGAGCAGTCTCGAATGGGTGGCTACGTAGCAGAGCAAGCATTCGCATCGCTGTCTTTGGACCCACCGCAGGAATCGTGCGCAGTCTCTCCAGATCGGCCTGCAAATCCGTGTGAGCGGCAAAGTGCTCGGCAATCGCTGCCTGCAGAAGCTTACACTGAGCTTTCAGCGCCCTGATGTTCGTGACAAAGGAACGCTTGATGGCGCCGGAGCAGCCACGAACACACGCCTGCTCATATCGGTTCTGCTCCCGGCGAAGATCGCCCTCCAGATCATCCAACCGTGCGAGAAGGGCTTGCAACTCGATCAGGGGCTCGGCGGGAGGGATCCACGCTTTCGGCCGGGTCAGGCAGCCGTAGCGTGCCAGGAGCACCGCATCGATCTGATCGGTCTTGCTCAGGACAGCCATGCCTCTGGCGAAGCTGCGGATTTGGGCAGGGTTGACGAGGGAAACCGTCATGCCTTTGCTCGCCAGCAGCCGAGCCGCGAGTTCATGATAGGCGGCCGTCGGCTCGAGAACCGCATGAATTTCCAAAATCTCAGCCTTGGAAACCTTCATCACCCAAGCGGCGGCTCTCTCAATGCCATCCAGGGTATTGGGAAAGGACTTCTGGCCAATGGGCCGCTCGCGGCCGTGAACGATAACCGCGCAATCCAGTCTCTCCTTTGCGACATCAATGCCGAAGTACACCGTCATAGAGCTTCCTCTCGTCAGGAATGCCCCTTGCGCTGATCAACCTTGTCAATGCAGGTTTATCCGTCTCGGGATGACCTTTGATACCGTCCGATCTCAGCTGGGGCGCGTGGTGAGGCCGGGCGCACCATCTACATCGCAGACTTCTGTCTTATGTCTCATTCGAGCTATCCCGGCCTCATGCTGTGGGAATGACCCGCAACGCCCATCAAATACAA
>NZ_JAMXFJ010000115.1 GCF_025460805.1 Microvirga sesbaniae | reverse complement strand
CTGTACCGCCCGCAGTTTTTGAGACACCGGATTGAAGCCTACGCGGCGAGGGCCGCGGATGGAAGCAGGTTGTGCCGGACGGCTTTCGGCGTCTGAAATCCGTGCCGGGCTATCAGCCAGGTGGAGTTGTAGCTCTCCCGGAAAGCCAACAGCGCCTGGCGCAACTCCTCGATGGTCTCGAATTGACGCACCCACAGCAGGTTCTCCTTGAGGGTGCGGATGAACCGTTCTGCACAGCCATTCCCTTCAGGAGCCCGCACGAAGGCCGGCGAACTCGCGATCCCAAGGAACCGCAACTCGTCCTGGAATGCTCGCGACATGTATTGGCTGCCATGGTCGCGCCGGACCGACAGGCCTGCAGCAATCCCTTTGCTAAAGCCGCCAAAGTGCTCGCGTACGCCCTGGCGCAGCGGCTCGAGAGCCTCAAAGCGGGGGGCTTGGCGACTGGCATGAATGCCCACGCACTCGGCACTGTGATGATCCACCGCCACGAACACGGCAGCTTGCCCTTCGGCCGTCCAGCCGGTTGTCATATCCGTGCCCCACAGGGTGTCGATGGTCTCCGGAATGATCGTGCCGTCGTGGTTGCGCGGCCCACGCGGCGCCCCCATCCGGGACGGCGCCAGCAGGTCGTGCTCGCGCATCAGCCGCAACACCCGGCGGAGCGAGGTGCGGATGCCCTTCAGGCGCAGGCGGGCCCAAACTTTCCGATGGCCTTCGCCATGGAACGGACTGGCGGCCAGGACGGCACGGATCTCAGTGGTGAGCACTGGATCGGACAGCGGTCCGACCGGGCCGCGGCGCCGCCGGTCCGTCTGCGGGTTGCGATGGCGGTAGACGCTCGCCCGGGCCACGCGCCAGATCCGGCAGACACGGGCCAAGCCATAGGGCTGGCCGCTGCTCGGCGAGAGGGCCCGGCTCATCGCCTCGACCTCCTCTGAGCTAAAGGGCGGCCGCCCTCCAGAAGGGCAATCTTGGCCTCCAGCAGCTCACGCTCCAGCAGCATCTCGCCGAGCCGGGCCTTGAGCCGCTCAGTCTCCAGCGCCTCGCCGGTGGCCGGCCGGGTGGCGAGACTGGCCTCGCCGGCGGCCAGGAAAGCATCGCGCCAGCCGCTCCGCGTGGCGGCCGTCACGCCCAGGGAGCGGGAGACCGTGTCCAGATCCTCACCGCGCAGCAGCCGCAGAACCGCCTCGCGTTTGCGATGGCGCGACATGCGCCCACCGCGGCCCGGACCGGCCGCATCCTTCATCGTCTCTGTCATCGTCATCACCCTTCTGCGGATCCCGTCCGCTTATAGGGTGTCTCA
>NZ_JAMXFJ010000114.1 GCF_025460805.1 Microvirga sesbaniae | reverse complement strand
ATGAAAGCCGTCGCGCTCTATCACCGTCTGCCCTATCCGCTGCGTTGCGCCTCGGCGAGCGCGCGCGGGCTGTACCTGCGCTGGTGGCGCTACAACGGGGCCACCGACCGGGCCGTGGCCGAGATCCTCAGCCGCGAGACCTGGAGCCCGGCGCAGTGGCAGGCCTGGACGGCCGAGGAGCTGGCCCGCCTCCTGCACCGGGCCGAGACCCGGGTGCCCTGGTACCGCGAGCACTGGGCCCGCCGCCGACGCCAGGGCGACCGGCGCTCGTCCGAGCTGCTGGAGCACTGGCCGGTGCTGGAGAAGGCGGAGCTGCGGGCCAACCCGCGCGCCTTTCTGGCCGACGACTGCCGGCCGGGACGCATGTTCGGCGTGCATACCAGCGGCACCACCGGCACGCCGGTGCACATCCTGCAGAGCCATGCCACGGTGCTGCGCCAGTACGCCCTGATGGAGGCGCGCTGGCGCGGCTGGAACGGCGTCTCACGTCACGACCGTTGGGCAACGATCAGTGGCCAGCTGGTAACGCCGGTGGCGCAGCAGGAGCCGCCGTACTGGGTGTGGAACGCGGGCCTGCGCCAGCTGTACATGTCGGCCTATCATCTCTCGCCGGCGGCGGCCGAGCACTACCTGGCCGCGCTGGTGCGCCACAAGGTGCGCTACCTGTGGGGCTACCCGTCCGGCCTGCATGCCCTGGCCGAGGACCTGCTCGCGCGCGGCCTCAGCGTGCCCGGCCTCAAGGTCGTGATTACTGTGTCCGAACCTCTGCTGGAGGTGCAGCGGGATGCGATCGAGCGGGCGTTCGGCTGTCCGGTGGTGGAGAGCTACGGCATGACCGAGGCGGTGCTGTCGGCGAGCCAGTGCTCGCACGGGGCACTGCATCTGTGGCCGGAATCGGGGGTGCTGGAGGTGGTGGACGGGGGTGTGCCGGTGGCGGCCGGCCAGGCGGGAGAGTTTCTGGCCACGGGGCTGAACAATCCGGACATGCCGCTGATCCGCTACCGCACGGGCGACCGGGGTGCTGTGGAGGCCGGGCACGAGATGTGCGCGTGCGGGCGCACGCTGCCGCGTCTGGCCCGGGTGGAGGGCCGCAGCGACGACGTGCTCTACACCCAGGACGGACGACGTGTCAGCCGGCTCGGATCGGTCATCAAAGCAGGCGCGCCCGTCCGAGAGGCGCAGATCGTGCAGGAGACGCTGCGGCGTCTGCGGGTGCGCTACATTCCGGCGCCGAACTGGAGCCCGGAGGCCGAGGGCGAGATCCTGGCGGCGATCTGCAGCCGCATGGGCGATGTCGAAGTGGTGTTCGAGCGCGTCCAGCAGATCCCGCGATCCGCAAACGGGAAGTT
>NZ_JAMXFJ010000113.1 GCF_025460805.1 Microvirga sesbaniae | reverse complement strand
CCATCAGCGGCTGGATGCCCAGGATGTTCAGCACCCGGGTGAGATTGTAGGCCAGCACGTGCAGGGCCATCTCGCTGGCCACCTTCGGCAAGGTCTTCTGCAGGAAGTGGGTGGCGCCCATGCGCAGCTTGATCGTGCCAAACGGATGCTCGACCACCTCGCACCGCTGGCGCATGGCCCCTGGGTTCAGATCGAGCCGGCGCTGCACCGCCTCCAGCACCTCCTCGTGCTCCCAGCGCACGATCCGCCGCTCCTTGGCGGTGGTGCAGCGGCTCTTGAGCGGGCAGGTGTGACAGGCGGTGGTCCAGTAGCGCCGCAGCGTCAGCCCCCGCTCGACGTTGCTGTAGTAGTACTTGAGCTTCTCGCCCGCCGGGCAGCGGTAGGCGTCCTCCTCGGGCAGGTAGACGAAGTCCTGCTTGCCGAACCGACCATCCGCTTTCGAACCGGAGGTCATCGGCTTAGGCAAGGTGACCTTCACTCCCGCCTAGTCGCAGGCCAGGATCTCCTCACTGTCCCAGTACCCTCGGTCAGCGACCGCCTCGAGCGTCTCCACCTCCAGGACAGCCTTGGCTTCCTTGCCCATGGCGGAAAGCTGGGCTCGATCGCAACCGTCGTTGGTCACCTCGTGCGCCACGATCAGGTGGTGCTGTGTCTCGACCGCCACCTGCACATTGTAGCCCACCACGCCAGAGCCGCGCCCGCTGGTCGCCATCGAGCGGGCATCCGGGTCCGTCAGCGAGATCTGCTGATCGGGAGAGGCCAGCATCTGCTGCTCCAACTCAGCCAGACGCTGCATCTCCTGCTCGAGCCGGGTAATCTTCTCTTTCAGCCGGGTGGTCCTGGCCGCCAGCGCTTCTGTTGGGTCATGCCGGTCAGCGGTGTCGAGCTGCCGGAGGTAGCGCGCGACGCTCTCTTCGATCTGGGCGCGGCGCCGCTCGACCTTAGCCCGCGTGAAGGTGCGATCCCGGTTGTTCACGGCTTTGAACTTGGAGCCGTCGATGGCCACGCTGGCAGTGTTAAGCAGCCCCAGCGTACGGCAGAGGGTGACGAACTGGGCGCAGACCTGACGAATGGCCCGGCCGCTGTCCTTGCGGAAATTGGCAATGGTCTTGTGATCCGGCATCAGGCGGCCGGTGAGCCACATCAGCTCGACATTGCGGCCGGCCTCGCGCTCCAAGCGCCGGCTTGACTGCACCCGGTTGAGATAGCCGTAGATGTACAGCTTGAGCAGGACGGCGGGATGGTAGGACGGGCGTCCGGTGGCTTCGGGCACCACCCCGTCAAAGCCCAGCGCCCGCAGATCGAGCGCCTCGACAAAGGCGTCGATGACGCGCACCGGGTTGTTCTCATCAACCCAGTCGTCCAGGCTTTCGGGAAACAGCGTGGTCTGG
>NZ_JAMXFJ010000112.1 GCF_025460805.1 Microvirga sesbaniae | reverse complement strand
AGGTTAATGCAACATGGGGTTATTCCGGGCCTGGTGCCCTTCGACGGTAAAGTAGGGTCTGATGTGATCAGGCCAAACTGGAAGCCAACGGAGAGTATCCTCATGAAGCAGTATGTCGGATTGGATGTATCGCTGGAGCAGACAGCCGTCTGCATTGTCGATGAGCATGGGAAGGCGCTCTGGCGCGGCAAATGCGCCTCGACGCCCGAGGCCATTGCGGCAGTCGTCAAAGCGAGAGCGCCGCATGTGGTGCGGATTGGCCTGGAAAGCGGCCCGCTGTCGACATGGCACTGGCATGAGTTGAAGAAACACGGCTTGCCTGTGATTTGTCTGGACGCCCGCCATGCCAAGGCAGCGCTGTCCCTGCAGGTGAACAAGACCGACCCGAATGATGCGCTCGGTCTGGCACAAATCGTGCGCACGGGCTGGTATCGGGAGGTCACCGTCAAGAGCTTGGACAGCCAAGTGATCCGTAGCTTCCTCAGCTCACGAGCCCGTCTGGTCGAGGTGCGTGTCGACCTGATTAACCAGATCCGCGGCATGCTCAAGCCCTTTGGTCTGGTCGCCGGCAAGGGAGGCCGTCAGCCCTTTGTTGACCGCGTGCGCGAACTGGTAGCCGATGGGCCACTGAAGGATGCTGTTGAGGCCCTCCTGACAGCCTTGCAGGAGGTCAGCCGGCAAATCGGCATCCTCTCCCGTCGCCTCATGGCTCTGGCACGACAGAACCAAGCGGCTCGGCGGCTCATGACGGCTCCTGGCGTCGGCTCACTCGTGGCATTGGCGTATATCAGCGTCATCGATGCGCCGGAACGGTTCTCGAAGTCCTCGAGTGTGGGAGCTTATCTTGGTCTGACCCCGCGACGCTACCAGTCGGGCGAGGTCGACCGGAGCGGGCGGATCTCGAAATGCGGCGATCCGCTCCTGCGAACCTACCTCTTTGAGGCGGCGGGCATCATTCTCAACCGCGTCTCGCGCTGGTCGTCGATCAAGGCGTGGGGGACGCGGCTCGCCAGGAAGGTCGGTGGAAAGAAGGCCATGGTGGCGGTCGCCCGTAAGCTGTCGGTCATCCTCCACAGAATGTGGCACGATGGTACCGACTTCCGCTGGTCCAACAAGGAGGGCCTGCCGGCATGAGATTGTAGCTCACGAGATCCGCCCCCTGGCGGAGTGATGTCCCTTGTCGGGACGAGGCAGCAGCCATCGCGTGGGCACCGTTGCGGCCTGAAACCTGAACCTCAGGGAGCAGATTGACCGCGTATGCAACATGGCGAGGCTGAGGCTTCCGACCCCATCATGCGGCGGTGTTTGCCGACCACGGAGAGAACCATGACCCGACAGGTGATATCAGCCGAAATGACGGAAAGGGCCGCTCAAAGGGCTTGACCAGGATCCCCGGAATAAGAGAAC
>NZ_JAMXFJ010000111.1 GCF_025460805.1 Microvirga sesbaniae | reverse complement strand
CATGCGAAACCTGTCGACCGTCGCGTTGTTGATCTGAAGGACCCGTCGCTGCTGGTGAGCCGGGCCTATGTGGCGGGCGAGTGGGTGGACGCTCCGGACGGCCGGACCATTCCCGTGACCGACCCCTATGACGGGGCGCTGATCCTGGCGGTGCCCGATCTCGGCCCCGAGGCGGCCCGGCGGGCCATCGACGCGGCGCACGCGGTGCAGAAGGACTGGGCCAGGCGCCCGGCCAAGGAGCGCAGCGCCATCCTGCGGCGCTGGTACGACCTGATCATCGCCAACGCCGACGACCTGGCGCTCATCCTCACCACCGAGCAGGGCAAGCCGTTGCCTGAGGCCCGGGGCGAGGTGGTGTCGAACGCCGCCTATATCGAGTGGTTTGCGGAAGAAGCCAAGCGCATCGACGGCGACGTCATCCCGGGCGCGGCCCCGAACCAGCGCATCCTGGTGCTCAAGCAGCCGGTGGGGGTGTGCGCGGCGATCACGCCCTGGAACTTTCCCAACGGCATGATCACCCGCAAGGTGGGCCCGGCGCTGGCGGCCGGCTGCACCATGGTGCTCAAGCCCGCCGCCCAGACGCCGCTCTCGGCCCTGGCCCTGGCGGTGCTGGCCGAGCGGGCCGGGGTGCCCAAGGGGGCGTTCTCGGTGATCACCGGCGAGGCCCGGCCGATCGGCGAGGAGTTCTGCCATAACCCGAAGGTGGCCAAGATCACGTTCACCGGCTCGACCCAGGTGGGGCGCTGGCTGATGAAGGAGGCGGCGGACGGGATCAAGCGGCTGTCGCTGGAATTGGGCGGCAACGCGCCGTTCATCGTGTTTGACGATGCGGATCTGGATGCGGCGGTCGAGGGGGCGCTGGCCTCGAAGTTCCGCAATGCCGGCCAGACCTGCGTGTGCGCCAACCGGATCTACGTGCAGGCCGGCGTGGCCGAGGCGTTCGCCGCCAAGCTTGCCGCGAAGGTGGAAGGGCTCCGGCTCGGGCGGGGCACGGAGGCGGGCGTGACCATGGGGCCGTTGATCGACGAGCGGGCGGTGGCCAAGATGGAGGAGCACGTGGCCGACGCGCTGGAAAAGGGCGGTCGGGTTCTGGTGGGGGGCCGGCGCTCGGATCTCGGCGGCACGTTCTTCGAGCCGACGGTGATGACCGGGGTGCGGCAAGGCATGAAGGTGACGAAGGAGGAGACGTTCGCGCCGCTGGCGCCGATCATCGCGTTCCAGGACGAGGCGGAGGTGATCGCGATGGCCAACGACTCGGAGTTCGGGCTGGCGTCGTATTTTTATGCCCGTGACCTGGCGCGGGTGTGGCGGGTGGCGGAGGCGCTGGAGAGCGGCATGGTGGGGGTGAACACGCCGGCGCTGGCCAACGAGATGGCGCCGTTTGGCGGGGTCAAGCAGTCGGGGCTGGGGCGCGAGGGCTCCAAGTACGGCATCGAGGGCTTCCTCGAAATCAAGTACGTCGC
>NZ_JAMXFJ010000110.1 GCF_025460805.1 Microvirga sesbaniae | reverse complement strand
CCGGTGGCGGCCGGCCAGGCGGGAGAGTTTCTGGCCACGGGGCTGAACAATCCGGACATGCCGCTGATCCGCTACCGCACGGGCGACCGGGGTGCTGTGGAGGCCGGGCACGAGATGTGCGCGTGCGGGCGCACGCTGCCGCGTCTGGCCCGGGTGGAGGGCCGCAGCGACGACGTGCTCTACACCCAGGACGGACGACGCGTCGGGCGTCTGGACCCTGTTTTCAAGGCTCATCTCCCGATCCGAGAGGCGCAGATCGTGCAGGAGACGCTGCGGCGTCTGCGGGTGCGCTACATTCCGGCGCCGAACTGGAGCCCGGAGGCCGAGGGCGAGATCCTGGCGGCGATCTGCAGCCGCATGGGCGATGTCGAAGTGGTGTTCGAGCGCGTCCAGCAGATCCCGCGATCCGCAAACGGGAAGTTTCAGGCCGTGCTATGTGAACTGTCCCCGGAGCAGCGGCAAGCGCTCCAGAGGAGTCGGATGTCTTCGCAATCCGCACCCTTCGAGTTCGCTGATCCGCAGGATCTCTGAACCGGCGGGCCTTCGCGCGAATGAGAAAACAAGGGTCGAGTGATTCAGGCGCCCCATCTTCGGGAGACGCATCCCGCCGGATCATCGGCATGGCCTCCCGACCATAAGCGCGTTTCTCACAGCCTGCTTCGGGCGTTGCGCCTCCGCAATGAGGAGCAGAGGAGCCTCGTTGCCGTCTCGCCCCTGTCACCCGTGCTCCGGCCCGTTCTTCGTCATTGGTTCAGCGCTGCACTAACCGTCGTGGCTATCCCCATTCAGAGGCCTTCGCACGCGCCCGAATCAGCAAGTGTCAGGCGTGAGAGATGGTCGGGTAATGATCCATAGCCACGCTCCGCAGCTACATAGCGTGGCTTGATCGCCCTATTCTTGTCGAAATTTAATAACGTTACTCCAATTCATTCCATCTTCCTGCCACGTTTCTGACAAGGTTTGCTAACGTCAGCCAAAATGGCGCACAAAGACAAAAAGTTGGCGTTTCATCACAAGACTGCGCAGCAACAACTTCGGTATTCGAACTATGCACACTAAAGAGTTTCAATCTCTCGTGCGCTGTTAACAAAGCAAAATCTAAGACCTTCCAAGTTACCGCATGTTCATGCGGCCATCTTCATAGACTCGCTAAAGACTAAAATATTAACAATGCCTCCAAAAACGGGGGCAAAGGGGCTTATTACCAATGGCTACGATCCTTCCGTCACAGTGGACCCCGTCCGCTTCTGAAAGCACGTACATCTCATCCAGCATCGGCCCGCTCCAGGTGGACAACGCCGACAAGGCCTGGAGCTTCTCCTCCCCCGACAACAACACCATGCGCTTCGAGGTGCGCAAGGGCGACGTGTTCAGGTCCTCCTCCTGGACCGATCCGTCGACCTCCGAGCGCAACAACGTGCAGGAACTGGTGTCCAACAAGCACCCCGTCTCCCAGGAAGTGAAGATCAACTACGACT
>NZ_JAMXFJ010000011.1 GCF_025460805.1 Microvirga sesbaniae | reverse complement strand
ACCGCCGACGGTGACGGCGCACCAGCTGCCCGAATCCCCGCAATCGCCGATGTCGACCGCGGTGCCTTCCGGAAGCGTGCGAATGGAGGAGTATTGCGTTCCCGGACCCGAGCGGAAATTGACGCTGGCCGTGGTGATGCCCGGAGCTGCTAAGGCCGGTGTCGTGGTGATGATCGGAATGACCGTGAGAGCGATGATCTGACGCGAGCCGAACCTTTTCCTCATCATGGTCTCCCAAGCTCAAGGCCAGTCAATCTTCTATCCATCTTGCCTACGGGCGGGTGCGCCCGGGACACACCTGCGAGCCTCGCCATCGCTGCCTTCTCACTTATCCAGCTTCGGGATCCGAACCGCTCGTCCAGTTTCAGCGCAGCCCGATCTGCACGCCGCTCACGTTGGCGTTGAGCTCCAGTCCAATGGTGCGACCGCGCAGCTCGAGGACGACGCCCTTCGCGTTTTGCAACCGTACGCCCGATGCCCCGCCACCCGCTGCAACGCCGCCGCCCACGGCCGTGTAGGTGCCGGCAATGTCGGAGGGGCGACGCAGATTGTAGGCCCGCCCGACGAGTTCCGCCTTCGTGGCGCCGATCGTCGCGCCGACGCTCAGGCCTCCGACGCTCAGGGGATAGCGCCGTCCCTGGAAGACGAGCGTTCCGCGACCGCCTCCGACGCCGACGATGAAGCCCGCCCTGGCGATCTCGACATGCACGGTCCCGGTCGCGGCCCATCCTAGCCCCGGCGACAGTGACGCAACCGTGGTCGCAAGGGCGAACAGGCCACAACGAAGAGTTCCTGGAATCTTGAACATCGACACCTCCTTGTTCAGTGCGCGATTACGAATGACGGAGCATCACGTTGAGCCGTTTCAAACCTCGTGGCCCGGCAGTCGCACGGGTGCACCAGGGCCACCTTCCGCTTCGTCAGGGATTGGGCCGTCGCTATGAGCCGGTCGTACCTGTCGTGCCGGCGCTCGCCCTGCCTGGGTCCGTCCGGGGCTGGAACCGCAGCCGTCATGATGGTCTCCCGTTGTGCCGTCGTGGCTGGCGAATGGGCTTTACCGGATCCCGACCCGGATCCGCACGTTACATGCCGGGCGCGTTGCTGCCGGTGAGTATCGCCATTCCCCTCTCCGCTGCTTGACCGCTTGTGCCAGCACGTTGACAATTTGAGACTGCCGGACGCAAAGCGCCTCGGGCAGTCGCCCGGTCACTGTCACGTTGCCTCACGCCTCATGCAAGCTCGCTGGGGGGATCAGGGGCGAGGTCGGGACGGCGCAGCTTCCACGAATACCTAGAACTCCGCGCGGGACGGCTGACGCGCCATTCCGATGGGGTCTGCCCGCACCAGCGCTGGAAGGCGCGGGTAAACGCACTCGGCTCCGCATCTGGACTTCCTAGAGGACAGCGAGGAACTCAAACCTGCCCTCATTCAGAACCCCGATCCGGAAGCATAATGCCCTTTTGACAAGCGGCATTGCAATGTTGAGTTGACCAAATGGGACGCACACCTACTCCCAAGAGGATTGGATGCCTTCTGGAAAGCGGATAAAATCTTCAATCACCCCGTGGGGTGGATTGACCCGAGGGGACAGCGGTCCCGAGGGTCCAATGCACCAGAGGAACAATCACAGATCCAGATGGGTGCAGAAGGAGGCGGCCAAGCACACCACCCCTGAGAGCATCCGGCGGCGCATTGCCGAGGCAGAAAAGCAGATCCATGATCTGTTCAACGCAGGTGGCACGAGTGGCCCTATGGGGCAGGCCTTGGAAGCCCATCGCGAGTTGATCGAAGTCCTGACGAAACGCCTCGCCGATTTCCGTTAACGGGGCGTTTTGGAACATGGACTCGGAGGGGAGAACTGCTCCGGGAAGGTTCGGAGTGGGTCAATCTGGGAAGTTCAGGAGTGCTGGGTGAAGGTCTGCTTACGGCGAGAGACCAGACACCAGACCTTTCGGGCCTCATCATGGGCGGTTCCGCGGCAGATCTTCAAATTGAGCCGAAGTGGACGGGACGCAGGCGCGGAGCGACTCACCTTGGCATGCTAGCTCGGAGGTTGCCTCCGCCTCGGACGAGCTCGTATCCCTTCCACCTGAAACGTCTGGCTACCTATTGGCTACCTGGAGAGAAGTCGCTCAAAGGGCAGATGCCGGTAACCCTTTGATATTATTGGTGAGCGCGCTGGGACTCGAACCCAGGACCCTCTGATTAAAAGTCAGATGGTCTAATGCACCTGCTCCGCCACCGCTCAATGCCCTGGCAGGACCAAGATCTTCGGGCTCCTCGGCAGCGTGGCACGGGACAGGGTGATGGCTGCCGTGTCGCTGAACTCCACCGGGAAGTACGCTCGGGCGGAGGCGAGAAAGCGGTTGAGGGTTGACGGCCCAAAGTAATGCATCGGGACGATGAGCGGTGCATTGATCGCGCGCAGCACCTCCATCATGTCAAACGTCTCGAGCGTGTAGCCGCCATCCACCGGCACCAGCAGAACATCGATCCGCCCCAGCCTCTTCAGGTGCTCGGGCGAGAGGGTGTGATGCAGGTGACCCAAATGCGCAATGCATAGCTGAGCGGTTTCGAACACGAAGATGGAATTGCCGTCGTATTCCGTTGCCCCTTGAGAGTTCCGGATGTTGGTCGAGACGTTCCGGATGCGTACATCCTGCACCGTCAGGTCGTGGATAACGGGACCTCCGGCCGGGTTCCAACCCTTGAGCACATGCTTGATAGCTGGATCAGGGTGATAGCTGAAGTGGGTGGCATGAGCCTTGTTCATCGTGGCCACGTCAGGGGTGATGGAAGGGCGGCTGCCGTCACTGTAGTCGGTGGCAATCCGCACCCCCTGCGGCGTCTCGATCAGGAAAGTGGCGTGGCCGACAAACGTCAGGCCAACCTCATCCTGGCGCAACGCTGCCCAGGAGAACAGGGCCTCTCGTGAGGCGATCAATCCCGGGCAGCTCTCTGGCTCGGCCGCGACGGCCGGTAAGGACAGGCACAAGCCCACGAACGCAGCCGCACAAAGGCTTTGTGCTGTCGTCGTCATGCGCGCTCCCTGTCGAGGCCTGACGGGCTCACGTCCTTTTCCCTCCAGGTACAGGATCGTGAGCCGATCGCCCCTTCGGGAGGGCCACGGACGGCCGGAGCCCCGAGAACCAATCAGCCATCTTGCCCGGTTGAGCAGGCCGCTTGGTCCGCGCGCTCGCCAGTCGTTGCTCCTCACGTTTCTGTTGCTGGTCGGTCCATTCATTCACTGCGTTGGCGACACGCCCGAAGTAGGCCGCAGGGGCCCCCGCGCCGGCCAGAGCGGGGCCGGTCTCGCCGTGCCGCCGGCCCATCCAGATCCCGAGCACCCGCTGCTCGCTCCAGCCGATAAACCAGGCATCGGTGTTCCCGGTAGACGTCCCCGTCTTGCCGTAGGTTGTCCAGTCTCTCAACCGTGCCGCACGGCCGGTCCCGTTCTGAACCACCTCGCGGAGAACCTCCTGTGTCGGATCGACACACTCCTCCGGAATGACCCTCTTGCGCATGGTCGTCAGAAAGTCAGCCCTGACCTGGCCTCGCCCATCGACCACCGCGAGCACTCCCGACGGGGTGACCTGGTAGCCGCCATTGGCCACCGACGCGTAGGCTGCCGTCATGGTCATGACATTGCTCGAGTATGAGCCGAGGATGAAGCTTGGATCATCCGTGGGACCAGGATCGATGCCGGTGCGTCGGCTGACGTCCGCAAGGGTGTCGGCTCCGATCTCTCGCGCCAACCGCACCGCCGCGGCATTTCGTGACGAGGCCATTGCCTCCTTCAGCGTTGTCTGCCCGCGGTAGCCCAGTGCGCCGTTCGAAGGCCAGTTTCCTTTGACGGGCTGGTCGAGGACGCGGCTTTCAGGGCTCTTGCCGGCCTCGCAGGCGGCAATCAGCAGCGGCAACTTCGCCGTCGAACCGGTCTGCACGCGGGCCTTCACGGCATTGTTGAACTGCCGCTGGGACCAATCGACGGAGCCGACCATTGCCTGCACGCGTCCGTTCGGGGCCATCATGACGGCACCGGCGTCATACGCGGGCGGGACAGCCCCGTCCTTGACGAGCCTGCTGAGCTGGTGCTCCGCCAGGTGCTGGATGCGGGGATTCAAGGTGACGAAGAAACGGACCGTCTCTCCCGGCTGCACGTACCTGTCCCCCCAGGTCTCCACCACCCATTCGGTAAAAGCCTGCGGCTGGATCTTGAACTCCGGCAGCAGGCCGGGGCGGATCCCTGCCCTCTCAGCCTGACGGCGCTCCTTGTCGCTAATCAGGCCCTGCTCGCTCATGAGCTTCAGGACGAGAAGCGCGCGCTCATGTGCCCGCTCCCGGGTCTGCTCACGGATCGGATTGAGCCGTGCGGGCGCCTTGACCATGCCGGCCAGCAGCGCGGCCTCGTACAGCGTCAGGTCCCTGGGCTCCTTGCGGAAGTAGTGCCGGCTCGCCCGGTACAGCCCGACAATGTCGCGCCCGCCGAACTCGATCTGGTTGAGGTAGGCCGCCAGGAGTTCCTCCTTGCCGACGGCCTCATCGAAGAGGCCGGCGTACCAGACCTCCGCCCCTTTGCGCTCGAGGCGGCTGAGCACATCGCTCGCTCTGAGATCGTGGAAGACCAAATTCTTGAGGAGCTGCATCGGGATCGTGCTGCCACCACGGGTGAGACCTCCTTTGAGTACCGACAGTAGCGAGATCACATCCACGCCACTGTGCTCGAAGTAGCGCTTGTCCTCGACTGCCACGATGGCCTTCTTCATCACCTCGGGGATCTCGGACGGAGCGAGAACCACCGGGCAGCGGCAATAGGCATCCCAACCCGTCCTGGTGCGGGTGACCATTACTTGTGGGGAGGAAACGAGGAGACGGAGCGATCGCGGCTGGAGATCCCAGAAGTGAACCGGGTCTGCGGCGTTTGCGGTTGGTGCGTGGGAGAGGATAGCGAGCAAAAGAGCAGTGGCAACAGCCAGAGCGCGGGTCATTTCAGGCCCTATGACGCGCCAACCGATTCGGCGCCAGGACCTTCAACAAACATGAGGATTATGGCTGAAACTGGTATGCTGTTACAGTCAAGCTTCTGTGCTGCACCCGCTGGGTTGCAGCTTCGTCAGGGCAGCTGAGATCTCAGCCTGGTGGTGACCTCTGGCACCATCGACAGCTCCGCCTTGGCCGGGAGGCTTCGTAAGCCGCACGCGGCGCTTCACGACCTGTTGCAGGCGAGCCAAGGCATCAGAGACCTCGATCCGATGCGACACATCTCTGGCCGAGAACTCATGGCGGCACAGCCGGCAGGTGAGATCGGCTCCAAACCGAGGCTTCCGCAGTCGAACCTTGAACATCTGCTGGCAGCGAGGACAGGCCAGTTTGATTCGCGTGCTCCCAAGATCCTCGAACAAGCTGCCTTCTCCGGTTAAGGTTCATCCAAGAGCCCTGAACCATGGCAGTAAGGCGACAAAGAGGCGCTGCCTCACGAGCCGGAGAGGCCCTACACGATGCCTCATGCTTTGTAGCGGGTCTGGCCGGTAAGTTCGTGCGGCAGACTGAGTGAGTTCGCGGGTGGGAGGGCGCAACCATTGTATGCGCTCCTCGGCTGCACGTGAGTCGTCGGCGCAACGATCAGGCTTGCTGCTCATCCTGGCAGGCGCCTCAAGAAGGGCATGCTTCGTGAAACCTCTATCCCCGGATTTACAGGCACTCGCTGCAACCCCACATCTTGGGAGAGGGAGAGACGATGGTTGACAAGAAGGATCTCACACGATCACCCATCCCCGGCGCCAGTCCGCCTTCGATGATCGACTCCTTCCTGACAGAGGCCAAGCGTCTTGGGCCACTGACGGGCAATGCGCCCCGAGCGCGTCTCGTGTTCGCCCTTGATGCCACGATGAGTCGACAGCCGACCTGGGATCTCGCCTGCCGCGTCCAGGGCGAGATGTTTGCTACGACCAGTGAGGCCGATGGTCTCTCGGTGCAGCTGGTCTACTTCCGGGGGTTCGGCGAGTGCCGCGCGTCCCGCTGGGTCGCCGACGCACGGGCTCTGACCGATCTTATGACTAGGATCAGCTGCCGGGGTGGTCAGACCCAGATCGGGCGGGTGCTCCGTCATGTCCGGGCCGAGGCAGGCCAAACGCCGGTAAAAGTGCTCGTCTACGTTGGCGATGCCATGGAGGAGCCGATCGACGATCTCTGTGCCGTCGCGGGAGAACTGGGTCTCCTTGGGGTCAAGGCCTTCATGTTCCACGAGGGGGACGACCCTGATGCGGCTGGAGCGTTTCAGGAGATCGCCCGCCTGAGCGGCGGCGCCTATACCCGGTTCGATGCCGGAGCTCCCCAGGCCCTGTCCGAACTCCTGCGGGCCGCAGCCGCCTATGCGACCGGTGGCATCGCGGGGCTTGCCCGGCTGACGGCCGGCAGCGCGCAGGCCCGGGGCCTGCTCACGGCCATTACTGAGCGCAGACCGTGATGCTGCTGTATGGCATTGCGGCCGTCGTGGTTCTGTGGTGGTTCCTGAGCAACTTTGCGCATGCGAACCCTGCTACTCTGGCGAGGTTTCTCAAAGTCACCGGCGGGGTTGTGGCGCTGGGTCTCGCGGGCCTGCTTGCGGCGCGGGGACGGATCGACATGGCCCTGCTGATCGGAAGCTTCGGAGCTTGGCTGCTCGGATGGAGCCGCCTACCCTGGCCTCATGCTGGTGTGCGGGCACAGCGGACCTCCGGCCGCACCTCACGCGTTCGCTCGCAGCGGATCGAGATGACGCTGGATCATGATAGCGGGGAGATGACAGGCACGGTGCTTGCTGGTGCCTTCGCGGGACAGCAACTCGAGGCCCTGAATGAGGCTTGCCTGCGGGATCTGCTTGCCGAGTGCCATGCCGGCGATCCTGATGGTGCTCGCCTTCTCGAGGCCTACCTTGACCGCCGGTTTCCGCATTGGCGGGAATACGCCCAGACCGGGGAGGCGTCACAGGCCGACACTCCCTCCCCTTCGGCCGCGATGACCCCGGAGGAAGCGTACCGGATCCTGGATCTTCAGCCTGGGGCCAGCCCTGAGGACATCCGGCGAGCCCATCGGACTTTGATGAAGAAGCTCCACCCGGACCAAGGCGGTTCGACCTATCTCGCGGCACGCGTCAACCAGGCCAAGGACGTTCTGTTGAGACTGGGACACAGGTAGTCCTGGAGGCGCGTTCTTGCTGGGTCCTTCGTTCCGTGTGTTTAGGCTCAAGGCTTGTTCCGGTGCCAATCCGCTGGCCTCCGAAATCTTCGCTTCGTGTTGACAGATAAACTATTGATTTCGCTAAGTGTTGGGGCGACAGAAGAACCTAAACGGGAATTACCTACGGCCTGTTATTGGGATTTGTGCCGTTGAAGCGGACAGCATCATGAGCCGCTTCGTTCGGGATCCGATCGCCGAGGCTTAGGTTGACTCTTCTCGTCAGCAGGGTCGCTAATGCCCTTATTTCCAAAGCATTTTCGGCCGTTACGGGGAAGCCCTCCCCTCCCCGACTGATTAAAAAGGTATCTTGAAAGACGTCTTCAAACGACCTTTAGTACGCGTCTCATGAAATTGTACAAACCGTCTTCGACTTGCTTGGAAAATGCCGCCCTGCATGTTTACATACATGCCATAGCACGTGCGGTAACGATGAGAGAACTCCAGGAACTGTCGGCGGCTTCGATCGAGCAGCTCCCCGGAGCTGTTCCGGTGCAGAGCGACGGGCGGGCCGTTGCTCTGCTCGTTCCCCTGCGCCCCGCTTCTGAGGCGGCCCGGGCACGGTTCTGTCAGGCACTGGCACAGGCGGAATCCCGACGCTCCCCTGAGGAGCAGGCTGCCCTTGATCGCGAGTTCGGTCCTTGACCCGACCGCGCGACGTCCCAGTAGCCTTGGTGGTCGACGCCAGTATCCTCGTGGCCGCGGTCCTGGGGTCAACGACCGGTGGACACCTGGACCTGATCTCAGGGCGGTGAAGCCTGATCACAAGCGAAGAAGCCTTTAATGAGGCCTATCGCGTGGTTGGGCACGTCAGGCCCAGCGATCTCGCCGTTCTAGAAAGCCTGCTTGATCTCGTGACCATAATTGCCCGTGAGGACGTCGCCGACGAGGATAGGACAGCGGCCGAAACAGCGCTCAGGAGCGGGCCGGCGTCCCGCAACGGCAGCGTCACCTATGCCCACTTGCTGGTGTTGGCCTGGACCTTGGATGCTGACCTATGGAGCCACGATCGTGATTTCGCAGGGACCGGCTGGCCTTCATGGTCGACCACCAACCTGGTGTCAGCCGTATAAGCTTCGGACGTCATCTTCTCTATAGTAAGCCGGAGAACCGGGCCGAGATTAGCGACTCTGATGGCCCTCTCCCCGGTCCCGAAACGGCGACTGATCGGCTATGCCCGTGTGTCGACCGAGGACCAGATGACGGACGCCCAGCTCATCGAGCTCAAGGCGGCCGGCTGCGTGACGATCCATCAGGAGCAAGGGTCAGGGGCATCCCGGGCTCGTCCGGTTCTCGCTCAACTGCTCAGAGAGCTCCGGGCTGGAGACGTGCTCGTGGTCGTGCGCCTCGACCGGCTGACACGATCAGTGAGCCATTTGCCCGAGGTCATCGAGGGGCTGGCGAAGACGGGAGCGCATTTCAAGTCACTTCAGGATGCGATTGAGACATCGACGCCCCAGGGCATGTTCTCGCTGCAAGTGCTCGGTGCTGTGGCGCAGCTTGAGCGATCACTGATCTCCGAGCGCACCAAGGCCGGGTTACGGGCTGCCAAGGCCCGCGGGAAGATCCTCGGCAGACCCCGGGGTTCGCGAACAACGCCCGGATACCATCCGCAAACTGACATTTGCTAGGGAAAAGAGGTATCTCGAGCCGCTCATTGCGACGGCTGATCGGTGGATGCCCACAGTGAAACGAATGCGGCCGGGGCACTCATGGGCGAACGTAGTTCAGGTTTTGAATGGATGGGGCCATAACTGGACGCAGGAGCGCCTTCCGCGCGCGGTTCGAAAACTGGTCTCGCAGCGCATGGCTGATCCGGCGCTGCTTCAGAAATCCCTCCCCTCCGGTCTGACGACCGGCTCATGACGCTGATCGCTGGCATTGCGATGGCCGATCCGGATCTGTCACTGCGAGGTATAGTGTTGCAACTTAAACGCATGCGAGAGCGAGCCCCGCGCGGCGGGACAAAATGGAATGCCTCTTCCGTCAAGCAGCAACTCGATCGCGCGCATCCGGCCGGGCTGGCGCTGCCGACATCCTTGCATAATGCTGAATAGCGCGTCGTCGGGGAATATGGTTAACGCGCGAGGCCCATAGTGAAGCGGCCCACCCTCAATAGGCTGCTGTCGAACGGAGGTGAGGCGCTCTCAGACCCCTCCCCGCCCTTTGCGACCAAGTCCGAACGCTCCTTCGTCCTTTCACGTGGTCTCTATGAGCCGGGAGTTGATGCTCGGCGAGGCTCTCGGCCTGGACTACGGTTCGGGCTATGGCATGGGCCATCACGGTGGCGGCGATCGCCCCGATGGCAGAGACATAGGCCCAGACGGATGAGGCCCTGCCGGTGGATAGGGCAAAGATCGTGTTGCCATCCGACATCGTGTGCACGGGATTGATGCTGCGGGCGAAGGCATCGCGGGCCACAGGCGCGATCTTGCTCCTTTCAGCCTGGCTGAACGGCACGTTGGGGGCCACTGCCCCAATCGTGGTGTTGCTGCCGCGCGATGTCACGACGCGGTAGCCGCCCATGATCGCCGCCATGGTGTCGCGGAACCCCTGTCCGCCCCCCGTCCAGCGGCAGCAAGGATCTGGTAGGTGTCGGGTTGGAAGATGTCGCCCACAGCGTTCACAGCCACGATAGCGCCGACCACGACGTCAGTGCCCGGAACCCGATGGCTGGCCGTCCCAACGTCACCCTTCATGGCGAAGGCTGACCCGAACATCTTGCCTACTGTCGCTCCTGCTCCTGCCCCAACATTGCCCTCTCGGACTGGCCCGGACGTGGCAGCCAGCGCGGCCTGGTAGCCGGCCTCGGAATCCGGGCGGATTGTGAAGTCCCCCCACACCGAGGTCCATCAGAATGGCAGCTGCCACTGTCGGAACGACTCCGGCGCGCAACTTGAACCCGAGTTTTCGCTCCTCAAGATTGCTCATCACACCAGTGGCAGCCTCCAAGCCGTAGGCACTACCGCCGGCTAGGAGGATGGCTTGAACCTGTTGAACGGCGTTGGTCTGGTTGAGCAAGTTGGTTTCACGGGTACCAGGGGCGGATCCTCGGATATCCACACCATCCACGCCGCCATCCTCACACAAAATAACCGTGCAGCCGGTCGGCCGGCGGGTGAGGGTATGTTGGCCGATCTTGATCCAGGGCACGTCCGTGATGGATCGCCCATGAGCGCAGGACCTGTGGAAGCAGCCGCCGAAGGAGGGGAGGCGGTGGCTTGCTGGGGGAGGAAAGGAGCAGCGGATAAAGCGGCCAAGGACTGGGTGAAGGTCCTGCTTTTCATGATGCCTCGTGCTCGTAATCGAGTGCCACTGATGCCGATGTCTCGGTCGGAAGAACAATGGATCAGTGAGAGCCCGGCGTATGGGTTGGGAACTTGCCGGAGATCATGAAGCTGGCGCGGTAAGGGCTTATCGTCAATCGAGCCGTCGGGCGCAACCGTACCTCCGCTTGCAGCGAAGCCAGGTCCCTGGGGCTTCTACAGCGCTGCGCTTAGTTTCATGCAACTCGATCTTACGCGGACCGGTGGGCCAACGCGGCCCCGCTCACGGATTAAGGCGGCTTCGCCGAGTAAGCTTGCCCTTGACGGCGAGAACGTAGAACTTGGCTATGTCGGCATTAGTATTACGTCAGACGAGGCCAGATACCGAATCTTGTCGTGCGGCATCCCGCAGCGCCACTGCCTCGGCACGAGGTGGTCTAATATAAATCGAGAATCAGTTAAGAAAGACGGATTCAGGACGTTGATAGATCTTCGCCCAGGTGCCGCGCGACACCTTTCTGGGTTCCCCTGCCCTATATTCGGATGGGGGAATGGACGGCCCAAAGAGAGCAGCATTGGGCAATTTGGAAGGTACGGCCTACCAATTGCACCTTTTAACCCATCTCCCATGCGCATCACCCCAAGCTACTTCACTTCGGGAATGTCGCGATCGTCCTAGATGGTTGGTTGCGCAACAATTGTGTCAGCTGACACAAAGCTTCTACCTCATCCAACCCTCTGCATCCGGAACTTATACGCTCTTCCTATAGGAAAACCATTCGGTGAGCTGGGCCCTCACGCGAATTATTCTCGAGATGGATTTTGCCGGATTTATTGGGAACTATCTGGGAAACATTCTTGTGTCAGCTGACACAGGCATCCGCCATTTTTAGCGTCGCCTCCCACGCGTAAGGTTCGTTGGTGCCCGAGGATTCCAGTTTTCAGAGCTTCCGGCCCGTACCCTAGCTCTGAGCCGACCTCGCCGCAGTATGATCAAATCAACTGCCTTCCACTATCACCCGGCTTCGATACGCGAAGGACCCGCTGGATAAATCGGGACTCGAATATTTCGACGAGGGTAGGGCTGTGTCAGCTGACACAAGAGCGAATCCCTTCGGCAGGTGGGCTGCGAGACGATTACTCCCGAGCCGTTACTCCTCCCGTTAACCATTTCTTAACTACCTTCCGACAATCCTCGCCTCATATTTACGGACCTAAACCGCGACTTCATCCAAAACCGTAACACTCAGCTCGGTCGCGTAAACTAAGAAGGGTGCCCTGCAATGGACACTGGTACTCCGTTCCTCAAATCCCAGTCGTTCTCCCGGGAGCGCGTGACACAGGTCATTGCTCAAGACGGGGACGCACTTTCAAAAGAGTTGAACAACCTCCGGCATGAGCTTTACGCTCCTGAGGCAAAAAAGACTCTTCGGTCCTTTACATCCGGAGAAGCTGCAAAGCTCATTGGAGTTGCAGATGGATACCTTCGCCAACTCTCCTTGGCAGGAAAGGGGCCGCAACCAACGATAGGGCAGGGGAATCGTCGATCTTACACCCTTGAGCAAATCAACGACCTGCGGCGCCTTCTTGACGACGGTGCGAAAGGTAAGAAGTATCTGCCGCATCGTACAGGAACCGAGCATTGCCAAGTGATCGCCGTCGCGAATTTCAAAGGCGGTTCAGGAAAAACAACGACGGCTGCACACCTAGCCCAGTATATGGCGCTGCAGGGATATCGGGTTCTGGCTATTGATCTGGATCCTCAGGCGTCCCTGACGGCCCTCCACGGTTATCAACCAGAAATGGACATTGATGCCGACAATACAATTTATGGCGCAATCAAGTACGAGGGAACACGTAAGCCGCTTGCGGAGATTATCCGCAAAACGTACTTCCCTGGGCTCGACCTTGTACCTGGGAACATCGAACTGCAAGAATATGAGCATGAAGCCCCGCGCTTCATGAGTGAAATTCATGGAGGGCGATTCTGGGATCGCATCGCTAATGCACTCGCGTCGGTCGAAGATAATTACGATGTGATGATATTAGATTGTCCGCCGCAACTTGGGTACATCACTCTCGGAGCACTTTGCGCAGCAACAAGTCTGCTTATCACTGTCCATCCGCAAATGCTGGACGTGATGTCCATGTGTCAGTTCCTTCAGATGGCAGCTGCGCTTCTTGAAGTGGTGCAGGACGCCGTCAACAAAAACGGCAATGGACCCGAAGTAGCTCTAGAGTATGATTTCCTGCGTTATGCGGTCACTCGCTTTGAGCCTAACGATGGGCCGCAAAACTGGACCGTAGCGCTTATGCGCACACTCTTCCGAGAGCGCGTCCTTAACAGCCCAATTTTGAAGTCGACAGCCATCGAAGCCGCAGGCCTTAGCAAGCAGACCTTATACGAGGTGAGCCGCGAGGACTTCACGCGATCAACTTACGACCGTGCAATCGAGTCGTTGGAGTCGATGGGGTCCGAAATCCAGACACTGATGAAGAAGGCTTGGGGACGCGAATGAGTAAGCAATTGAGCCGCCTCAAAGGCTACATGGCAAATCGCCTTGAAGCAAAATCCGAGATGCCTCCGGAAGCTGCTGTTGTTGACCCGTCGGACTTCGTTCCCGCGATTGCGACAACCATACCTGAGCAACCGCGGCAAGGGACGGTCCCGCCCTCACTGAGGACAATGCGCGACGCTGTCACGCGTCTTGGTTCAATCGCTGATGAAGCCCAAGCTCTAATCGCTGCGGGCGATAAAGTTTTGGAGATTGATCCAGACGCAATCGAGGACTCGTCGATCACCGACCGACTTGAGGTCGACCAGAACAAGTATCGGGAGCTTTTTGATTCCATTAAGGCGGGCGGGCAGCGGATCCCAATCCTTGTTCGTCCTCATCCGACAAAGGAGCACACGTACGAGATTGCATACGGTCGCCGCCGCTTGCGTGCCCTTAAAGAACTGAGGCGGAAAGTACGAGCAATTGTTCTCAATCTGAGCGATGAGGAGCTCGTAGTTGCTCAAGGTCAAGAGAACTCTGCTCGGCTTGATCTGACTTTCATCGAGAAGGTCATGTTTGCGATTGCACTCGATGATCATCATTATAGCCGAGAGACCATAGAAGCAGCTTTGACGGTCGATCGTACAATGGCTGCGAGGCTGCTCGCGTTAGGTCGACGTATCCCTTCCGAGATCATCAAGGCCGTTGGACCTGCTCCAAAAGCCGGGCGACCAAGGTGGGTCCAGTTGGCGGACCTTCTCGAAAAAGATGGCAATCGAAAAAGAGCCCTGAAGCTAATCGGTTCTCAGGAGTTCGTGTCAGCTGACACAGACACGCGTTTCATCCGCCTAATCGACGCTTTAACTGAAAAGTTCGATTCTGGCTCGTGGGTCGAGCAAGCCGGTCGGAGAATTGCTCGTATTGAAAAGGTCGGGGGCAAGATCAAGTTCATCATAGACGCTAAACAAGAAGCTCAATTCGCCGAATACCTCACTGAAAATCTGCATGAAATTTATGCACAGTTTCAATCAGCTAAGGCCTAACCGCTTCGTGATTGAGGCTTAGGCGAGGATAGAAAGTAGATAGTCGAGGAGGGGGCATCCTAGCCCCCTTTCCATTTTGGCATGCAGAACCAGGCCGAATTGGAACGTATGTTTGTCCAAGGAGGATATGTTGTCTAATGGAGTCCGGTACACAGCTGACAGGGATAAGCAAAAGATCGGTTGAGGTCGCCGCCATGCCTAGTTTTGAGGGTTGATGCAGTCGAATTTCCTTAGCCAATTGCGGCGAATTTGCTCCGTGGGGCGGCGGGAACCGGTCAATATCGGCCGTTTAAGGCTAAAACAGCCTAGTATGCCCATTTCTTGCCTGGGCGCCCGCGCCTATGGCAGATTGTAGCGATATCCCCAAACGCTACCGTTGTCGAGACAGACCCGTTATAATACAATAATTTAGTGAACGCGAAACCAGTTAGGGGGCAGCTTGTGCGCCTGAGTTTGACCGATGAAGCATCGGAGCGGCCGGCGATCATTGTTCCCGAATTACCGTGGGAGACAATTGCCGGTCGGCTTGAGCAGATCACGATTGCCATTCTGCGGTTTGATGCTCGATTAGAAGCATCCGGGCTCTCGGCTGGCTGGCAGTCTCGTTGCGATATGACCGAAGCCGTCCGAGCCCTCATGCTCGACGGGCATCTGGTCGACGTCGGCGATCTCGTCCTTCATGACGCCGGAATGGACATTCGCAGCCCGACCCATGAACTCACCCGGGCGGCCGCGGCTCTCAGATCTCGACGGACGGCGATGGCCCGCAAAGCCCCTTGGCCAGTGTCTTTCGACGGGCTAGCGGCTCTAAGGGGTGTTGGCGGGATCGCATCGGAAGCGACCGCATCGAAACGCAAGCGGCCTGATCCGGATGATGACGAGGCTTATCCGGCCTTTGCCAATGATGCCGACCCGTGGAAGGCGCATTTTGCCGAAATCGACGCCGTGTTGGATCGCACCACAAGGGTCTTGGCGGGTGAAACTCCGCTGCCCAAGAGCCGATCGCATCTGGTCTATGATCCGGACCAGGATGAAGCAGAGGCCGAGGACCTGTGGCTTGATTTCGTTAAGCGGATGAACCATTGGCCAGCCGTCGCTGCTGCGGCGATGGCCTGGAATGCCTGGCTGGATCTGAACCTCTATACCCGCTTGCCGTGGCTGGGCCTGACAATGGCTGCCTCCATTCTCAGAGCGCGAGGACTCACGAACTTTCTCTTGCCGCTGGCGGCCGGCTTCAAGCAGTCGAAGTTCCGTCCGCAGGGCCGGGAAGCAGCGAAGGAGAAACTCGATGGCTTTTGCAGTGTCATCGAGGAAGCCTTGGATATCGCGAACAAGGACTTGGAGAGGCTCATTCTCGCCCGTGAACTGATGGGGCGGGTCACGGCTAAAACCCGGTCCAATTCGAAGCTGCCCGAACTGGTCGACCTGTTCCTGTCGCGTCCATTGGTGACCGTACCGCTCGGCGCCAAGCTCCTGAAGGTCACCCCAAAGGCCGTCGACCTGATGCTGGCCCAGTTGGGCGGCGCGCTGCCGCGCGAGCTCACTGGCCGGACCCGCTACCGCGCCTGGGGCATCGTCTGACAACCGACGACACCAGTTCTCTAACGCCACATGCCCCGCATCTTGGCCCCGATGTCGACGCGAACATCTCTGTTGAACGATGATCCCGTCGCCTGCTCCGGTGCGACCGACGGCCATGATCTCCTCTCAAACTGGTTCAGGAGCGCACTCGGGATGAAACGGGTGCGGGCGGCATAGACATGACGATCCCCCGTGGCGGACTGCTGATGCGTGAAGAACCGTTGCGGGACGATGAGGTGGAGACTGTCCTTAGCACGCGTCATGGCGACGTAGAGAAGCCGACGCTCCTCCTCGATTTCCGCTGTCGTCCCTGTGCCGAGATCCGATGGGATGCAGCCATCGACGACATTCAGGACGAATGTCGCCTTCCACTCCTGCCCCTTGGCCGAGTGGATTGTCGACAGGATCAGGTAGTCCTCATCGAGCAGTGGAACTCCAGCCTGATCACTCGTGGCGTCAGGCGGATCGAGGGTGAGTTCCATGAGGAATCTGTCCCGGGACGGATATCCGGTGGCGATCTGTTCCAACTGGATCAGGTCCGCCTTACGGGTCGTCACATCCTCGTAGATGCGTTCGAGGTGCGGCTCATACCAGGCCCTGACCCGTTCAAGCTCCGCCGGCCACCCTGCTGAACCCGACCGCAGCTGTTCAATCGTGTCCACAAACGATTGCCACTCGCCTCCAGCCCGCGGTGGGGCAGGGGCTTCCAGCAGCGCCCCAATCGGATCGGCCGCCTCTGACATACGATCCAGGACCCGTTGAGCGGAGGTCGGTCCGACGCCGGGCAGAAGCTGCATCAGGCGGAAGCCGGCGACCCGATCGCGCGGGTTCTGGACGAACCGCAGCGCCGCCAGCACATCCTTCACGTGGGCAGCATCCAGGAACTTGAGGCCGCCGAACTTCACGAAGGGGACGTTACGGCGGGTCAACTCCACCTCCAAGGGGCCACTGTGATGGGAGGTGCGAAACAGCACCGCCTGCTGCTTGAGGGTCATGCTGGTCTCGCGGTTCGCCAGCACCTGCTCGACCACGTAGCGGGCCTGATCGGCCTCGTCGCGCACGGCCACCAGTTGCGGCCGCTCGGCGGAGGTTCGGTCCGTCCAAAGGTTCTTAGTGAAGCGCTCGGAGGCGAGTTCGATCACGGCATTGGCCGCCGCTAGGATCGGCTGGGAGGAGCGGTAGTTGCGGTCGAGGGTGACGATCTCAGCTGGCGGGCTAAACTGCGCTGGAAAATCCAGAATGTTGCGGACGGTCGCGGCCCGGAAGGAATAGATCGACTGGGCATCGTCTCCAACAACGGTCAGCCCCTGGCCGTCGGGCTTGAGGGCGAGCAGGATTGAGGACTGCAGCCGGTTCGTGTCCTGGTACTCGTCGACGAGGACATGGTCGAAGCGCCTACCCAGTTCGGTAGCGATCGAGGGTTCGGCTGCCATCTGGGCCCAGTAGAGCAGAAGGTCGTCGTAATCGAGCACATTCTGGCGCTGTTTGGCTTCGACATAGGCGGCAAACAACTGCCGCAGCTCGGCGGCCCAGCCGGCACACCACGGATATGAGGCCCGAAGCACCTCCTCAAGGGTCGTCTCGGCATTGACGCAGCGGGAATAGATCGCCAGACACGTTCCCTTAGTGGGAAAACGGCTCTCCGTGGAGGAGAAGCCAAGTTCGTGCCGGATGAAGTTCATCAAGTCGGCTGAGTCCTCGCGATCATGGATCGTGAAGGCGGGATCCAGGCCGATCTCAAGTGCGTAGTCGCGCAGTAGCCTGGCGCCGATGCCGTGGAACGTACCTGCCCAGGTGAGGGCATCTGTCATCACGCTGGCACTCTGGCCCAGAACCTGCCCGGCAATCCGCTCGACCCGGCGCGCCATCTCGGCGGCGGCCCGGCGGGAGAAGGTCAGGAGGAGGATGCGCCGTGGATCGGCCCCGTTGACGATCAGATGCGCCACCCGGTGGGCCAAGGTGTTGGTCTTGCCCGATCCCGCACCGGCAATCACCAAGAGCGGGCGCGGCGATGGCGGAGCCCTCCCATCGGTGACACCGTGTTCCACCGCCCGCCGCTGTTCCGGATTGAGCTTGTTGAGATAACCAGCCGAGATGGACACTGACGAATCGTCCCCTGCTTCTTCTTGGACGATTGATCCTTGTTTCTGGTTTTGTTCGCAAGGGAAGACTGGCTGCTCCCAGTCCAAATCCCGCGGGGGCTGTGATCTTCGGGACGGTACACAAGTTTGGTAAGGGGCGGCAGATTACAGTGCGGCGGCATCGTTCCTAGGGCCGGAGAAAGAGCCATGAGAGGCATTCTGCTTGCCGCGATCGGGATTGTCTTGGGTCTCGCTGCAAGTCTGGCCGACAGCCTAAGCCTCGCAGGTTCCCTCTGGCAATGCACCCGCGCTTCCGACCGATCCCAGTTCGTGATCACCTTCTATCCAGGTGGTGGTGTCGGGGGAGGGGAGTTCGAGAACGGTGAGGTGAGCCCCTACATTTTCGATGCTTCCCGGACGAAACCGGGCGAGTGGCCGGGCAGGTGGAAGCAGACAGGCCAGCGTTTCACCTGGGATTTTCCCGATCAGAGCATTCGCATTGAAGGGAGCCTTTCAGGTCCAGGGCCGACAACCGTGCGGCTTACCGGCACCGAAACTTCGTCGGAAGAGCGCTCGGCTATCACCTGCACCGCCCTGTCCAAGTTGCCAAAGATCGGGGAGGGGTTGGTCATCCCCAAGAACAACCATTTCATCGACCTGGATCAGGACGACGGCGAGCTGAAAGTGCCGGCGGGCATCTCGCTGCAGGAGTCAGAGGGACAATAAGAGCTACGGATACGGCGAGCCGCTTTCAGTCGCAGATTCTGGTCCTGCGCATGGTAACATCGCCGTAGGCGTCGATCCGCTTTCGGACGACAACGCGGCATTCCTCCATGGGCGCAGAGAGACCGACAACTCTCTTCTGGTATACGGGTGGAGGCAGAACCCGCTGCCCAGAGACGATTGGGACATTTCGCGGTGGGACTAAGGCAGGCCCTTCAAAACTATCGCTATACTCCAGAGGCACAATCGGCAGAGGCCACTGCGGCACCAAGGCCGGCCCTTCATATCCGCCAACGAACTCTTGCTCGAGCACGCGACGGCCAATGATCCTGTGCTCGACCGGTGGGGCGATATAGGTTTCCTCAACCGCGAGCCTGCGCTGGACTGGTGGGTGCTCCAGAACCGCCTCTTGACCCTCGAAGTATGGGGGCAGATCTGCGGCGACCGCTGGGCTCACCAGCGTTGATCCGCCGAGCACCAGTGCGGCCAAGCCCGCCCCTGCAACTTTGTTAAGATCCAACACCGGCATGTGAGCTCCTGAGGTCTCCGATGGAAACGTCGCCTCACGGTCAAGGTTCCCTTCCTAACCTTGGTGATCGGGGGAGGGACTAAGGCACGCCGATGGGATGTGTTCGCTCCTCAAATCTGGTGAGGCTGCGACACAATGTTTGCCATGACCTGCTTGCGAATTGTATATCAATCCTTATATCAGGCTTACCCCAGCGGACATCGTATGTGGACTTCGAGAGCACCGGGCGTCACCGCGTGTTCCGATGAGGTCGTGCCGGACGGATGTACTCCGGCACGGATTGTTCCTGCGCTTGCCTGACGATGCGAGCGCCCGTCTGGTACCCTATTAGCCCAGGCCCGTAGTGCGCGAGGCCGAGGTGCGAAGGCACCCGGTCCGTACGCCCCGGAGCCTGGGCTTTTCCATTTTCTGTCAGGCCCTAATGAGGGCGGCGCGAGACCTACCGGCATTCCCCTCGGATTGCAGCAATCAGCATCTCGGCAGCGACTTCCGCCCTATTACCGCGGATCGTCTTAGCGAGGGCGAACGCTCGCTCGCGAGTATCCGCCGCCAGCGCCGTCCTGAGCGGGACCAAGAGCGACCCAGTTCTTGGATTTGATCCCTCGTGCGCAGCACCAATGCCGAGTTCGGTGACACGGCTGGCCCAATAGGGCTGGTCGGCGACTTGAGGCACCACCACCTGAGGCACGCCAGCGCGGGCCGCCGCTGTGGTCGTTCCGGCGCCGCCATGGTGCACGACGGCCGCGACCCGGGCGAAGAGCGCCTGCTGGTTGACCTCACCGACAGCGAAGCAGTCTTCCTGATCATCGATCAACGCGAGATTGGCCCAGCCGTGACCAAGGATCACGCGCCGGCCTTGCGCGCGAACCGCCTCAATGGCCGTGCGGGCAGGGTCCTCTGCCGCGTGCATGGCCATGCTGCCGAAGCCCACATAAACCGGAGGCTCTCCAGAGGCGAGAAATGCCTCCAACTCGGCTGGGAGCGGACGGCTGTCGGACAGGATCCATGCTCCGGTCTGGACCGCGTCGTTCAGGTCAGTCGTACGCCATGGGCTGAGAACCGGGTCTGATGCTAGCCATGGCCGGTGTGTGAAGACATGGTCGCGGACATTGTCGAGGATCGGCAGGCCGATTGCTGCGCGGTGAGTGTTGACCGCTTGACCGAAGAGCGCGTTCTTCGCCTGGGCATTGAACGCCCACAGACCCAGGTTGTCGGTCAGCTCTGGCGGGTGCGGCCAGCCTGGGTACTCCATGGGGTGGTTGGTGCGGCGAGGGCACCATGAGCGGGCAAAAGGCCGCCCAGCTGAAATGGAGTCCCAGCCCCTCGGCCACGGACTGTGCCGCTGCTACCGACGGGAACAGGCCGGTCGCGACAATCGCATCACAGCCCTCGGCCGCCGCAGAAATCGCGTCATACTGGGCCGGCACCATCTTGGTCGCCAGTTGGGGCAGCTTTAGACCTGATTGTTTCGCCTGCGCGATCCACTGGCGCACCGGCATGAAGGCCGGCGCCAGCGGCAGCCCCTCTCGCTCAAGGAGCTCGACGAACTCCGCATCGGTCGGGGCCGATACCAGCGACTCGACACCCATCGATTTCAAGGCCAGGCCAAGGGCCACCAGCGGCTGGACATCTCCCCGCGACCCATAGGTCGACAACAGCACACGCATCGTTACGGCTCCCTCGTGTTTGATCGAGGGCAGCGTTTATGCGACATGACCGGGGGCTTGCCGCAAGCTGGGGGTCCGCTACAAAACAATAATGGAAGGACGTGATCGCTCTTCCATCTCCTTTCAAACTATCAACGATCGTGCGCCAAGCAATGCTGCGACCGCGCGGAAAGTCGCCCGCGGCGAACTAACGATCGTCAGGTGTCTAAGACTGAAGAATCCTCAAAGTGTTCAGCGCATTGCCAGTGGCCGCGAAAGCAGCCGTATTGTCGAAGATGCACCATGCTGCTCGACCGGCCTTCGCATGGTCTTTGAGAGTTGCCGCTGCTTCCGCGATGGAGTCTTGCGAGTACGCCGAGTAGTACATTTTCGGTGCCCCACGCAGGCGGTAGTAGACCAGCCCAGTCCGGCCGCCCGGAGTACCGGCACTCGGATGAGGCAAGGAAGGCGATCGGTGAAGGTTCTGATCATCGGCACGAGCCGGGGAGTAGGGCGCTGCCTTCTTGAGCGTGCTCTTGCACAACACCACCACGTCACAGCAGCCATCCGCAATCCCGCTGCAGTCGACATTCACCATGATCGGCTTCATGTTGTCCCCTACGATGTTCTGGACGCGGATTCGGTGACCCGCGCACTCGCAGGCCAAGACGTGGTGTTTTGCACCATCGGCGATAAATCGAGAGGACCGACAACCCTCTATTCCACGGCTGCCCGCAATATCGTGCGCGCGATGCAGGCACACCAGGTGCGGCGGCTCGTTTACCTGTGGAACTTCGGTGTCCTCGGCGAGACGGCGCAGGATCTGCGGGGAGCAGCGCTCCTGTTTCTTGCCAAACGCGTCATCCGTCACACACTGGCCGATCATCGGCGGGCGCTGGAGGAAATCCAGAACCATGCACCGGAGTGGATCGCTGTCCGTCCCCTGCCGCTGACCAATGGTTCGTGGACTGGGCAGTACCGGGCCGCTGTCGATGGCTTACCCGCTAAGAGCAGTCACATCGCGCGGGCCGATGTCGCTGACTTCCTGCTGCGACAAGCGACCGAAAACAGCTACCTGAATAAGGCGCGGGCAATCGCTTATTGACGGTCGCTACCGCACTGGTCGGAATCCTGGAGATCGTGATGAGACGCTGTGCCACCCTTGCTCTGCTGACATCGCTCATGGACAGCACGGCTTCGGCCGCTGATCCGGTGGAATTGTCAGCCTTTATTGCTCTCGCGAGGCCGGAACCAACGTTGCAGGTTCGCTACGGCGCCGAGCCTGTTCAAGGGGTCGACATCTTTCTTCCGACGGGGCCAGGACCGCATCCTGTGGCGATCCTGATCCACGGCGGCTGCTGGAGCACCGCGACCTCAGGCCGGGAACAACTGCGCCATCTCGGAGCCGATCTGGCGGAAAGGGGGATTGCGGTCTGGAGTGTCGGGTACCGCCGGGCCAACGAAGCAGGAGGCGGCTATCCCGGCACCTTCCAGGATATCGGCGCCGCAATCGACCGCCTGCGCGATGATGCATCGGCGTACCACCTGGATCTGTCGCGCACGGTTTTGGTCGGGCATTCGGCCGGCGGGCACTTGGCTGTCTGGGCTGCGGCCCGCAAGGGGCTTCCGACGGCAAGCCCCTTGCACGTGTCGTCCCCGTTCATGCCCAGGGCGGCGATCAGCCTGGCCGGAGTGGGCGATCTCAAGAGCTTTGCCAAGTCTATCCCGCTGCACTGTGGCAACGGGATCCTCAAGATCTTGGCACCTCCGGATCGACTGGCGGAAGTCTCACCTGCAGTTCTTCCAGCACCGGATGCTACCACAGTGATGGTGAGCGGCGTGCTTGATCGGCTCGTGCCACCTTATGTGGCGCGTGATTAAGCCCGCCCTCGACAGGACAAGGCTGGCAGCGTCCGCTTTGTGGATATCCCTGATGCTGGGCATTTTGACTTAGTTGTCCCGAGTGCACCGCCATGGGCGGAGATCCGACGCTTGATCGACACCGCACTGGAAGCCCCCTGACGCTCATCTGCCACCTGCCGCAGGCCTCACGTCGAGTGGGACAAGGCACTTCCATAAGGCGCATCAGGCATAGTGGCATCACTTGCGGCCCTGCTCACAGGGTTTATACCGTTAGTTGAGGACGATAAACTGGGTGTCAGATATCGCGGGGTCAATACCACCTAACGGTTGCGCTGAGGGTGAGTGCGCCGGCTTGGCACCGGAGAATGAGCTTCGTTCCCGGGAGAGGTGTGAGAGGCTCACATCCCTCTCTCACCCATACGCTGTGCTCCCGAGGCCAATTGGTTGTTGGATCCAGTCGGTTTGTTTCTAGCAGTGGTATTTTGCGCCCAGCGAGGATGTAAGGCAGGCGAGAATGCCCGACCGAAGGAACAAATCAACACCCAATTGGAATAGCCGAGCTTGAAAAACGCGAATCATGGACTCTATTCTGGTTCAGGTCGGCTTAATTCGGCTGGCCTATCCGGATAGTCGTGCGGGGCTGACAGACCGTCTCACCATCTCTTCGTCGTTCAAAAGTCAGTCTGAACCGATGTGATCGCATCGGGGCAGGAGTTCAGGAGTCTCTCTTTTGGCTACGCTGAAGCAATTCGAAGAAGCCCTGCGCGCCCAAGGCATGAATATGGCCCTGGCCATCCTGGAGAAAATGCGCAAGGAGGAGAAGAAGACCCGGTCAGTCGCTCCGGCCCGTCGCGTCTCGGGGCGCAAGATGACGCCGGAGCTCGCCCGCAAGATTCTTGAGCTTCATAGCACCACTGACATGACCCAGCAGGAGATCGCCTTCCAGCTCGGGATCAACCAGGGTCGCGTGAACGAGGTGATCAAGCGCGGAAAGTGGCTGACTGAAGATCCACAATCTGAGGAGGCTCAGGCGCGAGACAAGGCGAAAGCCCGGATGAGGTGCATGCAGTCTGAGGATACGCCGATCCCGCGCAAGCAGCCGGTGGCCGCAGGTGTCGAAGAAGCGCCGAAAAAGCCACGGACGAAGTCGGCCAGTCCTGCGCAGTTGTCGATCGACGACTTTCTCAAGGTCTCCGACGGCTAAGTGGAATCTTGTATCAGCGGGAGCCTGCCCCGCTGGTCACGATCAGCTCAAGCCGCGGCAGATCAGAATGGTGCATCAGCAGAACGCCGTTCTTGTGCGCGAGCTGATGAGCCGACTTGGTGAAGACCGAGTTGGTCACCACGACAGCGTAGGGTGCATCCTGAAAGGCGGCTGCGGCATAGGCTTCCTGAACGGCCTTGTTGCCGACAGTGCCGTTGTAGAATTTGCATTGGATCACAACCCGCCGATCTTCCTTTTCGGCAATGATGTCGGCGCCTTGATCGCCTGATCCGGGCGTCAGCGCGGCACGCCATCCGGCGTCCTGGAGGACATCGCGGCAGTAGAGTTCAAACTCCCTGCCGGTCATCGTGTCTTCAAGTACGACTGCCGGCTCGGGTGGTTGGTGCCGGTCGATGATCCGGTTAATGCGTGTCCTCAGGCGGGCGACGTACCGCTTCGGATTCTTGGCGAGAAGATGGTCGACCTTCCTGCGCTGGAACTGCGGCACGAGCGTCTTCTTGATGAAGCTGTTGAGGTGCTTATCCCAGGCGTCTTCAGAGACATTCCCATATTCGTCAGGTGAGAGCATATGGGCGCGTTTGGTTGCCAACGTCCTGACATGCTTCAGGACCGCCCGGTCTGTCAGGTCATAGATGAGCAGGACGGAATGGACCTTGGTCAAGCGCAAGAAGAGCAGTAGCGCCAACCCGCACCAGGCGGCGATCGGCTTTAGGCACAAGCCGGCCCCGAACAGGAGGAGCAGAACGGAGCTGAACGCCTTGTGTCTCCAGAGGTAGCGAAACATTCTCGTATCCGGCAGTCGGCGGAAGGTTCCTGTATGACTGCGGAGATTGGATAGCTGACTGGGGTTACCAGCCGCTTCGCAAAGATTCTCGCCGACCGAAACCCACAGGATTATTTTGGCTGCTACTGTCTGGAGAACCGGGTCCGGTCAAGGATTTGACCGGCGAACGCTCGCAACTCTTCGGCAGAGCTGGTCTCGTCCCGCTGGATGGCGAAAAGCACGTTATGAAGCAGGTTCATCAACTCCCAAGTTTGCCATGCACTGCGTTTACTCACAACAGCGTTGGTACCTCATGGGTTGGGGCGGTGCTCTTTCGCCTGAATGCGGATGCGTTCTCAGCGAGCATTCCATGGGAGCGTCAGAGTGTCAGTTAACCCCGTTTCAGTAACTTGGGCGAAACCTAACATTCTCCGCTTCTGTAATGGACACTAGCTGCACTTCGAGGGACCTGAGTGCGTACGTTAGAGAAGACGCTCAATGACATTGTGATCGGCCAAGCGCTTTGTGCGAATGCGGCGAAGTTTCTCCTTCTTGATCGGATCGGAAGGGACGAAACCATTCGGATCACTGCCAACAACCGCTCGATAATCTGCAATATTCTCGTTGGCGCGACGCAAGGAACGCGATGTTTCCTCAACGAAGGTGTCAGAGACTGTGATTGTATACTTTATATCGACCTTGCGCTTGCCCTCGGCGATGTCGTCGCATTGAAGATCCCTGATAACGCCGTCAGCTTTGAGGTTCTCCATGCCCTCCGTGATGCGGCGCATTGCGTCACGCAGACGCTTGGTTGAAAGGGCCGATCCATCAATGACCTCGCGGGCATAGATCACGTGCATGTGCGGGCTCATGCGATGATAAAGCACATCGTGATTGAGCCGCATGTAAATCCAACGTTCGATTGGTCCACGCATCTTCATGACAGCTTCGTAGTTCATCTGACGGAAGTCTAGATGCATCATGGCCTGCGAGACGAGCCAATTAAACTGAACCGTCGATTTGGCCCGCTCCTTGCCCCTATTGGCGAATGCAAGTTGGGGGAAGGCAGCGCTCGAGATCACGCGTTCGTGGATCTCACCATCATCCCCGACATCAGTTCGAATGATTTCGACGGTGGACTGGTGCAGGATGGTGAGTGCCTCGACGATCTCGTAGTAGCTGTACGTGTGACCGGTTCGGGCGAGCTCGGTCTTTACCTCGTTAATGCTGAACGAAACATTCACCTCATCCTTAGCGCTGAGGCTGATCCGGTTACGCATTGCGGCGATGCGGCGGATAACCCATTCGACTAGCCGCTCGCGCTCGCCAGGGTACTGCTCGCCTTCTTTGCCGTTCTTGTCCTTGATACGAGCTGGCTTGAGAGTGACCTGATAGACTTTGCCCGCGAGCGTAAATGTCCGCTCCAAGGTCTTCAGATATTTCCCGTCCTTGAGATCGTCGGAGGCGCGCGAGGGGATAGAACGGGGAGCCACGTCCCATAAGGAGATCGTATTAGTGATTCCAGGTTCTTCTACCACCCACAACTCGCCTTGCAAGCTTTCGTGGATGATCGTCCTGGGCTTCAGAGCCTTCGACATGCTGGGTCTCCTCGCAGGTCAAGGTACTTAGGACTTCAAATCACACAATGCTAAATTGCCCAAGCATCTGCATTTGTTGCGGCGCACGGTGGGTCTGAGGCGCACATCCGGTAGGTTTGGATCGCGTTTGTAGTAGGTCTGGGTCGCGCTTACGGGACTCTCAAACGTTCGAGAGACCCCTCCGTAGGCGATTCGAGGGCCTGATCATAAGCGGTTGGGAGTCTCCAATTTCAAGCCGACACTCCAAGTGCGATCCAAACCTACTGGCTGATGGAAAGGGGGTGGTTGCAGTCCTAAGTGCCGTTCAGACCATCTCACGAGGGAGGCGATCGCGACTCAAACCTCCCAGACAGGGGGCTGGGGCAGGGGATCAAGCTCGGTCTCCCAAACGTGCGGGTCAAACCTACCGAATCTGGCAGTTCGGTCAGTAGGTTTGGATCGCGCATAGGGAGGGGTGCGACTCAGACCTACTAAGGTCGTGAGTCAAACCTACCGAGGTCGCGCGTCATACCTACTGAGCACGCGACTCAAACCTACCGGCTTTGGCTGAGAAATTTGACAGCAAAACCATATGGTTAGCCTTTATTGGCCGGTTTCAGGATGAGGCTGGCTATGAGTAGCGCGTTTGAACTTCTGCAGGTTATGGGGAGGGTGTCCCATCCTCAGCAAGCGGTAGTCGCGGAACAGGGCATCCACGAGGGTCGCTGGACGAGGGATCAGGTCGTGGCGTTCTTCGAGCTCCCGGAGCGGGAAGCTAGCCCCAAGCTGCGGCGTCCTCGAGTTCCTGCAGTGACACGTCGGAAACGTCTGTCTCGGCGCCGTTGCTCCTTCAGTCGGTACGTTCGGCGGTTCAGTATCGATGTGTTGGTTCATCCCAGTCTGAGCACCGGAGCGGTGACGACCCTGGTGTACCTGATCTCCCGTTGCGGCCGGTACAAGCAATTGCAGACATGCACTTCGTGGCTGGCAGCCGACCTCGGCGTGTCTCCGAGGACCATCCAGAACCATTACCGTCAACTCGAGCAAGCTGGTTTCCTGGTTCGCTCCAGCCCGGATCGGCTTGGGCGGACAACGATCTACCTGACCAATTTGGTTGAGGCCCACCCTGTTCAAAAAGATGAGGCTCAACGCGTTGCTCAGCATGGAGAGGGTGCGAAAATTTGTTCGCCCACCAATGAGACAGATTCAAAAGAAAGGGCGAAATCCACGCCCAAAGGGAAAGCCCTGATTGCGAAGCACCCGGGCTCTCTGAGATTCAAAGGATGCCCGAAGCGAAGGGTGTGCCCATCAGAGCCACTTCGGCCATGGCCTCGTATATATCTGCCCGAAAGCGGCATCCGCCTAGCTCTTCATTCGAAGCGTCTAAGCCCCGGAGAACTTGCGGCATCAGTTATCCATCTTGATCATCACGAGAGCCCTCGAGATTTTTGCGACGAGCTCCCGGGGTCGGCGACCTCTCGGGATACTGAACGATCATGAGGAAGCACCCGAGCGGCTCCCTCCCCGCCCACCAGCGCATGAGCAGGCGTCCGTGCGTCTCGTCTTCGGGGTCCGTGACCTTCCATCGCCGGTTGCCCTTGGGACAGGACTAGCAGAAGCTGGCTGGTCTGCGCGACGATGAGGTCTCCGGTGGCGACCAGGCCCCATTGGCGCAGGTAAGGCTCGAGCATGGGCGGGTCATAACATGCCGCAAGGGGCGACCGCACCGTCCGGGCGCTTGGGATTGTGGCGGAAGGTTGCCCGCGTGGCCTCGTCTGAGACACCGGCCAGGGTCCTTACGGCGTCCGGACCTTCACCTCGCTGACCCGGTTGGCGGCTTTGGCAAAGCGCCGGTCGAAGCCGACGAAGGCGGTACATCCCGCCGCCTTCACCAAGTGGCTCTTGCCTGCGGCGATTGCTCAGGATGATCGCTCGTCTGGTAGCGAGCGATCAGATTGGTATCAATCGCGAGCATGGCGCCGCTTGGCCTCGGCCACGATGCTGGCGTCCATGTCCTCGAGGGTCTTGGGCGGACCCTGAGAGGGCGGGGAGCCGAATACGGCCTCTGGCCGGGTCGCGGCAAAGACAGGGCTGCTTTCAGCAGGACACCTTCCGGCGTCTCCTCGACGACCAGCCGGGTTCCGGCCGCCCAGTGCCGGCGCTGCCGGATCGATTTGGGCAAGGTCACCAGACCTTTCGTGAACACAACCGTCATGAGGCGCTCGGCTTTTGTCATCGGAGCCTGCCAGGGAAGGTCAGACACCGGTAAGCTAAACAGGCCGCGCTGACGCGAAGGGTCTACAATCCAAAGTCGTCCCGAAATCGATCAATCTGATGCATGCGCTCATGCAGGATTGTCACGATGCCGATGTCGCCATTGCTGAGCTTGCGCCAGTAAACGAAGTGCCGTTCATATCGGAAGAAATAACCGTCAAGCCCAAACTCGGCCGGAATCGGGCGAGAGAGCACCTCGTGCGTGTCAATCTTGGCAAAGGCGGCAAACAGTCCGGTGATATACCGCTCAGCCTGTTCTGCCCCCCATTGGTCGCGTGTGTAGCGGTAGATTTCGTCGAGGCGATGAGAGGCCGCCTCCTGGACCCGGACCGAGGCCATGCCGCACTACGCTTTGTTGCGTGCGATGACGTCGGTAGCCGTGAGCGCTTGGTAGGAGGCTTCGGGAGCGGCAAAGGCCCGTGCCAGCTCCGCTTTCAGCCGCTCGAAGGCTTCGTGCTCGACCCGCTCCTTGTCGCGGCGGATCAAATCGCGGACGTACTCACTGACATTCTCGTAGGATCCGGTCTCGCCGACATTGGCCGCGACGAACTCGCTCAATGCTCCACTGAGTCGGACTGTCATTGTCGTGGTGCGAGACATTAAGGGGCCTCCTTGGACTGCGATGTCTTCAACATAATCAAAAATGAATACAGAACAAGGCCTGGAGATGATCTGCCTCCCCTTCTGGACAGGCCGGCCAGCGCAAGGTGGGTTCCCGATGGAGCATTGAGACAAGATGGATCGGTAATCGGTCGTGCGAGTCCGAAAGCGGAGGGGAAGGGCGCTTTGGCTGCCCCGGATCCTGACGTGGCCAACGCCCACCAGCCGGTGGAGGCCGCCCTGAGGTTTCCTCCTGACGGAGATGGTCCCTTTGCCAAGGCATTGGCCCCGCCCCGATTCCTGCTGCGGTTCACGTGCGGCCCTGGGATCGACACCAATGACGGGTCTTGCTCGGGCACGGCCTTGGTCGCCGCGAAAAGCCGTCGCATGGCGCAGATCCAGGCGGGAAGGAACCCAAACTGCGGTCAAAGTTGCCCCAAAGCCTCAGAACCGCATTGGTATCGATATCAATGCCGCCTAGCAACCTAACTTATGGCAATCCGTAATGAGTCCAAGTTTTGCTTCCTTTACTGCTCATGGTTGCTTTCTATCAGTAATTTATCGCCTCCGGAGCGTTGGATTCTTCCAGGTACGCGAGGCATCTCGGGGCGGACGTTAGCCTCCTCAGGTCACGAGACTGGCGAGAGGTGGATCCTCGGCTGATCTGCGTTTCAGACCGAGGCTGTTCCCGAGATCGGCGACCAACCCCAGCTTGCGGCCGATCATAACCTTAAGGAAGCCTGCAACATCCAGACTCCAACGAAGACGGTCCATTGTTCCGCATGGAACGCGGCGTTGGATGGCCGCTTCACACGGTCCATGTCCCGAGCCGATTGCAGCAACCTGAAGTCCAATCCCCATCAAGGGAGGGATCGGTTCTAGTCTGGTCAGGTGGGCAATTGCTACGGCAACCGCCAGTGCCGGCGCATTATCGCTCTCCAAAACCTGATATACACGCTAACGGGCGACGCCGTTGGCCCTGCTTGGCCACCCACGGGCTGGCCCCGGCCCTCATCTCACATCGGGTTCTCCATGCCACCAAAAGATGCTGACGTCCCGCCCAGGCGGATATCCTCCTTATCGCCCTTCCAGCATCGCATCTTCCTGGCTGTCTGGATCGCCAGCTTGGCCTCCAACTTCGGCGGATTGATCCAGTCGGTCGGTGCGGCCTGGCTGATGACCTCCATCGGCGCGTCGGCCGACCTCATCGCCCTGGTGCAGGCCTCGACGACGCTGCCGATCATGCTGTTCTCACTCATGGCCGGCGCCATCGCCGACAATTTCGATCGTCGGCAGCTCATGCTCGTCTCGCAACTCTTCCTGTTGGCCGTGTCAGTAGCACTGACCTTGTGTACCTATTATGGCCTCGTGACGCCGTGGCTTCTGCTTGGGTTCACTTTTCTCGTCGGCTGCGGCACGGCCTTCAATGGGCCCGCCTGGCAGTCGCTGGTGGGCGAGATGGTGCCCCGCGCTGATCTGCCGGCCGCGATCGCCCTCAACAGCATGGGTTTCAACATCGCCCGCAGCCTCGGGCCGGCCCTCGGCGGCATCATCGTCGCAACGGTCGGCGCCTTCGCCGCCTTTGCCGTCAATGCGATCAGCTATCTCGGACTGATTGTCGTTCTGGCACGCTGGCGGCTTGTGCGGCCGCCGCGAACCTTACCCCCTGAAGCCCTCGGATCGGCCATGGCAGCGGGAATCCGCTATATCGCCATGTCGCCCAATCTCAGCGTGGTGCTCTTGCGGGGAGCGGCCTTCGGTGTCGCGGCCATCGCCGTCCAGGCCCTGATGCCGCTCGTTGCCCGCGACCTGATCCAGGGCGGTCCGCTCACCTATGGCCTGCTGCTTGGTGGCTTTGGCGCCGGGGCCGTCGGCGGCGCCCTTCTCAGCGCGCGCCTCAGGCAGGCCCTGTCGCTTGAGGCGCTGGTACGCATCGCCTTCATCAGCTTTGCCGTCTGCGCTTCAGTCGCTGGATTGAGCCCTTTCACGCTTGTGACGATCGTTGCGATGGCCCTTGGTGGGGCGAGCTGGGTGCTGGCGCTCTCGAGCTTCAATGCCACCGTGCAGTTGTCCTCGCCCCGCTGGGTGGTCGGGCGCGCCTTAGCCCTCTACCAGATGGCAACCTTCGGCGGCATGGCCTTCGGCAGCTGGATCTGGGGCGTGGCGGCCGCCCGGTTCGGGACGTCGGACGCTCTTCTGATCGCCGCGGGGGTGCTGGTGGCCGGAGCGGTCCTTGGCCTGCGGCTGCCCTTGCCTGAGATGAAGACACTGAACCTTGATCCGCTCAACCGCTGGACGGAGCCTGATCTTGCCGTCGATATCCTCCCACGCAGCGGCCCAGTCGTGATCACAATCGAATACATGATCCGGGAAACAGATATCGCGGCCTTTCTCGCCGTGATGGCGGAGCGGCGACGGATCCGCCGTCGGGACGGCGCGCGTCATTGGACGCTGCTGCGGGATCTGGAAAACCCCGAGGTCTGGCTCGAGCGCTACCATAGTCCGACGTGGCTGGACTACGTGCGGCACAACCAACGTATCACGCAGGCCGATGCTACCGTGGGAGAACGGCTCCGGGACCTTCATCAGGGGCCAGGTCGGCCGCGCGTGCATCGCATGATCGAGCGGCAACCGGGCGGGCCACCCCCGGATCCTGGATCTCATGGCCATGACCTAGCCGAACCGCTGACCGATCCGACCCGGTCATCGTAGCTCATGTCACCGGCTCCCGAAGCTGCCGAAGGCTGGGCGAGGTCTTCCGGTGGCACCGAGGGGACAAGTATCGGCTGCATCTAATCGGATCACCCGCCAAACATGGAATGTGACACTGAGTGATGTTACGGCGCCAGAGGGCCGTTCGCGGTACCCGCTTCACGGAGCTCTGGGATTGAGGCAAGCCGTTTGTTGCCGCAATTTTCTGCAAATGGCAGTCTCAACCCGTTACAAACGCCATAAGAGCCCTTCGCACCCAGCAACCGAAAGCCGCCTATGATCTCCATGCTCAGATGGTCACATCTGCCTGTCCTGGCTCTCATAGCCGCTGCCCTGATGGGACATGTCGCGGAGGCTGCGCCCTTATATCCGAAGCACGAAACTCCCATCCCGCCAGCAACGATGACCCTGATGAAAGGGAGCAACACCACTCCCGCGGAACCGATGCTAATCCGCATCTACAAAAAGGAGGCGGAGCTCGAAGTCTGGAAGCGCAGCACCAGCGGCCTGTATGTTCGCCTCAAAATATTCCCGATCTGCCGCTGGTCGGGCCAACTCGGTCCCAAGCAGAAGGAGGGCGACCGGCAGACGCCGGAAGGCTTCTATGCTGTCACCGCAGCCCAGATGAACCCGAAGTCCAAGCATTATCTCTCCTTCGACACGGGATTTCCCAACGCCTACGACCGGGCGCACGGGGCCACTGGGTCCGCCCTGATGGTTCACGGAACCTGCTCCTCCGCCGGATGCTATGCCATGACGGATGTGGGAATGGCGGAGATCTACGCCCTCATGCGGGAGGCGTTCAGGGGTGGCCAGAAGGCCGTCCAGCTGCAAGCCTATCCGTTTCGCATGACGGCGGAAAACCTCGTTCAGCATCGCCTGGATCCGAACATCGCATTCTGGCGTCAACTCAAGGAGGGCTCCGACCGCTTCGAGGCCACCAGGGAAGAACTGGAGGTGAGCGTTTCGGCGGGGCGATACACCTTCCGACCGGCTAAGAGCCCAGAGACCGAAGCAGAGGTGGTGGTCCACCGGGCCATGGAAGACGACCACATGGCGGTGTTGCTGGAGGAGGGCAGGGCGGCCATCCGAACCACCTATGCCGATGGCGGGCAGCACCCATCCTTCACCACTCTGTGGCGCCGCGGCATCTCACTGGGTGAGGTCAGCCGTCCCGAGGCGCTGGCCTATGCTGGCCTCGAGCGGGTGATTGCGTCTGCACAGGCAATGCGACCGGCGTGTCCCGGATCAAATACCTGCACACCATCATCCGCTGACGCAAAGGCCCCCTCTCCTCCAGCCATGGAAGAACGGCTCATGGCCCTTGCACCGCAGGACGCCCCGTCCACGTGGCTGAATGAACTGCCGTCGCTGTTGACGTCCGCGCCCGTCGGTGGCGCCGCAATGAGTTTCATCCATGACCAGCCGATGATCCTTGGAGCACAGGAGATCGTGCCCGCGCGCCTGGCAAACAGGACTTGAACGGGCATCGTCAAATTAACCAGGGTGTGACCGGATCGGGGCATAGGTGAGGGATGAAATCGCCTCGCCATCCTCGTTACGCCCGCCACCGCTTTCCAGCTGAGGTGATCAGCCATGCCGTGTGGCTGTACTTCCGCTTTCCCCTGAGCCTCCGGATGGTGGAGGAGATGCTGGCTGCCCGCGGGATCCTGGTCAGCCATGAGACCGTCTGACAGTGGGCGCTGAAGTTCGGTCAGGATTTTGCCAATTAATCCGCAGGCGCCTGCCGGCTCCTGGTGACAAATGGCATCTCGACGAGGTTGTCATCAGCATTTCTGGTCGGAAGCATTGGCTGTGGCGAGCGGTGGATCAACATGGGGTCGTGCTCGACATCCTGGTCCAGAGCAGCCGCTCTGCCAAATCCGCTAAGCGCTTGTTGCGCAAGCTCCTCAAGAAGCAGGGCATCACTCCACGCGTGATGATCACCGACAAACTCGAGAGCTACGTCTCGGACAAGCGCGAGATCATGCCGAGCGTCGGACAGCGGCAGCATCGGGGTCTGAACAATCGAGCGGAGAATAGCCACCAGCCGACCCGAAAGCGGGAGCGGATCATGAAGCGCTTCAAGTCAGCCGGGCAGGCCCAACGCTTCCTCTGCGTCCACGATCAGGCAGCCAACCTCTTCCGCCGTCCTACCAAAACCATTGCTGCGGGTTATCGCCATGCTCGCGCTCAGGCCTTTCAGGTCTGGGATGAGGTGGCCGGCATCGCGAATGCCGTCTGATCCGTCGAGCCAAGAAATGCGCCTCGACTTCAGCTTGTTAAATTGACCGTGCCTCTGGGCCCGAGAGATGATGGGCAATGAACGAAAAGACAAGTTCGGGATCAGCAGGTTAGGGGACGCGCGCCCGGTTGCGGCCCAGCACCACTTAAGAGTCGAGCCGGTTGGGAGCTCCCAACGGGATTAGCTGTTGAGAACCGGGACCGATCAAGGCCGTGAATCCATGAGAGCAGAACCGATTCAAGCTTTGAACTACATCGGGCTCCCGATCCGCGCGATACCAGTTCGATGCGCGATTGTCCCCATTGAAACCCATCCTTCACCGCCGAAATCCGGCGTCGAACATGGCTCGCTACTGCCGGCTCTCCATAGAGGCGAGCCTGTTCGGAGACGTCGCGTTCGTCCGGGAGTGGGGTCGTATCGGCACGACCTGCCGGCGGATCATCGAACTGCACAAAAGCCATTGCCGCACCAACCTGGCGTTTGAAGCTTGGCTGCAGCGCAAGCAGGGTCGCGGCTATCGGATCACGGATTGACCTCGGCGGTCGCTCGGGAGACGGCACTCCGAAGCCGATCTCCTTGCCCCGGTCCAACTGAAACTTCACGGAGGATGCCAACCACTTCCGGCCGCCACGCGGGGTCTGCTCCTTCCTGGCTTCGAGCTGGGTCGTGATGCCCCGGAGGGAGAGGGTCGGCCATGGCGATCCCGGCGATCAGCCTCATCAAGCGATCGTCCGGGGACCGGCGAAGGGAGCGCTGCAGCAAGGCGGGTTCCGCCATCTTCTGTCCGACCAACGTTCGAACCGCCCGCCGCAACCTCTCGACCGCCCGGGACTGCCCCTTGCTGTTGAGGATCTGAGCGACGTCCTCCCAGCTCTGCCCAGGGCGCATCTGTCGAACCGTGGGCAGCCACGTCTCGGCGGAGTTGATCAGACGATCGACATAGAGCTTCTCCCGAGCCCGTGACATCCTGCGCAACGTCTCCGGCCGGCGCTCCCGCACACCTGGATTTCCGAGCCGCCTGCCATGGGCTTTCGCAGCTCTGAGACCCGCCTTGGTGCGCTCCGAGATGAGGGACCGCTCCAGCTGAGCGACGGCGCCCAGGACCTGGAGCGAAAACATGCCCTGAGGTGTCGACGTGTCGATCGGATCTCTCAGGCTGCGGAAATGGGCCCCTTTCCGCTTCAGGTCCTCGATGACCTCCAGGAGATGGCTGACGGAACGCGCCAGACGATCCAACCGGACCACCAACACGACCTCGTCAGGCCGAATCTCGCGCAGGATCCGGGAGAGAACGGGCCGGGCGCGGGATGCACCCGAGCCGTGTTCCTGGTGAACGACCGCACAGCCGGCGGCCTGCAGTTCGTCGATCTGCGCCGTTGTTGCCTGGTGGTCCGTCGACACGCGGGCATAGCCGATCAGGCGATTCGAAAGGGCAGGGCGCCGCACGTTAGAACCTGGACACGATCAGGTGAGCCCCGAAGATCCGTGGAACCGGTTCCTCGAGGAGGGAGGCCCCCCGTTTCAAACCCATCCTGGGCAAGCGACGCCTCATCGGATATGCACGCCCATCTCACACGATCTGATACACTTCGCCCGTGCTCGCATCGCGATAGAAATCGACGCTCGAGCCATTCCAATGATAGTCGAGATGTCGTCCCTGAACGGGGTTTGCCGCGCAATCCGGATACAGGAGGCCAACACATTCGCCCCCTGGACGGCGGATGCTCGGATAGACGATCCCATCCGCCCCTGCCGTCCGGAGGCGCAACCCCAGCGCCTGTCCTGCCGCGTAGTGGTCCGGGTCGAGAATGCCCTCGGGGTCGGCCTCAAGGCCCCTGAGATCGTGCAGCAGGGCCGTCACGTCGAGGACGATCTCTCGAAACTGAGATGTCCATCCGGCCGGCTCGCTCGTCCGCGCCATGAAGCCGGCATGGTGGTAGATCGTCTCGAACAGAGCGACCTCGAACGTGCGACCGGCATAGAGGACGCCGAAGGTGCCATCGCTGAACCGGCTTGGGCGGTCCACGCTGACATGGGTAAACGGCGCCATGAGATAGGTGGCTCCTGGACCGGCCATCCGTCTCTGCTCCGGAACGAGATCCAGATTGCCGATGCTTTCCATCAGGCGGGGATTGGTCTTCTGCTCGGCCGAGATCAGGAGCGGCCAGTCGGCGGGGTCCGCGATATCCTCGAAGAGGTCGATCGGCGGGTATAGGCTTCGGATGATCCTGACAGCACCCGCCCAACGGACAGCACTGACGGGAATGGACTCGATGTCGATCACCAAGAGCCCCGCTCGGCATCCAGATAGCGGCGCACGCGCATCAGATCGGTCAGATCGCCGGCCAACATCACATCAAGGGCCGACCGCCCGGCGAACGCCGCGTTGGGGGACTTGATCCAGCTGTATCCTCGTTGCGGCTCACGAAAGATCAAGCGGAGAGCCTTATGGATGCCCATCAGGTTCGAGAGCCGGGCTTTGCCGTCGCGATCGATGCGACCAAGCTCGCCGGCCTTCCACCTGCGATAGGTTCGTACGGGAAGATCGAGCAGGGTGGCAGCCTGATCGTCCGTCAGACCCCAAACACCGAACAGGTTGACCGCGGCCCGAAACATCGCGGCCGCCTCTTCATCGGTGATCGGCGCGGGGACGAAATCACGGGGTGCCGTATTGATGCGAACCAGAGCCGTCATGGTGCCTCCAAGGTTTGGCAATAAAATACGATTTCGATGCCAAATGGCAAGACCCTGCTTGCCTCAATGTTCCGCTATAATGGGGCGCGAAGATCATCAGAGGGCGGGAGCCTATGCATCTGCTCGACCCGCATCCTTACCGGACCAACGGACGATCACCCTGCGGGAGCAGCCTTGTACAGTTCTTCCGGACGTGAACAAACGATCGTTTGAAGACGATTGGTGAGGGATTTCGTTTACAACGCAAAGAGGGCTGGGCTTCCCTCAAGCGCGCTAGAATGGCTTAAAATAAGGACTTCTAAGGCCCCTCGGGCACCCATGAGCTTCTATGAGCGCCGGTTATGAGGGCTCCGATGGAGTGGCTTGCGATGCAGCCCGACAAAATAGCTCAAAACCGTCTGACAGATCGTAGTCAATTGCGGTTTAGCTTCCATTGATCCTGTTCTTTCCTGTTAAGTCAATACCTTAGCATCTGTACGAAAGCTTAGCTTTTGGGTAACTGGGGCAGATTAGGGGGCAAGGGATACCTCCAGACTGGCCTTCGGGACTCAATCTATGGATCACCGTGCCGCCTGGTAGTTCCGACCGTCTACCTGAGCAGACGGGAACCCTCCCGGCCCTGACGTTTCCCCATAGCCGTAAGCGATCATCACAAACAGCACGGCGGCCAGGGCAACCACCAGCCCCATGAAGATCAGGATCATCGCGGTGCGGGTGGTGGGACTGTCCTCGTGCATGATGTGTCTCCGTGGCAGGCTGATGAGCGGATAACGCCTGAACGTCAGCAGAGCAGATTGCGGGCCTCAGGCTCCTCGGGCCACGAGGTCAGCCAGCGGCGGGATCTTCGGCTGGTCTGGGTTCAGGCCGAGCCGGTCCCCGAGATAGGTGAAGAACGACAGCCCGAGCTTGCGGCAGGTCTTCGACAGCCCCAGCATCACATCCCGAGCCACTCGGCCATCGGCGCTCATCGTGCCGCCGGAGATCTTGCGCTTGATCACCCAGGCGCGCAGGTCGTTCTCAGAGGCATTGGTGTGCAGCGGGATCTCGGGACGCTCGAGCACCCGCAGCAATTCGTTCTTCCTCCGCGCCAGCCGGGCCAGCAAGTCGTCGAGCTCCTTGTAGCCGGTGCGCAGGCCAAAGATCCGGTCAAACTGCCACCGGAAGGCCCGCTCCCCACCTGGCGAGGGGCTTTGCTTCCACAGCTTCAGGCTCCGATAGAAGCACCAGATCGCCTCACGGACCAATTCCACCGCCTGGGCCTGCTTGGGGGAGGCCGGCATCAGCTTCTGCAGGTGGCGCTCGGCATGAACCCAGCACAGGGCATGCGTGGCCACCCGGAACTGCCCGGCATCGTCGGAGACCACGACGGTGGTCTCCATCAGCCCGTGATGCCGGAGCGCCCCCCAGGTGGCGGCCTCGTCCAGCGCCTGCAGCAGAGGCCGGTCGAAGATGTTGATCGAGCAGCGCAGCAGATGCTGCCACCACGCCATCTGCGAGCCGAACACCTGGTCCGGATGCGCCGCCAGCCGGGCGATCACGGCGGCCTCGATGGATTGCGCCCGCAGATAATCCAGGGCGGCTTCGTTGACGACGTAGTCCTCGCAGCCAGCTCGCAGCAGCGTCAGGAAGTTCAGGCGCGATTTCGATCGGCTGGTGCGGAAGACGCAAAAGCGCTCGCCGCCGATCTGGGTGGTCACAGCGGGACGACGGGCATGGCGCGCCCCTGTATCGTCGACGGTGAGGTAGGGTGAGGAGGTCAGGCCCGCCTGCAGGACCACGCGGTCCTCCTGTTCGAACATCTCCAGATCCGAGGTGAGCAGGCGCACGACCTCGCGCTTGGAGATCGCCAGGCCGATGCCGTTCAGCAGATCGGTCAGGCGCTCGGTGGTCACCTGACCTTGCGTGTGCAGGGCGAGGCAGAACCGCCGCACACCGGGACCGAACCCGCCGGTGATCCCCGCGGGCAAGGGTGCGATGAGGGCCTGGCCCTCGGGCGTGAGCCAGCGTTCCCGCTTGTAGCGCACCACCTCCGCGGTCAGGATCAGATCCCGTCGGATGACCGTCTTGTAGCCTTTGAAGCGCGAGCCGGGCGGAGCCTCGACCGGGAGCGTGACCTCGCGGGTGACCTGATCCCGTTTGGCGCCACGGCCAGGGCGCCGGCCCGGACCTGTGGGGCGCGGCTGGGTGGCTTTCTCCATGCCGGATGGCTTGAAGGGCGGGCGCGGCGGCAGGTTCTTGAGCCGGGCGATCTCGTCCTTCAGGGCCTGGTTGTCGAGGCGCAGGTTGCTGTTGTCGAGGCGGAACTGCTCGACCTCCTGCTGCAGAGCCTTCTGGGACAGGGGCTTGGCCGAACCACCGGGCGCGCTCATGCCTGGATTGAATCATGAATGCCGCCCCGGAGGAGTCCCTCGCCCCGAAACTGCCCCACTTACGCATTTTGGGCGGGCGGTGGTTGGAAGCGCGACGGAGCGGGGCTGAGGCAGCCATGGTGCATCGGCTCCATCATCAGACTGGGAAGGCTGCTGCCGGTCCGAGTGGGAACTGATGAAGCAGGAGAGGGACAGCTCAAGGCTGGAGAGCCAACCTGACCAGGCCACACTCCAAGGCTAAGCCCGGCACCGCATGGGCTGACGGATGGGGCATTCCAAGGCACCACTCGAACTCTTTTCAAGCGTCACCGTTGATTCTGAGACAGTGCGGGAGTGTGGCATGTCGATCATCGGCTGGCTGGTTCTCGGCCTCATCGCAGGCTTCATCGCAAGCAAAATCGTGAACAAATCGGGCGAGGGCGTTGTCCTCGACATTGTGCTCGGCATCGTCGGAGCCGTGGTTGGCGGCTTCATCTTCAATGCCGTCGGGCATGTCGGCGTGACCGGCTTCAATCTCTGGAGCATGGTGGTTGCCATCATCGGAGCAATCGTTGTCCTTGTGATCTACCATGCCGTAGCAGGTCGCAGCCGCTCTTCCCTGTAGGTGTTCCGAGACTACCGCCTAGCTTTGGGCCGACCTGCTGCATGAACGCACGTCGGCCATAGACCAGATCGCTGCAAGCCGGCCAAGTCTATGCCCAAGCAGCATCCTGAGCTGAAGGTAACCGCTGCCGCCATGAGCTTCCGATCGAACAGCCGAGGGAAGGGGCCGAACTTGTCGTCCCGCGTGACGTTGAGGAGGCCCTTTGCCGCGAACCAAGCCTTGGCCGCAGGAATGTGAGCCTCGGATGGCTTGGTCACCAACGAGGAGGAAACAGATCAATGACGTCCAGCATACCCACAGGTTCTTCATTATCCCGAAAAGTGGTCACAGCCTTCTTCGACAGCCGCAGCGATGCCGAGGATGCGATCGAGCGTCTGGTGGATGCCGGGGTATCCCGCGACATCATTCGCTTCATGCCTGGTGACGAGCGGGATCCGCCCGACGATCCCGCCGCAGCCCGACGCCCCGAGCCAGGAGGGTTCTGGGGCGCTTTGGGCGGGTGGTTTCTGCCGGACGAAGACCGGCACACCTATGCGGAGGGCCTCAGCCGCGGCGGCTATCTGATCTCGGTCGATGCCAGCGATGAGCAGTATGAGCGCGTGCTCGACATCCTCGATGACGAAGGCACCATCGACATGGACGAGCGCGCCGACTCCTGGCGGACGGCGGGATGGTCCGGTGTGTCGGCCGAGGGTGTCGTCTCCGGATCAGCCGCCAACCTGACCACCGGGGAGCGTTCGGCTTCCGGCGGCGAAGAGGGGGCTGCCGGAGTTCCGGAGCAATCTGATGCCGGCCGACGGGATCTCAGCCACGGACGGACCCGGATCCGCTCCTATGTGGTGGAGGACCCATCGACGAGGCGGTGATGCCGCTCCCGCAGCATGCCGGCCAAGCCTGCTCTCAAGGATGCTCCGGGCGACCTCGTCACTCACGAGGTCGCCCGGAAAGGCAATCGCCTCGACTATATGCCGATACAGAACCATGGCATGTTCTTCTGTCACGAGTCTCAGGTCTTGGGATCCCTGACTGGGTTGATCAGGTTGAAGTGTTCGATCCTACGCTGATTGCGCGCCGACCGAAGGTCATTCCATTCTGAAGGCCGGGACGGCGCCTCTTTCCAACCAACCGCACTGCTTTGTGAGCTTCTCGTGAGCGCGCGGTTTTGGATAGACGAGTTGCCCAACATCGCTTGAGCAGAGAACCTCTGACTTTTGAACAGAGGGTCCTGGGTTCGAGTCCCAGCGCGCTCACCACTCCAATCCCCTAACCGGCAAGGATTTTATAGTTTTTCTGTGGCCGTAGCCCCTCGCCATCGTTTCCTTTGGGTAACACCACGGGCAACAGCGGACGAACATTGAGCACCTCATCGCGACCTGACTCACTTCGAGTTGGGTGGCCGAAGGTCCGCAATCTGGTTACGAACCGACCTTCAAACAGTCACGCTGGTAGACCGGTCGTGACCCACTCCGGACCTTCCCGGAGCAGTTCTCCCGTCCGAGTCCATGTTCCATAATGCCCCGCTATCGGGAATTCGGGACTTCAATCCTGGCCTGCGGAGTGCCCTTCAGAGGCCGATACGCGGCCGAGTTCCTTGCGGACCACCTGGACCGTCTTGGGGCCGATCCCGGGGAGGCGTTCGAGCCGATCTGCAACCGCCCGAAGTTGATCAAGGGTCTTGATGCCGTCGTCCTCCAAGGATTTCCAGGCAGTGAGAGGAAGACGGAGACCTCGGATCGGTCCTTCCCAACGCTCTTCGAAGTGATTGGGCACCTACGTCGGGCTCTTGGAGGTATCGAGTTCCGGATGGTTGCGGACTAGCCTCTCCCGCTCGATAGCCAGATTGTCCCACGTCCTAGCCATCTCCAGAAGCTGGTTGCACTGCTCCCCCTCGGGCACCTGCTTGGCAAGCACCCGGCACTCCTCGGCGTGTTTCCTGTATTCCGATGCGGTTTTCATGGCCTGCTTTGTAGATCGCGACGGTTCAACGGCAATAGCCTCCTGTCCTGATCGAGAAACTCTCGCATTTCATCAATGAGTTCGGCGACTCCCAGCCTCCCTTGGATTTCCGAACCCGACCGGCGCAGAGTACGGCTATCACTAGCTGCTCTGAACCCGTAGGCGCCTCTGTGATTGGGGTGCGGGTTCATCCAGGTGAATGCGACCCGGGAGAGGACGTGGAATGATATGCGGATGGATACCGAAACCGCCAACCTCCTCACCCGTGCCGATGCCGCGATCTGCGATACCAAGCGCCTCCGCGAACAAGTTCGCGGGAACCTGAAGCAGACGCGGAAACATCTTGCCGCCATTGCCACCACCATCCAGAACGATCGGACAGGGCGATGCCGATCCTGGCGGAACTGGAACCTTGGCGATTGAAAGCCATAGGTATGGGCGGTGAGGCATTCTCCCGTTCGATAGACACCTTCTCGGCAAGTGGCCCCAAGGTCTAGTCCTCGGACTCGGGAAGGGGCTGTGCGAGAGGGCCGGCAGCAGGGCGACCATCAGGGCCGCCTACGGCGCTGCCGGGAGCAGTTGGCCTTGGCCCGCAAGCTTCTGGCGAGGCCGTTTATCCCCGCGACCACGTTCCGCCCGAAGACCCGTTCGATGTCAGCGGACTGAAGGTCTGAGGCAAGGCCGCGGCTGCGCTCCAGACCTGCGGTCCACACGGGCGGATCGGAATTATGGTGCCTTCGATGGATGCTCGGCGATGCGGGACTTCAGCCGGGACAGCATCATCCGGACATGCGCAAGGACGCGTGCGGCCTACACTTCCCTGATCACGGTTTCATTGTCGGTTGGATCAATCGGAAGAGGCATGTGTGCGCTCCGCTCGACAGGCGGGAGCACGGGGCTCTCAGCCGCCGACGCCTGTGCAACACAAGTCGCCGATGCCTCATTTAAGACCATGGCCGGGGCGAGCCGATGGCTATTCTGCGTCACCGAGGGCTTCAATCACGGCAACAGGGACAATTTCCGGATGTGCTGCCCGAGCGGCCGTCATTCAACCTGGGGTCTCAGGCCCTCATCCGGGATCCAGGGCGTTTGCTGCCGGCTTGCGCCTTTTGAGCCGTACTGTCCTCGACCGTTGGATAGACGCCCGCCAGCACCTGATCGAAATGGCGGCGCAGGGCATGATTGCAGCCGCACGACAAGGCATCCAAGCTGTCCAGGTCGCGGACCCGCAGGCCGCCCCTGCGGGTCTCCAGCAGGTGCCGGCGTTTTAGGGACTGGATGACCCGGCTGACGTAGCTGCGGCCGACGCCCATCATGCTGGCCAACTGCTCCTGTGTCAGCGGGATGTCATGATCGCCCGTGCGATCGATGGCGGCCAGTAGCCATTTCACCGTGCGCTGCTCGATCGTGTGGACCGCATTGCACGCCACCGACTGGAACACCTGCGCCAGCATGCAGTCGGCGTAGCGGGCGAACAGGTGCCGCAGGCTCGGCGATCGGGTTTCGAACTCCTCGAGATCCGCCGTGGACAGGCGCAGGAACGGACCGGGGAACTGGATCTCGGAGCGGGCAAAGGCGGGGAGCCGTCCCTGGCTCACGATTCCGCCCACCGCCCCCTCGCGTCCGATCAAGGCCGTCTCGACCGTGAGACCATCCTCAAGCTCGACCACGAAGGACACCAGGCTCGGGCCGCACGGGAAGTACACGAACCTGACCTCATCCCCGGGCTGGTACAATCGAGCTCCCGCCTCACCCTCCCATTCCTGGAGCGAAGGGGCCACGATGGCCAGATCTTCCGGCTTGAGCGCACTCAAGAGGTTGTTGCTGGCGATCCTCTCCCTGAGGCGCGACGGGATCATGGCAGGCTGCATCGGGCGTTGTTCCTCCACCGGCTATGGCCGTCCAACGCGCAGGTTCAGCTTACGTTCAATTGTGAACTTTTGTGAGGCCTGTGTTCACAAGTGGACAGACGCTCATGGCTGTTTCTGTCTACAAGGACACATAAGCTTATGACGGAACTCCCCGCCAAATCATCGAAGCGACCTCTTGCCGGAACGGTCGACTTCTGGTCGGGACGAGTTTGAACAAGACAGCGCGCATGCGCGACGACGCCGAAGCGGCGGTCAGCCCGCAGCCCAAGCCTCGATCGCAAGCCTGCGCCCACAAGGACAGCCCATGACGCTTCCACTTCCTTCCGATGCCGCCCCGATCACGACAGGGATCCCTGGCCTCGACGACATCCTGGCTGGCGGGTATGCCGCCAACCGGGCCCACCTGATCGAGGGACGGCCGGGCTCCGGCAAGACGACTCTGGGGATGCAGTTCCTGATGGCCGGCGCCCGGCAGGGCGAGGCCTGCCTCTACATCACGTTGTCCGAGAGCAAGCGCGAACTCCTGTCCGTCGCCTCCCGCCATGGCTGGGACCTGGAGGGCATCGAGATCTTCGAGCTGGTGCCGCCGGAGCTGAGCCTCGATCCCAAGCAGCAGCAGAGCCTTGTCTACTCCTCGGACCTGGAGCTCGGCGAGACGGTGCAGATGGCGCTGGCGGAGATCGAGCGGGTCAAGCCCAGCCGGGTCGTATTCGACTCGCTGTCGGAGATCCGACTCCTGTCCCAAGGCTCCCTGCGCTATCGGCGGCAAGTTCTGGCGTTGAAGAGCTATTTCCTGCTCAACGACGCCACCGTCCTGATGCTCGACGATCTCACGTCCGAGCAGGATGACCTCAACCTGCATTCGATCAGCCATGCGGTGATCCGCCTCGAGCAGGTTGTCCCGGCCTATGGGTCGGAACGGCGGCGGCTCAGCGTGACGAAGATGCGCGGCACGGCGTTCCGGGGCGGGTATCACGATCTCATCATCGAGCGCGGTGGTCTGCGGATCTTCCCGCGCCTCGCGGCTGCCGATCATCATGCCGCGTTCGCATTCGAGCCGATCCCCAGCGGCATCGTCGAACTGGATGCCCTTCTCGGTGGCGGCCTGAGCCGGGGCACGAGCACTCTCGTGATCGGCCCCTCGGGCGCGGGCAAGTCCACGCTGGCGCTCGGCTATCTCTGGGCGGCCCTGGAGCGCGGCGAACCCGCTCTCATGATCAGCTTCGATGAGACCATGGGCATCCTGATGCAGCGGGCAAAGGGTGTCGGCTTCGACCTCGGGCCTCATGTGGAATCCGGACGGCTGCGCATCGAGCAGATCGACCCGGCCGACGTCTCGCCCGGCGAGTTCGCCGGCCGGGTGCGGGAAGCTGTCGAACAAGGGGGCGCGAAGGTCGTCGTGATCGACAGCCTGACCGGATACCTGAATGCCATGCCGGAGCAGCCCTTCATCGTGCTCCAGATGCACGAACTGCTCACTTATCTGAACCAGCAGGGCGTGGTCACGATCCTGATCCTGGCCCAGCACGGGATGGTCGGCCAGATGGTCTCACCGGTCGACCTGACCTACCTGAGCGATGCGGTGGTGCTTCTGCGCTTCTTCGAGGCCAACGGCCGCATCCTGCGGGCGCTATCGGTGGTCAAGCGGCGCACCGGCGCGCACGAGGACACGATCCGGGAGTTCCGGATCGACAGCCAGGGTTTGCGCGTTGGTGATCGATTGGAGCAGTTCCGGGGTGTGTTGACAGGCGTACCGACGTTTGAGGGCCAGCGCGCCTCGCTTCTTGAGGAGCGTGAGACCGACAATGACGCAGGCCGATGAGGTGTCCGTGCTGATCCTCGCCCCGCACGGGCGGGATGGCACCGTGGCACAGGCCATCCTCGGCGAGGTCGGGATCCAGGCCACGATCTGCCTCAGCCTGGAGGCGCTCGTTGCAGGATTGAACGGGTCAGCCTGTGCGGTCATCACGGAGGAGGCGCTGCTCAGTGCCGACCGGCGGGAGCTGGCCGATTGGGTCAAGTTGCAGCCGCCCTGGTCCGACTTTCCCTTCATCCTGCTCACCCATCGCGGTGGCGAGCCGGTCGAGCACCTGACGGCATTGCTTGGGAACGTCACGATCCTGGAGCGGCCGTTCCATCCGGCCGTTCTCGTGAACGCCATTCGCTCGGCGCTGCGGGCAAGGCAGCGGCAGAGGGAGGTGGAGGCGCATCTCCGGGAGCGGCAGCGAACGCACGAACGTCAGGCCCTGCTCATCCGCGAGCTGCATCACCGGGTCAAGAATACCCTTGCCACGGTGCAGGGGCTTCTCGGGGCCACAGCCCGCTCCACGCACTCCGTAAAGGAATTCTACCATTCGTTCGCGGATCGGATCGTCTCCCTTGCCAACACCCACAACCTTCTGACCGAGGATTATTGGCAGACGGCGCCATTGATCGAGATGTTCAGGAACGAGCTGGCCCATTACGACGATGGAGCGCAGCGGCGGATCACCCTTGACGGGCCGCCGGTGGAGCTCTCGGCCGATCTGGCCGTGCCGATCGGCATGGCCGTGCATGAGCTGACGACAAATGCCGCCAAGCACGGAGCCCTGTCGGTTCCAGGCGGGCAGATCTCTGTGGCTTGGACGGTCCGGAATTTGGAAGCAGGGCGCCGGCTTGCCATCGGGTGGGTGGAGCGGGGCGGCCCGCCAGTCGAGCAGCCGCGGCGAAAGGGCTTTGGCTCGACGTTGCTGCATCGGGTGCTGACCCATCAGTGCCGCGCAACCATCAGCATCGCCTATGACCCTGAGGGACTGTCCTGCCACATGGATATTCCGCTGCTTGAGGAGCGGCTCGTGCCGGAGTATTGATCACTGAGGCTGCCCAAACCTCCAAACTGGCCGGATCTCTGAACGGCCGGGCAGGCGGAGACAGGCTGGAGGTGCGAGCGGCCGAAGCGGATAGCTCAACCATGAGACGGCACTCTGCCTGACCGGGTCGCGACCATACCGAGGCGGAGGACATCGTTCAGGCTCTAACATAGGTCATCGGCCCGGTGGCAAGCTGCGCTATGATCACGTCGTAGGTGCCCAAAGGCATAACAAGGCATGGGATCTTCGAGGAGGACCGGCGGTGGCGATGGCGTGGCCGAGGTTGTCCCTGCGCGCGCGGCTCTTCATCCTGACGGCGCTGGCCCTTCTGCCCGCGCTGGCCATCCTGCTCTACAACGAGGTCTCCCTGCGCCACAGTCGCGAGGCCGAGGTGCATGCGCTCGCCCTACGCTTCGGTCAGCTTGCCGCCCTGGAGATGCAAGGCGTCCTGGAAGGCGCCGAAGGGCTGCTGCTGGCGATCACCCAGGTCCCGGCGGTGTGCTCCTTCGATGCCGAGCCCTGCAGCACTTACCTCGCCAGTGTCCAGGCCCAGTCACCGCACCTGATCGGCATCACTGTCATTGCCCGGGACGGCCTCATCCGCTGCCGGACCGACGGCAGCGGGCAGGGGCAAAGGCTCGACGACCGGCCCTACTTCAGGCCGTGCTGGCAACGGGACGGTTCGTGGTCGGCGAGTATACGGTCAGCCGAATTTCCGGGGAGCCAGGGCTGCCGCTTGCGGTCCCGATCAGGAATGAGGCGGGTGAGATCATCGGGGTTGTCGTGGCCGGTCTGAACCTTGGGTGGCTGGGCGAGCGGCTGCGCCAGCGGGACTTCGCCCCGGGCAGCGCCCTGACGATTGCCGACCGCAATGGTGTCATCATCGCTCGCGAGCCGTTTTCCCGAACGGTTCATCGGCACCCGCATTCCGGAGCTTCCCAGCCAGCGATCCGCCCGCGTGGACACGAACCACGTCGCGATAGATCGAGGCCCGTCATGACATCTCTCCGGATCATCGCTGGCCGTCACGGCGGGCCAGAACTCTTGGAAACTGTAGAGGAAGGTCCATGCATCCCCAGGATCTGAGCTTTCGCAACCGGGCCGACGGCGGGCGTCAGCTTGTCCCTCGTTTGATGCCCTATGCTGCGCAGCACCCGATCGTGCTGGCGCTTCCCCGCGGTGGTGTGCCAGTGGCATTTGAGGTCGCCAAAGCCTTGCGGGCGCCGCTCGACCTCATCTTCGTGCGCAAGATCGGGGCCCCCGGGCATGCCGAGTTCGGTTTAGGAGCGGTCGTGGATGGCGCCCATCCGCAGGTCGTCCTCAACGAGGACGCTCGGGGCCACGTTGCCGTGCCGCCCGGCTACATTGAGGAGGGAAACCCAGCAGCAGCTGCAGGAGATCAAGCGTCGGCGCCAGCATTATCTCGCGGGCCGGCGGCCGGTCGATGTGGAGGGCCGCGTCGCCATCGTGGTCGATGATGGCATCGCTACGGGCGGAACGGTGCGGGCGGCGTTGAAGGGGCTGTAGCACGCCCGACCCAGCCGGCTCATCCTGGCGGTTCCAGTTGCGCCCGCAGACGCCATCGCGCAGTTGAGGGCGGAGGCGGACGAGGTGATCTGCCTGATGTCCCCTGAGCCGTTCTACGCTGTTGGCGAACACTATGACGATTTCCGCCAGACCTCAGACCGGGAGGTGACCACGCTTCTGGACGAGGCCCAACGTTGGGCAGGGAGGTTACCCGATGAACGGCAACGGCTTTCGTGACCTGTGCCTTGCAGAACTTCAGGACCTCGGCAGCGTCGAAGGCCGGTTGATCGAGACCCTGCCGAGCGCATGATCACTCCGGCTGCCGCAACCTGACGCTGAAGGAGAGGAGCAATGCCACTCACCATCACCAGTCCGGCCTTTCGGGACGGCGAGGTCATCCCGTTCCGCCACACCCGAGACGGCGAAAACCTCTCGCCGCCGCTGGAGTGGCGGGATGCGCCTCCCGAAACCAAGAGCTACGTGCTGATCGTCGAGGATCCTGACGCGCCCTCGGGGACGTTCCGGCAGTGGGCCGTGTACAACATCCCGGCGGGTGAAACCGGCCTTCGTGAGGGAGCGTCCACTCAGGGCCTTCTCGGGGCAGGGGAGGGTGTGAACGGGTTCCGGAATGCCCGCTATGATGGTCCCCAGCCACCGAAGTGGCATGGACCGCATCATTACCATTTCCGGCTGTCCGCCCTCGATGTGCCGCAGCTCGAAATCTCCGCGTCGGCGAAGGTGGAGGAGATCTGGACGAGGGCGCAGCCCCACATCATCGCCGAGGCAGAGGTTGTCGGCGTCTATGAAAGGTGAGGTCGGTTTCAGGAATACGGAAGCCGCCCCGGACGAGAACCAGCGCCCCTGTCCGGCAACGAGCACCTAGACTTTGGCTGCATGAGGAGCGGCGCAATATAGCCAAGTTCAAGCTGCCATGATCCACTGTGACGATAGGAGGTGCGCAGCTTGAACGCCATGCAGTTTCTGACCGGCGGCGGTACGATGGGGGCTCGGATCCGAGCATATGACTGGTCCACATCAACCCTTGGACCGCCCGAGGCCTGGCCGCAGGACCTGCGCACCATCCTGAGGATCATGCTTCGCTCTCAGTTCCCCACTTATCTCGTCTGGGGGCCCGAGCGCATCACATTCTACAATGATGCCGCCCTCCTGCTGCGAGGAGTCCGACCCGAGGCACTCGGACGATCCCTTCCACAGGCTTGGGGCGAGGTCTGGGATATTGTTGCTCCGGTGCTCGACAAAGCTTTTCGCGGAGAAGCGACCTACCTCCAGGATGGACCGATCGATATCGTCCAGCGGAAGGGCTATCCCGAGAGGACCTGGTGGACCGCCTCGTTCAGCCCCATCCCGGACGAGACTGGCACGGTCAAGGGTGCCCTCATCATTCTGCAAGAGACCACTGAGCGGGTGCTTACTGAGCAGCGGCTCCGGCTCCTGGTGGACCTGAGCACCCGCCTGCGCGGCATCGCCGAGGCCCGCAGCGTCATGGCCACAGCCGCGGAGATGCTTGGTCCGCATTTGGCAGCAAGCCGAGTGGGCTATGCGGAGCTCAGTGAGACCGGCGAGTCCTTTACGGTCGAGCGTGACTGGACCGACAGACCGACCCCAACCTTTGCCGGTCAATATCAGGTCCGCGCCTTCGGGCCGCTCATCGAGAGCGAGTTGAAGGCGGGGCACACGGTGTGCATCGGCAACGTCTCAACCGATCCGCGTACCCGAGAACCCTCTGTGGCCGCCGAGTTCATCCGCACCGGCACGCGCGCCATCATCATCACCCCGCTGATCCGGAATGATCGGCTCGTCGCATCGCTCTTTGTCCACCAAGACGAGCCCCGGCATTGGCGCGACGATGAGGTGGCACTGGTTCAGGAGGTGGCCGAGCGCACCTGGACATCGGTTCTGCGGGCGCGGGCGGAAACGGCCCTGCGGGACAGCGAGGAGCGCTTCCAGCAGTTCGCCAGGCACTCGTCGACCGTGCTCTGGATCCTGAACCTAGAGACGAGGCGGTTGGAATACCTCAGTCCGGCTTATGAGGGGATCTGGGGCGAACCGGTGGAGGTGGCCCTGAGCGATCCCGATCACTGGATCGGAACTCTCCATCCTGAAGATCGAGACCGGGCCGGCACAGCCATCGAGCGGGCCCTGCACGGCGAGGAGAGCACGCACGAATACCAGATCACCCGCCCGGATGGTGGAGTGCGCCGGATCCGGGACACCTTCTTCCCGATCCGGGACGAGCACGGACGAGTGCGGTGGGCGGGCGGCATCGCCCAGGACCTGACGCAGCATGATGGCTCCACGGTTTATGTGGTAGATGGTGATGAGACCACCCGCCGGGAGCTGTGCCGTCAGCTCCAGGGCGCTGGCTACGAGGTGAAGGTGTTTGCCACGGCCCAGAGTTTCCTTGAGGTCGCACCCGTGTTGATGCCCGGCTGTGTGGTGCTCGACATCCGGCACCCTGATGGCGGCCAATTGACGATCCCGAAGGAGTTGAGGGCTCGCCGAGCTGCCTTGCCGGTGATCGTCATCGGCGAGGCTCGTGGGAATGTTGCGGTTGGGGTTCAGGCCATGAAGGCGGGAGCGGTGGATTTCCTCGACGGGACGTATCGGCCCGAACAGCTCTTGGACGCGCTCGCCTCGGCGCAGGCGGCCATCCGCGAGAGGACCGAGCAGGATCAGGCCACCGAGCGCGTGAAGGCGCTCATTGCAGCGTTGCCTCCCCGTGAGCGGGATGTGCTGGATGGGCTGCTGGCTGGGGGGACGAACAAGACCATTGCTCGCGATCTGGGGCTCAGCCCACGCACGGTCGAAGCGCACCGTGCTCGCATCATGGAGCGGCTGGGCGCGCAGAGCCTGCCGGAACTGGTGCAGATCGCCGTCTTGGCCGGTCTGCAAGCCAATCCGCCCGTGCGGTGATGTCCAGCCGTGGCGTTTCCAAACGCATGGGCTCCTGGCTCGCGAGCCAGGAGCACACCGCCATCACGGCAATTGAGGCTTACGCCACGCGGCTAAAGCGCTGGGCTGTTTGCTGGGCCTGCACAGCCGTGCTCCTGGTTGCCTCGTCGACCACCTGGATTGTGAGCTCCGCAATCCGGCGGCTGTTGTCGAGGGTCTGTTCCAGGTTGTCGCGAATGAGCGAACTCTGAGCCGCCGCCAGATCGGCGACTGATCGGCAGCGGGCGATCTGGTTAAGACCATCGAGGTTTCGTTGCAGGCGCTTCTGGCTCAGTTCGAACACCTCGCGGGAGACATCCTGAATACCACGCGCCAGCGCGGTGCCGGATTGGGTCACGGCGCGGAGGTTCTCCGATGTCTGTCCAGTCAGGTCCTCGGCATTCCCGGAGGGAAGACCAAAGAGCCGGACGGCGTGTTCGGTCGAGCGCCGGGTCATCTCCGAGAGGGTGCCGAGGCTGTTCTGCATGGTCTCCTGCATGGTCCGCGCCATGGTCTGAGCACCTTCCACGCCGGCCTTCATGGTATCCGCAACGCCTTCCGTGACGCGTTGGACGGTTTCGCCCTGCTCACGGGCGCGTCGGGCATCGGCTCGCTTGGTTTCGTCCATGGTTGCCATCTCATCCTCCACTTTTTCGATGACCGCGTTGACTTCCTCGTCGCTCAGGACCTTGAGCACAGCGGGAAGCAACTCTTTCTTGTCGTCGCGGATGTGCTGCTGGAACGTCCGCCTAAGCTCGGTCACCTGGCCGATGAACTCAGCCGCATTCTTCGGCATGCGCTCCAGCTCTGTCAGGAGCACCTTGGTTTCCTCGTTGTCGCGGATAGCCTCTTGCACAAGTTCCTGCATGCCGTGCCGGGTCAGGACTGGAAAGAGATGCTCCTCCTGGAGGCTGGCCAGGAGTTCCAGCTCCTCCTTCAGGTCGGCCAACAGCCGCTCGCGGGTTTTGACGGCATTGTCGGAGGTGGCAAGCAGCCTCTCAAAGAGTTCGTTTGCCTTGTCGGGTGGCGTTTGGTTGAAGCGCCCGTTGGTGGCCATTATCCCTCGCAATTCATCGATCAAGGCGCCCAGATGCAGGGCGTCGGAAATAAGGAACTGAGAACTGGTGATGCCGGAGATGCCTTGGTCCGGTTGGATTAACCTGTGTTAACGACTTGGATGTGACAAGGGCACCGGGTTTTTACGTAGGAATGTTCCGGCATGACACCCGGCCGGGGCGGTGCATGCTGGTCAATGGCTGATTGCCAAGCTTATAGAACACCAGCCACGGGGACGCATCTTGCCAGCGATTCAGGAGCTAAGCGGCACCAAGCGCGAGTGCATCTATCACCTCTTTCGCAACAGGCAGCGGCCTCAACTCCTCTGTGCCGGGGCGGCGGATCGCCCTCTGCCCGGGTTTCTGCTCCCAGAGCAGTGGCTGCGGGAGGGCCCGCTTGGTCCCTCCGATGCCGCACCGCCGGGTTTCCAAGAGCGGGCTGCCGTCACCGGAATTCGGTTAAATGGCTTTTACCTGTTCCAGGAACTGCGCACGGGGTGCGAGCTTGGTGAGTCGCTCAACACCACTTGGACCAGAGCGGCATGACCGAGGAGGAGGTGAACGTCGTCGCTGAGGAACTGGCGAAGATTGGCGGGACGGCTTGGTATCCAGGCCGTCAACAGGGCCCTCTCCTGAGGGAGGTGACAGAGCGTTATCGGGAGCAGGCTCGCGCTGTCATTGCAGCCCTTGAGCATAGGAGAGCCAGCAGCGAGGCCGCGGTCTCTCCAGATCCCACCGTGGGTGAGAACCGCGAGGTTGAGAAGTCCTCCCGGGCTGATGTAGTCCCTGACATCCAACCTGGAGCGACGGTGATCTACCGGCCTGCTGGTGACCAGCGAGCCTATCCGTGCCGGGTGGTGGAAATCAGAGGTAGCCAAGCCTATCTCGCGCCAATCCTGAGAGCCTGCATCGGGTGGATTTCCATCGAGACCCTCCAGGTGCCGTCGGAGGATGAGACCTCTGGGAACAAGTGAGATCGTTCGGCCAGTCCTCGGATGTGTGGGCAACCCCGCCGCGAAGGACCAGAATTGGCACGAGGCAGACGAAAACTGAAATTCAGTAGTCATAGGGTAAGCCGACCTTCATAAAGCCACCCAACGGCTCAGTTTGACCCGTTCCGGACCTACGTATCATCGGGTGCTCCTTTGGCGATTCATCAATTTGGAAACGAGGGATGGTTCGAAGACTGAGTGCAATTCAAGGTCTGCCGTGGGATCGTCGAGATAGGCTGCGCGAGCCAAGGCGGTTCAGCCCGGCCGAGCACCGGGCCAGAACCGGCGCCATCTCCAACTCCTCCGCGATTGCCACTGCTTTTTGATACTGTGCCTGCCCCTCCTGGCGCGCTCGGCGAGAGGCCGCGATATCGCCGAGAAGACAGCGGGCCCAGGCCTCGTTGCCGCGCTCGCCCCATCGCTGCGCCGTCTCAACCGCCTGACGACCAATCTCCTGCGCCTGCTCAAGATCACCGGCGAGCAGAAGTGCTTCGCCGAGTTGCACCAGAACCAGCGCGTGCCCGAACGCAAATCCGATGATCCGGGCCCGCTCGTCAGCCCGTTGCAGCAGCGCAATGCCCTCTTCGATCCGGCCGGCTCCGGCATAAGCTCTGCCCAGGGAGGAGGCGACCCGCGAGAAGTAGATCACAAGGTCGCCCTCGCAGAGTGGCAGGGCGGGTGCCAGTGTCCCAATTGCCCGGTCGAAATCACCGCGCACGACCTGAAGCCGACCGAGGCCGATCCGGACCCAGACCATGTCGTGCTCCGTGCATCGCGGATCGGCCGCAAGCCGCATTGCGGTCTCGCCTTCTGCTGCACCGGCCTCGAACTCGCCGCGCTCGGTGTGCAACAGAGTGAGCCACACATGCGCGGATACCGTCTGGTTCATGCCGCCCAGGGCACCCCGCTCCACATCATCCCCGAGAAGGGCAGCCACATCCCGTCCGTGCCCGATGGCTTCACTGTATTGGCCAGCCGCATACAGGGCGCGTGCCAGCATCAGCCGCGTGCCCACGACAGCGTCGAGATCATCCGTCCCGGCGAGTCCCACCAGGGCTCGTTCCCCGGCAGCAATAGCCCCTGCAAGATCGCCTGTCGCGGCGAGCAGATAGATCTGGCTCGCCCGCACCCGCGCCAGGCGCACGTGGTCACCAAGTTGCGCCGCAATGCGCTCGGCTTGGGCGAGGTTGGCCCGTGCCGGCTGCAGTCGGCCAATCGGGTAGAGCGCCTGATGCAGTTGCTTCCGCACATCAATCATCGCCGTCAGCACCTCGGGCGTCTTTGCCTGAGCCTCCAGGGCGGCCAGAGCGCGCTCGTAAAAGGCTGCAGCTTCATGGTGCGCGGCCCGCACCAAGGCTCGCTCTCCGGCGGCGGTCCAGTACTGCATCGCCTGTGCCGACTGGCCAGCGGCGGCCAGATGGTGCGCAAGCAACTCCGGTTGCGCGGTTGCTATGTCTGGCAGCCGCTTTTGCAGCGCTGTGGCAATCCGCGCGTGCCAGTCTTGCCGGCGGCCGCGCAGCAGTGTGCTGTAAGCGGTGTCCTGGATGAGAGCATGTTTGAACAGGTAAGATGCCTCAGGCGGAGACCCGCGCTGCAGGACCAGGCCAGAGGCAGCGAGCTGACCCAGCCCCTCGGCCAGTGTGCTGGCTGGTACTATCGCGACATCAGCAAGCAACTCGTAGGAGAACTCCCGCCCGATGGCGGACCCGATTTGAGCGATCTCCCTGGCTGCTGGGCTCAGCCGATCAAGCCGCGCCAGCAAGGAAGCGTGCAGCGTGGCCGGGACCGCGGACGCAGTTGAGGGCACGGCCGCAACGACGCCCTCGCCGGTCACTCTGCCAGCATCGAGCACCGCCTTGGTCAACTCCTCCACGAACAGCGGCACCCCATCCGTACGCTCCACAATCTCCGCTAAGAGGTCGCTCGGCAGTTCCGTTTCGCCGGCGATCCGCTGTGCCAGGGCTGCGCCTTCACGACGGCTGAGCCGGTTGAGCATCAGCATGGTGACATGCGCCTGGCCGACCCACGGTGGCTGGAACTCGGGACGGAAGGTGACGACCAGCAGTACCGGCAGATCTGAAATTCGCTCGACGACAAGGTCGAGCCATTCCCGTGAGGTCGGATCGCTCCAATGTGCATCCTCGACAATCATCAGCACCGGTTGGAGCCGCGACAACTCTTCGAGCTGTCGCAGCAGCGCCGCAAACGTGCCCGCCTTGCGGCGCTGTGGGGTGAGGTTCAGAGGAGGATCGTGATTGGCGGCGGGAAGGGACAGCAGTTCGGAGAGGAGAGCGACATCCTCGTCGGGTGGTCCGGTCCGGGCCAGCAGGATCTTAAGTTTGCCGAGCCTGATCTCGGGCGTGTCCTCGCGCACAAATCCAGCCGCGCGTTCGAGGTGGGCAACGGCTGGGTGGAGCGCGCTGTCCTGGTGATGCGGCGAGCAGAAAAAGCGCAGGCAGAGGTGGGGACCTTGCGCAATGCAGCCTTGGAACGCAGTGGTGAGCCGGCTCTTGCCGATGCCCGGTTCGCCCGCCATCAGGAGGACCTGCCCCTCGCCGCCTCGGGCGTGGTCCCAACGTCGGAGCAGCAGCTCGATCTCCTCATCGCGGCCGATCAGAGCGGCCTCGCCCGAGCGGAGCGCCTCGAACCGGCTGTCGAGCGCGCTCTCGCGACAGACCTGCCAGGCCGGTACCGGCTCGGGGAAGCCCTTTGCCTCGACCCTGCCGAGGTCCTCGTACTCGAACAGGCGGCCGGTGAGCCGGCGTGTGGCCGCCGCAATGATGACGCCGCCTGGCTCAGCCACGGCCTGCAACCGCGCTGCCAAGTTTGGGGTCTCCCCGACCACCGCCTGCTCTTGCGCAGCCCCTGTGCCGATCAGATCGCCGACCACCACAAGGCCGGTGGCGATGCCGACGCGGCTCTGGAGCACAAGGCCGGGCCGCGGCCGAAGCGTGCTGACCGCAGCGACTAGTTCCAGCCCGGCCCGCACGGCTTGTTCGGCGTCGTCCTCGTGGGCATGGGGATAACCGAAATAGGCGAGCACGCCATCGCCCATGTACTTGGCCACCAATCCGTCGAAGCGGGCGACCGTTCGGGCGACGCATTGGTGATAGGCGGCGATCACCTCGCGCACGTCTTCCGGATCCAGACGTGCGGCCAGTGCGGTTGAGCCGACGAGGTCGATGAACATGACGGTCAGCTGGCGCCGCTCCGCCTCGGAGCATGGCGGGACTGTTCCGGAGGGCGTGGTCGCGGCATGGGTAAGTGGGGCAGGGATGGATGGCGAGGCGGTGCGCAGAGCAGCAATGGCGGCGAGCAACTTGCGACGATGCCCAATCGAGACGACGCCAAGCCCGCTCAGGTCATCGGCGGTGAGGTCGGCCAGGACGTTGCCATCGATGTCGTTGTCGCGGAACGTCTGTTCGTACTGACCCAGCCCCAACTCGCGCAGCCACGTGCCAATGTCCATGAGCCCTCCCGAGGTCGTGGGGGTCGGAGCGCCAAGGTCATCAGCCTACCGCAAAATGGCTCGCAGGGCGCGAGGAATCATCATGAGTTAACTTCGGGCGAATGGCCGCTCCTGACCCTGGGTTCTCTAATTCCGGGTTTGGGGTCAAGCTCTCTCTGAACATCCTTGCCGGGTCCAGGGTTCTCTTCGCGGTAAGAACATGCCTTCTGCATGATGGCGTCAGATGACGCTGGCGGATCAATGTGTGAAGCGCGCTCTGCCCTGATCGGCCTCGCGAAGCCTGGCTTGACCAAACTCAGCCGTGCGATGCCAGGTTTTACCTGAACCGGCCTTGGGTCCAGCCCAGTCCGGCACTGGATGCCCCTGTCCGGCGTTGATTCATCATGGCAAAGCCGATCAAGCTCGTTTCGGTTCAGCCGAAGGGCATTCCTGGCGTGGTGGCCTCGGTCGCCTACGCGGAAGGCCGGCGCGTGGCCGACATTGCCATTGAGGAGGCCGGAGACTGGTCCCGCAAGCCAGGGCACGTTGTCTGGATCGGCCTGCACGAGCCCAGCGTGGATCTCCTGAGGAAGGTTCAGGGACAGTTCGGCCTGCATGAACTCGCCATCGAGGATGCCCTCAAGGCTCATCAGCGCCCCAAGGTGGAGCAATACGGCGAGGGGCTGTTCGTTGTCGCCCGCACAGCCCAGATGGTGGGCGGGCGGATTGCCTTTGGGGAGACGCATCTGTTCGTCGGGCGCGGCTATGTGGTCTCCGTCCGCCATGGTGCCTCCACGAGCTACACACCGGTACGCGAGCGCTGCGAGGCGGCACCGACAGCGTTCTCCGAAGGCGAGGACTTCATCCTCTATGCCATCCTCGACTTCATCGTCGACAACTACATGCCAGTGCTTGAGACCGTCCAAACAGAGATAGAGACGATCGAGGACAGCGTTCTGGGCGCCCAGCCGTCGCAGGACCAGATTGGCCGGATTTACCAGCTTCGCCGGGATCTGCTGCGCCTGCGCAACGCCGCAATTCCGCTGGTGGAGGTGTGCCGGCGTCTGGAAAAGCCCGGACTGCCCGGGATCGATGCTCCGATGTACCCGCTCTTCCGGGACGTGTCCGATCACATCCGCCAGGTGCAGGAGGAGATCGAGTCCTTGCGCGAGGTGCTCTCGTTCGCGTTTGAGACCAGTCTGATGACAGGCCAGGCGCAGCAGACCGAGATCTCCCGCAAGCTGGCGGCCTGGGCGGCCATCCTGGCGATCCCCACGGCGGTTGCCGGGATCTACGGCATGAACTTCGACGTCGAGCCCGAACTGCACTGGAAGTATGGCTATCCTGTCGTGCTCGTGGTGATGGCGCTGGTATGTGTGTGGCTCTACTGGCGTTTTCGCCAGATGAGGTGGCTCTGAGCTCCAGCCCATACCAAGCGAGCACGTTGTGTCGCGAACCTGGAGAGGGGACAAGAAAAGGACAACGAGCCGGTAGCGCGTTCAGGCCGCGAGTAGCTCGAACTACTCCGCAAGGGATAGCTGCTGATTGCAGGCATACTTCGTCGGCCCTGAACAACCCACAACTAACTGAGACTGAAGGATTCTTTGGCTGAACCCGGAGGAGGGCCTGAATGCCGACCTGAAGCAGGTTGTCACCCGCCCGGCGCCCGCGCGCAGCAAACAGCAACTCAAGCGGGCAACGGTCAGCCACATGCGCCGACTGTCGAAATCGCCTGCGCGTCCGAAGCTATTTCAGCCACAAGCCCGTCCGCTACGCTGCATGCTCAAGACAATGAAGACCGGATCAATAAGGAGGCGCTCGCTCTGATCGGAAGCGAGTCCTTCGACCTGGCAATCCCGGATCTCAACCTGGGCGGTATCCTGACCTACCCGGTGGCAGACGTGCTCCGGGAGAAGAGCATCCCGTTCATCTTCGCCGCAGGCTACGGCAGCGACGGGCTCAAGGAGGCCTACTCCGATCTGCCGACCCTGCAAAAGCCGTTCAACCAGGAGGCTCTGGGCCAAGCAATCATGGCCACACTCAGCCCGAAGTACTGAGTGTGGATCAGCATCGAATATGGACCCTTGAGCCGACTGCCGTTACGTATATGACATTGCCCGCGAATGCGCAGCGTCGGCGGTGGCATCCTCGGCGCCGATCGTGACCCCGCCCGATTTCCGTATTGTGTCGCTCAACCCAGGCGTTGCGCTTCCCTCGCGAGGGATCAAGGCTTCGGTACCGATTTACAGACCCGACGACGGGAGCGCAACACGAAGCGCTTCAAGTCAGCCGGGCAGGCGCAACGTTTCCTCTCGGTTCACGATCAAGTCGCGAACCTCTTCCGCCGTCCGGCTAGCACCAACCTCGATGATCATCGAAAGGCTCGGGCTCAGGACTTCACGACCTGGGCCCACGTCACCGGTCTTGCGGCAGCTTGCTGATCCAATAGTCCAAGCGGCCGGGCCTTATCTCATCTCTTAAAGTTGACGATGCCCTTCATCATGTGCTTTTCCGAAGCAGCGATCATCGACTGACGTGGCATGTGAGACGTAGCTCTCGGGCATCCAAATCAACGGCTAGATCAAGCGACTGCTTTGGCGTCTTCTTGGCTCAGCATCATGTGCTTATCGAGCGGAGCCTTCACGACACACACCAAGCCTGCGGGATCGTAGGTTAACTCGACCTCGCCCGCGAGTTCATGGGCTACGCTACGGCGGATCAGGCGCGATCCGAAACCCTGCCGGGTAGGCGGAGCAACCAGCGGTCCATTCTGCTCCTGCCAGCGCAATGTGAGCAGCGCCGGTTCACCGGCTGTGATGCCCCAGGTGATTGCGACCCGCCCCGATGGAATGGACAGCGCACCATATTTGGCTGCATTGGTTGCCAGTTCATGCACAATCATCGCGAACGCGATAGCCATCGTCGGCGGCAACCGAAGCTCCGGCCCTTGGATGTTGAGGCGCTCACCGGTCCCGCGCAAATAAGGTTCCAGAACCTCACCGACGACCTCGCGAAGTTCTGCCGCCTCCCAGTTCTCGCGGGTGAGAACATCGTGGGCGCGAGCCAGAGCGAACAGGCGATTCTCGAACGCCTGGAGTTTTGGGCGGCTCTCCGCTTCGACCTGCCGCAGACTTTGAGCCGCCATCGACTGGACGGTCGCCAGGGTATTCTTCACCCTATGGTTCAACTCGTGGATCAGCAGCCGCTGGTGTTCCTCCCAACGCTTGCGCTCCGTAATGTCCATGACGATGCCTCGGGACCGGATGACACGTCCGGTCTCATCACGGATGTACTCCCCGAGGCCAGTGATCCACCGTGTCCGGCCATCCGGCAGAAGGAGATGCAGGGTCCACTCGAAGGCGCGGATGGCAGGATTCGTGAGTTCCTGACGGCGCTGAGCCCAAATCGCGTCGCGGCTGTCCGGATGATAACGAGAACGGATGTCCTCGATGGTCAACGTGTGATCCGGTGGGAAGCCATAAAGCTCGCTCATCTTTGGGTTGGCCTTCATGACGCCCCTGACATGGTCGAAGTCAAAAGGAGCCAGCGAGCCCGCAGCCATCGCGGCGCGCAGATCGGCTTCGCGCTCCCGCAGGTCCTCCTCGGCGCGCTTGCGGTCGGTGATTTCCAGGACGACCCCTATAATTCTCGGCGGAGCGCTATCAGGACCCAGGACGATCTCAGCGCGCAGGAGAAGCCAGCGCAGGTCCCCATCCAACCGGAAATGGCGGTACTCGACCTCGAAGAATCGCTCGCCCTGCTCCAACGCCTTCTGAGCGCAGGCGGCAACCCTTTCCCGCTCCCCTGGATAGTAGTGGGAGAGAACCTCGTCTGCGTCGAGTTCGGCATCTGCCGGATAGCCGAGGAGGCGCTTGAGTTCGGGCATGGCGGTGACCTGCCCGTTGGTACACTCAAATGTTGCCATCCGGCCTGCCTCGACGGCGAGGCGCAGCCGGGCCTCACTCTCCCGCAGTTGCTTTTCGGCAGTTCTCAAGTCGTGAATGTCGAGGCTGACCCCGAACCACTTTTCGGTTCCATCGCGATCCCGATGCGGCAATGCGCGGAATGAATGCCAGCGGTAAGCGCCGTCATGGCGGCGGTAGCGGACTTCACCCTCGTAGGCTTGTCCACTCTCCCGGCAACGCTGCCAGTGCAGCATGATCAGGGCGGCGTCCTCCGGATGCAGTGCCTTGCTCCAGCCGGTACCTTGGGCTTCGTTGGGGGTCTGGCCGGTGAATTTGTACCAACTCTCGTTCATGAAGATGTTGTTGCCACTTGCCGAGCAGACCCACACCAGGGCAGGGGCGGCATCCGCAATGGTGCGGAACTCCGCCTCGCTCTTGCGCAGACGATCCTTCTCGGCCTCAAGGGCCGCGCGGGTCGTCACTTCGTGGGTGGTTTCATGAACCGTACACAGCACCCCGCCGACATCGCCGCTCTCGCTACGGACGGGGGAATAGGAGAAGGTCCACCATGTGTCTTCGGGGTAGCCGTGGCGCTCCAGCGTAATAGGCATGTTCTCGAAGTAGCTGGCCTCGCCCGCCAGAGCCTGTTCGGCAATCGGACCGACCGTGGACCATGCTTCAGCCCAGACTTCGGCAAAAGGCCGTCCGAGCGTCTCCGGCTTATTGCCGAGAAAGGGTCGGTAGGCGTCGTTGTACAGGCTGATCAGGTCCTGCCCCCAGGCTAAGTAAGTTGGGAATCTGGAGTTGAGCATGATGCTCACCGCCGTGCGCAGGCTCTGCGGCCACGTCTCGACGGGTCCAAGCGGGGTTGCGGCCCAGTCGTGTGCGCGGATACGCGCGCCCATCTCGCCTCCGCCGATCAGAAAGCCTTTGCCGGACGCCAGGAGCTTAGCGGGCATTGTGTCCACCCTTGGCAGGCTGCTCGGTGCTTCCGGCGCGGCGGTCCTGCTCTTCGAGCAGGCGCAGAGCCGCGCGCACGACCTCGCTGGCGCTGCGGTAGCGGCCCGATGCAACCTTGGCCGCGATAAAGGCCGTCAGCTCAGGGGTCAGGGAGGCGGTGATAATTGATTTGGATGGCATAGGGGGAGGTGCAGATAAGATCTTTTCTTACCCAACAATATAAGCCACCCAGATGCTTGGCATTAACGTATGTTTTCGGGTGGCCGGGTTGATGCATGTAGATCAGCATCGAATTCGGCCCCTAGAGCCGACTGTCGCTACGCACATGATGTTGCTGGCGAATTTGTAGCGCCGGCAGGGTGATCATCGGCACCGATTGTGACCCTCCGGATTCCCGTTTTGTGTCGCCAAACCAGGGCGTTGCCCTTCCATCGGGGAGGGTCAGAGCTTCGGTGCCGATTCACAGGCTGACGACACGGACCACGTTAGGAACGGCTGGCAATCCCGTTGCAACCTGACTAAAGCTATCCGCACTCACTCACCGCAGAGGCTCTTGTGGGCCGCTCGCAACACGTCAACGGCGGCTAAAGACGCCAAGACCATGGCTGTTGAAATACTCGACTGTCATTCTCGTCATGCTCTGCGGCGTCCCTGAAAACTCCACCTTGGAGATGGTGCCTGGATTGGCATTCTCGTTCCGCAGGGTAAACGTGAACTGATCACCGTCCCAGTGTGTCAGGTCGAAGTCCTGCTGTGCCGGCCCAACCCGCAGCACCAGCTTGTCCCCCACACCTTTGGCGATTACCGCGTCGCCGAAATAATCATTGGCGTAGGTTCCGGTGTAGAGAGCCAGGTCCTTCGCCGGAGAGGGGTTGGTCGGTGGGGTTTTGCCAACCAATTCGCCTGTCGGGGCCATCATGGCCTCGAACGGGGCCCGGTAGGTCGCGACCCAATCCCGCGTTGAACGACCGTACTGAACAAGTTCGGCAAACTCCATGGCCAGAGCCTCAATCGCGCCTGTGGGGGCGGCGTTGCTCAACACGGCAATGCCCACCTGCGCCGAGGGAATGAGCAGGTAATTCGTGGCGGCTCCAAGCGCAAACGCGCCTGAATGGCTGATCATCGTGCGCCCGGACGGCTGCGTGCTGACACCGAAACCAAACCCATAAAAGCTGGCCCTGGCATCCATCGCATAAGCTGGCGCAGAAACGATCTGCGGCGTGACAGCCGGCAGCAGGGCAGCCGGATCGACGATCGGTTGTCCCTCATACTGCCCGTTCTGCAGCACCATGATCATCCACCGACCAATGTCGTTGGCCGTGGAGCTGACGCCGCCGGCGGGGCTCTGGGCATCAGGCTGGCGCTGGAAGGTCGCCTCATAGGCGTTGCCCGTCTTCACATGCGGAAAAGCCCGGTTCGATCGTGCGATATAATCCGAGAAGCGCGAGCTGGTGGACATCATGCCAAGTGGTCCATAGAGAACCTGCTCGGACAGCGTGGCCCAATCGGTTCCGGCCGCGGCTGCAACCGCCTCGGCGGCGGCCGTCAGACCGAAGTTGGTATAGGCATAGGTGCTGCGGAAAGGATCGAGCGGCAGAAAGCGCAGGCGCTCCAGAACCTGGCGGCGGTCATAGCCGAGATCCTCCAGCTCGTCGCCGGCATGATCAGGCAGCCCCGAGCGATGGGCGTAAAGATCGCCGATCGTCAGATGCGTGATGATCCAGGGGTCACTCACGGAAAACCACGGCAGGTGCTGGACAACAGGGGTCTCCCACGCAATGCGTCCGATGCCGACCTGATGCGCGACGACGGACGCCCCGAGAGACTTGGACATCGATGCGATCTGAAAGACCGTATCGGCATCCACCCGTTCCGGTGCCCCAACCTTGCGGACACCGAAGCCTTTGGCGTAGGCAACCTTGCCGTTCGATACGACAGCAATCGCCACACCAGGAATCTGGGTTGTGTCGAGCAGCCTCTGAGCAAGGCTATCGAGCGCAGACAAGGCCATATCGATCTGGCCCGGGGGGATTGGAATTCCTGCGACCTGGGGCGGCAGAAGCGTCGGGTTGTCCCCGATGCCCGCCTGTGTCTGAGCGTGACCGGTTCCGGCTAAGCCGAGGATCACGAGGCCGGCCGCTGCAACCTTGAATCTCCACATGTTCAATCCCCATGCAAGAACCTTGGCTTACGACAGGATGGCATGGGCAGCAGGCGGGTTGTCAACAAAGGTAACTTCCGCACAGCGGCGATCAGCCGATGTTCGCACAGCCTCGCTGTTCTACCGAGTTTGACCCCAAGCGGTCCTTGAGGGTCAGCGGGCGCAGCATCCGACCTTCTCTCAACTGCAATGGCACACTGTTCAGAGCGGCAATGGGATCGCTGAGCTTCTTGGCAAGATCAGAATCCTGCGTGGCTGTCGGGAGGTCGCAGACGGCGGGAAGGAGATTGCCTGCGAGCATGCGCCGACCAAGCATTCTGACGTGATCCTCCCTCGGATTCCCCTGAGGCATCCGTTCACACGGGGACTGCCATGACCAAATCTGTGAGCCATGGCTGCGCTGGTTATGTAATCCGTCGTGCGACCCATCCGATGTGGCTTCGGCTGCCCGGCCAACTCGATGTCTCCGGGCTTCCAGCACGTGTCGAACCAGGGCTCGATCAATTGGGCGGGGCTGTTCCGGCAGAGCCCCGCCCTCGGCGACCGCTTCAGTGACCGTGCGCTCAGAAGTCGTCGTCAGGACCATCGGCGCAGCGGTAGCCGACGAAGCACTGGGCGGTGTCGTCGCTCGGCACCCAGGCCGGCTGCGGATACTGATCGACCTGGCAGTAGCGGGCATCCCGCACGAAGCGGCCGTAGGTGTACTGGCCCGTGCTCAGGACGACAGCGCCGCGGGCGTTCACCAACGCACGGTCGGCCGAGCACGGACGGCCCGTGGTCGAAGGGCCGGCCTGCGCCAGCGCGCCCGTCGTCACGATGCTCAAGGCGAGAACGGCAGTCAGTCGGATCATGATGGCGCCTCCATGGGCTTGTCGGGGATCGGGGCACCGCGATCGGGTGCTCCGCTGGTCCTATTCGTTGCTCGCCCGCACGAACCGGGGCATCGCTTCCAGCGACTGCTTGGTCGCGTTCGGCAGCACGATCTCGCCGTCTTTCAGGGTGAACTGGCTGACGGGCACCGCCGTCAGGTGCTCCCCGAGGTCGAGAAAGCCGCCGGTTCCGACGATGGCGTAGGTCGCCACCTTGTCGGGTGCCACGATCAGATCCGTGACATGGCCGACGCGCTCGCCCCTGTCGTTGTAGATCTCACGCCCGAGGATCTGGTTCTTGACGCTGTAGCCGCTGTAGAGCGTCCGCACGTCCACGACCGCGACGCCGATTGTCGAAGAGCCCGCGATAGGGCCTGGTCCGGCACTGCCGGTCTCTGCCGGGATGCCGGCGCTGGTCGGCACGAGCCTGCTCTGCTCCAACGCGGCACTGGCCTGCCGATCGCTAGCCCGCTCCACCTTCGGCGGCTCCCAGGTGCCGTTCAGGATCGACGGGGAGGTCTCCTTGGGCCAGTAGAGCCGCAGCATCAGGTTCATGTCGCCGGCTGGAGCCGGCAGCCAGTTGGCCTCCTTGCCCGCTCCGGGCGACTCGCTCTGGAGATAGAGGTCGACCGACCCGTCCGGGTTCTGGGCGAGCTGATTGCGCTGGCTCAGGGTATATCGGTTGAGGGGATTGGCGACGAAGAAGTAGTTCGCATCGTACATGGTCAGCGACCAGAAGCCGTCGACCGGGGGCATTTGGCCCTTGTCGAAATGGATCACGTACTTCTCGGACCCGGTCAGCTTCCGGCCCGACGAGTCGACGCTCGTCGTCGGGTAGACGGCATCCTGCGGCAGGTTCGCGCCCAGGCCGACTGCGGTGACCGTGGCGCGCTTGAGATAGTCCGTTCCATAGCGTCCGAGCGTCGTGGCGACCACCCACCCGTTTTCGAGGGTGCCGACCGTGCGGATGCCCGCCATGATCTCCTCCCAGCCGGCCCGGTGGGCACGCTCGACCCCCTTGGCAATCTCGGGATCGAGCTGGCGTGTGTCGAAGGTGCGCCCGGGCACGATGCCGATCTTGGCCATGCGGGCGAGCATCGGGGCATCCTCCGGCGAAGGCGGATTGTCCTTCATCAACTGCGCCAGCAGGTTGAAGTAGGGGCCGGGCTCCAGGCGGTTGACCTGGGTGCGCGCGGCCGTCTTCATGTCGATGTTCGGGTCCACCTTGCCTGACGGCGGGGTGTAGGGCTTGCCGTAGGCGCTGAGCGGCACGAGCTTGATCTGGTCCTGAAGCGCCCAGACCACCTTGTAGTCCTCCGGCGTTCCGGTCGAATAGAGGCGGCCGATGAACCAGACCATGTCGGTCGGCGACTTGATCTCCTTCACACCGTCCGGCAGCGCACCCTTCCAGTCCGGCCCGGTGATGGCGTAGGTCTGGGCTCCGGTGCCGGTAGTGCGCGTGCCGGGATCGGCAATGACGTTGGTCCAGGCGGAGAGCATCGGGAACAGGTAATAGCGCCCGTTCATCTCCGGCAGGGAGAGCACGTAGGGTTCCTGGCCGACGTTGATGAACCCCGAGGTGTAGAGGGTGTCGGCGTTCGGAGCCGTCACGTCCCGGTAGGCGGCGGTCGGGTACTCGCGCTTGCTGACCAGTTGACCCATCGGGGCGCGCGATCCGCCCGGCTGGTCGACGTTGGTGAAGACGCGCCGGGTCATCTCCATGGTGACGAGCGGATAGCCGTACACGTAGGCGTCCTTGGCGATGGCGAAGGCTTCCTGCTCCTTGAGGCTCGTGGCCGACAGGGCCCGGCCGGCCTCGACGGGCTGCGCCGAGGCAGGAACCGTACCGAGGGAGGTGAGGGCGGTCGCCATCAGGGCCGCGGTGGCGATCCGCGAGAGACGTGACTGGGTCATGCGGCAGGCTCCTCTTGTGCAGGTCGTGGCAACGCCGCGCTAGTCTGCGCCTTCTGGGCAGGCGTGCTTGAGCAATGCGGACGATCGTTTGACTTTGCGTCGTCTTGGCTGATCGCCAGTATCGCCTGATCCCCGGCCGCCGCGCCATCAGGGTCAACCCCGGAACCGGAGGGGGAAAACCCTGATTGGTGCCATCGGCGATGCCCTTGCAGCCGGGATCGCTCCCGTCGGGGATGACCGAGACACGGCATGAGCATTCGACGAGGCACCGTTCAGCGGGGTGAGCCCCGGCAGATCCATCAATCCATGGGGCATGACCGTTACGGGAGAGCCGCGGTCAACCGCGTCACCCGTCAGGCGGCGAGCGCCCGGATGCGCTCCTCCACAGCCTCGAGCTGCCGGACATACGGCGCCCGCCGCTCGCGGTGGCGTTCCTCCAGCCTGCGGATCACGCTCTGCTTGAGCCACTCGTCGGCGGTGCTGTTCCTGACGATCGCCACCTCGGTCTCATGCACTTGGTCGATGTCGGCCAGGGTAGCAAGGATCGATTGCAACAAGGGCTGGATGTCGGACGGGTACACGCGGGGAGCGTTCCCCATGGCCGAACGAGAGAACTGTCCAGACGTGGTGGGCATAGGCTTCCTCCAATGACGACCGGCTCTTGCCGTGTTCTGGCTGCCAGGTGGGAGGAGCCGCGATGAGCCGCAACCTGCTCCAAAAGAGGTAGTGTTGAAGCCCGTAGCTTGAAGCCTGTCAGGCGGCGCGCGGTGGCGCCGCTTCGGCGGTCATGCCGCCCCGGAACCCGTTGTGCAGCTCGGGCGTGTCCTGGTGCCTATACGTAGCCTTCCTCCGAGACGTCGCCACCGGATCGGTGCGGTGGTATCCTACGTGAGCGCTGTCGATATGTCGGGCGGCCTGACGGCGCGTTGGCCTGCGACCCTTCGGAGGATCTCCTGAAGGAGAGACAGCCATGGCGACTGCATGGGTAGAGCGGCGGTTGGCGGCCATCCTGGCGGCGGATGTCGTCGGGTACTCCCATCTCGTTGAAATGGACGAAGCCGGTACGCTTTCCGCCCTGAAGGCCTTGCGGCGCGAGGTTGTCGATCCGTTCCTGGCCGAGCATCACGGGCGCATCGTCAAGGTGATGGGGGACGGGGCGCTCGCCGAATTCGGCTCGGTGGTCGACGCGGTCGCCTGCGCGGTGGCGGTGCAGAAGGCCGTGACGGAACGGCAGGCCGGCATCCCACCCGAGCGCCGGATCGTGTTTCGTATCGGCATCAATCTTGGCGATGTCGTGGTCGAGGGCGATGACCTGCTCGGCGACGGCGTCAACGTGGCAGCCCGGCTGGAGCAATTGTGCGAGCCGGGCGGAGTACTGGTCTCCGGCGCGGCTTATGACCAGCTTCAGGGCAAGCTCGACCTCACCCTGGACTTTGTCGGCGAGCAGCGGGTGAAGAACATCAGCCGGCCGGTGCGAACCTATCGTGTCCGGCGGAAGGGCTCGCGGCCGAGCTTGCGCCTCCACGCGCGGCGCTTTCGCCGATGGATCGCTGCTGGGGCGGCCGCACTGGCCTTACTGGTCATTGGACCCCTGCTCTGGCTGCGTCCATGGGAACCGCGGCTGGAGCCCGCATCCGTCGAGCGGATGGCATTGCCGCTGCCCGATAAGCCGTCGATCGCCGTCCTGCCATTCGCCAACCTGAGCGGCGATCCGGAGCAGGAGTACTTCGTCGATGGCATGACCGAGGATCTCATCACCGACCTGTCGAAAGTCGCGGGACTGTTCGTCGTCGCCCGGAACTCGGTCTTTCCGTTCAAGGGCCGAGCCGTGACTGCGCGTGAGGTGGCGGAGAAGTTGGGCGTACGTTACGTGCTGGAAGGCAGCGTGCGCCGGGCCGGCGACCAGGTGCGCGTCAATGCGCAGCTCATCGACGCGACCACGGGCGGGCCCCTCTGGGCCGAGCGTCACGACGGCAGCGCCAAGGATATCTTCGCCGTTCAGGACAAGTTCGTCCAGATCATCGTTCAGGCCTTGGCGCTCAACCTCTCGAAGGACGAGCAGGAGGAAATCGGCCGCGGGCAGACGAAGAGCATCGCCGCGCGTGAGGCCTTCCAGCGCGGCTGGGAACTCTATCTCCGCTTCACGCCTGCGGAGAACGCACGGGCGGCGAACAAGTTGAAAGCCGCAATCGCTCTCGATCCGAACTACGGGAGGGCCTATGCCGCCCTGGCGCTGGTCTATTTCCGGGGCGGTGCGTGGCACTGGAGCGAGCCGTTGGGCATGAACACCGAACAAGCGGCCGACGCGGCACGTCTCTACCTGCGCGAGGCGAAGTCGCGGCCGTCATCGCTTGCGAACGTCGCGGCGGCGCATTTCAACCTGTACGCCGGGCGGCATGACGACGCCTTCGTCGACGCGGCGCGGGCTCTCGCACTCGATCCCAATGATCCCGAAGCCCATCTCGGCATGGCCTGGGCCATGATCACCACGGGCAAGCCGCAAGCCGGCCTGGAATTTGTCGAGTCCGCCATGCGGCTCAATCCCAATTCCCCCAGCCACTACGCCCTGGCCCGGGGCATGGCTTTGTTTGCGAAAGGCGATCTCGACGAGGCCGCGCGTGTCTTCGCAAGGGCGCTCCAAGCCGACCCGCAGGCCATCGATCTGGCGCCTCCCCTCGCTGCGACGTACGCACAGCTCGGACGGCGGCGGGAGGCACGCGAACTGCTCCTGGTGTGGAAGCCGGGAGCGCATCAATCAGAGTTGGAGTATTATCCGGTTGCCTACCGACTTCCGTACAGGTGGTCTGCGGCGGCAGCTAAAACGGCCGAGCGGCTGTTCGACGGCCTCACCGTTGCCACGTTGCCGATGGACGTCACGGTACCAGCCCTTGTACCTGCCTTGGAACAGGGCACCGTCTTTGAACGCGGGTGGGCGGCAAGAACTCTGGGGCAATTTGGGGCCCATGCTGCGGAGGCGGTTCCAGCCCTGATCCAAGTGCTCGCGGATGGAAAACCTGCCGTGCGCTGGCAAGCCATCATCGCTTTGAAGAAGATCGGTCCTTCAGCGCGAGCGGCGCTTCCTGCCCTTGCAGCCATCCAAGATGATGACTTGCTCGGATCCGATGCGCGGGATGCCGTGAGAGAGATCGAGAACAGGTGACCGGCGGTGGAAGCCCATCCTGCGGAAGCGAAAGGGGGAACCTTGGCAAGGCCGACACGATCGGCTGCACCCCGAACGGCGACGGATCCGGCTTCACCTCCCGGCCATCGAGGATGGGGCATGCCGCTTCTGCTGAATGGTAGTCATCTCCCATTCTGCGAGAAGTGCTTGTAGTCCACGATCTCAGACCTATCGCCGCCCCAGCGCCATTGGCGTTTCTTGAAGGCCTCGGTCACGACGCTCCTTGGCACGATGATCCCGATCACGTCGCCCGAACGTTTCTCTGGATGATTGTATGGTCTGCCCGCCTCCGGTTTGGTCACGCTCATCGGACTCCTTGGGTCCCCAATGACATACGGGTTCTGCACGGGGTTGATGTCGACCGCGATCGCCTGCATGTGCGCGATCGGCTTCAAGCCGGCAGTCACGGGGCGGCAGTTGAACGCACTAGTGTTGTTGGCGGCCATCGACTGGTCGTCGTCGCCCCCGTACCTGTCGATGAGGTCCATGCGCTCGATGCGGAAGGAATTGCTGTCGTAGATCTCCTGGAAGACGGCCGCCACGTCCGCAGCCACCTTCTCGGCCACGATCAGATGCCCGAGTTGGGGTTCTCCCTGGAAGTCGTGATACGGCACCGTCAGCAGCACGAGTTCGGCCCGTGCCGGGCACCCGATGCCCTCGTGCCAGGATTTTCCCTGCATCTCGGCCCAGACGCTATCGGGGATCGGTTCCTGCCGCACCATCTCCTGGGCGCGGGCGCCACAGCCCACCACCAACTGGACAAGAATAGCGAGAACGGCCACCTGCCGCGGCATCGATCCAGACACACCGACATGGGACATGGCGTTCCCCTGCGCTGACGTGCGAGCAAGCCATCCTACCGCCGTCCGCGGTCAAAGTCCCGGGTGCGTTCGGATGAGCGTGGCGCGCGTCTCGTCAGGGCACCCAGGGCCGCCATCTCCTTCAAGGGCGGCTCGCCCTATCACGTCAGTCCGGCGGAGCCGTCTGCCCCGCGCCTGAAGCAACGTCCGATGGCTGTGAAGATTGATCGCAGCGTGAAGGTCTCGATCTGGTATGTCTGAGACCTCAGCTCGAAGGCAGCAATCCTCATCGAACCGGACATTCCGAAAGCGCAGGGAATCTCGGTTCCTGAGCCACTCCGGAACTTCCCGGATCAGTTCTCGGGTCCGAGTCCATGTTCCATAACGTCCCGCCATCGGAAATTTCGCCATAATGCTTGCTTCAAGAGGCTGAATTCCTGCGCGCGACAGGAGTGCGGTTCGGGCGTAAAATGGGCGAAGTAGCGTTGTCCCGACGCTCTGTGGAGCGCCGCCAGCCCCTCATGTGCGGGAGCGGCCCATGTCCCCCAAACGCGCCCTCTGTGCCGTCCTCCTCTCGGTCTATCTCGAACTGCCAACCCAAGCCCACGACATCTACTCGACCCTTACTGATGCTGCCGGGGCCAGTTGCTGCAACCAGAATGACTGTCGGCCTGCGCCTTACCGGGTGTCCCCGAGGGGCGTGCAGATGTACCTCGATGCCGACTGGTTTGATGTGCCGGATGGGACCATCCAGTACCAGTCGCTTCCCGGTGATACCGGCGAGACGCGCGGTGGACACTGGTGCGGCACGGCCATTTACCAGCAAGGCCATAGGGTCGTTCATGTAACCCACTGCGCCATCCTGCCGCCCAACTCCGCATCTGCCGCAGTCAGGCACAACGAGTGACGTTCATTCCAGAAACGGCCTCACCCGAAATTTTCGCGGCGGTTTTGCGCGCGAGCTTCACTTGGCAAGCAGTGGGCCTGATCATTCGACCCGATTGACGGTATACTGGCTGCTCTGACGTGAGGAGGCTGTGATGCTTGCAGCCCTACTCTGCTTGTCGGCCCTCCTGGTGCTGCCAAGTGCCGGCTTGGCCGGTCCGTTCCGTTATCCCGCATCCTCGCAGTCGTGTCGTATGGGGCGGCAGCCCATGCCAGACCTGAATGCGCTTGTCTTGCGCAGCAGCCCACGCGTGGTGGCGACTGGTCGCCTAATCAAGGGCCTCTACTACTCCGAGGGTCCAACTGGGCCTCACGCCATGGCAGCGTTCTACATGGCCTGTGACCAGTTCCTTGAGCAGAAGCCGTTCCTGATGATGGACTTCCGCTCCAACCGGTTCTTCCTCGACAATGACCGAGACGGCTGCATTGACGCGACCGATGTATTAGCGCTGCCGGAAATTGACCCGGCGGACTTCCTTCCCGCCGTTGATGGGGCCGAAGACCTTTGTAACGAAGATCTCCTCGGCCATTACCACCTCAACGACTTAGCCGCTGCCCCATAATGGGCGTTCCGCGAATTGCACGGCCTCATCGGAAACCAGAGCGATGGCCCAAAATGCCACACAACTGTCCCGATTGATCAAGAACAGGGCTCTGGATCAGGTAGAATTCCCAACAGGCAAGAGAGGAAAATAGGCGCTGCTCGGGTGAGTGCCGCCGACCCTTAGGCCTGGAAGAGGGAGCGATCCATGCACGCTGTGATCAGAACCTACTCCGGTCAAGGAGCCAAGGAGCTTTTTGATCTGCTGGAAAAGCGTCAGTCGGATGTCGAGGGCCTGATGCGGACGGTCACGGGATTTGTCGGCTACTCCCTGATCCGCACCGGCGATGGCGGCATCACCGTCACGGTCTGTCAGGACAAGGCGGGCACAGATGAGAGTGTCCAAAAGGCCAGGGAGTGGGTCGGGCAGAATGCGTCGGACATTGGCGCGAGTGCACCGAAAGTGACGGATGGTCCGGTCATTCTCCATTTGAAGTAGGGGCGCCAGCCGACGCCGGAGGCCACCTCGGCTGGTGGCGTGCTCAAATTGCCTAGTCGAAGGCTGGGGTTATTCTCACCCCGCTTCCGATCAGGGCTTGACGACGACTGTGTAGCCCAACAGCCGGGCAACGGGTGCGAGCGTTGCGAAGAGCAGCTTCTGCACCCAGACCGGTGGACCAGCCACATAGAAGTGATCCTTGAAGGCGTGGAGAGTGAGCGCCATCAGCAGAAAGCTGGGTTCCCCCTTGGCGCCGAACCATTCGGGGTGGTTCTGCGCGATGGTGGCGAAGTTCAGGAAGAACCGTAGCTGATGTTGCGCGGGCGTGAAACGGATGACCACCACGGTGTCGCCGGCATGGGCGTTGCGGAAGAAATGCGGCTTGCCGTTGGGAACGGTGATCGTCTCACCAGGCCGGAGGTCATGCATCTGGCCATTGATCGAGACGGTCAGCCGGCCTGACCGAACCGTGAAGGTTTCGTCTGTCTTGGGGTGGATGTGGGCCATCGCATTGCCGCCGCCGGAGCCTCCCGGTCCCAGGCGGACCTCGAATTCGGCCGCCTCGGCACTCTCAGGGGTGGTGAAGACAAACGTCTCCTCATTGAAGGCATTCTCCAGGGTCAGTCCCGGTGCGAACGACAGCGAAGCCATGGCCCCTCGCTCATCATCTGGCAGAGTTCTGAATACGGCAAAGTTAGGCCTATCAGCCGGTATCCCACAAGCTCAGGAGCAGCCTCTTAGATACGTCAGGAAGATCCGGATGGCGGCGGATTCGGACATCTATCGGCGGTCCGGGGCGAGTTTCGCGCGTGCGCCTCTCGCTCGACGGCCAGGAAGATCGCATACTGAGCGAAGTCTGAGGAGGCCGACATGCTCACTGGTCAGCTTGCACTCCTTGTCGCCGCGCCTTTACGGGCGCAGCCCTCTACATCAACCTGGCCGAACAGCCCGCGCGGCTAGGGCTGGACGATCGCTCCCTGCTCCTTGAATGGAAGCCAGCCTACAAGCGCGGCTTTGCCATGCAGTCCTCCTTGGCAATCGTGGGGTTTTTGCTCGGGCTGATCATGTGGTGGCAGGATGGCCATGCTGGATGGCTCGCTGGTGCGCTGCTGATGATCGCCAACTGGCCCTTCACGCTTCTTGTGATCATGCCCACGAACACAAGCTCATGGCGGTTGACCCTGGAGCCGCTGGCCCCGAAAGCCGGGCGCTGATCGAGCGATGGGGCTGGCTTCACGCAGGGCGAACCGCAGTCGGCTTTGCCGCCGCTGTCGCCTTCTTCTAGACATCGCTCTCCTGAACGGCTCGTTCTATCTCGTTCTATAAAGGGCCTTCTGCAAAATTCGCGCAGCTTACGCGCGAGGCTGCTCACTGCCGCTACCAGCCCGCCAGACGGTCGGCGTCTGGCCCGACCAGCGCCGGAACGCCCGGGTGAAAGCGCTCGCCTCCGAATAGCCCAGCGCCGCCGCGATCTCACCCAGCGGCACCTCGGTGTCCTCTAGCAACTGACGCGCAATCTCAAACCGGATCTCGTTCCTGATGGCCCGGTAGCCCATGCCGCTGCCCTTCAGGCGGCGACTCAGGGTGCGTCGGTGCATGGACAGCAGGTCGGCGACGTCCTCGGCCGAGCAGCGGTTACTGGTCAGCCGGGTGCGCAGCAGCCGCCGGATGTCGTCTGAAAGGGTAGAGCCCGCACTGGCCCTCATCTGCTGGAGGCGCTCCGCCAGCAACTCTTTCAGCATGGGATCAGCGCCGGCAATCCTACGCTTCAGGTCTTCGGCCGGGAAGACCAACGTGGCGGTCTCCTGGTCGAAGCGCACCGGCGCCAGGAAATGACGCCGGTAGGGTTCGGTTGCCGCGGGTGCCGCGCGGGGCACGAGCACCTCGATGGGATGCCAGTCGGAGCCGCACAGGGTTCGCAGAACATTGACCGCAACGGCCAGGGCGGCGTCGGTGACCTGCTCCGCACTCTCCATCTGCGGCTGATAGACGGCATAGGTGAGCACGGCCATGCCATCGCTGACCGACAGCGAGGCAACCACAGCCCGATCCTGGACACTCAGGTTGGACACCAACCCTTCGAAGGCCTCGCCGACGGTGTCCGAGTGGAGCATCAGGCGCCCGACCAGGTCCATGGATTGGACCGTGCCGCGCCGGCCGACCAGGAGCCCGAAATGGGGGCAGTTCGTGCGCGCCACGCACAGGCTGTACAACCGGGCCAGAGCGGCGAACGGAACGACGTTGGTACTATCCTCAAACAGCCGGGGCTCGAGCCCCGCCTCACAGATGAGCGGCCCGGGGTCGAGGCCGAACGCACGCAGGACCGGGGCGATCTCCATGGAGACGCCCAGGTGGATGTAGCCGGGGGGAATTGTTCGTCGGGGGTCTGTTAGGACGGTCGGCGGGAGCAGGATCGGTTGTCCCGCGCCTATACTCGTACGCTTTGACGAAGGCTCGATGTCGCCAGTCATCGCCATGCCCCTCGCAGAGATCTAAGTTGTTCGTGCAACGGCACAATACGTATAGTGACGTATAGTGAAAGAAAAAAATTTGATACAGATCAAGATACTATAGGTTAGCAATCCTACGCCTAAAAATTACTGATTAACGAGGAGTTAGGCCTACTTTTTGGCGGCCTTTATAGGCCTGATTTCCCGGGCTCTCTAAGAGGCTGATAGGTAACCGAAGCATGAGTTGCATTTGGCGGACAATTAGCTTCTGTGTATCTAACGGTATTATATGACTTCTCATCTCTCCATGTTAGGATCTTCATTCTACATACAAGAAGGCTTTTGTTTTCTTCACTAACCGGTATTCCATATGTCTCTTTCATTATTCTATCTATGACAAAATTATCTCCCATGTTATTTGGCCTAAGCACAATTTGACCAAGTTTATCATCGTTGAAGTAGAACAAAGCTGTGAATTCTATACCATAACCTATGTATGGCATCTTAGCCTTTAAGACCAAATTATTATTTGGCCCCTGTTCTTCAGAATGTGGGGTTATACGACCTTGGCCGGAAGCAATTACTTCATCAAAAGTCATTCCCCATTGAGTGTTTTGCCATCCTGCCCAGGATGATCCGGACGTAATTAGCATCAAAGCTACGAAGCAGGTTCTCATCATGTCTCAACTATCCCATGGCCATTGATACGGCGCGGAAGAGGCTAATCATTTACCCATCCTAGCGGGGCCTTACAGGTCGTAGTAACCACGCAGGCGCTTGGCCCTGGCGATCGCCTCATGCGCCTGACCGGCTTCGTCCACGGTGTCAAAGATCTCAGCGAGTTCCTGGCCGTGGGTGCAGATCCTGCCCCAGTGGTGCACGAGCGAGATGGTCCCGAACTGATCCCAGTATATTGCGGATAGGGGCACGGCGCAGATGACCTCGTCCATGTGCAGGCTTCGTTTCATCAGCGCCTCGGCTTCGCCTGCCCTGACGAGTTCGACTGCTTTATCGGCCGCTGCATGGCTGTGCAAGGCATCGGCGAGCCGCATCGTGAAGATGTCCGTGCCCAGCACCTCTGCGGCGGCCCTGATCCTGGCCTGCGGCCCGACGAGGATCGGCTCAATCAGGCTAAGCCCGGCCGCCTCAAACACCGCCCCCAAAGGAGGCCGCGTCGCATGGGTGAGCCACGGCGACCTTCAACTTCGGAAGGGATTGCGCGATCGCCACCAGCCGGTCGTACTTGTCGTGCCGCCTCTGGTCCTGCTTAGGCGCATCCTGGGCTGCAGTTACAAGCGTTATCATCGATTTCCCTCGTTGCTCTCATTGGACGGTCGGGATGGACCGCCGGGACGGCGGATTTGATGTGTGAGCCGCGTCTTATATCTCAACCCACAAGGTTGCGGTCGACAACGACTCATGCTCTCGCACACGCCTCGTCCTTCGTCGGAGGCCTTACTCCTTTGGGCCGATACCGCCATTTGCAGATCTGGTGCAGATAGTCGTCAGCTTGCCCATCTCGGCATTGTAGTCGCGCAGGGTTTCCTCCATCCAGCGGGACTGGATCGCCGCCGCGTCCGCGAGGTTCTTGCAGCTCATCATTTCGCGGGTGGTCGTGGCGTCCTTCTCAAGTCGCATCGAGACGAAGCCGATCATCTCGCGCTGGCATTCCGCGGCCGCGGAAAACCAAGCTTCCGTGACATTCGCCAGAGCCCGGCCGCTGCCATCGGGTAAAGCGATCCCCATACCGCTGCGCAGCGTCTCCGATAGTCCTGATGTCTTTGGCATGGTGGTGGTCATGGATTGTCCTCCTTCAACGGACTTCTTCGTCAAAATGAATCGGCCTCTTGGCGCGCTCGGCCGTCGTTCGTGACGTCGCGCATAGTCTCCAGGCACACGATCTCCTCGGCAAGGCAGATGCGCGTGAGTTCCTCCGGCGGCAGGGCTCGCTTGGCCAGTACCGATGCGCTACCGCCCCTGATCGCGGCGAACTCGCCACGGAGGAGGCCCGGCAGGTGGTCAGCAACTAAGTGACGAGAGAGGGTCATAGGGGCTCTCCGATGGACGTCATGGCGGCCGCTTTGGACGTAGCCTTCGGGAGTGTTGGCTCGGACAGTTCAGGGGAAATGACGAGGTCCCCCTCGGTCGCGGCGACGACCTCCTCGACTGTGACCCCGTCCATCGTCTCCAGCAGTGTCGCGCGGCCGTGCGGGAACCCGATCACCGCGAGCTCGGTGACGACGAGGTCGACCGGCCGGTCCGACGTCAGCGGCAATGAGCATTCGCGGACGATCTTCGGGCGGCCCTTGGCGGTGTGCTGCATGGCGACGATGACGCGCTTGGCGCCGGCAACCAGGTCCATCGCGCCACCCATGCCGGGCACCATCTTGCCCGGCACCATCCAGTTCGCGAGGCGGCCGTGCTGGTCGACCTGCAGGCCGCCCAACACCGTGAGGTCGAGATGGCCGCCCCGGATCAGGCCGAAGGACATGGCGCTGTCGAACGTGGACGCCCCCGGCAGGGCGGTCACGGGTTTCCCGCCCGCGTCGGTCAGCCACGGCAGCGCCATGCCGGGATCGGCCACCGGCCCGGTGCCGATCAGACCGTTCTCGGACTGGAAGAAGACGTGCATCCCCTTGGGGACGAAATTGGCGACAAGGGTCGGAATGCCGATGCCGAGATTGACCAGCATCCCGTCGCGCAGCTCCTGCGCGATGCGTTGGGCGATGAGGGTTTGCGCATCCATGGTGTCAGCCTTTCGCGATGAGGTAGTCGACCACCGGAGCGGGCGTCATGACGTGGTCCGGCGCGATGACGCCCACCGGCACGATGTTCTCCGCCTGGACCACGACGGTCTCTGCGGCCATGGCCATCAGCGGGTTGAAGTTGCGGGCGGTGAGGACATACCCGAGATTGCCCAGGTAGTCGGCGATGAACGCATGCACGAGCGCGAAGTCGGCCCGGAGCGCGGGCTCCAGCAGGTAGTCGCGACCGTCCACGGCCACAGTCTGCTTGCCTTCCGCGGCGATGGTGCCGACACCTGTCGCGGTCAGGATGCCGCCAAGCCCGAAGCCTCCCGCGCGGATGCGCTCGGCGAGCGTGCCCTGCGGGACAAGGTCCACCTGCAGGTCTCCGGCCAGCATCTGCTTCTGCGTCTCCGGATTGAGGCCGATGTGGCTCACGATCACCCGGCGCAGGAGTTTGGCCGTGATCAGCTTGCCGATGCCGATCCCGGGCGCCGCGGTGTCGTTGGCGATAACTGTCAAATCACCTTTCTGCTGTCGCACAAGTTCGTCCACTAGCGGCTCGGGCGTCCCAACGCCCATGAAGCCGCCGACCATCAGGGTCGCCCCTGCCGGGATCATCGCGGCAGCATCTTGGAGGCTGATCGTCTTCATTGCGGGTCTCCTCAGCAGCCAACGCAGACGCTGCGCATGGTTCGGTTCAATCGGCGCTCCATCTCGCGGAACTTTCGGTCTGCCGCCGATTGGCTTTGGTCTGTGGGCTCCTGTAGGCCTTCCGGCGGCTGAACGGACTGGGATGTGGGTTGACGGAGCCTCAGCTGATGAGGTGGCGAAGGCTCCTGATCCGGCGCTTGGGCCCATGCGCCACTTCCCAGAAGAAGCGCAACAGTCGCGACACCGACTCGATTACGTAGGGACAAGAGACTTGAAGTCATCGGGACCTCCTATTGCCCTTCCCGCGCCGTAAAATGCCATTACGCCATGATGCTGAGCCGGAAGTCGGTCCGCTTGATGCGCAAGTACTCTCAGAATGGGTCGACACGGCTGCCCATGCCGCTCTCCTTCCAGAAGATCCGGTTCTCTGGATACCGGCATGCTCCAACTGTCCTGGCGCGCAGGCCAATCAATGTGTCCAAATCTTTGCAGAGACGATTTTGTAGTACCGGCAACGAAGCTACTGGTCATAATTCCCCCACGTATGATGGCGCACGAGGAGACGGGCAATCGCGCAGGACGCCAGGCGCGCAAGCTCGCCGTCCGCGCGACTGGTCAGGATGATCGGGACGCGCGCTCCGAGAATGACGCCCGCGGAATCTGCACCCGCCAGATAGATCAGCTGCTTTGCAAGCATGTTGGCCGCCTCGAGATCCGGCGCGACCAGGATGTCGGCGTCGCCCGCAACGGAGGAAACAATATGCTTTGTTGCGGCCGCCTCGTGCGAGATCGCATTGTCGAAGGCCAGCGGTCCGTCCAGAACACCGCCTGAGATTTGCCCGCGTTCGGCCATCTTGCAGAGAGCCGCAGCCTCAAGCGTAGAGGTGATCTTAGGATCGATGGTTTCAACGGCAGACAGAATGGCGACTTTCGGCTGGCCCACACCGAGGGCATGCGCCAGATCAATGGCATTCTGAATGATATCTCGTTTGTCGGTGAGTGTTGGGTAGATGTTGACCGCCGCATCCGTGATGACCAGCGGCTTGGGGTAATGCGGCACATCGAAGACGAAAGCGTGGCTCATGCACCGTTCGGTGCGAAGCCCCGTGTCGGCCTTGACGGCCGCGCTCATGATCTCCTCGGTATGGAGAGCCCCCTTCATAACGGCTTCGACCCGTGCCTCGCGCGCCATCGCAACGGCTGAATCCGCCGCGGCGTGACTGTGTGGGGCGTCAACGATTTCAAGGCCGTCCAACGAAGCCTTCAGAGCGGCCGCCGCAGCGGAAATCTTAGCTTTCGGGCCGACAAGCACCGGGACGATCAGTCCAGCCCTCATGGCTTCGAGCGCTCCCCCCAGGGATGGCTCGTCGCAAGGATGGACAACAGCCGTTCGGATCGGTTGCAAGCCTTGTGTCGCAGCAACAAACTGGCGATATCTCAGTCCTCTTTCATGAAGGTGGACCTCCGGAAGAAGCGCACGAGGGCGGCGCACCTTTTCGGTTGGGGCGATGACCTCGGCCTCTCCCACAATAACGGCCTCGTCCGCTTGATTGCGGCACTCGCAATCAAGCCGGACCCGCTTCTTCAACCGGTCGACTTCCTTGACCGTAACGCGTACCGTGACCGTGTCGCCGAGCCCGACCGGACGGCGGAAGCTGAAGGACTGGTTGAGGTAGATTGTCCCCGGCCCTGGCAATTCGGTTCCGAGGAGCGCCGAGACCAGGGCGCCACCCCACATGCCGTGAGCGATGACCTTGTGGAACATATCCGCCTTGGCGAATTCTTCATCCACGTGAGCCGGATTGACGTCTCCGGACAAGACCGCGAACAGCTCAATATCCTGATGACGCAACGTCCGGGTCAACTTGGCGCTGTCACCGACCGCAATTTCATCGATCGTCTTGTTTTCGATATATTGCATAGTTGTCACGCCATGATGTGGTAGCCGGCATCGACGTGGGCCGTGTTCCCGGTCATGCTCTGCGAGGCATCGCTTGCAAGGCAAGCAGCAATGGCTCCGACCTCTTCGATGGTGACAAGGCGGTGCTCAGGCGCGCGCGCCTGAGCCTCGTTGATAATCTCATCGAAGTGAGATATGCCCGAGGCCGCGCGTGTTCTGAGCGGACCTGGAGATAGGGCGTTAACGCGGATCCCCTTCGGGCCAAGCTCCGCCGCCAAGTACCGGACTGTTGCCTCAAGGGCGCTCTTGACCGGCCCCATGATGTTGTAGTGATCGACAACCTTCTCGGCGCCATAGTAACTCATCGTCAAGATACTTCCGCCGGCGCTCATCAGGGGCTCTGCCCGACGGGTCAGCCGGATCAGGGAATGGACCGATATGTCCATGGCCTGAGCAAAGCCCTCCCGCGAGCAGTCCGTGACGCGCCCCTGGAGGTCCGCTTTTGGGCAATAGGCGATGGAATGAAGCAGAAAGTCGAGCCGCCTCCAGCGGGCTTCAATGGTGGAGAAAAGAGCCTCGAGCTGTTCATCTGTCTCGACATCTAGCGGTTCGAATATGGCCGCATCGACGCTCTTTGCGACCGGCTCAACATAAGGACGGGCCTTCTCGTTGAGATAAGTGACGGCAAGGCTTGCTCCTGCTGCCTGGAAGGCATACGCGCACCCTGCCGCAATCGACTGGTCGTTGGCGATCCCGACCACGAGACCAACCTTGCCCTCCAAAATCCTTCCGAGATTGGGCATCATCTTAGGGCTCCCTCACATAGGATCCGGGCGCCTGGTCGAGGACTGGGTAAACCGGTGGCGCTCCGAGGGACGGAAGATTCACGGGCTCGCCGGAGTGAGACGTTAGCCAGCTAGCCCATTCCGGCCACCAGGACCCCTCCTGAACTTGAGCCAACCTTTGCCATGTCTCAGGATCGAGGTGACGCTCCCGTTCAGTCTTGGTCAGCACCCGATAGCTGCGGTGAGGCCGACCGGGCTCGGAGACGATGCCGGCATTATGGCCTCCCGTCGTCAGCAGGAACGTGACGTCCGTATTGGTTAGGTTGTGGATCTTGAACACGGAGCGCCACGGCGCCACGTGATCGCGCTCGGTGCCGACTGCAAACATGGGCGTGCGAATGTCGCCAAGAGCGATGGGCCTGCCTTCCACCTTGAAGCGTCCTTCCGCCAAGTCGTTCTGGAGAAAGAGCTGGCGCAGATACTCGGAATGCATGCGGTAGGGCATTCGCGTTGCATCAGCGTTCCACGCCATGAGATCGGTCATCGGCTCGCGTTCGCCCATCAGGTAGTTATGGAAAAGGTACGACCAGATGAGATCGTTCGAGCGCAGCAGCTGGAAGGCACCAGACATCTGTTTGGTGTCGAGGTAGCCCTGCTGCCACATCATATCCTCCAGGAAGTGAACCTGAGTCTCAGTGATGAACAGCGTCAGCTCCCCAGCCTCTCTGAAGTCCGCTTGGGCCGCAAACAGCGTTACTGACTTTAGGCGATCGTCGCCCTCGCGTGCCATGGCGGCCGCGGCAATCGTCAGCAGCGTCCCACCGAGGCAATACCCGGCCGCATGAACCTTCCGATCGGGCACGATGGCATTGATGGCATCAAGCGCCGAGAGGACGCCCAGCCTGCGATAATCTTCCATGCCACGGTCCCGGTCCTCGCGGGTTGGATTCTTCCAGGAGATCATGAACACCGTGAAGCCCCGGCTCACGAGATAGCGTACCAGAGAGTTTTCCGGCGATAGATCAAGGATGTAGTACTTCATGATCCAGGCCGGCACGATCAGAACCGGCTCAGGCCGGACCTCGTCCGTCGTTGGCTCGTACTGGATGAGCTCGATTAGGTCGTTGCGGTAGACGACCCGGCCCGGCGTGACGGCAACATTCTGGCCGACTTGATATGTCTCCGCCCCCACTGGAGGCTTGTTGTGGGTCAAGCGCATCCAGTCTTCGACGAGGTTCTGAGCTCCTCGGACCAGGTTCTGGCCGCCCTGCTCCAAGGTCCGGCGCATAACGACAGGGTTCAGTAGTGGGATATTGGACGGTGAGGCTACATCGAGGAACTGCCGCGCTGTGAACTCGACCATGTTCTCGTGCTGCTTCGAGACTCCCTCCAGCCCCATTGTCGCATTGTGCCACCACTCCTGCTGCAGCAGGAAGGACTGGTAGATTAGGCTGTATGGATATTCCCTCCATTCCGGTGCGGAGAACCGCCGGTCCTGCGGCAGCGGAGCAATACACGGCTCCGCTTTTCCGGGTGTCATTGTCTCTTTCAGAGCCTGTTCGCCGATTCGGCCGAGTTTGCGAGCCGCTTTTACAGTCAGCTTAAGTTGCTTGCCTGGGGAAAAAGCCAGATGAACGACCCAGTCCAGATAGGCCTCCGCCAGTGCCGCCGGCGAGAGCCCGGACGTGACACGGGCCGCCGAAGCGTGAATCACGCGATCGAGGACCTCGGCCAAGCCTTCGCCCCAGGCGTCTGGAACCTCGGCTGGGAGGTGGATTTCCTTCAACGGCTCCTTCATCAGGGGAAGAGCCTTGGTGCCGGAATGAGCACCCGATGGCTGATCCCGACCCGGCGGTGTGGCGGGCTGAAACTGAGTTCGGTCTGCTCGCTCGGACCCACCCATCCTGATCACACTCGCACCGGGGTTGTTTGGATCAGGATGTCGCATGAGAAGGTCTCCTTCTTGGAGCGGCGGTCGGACCACGCGCTCCCGGGCCGGGACGGATCACGTCGGTCGCCTGGCGCATGGCGTCGGCCAAGACCGCGTTGACCTCGCGCAGGCGCCCCTGCGCCGCTGCGTCGAGCGGACCAATTACTGTCACAACTCGTTCGAGCATGCTTCTCAACATTTCGATGTCGGCTGGCGTCGCTCGGGACAGCAGTTGGGGAAGTGCCGCGATCGCCGCCGCAGGGTCGAGCCGCATGAGGCGGGCCTGCTGCCGGATCGCCTGCTTGAACTCAGCCAACGATATGACTCTGGCATTCGCGACATTCTCCTCCCGCAGCCGTCGGATTAGGTTGAAGCCACGCTCATCGACCCAGCCGAGCGTATCACCGATGTAGTACAGGGCACGGACACCGGCCTCGAACAGGCCGCCCTTGGCCATCTCACGGCGCAGACGGTCGGCCTCCGCCGCCCGGAACGCCCGATGCTCGGGCGTGTCACCGGGATGCTGGCGGGGTTCGCTCGTGTCCCTTGCATCCATACCCGCCCAAGCCTGCACCCAGGGCGATCCGTAGATGACATTGAACGTGTGCTCATACATGTTGTCACGCCACAGGCGCCATTGATCGAGCGAGGCTTCGACTGCCTGGGAAAGCCTCTCCTGCTGGTGCAGGAGGGTATTGTCCGGGGACACCGGTTTCCGGTTCTCCCGCGCCTTCTGTGCTTCGCCGGCGATCCAGCCCATCCATGGATTGCGATCCGAGGCGAGTTCATAGGGGACGCGCAGCGGATGCAGGCGTGCCAGGTGGCGCGCCATTTGCGGCGTGATGCTCGCCCGGACCCACGGCTGGACGAAACTCCGATAAAGACTGAGATTGATCTCCGAAATGCGTGCCACCGCGGCAAAGTGCCGGTCGCTCTCGACATCCGGCCTGACGATCTCCCGGACATCCGCCACGCTGCGCCTCTCCAACGACAGCACGTAATCGCCGTAGGCGAGATCCGGGTTCGGCGTGTCCGGCCCCTTTTCCCGCAACTCGGCCTGATAGATGCCGGATGGCAGGACGTCGACGAAGTCGATGTTTGCCTCGAACTCCTTGTGCTCCTTGCGGCCTACGCTGCCTGAGACAAAGATGCCAAGATGGCCGATGCTGTCGTGGAGAGCATAGACGATGGTCTGATTGTGCGCCCGCACGTCCTCATCATCCCGATAGAGGTCGGTGATCCAGCCGAGCGCCTGGGGCGGCGGTGAAATGTTGTCGCCTTTGGAACAGAACACCAGGATCGGAGACTGGATATTGCGCAAGTCGATGCGGATCCCGTGGGACGTGACAAGTCCGGCCGTGGACAGCTTGTTGCCGATGAACAGATTGTCGACGATGTACTGTATCTCGACATCGTTCAGGAACACGTGACCGCCCCAGTACTTCTCAAACGCGAGATACCGCTCGCGCTCGGTGTCGACTTTCGAAAAGAGGTTGTACTGCTTGGTCCAGAGCGTATTGGTCGGGTTGAGGTTCTCGAAATTCTGAACGAGCCAGGCACCGTCAAAGCGGCCTGCCCCGAGATCGCTGGTCAGGGCTGTCAACCAACTGCCGCCGAGCAGTCCGCCCGAGTAGCGCATCGGGTTCCGGCCGGGCCAGCCGGCCCAGTATGACACGGGCGATCCGGCGACGATGATCGGACCGAACAGCTCGGGCCGGACCGCGGCCGTCATCAGGATCTGCCAACCGGCCTGACAGTTAGCGATCACAACCGGCTTGCCTTCGCTCTCGGGATGCCGGGCGATCACCCGCTCCAGAAAGGCGGCCTCGGCCCGCATGACGTCCTCGACCGTCTGGCCCGGCACCGGGTCCGGCGTGAATCCGACAATGTAGCAGGGATGGCCGGCCCCGAGAGCGGCGCCGATCTCACTGTCAGCTTTGAAGCCGCCGATGCCAGGGCCGTGTCCGGCTCGTGGATCGACCACGACAAAGGGGCGCTTGCGAGGGTCGATCTCAACCCCCTCGGGTGGAATGATGCGGGCGAGGCCATAGTTGACCGGCCGGTCTAACGTGGGGCCGAACATGACGAGCTCGGCCTCAAAGCTCAGGACATTCGGTGTAACCTGAGCCAGATGCTCCAGATACTGGTTGCCGCGTTCGCGCATGACATCGGCATAGAGCAAGCCACGCTGCCAGAGATCAATCGCGTATTCGTAGGCCGTACTGGCAAAGTTGACAGATGGGGACGTTGGCCGATCAAGCATATGTTTGAAATCCATGTCTACCTCTGGCGGCTCATGTCGAACAGTCCCTGTCGGTACCGATTGCAAAAAGCGGTCCTTAGCCGAACTACTCTACGACCACGGGCTATTTCGAACGCCTTTCGAATTGGCCGCATGTGGTACAAGGAATGACCCGAACTGGGATCGTGTTTGGCATCTTTGCGCCTGAAGGCTCGGGGCTCATGCGCCTAAACCCAATGAACCCGAACCAGCCTCGCAACAAATAACAGCTCCGGCAGCCGGGATTTTGATTTTTGTCAACAAGAGCTGCTCTCTCAGCGGCACACTATGTTCCAACGGGTGCCGGCATACCCGCTGGAACGGAGGAGTGTCCCATGTCCAACACGGCCAATCTTGACACGCCGGTCCCAGGGCGTGCGGACCAGGAGCTTGAACCGCTACGCGTCAAATGGGGCTGGATCGTCGCGCTCGGTGTGATCTTCCTGATCACCGGCCTCATTGCCCTCGGCAGCGTCGTGATGGCAACCGTTGCCTCCGTCGCGGTGGTCGGCGCAATGATGCTAGTCAGCGGGATCGCCGAGATCATCAACGCCTTCAGCGTGAAGAGCTGGGGCAAGTTCGTCCTGTGGGCACTGCTCGGCGCGCTCTACGTCGTCGCGGGCCTGGTGACCTTCCGCAACCCACTCCTGGCCGCCACCGCCCTGACGCTGATGCTCGGTGTGGCCCTGATCGTCTCGGGCGGCCTGCGCATCTTCCTGGCCATGCAGATGACCGAGGGTGCACCTTGGGCGTGGGTGGCGCTGTCAGGCGTCATCACCGCAGTCCTGGGTGGTATGATCCTGGCCCAATGGCCGGTCTCAAGCCTGTACGTGCTCGGTATCTTTCTTGGCGTCGACCTGGTCTTTGCCGGCATCGGCTGGATCAGCATGGGTGTGGCTCTGAAGCGTCGGGCCTGACACGAGTAACCCAGAGGCACGCCACCTGTGCGCCTGCCTAGGGCAGGGACATCCTCGCACTCGACAGCAGTCGCCTCATGATAAAGCTTCATCGAGCTTCGCGGGCGGCGCCTCCCAATGCAGAGGAAACACCCAGATGAAGCAACGGAGTATCCCATGAAGCGGAGTGGCTCCGACCATGTCCCGACAGGGAGAACTTTCGTTATTCCTGCGCCTCCAGGCAGTCGCGGAGATATCAGGCACCCTTAGATCCTGATCAGCCACGATGCAGCGACGGTCGCTACGTTTGACATTTGTCAATGTGGCTCGCCGCTTCTCACGCGAGAGTTCCAGGTGTTCGCATTATAGGATCGATAATGCTCCGCAGTGAGAAGATCTGCACCGAGCCTTCGGCGTTGCGTACCGGCTCCAGTTCTGGCGAGGAATTAACACCGTTGAGGGAGAGCCGCATGTCCTTCCAACCGTTGACCATCCGCGTTCTAGGCCCTGCTCTCATGACTGCCTCTGTGGCAATAGCCGCATGGGCGCTGGATGTTTCCAGCGGAAGCCCCCAGATGGTCAGCGCACAGGCGCAACCAAAATTGCCTGAACTTCCCAAACTTCCGGACAAGCTGCCCGAGCCTCTCGAACGAGCCCGCACGGCAGTGGAAAGCCTGATCGCGCGACTGCGCGGCAGCGAGATGCCCGACGGCATCGTGAAAGCGAACGGCCGCCTCGAGGCAACGCAAGTCGATGTCTCGGCGAAATATCCCGGCCGGCTGGCGACGTTGACCATCGACGAGGGCGACGAGGTCACCGCCGGCCAGGTGGTGGGCACCATATCGTCGCCAGAGACAGAAGCCGAGCTGCGCTCTGCGCAGGCGCGGCTGCTCAAGGCGAAACAGCAGCTGACGGCGGTGACCGCGCTCATCGCACAAAGGCAGAGCGAGTTGGACACCGCCAGGGCGGATTACGATCGTGGCAAGAAGCTGCTTCAGACCGGCAATATCCCGATGCAGTTGCTGGATCAGCGCCGCAATCGAACCGATCAGGCGGAGGCGGCCTATGTTGCAGCCAATGCCGAGCATGACGCCGCTGAGTCGGAAATCAAGGCTGCAACGGGAGAGGTCGAGCGGCTCCAGTCGATCCTGGCCGACTTGGTGCTACTGTCCCCGAGGAGTGGACGCGTGCAGTACCGGCTGGCGCGTGCGGGTGAGGTGATCGGCGCAGGACAGCGTGTCCTGACCATCCTGGACCTCAAGGACGTGTACATGACCGTCTATCTGCCCGCGAAGGAGGCTGGCAGACTTTCAATAGGCGATGAGGCGCGCACGATCCTCGATCCGATCCCGGAGTATGTGTTGCCCTCGACAGTCAGCTTCGTCGCGACGGAAGCCCAGTTCACGCCTAAGAGTGTCGAGACGGCCGAGGAGCGTGAGAAGCTAATGTTCCGCGTCAAGCTCCAGGCCGATCCCGCAGTTCTGGATAAATATCATCGCGCCGTGAAGACCGGCATTCGTGGCCTCGGCTTTGTGCGCACCGATCCCAAGATTGCCTGGCCCGACGAGCTTAACGTGAAGCTCCCCCAATGACCGACTTCATCATCAGGCTCGATCGGGTCACGCACCGCTACGGCAAGACGGTCGCCCTCGACGACCTTACCCTCGACATCCCTGCCAACTGCATGGTCGGGCTGATCGGGCCGGACGGCGTCGGCAAGTCTACTCTGCTGGCGCTGGCCTCCGGCGTTCGCAAGATCCAGAGTGGAAAGGTGATGGCACTTGACGGAGATATGGCAGATGAAGGCCATCGCCGGGCGAGTTGCAATCGGATTGCCTACATGCCGCAAGGGCTCGGCCGCAATCTCTACCCGACGCTCAGCATTTTCGACAACATCGATTTCTTCGGCCGGTTGTTTGGGCAGGGTGCCGCCGAGCGGCGCACGCGCATCGACGACCTCCTGCACGCAACCGGCCTCGATCCGTTTCCGGATCGTCCCTGCGGCAAGCTATCAGGCGGTATGAAGCAGAAGGTCAGTCTCTGCTGTTCGTTGATGCACGATCCGGATCTGCTGGTCCTCGATGAACCGACCACGGGCGTCGATCCGCTCTCCCGCCGGCAGTTCTGGGAACTGATCAGCTCGATCCGCGTCCGGCGACCAACCATGAGCGTGATCGTCGCCACCGCCTACATGGACGAGGCGAGTCAATTCGACTGGCTCGCTGCGATGGACGACGGCAAGGTGATTGCGCAGGGCGCGCCGAATGAGATCCTCGCTCGGGCAGGAAAAAGCAACCTCGATGACGCCTTCATCGCGCTGCTTCCGCCGGAGAAGCGGGCCGCGCACCAAGAGGTTATCGTTCGGCCGCGGGCTGCGAGCCGCGACGAGACACCTGCCATCGAAGCGGAGGGACTTACACGGCAGTTCGGCGATTTCACGGCGGTCGATCATGTGAGCTTCCGGATCGGACGCGGCGAGATTTTCGGCTTTCTGGGTTCGAATGGCTGCGGCAAGACCACGACCATGAAAATGATGACGGGGCTCCTTCCCGTTACCGAGGGATCGGCGAAACTGTTCGGAGAGCCGATGGGTGCAAGTGACATGGAAGCGCGTCAGAGTGTCGGCTACATGTCGCAGGCGTTCTCGCTCTACAACGAGCTCACGGTCCGACAGAATCTCGACCTGCACGCGCACTTGTACCACCTCGCTCCGAACGAGGTTGATGGGCGGATCGCGGAACTTCTCGAGCGCTATGACCTGAAGAGTGTGGCCGACGCCAAGCCCGAGAGCCTGCCGCTTGGCCTGAAGCAGAGACTTCAGCTTGCCGTGGCTGTGCTGCACCGGCCGCCCATCCTCATTCTCGACGAGCCCACCTCTGGCGTCGATCCCGTCGCGCGAGACGCTTTCTGGCGCACGCTGATCGATCTCTCCCGCGATGACGGCGTTACCATCTTCCTTTCGACCCATTTCATGAATGAGGCTGACCGCTGCGATCGCATTTCGCTGATGCATCGCGGCCGGGTTCTGGCGGTCGGTGCGCCTCAGGAAATGGTGAGGGAGCGCGGCAGCAAGTCGCTCGAGGACGCCTTCATCTCTTATCTGGAGGAGGCAGCCGCCGCGGAAGAAGAAAAGACCAAACAAGAAAAGAAAACCCGAGCGGCGCCACAACTGACAGCAGAAGTGGCAACTCCGCCATCAAAGCGAGCCTCCGTCCATGGCCCGAGGCGCTTCGATCCCGGACGGTTATGGGCTTATTCCAGGCTCGAAACCATGCAGATCCTGCGCGATCCGATTCGGTTGACGTTCGCGTTGCTTGGTCCTGTCATCTTGATGTTCGCCATGGGCTTCGGCATTACCTTTGATGTCGAGAACCTGAAATACGCCGCCTTTGACCAGGACCGGACACCGGAAAGCCGGCGGCTGCTCGAGAACTTCTCCGGATCCCGTTACTTCTCCGAACAGCCTCCGATCAGCTCGCCAGCGGAGGTGGAACAGCGGATGAGAAGCGGAGAGCTGGCGGTCGTCATCGAAATTCCCGAGGGCTTCGGCCGGGATCTGGCGAGCGCGCGTCCGCCCGACGTTGCCGTCTGGGTTGATGGCGCCATGCCCTTCCGCGGCGAAACCGCCAAGGGCTACGTCACCGGCCTGGCCCTACAGTACGCCCGGGATCTCGTGACGGAACGTCTCGGCCCCAACACCGCCTCGAACGTCTACCTCGGTGGACTCAATCTGGAAAATCGCTTCCGCTACAACCAGGCCTTCAAGAGCGTCTTCAGCATGGTTCCGAGCGTCATCATGATGATGCTGGTTCTGATCCCCGCCATCATGGCGACCGTCGCCGTCGTCCGCGAGAAGGAGACGGGATCAATCGCCAACTTCCGCTCGACGCCTGTCAGCAAGCTCGAGTTCCTGGTTGGCAAGCAGTTCCCTTACATCGCCGTCGCCATGGTGTCTTTCGGCCTCCTGCTGCTGATGTCGTATGTTGTCTTCCATGTCCCCATTACAGGAAGCTTCGGCGCGCTCGTGCTGGGGGCTTTGGTCTATGTAACCGCAACGACCGCTTTCGGCCAGCTCATCTCGACCTTCACCCGGACCCAGGTCTCGGCGATCTTCGCGTGCGTCGTCCTCTCGGTTATTCCGACCGTGAATTTCTCAGGGCTGCTCGTGCCCGTATCGTCCCTCTCCGGTCAGGGAAGGCTTATCGGTATGGCGTTTCCGGCCGCCTGGTTCCAGCCCGTCACGGTCGGGATCTTCGACAAGGCCCTCGGCTTTGCGGACGTGTGGCGCAGTCTGCTTGTCATCGCAGGCTTCGCGCTCTTCTACCTCTTGGCGGCCCTCACAGTGCTGAACAAGCAGGAGGCGTGAAATGTTGCAGAACAGTCAGGCGGCCCCTCCGCAGCAGCTCACCCCTGAGCAGGTGACGCGTCCGCAGCGCTCCAAGCCCAAGCAGATGAGCGCATTCCGCACGCATCTGGCGAACATCTTTCAGCTGCTGATCAAGGAGCTGCGCAGCATCCGCTCCGACCCGATCCTGCTGGTTCTGGTCGCCTATGCGTTCACCTTCGCCATCTACGCCGCCGCAACCGGTGCCAGGACCGAAGCGACAAATCTCGCCGTCGGAGTGGTCGACGAAGACCGCTCCGACCTGTCGCGCCGCATTGCGGACGGTCTCACTCCCCCCACGTTCCAGTCAGCCGTGGAGATCGCTGCTACCGAAATCGACTCGTCGATGGAGGCGCAACGTTTTGTCTTCGTCATTGAGATCCCGCCGAAGTTCCAGACGGATATTCTGGCCGGGCGGCAGCCCTCGGTTCAAATCAATGTCGATGCCACCGCCGTTGCCCAGGCTTTCCTTGGCATGACGTACCTTCAGAACGTGATCGTCAACTATGTCTCGGACTTCGTTACTAAGCGCGAAGGGCTGGTGGGTGTACCAGTTAAGTTCGTGACCCGCGTCAAGTTCAACCCGAACATGGACTCAAAGTGGTTCACCTCGGTGATGCAGATCATCAGCAATCTCACCATGCTGACCGTCATCCTGACCGGCGCAGCGCTCATCCGAGAGCGTGAGCAGGGCACGGTGGAGCACCTCCTGGTTATGCCTGTGGTTCCGGTCGAGATCATGCTCGCGAAGATCCTGGCGAATGGGATCGTTATTCTCATAGCGGCCCAACTGTCGCTGATGTTTGTCGTGCAATGGTGGCTTGAGGTGCCGATCGCCGGATCGCCCCTGCTGTTCCTCGCCGGCTCATTTATTTTTGTCATCGCTGTGGCGGCGCTTGGCATCTTTCTTGGTACGATCGCTTCTACAATGGGCCAGTTCGGCCTGCTGGCCTTGCCCGTGCTGCTGGTGCAGATGCTGCTCTCCGGCAGTACGACACCGATGGAAAGCATGCCGGTCTGGCTGCAGTACCTGATGAAGACTATCAGTCCGACGCCGCATTTCGTGGAGTTTGCCAAGAATGTGCTATATCGCGGTGCGGACTTTCCGCTGGTCTGGCCCCAACTCTTGGCCGTGGGAATCATCGGCGCTGTGTATTTCGGCTTTACCCTGCACCGCTTCCGCCGGGTTATTTTCGGAAGCTGAAAGACCGGATGGCCATAGCCGGCGGGCTGAATGCCTGTCGTAGTCCTGGGCGATGTCGATGGGGGCGCGTGAAATCGGAAGGAGGAAGTGATGGACAAGATGATCATGGTTGTCTTCGACAATGAGACAAAGGCCTATGAAGCATCCCGAGCGCTTGCGGACCTGCACCGCGAGGGCAGCCTGGCTGTCTATTCGGCCGCAGTGATCGTGAAGGATGCCGGCGGGCAGGTCTCGGTCAGGCAGGTGGGTGATCAGGGACCGCTAGGGACGGCAATGGGCATGGCCACGGGCGCATTGATCGGCGCTCTGGGCGGCCCGGTCGGCCTCGCGGCAGGGGCGGCGGTTGGCGCGGTCGGCGGCTCGTTCGTGGATCTCGTCAACCTCGGCATCGGCGTGGATTTCCTCGACGAGATCTCTCGGCAGCTCGATCCAGGTAAGGCGGCCATCGTGGCCGAGATCGAAGAGGAATGGGTTACGCCCCTCGACACCCGCATGGAAGCGCTTGGCGGCACCATATACCGGAGACCGCGCGCTGAAGTTATCGATGTGAAGATGGAGCGCGATGCAGCTTTGCTGCAGGCCGAGTTCGATAAGCTTCAGGCCGAGCTCGATCAGGCCAACGGCGAGGCGAAGACCAGGCTGCAGGCGAAGGTCAAAGATGCCAAGGCGAGGCTGGAGGTTGCGAAGGATCGCGCCAGGGCGCACGCCGACGAAATGGACCGAGAGGTACAAGCCAAAATCCGGGCTCTGCACGATCAGGCATCGAGGGCCGCGGGCGACGCGAAGGCGCGCATCGAGCAGCGGATCGGTGAGATGAAGGCTGACTACCAAGTTCGGTCCGATAAGCTGCGACAGGCTTGGCACCTCACGCGAGAAGCGCTTACCGCGTCGTCCTCGGAACAACGTCGCTGAATCGATTGCTGCTGTACTGCTGCCCCGGCTGCAGAAGCTGCCGGAAAGCTGTGCAGCAGCAGGCCCTCCCTTGTGGCTTCGAACCGGTAAAGGTGTCTCAAGTGCCGAAAAGTCTCTTCACATCCGTGGGTGGATCATGAGCAATCATTCTCAGAGGGACGGCCCTGACCGGCAGCCGACCAGAATCCCACTCTTCCTTTTCGCGACCGGCGTTGAAAACAGCTCGCCCACGATCCACAACGGCCGCGTGCGCCGGGATCAGATGGGGGAGTGCGGTCATTATCGTCACTGGGAGCACGATTTCGACCTGCTGGAGAACCTGGACGTCCGCTTTCTGCGGTACGGTCCGCCACTGCATAAGACCTTCCTGGGTCAGGGCCAATATGACTGGGAGTTCGCCGATCTGACATTCGCGCGGCTGAAGGTGCGCGACGTCGTTCCCATCGTCGACCTGTGTCACTTCGGGGTGCCGGACTGGATCGGCAACTTCCAGAATCCTGACTTCCCGGTACTGTTTGCCGAGTACGCCGGTGCCTTTGCGCGCCGCTTTCCTTGGGTCCAGCTCTACACGCCCGTCAACGAGATGTTCATCTGCGCCTTGTACTCGGCTGCAACCGGGTACTGGAACGAGCAGCTGAAGAGCGATCAGGCGTTCGTCACTGCGCTTAAGCATATTGTCAGGGCAAACGTGCTGGCGATGTATGCCATTCTGGAGGAGCGACCGGACGCGATCTTCATCCAGAGTGAATCGTCCGAATACTTTCATGCTGATAATCCACAGGCCATCAGGCCTGCGGAGTTCTACAACGCGCGACGGTTTCTCTCGCTAGACCTGAACTATGGACGTTCGGTTAACTCGGAGATGCACGAGTACCTACTTGATAACGGCATGACCCGGGAGGAGTACCATTTCTTCCTTGAGAATACTCTTCGCCACCATTGCATCATGGGTAACGACTTCTATTACACCAACGAGCACCGTGTGGATCTCGATGGCCAAGTCAGACCCGCCGGAGAGGTGTTCGGCTATGACGAGATCACGCGTCAGTATCACGACCGCTACGGCCTGCCGGTCATGCATACCGAGACCAACTTCGACCAGGGCCACGAGGGGGACGAGGCCGTCGACTGGCTTTGGAAGCAGTGGGCCAACGTTCTACGCGTACGCAACAATCGGGTACCGATTGTCGGCTTCACTTGGTATTCGCTCACCGATCAGATCGATTGGGACATCGCCCTCCGCGAGCAGCGGGGGCGTGTAAACCCGCGCGGACTTTACGATCTCGACCGCAACATTCGGCCGGTGGGGGAAGCCTTCAAGGAGCTTCTCTCCCAGTGGCGCCAGGTGTTGCCGACGCAGAGCGTCTGCCTGTTCTTGCCAGTCATCCTGCCGAGCGAGTACGATGAACCGGTGGCCGCCCGGCGGCGTGAGGGGTGGCGCCGGTACTTGCGGCATGAGCTGAAGGCACAGCCCAAACTCAGAAGTTAGCACAAGATGGCTCGCACATCCGCCTTTGTCTTAGCGCCCGACGATGCGCTCGCTTAGATGATGAGCATCGAATTGATCCCAAGAGTGGGGCCCGCTTTTAGGATGCTCTAGCCCGTTGAGGAGTTGACTCGGCTCCATGACTTTGCACCATGCCCAGACAAAAATAAGGTGGCTTCTGAGGAGATGAGCCGAAACTCCTGGGGTAACGGTCCCATCCTACTCGTGACCAAAGCTAAGGGGCCACCATGTATCAGAGGAAGCAATCCAGACGGGGACCACGTGAGAAAGAGATCGAATTTCTGAGGGAGCTGGCACGCAGCCCACAGACGATCACCGAAGGACCCTTAGGCCTTTGTCTCAAGCGGGGGTGGTGCTCGCTAATTCCAGCCGACAGTAACTGTTCATCCGGTATGACGCGACCCATTCTCGTTGCCATCACGCCTGAAGGCATGGAGGCCCTCAAGCAGGCTGGGAAGCCGGTTTAGCAGTGTGCAGTCAGCTCCGTGATGGCGGCAGCCAAGCCGAATCGGTATATCTCGAGCAGAGGCGCGATGATATTGTCTGTTCCTGAGCTTTGTTGCCCGGATTGGCGCGTTGGTAACCAGCGGTGTGTGACAGAGGAGGGCTGCGCGCTTGATGTCGGGTATCTGCCGTGCGGTTCAAAGCTGATGCCGTCCGCGTGGCCTGACTCCTGAGAAGAGGCAGCACCGCGAGGTCTTCCTGCACCAGAGCGGCGCTGGTTGGAAGCCAAAGCGAACGCTCTCCCGAGCTTGAGGAACTGGGGACGATGGTGGAGGCACGTGACTACTCAGCCAGCGAGACCCTGCGCGACGGACACACGGTCGAAATCCGTGCCCTCAGGCCCGAGGACCGGGCGAGCCTGCTCGCCTCCGTTGGGCGCACAAGCAAGCAATCCCTCTACCGGCGCTTCTTCAGCTTCAGGCGTGGGTTCACGGAGCGGGAGGTCAACCTCTACCTTGATGTCGACTTCGTGAGCCATGTCGCCCTGGTTGCCGTGCTGAAGGAGAATGGGCAGCCGGTGATCGTTGGCGAAGCCCGCTATGTCGTCGTGCAACCAGGCCAGGCTGAGGTGGCCTTCGCAGTGGACGACCCACACCAGGGGCATGGCATCGGCACGGCTCTGATGCGCCATCTCGTAGTCCTGGCGCATCAGGCTGGGCTCAAGGAGATGATCGCAGAAGTCCTGCCGGAAAATACCGCAATGCTGAGAGTGTTCGAGACGAGCGGGCTCAGGATCAAAACCCGCCGTGAGGCGGACACGGTCCATGTTGTGCTTCAGCTCTCGTGAAGCTGAACCGCCTGTTGCAATGGCGCCATGTCGGAATTCCCCAGGGCGGCTCCGTGAGCCGCGGCGGTTGAGTCAACCGCATCTCAGGGCCTTGGCCAAGCGCAACGAGCCACTGGGCCAAATGGCCGAGCCGGCGGCGCAGGGCCGGACGGCTTTGTGCAAATAAGATCCGTAATATCACATGCCTGGGTTTTGTAAGGAAAATTAGGAGGATCCTGCATCAGCCAAAGGAGCACTTCGGAGCGGTTTCCCAAACAGCTATTCTGGAGTTGCGGCCTCTCACAGCTTGGTCCGCTGGACCGCCTTGATCGCGAGGCTTCGGCGCCGGCGCGTCGGAGTGCTAGGCCTCCTGGAACGCGCCGGCGCCAACCTCACGACTGCGGAAGGGCATGTTTTCGCCGCTGAGTCGAAACGAGATTGTTGGCGCGAGCCAGAGCATGCTAGGAATGTCAGTTAGTCCGGGTGAGACGGAGCTTGAGACGGGAGTGCGCGGGTCCTCCATTCCGAGCGCCGACGGCCCGCCGTTCGGGTTTCGGCCAGGGTTGAGCGATCTGCGCTCCCTGCTAGGGCACATTTAATCCTGCTCAAGCTGCCGCGCCAGAGCCTCGCGCCTGCCACCTGCAGCCTCTCCCATGCTGCGAACCTCGGCAAGAGCACCGGAAGGAGGCCTCCGCACCCAGAGCCGGCCGCTCCGGGCCTTTTCGAAGCCATATTGGTAGAGCCTGCGCATATAGGCCGTGTCGAAACCCGCGGAGGTTGAGGACGGCACATCCTGGTCGATGAAGGTCAGGTTGAACCCGAAGCCATTTCGCTGGGCAGCGGCATAGGTCCCGAAGAGAACGGCCCTTGTCTGTGCTTTGACGGATGTCGAGGCCGCCCGTCCGCCGATCTCCGCGGCCTTGTCCGGCACGACCTGAAAATCCGGATCCACCTTGTTGTTCATCAGCACATAGATATTCACGCGTGGTCCCCGGAGCGGTGGCGCGCTGGCGAGTAACACCGTATCCGGCAACGTGAACACGGGTGCCATCACACTGCCATCGACGTGCATCTCTTCGAAGCGCCTCCCGTTTGCCTCGGCGTCGATGAGCCTGGGGGGAAAGACGCCAGGCACACTCGCGGACGCCGCCAGAACATCGCGGAAGAGGCTGAGGGCCTGCGGCGAGCCACTCGATGCGATCCGGCCCATGTCCCAGATCACTGCCCGCTGCGAATCCAGATTTGTCGTGACGACAAACAACCGCCGGCCGCTCGCGTGCGCGGCCGCGACCGCGGCCAGCATCGCGTCATCAACGGAGCGGGCGATCAGTTCGCGCAAGCGTCTGCCCCCAAACAGGGAGGAGCCAAAGACGACATTCAGAAGGTCCGGAGAGTCGAGAAGGCTCTCGGCCACACCGCTGGTGTAAACCTCACGCAGCTTGGCGTCATACGACGGGCCGAGAAAAGCGAAGGGGGCAATGAGGGCGCCGGTGCTGACGCCCGACACGAAGGTAAACTCGGGCCGGGTTCCAGCCGCCGTCCATCCGTTCAGGACGCCGGCGCCGTACGCCCCGTAGGCACCGCCCCCCGACAGAGCAAGGTAGGTGAGCGGCATCCGGGGCGGCCTTGCCGCGAGGGCGGCCGCGAGAGCGCTTGCATCGGCGCGGAACGCTGCGGCGGGCTCGTCAGCGTATCTGCGGACTCCTGGAATGCCCAGGACTTCGGACGAGGCTGCATCGGTGGCCGCGTAGGGCGTTCGTGGAAGCGTTCCGCACGCGGCAAGGCTGAACAGCCCGAGGACCCCAATTGCCGCTCCTATGGACCAAGATCGCCGTTTCAGTTCATAGAGACTGGACCAAGTGCATTGCATCGTGGACCTACCTCCTGCTGGGGGTCTCGCAGGGTGGACTGCCGTCAACCCTACGATGTCGGAGCGGTCGGACAGTCGCTACGCCGCCCTGTCTCGGCCGAGCTTGACGCGGCCACCAACAGAATGACCACGATCGGATCGTCGACACCCACCTCGCGGAGGCGATCAGACGCGGTACAACTGTGCCGCGCGGCAAAAATACCGTCAAGTTGGCCAGGCGGTCACAGGAAGCGAGCAAACGTGGGGGATGGGATCGTCTCACCGTCTGCAATGCCACACCTCAGGACCAGCGGTCATCACGTACGGCGTTCAGATGCCGGAGGCATGGCCACACCCGCCCCGGGTGGCCTCCAAATAACTAGCAAAGCAGTATTCATGCCTGCAAACTCAATGGATTCTACTTGAGTTGTCGAGGGGCATTGATTTCCATGATCGCATTGGGCCTCCTGCTCCGGGAGAAGACCATTGGCGAGCGGTTCCGCGCAATATCTCGGAACCGGAACTTAACGACTGTTTGCAAACTTGTCCGCCTTATCGTCACTACCCTTTGGAGTTGGCTATAAAGGGCAACGAAAGCTTTGCCGTTAGGTTGGTTGAAGTCACAATAGCCGCTTCTAACAGCAGTGACGCCATGTACTAACATATGTTAATATTAGTTTATCCCAGCTGGACAAGCGGCCTGAGGCGCGATCCGCCCCCTCCACGCGCTCTTCGCACGGGAGGTGCGCCATGAACAGCCTAGTCCCGAACTGTCATGTTTACCGCGCCTATATTGTTGATGAGATGTCACACCAACCCGCCCGCAGGTGCGAGCGTCATATGAGCAGGTGCAAATCAGCCCGGCATGCGTAACATTCATCAACCCATCCGCCGAGGCAATTTCTGTCGAACTGAAGGACAGGTTTTGCTCTGAACCGCTACTGCGGGCGCCCTTTCAGCCAGGTTGCCTGGGTGGTGTAGAGAGGCACGGTCGAGATTGACATCTTTGCACTGCCTTGTTGCACCTGCCGGGTATGAGCGAGGTAAATCAGCGCGTTGTTCTGCCGGTCATAGATGCGGTTCACCACCAGCTTTTTGAAGATCAGGCTTCGGCTCTCGGTAAAGACCTCCTCGCCGGCACGATCGAGGTCGATGTTGCCGATGGTCACTGGTCCGGTCGTTTGACAGGCGATGGCCGAGTTGGACGGATCTTCGAACCAGTTCCCCTGCTGCAGCCGGTCAATCAGGCTGCGCTCGAAATAGGTCAGGTGGCAGGTCACGCCCTGGACCTTGGGGTCCTGAATGGCCTCGATCACGATGTCGTTGCCGACCCAATCGGTCCGAACCTTCCCGACGACTTCAGCCTGGGCTGGGATCCCGATAAGGCATGCCGCTGCTAAAGCTGTTGTAGAGAGTATTTTCGTCATTATCTTGCACCTCATTGTCAAGCGGGCGGGGACCGTCGTCCACGAGACGAGCCTCAATAGTGCAGAGGAGCGAAATCCCTCCCTTCAGGTTTTGTGGCACCGTCAATTCAAGCACGTAAGAGCTCTCCTCAGGGCACCCCACGATCCTAAGCCATCGAAAATCTGTTAGATCCCTCGCATCCAAAGCTCTCACAAGGCAAACAGAATCGTTAAGTTGCCGATGCTGAAACTACTCGGCTCTCCGGTCCGGCGCCGGACTCATCCACTCCCACGAAAGCGGAATTGGGCAGAGCAGGGGAGGGCGAGGCTCCAGGGAGCGGTACTCGCGATGGCGCTGGCAAACCCATCTCCCGCTTCCAAGCCCATGAGCCATGTATCCTCTGCAAGGCTACAGCATCGTGCGTCGAAAGATAATCAAACTGTGGCTCCCTATCCGCGTTCTCGCACGTTGCTCTAGCGTCCAAAGGAACTCCCTCGCCGGCAGGATCGGGAGGGAGCAGGTCCAGAGGGAGAAACGGGTCATTGAGACCTGATGCAATCCTACATACCCTGCGATCCCCCTCCTTGAGAAAAATCAAAATTCCGGCAGGAATTTGCAATGTTCCCGGCCCCACCGGTGCGCACGGGGATCAACGCGACGCGTGGGTCCGACGAAGTCAGCTTCTAAATTGCGGCGGCTGATCCTAAATCTGCAGTATCGACGCACGCACAGCAGGATGATCTCCATCGGAAAGCGGCAGCGGACTTGATCTAATGAGGCCGGTCGAGCCCTCCTAGACGGCGCCCAACGCCGAGAAGAAGCCAGCCTATCGATCCATGGCAGCCGGCGCAGCACCTACCCTTCGGCGACAAGGCGGAGGGGTCGGACGACCCCACACAGCAATCAGTGTGACAGGCAACTCATTGATGTCTCTATTCGGCTCTAACAGCCAGCTGCGTTTTACGTCGCCGCATCGTCACCGGAGGCGATCAGTACTGCCAAATCGCCATGCCATGCCGCAGTGCATTCGGCGCTCGGCATGGCATGAGAGCTCATGGACGGGTTGCCAACGAATGTGAAGATGCATCGGGCCGGAGGCACGACCATCGTCGTCAGTCATGTGGGAAAGACCGGCAATGCGACGGTCCGGCCGTGCTCCTGCCCTGGCGGACGAGCGTAAACGATCCCTCAACATTTTTCGGAAAAGCTGAGTAACCGGCCGGCCCTGAGGGACTTTGGCAATGTTCAGTTTGCGTCATCTTGCGTATGCGACTGTCTTCCTAATATTGTTCGCGAGATCAGGCTCAGCTCAGCCCGACTTCAACGCAGCCGAAATTGACGTTGACCTCCAGCTTGCATCCCTTCCACTTCCACCGGACATCGAGCCGATCAAAACATCTGATTTTCTGAAAGTTGAGCTTTCCTCCGGCGCCCTAAGGGCTCGGCCGGCGTATCTTCCGGTTATTGCTGAGGAAGCTGCAGCCCACGGTGTGCCACCAGCGCTCGTTGATGCTGTGGTGCGGATCGAGAGCCGGTACGATCCGACTGTCGTCGGGAGCGTCGGCGAGGTGGGGCTCATGCAGGTGAGACCCAAGACAGCCGCGCTGCTCGGGTTTCAAGGAACCTCCGCTGAATTGGCCGAACCGAAAACCAATCTCCGATACGGCGTGGGGTACCTGGCTAAAGCTTGGCGGCTGGCCGGTGGCGACCTGTGTCGCGCGTTGATGAAGTACCGCGCCGGGCACGGCTCCGACAGGATGAGCGCCCTGAGCGTTGAGTACTGCCGAAGGGCTCGCCAACATCTCGCCGCCGTCGGGGCTGGGTTTGCGTTCCTGGATGAACTAGCCGACGGCGCGTCCATTCAGGGACAAAAGGACCTTCTTCAGCGCAAGCATACACGGCGCGCGGCCACGGCGGCCAATCGACGGAGCAATCACGTCAGCCTCAGCAAGCGGAAGCACGCTGTTGCAATAGCAAGCAAAGCTCGGGTCACAGCAGCTTGGGCCAAAAGGTCAGTTTACCACAAACGTCGCCTGGTCCAGCTCGGGCGCCAAGCGCCCACCCGGACAATCCACCTCACGGTGGGAGCACCAGAGGACTGGATTGCTTACCGGTAGCAGAGGGATACGAGATCACGGCCGCGATACCGGGGCTGGACGAGAACTCTGTCACATGTCCGTCGATCGTACGGTCGGTTCCAGCACTCCTTCTGCCTGCCTGAGGGCATATGCGACACGATTGAGGGAGCTTCAAAAGTGGTCCCCTGACTGGTGTCCTGCCAAAGGGTGAGGAGGCCAAGCAGGAAATCCGGATCGACGTTAAGGCGCGATAAGGAGCCGACCGGGAAGCTTTCGCCCCTGAGCCTGCTCTACTGGATGCGGGCGGTGAACACGTATCCCACTCCCCGCACCGACTTGACGAGTGCGGGATGCTTAGGATCGGGCTCGATCTTGCGCCGCAAGCGTGCCACTTGAGCATCAATCGAGCGATCGACGGCCTCCCAGTGACGGCCGCGGGTCAGGTCCATCAACTGGTCGCGGTTAAGCACCCGGCCCGGATGCGTCGCGAAGGTCGCCAGGAGATCGAACTCGCCGGTGGTGAGCGCGATCTCGGAGCCGTTCGGCGCCTTCAGCTCCCGCCGCCCTATGTCCAACCGCCAGCCATCAAATTGGATCACCTCGCCGGCACCCGATGCTGGGCTCGGGCTTGGTTCTGTCGGCGCGGTGGGCTGGATCCGGCGCAAGACGCTCCTAATCCGGGCAAGGACCTCCCGCAGGTGAAATGGCTTGGCGATATAATCGTCCGCGCCGAACTCAAGACCGACTACCATGTCGACCATATCAGACCGACCGGTCAGCATGATGATCCCCGCTCTGGGATTGCTTGACTGCACCCCGATCTCCCGCGCCAGCTGGAGCCCGTCGTCTCCGGGCAAGACAAGATCCAGGAGCACCAGGTCAATCTTCGTGCAGGCCAGGCACTCCCGCATAGCCGCGCCATTTGCGGCCGAGCTGACCTGAAAGCCCTCGTCGGTCAGATAGCGGGTGAGCATCTGGCAGATTTTGGCGTCGTCATCAACGATGAGAATATGCGGCGCGTCTGTTGTCACCGGCCAAGGTCCATGAGTTGCGTTGCTCTTGACGTTGGTACCGTTACATTACCGGATGCCCCCGAGACCTGGGAACTCTCCCAAATTGCCACAGCCCAGCTGCTGACTGCCCGCTGAAGATTCAGCCGGGCTTTGGTCAGCAAATATCCCTAATGGATGTTCGCTGGCTTTCTGGCTCCAAATCTCTGTTACGATCCGTTACAACCGGGCACATAATTGCACAGATCCACGGCATGGGTGTGACAATCGCTTGCTTTAGTCTCGATCATTCGAAGCCGATGACTGGAGCTCAGCATGTACGTCTCTTACCCCGATTCCTCGGCTGGCAGTGTCGTTTCCAGGCCAATCGGTCTCCCGTCGGAGGCACTGACCTTGGAGAACCTTTTTGCTTCCCAGCCGACGGATAAATTCGCCGCCGGGGAGGGGGTGTTCTGGGAGGGCGACGCGGCCTGCGACCTTTTCCAGATCACCGAGGGCTGCGTGCGCCTCTACCGTATCCTGCCCGACGGGCGGCGCGCCATCATGGGCTTCAGGTTCGCCGGCGAGATGCTCGGGTTCTCCTGCCAGACCAACTACAGTTACAGCGCCGAGGCCGTCACGCCCGTGCGGCTGCGCCGGCTCCGTCGCGCCCGCATTCAAGCCATGGTAGAGGGAGCCGAGCACCTCCAGCCTCTCCTCCTGACTAAGATTTTCGAGGAGATGGAAGCGGCCCAGCGGCATATCATCGTTCTGGGGCAGCTGGGAGCCGAGGAGCGGATGGCCCACTTCCTGGTCTCGGCGGTGCGCCGGACTGGGATGGACCAGAAGCGGCCGGTGGCCATCGACCTGCCAATGACCCGTCAGGACATAGCTGATTATCTCGGCCTTACCATCGAGACCATCTGCCGGGTCATTTCGAAGTTCAAGCGGGACGGACTGATTGCGCTGGAGGGACGCCACAGGGTGGTTCTGCGGCGGATGGGCGCTCTGCAGGAGCTTGCTGGTGAGTTGGATGCACTCGGCGAGCCCTCGGAAGCGCAGGCCGGCCTCAAGCAGGCAATCGCGTGGTCGCACTGATGAGACATAACCGGCACCCTGGCGCGACAGGCATTGCCGCCATCACCATCCTCGCCGCACTGGCGATCAGCCCGGCATCGTTGGCTCACCCGGACCCTGTGGAAGCTGGAGGTGTCTCCGTCACCGCACGATCATCTCCCGAAACTATGCCGGAATCCATCCCGAAAGAGGGTTTGACCTGCCCCTTGGTTCAGGTCACGCTCTGGAACGACCACGACGGCTTGGTCATTCGGCGCGTCCCCTACTGCATTGAGATCAAACACACTGCAACAATCATAAATGGGGACCAGCCGTGAACTGCCAGACGAACAGCGAAACGGGTCGAACCAGACTTTGAGACCAACTCCAACCTGTTCCGGCGCAAGCTGGTGCCAGATCCGTGTTGCGTCACGCCGACGGGTCGCCTACTTCCCGCATCGCTGGAGCGGTTTGCGTGGGAATACGTCGGCACCTTGCATCAAAGTGACATGCCTCTGCCCACCTTCGACTTGACGGCCGCCAAGCACGGTGTCCGGTTGGGTGGCGTTCGCCTGCTCCAGATCACCAAGCGCTTTGTCGGCAGGGCTCCCATTGAGGTTAGGCGCCCGATGCCTTGTCTCGGTCCCGATTCGTTGGCTCTGAGGGAATTGATAAAAGTCATCGACGGTTTGACCTTTGTGGCTCATTCTTCCGGTTGGGGCCGGAAGGCTGATTAACCAGCGGCATTCTGGCGGGGTGAGCCACGGCCGTCTCCCAACAGTCTATCCGGTCCCGAGGCCCGCTTAGCCTCCGGTGGTCCACTCGGGAGACGAAGGTTGGTTTTCGCCCCGAACAGCTCGGAGAGGTGTCAAGGATCAGGTCTATGCCCCAGAGTGGCAGAGGACAACCATCATTATCCTCCGCTGGGAGACTGAACGATCCGGCTGATGGCTCTCGCCATGGGCAGCCCTATCCGGAGCGTCTCCAGCTGGTGTTCGACCAAGCGGCCGTGGGCATCGAACTGGTGGACGCGAACGGCGTGCTGCTCGATGTGAATGCCGCTGTGTGCGCCATGCTCGGCTACACCCAGGATGAGCTGACCGGGCGCAGCTTTGAGGAGGTCATTCATCCCGAGGACCTGCCGCGGGTGCGGACGCTTGCCGCGCAACTCTTGGCCGGCGAGATCCCCAGCTACCGGATCGAAAAGCGCTACTTGCGAAAGGATGGCACACCCCTCTGGGTCCGCGTGACCTCCTCCCTGGCCTCCTCCAACCCTGAGCACACCTATCGCCTGTCGATTGTCGAGGATATCAGCGAGCGCAAGCAGGCCGAGGAGGTGCGACGGACAAGCGAGGCCCGGCTGCATACCGTACTGGAGGCCATTCCCATTGGGGCGATCCTGGCGGATGCCGACGGCCGGGTGATCGAGGCCAACAAGGCCTATCTCGACCTGATCGGACGCACCCAGGAGGATCTCCTATCCGGCCGCGTGCGCTGGGACGAGATCACGCCGCCCGAGTGGCTCGCTGCCGACGAGCGGGCGATCGCCGAGGCACGCGCTTATGGCATCTCGTCCATGTACGAGAAGGAGTATCTCCGAAACGGCGAACGCGTCCCGGTGCTCCTGAGGCTAGCTTCGGTCAATGGTGGCCGCTCCTTCGCCGTGTTTGCACTCAATCTGTCGGAGCGCAAGGCCGCCGAGGCGGCCTTGCAAGCTCGGACGACGGAGTGGGAGGCTCTCGTCGAGACCGCGCCGGTGGCGGTCTGGTTCACCTATGACCGCGACTTGTGCGACGTGAGAGCCAATCGGCTCGCCTCCGAGCTCCTCGACGTCCCCCTCGTCTTCAGCGTGTCAGACTCGCATTCCCGCGAACTGCCACACCCCTGCATCTTCCGAGATGGCGTCGAGGTCCCGCCGGATCAGGTGCCGCTCCAGCGTGCGATCCAAGGCGTGGAGGTGCGCAATGAGGAGTGGGAGGTCCGCTTCGAGGACGGCCGGCGGATACACCTGCTCTACAATGCCGTGCCGCTGCGGAATCGGAGCGGCGCCGTGGTCGGAGCCATCGCGGCTGCGGTCGACATCACCACGCGCAAGCGCTCGGAAGCGGCTCTCCAAGAGCGTGAGGCGCGGCTCCATTCCATTCTGGACACAGTGCCGGAGGCGCTGATCACTATTACCGAGGCGGGCGTCGTCGAGTCCTTCAGCCGCTCGGCTGCGGCCCTGTTCGGCTACGCGGCCGACGCGGTGATCGGGCAAAACATCAGCATGCTGATGCCCTCGCCCTACCAAGAAGAGCACGGCCATTATCTGGAACGCTACCTGCGCACGGGCGAGAAACGGATTATCGGCATCGGGCGAGTGGTCAGCGGCCAGCGCAAGGACGGCAGCGTCTTCCCGATGGAGCTCGCCGTGGGCGAGGTGAAGGTGGGCGGGCAGCATCTGTTTACGGGCTTCATCCGTGACCTCACCGCCACTCAGAAGATCGAACAGGAACTGCGGCAGGCGCAGAAAATGGAGGCGGTGGGACAGTTGACCGGCGGGATCGCGCATGACTTCAACAACCTGCTCACCGTTATCCTCGGCAATCTGGAGATGCTGGAGATGCAGCTGACCGATGAGCGTCAGCTGGAGCTGGTACGAGAGGCCTGCGCGACGGCAACGCATGGTGCCGAGCTCACCGAGCGCCTGCTTGCCTTCGGGCGGAGGCAGCCGCTGCAGCCCAAGTTTACCGACGTTGGTGACCTGCTGGGGGACATGACCCCGCTGCTGCGGCGTACCCTGGGCGAGACGGTCGGGGTGCGGAGCCGGTCGGACAATGATCTATGGCCGGTTCTGGTTGATCCGAGCCAGTTGCAAAGCGCCATCCTGAACCTGGCGATCAATGCCCGCGATGCCATGCCCGACGGCGGCCGGCTAGCGATCACCGCCGAAAACACGGAGCTCGAGGTGGACTACGCCCGGCTGCATCCGGAGGTCCGGGCCGGCCGCTACGTGCTGATCGCCGTCACAGATACGGGGAGGGGCATGTCCCAGGAGGTGCAGGAGCGGGCCTTTGAGCCGTTCTTCACCACCAAGGAGGTGGGCGCCGGCAGCGGACTGGGTCTGTCGATGGTTTACGGCTTCGTCAAGCAGTCCGGCGGGCATGTGACGATTTACAGCGAGCCCGGCCATGGCACCACCATTCGCATGTACCTGCCGCGCGCCGCGGCTCCGGAGAAGTCTTCAGAGGCGTGCGAGACCGAGACGCCAATGGAAACCTTCCGCGGGCAGGGCGAAACCGTGCTGCTGGTGGAGGACGAACCGCGGGTGCGCCGGATGACCATCACCCGCCTGCAGAACCTCGGGTACCGCGTGCTGGATGCGGCCAATGGCACGGCGGCGTTGGGGCTGCTCGATCAGCATCCTGAGGTCGATCTGCTGTTCACCGACATGGTGATGCCCGGTGGCATGACCGGCAGCGACCTGGCCGAGGCTGTGCAGGCCCGACGACCCGGGATGAAGGTGCTATTCACCTCCGGCTATGCCGAGCCGGACGTGGTGCGGCGCGGACAGGCGACCGAGGCGGGCTGGCTGAGGAAGCCCTACAGCATGCTAGAGCTGGCGCGGAGCCTCCGGGACATTCTCTAGGCGCCGATGCCCTCTACCGGGCGGGAAGACCGGACCAGCTTGCAGGGGCAGGAGCGTCGCCTTCGTCCCACTCGGAGCCTCCCCCAGCGTGATCTTGTGAAAAGCCCGATCGGGAACCACTGCTCCCAACCTCAAACCTATGATCCGGTCTGCCGAAACGGCACCTTGAACGCCAGGCGGCCATCCAATCTACTCACGGCAATGAAACTGTTGACCGGGTCCTGACAGCGGTCCGCCAGCAGCATGGTGAGGTGGTGGGCATGTACGCGCGCGGCGCTGTCGTCCGGGAAATGCAGGCCTGTTCCATCGACCGTCGGCTGGCCGTTCAAAACGACATTGAAAAAGTACTTGGACATGGAACTCGTCCTACCAACCGTATTCGCATTCGTTTACCCGGTGCGACGGGGCCGAACCTTGTCATTTGTCAACGACCTCGGCCCAACCACTTTACGCGGCTGAAGCATTGGACGGATCTCAGGGGTGCACGTCCATTTTTCCCGTCCGATGCTTTAGGACCGCTGATCGGAAAAGAGCCAAAAGACAAAAAAGCCCGGCCTGTTTTCAGACCGGGCCAAGGCACCTCGAAAGGTGAAGTGGAGGAGCACGAAAGCACAAGGGGTGCGGGCTCAGGGCTCAAGAGGTCCACTTGGCCTTGACAGTACAGGACCGTCGCTCGTCAACCTTGCGAAATGTCAATTCAACCAGACCTAATCGCTTGGCGAAACATCCGACACGGAAGGAGCGAACAAGCCTGTGCGCACGATCAACGTGCTTGATGTTTATCAACACCGAAGGACCCGACGGCAATACCATCATCCGTTCCAGACCACATGGCCGACGGCTATGGAGTAGCCGATGGACGAAGAGCTGAGACAGAAGATCCTGACGCTGCCGGACCAGAACCGGATTATGGCGGGACAACCTCAGGCCGGATCACTGCCCGCAGGCGACGGCGGTCGGCTACACGTACGATAACCTCATTCTCTACTTCCTATGCGGCTAGGACAGCCGGAAAGCCGCGTTCCTGGCGCGGCATGATCGCCTGGGGCGGCAGCTCGCGGAGGAACAGGTCGAATAAAGCGGTTTCGCCCATGCCGAGTCCGCTGCAAGCGCGCAGCATTGTCAATTCATAGAGATCGACTTTGGTGCGTATTTCAGATGGGAGCCGCATTAAGCCCTTGGCGTTTGAGTTCAGGCGATGCGCCGGGATACCGGCATACCGAGGCTGCTCATGATGTTCATGACTTTGCATCCGACGGTCGCCTCGACCTTCTGGGTGCGCAGCGTCCGAGCGCGAAGGCTGCGCCCAATTAGCGTCTTGTAGCGGAGCATCGCTACCTCGACCAAGGAGCGGCGGCCGTATCCGACAGCCTTCTGCCAGCCGAGCCGGCCACACGCGGAGATCACCTGAAGGTGTCGGTCGCGTTGGGTCGGCGAGCTCTGGGCGGTGTCGCTCGGCACCGCCGTGGAGCGTGGCGGGATGATCACCTCCGCCCCTGGGCTGTGCACGGCGACAGCTTGGTAGACGGGTTCGCCGTCGTATGCGCCGTCAGCCAAGACCGCGCCAATCGGCCGGTCGATCTGCTCGACCAAGGGGCCAAACAGCGATGCATCGCCTTCCTCCGAGCTCGTCAGCTCCGAGGCGAGGATCTCGCCAGTGTCTGGATCGACGGCTAAGTGCAGTTTCCGCCAACTCCGGCGCGGCTTTCCTCCGTGCTCCTCCAGGTGCCACTCGCCGGCCCCAAAGACCTTCAGGCCGGTGGAGTCGATCACCACGTTCACCGCTCCGTCGGCCTTCGTCAGCGCTGCAGCGATGGTCAGGTCGGCGCTCCGGCGCGAGAAGGTCGTATGGTCAGGGACTGGCAGGTGCAGGCCGAGCAGGCGCATGAGCGAGCCCAGCAATCCCTCAGTCTGCCGCCACGGACGGCCAAACGCGAGGCGCAGCATCAATACAGTCTCAATCGCAATCTCTGAGTAGCGCCGCGGCCGGCCTCGTCGGCTCGTACTGGCGGGCGTCTACGCCGCGATTGCCTCAGGCGTCACCCAGATCGTCAGGTCACCACGTCGACGCAATGCCGCATCGTAAGCCGACCAGTTCTGAACTTGGTAACGGGCCTTCGGGATCCTGTGGCGGCGGCTCTCGTTCGCCTTGTACGGCATGCGGCTCTCGGTTTCAGCGGAACGCTTCTATACCCGCCCAAGCCCCTCGTCGCCTGATTTATGCGCCAAGGTTGTTCCAGAGGGCAATTGAGCTCGATCCCGATTATGCCGCACCGTACGGCATGGCAGCCTGGTCCGTGCATCTGTTCCGGACAAACGGCTGGATGGTTGATCCTGCCCGCGATATCGCCGAGGGGAAAATCCTCGCCCGTCGTGCGACGGCTCTGGGTCGAGACGATCCCACCGCCCTCTGGTCCGGCGGCTTTGCACTGGCGTACCTCGCAGGCGAGGTCGAGACCGGTGCGGCCCATGTGGAGCGGGCGTTGGTTCTGAACCCGAATGCAGCGGCGGCCTGGGACGTGAGCGGGTGGCTCCGGATCTATCTTGGGCATCCGGACGAGGCCATCGAGTGCTTTGCCCGCGCCATGCGGTTGAGCCCGCTGGACTCGTTCTTCTACTTCGGCTGCACAGGCACGGCCTTTGCACACATCTGCGCGCGCCGCTTCGGGGAGGCAGCAACGTGGGCGATCCGAGCCACGCACGAGCAATCCAACTGGGCCGCCACCTGGCGCATCGCGGCGATCGCCTATGTGCTGTGCGGCCGGATGGCGGAGGCGCAGGCCGCGATTGCACGCATGCGCGAGATCGACCCGGATTTGCGGATCTCGACATACTTGCCGATCACCTCGCCCTTCCGACGCTCCGAGGATCGCGATCTTTGCATCGAGGCCCTCCAACAGGCGGGCTTGCCGGTGTAAACCCTCAAGCTCGTCGAACACCTTGCCGGCGATGCAGATGCCGCCTGGATCGGCCACGCTCTCGAGGCGGACCGCAACGTTCACGCTGTCCCCAAGAATGTCGCCGTCCTCGTCCAGCACAAAGTCACCCAAGTTGATCCCCATCCGAAGCCGGACCGCATCCTCACCGGCAGGCCGCCGGGCAAGGTCACCGACAGCCGCCTGAGCCTCTACTGCAGACAGCGCGGCCTCAACGGGGCTGGCGAACTCTAAGAGCGCCCCATCGCCCACAATCTTCGCCAGCCGCCCCTGATGTCGCGCCGCAACGGGTTCGATGATGTCCGAGACGACCGTGTGGATGGCCGCAAGTGTGTCTGGCTCGTCCTGCTCCATGAAACGGGAGGAGCCAACGCCGTCAACGGCTACGACAACCGCGAGCCGTCGCTGTGACCTGGGCGTTGGATCCGCCATGGGCGTGTTCTCATGCCACTCAGAAGGAGCTTGGGTCGACGGTCTGCCCATGTCCACCGCCCGGTTCACCGGGTCCGGACGATGGCGACCCTACCCGACGCTTGTCGGGGCGGGATGCGGGAGCAGCGAGGGTCCGGCCAGCAGCAGCAGAAGGACGGCGAGTGGGATGCAGGCCACGTAGCCCAGGTAGTGGAATCCGAGCGCTCCCATCACGCCGCCGATGAAGAATGATCCCAACAGCCCCGCTAGCAGGCGGAGCTTGGCCCGATCGGCTGTGACGACGGGAGCCGCGCCGTCGGAGCGGTCCCGGTTCCAATAGACGAGCTTTCCGAACTCGATGCCGAGGTCGGTAACCATTCCCGTCACATGGGTCGTCCGGATGCGGGCACCGGAGATCTTGGTCACGGTGGCATTCTGGAGACCCATGATGAAGCACAGCAGAGGTGCCCCGACGAGGATCATTCCGGGTCCCTCGCGAGCCAGCCCTCCCAACAGGCCGAAGCCTAGCAGGAGCGCGGCCTCGAGGAGCAGCGGCAAGGCATACCGGTTGCCGCGGCCCGAGCGCCGGCCCCAGTTGATGAGCATGGCCGAGCAGGCGGCGCCTGCCATGAAGGCCACGAGGGCGCCGAGGCCGACCAGCACCAGACGGACTGCTCCCAGCGCGAGATGATCGGCCATGGCGGAGAAAATCCCGGACATGTGCGATGTGTACTGCCCGATCGCCAGGAAGCCGCCCGCGTTGGTGGCGCCAGCCACGAAGGTGAGAACCAGGCCGAGCTGCGTGTCGGCGGCTCCGGTTCGCTCGGCGGAGATGATTCGGCGGGTGAGACCGACATAGTGAACAGCCACGCCGCTTCGCTGCCTGGACGTTCGGTGCGCAGTCATGTCCTATTCGATCCCCATCACGGTCGTCCGGCCATCATACTTTCTTACAAGTCTCCGAGGCCGACCCGTTTGATCTGCCTCAATTCGACGAATTGTCGGCTCAGTATGATGGCGCGCAAGTCCCGAAGCCAAAAACAACACAGGGACAAAGGAGAGGGGCGACTGGGAAAGGCGAGAGCATGAACATTGCAGCTCCTGTTGCAACGCTATCTGTCTACGACGTGCCGGCCGAGTGGACCCACCGTGCCTATCTGGACGATGCGGGCTACCGGGCCAAGTACGAGGCCTCGATCCGGGATCCGGAGGGCTTCTGGGCCGAGGAGGCGAAGCGCATCGACTGGTTCAAGGCCCCGACCCGGATCAAGAACACCAATTTCGGCCCCGACAATGTGGCGATCCGCTGGTTCGAGGACGGGGTCACCAACGTGGCCTATAACTGCGTCGACCGGCACCTCCACACCCGGGGCGACCAGGTCGCGATCATCTGGGAGGGCGACGATCCCTCCGAGTCGAGAAAGATCACCTACCGCGAGCTGCACGCGCAGGTCTGCCGCATGGCCAACATCATGCGCAACCGCGGCGTCGCCAAGGGCGATCGCGTCACGATCTACATGCCGATGATCCCGGAGGCCGCCTACGCGATGCTCGCCTGCGCGCGGCTCGGGGCCATCCACTCCGTGGTGTTCGGCGGCTTCTCGCCCGATTCGCTCGCCAGCCGCATCCAGGACGCCAAGTCCGCCTTCATCGTCACGGCCGACGAGGGCCTGCGCGGCGGCCGCAAGGTGCCGCTCAAGGTGAACGTGGACGCCGCCATCGAGCGCGTCGGCGCGGGCGTGGTCGACCACGTGCTGGTGGTGCGCCGCACGGGCTCGGCCGTCAACATGGTGCCGGGCCGGGACGTGTATTACGACGAGGCGGCCGAGCTCGTCTCCGACGAGTGCCCCTACGAGGAGATGAACGCCGAGGATCCGCTGTTCATCCTCTACACCTCGGGCTCGACGGGAACCCCGAAGGGCGTGCTGCACACCACGGGCGGCTATCTCGTCTACGCGGCGATGACGCACCAATACGTGTTCGACTACCACGACGGCGACATCTACTGGTGCACGGCCGACGTGGGCTGGGTCACGGGCCATTCCTACATCCTCTACGGGCCGCTGGCGAACGGCGCCACCACGCTGATGTTCGAGGGCGTGCCCACCTATCCGACGATCTCCCGGTTCTGGGACGTGATCGACAAGCACCAGGTCAACATCTTCTACACCGCGCCGACCGCGATCCGCTCGCTCATGCAGGCCGGCGAGGAGCCGGTGAAGAAGACCTCGCGCCGGTCGCTGCGCCTGCTCGGCTCGGTCGGCGAGCCGATCAACCCGGAAGCCTGGGAATGGTACCACCGCGTGGTCGGCGACGGCCGCTGCCCGATCGTCGACACCTGGTGGCAGACCGAGACCGGCGGCATCCTGATCACGCCGCTCCCCGGCGCCACCCGGCTCAAGCCCGGCTCGGCCACGCGCCCCTTCTTCGGCGTGAAGCCGCAGATCGTCGATGCGGACGGCAAGGTGCTCGAGGGCGCCACCGAGGGCAACCTGGTGATCGCCGATTCCTGGCCGGGCCAGATGCGCACGGTCTACGGCGACCACGAGCGCTTCGTGCAGACCTACTTCTCCACCTATCCGGGCAAGTACTTCACAGGCGACGGCTGCCGGCGCGACGCCGACGGCTATTACTGGATCACCGGCCGGGTCGACGACGTGATCAACGTGTCGGGCCACCGCATGGGCACGGCGGAGGTGGAATCCGCCCTCGTGGCGCACCCGAAGGTGTCCGAGGCCGCTGTGGTGGGCTACCCGCACGACATCAAGGGCCAGGGCATCTACGCCTACGTGACCCTGATGGCCGGCGAGGAGCCGTCCGAGGAGCTGCGCAAGGAGCTCGTCGCCTGGGTGCGCAAGGAGATCGGCCCGATCGCCTCGCCCGACCTGATCCAGTTCGCCCCCGGCCTGCCCAAGACCCGCTCGGGCAAGATCATGCGGCGCATCCTGCGCAAGATCGCCGAGGACGAGTTCGGCGCGCTCGGCGACACCTCGACCCTGGCCGACCCGGCCGTGGTGGACGACCTGATCACCAACCGGCAGAACCGTGCTCACTGATATTCAACGGGAGGCCCGATCCATGGCCGCACACGATTACAACCAACTCCTTCGCAGCCCCCGGTTCCAGGAACTCGTCCGCCAGCGGACGAGGTTCGCCTGGACCCTCTCGATTGCGATGCTCGTCATCTACTTCGGCTTCATCCTCCTCGTGGCCTTTGCCAAGCCGCTCCTCGCCACCAAGATCGGCGGCGGCGTCACCTCGTTGGGGATCATCCTCGGCTTGGGCGTCATCCTCTCCGCATTCGTCCTGACCGGCATCTACGTCCAGCGCGCGAACAGCCGCTTCGACGAGCTGACCCGCCACCTCACGAGGGAGATCCTGTGATGCCCCGGCTGCTCATTCTTGCAATCGCAACCTTCGTCGCTCTAGGCGCAGACCTCTCCGAGGTCCTGGCGGCTGGACCGGATCTCGGCGCCGTGCAAAGGCAGCCTCTGAACTGGACGGCGATCATCATGTTCCTTGCCTTCGTGCTCGGCACGCTCGGCATCACCTATCGGGCCGCGGCCCAGACCAAGTCGGCCGCAGACTTCTACGCTGCGGGCGGCGGCATCACGGGACTCCAGAACGGTCTCGCCATTGCCGGCGACTACATGTCGGCGGCGTCCTTTCTGGGTATCTCCGGTCTTGTCTTCGCCAGTGGGTTCGATGGCTTGATTTACTCCATCGGCTTCCTGGTCGGATGGCCGATCGTCCTCTTCCTGATCGCCGAGCGGCTTCGGAATCTCGGAAAGTTCACGTTCTCGGACGTGGCCTCCTTCCGCCTCGATCAGACCCGGATCCGCATTCTTTCCGCGGTCGGGACGCTCGTGGTCGTCGCCTTCTATCTCATCGCCCAGATGGTGGGTGCCGGCAAACTCATCGAGCTCCTCTTCGGCCTCGACTACCTGTACGCGGTCGTGATCGTGGGCGTGCTGATGATCGTGTATGTGGCATTTGGCGGTATGAAGGCCACGACCTGGGTGCAGATCATCAAGGCCTGCCTCCTGTTGGCCGGCGCCACCCTGATGTCCCTGATCGTCCTGTGGCGGTTCGGTTTCAGTCCGGAAGCGATGTTTGCCGAGGCCGTCAAAACACACCCGAAGGGTGACGCGATCATGGCGCCCGGCGCCCTCGTGGCTGATCCGATCTCGGCCATCTCGCTGGGGCTTGCGCTGATGTTCGGGACCGCCGGGCTGCCCCACATCCTGATGCGGTTCTTCACGGTGTCGGACGCCCAGGCGGCGCGCAAGTCGGTCTTCTACGCCACCGGGTTCATCGCCTACTTCTACATCTTGACGTTCATCATCGGGTTCGGTGCGATCACGTTCCTAATGAACGACCCGAGCTTCTTCAAGCTCGGCGCAGGCGGAGCCTACGACAAGGTCAAGGACATTCTCGGTGGCACGAATATGGCGGCGATCCATCTCGCCAGCGCAACCGGCGGGTCACTCTTTCTCGGCTTCATCTCGGCGGTGGCGTTCGCGACGATCCTTGCCGTGGTGGCCGGCCTCACCCTGTCGGGGGCCTCGGCGGTCAGTCACGATCTGTATGCGGAGGTGATCGCGCGCGGACGAGTGTCGGAGCAGAAGGAGGTCCGGATCTCGAAGGTTTCGGCCATCGTTATCGGGATTGTGGCAATCTTTCTAGGCTACATCTTCGAGAACCAGAATGTCGCCTTCATGGTCGGCCTGGCCTTCGCGGTCGCGGCGAGCTGCAACTTCCCGGTTCTCCTGATGTCGGTGCTCTGGAAGGGCACGACGACCCGCGGGGCCCTGATCGGCGGACTGCTGGGCCTAGTCAGCGCGGTCGTCATGGTGGTGCTGAGCAAGGCGGTCTGGGTGCAGACCTTCGGCTTCGCGCGCGAACTCTTCCCCTATGACAACCCGGCTCTCTTCTCCATGCCGATCGCCTTCCTCGGGATCTGGGCCTTTTCGAAGCTCGACGCCAGCAGCCGGGCGAAGGTCGAGGTTGCCGCGTTCGACGCCCAGTATATCCGATCGGAAACGGGCATCGGGGCGGCGGCGGCTCACGTCCATTGATGGCTTCCAAAAAGGCTGCCTCCCGGATAGCTGGGAGGCAGGTGCCTATTGAGGCAGAGAGGACCGCATGCAGGGCTTCGACACTGCCAATCCACCGTTCGACCGCCTGACGCATCAGGAAAGCGAGGAACTCAGGGCCGGGCTCGACGTTGGGTACTTCGCGCCCGAGGAGGTGATCATTCCCCAAGGGAGTTCCACGGACTGGCTGCACGTCGTCATCAAGGGATCCGTGGAAGTGCGCGACGGCAGCACGGTCCCGACGGTGCTCGGGCCGAAGGACAGCTTCGACGCCCGCGCGCTCGTGCATGGGGCCGCGGGTGAGGATTTCGTGGCGGCCGAGGAGACGCTCTGCCATCTCATCCCGCGCCATGTCGTTCTCGGCCTGATCCACCGCAACGCCGCCTTCGCGGCGTTCTTCTATGCGGAGATATCCCGCAAGCTTGATGCCTTTGCGCAGCAGCGGAAGGCGGAGGGCATGGACAGCGTCCTGCGCGCGCGAGTGCGCGAGGCCAGGTGTCGTGCCGCCGTCTTCATCGACGGAGGGGCCACCATCGAGCAGGCCGGCCATTGCATGAAGGACAACGACATCAACGCTCTCTTCGTGCGGGATGGTCAACGCATCGGCGTTGTCACCGGCATGAACCTGTCGAAAGCGGTCGTTCTGCGTCGGCTCCCGCTTGAAACCGCGGTCCGGGAAGCCTGCCACTTCGATGTGGTTTCGATCGACCGAGATGATTTCCTGTTCGAGGCGCTGCTGCTGATGACAAAGCACGACAAGCGGCGCCTCGCGATCCATTCAAACGGTGACTATCTCGGCTTTCTGGAGGACATCGACATCCTCGGCCTGTTCGCGGGCAACTCCCAACTGATCCCGGGGCGGATCGAGCGCGCCCGCAGCATCGATGATCTGGCCGCTGCCACCCGGGACATCCAGACACAGGTCGAGCGCCTTCACCGTCAGGGAATAAAGGTCGATGTCATCGCCGAGATGACGTCCGACCTGAACCGGCGGTTGCTCACGCATCTCTTCGGGATGACAGCCCCTCCGTCAATCCGCGAGGCCGGCAGCCTTCTGTTGATGGGATCCGAAGGGCGCGGCGAGCAGACGGTCCGAACCGACCAGGACAACGCCATCCTTCTGGACAGGGATGTTCCAGCAGCCGACCTTGCCCGATTCCGCGAGGCGTTCACCGTCGCATTGGACGGGTTCGGGTTCCCACCCTGTCCCGGGAATGTCATGGTGCGCAATCCAGTCTGGTCCCAGCCCGTTGAGGACTTCATCCGACAGCTCAAGACGTGGGTTCTCCAGGGGGATGCCGAGGCGGTGATGAATATCGCCATCTTCCTTGATGCCGAGGCCGTGGCGGGCTCGGCGGATGTCCTCACCCGGGCAAAAGAGGCCCTGTTCGAACTCGTGCGGGGCGAGGCTGCTCTACTGTCGCGGTTCGCATCGCTGATCGAGACCTTCGCGACACCCAGCCTAGGCGTTCTCGGCACCATCATGGCAAGTGTCGGTGCCGGTCCGGACGCAGTCGACATCAAGAAGGCTGGAACGTTCCCGATCGTGCATGGTGTGCGTACGCTCGCGATCGAGAAAGGCATCCTCAAGACGCCGACGGTAGCTAGGATCGAGGCGCTCGTCAGGGCTGGCATCCTGGAGCCTGCGTTCGGACGAGAGTTGAGCAGCGCGCTGCACGTGTTCATGGAGTTTCGGCTCCGCTCACAGCTCCAGGCCTTGCACAGGGGAGCCATGGAGACCGAGTCCATACTGCGACTGGACGGGATAACCACGGTGGAGCGGGACATCCTGCGGGACGCCCTTCGGGTGGTTCGCCAGTTCCGCGACTTGATCCGGAGCCGTTACCATCTCGGGGCGTTCTGAGTGGGACGCCGACTGCGCAACCTGTTCTATCGCGCAACGCTGGCGGATCATGCCTACCGGTTCCTGTTCGAGCCGGGACCGCCGGACGAGGTCGTGGTCCTGGATTGCGAGACGACCGGGCTCAACCCGCGGCACGACGAGGTGATCGCCGTCGCAGCCATCGTGATCCGCGGCAGCCGCATCCTGACAAGCGAGGCCTACAAGGCCATCATCAGGAGCGACAGGGTACCGCCCCCTGAGTCCATCAAAGTCCACCGGCTCCGGGCGCGTGACGTGGCCGCGGGGCGCCCCATGCACGAGGTGTTGCCGGAGCTGCTCCGATTCATCGGGGGCCGTCCCATTGTCGGCTATTACGTGGATTTCGATGTCCGTATGCTCGACAAGTATGTTCTCCGGTTCATCGAGGCGAAGCTCCCCAATCGCCGCATCGAGGTCTCGGAGATCTACTACGCCCTCAAGTACGGCGGTGCCCCACCCGGGACGGTGCTCGATCTCCGGTTCCAGTCGATCCTGTCGGATCTGGGCATTCCCAGCCTCGCGCTACATGATGCCTTCAACGATGCCCTGATGACAGCCATGATGTACGTGCAGCTCAGTGACATGCGTCAACGAGGAGCCCGCATCGGACGTGATCGAGCCGTCCAGCAGGAGGCTCCGGTCGGCGCTTGAGTTCAGCTCACGGAGCGTCGGCCAGGAACGTCAGGCCCCTTCGGGCCGGTGGGACTCTTGCTCCGATCGGCAAAGCTTCACGCGGCCCCTCCGTAAAAATACGGAGTTTCTCTTTGTTCCGCAGCAACGATACTGGCCCGAGACAGCGTAAATTCTAGGATAAGCGTAGCCCCAGACGATGATGAACAATCATGGAGGGAAACATGTCCAATCACGCCAGCCAGCAGTACCGGATGTACTCGCCCAGCCTTGACCTGATGATGAAAGAGGTCGCGCAGACGCTGGGCCAGATCGACCTTGAGCATCAGGTCGAATTGGAGAAGGTCGAGGAGAGCGCCAGCGCCAAGGAAATCAAGCAGTACATAAGGGAGAAACTCAGGGTCGCCCACTGTGAGAGGCGTCAGCCCTATGTCGACCTGTTGAACCAGCTCTGGATGCAGCAACGCGGTCAGTCCTTCGCGGCCTGAACGCGCCAGGGCGCTGGCCAGTCTTGATGCCGCGAGGCCCCATGCCCGCGACGCTACGATGGCCCGCCCGGATCCCGCAACGCATGAGGAGGAACGCACAATGGCCCGCAATCCCATGACCCCCTTCCGCCCCGGTGGCGGAATGTTTCCAGGAGATCCCTTCCTGTCGCTGCACCGCGAGATGAACCGCCTCTTCGATGACGTCTTTCGCGGCTCGGGCCTGCCTGCGGTGGCCGGCAGTCAGGGCCAGGGCGATATCGGAAGCTTCGTCAATGCCAGCATGAACGTGTCGGAGACCGACAAGGAGATCCGCATCACGGCCGAACTGCCGGGCGTCGGCGAGCAGGACATCGATCTGAGCCTCGATGACGATGTGCTCACGATCCGCGGGGAGAAGAAGTTCGAGCGCAAGGACGACAAGGAGAACTTCCACTTCGTCGAGCGCTCCTACGGCACCTTCCAGCGCTCGCTGCGGCTGCCCTCCTCCGTCGATCCCGAGCAGGTCCAGGCGAGTTTCGAGAACGGCGTCCTGACCGTGACCGTGCCGAAGACCGGGCGGCAGGAGCGCTCCCGGCGCATCCAGGTCCAGGGACGAGGCACCGCCGGCCCGGGGGCAACGGGCGGAGCAGGACAACCGGGAAGAGGGGCATCGGGAGAATCCGAGGATACGAAATCCGGCTGAAGGTAGCCCGCGTGAACCGTCGGCGCGTGCCTGTCACCGCGAGGGCACTCCCGCCTCACGGAGGGGCGAAGCTCCCGGATCTGACTTGATCGGCGTCAATGCCGGTCCTCGGGAGAGGCGCCATGATGCGTATCGCGCATTCTCGGGGTCGCGACGCCCCGTACGGACCAGCCGGGGAGGAGTGCCATGCCCAGGATGAAAGCCGCCATCTTCGTGGAGCCGGGCCGCATCGTGCTCGACGAGAAGCCGATTCCGGAGATCGGCCCCCTCGATGCGCTCGTACGCGTCACCACCACGACGATCTGCGGCACCGACATCCACATCCTCAAGGGCGAGTATCCCGTGGCCCGGGGGCTGACCATTGGCCACGAGCCCGTCGGCGTGATCGAGAAGCTCGGCTCGGCCGTACAGGGCTACCGCGAGGGCCAGCGGGTCATCGCCGGCGCCATAACGCCGAGCGGGCACAGCGAGGCCTGCCTGTGCGGCTGCCATTCCCAGGATGGGGCCGGCACGAGGCACGGCTGGAAGGCCATGGGCGGCTGGAAGTTCGGCAATACCATCGACGGCTGCCAGGCCGAGTACGTGCGCGTTCCCGATGCCATGGCGAACCTCGCCCCGGTGCCGGACGGGCTCACCGACGAGCAGGTGCTGATGTGCCCGGACATCATGTCGACCGGCTTCTCCGGCGCCGAGAGCGGGCGCATCCGCATCGGCGATACGGTGGCCGTCTTCGCGCAGGGTCCGATCGGCCTGTGCGCCACGGCCGGTGCCCGCCTGATGGGGGCGACCACGATCATCGCGGTCGAGAGCGTGCCCGCGCGCATGGAGATGGCGCGCCGCATGGGCGCGGATCATGTCGTCGACTTCACGAAGACTGATCCGGTGGAGGAGATCGGGCGCCTGACCGACGGGCGGGGCGTCGACGTCTCCATCGAGGCGCTCGGACGGCAGGAAACCTTCGAGGCGTCGCTGCGCGTGCTCCGCCCCGGCGGAACCCTGTCGTCGCTCGGGGTCTATGCGGGCGATCTGAGGCTCCCGCTCGACGGCTTCCTGGCGGGACTTGGCGACCACACGATCCGAACGACGCTCTGCCCAGGCGGCAAGGAGCGCATGCGGCGGCTCATGGGCGCGATCGCGGCGGGCCGTGTCGACACGCGGCCCCTCGTGACCCACCGCTTCCCGCTCGACCGGATCGAGGAGGCCTACGACCTGTTCGGCCACCAGAGGGACGGCGTCCTGAAGGTCGCGATCACCCCGTAGGTTCACTGACAGGTTCGCCAGGAACCCGGCCGAGGACAGATACGCCGATTGCCTCGGGCGGGTTGCGCCAGATCAAGGTACTGGCCCGCCTACGGCCACATGATCATGGCCCGGCACGGGGCCGTGACATGGTAAGCAGAGGGAGAGGGCGATGATCAAGGACATCATGGTACATCTCGACGGAAGTCCCGAGGACGAGATCCGGCTGGAGCATGGCCAGGCGCTCGCGTTGGCTGGGAGGGCCTATCTGATCGGACTCTTCACCAACCAGCTTCCCGATCTCACCATCGCCATGCCCATGGATGGCGGCGCGGCCGCGATGCAGGTTCTGACCGAACTCCAGGACCAAGCCCTGAAGGACGGCGATGTCACGGCCAGGCGACTGTCGGAGCGGCTTGCCGGCCTCCAGGTGCCGAGCGAGCTGCGCCGGTTCGATGAGACGTCTGGAGCATTGACCGGGAAGGTCGTGGAGCAGGCCCGCTGCGCCGATCTCTTCATCGCCACGCGGCCCTACGGCGAGGCCGAGGCCTTGCTCTGGCCGGACCTGGCGGAAGCGGTGCTGTTCGGCAGCGGGCGCGCCCTGCTGCTCGTGCCGCCCGGCCGTCACCGGCAGGGTCCTATCCAGACCGTGCTGGTCGCCTGGAACGGCAGCCGCGAGGCCGCCCGCGCCCTGCGCGAGGGACTGGAGTTCATGGAACAGGCGGCGCGCACCGTGGTCCTCGTCGTGGATCCTCCGGGGGATGCCGAGCCCGCAGCGGAGCTGAAGGCCCATCTCGCCCACCACAACGTCGTGGCGGAGGTCGTCACCGCCGAGAGTGAGGATCGTCCCATCGCCGATGTCATCCTCGAGGAGGCGCATCGGATCTCCGCGGATCTGGTCATCATGGGAGCCTACGGCCACACCCGTCTCAGGGAGCAGGTGTTCGGCGGCGCGACGCGGGACATGCTCACCGCTGCGGAAACCCCGATCCTGGTGGCCCAGTGAGCTCGGCCGTGCCAACCGGGGACGGGCGGTCGTGCACGCGCAACCCGCACCCGGCGGCCATGACGTAGACACTATGGAGGTCGTCCCAGCAGGCTTGACGGGCCTCGACGATTCCGAGGCGCAGCGCCGCCTCGCGCGGCACGGACCCAATGCCGTCGCGGGGAAGCGCTCCCGTGGCCTCGTCGAGATCGTCCGCGGGATCCTGCGCGAGCCGATGTTCCTGCTCCTGCTGGCCGCGGCGGGCCTTTACCTGATGCTCGGCGACATCAAGGAAGGCCTGTTCATGACGGCCGGCGCCGTCGTGACGATCGGGCTGGTGGTGCTGCAAGAGGCCAGGAGCGAACGGGCGCTGGCCGCCCTGCGCGAACTGGCCGAGCCTTACGCCCGGGTGATCCGCGGCGGGACCGAGCGGCGCGTCCCGGCGCGTGACCTCGTACCGGGCGATCTCGTCCTGGTCGGAGAGGGGGAGCGCCTGCCCGCCGACGGCTTCCTGATCGGGGGCGACGCGCTGACGGTCGATGAATCGGCCCTCACCGGCGAGTCGGTCCCGGTGTCCAAACGTCCTGAACCCGGCGGCATGGAAGAAGCCGGCGACCCGGAGCCCGGGGGAGACGATACCCCGTACCTGTTTGCCGGGACCCTGAACGTGCGCGGGCAGGGCATGGTCCATGTCGTACGCACCGGTCCCGCGACGCGGCTGGGACGCATCGGCGCCTCGCTGGCCACCATCGAGGACGAGCCGACGCTGCTCCAGAGGACAACGGGCGCGCTCATCGCCAGACTCGGGATCCTCTCACTTGGGTTCTGCGCCGTCCTTGCCGTCGCGTACGGCGTGCTGCGGGACGACTGGATCGGCGGCGCCTTGTCCGGGATCACGCTGGCCATCGCGCTTCTGCCCGAGGAGTTCCCGATGGTGCTGGCGATCTTCATGGCGCTCGGAGCGTTTCGCCTCGCCCGTCATAAGGTGCTGGTGCGCCGCGCCGCCGTGATCGAGACGCTCGGGGCCGCCACCTTCCTGTGCGTCGACAAGACCGGGACGCTGACCGAGAACCGCATGGTGCTTGCCACGTCGTGGCGGGGCGGGGAGGCACAGAATCTGCGGGGCCATGACAGGCTTTCCGGCCGCGCCGTCGAGCCGCTGCGGACGGCGCTGCTCGCATCCGCTGTCCGCCCGGTCGATCCCATGGACAGGGCTGTCCATGTCACGGGGATGCGCGTTCTGCCCGAAGCGGCTCGGGCGGAGGCGCCGCTGCGAACCTACCCGCTCCGTCCCGAGCTGTTGGCCTTCATCCAGGTCTGGCCCGCTCCGGCGGGCGGCGTTCTCTACGCGGCGAAAGGGGCGCCCGAGGCCATTTTCCGTCTCTGCCGCATGGGCGATGATGAACGTGCCGCGATGGACACGGTGGTTGCAGGACTGGCGAGCCGCGGCCTGCGTGTGCTGGGCGTGGCATCCGCTCGCGATGACCGGGACTGCGCGGCGGCTCCCGAGGATCTGGCGTTTGGGTTCGAGGGACTGATCGGCTTCGCGGATCCGGTGCGGCCCGATGTTCCTCAATCCGTCGCCGAGGCGAAACGGGCCGGGATCACGGTTGCGATGATCACGGGCGACTACCCGGCCACGGCCCTGGAGATTGCTCGCCAGGCCGGGATCGACACCGGCGCTGGCGTCCTCACGGGCAGGGAGATCGCCGAACTCGACCCGGAAGGCCTGCGCGAGCGGGTGCGACGGATCCGGGTCTTTGCCCGCATCATGCCGGAGCAGAAGCTTGCCCTCGTCGAGGCGCTGAAGGCCGACGGCGAGGTCGTTGCCATGACCGGCGACGGTGTCAACGACGCGCCGGCGCTCGAGGCCGCCCACATCGGCATCGCCATGGGACAGCGCGGCACGGATGTCGCGCGGGAGGCGGCAGACCTCGTGCTCCTCGATGACCGCTTCGTTTCGATTATCGGTGGCGTGCGGCTTGGGCGGCGCATCTTCACGAACCTGCGCAAGGCCCTGACCTACGTGACTGCGGTCCACGTGCCCATCGCCGGGCTGGCCCTGCTGCCCCTCGTCATGGGCCTGCCGCCGATCCTGTACCCGATGCATGTGATCCTGCTGGAACTCGTGATCGACCCGGTCTGCTCGCTCGCCTTCGAGGGCGAGCCGAGCGAGCGGCACGCGATGGAGAGGCCGCCGCGGCCTGCCAGCGAGCCGCTCTTCGGCACCTCCCAGATCGTCCTCGGGTTCGTCCAGGGCGCCGTCGTGCTCGGGGCCGTCCTCGGCCTGTATGCATGGGCACTGAATGCCGACATTCCTGAGACGCAGGCGCGGGCATCGGCGTTCGTTACCCTGGTGCTCGGCAACCTCGTCCTCGCCTTCGCCGACGCGGCGGAGCCGGGAACCTCCTTCTTCGACAGCAGGCGGCTCGTCTTCTGGGGAATCGGAGCCGCGGCCGCCGTCATCGTCACCGCAATCATCTACGTTCCGCCGCTTGCCGCCATCCTCCGCCTCTCTCCTCCAGGCCTGCCATGGTTGGCGACCACCCTGACCGTCGCCGTCCTGGCCGGTGGCTGGTTCGGGTTGGCCAAGCGGTTCCGGGGGGTGCGGGCGCCGCGCAACGAGCAACGGACACCGGCATGACACGCATCGCCATCATCCAGGGCCATCCCACGTCCGGAGGCGGGCATTTCTGCCACGCGCTCGCAGAGGCCTATGCCGAGGGTGCCGTCGCCGGCGGCCATCAGGTCCGTTTCATCACTGTGGCCGATCTCGACTTCCCGCTGCTGCGCGCGAAAGCCGATTGGGAGGGTGCCGCGTCGCCCGCCGTCATCACGGAGGCCCAGCGGACGCTGGCCTGGGCCGAGCACCTCGTCTTCGTCTACCCTCTGTGGCTGGGAGGGATGCCGGCCCTTCTCAAGGGCTTCCTGGAGCAGTCCCTGCGGCCCGCCTTCATGACGGGCGGTGCGGGGGCAGGCAGCAGTTGGAAGACCTCGCTCAAGGGACGCTCCTCACGCATCGTCATCACCATGGGCATGCCCGCCTTCGTCTACCGATGGTACTTCGGGGCACACAGCCTGAAGAGCCTCAAGCGCAGCATCCTGTCGCTGATCGGCATCGGCCCGAACCGACATACGCTGATCGGCATGATCGAGGGCATGAGCGACGGCAGGCGGACGGCATGGATCGACGCCATGCGCCGCCTCGGCAAGAGGGCCCGCTAGAGGGATCGCGTCGACCTTTCCCGTCGCGCGGGAATGCCGACCGGCCAGGATTGATGCGGACACCGCGGGGGGCGACAATCCCTTCGCCTCGGAGAGGATCCGACCATGCCCGGGCATGAGAACGCCAGCCTGTCAGCCTCCCGACCGCTCCGGCTCTCCCGTGCGGCCGGGTTTCCTTCGCTGCAAGCGCTTCACAGGTTCGCCCGTCCCGTCCTGGTCATCATGCCGGCCCTGGGACTGGTCCTCGGTCTTGCGGCGGGCGTTGCGGGCCACGGGCCATGGTCCGGGCTGATCTGGGCCGTGGCGACGGTCCCGGTTCTCGTCGTCCTGATCGTCGAGATCGTCGGCAGCCTGCGGCGCGGCGATGTCGGACTGGACATCGTTGCCGCCCTGTCCATGACCGGCGCGCTCGTGTTCGGGGAGCACCTCGCCGCCGTGGTGGTCGCCTTGATGTACGCCGGCGGGCAGTATCTCGAGAGCTTTGCCGAGCGCCGCGCCAACCGCGAGATGACGGCGCTCCTGGGCCGCGTGCCACGCACGGCCCTCCTCCACCGGGACGGTCGGCTCGAGGAGGTTCCGCTCGACGTTATCGCGCCGCAGGATCGCCTGCTCGTCCGCCAGGGCGACGTGGTTCCCGTCGACGGGCTTGTCGCCAAGGGAGTGGCGGTCCTGGATCAGTCGGCACTGACGGGCGAGGCGCTCCCTGTCCGGAAGCGGTCCGGGGAGCCGGTCATGAGCGGCGTGACGAATGTCGGTGATGCCTTCGATCTCTCGGCAACGCACCGAGCGGCCGAGAGCACCTTTGCCGGCATCGTGCGCCTGATCGAGGTCGCCCAACGCTCGAAGGCGCCCATGACACGGCTCGCCGACCGGTTCGCCCTGGCGTTCCTGGCGCTGACGCTCGCCCTCGCCGGGGTCGCCTGGCTGTGGAGCGGCGATCCGGTCCGGGCCCTGGCCGTGCTCGTCATCGCGACTCCGTGCCCGCTCATCCTGGCGGTGCCCGTGGCGATCGTCTCGGGGGTGTCGCGTGCGGCGAAGGCCGGGGTGCTGGTGAAGGGTGGGAAGGTGCTGGAGACGCTCACGCGCGTGAGGACGCTGGTCATCGACAAGACCGGAACCCTCACGCACGGGCGAGCCCGGATCGTCGAGATCCGCCCCATGGCGGGCTTGTCGTCCGACAGGCTCCTCCAGCTTGCGGCCTCCCTCGACCAGGCATCGAAGCACGTCATCGCACAAGCGCTCGTCGCGGAGGCGCGGGGCAGGGGACTCGATCTCCTGCCCCCGACCGAGGTCGAGGAGATCCCGGGCGAGGGTCTGGAAGGATGCGTCGGTGGCCGCCGGGTCATCGTGGGCGGAATCCGGTTCGTCTCCTGGCGGGTTCCGCGCGTCGGAGCGGTCGCCGCGGGCCAGCATCCCGCAGGGTCCGTCGTGGTTGCCGTGGCGGTCGATGGCGCGCCGGCTGGGCTGCTGATCCTGGCGGATCCATTGCGCACCGAAGCCGCCCAGGTGATCGGCAGTCTCCGTCGGCTGGGAGTGACGCGGATCATCCTGGCAACGGGAGACCGCCGTGAGGTGGCGCAGGCCGTGACCGTCGGCCTGCATCTCGACGAGGTCCATGCCGACCTCACGCCGGACCGGAAGATCGCCATTGTGCAGGCCGAGAAGCGGCACGGGCCCGTCATGATGATCGGCGATGGCGTCAATGACGCTCCGGCCCTGGCCGCCGCAGACCTCGGGCTCGCCATGGGCGCGCGAGGTGCCGCCGCGTCGGCCGAGGCGGCCGACGTGGTCCTCCTCGTCGATGAGCTCGACAGGGTTCCCGGCGCCATCGGCGTGGCCCGTCGATCCAAGCGGATCGCGCTTCAGAGCGTCTATGCGGGAATTGGCCTTTCGGTACTCGGAATGATCGCGGCCGGCTTGGGATACCTGACGCCGGTGCAGGGCGCCCTGATCCAGGAGGCCATCGATGTCGCCGTGATCCTCAATGCCCTGCGGGCCTTGTGGGGAGTGGAGCCGTCCTGATCGTGCTCAACGGCGCTCCTGGAGCAGCTCGATCTGCATCTCCTGGATCTCGGCCAATCGCTCCCATTGGCGCGTGATCAGATGGTCCAGCTTCTCGTGCAGGTGCCGGATCTCGAGTTCCGCCTTCAGGTTGACCTGGTAGTCGTTGAGGGAGCGCAGCCGATCCTTCGCCTCCTGGCGCCTCTGGCTCATCATGATGATCGGGGCCTGAACGGCCGCGAGGCAGGACAGCAGCAGGTTGAGCAGGATGTAGGGATAGGGGTCGAAGGCCTCCGTCCCGCGGAGGGCATTGACGAGGATCCAGGCTCCCAGCAGGAACCCGAAGGCGATCAGGAACGGCCAGCTCCCGCCGAAGGTCGCGAGCCCGTCCGACAGGCGCTCGCCGAGGGTCCGCTTCTCGTCGAAGCTCTCCTCGACATTCGCCGACACCGTGCTGCCCTCGGCGAGACTGCGCGCCACCTCCCTGTCGAGTTTCGTCAGCTCGCCGCGTTCCTGGCGCAGGAGTTCCTCGACGTAGAGCAGGCGGTACTGGTCGACGGCGGCCCGGCTGATGCGGCCATGATCGTCCAGGTGCGGGTGATCCCGCCGGATCCGCTCTGCAAGGGCAGGTCGCAATTGATCGATGAGGATGAGCTCTTTCAGGGGGTAGGTCTTGCCCGTGATGGGGCAGGTGCCGTTGGAAGACGCTGCGTGGGAGGTCATGTTCGCCGTTCCGCGATATTGGCGTGGATCAAACCTAACGGCTCGACGCAGGTGTACCAAGGTGCGATCCTCACCTCGACGCTTCCCCGTGCCCAGGAGGGTCCCTTGTCGCTTCGGCTTCACTTCCACGGCGCCGCCCGAACCGTGACGGGTTCCTGCTTCCTGCTCGAGACGGACGCCGCCCGCGTCCTGGTCGATTGCGGCATGTTCCAGGGATCGAAGGAGGAGAGGGAGCTCAACTACGAGCATTTTCCGTTCCGCGCCGCAGGGGTCGATGCCCTCTGCCTCACCCACGCCCACATCGACCATAGCGGCCTGGTGCCGAAGCTGGTGAAGTCCGGCTTCGACGGCCCGGTCTATGCGACGGCCGGAACGGCCGACCTGGCGACCATCATGCTCCCGGACTCCGGCTACATCCAGGAGATGGAGGTCGACCAGCTCAACCGCCGCAACCGCCGCCGGGGCCGGGGGACCGTGTCGCCGATCTATACCGAGGAGGACGCGGTCGCGTGCCTCACACAGTTCCGGCCCGTGGCTTTCGGCCAGTGGCAGGAGGTCGCCCCGGGCTTCCGCGCCCGCTACTGGAATGCGGGCCATCTCCTGGGCTCGGCCTCCATCGAGATGGAAGTAACGCACGGCGGCGAGGAGAAGCCAGCCCGGCTGCTGTTCTCCGGCGATGTCGGCCCCGACCACAAGCTGCTTCAGCCCGATCCGGACGGCCCGCGCGACCTTGATTACGTGCTCCTAGAATCCACCTACGGGGATACGGATCGCGCGGGGATCACCATCGAGAGCCGGCGCCGGATGCTGCGCGACGAGGTCCGCGCGGCGATGCATCCGAGCGGCGTGTTGCTCATTCCGTCCTTCGCGGTCGAGAGGACGCAGGAACTCCTCGTCGACCTGATGGAGCTGACGGAGGCCGGCGAATTGCCGGACATCCCGGTCTTCATCGATTCCCCGTTGGCCTCGAAGGCCAGCGCCATCTTCGCGCGGCATGCCGGGGAACTCCGGAACGGTGGCGACCTGGTCCAGGCCCTCGAATCCCGCTGGGTCCGCTTCACGGAGACCGTCGAGCAGAGCAAGGCCATCGACCTCATCCACAGCTTCCACATCATCATCGCGGCGAGCGGCATGTGCGAGGCGGGTCGCATCCGCCATCACCTGAAGGCGTGGCTCTGGCGGGACGAGGCCACAATCCTCTTCGTCGGCTTCCAGGCGCAGGGCTCGCTCGGACGGATCCTTCAGGACGGCGCCTCGAAGGTGCGGATCCACGGCGAGGAGGTGAAGGTCCGTGCCCGCATGAGGACGCTCGACCTCTACTCGGGGCATGCGGACGGGCCGGAGCTGAAGGCTTGGCTGGCCGAGCGCCTTCCGGTCCGGCGCGGGGTCTTCCTCGTGCATGGGGAGGATGCGCCCCTCAAGGCACTGCAATCATCCCTCGCCGATCTCGACCGCGTGCCCGGCGCGATCATTCCGGAGATCGACGACGTCTACGACCTGGCGGGCGACCGCGCCGTCCGGATCGAACGCCACGAGGAGCGCCTGCCGTCCGCGGGCGCCGGGCACCGCGACTGGCACAACGACTACGCGGAGCTCCTGCTTGAGATCAGTGATGCCGTGGAGGCGGCGGCCGACAGGAAGGCGAAGGGGGTCGTCATCCGGCGCATCAGGGACGCCTTGAGGGGCGGATCCAAGGACTAGGCGGGCTGACTTGCCCGCCCCTGATTCCGCGACGGATTGATCAGGATCAAGGCAGGCGAGCAGGTATCCTCTAAGCTTTGCCACGATGTCGAGGTCTGTTCGAGACCTGCGTGAATTCTGGGAGGGACCGATGCTCCATCACGTCACGCTTCACCTGGCCCGCAGCAAGCAGTTTCCCGAAGGAAGTTCGCGGTACGGCTACGAGATCACCGCGCCGCTCGATGACAAAGGCCATCTCGACCAGCAGGAGTGGTCGGACAAACGGGCTCATTGCCGGGTCCGCCGCTTCTGGGCCGGCGAAGAGCGGCAAGGTGTCCTGGTCCATCGGCCGGGCGGGTTTGGCGGCGCGACCTGGATGATCGACTACATTCAGGATCGGCCCGGCGACGAGGAGGCGGGTTATCACCTGCACCAGCATCGCTTCGTGGAGGGCGAATACGTCACCATCGAGGACGACGATGGCAAACCCTATACGTTCCAGGTCGTCTCGGTGACACCGGCGGAACTTCGCAAGGCGGAGGAGCATCGATGATGGGGCGGCTCACCCTTCTCTGCCTTGCCCTCGCGTGTGCCTCGTCGGCCTCCATGGCTCAATCGGGGCGGGCACAGCGCGGGTTCACGTTCGCGCAGACGAACTGCTCGCAATGCCATGCCATCGGTCGGTTCGGTGACAGTCCCATTCCGGAGGCGCCGCCCTTCCGGACCCTGCACAGCCGCTATCCGATCGAGGACCTCGCGGAGGCCTTTGCCGAAGGCATCACGACGGGCCACCCTTCCATGCCGCAGTTCCAGCTCGATCCCGCGCAGATCAACGACCTGCTCGCCTATCTCAATTCCATACAGGGTTAGGGCCCGGCTTCATCACCGCACGACGAGGACCGGGATGTTCGAGTGGTGAAGGACCTTCATGGTCTCGCTCCCGAGAAGCAGGGCCGAAACCCCGCCGCGGCCGTGCGAGGCCATGACGATGACATCGCAGACGTTGTCTTCCGCCGTGCGGATGATCGCCCGGTACGGCGCGTCATCCTCCATGTGAAGCGTCCGGGCTTCGACACCGAGGTTGCGGGCGATCTCCGCAGCCTCCTCGAGGGTGTGATCGGCCTGCCGTTGCATGTGCTCCCTGAACGAGCTCGGTGTCTCCTCGAGCTGATCGGACTCGATCGCAAAGAGATGAAAGCGCTCGGTGACGGTCAGCAGCAGGACCGTCGCCCCGAGAGCTTTCGCCAGGTTGGTGCCGTGTTCGACGGCGCGGGCTGCCAGGGACGAGCCGTCGGTGGCAATCAGGATGTTCCTGTACATGCAGGCCTCCTTCCGTGACGGGCGTGCCCGAGTGCCGTGTCTCTTCCGTCAGTAGGAGAGGAACAGAGGCACCGGAGGGTTCCTGAGCAGCGATTGCGTCGTGCCGCCGAGCACCATCTCGCGCAGGCGTGAATGGACGTAGGCGCCCATGACGATCATGTCGGTCCGCGTCAGGTGGGCATGGTTGCGCAGGGTCTCTGCCACATCCCCGTCCACGACCGGCAATGCGAGGACACTCACCGTGACGCCATGGCGGGTGAGATGCGGCGCGATCTCCGCGCCGGGCACCGTATCCGCCAGATCCTTCTCGCCCGTGACGCTGACCAGCTCGACCTGTGTCGCGGCCCGCAGGAACGGCAGGGCATCATTGAGGGCACGCGCCGCCTTGGCGCTGCCGTCCCAGGCCACGACGATCCGGTCGCTGGCGAAGGTTTCGCGACCCTGCGGCACCACGATGAGGGGCCGGCCGCTGTCCATGAGCACGGCCTCGATCAGGCCCCGGTCGACGGCGAGGGCAATCGGTTCCGCATCGAGGACCGTCAGGTCATGGGTGCGGGCGAGGGCGGCGAAGCTCTTGATGAGATCCGGATAGGCAAGCTGCGGCGCCTGGCTGACGCAGGCCACGCCCGATGCCGCCGCGGCCCGCTGGGACGCGTCGGCGACGGCGCGGGCAAGGGCATCCACCCGGCGGTTCTCGGCGGCCGCGAGTCCTTCGGCAAAGCTGCGGACGAAGGAATACGGCACGGTGAGCTTCAGCGAGGCGGCCTGGACGGTGACATGGGCGTCCGCCTGACGGGCGAGGGCAAGCCCGTACGCCAGGACCGACGAGCGTTCCTCGGCATCGCCTTCCTCCGTGATCCCGATGAGGATGCTGCGGATGTTCTCAAGCATGATTTCCTCCCCTCGATGCTGTCGCCCGGTTTTCGGACGCGATGATCTCCATTTTGGCCTGCCTCAGGGAACCAGGACGGCGGCCCCCTGAAGCCGTCCTGCCCGCAGGTCGCCCAGGGCCTCGTTGGCGGCCTCCAGCGGATAGCGCACCGTGTGCGTCCTGATCCGGGCCTTGGGCACGATCGCCAGGAAGTCCAAGGCATCTCGGCGGGTCAGGTTGGCGACGGAGACGACCTGCCGTTCCTCCCAGAGCAACCGATAGGGAAAGCCTGGGAGGTCGCTCATGTGGATGCCGCCGCACACGACGCGACCGCCCTTGCGCACGGCGCCGAGCGCCAAGGGCACGAGGTCGCCCACGGGCGCGAAGATGATCGCCGCATCGAGCTTTTCGGGTGGCACTTCGTCCGAGCCGCCGGCCCAGGCGGCACCGAGCGAACGGGCAAAGTCCTGGGCAGCGACGTCGCCCGGGCGCGTGAAGGCGAAGACACGCCGTCCCTGCCAGGTGCAGACCTGCGTGATGATATGGGCGGCGGCGCCAAAGCCGTAGATGCCGATCCTCTCGCCCAGGCCAGCGGCCACCAGCGAACGCCAGCCGATCAATCCGGCGCAGAGGAGCGGAGCCAGGGCGACGGGATCGCCGTCCTCCGGCAAGCTGAAGGCGTAGGCGGCATGGGCGATCGCATGCGAGGCGAAGCCGCCATCCCTGGTATAACCGGTGAACAGCGGCTCGTCGCACAGGTTCTCCTGTCCTGAGACGCAGTAGGGGCAATGTCCGCAGGTGTGCCCGAGCCAGGGAATGCCCACGCGCTGCCCCGGCTCGAGAGACGAGACCCCGGAACCGAGCGCCTCGACCCGTCCCACAATCTCATGGCCGGGGACGAGGGGTAGCCTGGGATGCGGCAGGTCGCCATCGACCACATGGAGATCGGTCCGACATACCGCGCAGGCTTCCACCGCAACGCGGATCTCGCCTGCACTTGGCACGGGCGGTGGCCGCTCCTCCGGGACCAGGGGCGTCCCCACCTTCTGGAGAACCATCGCCTTCATGGCATCCCCTCAGCGAAACGCGGCTTCCATCCGCGCCTCCAGCACCTCGATCTCGCGGACGTACGGCGCCCGCCGCCTGCAATGGTTCTGCCGGAGATCGGCGACCAGTTGCCCCTTGCGGGCTTCGTCCATCGGCCTGCTCTCAATCACCAGCAGGTTGCTTCGATGAGCAACATCGATGTCGGCGAGGATCGCGAGCAGCGACTGTAGCCGCGGGAGGATGTCCGGATCATAGGCCCGATGGTCCCTCCGCTCACCTGAAACACGCGAAAGCCCGTCATCGGCGGTCATGGAGCCCTCCACCGTCGGCCCGGCTCTTGAAAAGCTCGCTCGCCCCGATCATACCCGAATGTCAGGCCCTTTCGGTTGAAATGACGCCAAAGCCTGCGGCCGGACCGGGGAATCGTTCTCGGCGAACCCGGGCCAAGGATGCGGGGCTTCTCCCGCCTCCGCATTGATCCACATCAAGGCGGTCGGGCGGGACCGAAGCCATCATGGGCCGACAAGGTCCGTCCAATATCCAATATGAGGACAGCGCCATGGACGCGAGACTTCGCGACGAGATCCTGTCCATCCTCGATCGTGCGAGCGACATGACGCTCGCGACGGTCCGCCAGGACGGATATCCGCAAGCCACGACGGTCAGCTTCGCCAACGACGGGTTGGACATCTACTTCGGATGTTCGGAGGCCTCCCAGAAGGCGCGGAACATCCGCCGCAACGGCAAGGTGTCCCTGACGATCAACCTGCCCTATGCGGATTGGGGCGAGATCCGCGGCATCTCGGCGGGCGGTCATGCGGACCGCCTCACGGACCCGCAGGAGATCGCGCGGGCGGGGCAGCTCCTGCTCCAGAAATTCCCGCAGGGGATCGCGGAGTACGCCTCGGGTGCGCTTGAGGGAGTGGCATTCTTCAAGGTCGTCCCGAACGTGATCTCGGTTCTCGACTACCGCAAGGGCTTCGGTCATACGGATCTGGTCGGCAACGAACCCGCGCCTTCGGCGGTTGGCCGGGCATGATGCCGACCGCCTAGCCACCGCGCTTGAGGCGGCCGAAGTTACACCAACCGGAGGCTGCCGTGGAAAACTTCACTCCTGTTTCCGCTCTCGCCGGCGGTGTTTTGATCGGCACGTCCTCGGCCCTGTTGCTGGTGCTCAACGGACGCATCGCGGGCATCAGCGGCATCCTGGGCGGCCTGCTGCACCCGAGCCACGGCGAGGTCGGCTGGCGCGGGGCCTTTCTCGTCGGCCTGCTGATCGCACCCCTGGTGTACCGAACCTTCGGAGGCGCCCTGCCGCCCGTCAGCCTCGACGCGCCGCTCGGTATCCTCGTCGCCGCAGGCCTGCTCGTGGGCTTCGGCAGCCGCCTTGGCGCAGGCTGTACCAGCGGCCACGGCGTCTGCGGCATCGGCCGCGGATCGCCGCGCTCGATCGCGGCCACCCTCGTCTTCATGGCCGTCGCCGTCGTCACGGTCCTTCTCACCCGTCACGTCATCGGGACATAGGCCATGCCGGCGATCCTGGCCGCCTTCGGCTCCGGCCTGCTCTTCGGCCTCGGTCTGATCGTCGCGCAGATGGTCAACCCGGCCAAGGTGCTGGGCTTCCTCGACATCTTCGGCCATTGGGATCCGAGCCTTGCCATCGTCATGGGCGGCGCGGTCGCGGTGTCGGCCTTCGGCACCGTCATGGCCAGACGGCGCGGCATTCCCATCCTGGTGCCGTGGCTCGAGATCCCATCCCGCCGCGACCTCGATCGGCGCCTGATCGGCGGCGCGGTCCTGTTCGGCATTGGCTGGGGTCTCGTTGGACTGTGTCCCGGCCCGGCCCTGACCGCGATCACCTTCGGTCCCTGGCAGGTCGTCGTGTTCGTCGGTGCCATGGTCGTGGGCATGGCCCTGTTCCGGGCCGCACCATCCGACTGGCCGCGGGTGACCTTCCCGCGCCGATCCGCGGGAGTGGCCGACGACGCCTGATCCGGCGGCAGGCGTGTTGCCCTTGCGGGACCCGTGGCAGTCATTTGCTCCGGCTCTCCGGTTGAATAGGGCGGAAGGCTTCCGATCCCGGTAGCGTGAGCCTCCCCCTAGACCGGGCTCATGCGCCGCAAGGTGCCATCCCGCAGGACGAACTGGTGCCAGCAGGCGATCAGGGCGTGCAGGCCGGCGAGCCACAGGATCACGGTCCCGCCGGTCTCATGCACCTCCGCGAGGAAGCCGGGCGCACCCTGCACCGGGCTGACGAGCGCGGGAAGGCTGAGGCCGAAGAACGAGATCGGAAGGCTCTGTCGCAAACCTTTTGTTTTAGAGTTTCAGTTACTGGGGTGGAGGTCTCAGTGGCGGAGGAATAGGTGTTCAAGGGCAGGCATTTTGATCGATCAGTGATCCTGCTCTGCATCCGGTGGTATCTGGCTTACAATCTGAGCCTAAGGAACCTCGAGGAGATGATGGCTGAGCGCGGCATCTCGGTCGACCACGCGACCATTCACAGATGGGTTGTCCGGTACTCGCCCGAACTTCTGAAGCGCTTCAACGCACGCAAGCGAGCGGTTACCGGAAAGTGGCACGTCGACGAGACCTACATCAAGGTGAGAGGTCGCTGGATGTACCTTTACCGGGCGATCGACAGCAACGGCGACACGGTTGAGTTCTGGTTCAGCGAACGACGGGACCTCAGCGCTGCCAGACAGTTCCTGCGCAAGGCGCTCAAGCGGCATGGCCGGCCCGAGCGGATCGTCATCGACGGCAGCCAGACCAACCGGGAGGCGATCCTGTCGTGTGATGCCGAGAGCCGGCTGCAGGAGCGTTCAAGACGCAGGCTCAAGCCGATCAGGATCCGGCAGAGTCAATACCTCAATAATCGCATTGAGCAGGATCACCGCGCCGTAAAACGACGCGTGCGGTCGATGCTCGGCTTCAAGTCCGCTGACAGTGCTCGGGTGGTCTTGGGTGGCATCGAGTTGGTTCATATGCTGCGCAAACAGCAGGCGAAATATGTCGGCAGCCAGCAGCTGTCGCTCGCGGAGCAGTTTCACCTGCTCGCCGCATAAGGGCAGTACGGTGCATCTGCTACTTTCTCGCCCCTGTTCCGGATTTGCGACACAACCGATTTATGTTGACGGAGGAGTAACCGCGAGCTTGTGAATGCCTTTGCAAGAAGCGCGGCCCTCGCAGGTTCAGCTAACCGTTAATTCGTCGAGCCATCTCGCGCGATTTCAAACTTTGGAAGATTACTGTCACATCAGGACACACACGAAATCAAGCTGTTCAAAAGAGACGGGTTGCCAACAATAATTAGGCGCACCCGTGACACAAATGCGGCCAAGCGTACTGAAGTCGCATCTGAAAGAGCGAGGCCTTGCCGCGCGTGAGCACAGACCCAAATCGGTCTCATCAGTCCGCTGTGTAGCTTTCCTGATGAATACATTAGACAGATGTCAGGCTGACAGTCCAGGTTGGGTGTGACGGTTCACGGTGCATCCCACATTATCACACGGGTGCTAGAGAATCCAAGGCTGGAGCATAGTTCCAATAAGCTGATTTCCGTTCTAGAATCCAAGCTATTCATCGCAGGCCAAAAGACGAAGGTGACAGAAATGACTATCATGAGGAGCTTCGCGTTCGCTGCGATCGCTGCCACTCTGGCATGTGGTGTGACCGCTGCACAGGACAGAGTCATCAAGATCGCGACGGAAGGCGCTTATGCCCCGTGGAATTTCACCGGCGCGGGCGGCAAGCTCGAAGGCTTCGACATTGATCTCGCCAACGAACTTTGCCGCCGCATCAAGGTAAAGTGCGAGATTGTGGCCCAGGACTGGGACGGGATCATTCCCGCTCTTCAAGCGAAGAAATATGATGCCATCATGGCCGGCATGAGCATCACCGACGAACGCAAGCAGGTCATTGACTTCGCAGGCCCCTATGCCGACTCGCCGAATGGTTATCTTGTAGCGAAGGATTCGCCACTCGCCAAGATGCCGGGAACGGGGCAAACCTATAATCTGGTAAGCCAGCGAGCGGAGGCCGAGAAGGCAATTGAGGCGACGAAGCCGCTGCTCAAGGGCAAGACGATCGGCGTCCAGGTCTCCACCACTCATCCCGTCTTCGCCGAGAAGTACCTGAAGGGCACGGCCGACATTCGGGAGTACAAGACCACCGAAGCCCATGACCTGGATCTTCTGGCCGGGCGGATTGATGCGGTGCTGGCAGACGCCACTGCGATTATCGGCACCCTCGGCAAGCCGGAATTCAAGGACTACGCCCTCGTCGGGCCTGCTGTCACCGGTGGCATTCAGGGCGACGGGGTCGGCATTGGTCTGCGCAAACAGGACGCCGAGTTAAAGCAGAAGCTCAATGAGGCAATCACCGCGGCCACTCAGGACGGCACCATCCAGAAACTCTCGATGAAGTGGTTCAAGATCGACATTGCTCCGAAAACCTGAGGATAGCAGCGCGATACACACTCATCGGCTCAATTAGAAACGCCAATGACGCGGCCTGAGCTTACACTGTGTTCAGCCATGGGGCTCAGGACATGAAACGATCAATGGAATAGGGCCTTCGGTCAGTGAACGTTTCCCGGCCAGTCATCATCTCGGCCAGTAAACGCCCTGTAACCGGTCCGAGGGTCAGGCCATGATGATTGTGGCCAAAGGCGCACCAGAGACCTTTGTGCTTTGGAGCAGCACCAATGACGGGACGCATATCAGGCAGACAGGGGCGGGCTCCCATCCACGGCTGCGGATCAATCCGATCCTTAAGAGGAAAAATTTCGCGTGCCAGGGGCTCAGTTCGTTCCAACTGCAGGGGAGTTTGTACGGAATCTCGGTGGGCAAACTCGACACCCGTGGTCAGGCGGATACCGCGCGTCATCGGCGCCAAAAGAAACCCGCCGTCCACGTCGACCACAGGATGGTGGAGGACAGCATCGGCCTGTGGCCGGAGATGCACGTGGTATCCGCGTTTGACGACCATCGGAACGCGATAGCCTAGTGGACGCAGGACTGTGTCGGACCACGGTCCGAGAGCAATTACGACGTCGTGGGCGCGGACTACGCGATTCCGGCTGCGGACTGTCCATTCGATGCCATCCTGCCGGAGCGTGCGGGCCTCCCCTTGAACGAAACGGCCGCCACGCTGCTGAAACAGGTCAGCGTATCCTTTTACGAGACCGCCGGGGTCAGGAACCGTCGCCGGATCCCGCCAATGAATTCCACCAATGAGGGTCTCGGATGTGTGAGGCTCGCGCTGACGAAGGGTTTTGCCGTCTAAGATATCGAAATGCAATCCAAAAGGCTCGAGAGCGGCTGCATGCTTCGCTGCTTGGTCGAGAGACTTCCGACTGCGGAATGCCTCGATCCAGCCCGTCCGGCGCAATTGCCCCAGAAGCCCGGCTTCTGCCATGAGGAGTTCATGCTCTGAAACTGACCGCTCGATGAGAGGCAGCATGTCGGCCGCTGCCTTTTTCAAGGATCCGGGGGCGGATTCGCGCCAGAATTGCCAGAGCCAAGGGAGGATCCGAGGCAGGAAGCGCCAGTCGGAACGTACATCTGTGGAGCGGTTTAGGGCATAGCGGAGGACGGTCCTGAGATCGCGGGGGAACCCGTAGGGGATGACGCTCGATCGTTCGATCAGCCCGGCGTTGCCATGGCTCGTTTCCTCACCCGCGCCGCGTCGGTCAATCAGGACGACATCGCGCCCCCGCATCTGAAGATGCAGGGCGGCGGAGACGCCTACGATGCCGGCTCCCAGCACGATGACATCGGCGCGGATTTCAGGATGGGGGTGTGTCATCGGCTCAGGATCCCTGCGAGCTCACGCGGTGGATCTCAAGCGCCATCTTCACGTCTTCGATGCCAAGGCCCATAGATCGGAAGAAGCTGGATCGATTAGGGGAGGGGGCCCGCACCCTGCCGCTAGCAAGTTCACCCAGATCACCGCGGATGTCGTCGCAGGACCACCCGTTCTCGGAGGCCAGCACCATCTCACCCGCGATGAGTGGAGTCGTCGACCGATCGTCGCAATAGACATTCATTCGGCTCAGGGCTTCTGGCGGAATTTCATGTGCCCGTGCGACGTTCGTGCTGATCGAGGTCACAAGCATTCCGGGCCTGATATGTTCCATCGATAGAACCGGGGTTCCCGAGGACGTACAAAGCAGCACCACATCGGCATCTGCCACCGCGAGAGAGCAGTCATCAACGATTTCAGGGGCCGGTCGGAGTTCACTAAGGCGCGCCTCAAGGGTCTCCTTCTTGGCTAAGATGTTGCGTGAATGGATGCGGATCCGCTTCCACGACCGAAGCGGCAGGACGTGACGCAGGTGAGCCAGGGCAATGGGGCCGCTGCCGATGATCGCCAGATTGGCGGCATCAGCTCGGGCGAGGAGGTCGACCGCCAAAGCGGTTGTTGCGGCGGTTCGCTCCGTCGTCAGCGCCAGCGAGTCGCAGAACAGCAAGGGTCGTCCCGTCTCAAGGCTCATCAGCATCGTCGTGGCCGTGACCTTGCCGCCGGACGGGGTGACCACATAAGGCGAAACCTTGACCCCGAACACCCCATCCTCCGGCAGAACACCCGAGTAGGTGATAAAGTCGCCCCGGTTGTCGGGCAGCAGGGTGATAACTTGCGGCGGCTGAGTCACGCGGCCTTGCCCGTGCGCCTCGAAGAGACTCCGCATCGCCGCGACGGCGTCAACACGCTTCATCCGGTCCTCGACGGCAGCGGCATTGAGCCAGGTAGGGGAGGGCTGTGTCATGCTCGGCTCTCCACCTTGACAGGCTCTTCAGAGGACCGGGAACAAATAAAGACTTCGGGGTTGTAGGGTGTGTTGGGTTCGAGCGGATACATCGGTCTCGGCACACGCGTGAAGGTGAACTTCGTCAGGTCCGGAGAGGCCAGCGCCCCGCTGTCGCACACCAGAACCCGGCTCGCGATCGGCTCGAATGCGGCCCGGAAATGCTGCATGGATTTGACGCCAATGATCCTTTTGGCGCGAGGGTCAATACCAAATGCGAGGAATTGCTGCAGGTCATGACACTGGTGGGGCTCGGTGACAATCACGACCTGAACGCGCCTAACCTCGATGACCGCCGTGGGGCCAAAGGACATGCGGACACCCGCATACATCGGTCCATCACAGGTGTAGCTGCCATCGGATACGCTCAGCAGCGTGCCAACGAGGTCAAGGGGCTCGCCGCCGAAGGCAGCGTTCACCTTGCCGCCGAGGCGGATCGATACCGTTTCTCCGGGCTTCCTGGTCTGCAGCTGCGAGGCAGTCTCAGGGTCCACGATCGGGCAGAAGCAGGCGTCTGCGTCTGCCGCTATCAAGGCCCGAAGCAGGTTCGTGCCGTCGCCGTACCCTCCAGCTCCGGGATTGTCGGCATAGTCCGCGATGACCACCGGCCGATCATCGCCCGCAAGCGCGGAAGCCACCGCATCCTCGGGTGACAGGAAGCGGTTGACGAGATCATAGCGCATGTCCCACATGGCCTTCGCCATCTCTTCGGCGAAGAGCCGGTGGGGCTCCGGATCTCCGGAATAGGTCACCGTGATGGTCGTGCCGATCTCATTGATATCGGCATAGGGAAAAGCGCCGTTGACGCTCACCGCGAGAACGTTGGGCTCGCTTTCATATGCACGTGCCCGTTCCATCACAGCGACAAGCGGCCCGGCATCCGTACGGCCGCCATTGGCGTCCTCCAGCATAGGCGGGCGCACGAAGAGAGTGTGGGGCTTGATTTCGCCAGCCATAGCCCGGTGCAGCAACTCGCTCGCATGCCGGCCGGCCACGCGCATGTCGATATGCGGATAGGTCTTATAGGACACGAGAATATCGGCCAGTTCGCACATGCGCCTGGTGACGTTGGCATGCAGATCCAAGGTCGCGGCGATCGGGATATCAGGACCGACAATCGCGCGGAGGCGTTCGAGAATCTCCCCTTCGCCATCGCATGAATGGGTTGTGACCATGGCGCCATGGAATGCGAGCAGAATCCCATCGAGCCGCTCCCGCTCCCGGCGGGCAGCGTCCTCGACGACTTTCACGATCTCCTCGAAAGCTTCCTCGGTGACGCAGCCTGCCGGATTAGCGTGGGCACTAAGGACATGAACCAACTCCCAACTCTTCTCGCGTGCAACATCCAGGAAGCCCGCGACCTCGGTATTCGTCCCATCGAGCGCCCGCAAGGCCTCGTCGCCGTGAAGCAGGATCACGTCGGCGAAGCGGTCCAGAGACGTCAGGCGCACGCTGAAGGAATTCGACTCGTGCATGATCTGTGCCGAGAGAACGCGAAAGGACATCGTCCGACTCCAGGTTTGAAGGAGGGTAGAGGACGAGTTCCGGTGGAGCGTCTGCTCCCTCATGTCTCGTCCTCATGCAAAGGGGCAGCGTGCCCCGTCGGCTCAGCCGAGCGGGGCGAGTTCAGCAATGGTGATACTTCATTACTTTGCGGTGAGGTCCCGCTTGAACCACTTCTGGGACAGCCGTGAGATCGTGCCGTCTGCCAAGGCCGATGCGATCGCCTCGTCGAACATGACTTTCAGGTCTTGGTCAGCCTTGCGTAAGCCTGCCGCAACACCCCGGCCCATGAAGCCACCGGTGAAGCCAGGACCGGCAATGACGAAGTTCTCGAAGCCCGGCTTGCTCAGGGTGGTGTCGAGGGTCGTCGTGGCCGCGGCCACGGCGTCGACACGTCCAGCGGCAAGATCGAGATCATGCTGCTCTGTGGTCTTATACTCGCGGATTTCCACGCCCTGGAACAGGCGCTCCATCAGGGTTGCGAGGGTGGTCGAGCCTTGGACGCCCACGACCTTGCCCTTGAGGAGCGGCTTGATCTCGTCAGCAGCCTTCTGGCCCGCCGCAGCATCCGCGCCGATATCGAAGACCTTGTCGCTTGGCACCTTTGCCAGGGGAGAATCCTTGGGAACGAGGAAGGCACCGGGGGTACGGGCATACGGCCGCGAGAAATTGATAGTTTCCAGCCGCTTATCGGTGATCTGCATCCCGGCCATGATGGCATCGTACTTGCCGGCGTTGAGCGCCGGGATAATACCATCCCAGTCCTGGGCCACGATCTCGCACTTCACCTTCATCCGCGGGCAGAGCTCGCCGATGAGATCGATCTCGAAGCCTTCGAGCTTGCCGCCAGGGCCGGTGAAGTTCCACGGGGCATATGCACCCTCCGTGGCGATCTTCACTGTTTCCCATTTCTTTGCCTGTGCGAAGGCGCCGCCTGTGGCCGCAAGAAGCCCGAGAGCCGCCATGCCGAGTAGTTGAAGACGCTTCACTGAGCCGCTCCCCTTTTGAGTATTTCTGAGATCCGTCCAGCGGCCGACCAAGGCCTCCGCCAGGAGCCCCAGACCTTGCTCTAGACAGATGGGCTCACGCAATCGAGAATGTCTCCGGCTCAACTGTGAGAAAATCTAACAATGGCAGCACGCCGGCTTCCTCCTCTCAATGCTCTGCGGGCCTTCGAGGCCGCGGCCCGCCGTCGCTCGATCTCCAGGGCCGCGGAGGAACTCGGGGTGACGCACGGGGCGGTCAGCCACCAGATCCGGACGCTGGAAGCTTTCGTTGGCACCGATCTCCTGGAGCGGGCGGGCAACCGCTTCAAGCTGACGGTGGCGGGAGAGCAGCTTCTGGCTCCCCTGAGCTCCGGGTTCGACCTTCTGGCGACAGCCGTCATCAGCTTGGATCGACCGAGCGTCCGGGGCGACGTCACGGTGAGCGCGCCTCCTGCCCTGACATGCCTGTGGCTGGTGAAGACAGTCGGCGATCTTTTGAAGCAGTACCCGGATCTGCGGTTGCACCTGCGTCCCTCAAACAGCCCGAAGGAGGTCATCGCCTCCGACGTTGATCTGTGCATTCGCTATGGCGATGGAATCTGGCCTGGCCGACGCAGCGAGCGGTTGACCGACACTGATCTATTTCCGGTCTGCTGCCCGGATCTTCTCGCAAGCGGTGACAACCGCGAGCTGGCCGACGCGCCCCTGCTATGTGCCGCGAACGGTCACGAATGGGACCTCTGGCTGGCGACAGTCCCGCAGGGAAGCATCCTCACAGGAGGACGCCATTACCTCGGAAATCACCTAGCGATGATAGAGGCAGCCGTCGGCGGCCTCGGGCTTGCTATGGGAGACAACGTAACCTGTCAACGCTACTTGGAATCTGGGGTGCTTGTTCGACCGTTCGCTGAGAGTGTCCGGGCGCCAGCCTCATTTTTCCTGATCGATGCCGGCGATCACGAGCGGCGTCCGGCTGTAACAGCGGTTCGGCAATGGATCCTCGAAAGCTTCAATCGGGAAACCGCTCTAGCCGCCTGAGTCCAGCACGAGAGACAATGGCGACGCAACAGACTTCTTGTCAAAATGTTTGTTACCAGTCTTTTTCGTGTAGGCGCAAAGCTAAAATGTCAGCACTGAGCAAAGTCAAAATGTCAGTCTCCTGCCCTCTGGGATTGAGACATGGAGGCGGCGGATCAGATGCGCAAATGAGAACTCAATTCCATTGATATTCTGATGCGCCTAGAGAGCGGCCTGACTCTAAGTCACGCCGCTTCCGGGATAACGCCCCTGCCAGGTTAGCTGCTCGCCAGCAAGGCAGGACCTCTAACAACTGGCCAGAGCATCGGACGTGAAACGCGCAGCCACTCGGTTTCTCTCTCCACAGCGGAGAGGGAGTCATCAATCCACCTTCTAGGCCTATGCTATACTATCCTATCGCAAATTGTTGAACGCAGACTTGCAGTGCAGGGTAAGGAGTCAGCATGCCTATTACCGAGGCAAATCATACGAAAGTTCGGCACGTCTGATAAACAAACAGGCTTGTTTGTTTGTAATTCTGGTGCCAGTCTCCAACGCCACGGGAGAACCGGAATGAAGCCCCGCAGCCGGAGGAAAACACAGCAGGAGCGTACTGCCGACACAACGCTCAAGCTGCTCAATGCGACGATCGATCTGCTGCATGACCGTGGGCTTTACCGCATGTCGACATCCGACATCGCCGAGGCTGCCGGAGTGTCGCGAGGTGCACTGACGCATCACTTCAGCTCGAAAGAGGAAATCATTGCGGCGGCAATCTCCCATCAACTGCGCGATGCGACGGCCGGCCTTCACAAAATGGCCGAGGGAATACGTCAATCTGGAGGGACGTCCGACAAGATCGTCGACTACCTGTGGCAGATGATGAACGACCGCCTGTTCTACGTCACAATGGAGTATTTGCCTGAGGCGCGGCACAACAAGACGTTCCGTTCGGCTATCATTCCGGTCGTCCAGGAATTTCACGCGGGCCTCAACTCCGTGTGGGCTGAACTCGCAGGGCAGGTTGGCGTCGAGGTCGAGCATGCGCTCGTGCTGATGAACGCGACGATGTGCCTGATCCGCGGGATGATCGCTCAATCCGCCACGAGAGACGATCCAGTCTACTTCGAAGCGCTGCTCAATTTCTGGAAAGAGAAGATGCGTCGTGAGTTCATGCTGAAGAATGATGAACACCCTGTAGGTTCAGCCGATTCGAAGCAGAGCCTAGCTGACGGTGAAATTTCCTCGGCCGCGCCACGGCATCAGGGAGCGATGAGAGGGCGATGAACGTGCATGCACACGCAAAGACATCCATGGTAGCAACCCATAATACATCGACATATCCCTTGGCCGTTGACGGGATCCGTATCGCCTTTGGAGGACTGAAGGCCTTGGACGGGGCGTCGTTTCACGTCGAACCTGGAGTCGTGACCGGACTGATCGGGCCGAACGGGGCCGGAAAGACGACGATGTTCAACGTCATCTCCGGCCTTTACAGGGCAAATTCCGGATCCATCAGATTCCTGGACCACTCCATCGAGCGCTTAAGCCCTCACAAAATCACCCGACTCGGGCTTGTTCGGACGTTTCAGATCGCACGCGGTTTTCCCAAGCTCTCGGTCTTCGAGCACCTGATGGTCTATGGCGCGCAACAGCCTGGTGAACGGATCGGTGCCGCCCTGGCTGGGTCGGTGAGTGCGCGACAGCGTGAGGCGGAACTAGCGGAGAAAGCCTTGTCCATCGCTGCGCGTCTGCGGCTGTCTCACGTTATCGACAACAAGGTGACGGCTCTCTCCGGGGGGCAGAAGAAGCTCCTGGAGATTGGGCGAGCCCTGATGGCCGAGCCTCGCATGATTCTGTTCGACGAGCCGGCAGCCGGCGTGAATCCCACGCTCGCGGAGGAAATCGGCGACCATCTGCTTGCGCTCGTGTCCGAGGGCATGACGGTGCTGCTCATCGAGCACGACATGGCGCTGATTGAGCGCATCTGCAAGCGCGTGATCGTCATGGCGCAGGGCCGGACACTTGCTGAAGGAACCTTCGACGACGTGCGAGAAAACCGCGACGTTCAGGATGCGTACCTTGGAGGACGCCGATGAGATTGTTGGATGTCGAAGGCATCGTCGGCGGCTATGCCTCGGCCGAGCATATCGTGAAGGGTGTAGCCCTGAGCGCGGACACAGGCGAGGTTGTCACCATTATCGGACCAAACGGCGCCGGTAAGTCGACTGCGCTGAAGCTGATCTCCGGATTGCTGTCCCCGTCGCAGGGTAAGGTTTTGATCGGGGGCGACGACATCACCGGTCAGTCGCCGCAGGCCATCGCGAAGGCAGGTCTCGGCTTCGTGCCGCAGGAGCGCAATATTTTTGGATTGCTCACGATCGCAGAGAATCTTGAGGTCAGCTGCCTGTTTGAGCGCAGCTCGGCAAAAAGGCGGATGGAAGAGGCTTACGCACGATTTCCGATGCTGTTCGACAAGCGCCGAATTTCGGCCAAGAGCCTGTCAGGCGGACAACGCCAGATCCTCGCCATGGCGATGGCTCTCATGGGCAAGCCCCGCGCACTTCTGCTCGACGAGCCTACGGCGGGTCTCAGTCCGAAGGCAGCGCACGAGCTCTTCGAGTACATCCGCAGCATCGCCAATGAGGGCATAGCGATTCTCATGGTCGAGCAGAACGCGCTTGAGTCTCTCGAGGTCTCCGACCGCGCCTATGTACTCGTTGATGGACGAAATCACCTTGATGGACCGGCCGAAACCGTCGCCAACGATCCCGATATCCGCCGGCTTTTCCTGGGCGGACGAGCCACCAAACCAACCGGGGTGAGCCAGCAGGCCAATCTCCCGCGTCACTGAAGAGGACAGTATCATGACAGAAATCTTGCGCAGACATATCCTCGGCGCTGGCGTCGCCTTCGCCGGAACGGTGGCAATGCCGGCGATCTTGCGGGCACAGACCGGTCCTATCAAGCTCGGAACGCTGACCCCGCTCACCGGCTCGGGAGGCTCCTACGGCCCGTCCATGGCGACTACTGTGAAGAAGGCTGCCGACGAGATCAACAAAGCAGGCGGCGTTCTCGGACGTCAACTGCTCATCATCTCGGAAGACGACCAGACCAGCCCCGAAGCGGGTCTGCGCGCCGCGCGCAAGCTCATCGACATCGACAAGGTCTCCGCCATCATCGGCACCTGGGCCTCTGCGGTCACTACGGCAGTTGTGCCGGTATGCTCACAGTCCGGCGTGTTCCTCTCGACTGTTTCCGGCGCGGAACCTATCACCCTACTCCCCCACCAGGGTTTTCTGATCCGAACGCAGCCAACCACGACCCTGCAAGGCACCAAGTTCGGAGAGTTTGCACTTGGCGCCAACGCCAAGACCGTGGCGTTTGTCTCGCCGCAGACGCCCTTCACCGACTCGCAGTTTGCGGCGCTGACCAAGACCGTCACGGCGGCTGGCGGAAAAACAACCTCGCTGATCTACGATGACAAGAAGACAACCCTGCGCACCGAGGTTGATCAGGTGCTGCGCGGCAAGCCCGATGCGATCGTGATGGGCGGCTATACCAACGATACCGCCGTGCTCGTCCGCGATCTCTACCGCGCCAACTATCGCGGCAGCCTGTTCGGCTTCGGTTATTCCGTGAACAAGCAGCTTGTGGACGCGCTTCCGCCGGATGTGAGCGAGGGCATCTACACCCTGTCTCCGTCTCCTGCCGAAGGCAGCAACGCCTACAAGAACGTGTCACGTCTCCTCGGCGTCGACTCACCCGACACGTATAGCTGCCAAGTCTACGACCATCTTAATCTGATCGCTATGGCCATGGCGGTCGGCAAGGGCGACACCGGCACCATTATCAAGGACAACGTGCGCAAGGTATCGCAGGGCGGCGGAGAGCGCGTCGAAACCGCTGTCGACGGACTGAAGCTGATCGCCGATGGCAAGAAGGTCGATTATGATGGCGCTTCCGGCCCCTGCGACTTCACCGACATCGGCGACATCACCGATGCCAAATTCCGCTATGAGCAGGTCAAGGGCGGTAAGATCACCTTGCTGAAGATTGCGTGATGGTCGACGCGGTCCTCCAAGCCCTTGTCAACGGCGTGATCGCTGGAGCGCTCCTGGCAATTCCGGCGCTCGGCTTCAGCGCCATCTTCGCGGTGTTGCGGTTCCCGAATTTTGCGATCGGTGCGCTGGCTACGGCCGGCGCATACATCGCCTGGGTCGCGAACGTCACTTTTGGACTTCCGATCGTCGCGGCGATCGTCGTAGCCTTCGTGAGCGCGGCGATCCTCGGGGCGGCGCTCGAGTACGGCGCGCTGGAACGACTTGGACGGGGCGGGGCGCTGATGAAAGCCATCGGATCGCTTGCCATGGCGATGGTGATCGAGAACGTTGTTCGCTTTTTCTTCGGCAACGATTTAAGGGCGTTCGACCTTCCATTGGCTCGCGACCTCGTCTTCGGCCCGATCCGGATCGGGCCGCAGCAGATCACCAACTTCATCTTCGCTCTTGCGATCATGGTTGCGGTCTGGACCTTTCTGTCATTCTCGTCACTCGGCCGCTCGATGCGAGCGGTGGCCGACAATGCCGACCTGGCGCGTTTGAAAGGGATCAACCCTCGCTTGATCGCGCTGGTCACGGTCGCGGTCGGCAGCGGCTTGTGTGGCGTCGGAGGCACGCTCATTGGCCTGGACACGTCCATCGACCCTCTTCTGGGCGGGCGCGTGCTCCTCTCGGTGTTCGCCGCCGCAGTTCTGGGTGGGCTCGGGAGCATTCCCGGGGCCGTCGCGGGAGCCTTCGTCATTGGCATCGTGGAAGAGTTCACGGTGCTTGCGCTGGCTCCCGCGTACCGCCTCGCTGTCGGCTTCATCGTGATCCTTGTGGTGCTCGTGATCCGGCCTTCAGGTCTCCTCGGTAGCAAGGCGGGCTGACACCATGCTGACCTATATCCTGTTTATGCTCGTCGTCGGCTCGATCTACGCGCTGTTGGCGCAGAGCCTCATGCTGTCTTGGGGATTGGCGGGGCTCGTCAATCTTGGCCTTGCTGGGTTCTTTGCGGTCGGTGCCTATGCCTCGGCGATGCTCACCACATGGGAGCACACGCCGATCGTGGTCGGGGTTTCCGCGGCCGTGCTGGCTGGAGGCTTCGCCGGCCTGCTGGTGTGCTTCTCGACGCTTCGCCTGCGTGATGACTACCTCGCGATCGTGACGCTCGGCTTTGCAGAGATCGTGCGCATCGTGGCTTCGAACGAGGTCTGGCTCACCGGCGGCACCGATGGCATTTCCGGCGTTCCGGTCATGATCGCCCGTGACACGGGGGTCTGGTTCCATCTCGGAACCCTATTGATCACCGTCGCGGCCGTTATCCTGGTCTATGGGCTTCAACGCAGGCTTCTCGCATCTCCTTGGGGGCGAGCGTTGCGCGCTGTCCGGGAGGACCAGACGGTTGCCTCGGTGGCAGGCAAAAGCATCGTGCGCTTCAAGGCTCAAGCCTTTTCCCTCGCAGCTGCCATTGCAGGTCTAGCGGGTGCGCTTTACGGCCACTACACGAGCTACGTCGCCCCGGATCAATTCCAGCCACTGATCACGATCTATATTTTTCTTGCGGTCACGGCCGGTGGAAACGCTCGCCCCGCGGGTGCGGTGCTCGGCGCATATCTTCTCGTCGCCTTCCTCGAGGCGACACGGTTCCTTGCCGAAATCGCTCCTGGGGTAACGGCCCTGCAAGCTGCCGCCCTTCGCGAGATAGCCGTCGGGATCGGGTTGGTCATCGTGTTAACGTTACGTCCTGACGGATTCCTCCCTGAACGCTCACAGAAAGCTCCAGTCGTATGAACAACCAACTGCTTCAAGCTTATCTCTCTGTTACTGACGCGATTGCGCAGAATGCCTCGCCTGAGGCAGCGTATCGTGCCGTCGAGAAGGCCATCAGCGACCTGATCGGGCATCGGCTCTTTACCATCCTCGTGCGCTGCGAGGGCGGCGAGGAGGTGGAGCGGGTCTACTCGTCCCAGCCGGAAGCCTACCCGGTGCAAGGCCGCAAGCGCATGGGACCGACCCCCTGGGGCGATCTCGTGCTGACGCGCAAGCAGACTTTCCTCGGTCGCGACAAAGAAGCGATCCGCTGGGCTTTTCCCGACCATGAGCTGATCGAAAGCCTCGGGCTCGGCTGCGTCATCAACGTTTCCGTGCAGGAGGGTGGGGAGATCCTTGGAACCCTGAATGTCCTGGACCAGGAAGGGGCCTATACCAGTGAGGATCAGGTCGCCGTCGTGCGCTCCTTCACGCCCCTGCTCATTTCCGCCCTAACGAAATCCCGCAAGTAAAAGCCATTGCTCATAGGAGATCTGCGTTGTCCGCTATCCTGTTCAAGAACGCCAGCATCCTCGACGGACGGAGAAACGAAGCTCTTGCCGACCACAACGTTCTCGTGGAGAACGGCGAGATCCGTGAGGTATCCGACGGACCTATCACGTCTTCTTCCGCCCGTGTGATCGACCTCGCCGGCAAGACCTTGATGCCCGGCCTGATCGATTGCCACGTTCACGTCATTGCCACCGTCGCCAATCTCGGTGCCAACGCCGAGTTGCCGAACACACTCGTGGCGCTCCGCTCCGCCAAGATCATGCGCGAGATGCTGATGCGTGGCTTCACCACCGTCCGCGATTTGGGTGGCGCCGATCATGGTCTCGTCATGGCGATCGAGGAGGGATTGATCGAGGCTCCGCGTCTCGTCATCTGCGGCAAGGCCCTCTCGCAAACCGGCGGTCACACCGATTACCGCGGTAGGTATCACGCCCGCAACGTCGACTACTACGCGGACAAGGCCGGCACCCTTGGCCGGGTCGTCGACGGAGTGGACGAGGTTCGCCGGGCTGCCCGCGAGGAGATCAAGGCCGGCGCTCAGTTCATCAAGATCATGGCCAATGGCGGTGTGTCATCGCCGACGGATCCGATCGCATTCCTCGGCTTGTCCGCAGACGAGATCCGCGCCGCGGTCGAGGAGGCACGCAACGCGCAAACCTATGTCGCCGCCCATCTTTACACAGATGAGGCTATCCGCAGAGCCGTAGAGCTCGGGGTCGAGTCCATCGAGCATGGCAACCTGATCTCAGCCGAAACGGCGCGGCTCGCGAAGGAAAAAGGCGCTTATGTGGTGCCAACCAATGTGACGTTTGATTATCTGGCCAAGGAAGGTGCCTCCTTCGGCCTGCCGCCCGAATCGGTTGCCAAGATCGAGGACGTGCGCAGCCAGGGCCTTGCTGCCCTTCAAACCCTGCACGACGCAGGCGTCATGATGGCATACGGCTCGGATCTTCTCGGCGAGATGCACCAGCATCAATCCGATGAGTTCATCCTGCGCGGTGAGGTTCTGCCTGCGATCGAGGTCATCCGCTCCGCCACGATCAACGCTGCTAAGGTTGTCAAGCAAGAGGGAAAGCTCGGTGTTGTCGAGGCCGGCGCCCATGCGGATCTCATCGTCGTCGACGGCGATCCCTTGAAGGACTTGTCGCTCCTCACTGGCCAAGGGCGGCGCATGCCGGCGATCATGAGGGCAGGACGCTTTGTGAAGGATGAACTGGCAGCCTGATCGATGGAGCCTGCCGATCGGGTTGGACGACTCGTCCGTCCGGGCGTGGACCGCCTCTGGCGCCCGCGCCCGGCCACGCCGGCAGTGCGCTTCCCAGGGCAATATCGCTCCGCAGTAGCGTAACATAGGAGAAAGCCAAGATGCGTCTCACCGATTTCAAGGTTCTGACCTTCGACTGCTACGGAACTCTGATTGACTGGGAAAGCGGGATGGTCGAGGCCCTGAAGCCCCTCACCAGCATGATGGATCGGCCTCTCACGCGGAACGAAATCCTGGAGGCTCATGCGCGCCATGAGTCGTCGCAACAGCGACAGACGCCGTCGATGCTCTACCGGAATCTCTTGAGCATTGTCTACAAACGCCTCGCCGAGCAATGGGGCGTCTCTGTCTCCCACGAGGATTGCGTGGTCTATGGTCGCTCCGTTCGCAACTGGCCGGCTTTTCCGGATTCGGCCGATGCGCTCCAGTATCTCAAAAAGCATTACAAGCTTGCAATCCTGTCGAATGTCGACAATGAGACATTCAGCTACAGCAACCGGCGGCTTCAGGTTGAATTCGATGCCATCTTCACCGCGGAGGACATCGGATCGTACAAGCCGAGCCTGCGGAATTTCGAGTACATGCTCGAAAAGCTCCAGGGTATGGGGCTTGCCAGGACCGATATCCTTCACACGGCGGAAAGTCTGTTCCACGATCACAAGCCGGCCAACGATATGGGGCTTGCATCATGTTGGATCTACCGGCGCAAGCAGGAGACGGGCTTCGGAGCCACTATGGATCCCGGCGAAACGCCGAGGTACGACTTTCAGTTCACGAGCCTGGCCGAACTGGCAAAGGCGCACCAGGAGCAGGTCCGCTGATGCCAAAGCTTGTAACGCAATGGGCTCCTGACAACCGAGACGGGAACGTTCGCTCCTGACACGTCCCGGGACTTCGCTGCCGGTATCGGCTGCACCTCTGGCTCAGTCCCGACCTTCAGACCAACGCTTGCGGATGCCGGCCACATCGGAACGCAGACACTCCAACAAGAACGAGCTCCACGCCTAGAGCACCAGAAAGGGAATCCACATGACCTACACCCGCCGGCAATTTATAGGTACACTTGGCGCCACTACGGCGCTGATCGGTGCCCCGTCCATCCTTCGTGCGCAGAGCCAGGGCACATTCCGCATCGGAGCCCTCTGCCCGGTCACAGGATCCGGCAGCCCGTTTGGTTCCGGCATGCAGAAGATGATCATTGCGGCAGCCGAGGCGGTGAACGCCGCCGGCGGCGCAGCCGGGCGCAAGATCGAGATTGTTTCCGAAGATACCCAGACGAACCCTCAGGCGGCAGTCCTAGCGGCCAAAAAGCTCATCGATGTCAACAAGGTTCAGGCAATTCTCGGAACCTGGTCGTCTGGGGTATCGCTCGCGGTGGTCCCATTGACCAATGACGCCAACATCATCCTCATGAACACGTCGGGCGCGCCGGCGCTGTCCGTGCCTCCTGCGAACGCCAAGGGACTGTCCTATCGGTTTCAAGCGACCAACGACCGCTTCGGTCGCGCATTCGCGGAGATCTGCGAAAAGGAAGGATTCAAGCGCCCCGCCACAATGGCCTTCAACAATGCTTCCGGGATCGGCAACACGGAAGGCTTCCGTAAAGCCTGGGAGGCCAAGGGCCACAAGGTCGTTGAAAATGTCGTGTACGAGCCAAACCAGCCGACCTATCGCTCAGAGCTGCAAAAAGTCCTGGCAGCGAACCCTGATGTGATCGTCACCGGCTCGTACCTGGCCGACACCACGATCATCATGCGCGAGTGGTATCAGAGCGGCCAGCCGGTCAAGTGGGTCATGCCGGGTTGGGCCGCTAGCCCCGACTTGGTGAAGGCGGTCGGTCCGGATGTCGTCGAGGGAGTTATCTCGGTCGACTCGGTCTCGAACGAGAATGCTCCGTCCTACAAGGCTTATGACGAGGCCTACCGGAAGGTGACGGGACAGCCGGGGCAGTCGAACGTGTATGCGGCCATGACTTGGGATATGGTTCATGCCCTGGCGTTGGCGATCGAGGCGGCCAATGGCACGGACACGGCTGCCATCAACGCCAAGATCCGTGAGGTGTCCAACCCCGCGGGGCAGCAGGTTTATACCTATGCGGAGGCCAAGGAGGCGCTGAAGAAGGGTAAGATCAACTTCGAAGGTGCTTCTTCGGTGCTCGATTTCGACCAGTACGGCGATGTGACGCCCGACTTCGGTGTCTTCTTCATCGAGGGCGGTCAGCTCAACCGCCGCTATGTCGTTAAGATCTAGCGGCCGCTCCCCCGCCCGGCTCGGGCCACCGAGCCGGGTGCTGCTATGGGTCCCTCGGCAGAGTGGCCCCCGTTTGTAGGTTATCCATGTTCTATGCCCAGCTCCTTGTAAACGGTCTTGTCCAGGGCCTCGTCATCGGCTTGGCGGCCCTGTCCATCACGCTTGTGTTCGGCATCGCCCGGTTTCCGAACGCCGCCACCGGCGACTTCATGACCTTCGGTGCCTACGCGGCGCTATCAGCCCATAAAGCGACCGGATCAATCGCGATGGGGGGCTTGGCCGCCATCATCGCGACCGGCGTGATCTCCCTCCTGGCCTACCTAGCCGTGTTCCGTCGCTTGGCCGAGCGATCCGTGGTCGCGTTGCTGGTGGCGTCGATCGGCATCGCGTTTTTCATTCGCGCTGTCCTGGGCGTTGCCTTCGGGCACAGCCAACAGGTCTTCCAGGTTCCGCTGTCACGTCCCTACGTATTCGGCAGCGTCAGGATTACGCCCCTTGACCTGCAATTGGCAGCCGTGGCTCTCGCAGCTCTCGCGCTCGTCTTTGCAATCCTGTACCTGACGCCCATCGGACGTCAGATGCGGGCCGTTGCGGATAACCGGGACCTTGCGCGAGTCTCGGGCATTCGGCCGGATCGTGTGATGATCGCACTCTGGCTGCTCGCGGGGAGCGTGGCGGGTGTCGCCGGCATGATGCTGGGGATCAAGACGATCGTCACTCCGGAATTCGGCTGGGAGATGCTGCTCCCGGCCTTCACGGCGGCCATCCTAGGCGGCATCGGGTCCCCGGTCGGGGCCGTAGTTGCCGGCCTGATCTTGGGCGTGGTGCAGGAGGTTTCGACCCCGCTCGTCGGCTTTACCTACAAGATCGCCTTGGCCTTCATCATCATGCTGGCCGTTCTTCTCGTACGGCCGCGGGGCCTGTTCGGCCGACTGGAAGGAGCACGCTGATGGAAGCCTACTTCATCGCGATTGGCATCATTGCCCTCATATATGTGATCCTGAGCCTGGGCCTGACACTTCAATATGGCCTAACAGGCCTGATCAACTTCGGGCACGTCGGCTTCTTTGCGATCGGGGCCTATACCAGTGCTCTGCTGGCCTTAAAGGGCGTGCCACTGGTTTTCAGTTTCGCGGCCGCTGCCGCCCTGGCCGGCCTCGCCGCCTGGCCCCTCGGCCTCGTGTCACTTCGGCTGCGGGACGATTATTTCGCGATCGTCACGCTCGGGTTCTCCGAAGTGGTCAGGATCGTCATCACGAGCGAGAGGTGGCTGACAAACGGCGTCCAGGGCATCCCCGGCATTCCGCGGCTCTACGAAGGCTTGGGGGGATCTGCGGCTCAGTTGGCCGTCTTGGTTACGGTCTTGGCCGTCACCCTCGTGGGGGCATGGATCATCCGTCGCATCGCGGGCTCGCCGTTCGGACGCCTCATCGAAGCCATCCGCGACAACGAGGAGGCCGTGCAGGCACTCGGAAAGGATCCGGCCCGGTTCAAGATCCAAGTGCTTGTGGTCGGTGCTGCCCTCGCCGGGATCGCGGGCGCATTCTACGCCCATTACATCACCTACATCGTCCCGGATCAGTTCATCCCTCTTGTGACGTTCTACGTCTGGATGGCGATCATCATGGGCGGCGTCGGGCGGGTTTCCGGTGCGATTGTGGGCACCGCCATCCTGATGCTTTTCTTGGAGGGATCGCGCTTCCTGCGCGACATCGTTCCCGGCGTGTCCGAAGTCGATATGGCCTCGGTGCGGATCGGGGCGGTCGGTCTCCTTTTGGTGTTGTTCATCATGTATCGCCCGCAGGGTCTCATGGGGGATTATACGAAGCGATGAGTCTTGAGATCCATGACATCAGCAAAGCCTTCGGCGGCTTCCGCGCCCTCGACGGCGTCCGCCTGAGCATCGAGTCCGGTAGCCTGTTCGGCATTATTGGTCCCAATGGGGCCGGGAAATCGACTCTGTTCTCGGTCGTGTCGGGTTTCGCTCCCGCCGATGAGGGACAGATCCGGTTGGATGGACAATCCCTCGACAACCTGTCACCTCCGGCGCGAGCCCGTGCCGGGATGATCCGAACATTCCAGGTGCCACGCGAGTTCCGACATCTGACGGTCCGCGAGAACTTGATGGCGGCGGCTCCGAAGCAGACAGGGGAAAGCCTGTTGGGCCTCTTCTTTCGTCCGGGTCGGGTGCGTGAGGAGGAGGGGGCGATCGCTGAGCGTGTCGATCAGACGATCCGCTTCCTTAAACTGAGTGCGGTGGCGGATCAGCCCTCCGGAAAGCTGTCGGGAGGCCAGAAGAAGCTGCTGGAACTTGGCCGGGCACTGATGGTCGAGCCGCGCCTGATTCTGCTTGACGAGCCCTTTGCCGGCGTGAACCCGGTGCTGATCGGCGAAATCATGGAGCGGATTACCGAACTCAACACGCGCGGCATCGGCTTTGTCATCATCGAGCACGACCTCGAGGCGCTGACCAGGCTCGTGCCACAGCTCGCGGTCATGGATCGGGGCAAAGTCCTTGCGCAGGGTGCGCCGCAGACAGTGCTCGACAATCCGCTCGTCCGGGAAGCGTATCTGGGAGGTGTCTCGTGACGCTACTGGAAATCGATGAGGTTCGTGGCGGGTACGCCGATGTGGATATCCTCAACGGTATTTCGCTCTCGCTGCAGAAGGGAGAGATCCTGACGGTTGCCGGGACGAACGGCGCCGGGAAATCGACGCTCGCAAAGGCTATTGTCGGCCTTTTGCCTCGCGTACAGGGCCGTATCGTTTTTGAGGGCGCGGACTTGGCGCCGCATCCAACCGAGACTCGCATCGCTCGCGGCATTGGATACGTGCCCCAGGTGGCTAACGTGTTCGGATCCCTGAGCATCCTTGAGAACCTGCAGGTGGTCGTCGGGGTAAAGGATCAAGGCAAGCGGATTGCTGAATTGTTCGAGGTGTTCCCACTCCTAGGCGAGCGCAAGCGGACACGGGCGGGCAGTCTCTCAGGCGGCGAACGTCAGCAGCTGGCGTTTGCACGCGCGCTGATGACGCGCCCGCGTCTGATGATCCTTGATGAACCCACGGCGGCTCTTGCGCCGGCGAAGGTCGCGGACGCCTTCGAGCTGATCCGCCGGCTTCCGAACCTCGGTGTTTCGGTGCTCGTGGTCGAGCAGCGGGCCCGCCAGTCGCTTGCGATCTCAGACCGAGGCTGCATCTTGGATGGAGGACAGGTTGCTCTTGCCGGTGAGGCGGCGAGTTTGCTGGCTGATGACAGAGCAGCCGAACTCTATCTCGGGCGAGCTGCACATGGGTGAAGAAGAGGACTGGCTAGACCGTTGCATCTCCTGATCGCAGGAACGCAACGGCCCATACGCCGTATCTGTCGTATCCTAGCGGTCAGGCCAGGAAGTTCATTACCGTCGAGGCGAAGAGTTCTGGCTGCTCAATATTCGAGATATGAGCCGCGTCGACAGTTACTGACTTGGCATTCCTGATCGATGATACGATCAACTCACCATCAGCCGGTTTTGTTGCTGGATCACGCGAGCCAATGATCACCAGAACGGAGTTGGTGACGCCGCGGATTGCCGTCCGTTGATCCATGTCGCGGATGGCTGCGCAACATCCTGTATAGCCCTCAACCGAAGTCCGCAGGATCATAGCGCGCATACGATCCATGGTGCCAGGCGCAGCCTGTCGGAAGTGCTCAGGAAACCAGCGTTCGATCGTCGGCTCGACGAGCGCCTTCATTCCACCTCGCCGTGCTGTTTCAATACGCCCGTTCCATAGTTCGACCGGCCCCATGTGGGCGGCCGTGTTGGCGAGCACCGCTTTGTCGATGCGTTCTGGAGCATGCGTGAGCATCCACATTCCAACCATACCGCCGAGCGATAGCCCACACCAGTGCGCCCGCTTGATCCCGAGCGCATCCATGACGCCGATGGCATCGCGGCCGAGTTGATCCATGGAATATGGTTCTGCCGAGACGACAGTGCCGCCGTGCCCGCGCTGATCATAGCGAACCACCCGAAACCGTTGGGCCCATGCCGACACCTGATCGTCCCACATGGAGAGGTCGGAGCTAAGCGAATTTGATAGAAGAAGAACCGGAGCGGTAGCGGGTCCGTCAAGGTTGACGAAGAAATCCTCCCCATTTACGCGGATAACTGGCATGATTGCATCCTCCTTGGTCTGTGCTTGGTGGGTTAGGAGTGAGACAAAGGTATTCGGCCGCTAGACGACCAGAACGGCGCCTCATCCCTTCCCGGATCGATCCTTAAACCCTAGCTTGGAAAGGATTGCTGACCAACAGTACCGCTGCGGAGGATTGACCCGATGAGCGCCACCCGTGTCTTCCTGCGGTACTGTCGCAATTTCGGGTGATCGACAAGGAAATGCCAGATTGAACGGCAGACTCCTATGCAGCGAGCCGCTTGAACTGCTCGGAGAGGGATAGCTGCGAGCTGTGGGCGTACTTCGCCTGCCCCTGCCGCATCATGTGAACCATCTCAATCCCACCCAGGATCGCACGAGCGCTGTTCGTGGACTTGAAGCCAAGCATCGGGCGAATCCGTCTTTTGACGGCACGATGATCCTGCTCGATGCGATTGTTGAGGAATTGGCTCTGCCGGATCCTAATCGGAGCGAGCGGACGTCTTGAGCCATCCTGTAGACGGCTTTCTGCATCGCACGACAAGATCGCTTCATGGTTGGTTTGGCTGCCATCAATGACGATCCTCTCGGGCCGACCATGCCGCTTGAATGACTTGCGCAGAAACCGTTTGGCAGCAGCCAAATTGCGTCGCTCGCTGAACCAGAATTCAACCGTGTCACCCTTGCTGTCGATTGCTCGGTAAAGGTACATCCAGCGGCCCCTGACCGTGATATAGGTCTGGCGAGTCGCGCGGGGGAATCTCACCTCCGCGCGCTCCCAGAACCGTACGTGACACTCTCGCGTCATACGGCTCCCGATGTTCGGCCATTTTCATGCAGAAAGCGCCAACGTGCAAACAGGCGTGGATTGGCTCGGATCACCCGCACCAACCACTCCCTTGCGCCCTTGGGCCGCCGGCGCAACCGTTTGAACTTGTTGCAGGCCCAGCGGATCAGGAAGGCATCGATGCGATGCAACGTCCAAGTCAGTGCCGACTTGTAGAAGTGGCCGTAGTAGTTGATCCAGCCTTGGTTGTACGGTCGGAACATCCGCGCCAGATCTGCCAGGGATTTGTCGGTCCGGTGGTGGAACGCCCACCCTCGGACCGTCTGCCGGATCGCCTTCAGCGCCGTCGGACTCGCCGCAGGCAGGAAGGACGTGCCGTAACGACCACCGCGCCAGGCTGCCTTTCTCGGCCGAAAGCGATAGCCGAGGAAGTCATACGCCTGGACCGGATAGTCGCCATGCCGGTTCGTATCCTTGCAGTAGACGATCTTCGTCTTTGCCGGATGAAGAACCAGCCCGCAGGCCCGAAAGCGGACCTCCAGGGCACTCCACAGCGTGCGAGCCTCCTCTTCGCTGCGGCAATGGCAGATGATGTCGTCCGCATAGCGTTCGAACGGAATGGCGGGAAACTTCCGCACCATCCAGACGTCGAACACATAGTGCAGGAACAGGTTCGCCAGAATGGGGCTGATCACCCCGCCCTGAGGCGTACCTGCCGTGCGCGGGACGATGCTCCCGTCCTGCATCTGGACCGGAGCCTTCAGCCAGCGCTCGATGTAGAGCAGCACCCACGGGCAATTCGTATGATGACGAACCGCCTTGAGCAGCAGCTCCCAGTCGATGCTGTCGAAATAGCTCTGGACGTCGATATCGAGCACCCAGTCGAACCGCCAGCAGCGCTGGCGGGTCTGCCGGAGTGCATCGATCGCCGATCGGCCGGGGCGATATCCGTAAGAGTCGTCGTGGAAGACAGGCTCCAGGATCGGCTCCAGATACCGTTTGACCACCTCCTGGGCGATCCTGTCGCCGACCGTGGGAATGCCCAATGGTCGGGTCTGTCCATTGCCCTTGGGAAGGTCAACCCGTCTGACCGGAAGAGGAAATTAGCTCCCTGAGGACATGCGGTTCCAGAGCCGGTAGAGGTTGTTCGCAAGATCAGCCTCAAACTCCGCAATCGATTGTCCGTCTACGCCAGCCGCTCCCTGGTTGGCCTTCACCTTCTGGAAGGCCTCCCAGACTTCCCGCTTCGGAATGGAAAACGGCTTTGCCGTGACCACAGAGCTCCTCCCGTTACCGGTTGGCTCTGCGCCGCGGCGGAACACTGCAGCCCCTTCGGTCCAGTCCCATTACAGAACCTTCCACCCTACTACGAGCTGCTCCGCCCCTGTGCCCCGCATCGGTACTCTGGTCCTTGCGGTTTGAGCCACTTGGACGTCTCCCCTGGCAGCGGGGCGACAGGTTCTCACGTTCCATACAAGAGCCTGATCCGGCTTCGCGCCGCCTACATGCCGGATGTCGCTCGGGCGGTCTTCAGGACAGCCCCCGAACTGATCCCGGAAGCTGGACGACCCCCCGGTTTTGACATCATCTTTGGCATTTCGACACGTCATCAGCGGTTCGCTTTCGCTCGCCTCTCCGGATCGTACCTGACGGGATTGGGATCCCGCCTTTGGCTGCAACGCTCACCACGGCCGCTCTTGACGACCGCAGCTTGCAGGGGTTTGAGGCCGGCACCTGACTGCAGACCTCGAGGGGCCAAACCTCATCTCTTGTACAGCTCCACATCTCCTCCTTCAGAAATGTGTTCGTGACACACCATCCAGAAACCATTTGTCGCCGGGTTGCGGCCGGCACCGCTTAAGTGTCCTGGCATAGGCGCGCCGGAAGCGCAGGCTCCATTCACGGATGGTCTCGTAGCTGACCACGATCCCTCGCGCCGCGAGGATCAGTTCGACTTCCCGCAAGCTCAGGCTGAAGCTGTGATACAACCAGACGGCCTGGTTGATGATTTCGGCTGGAAAGCGGAAGCCCCGGTAGGGATTGGACGTGGTGCTCATACCCGCGACCCTGCCATAGACGCTGGACCGTTGCCAACCTGACAGTACCTCGGAGCGGCACCAGCACGACCACGACCGTTGGGGTGTTCTCGTAACGGATCATCGAAGATCCCCGCTGCTGTACCTCTAACCAACAATGGCTTCGGCCTCAATCTCGACGGCGTACTCTCCGACGAGGCGTGAGACCTCAAGCAGCGTGTTAGCGGGTCTGACAGCGCCGAAGTAGCGGCCATGAACCCGGGAGACAGGCTCCCAGTGATCCGCATTGCTGAGATACACGCGGGTCCGAACCGTGTCCGCCAGCGTTCCGCCTAAGGAGGCGATGCTCGCCGCGATCTTGTCCAAGATGTAGACCGTCTGCCCTTCGGCGTCGCCTGGACAGATCACTTCGCCCGTCCCATGCGTGGCGGTGGTGCCGCTGACGAGGATGCGGTCGCTGATCCTCACCGCGCGGCTGTAGCCGCAGATGGGCTCCCACATGCTGCCCGAGTCGATGCGCAGGCGATCGGGATGGCTGTCGACCGGAACGGCCCGGAGGACAGGGGGAAAGCTCTCGAGATGATGGCTCAGATCGCCAGACGCGGTGAGAAACGGAGGGCGGCGGTACTCGTCGCCGCAATCGCCCGGTATACGCCGGTTGGAAACCAACGCTTCGTCAATCCGAAGCTTATCGTCCTCGTCCAAGGCGAATGAGAACAGGGCCGCATTGTCTGCGCGGTGCTCGCGCTCGCCTAGCCGCGCCCCGACGATGACGGCCGCGACGGCCGGCTGCTCGAGCACCCAGCGCGTGGCCACATTCGCGACCGAGACGCTGTGCTTGCGGGCAATCTCCTGAAGGGCTGTAAGGATCGTTTGGAGTGCGGACCATCCGCCGATCGTATCGATGAAGCGCTTGTATTTCGACTTGCTCCAATCCGCGACCGAGCTCGGCTCCGGTGCTCCTACCCAGCGGTCGGTGAGAAAGCCGCCTCCGAGAGTGCCGTAGGCAAGCAGGCGTACGCCGTTTGCAAGACAAAACGCGCTCATGTTCTCCGCCGCGCGGCGGTCCAACAGGGAGAAGGAGACCTGGTTCGACACGATGGGGAAGCCGTGCTTCACCAGGAGGCGCAGGTGGTCGGTGTCGAAGTTCGTTAGGCCGAGATAGCGAATGCGTCCTTCACGTTGCAGCTCCACGAGCTCCTTCATGGCGTCGATGTATCCCGGGTGCTCGAACATCCACCAATGGAATTGCAGAAGGTCGACGCACGAAACGCCGAGCCGCTCCAGACGCTCTTCGATGCCCGCGCGAACGACGTCCGGGGTCATCGGCTCTGGAGTAGGGCACCATTTCGTAAACGCCGCTGCACGCTGATCGTGCGTTGCGGCCCGGAGGCTCAGGAAGCGACCGGTGATCAGCTCCGCGCTGCCGTAATGGTCGGCCATGTCGAAGGTGTCGAACCCGCCGCGTGCGTAGTCCGCCATGGCGGCAGCTGCGGTGTCGCGGTCCAAGAGGTGGCCGTCACGCTCCATATCGGCAACCTGCCAGAGGCCCGTTATCACGCGGCTGATTTCAAGTCCGGGCGCGAGCATCGTCCGGTCGGGGCGCAGGGACATGGCCTTCTCCAAAATAGATATGACAGGCTCTACGTCCGGTGCGAAGCCTGCCTTGACGGATAGTGGATCTGTGCGTTGCTCGGGACACGGCGCGTCGGGCAGGTTCGGATGCCGGGCCGTTCGATCCCTAGCGCGACGGAGCCTTGTTTCTGATGGCGTTGACCTCGTCGACGCCCATCTGTCCGATAGTGGTGACCTCGCCGTTCTGAATGCGCCACAGCCGGAACGGGCCAGTGATGTCGCCGTACTGATCGAAGCTGACCGGGCCGACGACGCCCTCGTAACGGACCGGCTTGCCTTCCTTGATCAACTGGAGCGCCTTCTTGAAGCCGTCCGGACCGGCATGGATGACCTCGCCTTCGCCTCCCGTGACCTTGCGGATCGAATCTCGGATGGCTGCCGCCTCGAACTTGCCTGCCTGGGCCACCGCGAGGCCGAGGATGGCTGCGGCATCGTAGGCTCTATCGGCGGCCGGAGCATTGGCGTCGAAGCCGCCGGACATCGCCGGATAGGCCTTGGCGAAATGCTCGGTCGAAGGCGTTGTCGTGGTGCCCGAGGATGTCCCGAAAGCGTCATTCAGGTAGCGCGGGCCAACGTCGCGGATAAAGTCGGCGCTGTTCATCCCGTCGTTCAGGAGAAATTTCGGCTCACCGCCCTGCGAGATCCAGGTGCGCGCGATCGACGTGCCGTCACCCGGATAGGAGACGAGGTAGAGAGCCGGCGGGTCGCCCGCAAGCGCTCGGGTGACTTCCGGGGCGTAGGAGGCCTGGCTCTGGTTGTAGGGCGTGACCGACGTGACCTCGCCCCCGAGAGCCTCGTAGGCGCGCTTGAACTCCGCCACCATGTTCACGCCGAAGTCGTTGTTGACGTGAATGATCGCGATCTTCTTCAGACCCTGATCCAACGCGTATTTCGCAGCCGCTGTCCCCTGGAGAGCGTCCGACGTGATCGTGCGGAAGAAGATGCCATTGCTCTTCCCCTCCTGAGCGATCCGCGTTAGCGTCGGAGACGAAGAGGCGGGCGATATCTGAACCACGCCGGCTGGTGCTGTCACCGAGGTGAGAACGGGTAGCGACACCGAGGAGATGATTCCGCCGATGATCGCCGGCACGCGCTTCAGGTCGACGAGCTGCCGGGCTTGATCGACTGCGACAGAGCCCTGGCTCTGTGAATCCCGAAGGTCCATGGCGAGCTGGCAGCCAGCGGCGCCGCCAGCCTCGTTGATTTCCTTGAAGGCAAGCTCGACGGACTTGGCCGCGGCCTGGCCGAAGCGCCCGGCCGGACCGGTCAGCTCCACGACGACGCCGACCGTATGGGTGCAGGGCTGCTGCGCGGAGACGGGCAGCGGTGCGAGAGTAGCCGCGAGGGCGGCGGCTGAAACGATGGATGCAATGCGCACGGTGAACCTCTCCCCTGGTCTCATCGCCGGTCGTGGGCTCATGCCCTTGCTCCTCCCGGCCAGAAGGCAGTGTTCCGCCTCAGCGGGGGTTTTGCAAGGGCGGCGAGCGGGATAGTCCTCAAAAGCTTGAAGGAATCCAGGTTTCCTGCAGGGCAAGCCATCGTACGCCTCCGGCCTTCGCGCTGACTTCAAACACGGCGGTCGCCCAGCGGCGCGTCACGACGCCGTCCGCTTCCTGCTCTTCCACATATCGGAGAACGACCAAGGGCGGACGCAGGAGCAGGAGCTCGGGCTCGACGGCGACGATGCGGAACCCTGCCGTGTTCTCCCTCGTGCCGTGCGCGTCCCAAATCCACGAGGTCACGTCGGACCGCCGGAGCTTTGCTCCGCCGGGAGACACCATGCTGAACTCGTCGCCAAGGACGTTCTCCAGCCGGGAGAACTCTGCGCGGGTTCGGTCGAGCCTTCCGCCAAGCCATGCCTCGAAGAAGGCATGCAGGTCGGCTACCTCCTCCAAAGCAGCCCGGGCGAGGGGTTGGTCGAGCACCATGGCCGTCAGGCCTTGCTCAGGTTGTAGTGCATGATGCGACCGTGCCGGCCGTCCCGATCCCGCTCAAGTGTGTAGGTGTCACCTTCGGGCCCGGTCTTACGCGCGAGAATCCGTTCGATGGCGACCATGTCCTCGTCGTCGAGGGCGAAGCGAAACACGTCGAGATTGTCGGCCAAGTGCTCGGCATAGCGGGCGCCGATGATCGCGCCGGCCACTACGGGCCGGTCCAGGACCCACCGGGTTGCCACCGCCGTCAAGCTGACCTGGTGCTTGCGCCCGATCTCCTTCAGGGTCGCGAGAAGCTCCTGGAACAGGGGCCAGCCGCCGAAATCGTCGATGATGAGCTTGTACTTGACGAGCGAACGGTTAGCGTAGGGCTCCTGCGGCTCCGGCACGCCGAGCCACCGTTCGGACAGGAAGCCGCCTGCGACAGTGCCATAGCACAATAGCTTCATGCCGCGCTCTTGGCACAGCGCGACCAAGCCGTTCTCAGGCCTCTGGTCGAGGACCGAGTATTGGGCTTGCATCGACACGAGCGGCACGCCTGCGTCGAGCATCGCTCGCGTGTGGGAGGTATCGAAGTTCGTGCCCCCAATTTGATGGATCTTTCCCTCGTCCTGGAGGTCCTTGAGGATAAGCGCGGTCTCGACGGAACTTGGCACGTCGTAGTTCCACCAGTGAAACTGGACCAAGTCGAGACGCTCCATCCTGAGGCGACGCAGCGAGCGGTCGATGACGTCGCGCACGTAGGCGCGATCGACGTGGGGGAGGGCGTCCCAGTCCGGCACGAACTTCGTATGCACCTTGAAGGACTTAAGCGCCTCGGAGCCTCGCTCGGCGAGCATGCGCTCCCGGAAGAGGCCTATCATCTCCTCGACGCCCGTGTAGATGTCGGCGCAGTCGAAGGTTGTGACGCCCTGGTCGACGAACGCCGACATGTCGGCGATCGCCCGCTCGGTCTCAATGGCACCATGCCCACCGGCGAGTTGCCACCCCCCGCGCAACACGCGGGAGATGCGGTAGCCGGGGACGAGTTCGATGGTTTCGACGGTCATGTCAGGCTTTCGGGTCGGGCAGGGGGACGGCCGTGACCTCCGCGTGACGGAACACGCGCTTCGCCATCCGGCTGATCCGGAACCGGCTCGGGCAGTTCGGGTCCGGGCAGGCGACCTCGGCATCCGTGGACATCCAGTCGTGCGGATGGGTGGCGCGCTGCTTGGCCGGGAGGAGCGGCAGGAGCGCGGCAAGCGAGTAGATCGAGAAGCCCTGGCTTGGCGGGAGGTGAAGCATCTCCCCCCTGAGCTCGAAGTAGTCGCCGGGCTTTGCGCCACAATACAATGTGGCGCCTTCCGGGGCGACGACCTCGACCTTCAGGTCGTAGAGCTCGAAGGAATCATCCGACACGGGACAACGTCCTTTGCCTGTTGCGCATAGGCATTGTCATGACGCAAAATCTCCGACCCCGCAACCTCGCCCGCCCGGAACGCTCTTCCAGTCATGCTGATAGCGCAATCGATCACCAAGACCTTCGGCGGCAATCACGCCGTCAACGAGGTCTCCTTCGTGATCGAGAGGGGAACGATCACCGGCCTGATCGGGCCGAATGGGGCCGGCAAGACGACCCTCTTCAACTGCGTGGCGGGCCTTTTTCCCCCGACATCGGGATCGCTCAGCCTCGGAGAAGAGCGCATCGATGGGCTCTCCCCGGACCGCATCTTCGCCAAGGGACTTGCCCGCACCTTCCAGATTCCGAGGCCTTTTCCGGAGATGACGGTGCTGGAGAACGTCATGGTGGCACCGCTGCGCCAGCGGGGCGAGCAGTTCTGGGCCAACTGGCTCACCCCGGGCCGCGTCGCCGCAGAGGAGCGGCGACTGGCGGCGGCCGCGCGGCACTGGATCGATTTTGTGGGCCTGTCCCATCTCACCCATCAACCCGCCCGCGTCCTGTCCGGTGGACAGCGCAAGCTCCTCGAACTCGCCCGTGTCCTCGTGGCCGAACCGCGCCTGATCCTGCTCGACGAGCCCGGCGCCGGGGTCAACCCCATTTTGCTGGATGCTATCGTCGACCGGATCGTGACCCTCAACCGCCAGGGCGTCACGTTCCTGATCATCGAGCACAACATGGATCTTGTGATGAGCCTGTGCAGCCCCATCATGGTGATGGCGCAAGGGCGCATCCTGATGACGGGCACGGCGCAGGAGGTCCGCCACGACCCGAGGGTGATCGACGCCTATCTCGGCGGAGCCGTCGCGTGACGGCTCTTCGGGTCGTGGAACTGGAAGCCGGTTATGAGCCGGGCCTTCCCATCGTGCGGGGCGCGTCGCTTGCGGTCGAGCCAAACGAGATCGTCGCCCTTCTCGGACCCAATGGGGCCGGCAAGTCAACCCTGATCAAGGCCATCGTCGGGCTCGTGCCAGTCTCCGCCGGAAGGGTCTTTCTGCACGATCGCGACATCACGGGACGCGCGGCCCACCATATGGCGCACGAGGGCCTCGGCTTCGTGCCTCAGACCGAGAACGTGTTCGTGAATCTCTCGATTGAGGACAACCTCGATCTCGCCGCCTCGATACTGAGAGTGCCAAAGAAGCAGCGGCTGCGCGACCTCTATGACCTGTTCCCAGATCTTGCACGCCAGCGGCGTCTCCTGGCGGGGCGGCTCTCGGGCGGCCAGCGCCAGATGCTCGCAGTAGCCCGGGCGCTCGTTGGAGAGCCGAAGGTCCTGCTGCTGGACGAGCCATCGGCTGGCCTTTCGCCGAAGCTTGTGGGTATCGTGTTCGAGAAGCTCCTCGACGTGCGCGCCACAGGCGTTACGATCGTGCTGGTCGAACAGAACGTCAAAGCGGCTCTTGCCATCGCGGACCGTGGCGCGGTCCTGGTCGAAGGAAGCACCAGGATCGTAGGAGCGGCGCGCGATCTCGCAGGCGACCCCCAGGTAGCCGCACTCTATCTTGGACAACATCAAGGAGGCTCATAGTGTTGCAGCTCGTGGCCGATGGCTTCATCATCGGCTCGGTCATCGCGCTCGGAGCGATCGGCGTGACGCTGGTCTATTCGATCCTGCGGTTTGCGAACTTCGCCCACGGCGAGCTCCTGACCTGGGGCGCCTATTTGGCTTGGACAGCCCTTATCGGAATCGTGGCGGTCTGGGGCCCGGCGGAACCTCTCGGTCCGTTCTCCTTTGGCTGGCCGCTTCTCGTCGCGCTCGCAATTTCGGCGGTTGCCACCGCGGCACTGGCGCTTCTGGTCGATCGGCTGCTCTTTCGCCAGCTTCGGCAGCATGGGAATGCCATCACGCTGATCATGGCAAGCTTCGGAGCCGCTCTCGTGCTGCGCAACCTGCTCCAGTTCATCTATGGGTCGATTCCGGAATACTATAGCCGAGAGATCCAGGTCGCGATCCGGCTGATCCCGCGAGACGTCCTAGGCGGGCTGCGCATCACCCCGGATCAGCTCTTCGTCCTCGGCCTGACGGCCGTCTCGGTCGTCAGCCTGCACGGCTTCCTCACGCGCACGACCCTCGGTAAGGCGATGCGTGCGACGTCCAACAATCCGCAGCTCGCCCGGGTGACGGGTATTGATGTCGATCAAATCATTCGCGCTACGTGGATTATCGGCGCCGTGCTCGCGACGGTGGCGGGCGTCTTTTCGGGCCTCACCGTCCAGCTGCGGCCGCAGCTCGGCCTCGACCTGCTGCTTCCCCTTTTCGCCGCGGCGATCCTCGGCGGGATCGGCAGCGTCTACGGGGCTGTCGTGGGAGGCCTGATCGTAGGGCTTGCAGAAAGTCTGTCGGTGCCCCTCGTCGGGGCAGAATACCGCGCAGCGACCGCATTCGCGGTGCTCATAGCCATTCTGCTCATCCGTCCCACCGGCCTTTTCGGCGAGAGGACGTGATGCCCGATCTTCTCGGACTGCTCTCGTATGGCACGTTCTTCCTCGTCTTCGCTACGATCTTCGCTCTGGTGGTGCTCGGCCTCAATCTGCAATGGGGCTTCACGGGCCTGTTCAATGTTGGCGTCGCAGGGTTCGTGGCGGTCGGAGCCTACACGTCCGCACTTATCACGGCGCCGAATTATCCCGATCAGATCGGCGGCCTAGGGTTGCCAATTCTGCTCGGCTGGCTCGGCGCCATGGCAACGTCTGGGATTGCGGCCTTCATCATAGGCATAGCGGCCTTGCGGCTTCGGCACGACTACCTCGCCATTGCAACCTTCGGCGTCGCTGTGACCCTGCAGCTCGTCGCCCTGAACGCCAAAGGACTGACGGGCGGCCCGTTTGGGCTGCAGTTCATCCCGAAGCCCTTTGCCGACGTGATCACCGACAGCCTCGCCTGGAACGTGACGTACCTTCTGATCACCTCGGCGCTGCTTGGTCTCAGCTATGTGGCGTTGGAGCGTCTCGTGCGCAGCCCATGGGGGCGCGTCCTCCGGGCCATCCGGGAAGACGAGACGGCGGCCGAGTCCCTTGGCAAGCGGGCGTTCCGGTTTCGGCTACAGGCCTTTGTAGTCGGCTGCATGCTCATGGGGCTCGGCGGCGCGCTCTATGCGCATTTCGTCGGCTACATCGCTCCGGAGGATTTCTTGCCGATCCTCACCTTCCAACTCTGGACGATGCTGATCGTGGGTGGCTCCGGTAACAACCGGGGCGCGATACTGGGAGCCTTAGTGGTCTGGGCGCTGTGGACCCTCTCCGGAAATGTGCTGCGCGAACTCGTCCCGAGCGAGTATCAGGCGCGGGCGGCTACCTTGCAGGTCGTGCTCATCGGCTTGCTTCTCATGCTCATCCTGTTGCTGCGGCCGCGTGGCCTCCTCGGTGAGGAAACTGTTGTTTCACGGCACATGAGGGACGAGACCGCCGACACGAAGAAGGAATGAGGCGATAAGTGCGATGCAAAGGGTTCCGTTGCAACTCCTGACATAGGTCGCGCGAAGGCCCGCCCGGGACGCACGTCACGCGGCTGCGCCGAATACGGTAGCAATGAAGTCGCGCTGCGTGAGCATGTCGTTCGCTGGGGCACTGACAACCTGTCCCTTGCAGATCATCGCCATGGCCTCGTAGCCGGCAATCGTCTGCGTGGCCGTCGCGAAGCTCTTGAAGCCAGGCCCCGGGCGAACCCGCCGCTCGATGCGCCGGTGATCCTGCTCGACGATATTATTCAATAACCTAACCTGCCGGAGTTTGGCAAAGCGCCATAGCGCCCCCTTCCTCTTCATCGCCTTCGTCGCGATTGGATAGGCAGCATTCTTGTCGACCGTGATGGTCCGCGGATTGACCATGTGGGGCTGTCCCAATACCTTGCGAATGAACCGCCGGGCGGCTGCCGCATCCCGCTTGGGCGAAAGCAGAAAGTTGATTGTCTGCCCAGTCGTATCGACGGCGGTACAGGTACACCCACTCGCCTTTTACCCGAACATGTGTCTCATCCACGCGCCATGAGCCGTTCGTCGGACGTAGATGCCGTCGGATGCGCTTCTCGAGCTCTGGAGCGTAGGCCTGGATCCAGCGCAATAAGGTCGTGTGATCAACGCGGACCCCATGATCCTCAAGCATGCATTCAAGATGGCGATACCTGATCGGGAATTGTAAGTACCAACTCACCGCCCACAGGATGACCTCCGCTGTAAATTGGCGACCCTCGAACGGGTTCTTGATATTTCGCTTCGCTGCCAGTCCCTGTCGTAGCTCGGGCCGAGCAGGGTTCAAAGCTGCAACAGAATCGCAAAATCACTGACGAGAATGGATACCAGGAGATCTCTCAAACTGGTCTCAAATTGTTTGAAACGGGTAGGAGCCTGAGCGCTCGCCGGACAGGCTGACAAGTGGCTTGAGAGGCCATCATCGGGGCTCCGTACCGTACTGCGGCTGAATCGGGAACGTAGAAAGGCCGCTCGCCATGAGCGGCCTCTCAAACTTATCGCAGCTGTATCTTTAGGCAGCCTTGTTCCGCCCGCGTTTGGCCGGTGCCTTTGCGGGGGCGGTCGTTACTGCGTCGTTAGCGGCGGTTTTAGTCTGGGTTGCTTTTGAGCGGATTTGACCAAGGCCGATGCTCTTGGCCAACTCGGAACGTCTAGCCGCGTAGTTTGCGGCTACCATTGGGTAGTCGCGGGGAAGGTCCCATTTCTCGCGGTAAGCTTCGGGCGTGAGCCCAAGCTTTGTGAGATGCCGCTTGAGGGACTTGTATTGTTTGCCATCTTCGAGGCTGATCAAATATTCCGGAGTGATCGACTTCCTTACTGAAACGGCAGGTGTGGGCTTTGCCTCTTCCGACTTTGCAGCAGGCTGACCGACATTCTGAAGCGCAGCGTGGACACTACTGATCAGGTGAGGAAGTTCAGCAACGGGTACAGAATTGTTGCTGACGAAGGCCGACACGACGTCAGCCGCAAGCTCAATGTAGTTCGGTGTAGGTGTTTCGTTGGACATTAGAAAAGCCTTTGCTTGAGGCACCTGCTAAGGTTGTGCCCTCGTGGGCTACCTTTGTGGGTTGCAAGTAGCTCGTGAGCGGCAGCTAAAGGTGCAGCCCAGAAATTGCAAGTATTGTACCCGATTCCCGCGCCCTGGCATTATCATGGGCTATTTCGCCTACAATCAGTTCTGCATCCGAAGCTCGTCGCTCCGGGATGATAGGCGAAATGGATCTTCGGGCGGTGCAGGATCGGTCGCTGGAACCAAAACTGTTTGAACCGGTAGGAACGGTCAAGGTATCTAACGAAGGCTGCCCGTATGGCCTACCGCAGGCAGTTCCATCCCGATGTCCACCCGAAGCGAGACCGGGCAGAGGCAGAAAATCGTTTCAAGGAAGTGGAGGCGGTGTTCGCGGAGATTATGCTTCTACGAGATGGTTGACGGCAGTCGCACCGGCTGTCGCTCTCTTTGGCTTTTTGGCCGATGCGGGATTGAGGCGTTGGCGCATCTCCTTGCCCGTCTTGAACACAGGAACAACTTTCTCCGACACTGCAACGACTTCCCCCGTCTTAGGGTTGCGGCCCGTCCGAGCACCGCGCTTCTTTACTGTGAAGATCCCGAAGCCACGAAGCTCAACCCGGTCTCCCCGTGCGAGCGCATCGCCGATGGTGCCGAGGATCGCGCTCACGAGCTTTTCGACGTCGCGCGGATAAAGATGCGGGTTCTGCTCAGCGAGTTTCTGGACCAGTTCGGATTTGATCATGGATGGCGTAAGCAACTGATAAAACGGATTTTTCAGGAAGATGGCAGAGCACCATCAGGCCGTCAAGCAACTGGATGGGGAGAATGAATAGGTGCTTGCGGGCACCCGCTACTCATGATCCGTGCAGGCAATGTGGATTGCGGTGCCAAAGCCCGCCTCTGCCTCGAAAGCTCGCTGGTCGTCCGTATCATAGAATCGCATGGCGAGAAGGTCGGTTCGGGTGACGCTACTTTCCAGATTGTTCTCCGAAATGTACGCCTCGAAGGCTCTTGGTTCGGCAGGAGAGACCAGCGCAGTTTCGTCCAAAAATACGGTCGTTTCATAAAACTGGAAATTGAATGCCAAAAGGGCTGCGTCGTCGTGGAAGCGGATTGAAGCACCCGGATTAGGTGCGACTTCGCACTCGCTGAGCTTGCGACTCCAAATAACAGCGAGGGCTTGCTCGTAGGTACATCCATCGTAAAGAGTGATCTTAGGGGTAAAGTTCTCACGAAATACTTCCATATTATAACAGACACTGGCTCGATATAAGCTGTAGGCGCTCGTTCTTAGACGAGTGATCTTGTTTTTTATTGCTCTGCGACGTGGCCAGATAGCCAGCTTCAACGACTGATATCGTGCCTTCGAAGTCGGTGTAGCTGCGATCATTCCCGGTTTGACGAAGCCATGGATCGCTTCCCGCAGGATGGTGGGACTAATAGGCCGCAGTGCCATCGGCCAACGTGAGAAGGCTGCCAAGAAATCGACGGGAGCCACGCCCCCAGGGAACACGACGCCACGCGGCTTATGATCAGCACCCAACCATACGATCAGCCCGCAGCAGAAGCGAATTTAATCGGTGTCACTCTGGAAGACCAGCCGTGCGCAGGTCGTCAAACAGCGCATGCTGAAAGGACGGGCTCGGGGGCATTGATGCTTGCTTGATTGCCGCAATCGTGATCCCCGGATGGGCCTGAACAAGGTGGGAGGGGACAGTTGTCGAAGAGTTAGGTATGAGAGCGTCAAATGGGGAGGCCGGCTATCCGCAACCCTTCGAACAGGAGTTCACGTTTTTCGGGATTGCGATAGCATGTCCGGTGCAAGTGTGTGCGCATTGCTTCCCAGGGGGCGGACTGCAACAAGCGCCCAACTTCCGTGGCCTCGGCCCGCCGACCCATCTGCGCCAGCGCCGCCGTCAAATAGCGAAGCGAGATGGGATGTCCAGGGTTCATCTCCAGGGCTCGCCGAGTGAACTGCTCCGTCTCCTTGAACCGGCTTTCCATGAAATGGGCAGCCCCCATCGCATTCAAGGTGATGTAGCCGCGCGGGTCCAGTGGGTTCAGCCGCCGCGTTTTCTCCAAGCAGGTCAGGGCACGCCCGCACTCATCGTTGTACACCAGCACCCACCCGCAGTTCGTCAGAACATTCGACGAGTTAGGTTGGCGATCCAAAGCCCTCTCGCAAAAGGTGACGGCTTGCTCCAGCATTCCCGAGAGCGATGCCAGAGACCACGCGGCGATGGAGAGAACCAGACCGTTACTTGAATCGCACTGAACTGCCTGCAGAGCAGCCTCTCGGCTTCGGGCTGCGTCCGCGTCCCAGTCTTTAGTCCACCCGCCAACCACCAGCCGACCTGTGCAATCAGCGAGCGCACCCCAGGCTTCGGCATAACCGGGATCACGTTCAACAGCCTGCCTCAGGAGTGCCTCGGCCCGGCGGAAGCCCGGTTCGGTAAAGGCATAGAACTCGGGCAGAGCGCGAAGGTAGAGGTCATATGCGTCCAGGTCGTCCGTCGTCTTCGCTCGGGCTCGCTCGATCTCAGCCGTTCGCAAGCTGGGTTCGATCGCTGATACCACGCTCTCGGTAATCTCATCCTGTAACGCAAAGATGTCTGTTAGGTCACGGTCGAAGCGCCCGGCCCAGATATCGGTGCCTGTCACCGCCTCGACCAACTGGGTCGTGATGCGCACCCGATTGCCCGCTTTGCGAACAGAGCCCTCCAGCACGTAACGGACGCCGAGTCGGCGGCTAACTTCCCTGATATCCATGGCCCGGCCCTTCAGCGTGAAGACAGAATTACGGGCGATGACGAAAAGCCACCGGTACCGGGACAGCGCAGCAATCAAATCCTCTGTGATCCCGTCCGCGAAATACTCCTGCTTGGGATCGCCGCTCAAGTTAGTGAATGGCAGGACCGCAATGAATGGCTTTTCGGGTACACAGAACTCTGGAGGTGTCTTCAATGCTGGGGCGGTTCCACGGTATGCGTAAACTCGGACGGGGCGAGCGATATTCTTCAGGCACTGTTCGCCCCGGTCCTCAAACGAGACCCCGAGCTTGCCCTGGATTTCGTCGTGGACCTTGCCCGAGACGCAAATGCCGCCAGGATCGGCGATGCCTTCGAGGCGAACAGCCACGTTCACGCTGTCTCCGAGAATGTCCCCGACTTCGCTGACGACAAGATCTCCCAGGTTGATTCCTATTCGTAGCTGGATACCAGCCTGACCCTGGGCGCTGTCGCGGATTGCTGCCTGGGCTTCGACGGCGCATAGGACGGCTTCCACTGGGCTGGCGAACTCTAAAAGAGCCCCATCGCCCATAGTCTTGACGATGCGCCCATGATGCCGTGTGGCGACTGGCTCTATAAGCTCCGACAGAATTGCTTGAATAGCCAGGAGCGTGCCTTCCTCGTCTTCCTCCATGAGACGTGACGAGCCCACCACATCAGCCGCTAAGATAGCGGCCAGCCGTCGCTCGACCCTGTGCTCCTGCGGACCCATGAGCCCCTCGGTGCAGTTCCAGATCGATTCTGCTTGGGCTTGGGCAGGGTGTCCAGCTTTTAGGGCCTCTCGTCACCCCTTTCCAACCCGAATGAGTAACAATGTCCGTACTATCAGTCGATCATCCTGGAATGAACCGCCTGCCCGTTCATCATCTGTTCGATCTTTTCTGGCATCGGTGGGAAAACAGAGAATGGATGTAGGAAGAGGCGGCAATGTTCGGCCAATCTCAATCCCACCGCGTGTGGCGCATGATGAGCGCTCTGATCGATGCTCGGCCTGAATGGGCTGACCAGGACACGTTCGAGGCTGATCGTGAGAAGATGCTTCATTATGGCCTCTCGACTAGCATGACCATGGAGCAGCTTTTCCGGATCACAGATCCCGACGTGATCGTGGGGCTCTGGACAGCCGCTGAGGCCAAAGAGGCGGAAGATTAGGAGGAAGGTACCCGCTTTGCATTTGCTCTGGGTTGCTGATTGCCTTGCAACGCCTGGGTCTGCCCGACACACTTGTGTGAAGCACAAATCAGGGGAGGATTACCATGACGCAACAAGCAATGAGGGTGTCGGTTCCCGGTCTGGTGGATGCTTCAGACAAGATAAAGACTTCGGCCCAGAATGCCTCGATGGCTCACTCTCACGAGATTCGTGCATCTGACAGGCCAGCCAGTGCGCTCTATATTTTGGGGGCCATTACGCTTGGCATTCCGGCTCTGCTGCTGATCCCGCTGATCGGGATGAACCCCGGTATCCAGGAGGGGACGCTCGCCGTTTTGACCAAGCTCCTCATATGTTCCGCTGTCCTCGTCGCTATAGTTTTCGAGATCAAGCGGCTTGTTGACGAACCGTCCGACGCTGATCCCCACAGATGAAGCAGCTTCGATGACGACAGGCATCCTCTGTGCGACTCCTGAGGAATTCGACGCTCTTCATTATCGGTTCGAGTTCGAACAGGAGCCGACCACCCTTGCCGGTTTCGAGTTTTGGAGAGGGCAGGTCCCAAACCGCTCTCGACCGATCATCCTGTCCCAGTCCGGGTTCGGCAAGGTCAACGCCGCCACGCTGGCAACGATCCTGTTCACGACGTTCGGCTGCGACGACCTGATTTTCTCTGGTGTCGCGGGAGCCCTAACCGATCTTGAGGTCGGCTCAGTCGTACTGGTCACGAGAGGAGCCACCCATGATTATGGTCTGGTGAGCAATGGCGTCTTCACCTGTGTCCCTGTTGGCGACCTTCCTATTTGGGATGAGGTGGACGGAGAGCGGGAACCCCGGCTTGGTCGCTCAAACTTTTTGCGAGAGTATCTGCTCGACCCAAGCCGCGACGGCCTCACTTGCTGGTCCATACCGACCCTTGTCGAACTGTCTGGCATTGTCCGAGGGTTCCAAGTTGATCTCACAGGTGCGGATGCCGTGACCGCGTGCTTCGGACACGAACCCGGCAGCCGGGTAGACCGACCCGGATGTTCCGATGGCGACGAACAGGTCGGCTTCGAGTAGAGCATCGTAGATTGCATCCATCTCCAGCGGCATCTCGCCGAACCAGACCACGTGCGGTCTCAAGCCTCCAGAACGGCGGCAGGACGGGCAGGGGACCTCGACGCTCAAGTCCTCACGCCATGACATCGTCTCGCCGCAGGCGATGCAACGGGCCTTGAGCAGTTCGCCGTGCATATGGATCACCCGCTGCGATCCAGCACGCTTATGGAGGTCGTCGATATTCTGCGTACACAGGAATAGGCTGTCACCGCGCTCCGCTAAACCGATTTCCAAACGGGCAAGCGCCCGGTGAGCAGCGTTAGGCTCTGCTGATAGAAGGTTCTGGCGGCGCATGTTGTAGAAGGCATGGACCTGATCGGGATTGTGCGCGAAAGCCTCTGGCGTGGCGAGCTTCATCGGGTCAAAGCGGGACCAAAGGCCGTCTTTATCCCGAAAGGTGCCCAGGCCGCTCTCGGCTGACACACCAGCCCCCGTCAGTATGAAGATGTTCATTTGGTTGTAGACCCCCAAGTCTCGTCCCAGCATCAAGTTATGTGAATGAACGTCGTGAGAGTCGATATACGTCAGCCGATAAGACGCGCTAGGATGACAACAATCACTGCACCTATCGTTGCGGTGGCAATCCGGCTGGCGGTCTGATTGCGAATACCGAGGTCAATTCCAAAGCGCTCCAGGAGAAAGCCGCCGACGAGCGATCCCGCCAGCCCGGTAACCACGTACTGAAGAAGACCGGAGCCGCCCACAAGCCAGCTTGCCAGCCAGCCTGCCACGATCCCGATTCCGGCCTGGGCAGCAATGGCTCGCTTGTCCAAGGCGTTTAGGGCCTCCCGATCCACGCTGATGCGGATCGGCAGCCGAATACCGGGTGGCTCAGGTGCCTTGCGCCTGCCTCGCGTTCCGCCTGGGTTGGGCTTCAATGCTTTCGCCATGCCTTCCATATGGACGCTCGTGGGGTAGCGGTCCAGGAGCGATGTCGGGAGAACCGTAGATGAGCCTGCCTCTCCAATCCTCAGGACAACAAGGGCTGCGGTGATCCTCGGAGGTCTGTCTGAGCGCCCACTCTGCTCGGCGGCGGGACCTTTGCTCCAGCCTTCAGCTTCACGTTCTCGGCCCGGAACGTCTCGATTTTTTCCACATGCTCCCTGTTGGCGCGGGTCAGTTCCTTGATCTCACCCTTCAGGTCAGCGATCTCAGCTTTGAGTTCCTCACGCTCAGCAGCAAGGCCAGCCTCATGTTTGGCTTGAGCCTGTAGTTCACGAATCTGCTGCTTCTGATCCGCGACCTTCTCTTGCAGCTTCCTGATCTGCTGTTCAGCTTTTGCGAGCAGCCGTTTCAGGTCCTTTGCCTGTTGATCGGCCTCACCGGGTTCGGTGAGCTTTTGGTCTGATCCGGTGCGAATCATGATCTGGTGGACCTCTCTTGATCTATGCCTCGAAAAGAACAAACATAGAACATATATCGGGGTCAAGTCACGCTTTGGCTTCCTGCATCTTCCTTCAAGCTTGCTGCGAGCCGTCCGAGAGGTCGGTTCTGATAGCCTTGGTGGGGATGGGAGCGGAGAAGCACCACCTCGTCAGCAGCGCCATCCAGCGATAAACTCGAAGAAGCTGGGAATTCCTCCCGGCAGGCACCATGAATCAGATGTTTCGCCCCGCACAGGCCGATCAGCGACCTGCCTTGGAGACCCTCGCGGGTTCGGTCGAGCGCGTCACCTTCCACAGTGCGGACAATGGCTTTGCCGTCCTGAAGGTGCATACGCGCGGTAAGCGTGACCTCGTAACAATCGTCGGTCATACACCCACTGTGTCTGCAGGCGAATGGATCACCGCCAGCGGCCTGTGGATCAGCGACCGAGATCATGGGCTTCAGTTTAAGGCTGAGGTGCTCAAGACCACGCCTCCGACCGGAGCAGAGGGGATCGAGAAGTACCTTGCCTCGGGCCAGATGCGCGGCATCGGACCCGCCATGGCCAAGCGCATCGTCGCCGCCTTTGGCGTGGATACTTTCGAGATCATCGAGGCCCAACCAGAGCGCCTGACTGAGGTGCAGGGCATTGGCCCCTGGCGCGCCTCGAAGATTGTGGCGGGCTGGGCCGAGCAGAAGGCGGTGCGGGAAATCATGATCTTTCTGCACGCGCACGGGGTCGGCACGGCACGCGCGGTCCGCATCTTCAAAACCTACGGCTATGAGTCCGTTCAGGTCATGACCGAGGACCCATATCGACTGGCGAAGGACGTACGTGGCATCGGCTTCAGGACGGCGGATGCCATTGCGGCCAAGCTCGGCATGGAAAAGACCGCCCCGCAGCGCATCCGGGCAGGCATTTCGTTTGCGCTCCAGACAGCCACCGACGAGGGCCATTGCGCCCTGCCGGTCGAGGCGCTTACCCGGCTGGCGGAACAACTGCTTGAGGTCGATGCGGGCCTGATCCGCACGGCAATCTCCGAGGAACTTGCGAAAGGGGAGGTCGTCTCGGACACAATCGGCGACGAGACCTGCCTGTTCCTCAAAGGGCTGCATCTCGCCGAGCAGGCCATCGCCTCCCGTCTCATCGAGCGGTCGTCTGGTCCAGCACCCTGGCCTGAGATTGACCTCGACAAGGCTATTCCTTGGGTGGAGAGCCGCACGGGCAAGACCCTGGCGGCCTCGCAGCGCGAGGCACTCAAGCTGGTGCTCGGCTCCAAAGTGGCGGTGGTGACCGGCGGCCCCGGTGTCGGCAAGACGACCCTGCTCGACACGATCCTGCGCCTGCTGGTTGCCAAAGGGGTCCGGGTCGCTCTGGCTGCTCCCACAGGTCGCGCGGCCAAGCGCATGACTGAGCAGACTGGGCTGGAGGCCAAGACCATTCACCGCCTGCTGGAGATTGATCCCAAGCACGGTGGCTTCTCACGCAACGAGGAGAACCCGCTTGATTGCGACCTCCTCGTGATAGACGAGACCTCGATGGTTGATGTGCCGCTGATGAATGCCCTGACCAAGTCCATTCCCCCTCATGCAGGCTTGCTGCTGGTGGGTGACGTGGACCAGTTGCCCTCGGTTGGTTCCGGGCAGGTGCTGGCTGACATCATCGCCTCGGATCGTATCCCGGTGGCGCGGCTAACTGAGGTGTTCCGGCAGGCAGCGGAAAGCCGGATTGTGGTCAATGCCCACCGCATCAACAAGGGCCAGATGCCCGAGCCGCAGAAGATTGGCAAGGACAGTGATTTCTACTTCGTGGAGATCACCGATCCCGAAGAGGGGGTGCCGAAGATCGTCCAGATGATCAAGGAGCGCAGGCCGCGCCGCTTCGGCCTTGATCCGATGAAGGACATCCAGGTGCTCTGCCCGATGAACCGGGGTGTGCTCGGAGCCCGCAACCTCAATATCCAGCTTCAGGAGGTGCTCAACCCCAACCCTCCCGCGAAGGTGGAACGGTTTGGCTGGCGCTTCTCGCCCGGTGATCGAGTAATGGAGACACAGAACGATTACGACCGGGAGGTGTTCAACGGCGACCTTGGCACGGTGGTTAGAATCGACGACGAGGAGGGGGCTCTGATCGCCTCATTCGACGGGCGGGAAGTGTCTTATCCGTTCGGCGAACTCGACACCCTAGTACCCGCGTACGCTACCACGATCCACAAGTCACAGGGCTCCGAGTATCCCGCCGTGATCATTCCGGTCGTGACGCAGCACTTCACGATGCTGGCCCGCAACCTACTCTATACCGGTGTGACCCGAGGCAAGCGTCTGGTCGTGTTGGTGGGACAGAAGAAGGCTGTCGCCATCGCGGTCAGAGGCGGGCAGATGAAGAAGCGCTGGACGAAGCTGCGGGAGTGGTGTCCTCTGGATCGCGGATGGCGTAATTGCATGTGACCGAAAGTAGATGCCCGCCTGCGGGAGCAAGGCTGCATTGATCAAAGTATGTCGAATATTCGCGGGACGTGCAGTCGGTAGGGTGATTATCCCAACTTCATTCGGGCAGACCCGCCTTTCGAAGCCCATCCGCATAAGCCGGAAGCTTACCAAGAGCAGGAACCACCTGGACGATCTGCGAAATCGTGATGGACGGGTAAGCAGCACGGAGCTTGGAAGCCGCCCACCTTGCATCCTCAATCCGTCCTGCATTGGCGTAGGCTGCTGTCAGGAAGCGATACACCCAAACCGCGCTGGGCTTCTCGGCCAGACCTTTTTCGATCCATCTAACCGCTTCCTCGTAGTCGGCCCGAACGAAATGCGCTCCCGCGATCCCAAACAACGTATTGTAGTGCATCGGGTCCAGCGGACTCAGCCGGATCGCGCGCTCGAAATGCTCGATGGCTCGCTCCGGTCGGGATTTGTAGACATGGAGATATCCGCTCCGCGACCAAGCCCAAGCGGAGTTCGGGTCCAGAGCCAGCGCCTTCTCAACAGCGGCAAGACCCAGATCAAACTGGCCGAGAAGCGAGTATGCGGTCGCAAGCGCAGTCAGGATAAGAGGATCGTTGTTGTCGAGGGACGCAGCCTCCTGGGCCAGCCGGAACACCTTTTCCCGGTCCTCATCCGGCGTTGCCGTCCGGGTGTAGACTACGTCTTGAGCATGCCCCCATGCGGCCAATGCCTTTGGTAAGGCATAGGCGGGGTCAAGCCGCATTGCTTCTCGTGCGAACCTGAGACCCTCTGCGATCTCGTCTGGCTCCTGTGACCAGAGCGCCGGAAAGGCTCGCATCACACAGTCGTAGGCATCAAGATTGTCTGGGCGCTTGCGCTTGGCCCGTTCAATCTCAGATAAGGTGATCCTCGGCTCAATCGCTCCGACAACAGACTCTGTGACCCGATCCTGGAGGTCGAAAATATCCGAGACCTCGCCATCATACCGGTCACTCCACACGTGGCTTCCGGCTGTGGTGTCGATAAGCTGAGCCATGATCCGCAGGCGTTGACCTGACCGCCTGATACTTCCCTCCAGGATGTATCGGACGCCAAGTTCTCGTCCCACTTCGCGCGGATCGACAGCCTTGCCCTTGTAGGTAAAGCTGGAACTACGGGAGATGACAAAAAAGGAGCGCACACGGGACAGAGCGGCAAGAACCTCCTCCACAATGCCATCGGCCAAATAGTCATGGTCCGGGTCTCGACTCATATTCGCGAAGGGAAGGACAGCAATCGACGGCTTATCAGGCAGGGGGAGCGCCTTCGCTGGCGCTGCCTGCGCCAAGCCCGAGAAGGGTGAAGGTGAAGTCGTGACACGGTAGACGCGAACCGGCTCGTCGATGTTCTTAATTTCCCGCGGCCCGAGATCATCGAAGCCGAGGGTGGATGACCGGCGAACATACGTGTGGGCGGCGTCAGAGATGTAGACGTTCCCTGGTTCAGCAAGACTCTCCAATCGCGCTGCAACATTCACCCCGTCTCCAAGCAGATCGCCACCTCGGACCATGACATCGCCGACATGCACCCCGATCCGAAACTGAAGACGCCTATTTTCCGGAGTGTCGTGGGCTACCTGGGCAATGGCTTCCTGCACAGCTACGGCGCACTGGACGGCATCGACGGCACTCGGGAACTCGGCCAGAACACTGTCGCCAGCGGTGTTGGCGATCCGACCTCTATACTCGGTAATCAGGCCATCCATGATCTCGCGATGAGAGGTCAGGGTCCGAAGCGTCCCGATCTCGTCCTGGCTCATCAGGCGCGAGTAGCCTGCTACGTCAGCAGCAAATATCGCCGCCAGTCGGCGCTCGATCCTGTGCTCCTGCCGATCCATGGGACCCTCGGCGCGAACTCGTAGGGAATTGTGCTGCGGGCTTGGTGAGGTGTCCAGTCTCTATAGGGAACACGAGGTCTTCCGAGGGCCAGAATGGCTCGCCATCCTGTGCGATGGGTATGTGCTCACGGTGGGGTGAGAAGGCGCATTAACATAGCCGCCGAAATCAGCTATAATGTTCTCGAAGTTCGTGCTGCGTCGATCTGGGCGGTCTCTCCACTCCTGCGAGGGGGCCTGCGATGACAAAGCCTCTCCTGGCCGTTACCCTTTGGTGTGTTGCTTTCTTCCTTGCCATCGTAGGTCTCATCACAAGCGGCCCCGGTAATCCCCGCTTCACCGGCACAGTTGTTTTTGATTTCAAGCCGTTCTGCCAAAGCTTCGTTGTCCAGACCGACAAAGGCTTTGTGCTGCTGGAGTGGGAGGACGGCACCCTGTTCTTCGGTGAAGGTGACAGCATCCTGGGGCCGCTGCACACCAATGGGCTCCAATCCTTGAAGGTGGAGGGACGCGGTGTGATGACGGCGCGGTTCGAGACCTGGGTTCCTGATCTTGCTGCCGCGCAACAGGTGTTTCGGGAGCGCTGTCGCCTTGCTCCCAGCACACCCTTGGCTGGGCCAGCACGAGAACCGAACTGAGGCCGTACACATGCGGCAGGCTGACCTATACAAAATAGCGAGCCTCTTTGTCGGGTTTCCAACAGACAGATGCCTTCTTCTCCAGTATTGCGTACCTCGCCTTCAGCAAAAACATCTAAGCAGTATGGCTCGGCACTAATCAGTATTCTCATGCTGAGGTGATCAGAGCCGTCTCATAACTGATGTATGCTGGAGCATGATAGTTTAGGGATGAACGTTTCTTGAAGATAAGCCTGTGTCGAGCTTGGCGACCTGACCACGGGGACGGCTCGGCACAGGCCAATCGGGGGCTCCAATGCAGAACCAGCAGCATGTTTCCTTTGCGCTGAACCGCCTGATCGTCGGCGGCAACCACAGCTTCGACTTGCAGGACCTGTTGCAGAGCACCTCGCGCACTCTGTCCAACCTCGACTTCGAGCATCGGCACGAGGTGCAGCGGGTTGAGCGCAGCCGAACTGATCGTGTGCTGAAGAAGCAGATCGTTGAGAACCTTCAGCGAAGGCACCGCGAGCGGCGTCAGCCTTATGTGATGCTGATCACCGAACTCCAGAAGCACCTCTCGTCAGCCATGTTGGATGAACTTCAAGCGGCAGGCTGATTAGCTTTCAGTTTCACCGGCCTTTCTGCCCCTACGGGCCGGGACCTCCAGCGCCCTCACGGGCGCTTTTTTCTTGTTCGCAGCGCTCCTGCATTACTGGATGAAGCTTAGAAGGGCCGCAGATGGTAACGCGAATGTTTCATTGTATCTTTTACTGCGAAGTTGCTCAGGCAATGCTCGCTCTTCGTGAGACATCGCGGCTTCATCACGCACAATCACAGAGATGTGACTGCATGTCACGGTTAGGAGTCTTCTTCTAATTGGAGGACTGTCTGAAAGCCGACAGACGTAGCTCTCCTGACCTATTAATTTTCTCTTAAGGGAAGAAATTAGGCAGGGGGCATAGATGACTACGCTGACGCTTGTAGATGATCGCTCGTCGGACACGAACACTTCGTCCACCAGCCATACCGCAGCAATCCCAACGGCCTTGATCTGCGATAACTTCCTTTTGCGCTCGGGGCTTCGACACATCCTACAGGACACGCCGTTTGATCTCGCCACAACCCATTCTGAAACACGATTGCTTCAAAATGGGAATTTCGAGCCTGCCCTGATTCTTGTCGATACCCATCAGACCACTGAGCGTCTGCTTGAGATCATACGGCAGATGCGAGAGCAGTTCCCGCAGGCGCGGATCGTGGCTCTGGCGGAACGGTTCGACCTCAGCTTTGTGCGCTCAGGTCATGAGGCTGGGGTGAATGGCTTTTGTTCAGCAGCCAGTGCCGCCGACGTTCTGATCAAGTCGCTTGAACTCGTAATGCTCGGCGAGACCGTATTGCCCTTTGAGGTCCTGCGCCCTTTCATGGGCGGGCCTCGCCAGAACCAGGAGCAGCCGCTCCACGGCAGCATGGCAGAGCCTGATTCGCCTGACCTGAAAGCCTGCAAGCTCTCGCTGCGAGAACGGGAAATCCTGGGATGCCTGACGCAAGGCGAGCCGAACAAGGTTATTGCGCGCAAGCTCGACATCACGGAAGCCACCATCAAGGTTCATGTCAAAGCAATCCTGCGCAAGATTGGTGCCGCCAACCGCACCCAAGCTGCTATCTGGGCCTCTCAGCGCCTGACGCAACGAGGTGGAGCACCGGTGAATGGGTGAGGTGAAGATCGCGGTGGGGGATCAGGTCAGAGTCCACTTCCATCCAGCCCGTCCATGGAAGAGCTTCTCCGAGGGCGTGGTCAGGCGGGTGGACGTGAAGACTCCGGAAGGACGCTTTTTCGTGCTGGAAGTCAAAAGTGAGGTCCTTCTCGACCAGCCGCACCGGATCAGGCCCGATTTCCACGATTACGTCCCGTATGAATGCCGAAATGACTTCCCTGGAAGGATAGAGGTCCTGTCCGTAGCAGCCGACCTGGAGCAAGAGCCTACGGTCGATCTACCGTTTATGGACTCACGGGAAGAGGTGAAGCAAGAAGCCGACGAGCCGCATCCGCCTAACGCGCAGACCCATTCCGGGATTGCGGTCGAACAAATACCCGAAGCTGAGACTTTCGCCGAACCAACTCAGGTTGAAATTGAGCATCAGCCTGCTCCGGTACGTGCTGGCCTGATAGCCACTCTGTTTGGGCGGAAAGAATGATGATCGAGGCAGGGTTCGCGTGGAAGGAGCGCCGTGAACGTCAAACCCCTGGCACAGCCCAAACATCCAGTTCGCCTGCGCCCTCACGCAGTTTTCACTTCCGCATACTCCGGTGAGTGCCAGACGGATCGGATCGTCTCCATTGACGGAAACTCGAATACGACCAATCGCCGCCCGTCATAGGAACCCTCCAGAACCTCGACAGGTCCACCCCGGACGATATAGCGTCCGCCATGTTTAGCGAAGAGTTCGGCCACCTTCTGACGGTACTCGGGCCAGCCCTCTTCGCGTGTGATCTTGATCATGACGATCAGGTAGGCGGCAGGCATAGCCCTTTCTCCATTGTGGTGCGGCCATTCTCGATGCCAAAGCCATTTCCGTCGAGAGAAAGGCGAACCTCCTATACGCAAGAGTTCTTGGAATGGCACCGCCTTGTCAGTCAGAGTGCGGTGGCTGGAAAGGGCGCTTGCCATGTCCAAAGAGATCATCGAGGTGCCGGTCCTCTCACAGGGCGTCCGCAATGTCGGAGTTCCTCTCTCACTGGTGACAAAGGCCAATGGCTTCGTCTTCGTGTCGGGGACGCCGCCCTTCGACCTGGAAACGGGCAAGTTCATCCGAGGCGATATTGAGGCTCAGACCGAAGCCTCGCTCAAAGCAGTTCAGCACTGCCTGGAGAGTGCAGGCACATCCCTCGATAAGGTGGTGATGGTCCGCGTCTACGCCAGCAATGCGGGATTCTACTCGGTCATCAATCGGGTCTACGCTCGCTTCTTTCCGGAAAACCCACCCTCGCGCACCTTCGTGCCGGTCGCCTCTTGGCCGATGGAATTCGACATTGAGATCGAATGCGTCGCCGTGGCTTAGATCACTATGCCAATGATCCGCTCACGCAGTTGCCTTGTTTCCGCCGTATCCGTCATTAGCCTACAAGGACAAGCTTAGAGGCCGATACACCCCAATGAAGAAACTCGCCCTTGTTGTAGACGAACGAGAGTTGAGTACCATCCGTGCAGCCCTCCACCTCCTTCAAGAGCACGTTGATGCACTTCCTGAAGACCTCGCCGAGATGATAGCTGCGCACGGAGTGCCTATGGCGGTGCCCGAGATCGAGCGCCTCAGCCTTCGTCTTCGTGAGACAGCAAGACCCATACGAGACTATGCTGAGTGTGAGTTGCCACAAGCGACGAGGGTTCTTGAGGCAGAGCGGCTTCCCAGAATTCCAGTCGCCCAGCGCCGCATGTGAGCGGTGCCATAGTGCCGAGGGGTTCAGGTGTGACCGTGCAAAGGACCCCGATGATACAGGACATGTTCCTCAAACAGCTTCGCGACAGTGAAGTTGAGGTTATGATGTTCCTCGTGAACGGGATCAAGCTCGTGGGACGGATCAAACGGTTCGACCAATACACGGTCCAACTGGCCCGGGGGGCCGGTACACAGATCGTCTACAAGCATGCGATCTCGGCAATTAACCCAGCAGAGCCGGCCGAATTGACGGACCCAGCTTAACTTGGGTGAGCCAGAACACGCACATCTATTCTGAAGACGCCGTTTAATGTTAATAAGAACTGCCCAGTTAAGGTGATCGTAATTTCTGACTTGTATTGTCATAGGTAGAGTAAACGCGCCAAGCTTATCTTGCAGGAGGCTCTATGAAGAAGGCACGTAAGCTCTACGAAAGCCCAAGCGGTGACCTCTGGTATCTGGTTGCAGACCCTTCAGGGACTGTGTTTGTCCATCATGAAGCCAATCTGGCTTCGGGAGGACATGTGGAACATGAGGATATCGTGGCCTTCTTGAGTCGCGGCTCGGGTCCGGAACAGCAGGAATTGCTGCGTCTAATCGGAACTCTTACTGATGAACACACCGCAGCTACAGGGAAGTGATGGCTTCGGCCAAGGTCCTTGAGGAGCAGAAGCACTTCCCGAAGTAGCGCTGTCACCTTAACCGCCACGGTTAGCTGAACGACCGGAGATTAAGTGCCGGGAGAGTCAGTTATCGCTGGTTCCACGGCCATGCAGGATCGGATTTCTCGTGGACCAGTCGGAGCGCTTCTGAGGACAGGCTGAGCGGAGGCTTGGAACCACTCGGCTGGGCCAGCTTCGGACTACGCCGCTCCTCCCGTTTGTACACGCGCAATGCCTCTGCCGACAGTTTCGGCAACCCCTCACTGAGTATTCGCTGACGCAACTCCTGTAGAGGCTTCTGAGGGTCGTCGGGCATGGCTGATCCCGCAGCCGGAAGAGCACGGAATCGATATTAGCGCAGAACGAGAAGGAAGGTTCCGTGCTGCTCTAAAGTTGTCGCGCCGGTACCAGACTCAGACCAGCGGTGCACAAGTTCAGCATCCTATTCTCTCGTAACACAGAAACATACTTAGAGTTTGTGTGGAGAGTAGAAGACAAAATCCTGCTTCATTGATGCTCTACCTGGAACGACACTGTCCCGGAGTGATGACAATCAAGGGAGGCTGGTTCGATGCTAAAGCCCTTCTCGCGATACCTGGAGGCTGTCGAAGAGCACCTTCCCTCCGAGCATCACCCACTTCTGCGAAATAGCCTCTATTTGGCGATCTTGGATTGGTACACGGATGGTATCGACCCAATAGATGCGGCTGCTCGGATCAGGCATGCGGTGACGGGTTAGCTTTGGCAACCGAGCGCCCTAATCACCGTTCACCTGATGGATGTGATCTGGAGATGATCATGACAGGTGAAAAGCGCGCTAACCAAGACACGGGATTAGAGAACCTGAGCGTCAACAGCAGTCGCCGCAGCGGTGTGAAGGAAGACGGGACCGGCAACCCAGCCCACCAGAATAGGGAACCCGATCCAACCGAGAGTGCGAAGGTGCCGGATCCGCAAATCCCCGTGGAGCAGTCGCCCGAGATCGATGATACGGAAGGGCATCCGACCTGACAAAGCGCTTCCTGCCACTATAATTTGGCATGAGAACGAGACCGCTCAGGTCCGTTCTGCCTCTTCTGCTATACTCCCTTTGCGCCGGATACCTCGCTCGGGAAGTGGATTAAATTGTCAGGAAGTCATCGTATTCCTTATGCATAGGAAGCAAGGGATGGCAGTTCCTCAGGCCGTCAGCTTTCACAGCCGCCCACGAGGAGTCGCTTGGACCGGCGTAGCGGTCGTTGTCGGGTCCGTTGTCCTTGCCATCGCTCTTCTGGCAACCGTCTGACTCGGCGGGAACCTGAAGCTTCAGGTCCTGAACCGTTGCGCCTGACCCACAGCACGGCTCTGCTCCCGGTCGATGCGCGATAGGGCGACCGCAATATCGAGAGGCAATGGCTGCTTGATCACATCGGCATAGAGGGAGCGCATGTCCTGCGCGATCCGGCGCAATAGCTCCACGTCGGGGACACTTGGATGCCGCTTACTAAGGCCGATCTCGCTTCTCATTGCCACCTCCCAGCCTGCGGCTTCTGCTCATGAAAAGCAGCGATTCGGCTGAGAAAGAGGCGGGTAGGTAATCGTTAACTATAATCGCCATGGCCTGTGAATAACGGGTATAACCCACGGCCTGCACGTTGCTGGTGCTTGCTGGTGCGCAGCCTCAACCGGAGCCTGATTCAGTTAGACTTGAAGGAGATCAAGGGATTTTCGTCGGATGCGTCGCAAACGTTTTGTTTTAGAGTTTCAGCTAAACCCTTCCGGACTCCAAGGAAGAGGGTGGCATGTTCAAGGGAAGGCACTTTGATCGATCGGTAATCCTTCTCTGCGTGCGGTGGTACTTGGCTTACAACCTGAGCCTGCGGAACCTGGAAGAGATGATGGCCGAGCGGGGCATCTCCGTCGATCATGCGACGATCCACAGGTGGGTTGTCCGGTATGCGCCCGAACTGCTCCAGCGCTTCAATCTTCGCAAGCGATCCGTAACCAGGAGATGGCATGTCGACGAAACCTATATCAAAGTCCGCGGACGATGGACGGATCTCTACCGAGCGATCGACAGCAATGGCGATACGGTCGAGTTCTGGTTCAGCGAGCGGCGCAATCTCACCTCAGCCAAGTGCTTCCTCCGCAAGGCTCTCAAGCG
>NZ_JAMXFJ010000109.1 GCF_025460805.1 Microvirga sesbaniae | reverse complement strand
CTAGATCCTCGGCGCAGTGATTATGACCGTTTGGCGAGTGGCTCGAGAGGAGCTGTTTTGGGATAGGCACGGCCCATCTTGGTGCGGGCCTTCTCTGTCGTGAACATCCAGGTCATGCGTGTACCGGCGGCGTTGCGCTCGCGCTCCCAGGCGGCGATTTCCCGCTCGAGCCCCTCGCGCGTGTCGATCCGCCGGTCCAGGCACTGGCCCTTGAGCACCCCGATCTCGATCTCGACCATATTCAACCAACTCGCGTGCTTGGGGGTATAGTGGAACTCCAGCCGCCCCAGGAGGCGATGCGCCTCGTCAGGTGGGAAAGCCTCGTAGAGGGAGCCGGGCGTGTGCGTCGACAGGTTGTCCATCACCACCCGGATCCGCTCGGCCTGCGGAAAGTCCACATCCACCAGTTCGCGCATACACACGGCAAAGTCCTTGGCCGTCCGACGATCCGTGACGCTCACTTTGCGCCAGGGCTGGTGCGCATCCACCATCACGAACAGGTTCACCGTGCCACAGCGGCGGTACTCGTAATCAACCCGCTCAATCTGTCCCGGCGCGGCCGGGAGCGGCGGGCGCCTCTCGCCGATGAGCTGGACCGGGCTCTCATCGAAGCACACCACTGGCCGCATCGGATCAGGGCCCTCAGCATAGAGGTCGAGCACGTCCTCCATGCGCGCCACATACTCGCCATCGATCTTCGGGACGCACCACATCTTCTGCTGCCAGGGCTTGAGCGCGTTCTCGCAGAGGCGCCGGCGCACCATCTCGCGCGACAAGCTCTCGTGTTGGGTGAGCCGCACGATCTCGCCGGCCAGGAGTTCCAGCGTCCAGCGGGCCCGGCCCGCAGGCGGCTTTGCGCAGGCGGTCGCCACCAGCAGCGCCTCCTCCGGGCCTGAGAGCTTGCGGGCGGCGCCGGGACGGGGCTCCTCGCTGAGAGCCCGCTCCAGATTGCCCTCCACGAAGCGACGCTTGGTCCGGTACACGGTCGAGCTACCCACCGCGACACTCTGGGCAATCGTCTCGTCTGGCACCCCAGCATCGGCTGCCAGCAGGATCTGCGCGCGCTTGAGCGTGCGGGCGGCCTGCTTGCCGCCGCTGAGCATCGCCTGGAGTGTGGCGCGCTCGGCCTCGCTCAGCTCAACCCGGTAGCATATGTTCATCTCGGCCTCCCGTGTGAGAGGCCGAGCTGAATCAGCCGATGAATCGAGCGTGTGGCGGATGTCTGAGAAAAGCTTCACTGACCGGCAGGGCCAGTACCTGGCCTTCATCGACGCCTACACGCGCGTTCACGGCCGCCCTCCGGCCGAGACCGACATGCAGCGTCATTTCCAGGTCACGCCGCCTTCCGTGCACCAGATGGTGCTCACCCTGGAGCGGGCCGGCTTGATCCGCCGTCAGCCCGGAGTGGCGCGAAGCATCGAGGTGTTGGTCGCCCCTGAAGGCCTGCCCCTCCTGCGCCACCCCCAACCCGTCAAATCCTCTGCGCCGAGGATCTAG
>NZ_JAMXFJ010000107.1 GCF_025460805.1 Microvirga sesbaniae | reverse complement strand
GGCGGTTGCGCTCGTTGCTCGAGGGTGCGGGCTTCCGGGATGTGGACATCAGCACCGAGGCATATCGTTTCACGCTACCCTCCTTCGACGCGTATTTCGGACCCTTCGAGCGGGGCGGTGGCTCGTCTGGACAGGCGCTAGTCGCGCTGCCGGAGGAGGTCCGCCGCGCCGTGCGTGAGGAGATCCGGAGGGATCTTCGCGACACGGGCGGTCCGATACAGATCGAGGTGGAGATCCGGATTGCTTGCGGTCGACGCTAGCAGGCTAAACGAGTGCGTGATGCCCTCGCCTGACAACAGCGACGATCTTGTCTGGGTCGTTATCCCAGAGGAAGAGCCCCGGGGATCATAGCCGGAACTCTTCCGCCTGGCGCTATCTTCGCGCGCAGATCAAGACAAATGCTGAGCAAAGTGTTTGTTCATCTCGAACATGCTCACCTTGTCCTTGCCGCCAAACACCGGCCGGAGCTTGTCGTCTGCCAGGATCTCACGCTTGTTCGCAGGGTTCTGCAGGTTGTTGGCCTTGATGTACTCCCACACCTTGCTCACCACTTCCGTGCGGGGCAGGGGAGACGATCCGACCACGGCTGCCAGCTCGTTCGACGGCTGCAGCGGCTTTGCCAGAGCGGGATTGGACTTCTTGGCTGCTTTGGCTTCGGTCATTGTAAAACTCCTAAACTGCGCCTCGCTGCAATCCGCAGGGGCAAAGAGGGGCGGGACCATGGCCAGCAAGGGCTGAACACTCCCTTAATCCCGGTTTGATCGACCAAATGTCAGGATCAGTGTTTCAAATAAGAGGTCCGATCATCAATATCCACGTCGTTTGCCATGCGGCTTTGCCATCATCCGCTGCATCGCTTCCTCGGCCCGAGCCCGGGCCTCTGCATCGCTACTGAGATTGCGAACCTCCGAGGGTTCCTCCTCTTGATTGATACCATTCTTGCGTGCGCGCCACTGCTTTGCCTGGGCGGCAGTGGCAGCAGCATTGGCCAGCTTCTCCAGCCGATCCAGCTGGGGCGTACTGGCTTTCGCATTGGTTTCCGTTTGTTCGTCCTCTTGCTCGGGGCGCTTTTCCATCTGTTCGCTTCCTTAGGCTCAACGCTACTGGCTATGCTATGCCGTTACATGTTTCAATGTCAGGGGGAATTGGTTAACTCCGTCTTAACCATAGAGGTCCGAGGTACGCCAATGGGAAAGATCCATCATGGCTTCATAGCTATCGTCGTCCTCGCGGGCCCCGCCAGTCTCATTCTGGCCCATGAGACACTCACGCAATCGCCGGCCCGGGAAGTGTTTGAATCGTTCGATCCACCACCCATGCTAAGGCAGGCATACACCCAGTGTACGGAAGCTCCGAAGGAGCAGCGGTCGATCCAATGTGACCAGTATCTCGGTTTTTTCGAAGACTGCGCCGCTCGTAAGAACGAGTGTGGACCACAATCCGTCTATGAGGTTTTCGCCAAGCTCATCCTCTCAGCGCCGCCGAAGCGACCGACCGTCGAGAAAGTTGCTACTCCTGCCGATGTCTAATTCAGCATCAGCTGACAATCTCCTCCATTCACCTGTGCGATCCTGATAAAATAGCCTATTCCCGCGACACAACCGCTATCTCGGAAATCACCAAACAACCGGTCAACACGTGGTCCGAGGAGTGGCAGCGCGAGTGCGAAGCTCGCGCAGTCCTGAAGATGTCGAAGGCAGAACGCGATGCCTTTTTAAAAGGCACGAAGGATGAGAACGGAAAAACCATCGAGCGCGGAATCATTTTCCTTCGGGGAGGAAAGGCAGCTGAGGATTTGA
>NZ_JAMXFJ010000106.1 GCF_025460805.1 Microvirga sesbaniae | reverse complement strand
CGCGGCCGCATCCTGAATCGATTCTTTGGAGTTAGTCAGGTTGTCGAAAGCTGAACCGGTCATGATGAGATTCGGGACGCAGCGATCGTCGGCCAGGTGGGCTGGAAAGAGAATGTGGTGCGATCAACAAGCAGTGCACTCAGAGCACGGTTGTGGAGGCGGAGTTGGTAACCCGGCGAATGCTCATCACCATTATCGCTGGTGACTACATCTCGTGACGCCCTTGTCGCGGATGCAACTTCACGTCTGAGGGGCCACAATGCCAGTCAGTAACGCCAACATCCTTTTCTCGCAGTCCGCTCAGACAAGGTCAGAGCCGGTATCGGCTTTCGACGAGACTCAGCAAAGCGCATCTCGGTTTGAGGCGATGCTGATCATGTCCCTGCTAGAGGACAAGACCTGTCCGTCGGAACTCCGTGACCCGCTGGCGCGGGAATCCGCTTCGACGGCGGGAGCATTGTTCCGGGAGCATTCGGAATCCGTGTCAGATGCCGAGTCGTCGTTGGAGTACTTGGCCCAGCACCCATTGGACCTGCTGCCGCAAAATATGAGGGTAGCTATTGAGTCGATGGATCGGGGGCCGGAGCCCTCTGAGATCGCCAACCCTTCTGTTGCACAGGCGCCCGTTAAAAGCGAGAGAATCACGTGGAATAGCGGCTCACTGACCCAGGCCGAGTTGGAGATTGTAGCAGTGCTGAACCGCCACAAGGACCAAGCTCCACTCAGTTGGGATTCATTGGCGGATAAAGCCAACGATCCCTCTACGCCCCCGGATTTGAAAGCGGCGATCAAGGGATTGCAGCAGGATCCAGAGCTGTTTTATGCGATCGGCTCGCAGGGCGATGGCCGCTGCGGTGGCAAGATCACGGCGAAGGACTTGTCCGGATTCTCCCGCCATCACTCCCAAGTTGCCGAATTTCAGGATAAGCAGGCACAAAGCTACGTTCAGAACTACATTCCATCCGACAGCACGGGTGATCCGCAGCCGTCCGCCATGACTCGGAGCGACGCATTACGCGAGCTTTACCGATACTCTGAAAACCTGCCCGAAAACCTGAGTCTGGCTGAATTCAAGCAGATCGTCGAGGGTGAATCAAAATCTGGCAAATGTCCACCCCAGGTCATTGCGGCGGCTCAGTACTTCGTCAGCCACTCGGATGAATGGAAGCAGTTATATGGTGGTGGAATAGACAAGGTGCACAAAGAGGACTTTCTTCAAGTCGCTTCTTCGTCGATGAGTCTCACGCGTACCGAGCTTGAGACGTTAGAAACAATTAAGAGCAATCAGGACGCCTTCTTTGGAAGCGGTGACCTGACGCGTGACAAGCTCGCGAGGATGGCGGAGGACAAAAGCCTCGACCCGAAAGTGCAGGAGGCGGCCTCTCAGTTGCTCTCTGATCCTCTGCTGTTCAGTCAGCTTAACAATGCGATCACAGGCTATGAGACCAATAATTCATTCTTCGACTTCGGCGGTGGCCACACGGTCGACTCCGGTGACATCAGCAATGAAGACTTTGCTCAGTTCTACCAAAGCATGTCGCTGGCGAACCGCACGGTCCAGCAGTCAAAGACCCATGTGCCCGAAACCGCTGCGGAACAAAACGCGGTTTCGGATATGCTGGCGGGCCGGACGGACCAGCCTGACACCAAGTCACCGAAGAAAAACGGTGGGGCTTTTATTCACGCCGTCGGGGACGCGCTCAAGATAGTGTCGCCAGTGCTCGATTGGGCGGCGACGGCGGTGGGTTTGTTGAGCTTCGTTCCAGTGCTTGGCCAAGTGGCCGATGCCGTCTCAATGGCGCTTGCGTGTGAGGCGCAGGCAGCAAATCTTCTCCGCACTGCCATCACCGGAGGCAATATGAAGCTTGCGCTGGAAGAAGCTGG
>NZ_JAMXFJ010000105.1 GCF_025460805.1 Microvirga sesbaniae | reverse complement strand
GAACGTCAGCACTCACGGTCGGGCGGAGCGACATGGAACCCTCCAGGTCTGGACCCAAGCCCCCACAGCTTGAACGCTGAGCCCACCTTAACCGCTCCACCGAATAACGAATTCGCCAGCAGTATCCTTTCCGAAGCAAGTCCAGTGAAACGGCGGGCGCCTTGACCATAGAAAAATTTGTGAGATGATCTTCCTGTCCATGCTCAGACTGCCTTGTAGCAAGGGACAAAGTCCCATGTGAAAACAGTTGTCAAACCGAGGGGACCAATCATGCGTGACGGATTTTATAGGGTTGACTACTCGGGCCGCGCTAACGTTGGTGCTGGGGCGTTCGCTCTCGTTCGTGGAAAGATCGCAGGCTTGGACGTAGGGGGCGTGACCTACACCGGAACCTACAGACCCGATGGAAACGATGTAGTCAGTAAGCTCCGTGCGAAAGCTCCCCCCAGCACAGCCTTTGTTACTGGTATGAATGCCGGACCGACAGGGATGGATTTCGAGGTGACCTTGCGGGTTCACAGCGATGGTATGCTGGACATCCAGTCGCCCATTGGGGCTATCCAAGGGCGCATGACACTTATCTCTCTGCTTTAGGCCTAGCAGGCGAAAAGGAGGCACGGCTGGGTGCTGCTCGGCGGCGCTCTGCTGGTCGTGTAATCCGCTAGCGGCGTCTGTCTTGGTGTCCCGCCGAGTTTGATCTTCCCCCGCTTGCGCGGACACTGGGTTAGCTCAATTTCCGCTCGGCCTGTTCGGGTGTGAGATACCCGAGCGCCAAGTGGATGCGCTGCCGATTGTAGTAGCTCTCGATATAGCCGAACAGGTCCCGTCGTGCCTCCTCGCGGGTCGTCCAACGATGCTGATGAACCAACTCGACCTTCAAGGAATGGAAGAACGATTCCATTGGGGCACAGTCATAGCAGCAGCCCGTCCGGCTCATCGATGGCTTGGCGCTCATGAGAGCCAGTTGCTGGGCATACGCCTCTGCCGCGTATTGGCTTCCACGGTCCGAATGGTGAATAAGCCCAGGGCCTGGTCGCTGCCGCTGGGCTGCCATGATCAGAGCGCCAAGGGTCAGCTCGGTGCGCATGTGATCGCGCATGGCCCACCCCACCTTTCAAGCGACATTCGGAACTAGACCCCTGGCGACAGATGGAACTAGACCCTCCGCATTAAGCTGATCCCTTCGGATCAGATACGGCAGCAGCCTTCAACAAACCGCTGCGACGTTTCTCCCGCAGGCGATAGCTGTCTCCCCGGATCATGAGCACATGGCTGTGGTGAAGCAGGCGATCCAAGATTGCCGTTGCCACGACAGCGTCTCCAAAAACCGATCCCCATTCGCCCACAGCGCGGTTGGACGTCACCAGCATCGCGCCTCGTTCATAGCGCCGGCAGACAAGCTGGAAGAACAGATGCGCTGCATCGGGCTCGAACGGCAGATACCCGAGTTCGTCGACAATCAGCAGCTTCGGTTTGGTATAGTGCATCAGACGCTCCTCAAGCCGTCCCTCGGCATGAGCCTTGGCCAACTGCGCCACCAGCGCGGGCGCAGGCACAAACAAGACCGTGTAGCCGGTAAGGCGCGGCGATCAGGGTGGAAGTTGAGCGGCAATCAGAATGAGAGGTGACGGTGCGATCCGTACGGATCGCACCGTCTGGCCGTCGCGGCCGACCGGGTAAGGAGTGGGGTTCTTCACGACCAAATGAGGAACCCAGCCTGTGCCCGGCCGCCACATCACCGACTGCCAGATGAGACTCTTGTATTTGATGGGCGTTGCGGGTCATTCCCACAGCATGAGGCCGGGATAGCTCGAATGAGACATAAGACAGAAGTCTGCGATGTAGATGGTGCGCCCGGCCTCACCACGCGCCCCAGCTGAGATCG
>NZ_JAMXFJ010000104.1 GCF_025460805.1 Microvirga sesbaniae | reverse complement strand
TGCGGCTTTCTCGCGGGCTCCATCGTCGGCACCCTGGTGGCCTGGGGCAAGATCGGGGGCAACGTGGTGATCCGCAGCCTGGCGGACGGCTACACCACCGTCCTGCGCGGCATCCCCGACCTTCTCGTGATCTACCTGTTCTACTTCGGCGGCAGCGCGGCGCTCGGCGCCATCGGCAGCCTGTTCGGAGCCGAGGGCTTCATCGGCGTGCCGGCCTTCGCCACCGGCGCCATGGCCATCGGCATCGTGTCGGGCGCCTATCAGGCCGAGGTGTTCCGCGGCGCCTTCCAGGTCGTGAGCCGCGGCGAGCTCGAGGCGGCCCGGTCCGTGGGCATGCATCGCTGGCTGATGTTCCGCCGCATCATCGCCCCGCAGGTCCTGCGCTACGCCATTCCGGGCCTCGGCAACACCTGGCAGCTGGTGCTGAAGGAATCGGCCCTGATCTCGGTGACCGGCCTCGTCGAGCTGCTGCGCCAGTCGCACATCGCGGCCGGCTCCACCCGGCGCCCGTTCGACTTCTACATCACGGCGGCGGTGCTCTACCTGCTCATCACCTGGGTTTCGACCTACCTGTTCCAGCGCGCGGAGGCTCACTCGATGCGTGGCATGCGGAGGGCTTCCTGATGGACTTCGCCTTCATGCGGGATGCCTTCCTGACCCTGATCGGGGGCGTGCCGCTCACCCTCAACCTGGCCTTCACGGCGGTTGCGCTCGGGGCCATCTTCGCGATGCTGCTCGCGCTCATGCGCATGTCCCGCGTCAAGGTTCTCGACTGGCCGGCTCAAGGATATGTCTTCGTGTTCCGCGGGACGCCCCTGCTCGTGCAGATCTTCCTGATCTATTACGGCCTCGGACAGTTCCGCCCCTTCTTACAGGAATGGGGCCTGTGGACCTTCTTCCGCGAGCCCTACTGGTGCGCGGTGCTGGCGCTCACCCTCAACACGGCCGCCTATGCCAGCGAGATCTTCCGCGGCGGCCTGCAATCGGTGCCGCACAACCAGGTCGAGGCCGCGCGGGCCTGCGGCATGTCGGGCTTCCTACTCTTCCGCCGCATCGTCTTCCCGATCGCGGTCCGCCAGGCGCTGCCGGCCTACGGCAGCGAGATCATCCTCATGGTCAAGGCGACCTCGCTGGCGTCCATCATCACCATGATGGAGGTGACGGGACTGGCCGCGAAGCTGATCTCGCAGACCTTCCGGGCCGTCGAGGTCTTCATCGTGGCAGGCCTGATCTACCTGATCCTCAACTTCATCATCACGCGCATCATCATGGCCATCGAGTGGTGGCTCTCGCCCCACCTGCGCCGCCCCCCGGCCATCGAGCCGCGTCTGGAGGCCGCCCATGTCTAACGGAGTTGCATCCTTGTCGATCCACACCGCGCCGGTCGAGGCCGCTGCCGCCGTCTCCGTCAACGATCTCCGCAAGAGCTTCGGGAGCCTCGAGGTGCTCAAGGGCGTGTCGCTCAGCGCCCGGGAAGGCGACGTGATCTCGATCCTGGGCGCGTCGGGCTCGGGCAAGTCCACCATGCTGCGCTGCATCAACATGCTGGAGGTGCCGGATTCCGGCGAGATCCGCATCGGCGGCGAGACGATCGGTCTGCGCAAGGGCCGCAAGGGCATGGAGCCCGCCGACCAGCGGCAGGTGGACCGCATCCGGTCGCGGGTCGCCATGGTGTTCCAGAGCTTCAATCTCTGGTCCCACATGACCATCCTGGAGAACGTCATCGAGGCGCCCGTGCACGTGCAGAAGCGCCCGAAGGCCGAGTGCATCGCCGAGGCCGAAGAGCTGCTGAAGAAGGTCGGCATCGTCGACAAGCGCAACCAGTATCCGTCCCACCTCTCCGGCGGTCAGCAGCAGCGCGCCGCCATCGCCCGCGCGCTCGCCATGCACCCCAAGGTGATGCTGTTCGACGAGCCGACCTCGGCGCTCGATCCGGAGCTGGTGGGCGAGGTCCTGCGCGTCATGCGCTCGCTCGCCGAGGA
>NZ_JAMXFJ010000103.1 GCF_025460805.1 Microvirga sesbaniae | reverse complement strand
TGACGCTCGCAGCGACAATCAAGAAAGCGCTTGCATCTCTGTCGCGGGGCGACAATCATCATTCCGCCGCGACAGCCAATCGCCCGATCCTGATCGCCGCGCTCTCAATCCAGATCGTCGCGCTATAAGCCGGCCACGATCGCCTCCCGGCCGAGGGCCACGGCAAGGTGCGTCTTGCCGACCCCGGGTGGTCCCAAGAGCAGAACGGCTTCGCCATTGGCAATGAACCGGCCCAGGGCCAGTTCCCTGATCTGGCCCTTGTCGATCGACGGCTGGGCCGCGAAGTCGAATCCTGCCAGGTCGCGCACATAGGGAAAGCGTGCCAGGCCAATGCTCATCTCGATCCGCCGCTCGTCCTTGCGCGCGATCTCCCGTTCGCAGAACAGTCCCAGGGCTTCCCGGATCGTCAACTCCCGCCGCGCGGCCTCATCCACCAGGCTGTCGAGCTGGTCGCGGATGGCCGTCAGCTTGAGCCGGGTGAGCATCGCCATTAGATGGTCGTGCGAAACCTCCATCAGAAGCCTCCCCCGGCTACGGCTTCGTATTCGGCCAGGGGCCGCAGCAACATCCCCGCGGCAGGCTCGGCACGGACCACCTTGCCGCCGAAGCCGGCAACCCCCTCAAAGTGCGCCGGATCGACCAGACGCTGCCGACGTCCCGCTTGCCGGGCATGCACCGCCACCTCCTGGCCGGCATGCCAGATGCGCACGGTCCCGTCCGAGATCACCACCCGGACGGTCGCTCCAATCAGCCGCCATGGCACTGAGTAGGCATTGCCGTCGATCTCAATGGCGCAGTCGGCATGGACCTTGCGCGTGACCTCCCGCAGAATCTGGAAGGATGGAATCCCATCCAGCGGCTTGAGGGCTTGGGCTTCCTGGCGGGCAAAGCGCTCGGCCGGCACCTCCCCGGTGGTGCCGTGCACCCGCTGATCAGCTACCTCGCGCACCCACTGCTCGAGATGAGCCTCCAGAGCAGCGAAACTCTCAAAGGCACGTCCGGCGACCGCGTTCTTCTTCACATAGCCAACGCCGCGTTCGTCCTTGCCCTTGGTCCGGGCCCGGTAGGGAAAGCAGGCTTGCGGCCGGAAGCCCCAATGCCGGGCAAAGGCGCGCAGGCGGGCGTTGAACTCCACTTCCCGCGTTTGAACGTCATGGTGCTGGACCAGGCCACGGTCATTGTCGAACAGGACCTCAGTGGTCACCCCGCCAAAGTGCCGGAAGCTGCTCTCCAGGCCCTCGAACCAGCTCTCCTGGCGCTCGTTGCAGAAGGCACGGACATGCAGGCGGCGCGAATAGCCCAGAGTGGCCACGAACAGAAACACCTTGGTGGAGATCCCGGCAATCAGGACGCGCCGCTCGCCGAAGTCGATCTGCAACTGGTGCCCGGGCGGGGTCTCGAAACGGACCGTGGCGCGCGCCTGTGCCGCCAGCTCACGCCGCAGACCGACGACGGCCCGCTCCACCGTGCGTAGGCTGACGTCAATCCCCTTCTCGGCCACAAGCTCCTGGCGCACCACATCGGCATTGCCGGCATGGCGGTGGAAGCGCTCGGCCAGCCAGTCCTCGAGCCCAGTCAGCGTGCGGCGCCGGACGGGACGCCGGTAGACCCGGTAGCCGCCTTCGGCCAAATAGCGACGAACGGTCATGGGACTGCACCCCAGTTCGCGGGCGATCCGCTTGATGCCCCAACCCAGGGCCTTCAACCGCAGCATCGCCGCCACGTCATCCGGCGTTCGCATCGCCTCTCCCCGCGGGACCTCCGCCCCGGGAGAAGTCTGACATTCCTGTGACCTCATCTCGTCCTCTCAAAAGTAGGCGCGAGGGGTCCAGTTCTTCATGTCGTCAGGGATCTAGTTTTACATGTCGCCCAATACCCCACCACCTTCCGGGTTGCCAAATCCAGCACCGCGGCGAGATACAGCCAGCCCTCGCCCGTGGGAATGTAGGTGATGTCGGCCAGCCAGACCCGGTTCGGCTCAAAGACAGTGAACTTCTGCAG
>NZ_JAMXFJ010000102.1 GCF_025460805.1 Microvirga sesbaniae | reverse complement strand
TTGATCGCACCACATTCTCTTTCCAGCCCACCTGGCCGACGATCGCTGCGTCCCGAATCTCATCATGACCGGTTCAGCTTTCGACAACCTGACTAACTCCAAAGAATCGATTCAGGATGCGGCCGCGACTGCGGCCTGTGGACATTCAGGGGTCGAGGATTACCGCAGTGGAGAAATTTTGATTCTATTCTGAAAAACTGGAGGTCAGCCTTGAATCGCATGATCCTGAAGGATGAGCAGTGGGAGCGTGTTGTGCCATTACTGCCCGGCAAGGCCGGTGATCCCAGTCTCTCGGGTGCGGATAACCGAGTGGTTCTGGATGCAGTGTTGTGGATCGTTCGCACGGGAGCGCCTTGGCGCAACCTGTCAGAGATGGTCGGGTACTTGAACAGCGTGTTTCGCCGCTTCCACCGGCGGTGTCAGACCAGCGTGCTTCAGCAGGTCTTCCACGCTCTCTCAGGCGATCCCGATTTCGAGTACACGCTCATCGGTGGCCTCATCATCCGAGTCCATCAGCATGGCACGGGCGCCTAATGGGGACTTATGCTCAGGCCATCGGACGTTCGCGCGGCGGCTTGACCACCAAGATCGTGGCCCTGCTGGACAGGCTGGTGGACTTGCACCAATTTCCGGGCCAGCAGCATGATAGTATTGGAGCACAAACCCTGTTGGAGGGCATCGAAATCGGTGCTCTGATTACCGACAAGGGCTTCGACACTGATGCGCTACGCCCAGAACTAGATCCTGTCTGACGGCCCGTGCACCTGCATGAGAGTATGGCTGTTGCTTTGGTGGGGCTCACCATGTTGGAATTACCTCAAAGCTGCCGGCTATGCGTCCGTTTAACCGTCCGATGCTCTAGCCGCCTACTCTACTTCTACAACCCAATCCGACGTCATTTGACGCTCGACTACATCAGTCCGGTTCAGTTCGAGAAGTTGGCCAAATAGCGACCAAACCGCTCTCCACTGAACCGAAGCAAATCCAAAACGCTCTACACGACGCCACCCGCGGGCAGCTGTGTGATCTGCCTGGACGAGATGGGCCGGTCAGTGCGAAGAGTTATGCCGGCCGTGCGATGGTGCAGAGCCGAACGCGACCGGCCGAACGGGCGAAGCAGGAGATCGACTACGGCTGGCGCGCCAAAGGCTATGTCTTTGGCGCGTTTTGTCCGGCCACGGGCGAAGCCTTCACGCATCCGTATCCAGGACGCGGCGGCGCCCACTGGGTCGACTTTCTGGAGCACGTTGAGGCTTGGATCCCGAGTTCGACCAAGCGGGTGTATGCGATCATGGACAACCTGAGTTCACACCGCACCACAGACGTGCTGCTGTTCGTGCTGGCGCACCCGCGCTGGGAGGTGGTGTTCCAACCCAAATATGCGGCCTATCTCAACCTGATCGAGCCCTGGTGGAAGATCCTGCGCTCGCTGGCACTGGCGGGCCGGTGGTTTGAGACCTGGGATGAGATCATTGATGCGATCTACCGCGCTACGGTCTACTGGAATGCGCACCGCCATCCCTTCGTCTGGGGTCAACGCCGCCGGCATCGGCCACGTCGCTCCCCCGGGATCGCCCTGCTGCCGAGAGCCGCATGACTTACCGGATGCACCACTTAGGGTATCACGTTGTCGAGGGTCTGGTCCGCATGGTCGAAGAACCGTCGGATGTTGCGCGCCGCCTGGCGGATGCGCTGCTCGTTTTCCACAAGAGCGATGCGCACGTAATCGTCGCCGTGCTCGCCGAAGCCGATCCCGGGCGCCACCGCCACGTCGGCCTTCTCCACCAGGAGCTTGGAGAATTCCAGGCTGCCCATGGGGCGGAACTTCTCCGGAATCTGCACCCAGGCGAACATGGACGCGGTAGGCACCGGCACCGGCCAGCCCGCCTTGGCGAAGGACTCGACCATCACGTCCCGGCGGCGCTTGTAGGTGGCGCGCATCTCGCGGATGCAATCGTCCGGCCCGTTCAGGGCCGCGGTCGCGGCCACCTGGACGGGCGTGAAG
>NZ_JAMXFJ010000101.1 GCF_025460805.1 Microvirga sesbaniae | reverse complement strand
GCCGCGCCTGCGTCGATCCCGCCGGAAGGCCAAAACCCCCCGGCCCATGCCGGAAAAAACCGCCAGAGGAGCCGCACACCCGCCCGAAGACCCTTCGAACCCGTGCCGCTCATAGCCCAGACCAGATTACCAGCCCGTACACCCGACGACCCGCTCCAGGCCTGGCGGCCTGAAAACCCGGAAGATTCGTCCTGGTGGAAAAACCCTGCAAGAGCCCCGCTTCCGCAGAATGCTCTCAAGGGAGGCGCTGATATAAACCCCTTCCGGCATTTTGCAAGAGACATCTTCAAACGAGCGTTCGATGCCGCGGCCGGCAGGGGAGGGGGGCGCCTCGTACCTAAGGGTATATGGGGTCGCCGAAGGCCGATTTGAAGGCCGTGATGTGGTATATCGTGCTGGGGACAAGTCGGGTGCGACAGGACCTGTGCTCGCCTCCTAATCCTCTTTTTACCTTTGACGGGCGTAATCGGATCGAACCTCCTCTCGGGCCGACTCGTTCAGCCCCAACATCATAACAGACAATGCATTTCAACCGACGGTCCCCATCTTCCGCCGCCCATGGTTATGGCTCCCTCACGAAGGACGATGAGAAGCATCCCGATACGGACAATCAGGCAGGGACGGATGCTTCGACCAAGCCTCCGCACTCGCCCGTTACGGGAAGCCGCCTCGCGCCGGTTGAACGGCAGCGCGAGGCTGGGGGCGCCGGTCCCGCACCGAGCCTGTCGCGGGCGAGAGTGACCGATCCGCGCTCCCTGGCCCGAGACGACGTCGACAGCCGGGTAAGGGACAGGGGGCCGAACGGCGCTCCGCGTGGAGAGGTCTGGGAGCAGTCGTTCTCCATGTCCCCGGAGGTGCGCTTCACGCGCACGCCCGAGCGCGTTCTGAAAGAGCGCAGAATGCAGACGCCCGCACAGCCGGCGTCCGATGGTGACGAAAGGCAGGCCCGGGAGATCGCGTCGGTGAGGGCGGCCGATCCCGCACCCGCCGTCCAGGAACGGCTGCGCGCACTTCAAAGCAAGGCCGCCTCTCAGGAGGTCGGCAGCGCCGCCGCGCGCGCTTTCACCAGAACACCGCCGCAGGCTCCCGACCAGACCAGGCGCATGGCTCCGGTCCGGCCGCGCGGAGACGTGCCTCAGAAGGGAGACGTGCCTCAGAAGCATGTGCCGGCTGCTCCCGCTGCAGCCGAACCGGCTCCTTCACCGAGCCCGGTCACGCCGCCGGCACCGCCCGTCAAGGCCAGTCCGGCTCCGTACGAGCTTCCGGCGATCCAGCAAACCTACAGCTTCATGTGGCAGCCCGGAACCTATCTGCTCGATCCGACCCTGCCGACCCCGTCGCGGCCGGCGCTCGTGCCGGCGCCCGTCGAGGACAGGCAGGAGGAGACAACTCCGATCGTGAGGAAGGCGGCGCCTCCGGCTGCCGCGACACCGTCTGCTCCGACGCCGCCTCCGGCCGCGCCGGATGAGCTGCCGTGGGACGAGGACGAAGACGGCGCCGACGTGCCGATGAACCATGCGGAGGACCTCGCAGACGACCTCGTGGACGATGAGGACGTGATCGACGAGACGGCCGTCGAGGCGCAGCCGCGGCGCGCAGCGGTCGTGACACCCCCGCGCCCCAGCCCAGCCCCGATCGTTCCCGTTCCTGCCAACGACAGCTTCCGTCGTGACGGCCGCGACACTTATGCGTCGGTTTCGGTCGGCGTCTCTGCGCCGGTGCGAGCCTCGTTCGCGTTCGAGCTTCCGTCCCTCGATCTCCTGGCGGAGCCGAAGATCTGGGACAGCGCCGACGTGCCGGTGGAAGTGCTGCAGGAAAATGCCGCGACGCTCGAGAACGTGCTGTGGGACTTCAACGTCAAGGGTGAGATCATCAACGTCCGCCCCGGTCCTGTTGTGACGCTGTACGAGCTTGAGCCTGCGCCTGGGACGAAGTCGTCGCGGGTGATCTCGCTGGCGGACGACATCGCGCGCTCGATGAGCGCGGTCTCGGCGCGGGTGGCGGTGGTGCAGG
>NZ_JAMXFJ010000100.1 GCF_025460805.1 Microvirga sesbaniae | reverse complement strand
CCGCCGATCCAGGTCTGCTTCACCTGCAGGGCCTCGTCGAGGAGAACCAGGTCGGCGCGATAGCCCGGGGCGATGCGGCCCATCTCATGGTCCAGGCGCAGGAACCGGGCCGGGATGAGCGATGCCATGCGCAGCACGTCCGGCAGGGCAAGGCCCAGGCGCTCCACGCTGTTGCGCACGGCGCCCGCCATGTCGAGGTCGGACCCGGCGAGCGTCCCGTCCGCCGTGGTGAGCCGTCCGTCCCGGCGATAGATCGTGCGGCCGTGCAGCTCGAAGCCGGTCAGGTCCGTGCCGGTCACCGCCATGGCGTCGGTCACCAGCATCATGTGCTCGTGGCCCTTGGCCGCGATGGCGACCCGCAGGGCGGCGGCGCTCACGTGGTGCCCGTCGACGATGAGCCCGCACCAGGTGTCCGGGCTGTCGAGGGCCGCGCCCACCGGGCCCGGATCGCGGCCGGCGAGCGGCGGCATCGCGTTGTAGAGATGGGTGAAGCCGCGCAGGCCGTGGCGGACCGCCTCCATGACCGTGGCATAATCGCCCGCCGTATGGCCGGCGCAGACCAGCACGCCCGCTTCCGCCAGCCGCGCGATCGCCTCCAGGCTGTTGCGCTCGGGCGCCAGCGTCACCAGGGTGCGGCCCTCGGTGAGCGAGGTCATGATCGCGATGTCCTCGTCCTCCATCGGGCGCATGAAGGCGGGATCGTGCACGCCCTTGCGCTCCGGGCTGATGAAGGGGCCTTCCAAATGGATGCCGAGAACGCCCGGGACGCGGGCGGCCAAAGCGACGCGCATCGCCTCCACGGCCTCGGCCATTCTCTCGCGCGTATCCGTGATGAAGGTCGGCAGGAGACCGGTGGTGCCGTAGGCCCGGTGCGCCGCGGCGATCGTCCGGATGCCCTCGAGGCTGCGCACGTCGTTGTAGAGCACGCCGCCGCCGCCGTTGACCTGGACGTCGATGAACCCGGGGGCGAGCAGACCCTCGACCCGGCGGCGCTCGAGGCCGGTGCCGAGATCCTGCTCCGGCGGCAGGCCGAGGATGCGGCCGTTCTCGACCACGACGGCGCGGCCGTCGAGCATGTGCGCGCCGTCGAAGACGCGCGCTCCCACGAGGGCGATGGCCATCAGACGGTCTCCGTCACCTTGCGCAGGCGCGGCGGGCTGTCGGGATTGCGGCCGCGCGCAAGGGCAATGGCGTTGACGAGCGGATAGAAGCTCTGGATGAGCGCGAGGGGCGCGAGATAGGGATGCGCATCCTCGACGCCCGGCAGCGCCACGGTGGCGGGCCCCTCGGCGGCGCCGGCGACGATCACCGGGACGCCCTGCTCGTTCAGCTTCGTGACCAGGTCGTTCACGCCGCTCAAGGTCTCGTCCCGCTGGCTCAGCACCAGGATCGGGAAGTGGTCGCCCGCGAGCGTCCAGGGGCCGTGCATCAGCTCGGCGGCGCTCATCGCCTCCGCGTGGACGCCGGATGTCTCCTTGAGCTTGAGGGCCGCCTCCTGGGCGACCGCAAAGCCGACGCCGCGCCCCACGACGAACAGGTTGTCCGCGTCCGACAGCTCGGGCAAGGCCGCCGACCAGTCGGTCGCCGACGCCCGGGCGAGCACGTCCGGCAGGGTGTCGAGAGCCTCCAGAAGCGCCCGGTCCTGCGACCAGTGCGCCACGAGCTGAAGACCGGCGGCCAGCGCCGCGATGAAGGATTTCGTGGCCGCCACGCTCTTCTCGGGGCCGGCATGGAGCGGCAGCACGATCTCGCAGGTCGAGGCGAGCGGCGAGGTCGTGTCGTTGACGAGCGCCACCGTCAGGGCACCGTCGTCGCGCCCGGCCCGGGCGAGGTTGAGGATGTCGGGGCTGCGGCCCGATTGCGACACGGCCAGGAACAGGGCGTCGCGCATGCGCGGGCGCGCCTCGTACACGGAGGTCACCGACGGGCCGACCGACGCGGTCACGAGGCCCGAATGGATCTCGAGCAGGTATTTGACGAAGGTCGCGGCATTGTCGGAGCTGCCGCGCGCGCAGGTGACGGCGAAAGGCGGCGGCTCAGCGCGCAGGCGCTCGCCGAGGGCGCGGCACAGGGGAGCGTTGCTCTCGAGCAGGCGCGCGACCACCTGCGGGGCTTCCTGCGCCTCGCGCAGCAT
>NZ_JAMXFJ010000010.1 GCF_025460805.1 Microvirga sesbaniae | reverse complement strand
GGCTGGTGCGTGCGAGCAGCGCGTCGGTCTCCGCGAAGTGCGCCTTCCACGGATCGGCATCGTTGGCATAGGGCAGGTAGGCCTCCTCACCGCCGGGATCGGTCTTCTTGCTTCCGGCCCTGATGGGTGCCTGCTCCGCCACGCCTCGGATGCCACGCAGGGCGGCCAGTCCGTCGATCGATAGCGGCCAGGGTGCCCTGCTGGCCAGAGCGGTGCGCCGGGCCCGCAGGGCGGCCGCGGCGCGGACAAGCTCGTGCGTGGGATGGCGCACATCCATGCCGGCATCATGCAGAACCAGGTCCCCGACATCGACAAGGTGTCCGTCGAGGAGCAGCGCCCGCACGGCCTCGGTCATATCGCAGCGGGACTGCCACCCGACCGCGAGGCCGGAGGTCTCGAGCCGGGCGTCGAAGCGCAGGGTGCTGATCGTGATCAGCTCGAGCCGGCCGGCGACGGTCTCCCACGGCAGTTCCGGCAGGGAATAGGCGCAGGGGAACGGTTGTTCCTCCTCGATCCCCCCTACCCTGCCCCCGAAAAGTAACCGGGGCAATTTGGGGGGCGATGCTCTGGAGCCATCGTTCTATGCAGAAGGCGGACCCACTTTTCACTGGCGGAGTTATGCGGACTGTCAAAGCGACGCTTCGGATCGGCACGCTGCGTCAGCGGGCTGTAGCGGTGACACCAGGCTCCGGAATCGTGAGCTGGGCCCTGCGGCAATCAATTTCAGCTGTCGCGCCATAGGGTAATGTGGCCATCGGATCCGTGTGTCCGAAATCGCATTCTGCCAGCACTGGCAGGTGCTGCATGCCCGCCTCGGCGAGAGCGCGCAGGACCGCCTCCTCCTGCTCCCTCCTATAGACTTCGTTCGTCTGCCCGCCCGGGCGTCCGAGAACGATGCCTGAGAGACGGGGCAAGATGCCCTGAGCCACTAAATTGCGGAGCCAGCGCAGGACAAGGGTTGCCGGCGGGGCTTCCTCGGAGGTCTCGTAGAAGAGGATCGCCCTGTTCCAGTAATCCAGCGGCGGCCACCAATCCGAGCCTTTCAGCATCTCCAGGACCTCGGCGCAGCCACCGATGAGATGTCCCTGTGCAATCCCTGTCCCCTGTAAGGTTCGCGGGCCGGTCGAGGGTGTCATCCTTCTGCGGCGGCTCTGGTTCTCGGGATCTTTCCAGGGCAGATGTTCGACGGTCCACCCTTCCGGGTTTGGTTCGATCGCTCCGATGGGATCTGTTTGAAAGATGGCCTTGCGCAGGGCGTTCTCGGCGTAGGCATGCATGCCCCCGTTCTCGGCAAAGCCCGCCATAATGGTCGGACCATAGAACGAGCTAAGACCCGCCTTGAGACAACCGAAGTGCAGGATGGTTGGATCGGAGTAGCCGAGAAAGACCTTGGGATTATCCGCGATCACATTCAGGTCGATATGCGGGATCAGGCGGATCGCATCGTCACCGCCAATGCTGGCAATGACGCCCTTGATCGAGGAGTCTGCGAAGGCCGCATGAATGTCCTCGGCGCGAGCCTGAGGGTACCGGTCGAGCCATGCGGCATCGCGAAGGGTATGGGGCATTTCGACAGGCCTGAGTCCAAAGACCTCGGAAAGAACCTTTTTGCCTGCCTCATAGCGATGCGGGAAGATCGCGGGTCCGCCCCAGCTCGTCGAAACGATAGCGACGCGATCGCCAGCCTGTAGGGCCTGTGGCTTGACCAGGGGTCTTTTCCACCAACGATCCGCCATATTGCATCCTCGCAACGGTCCTTACCTCTTGTCGCATATGGACCGAATAATGAGAACGGCGCCGCTTTCACAGCGCGGCCCAAAGATGTTGATGAAGCCGGTGCTTAGGTTGCCCAGATGACGAGCTCGGCCAGCGGCGGGATCCTTGGCCGTTCCCCATTCAGTCCCAGTCTGTCCCCGAGATAGGTGAAGAACGCCAGCCCGAGCTTGCGGCAGGTCTTCGACAGCCCCAGCATCACGTCGCGCGCCATGCGGCCATCCGCACTCATGGTGCCGCCGGAGATCTTGCGCTTGGTCACCCAGGCGCGCAGGTCGTTCTCGGAGGCATTGGTGTGCAGCGGGATCTCGGGCCGCTCGAGCACCCGCAGCAGACCGTATGTTCGTTGCCGGCGAAGGTGGCTCGTCCACACTATGCGATGAGCGAGGGTTGCGCTGGATGGGCCGGCGCCGAGCCTCCCGCACAGGGGACGAGCCATGCAGCAGAATAGCAAAGTGTTTGTCGGTCTAGATACCTCCAAACTGAAGACCTCCGTCGCCGTGGCCGAGGACGGTCGCCAGGGTGAGATCCGCTTTCTCGGCGACATCGACAACACCCCGGAGGCCGTGCGGCGCCTGGTGAACAAGCTGGCCAGCCGGCACGGCGAGCTGCTGTTCTGCTACGAGGCGGGGCCGACCGGCTATGGCCTGCAGCGCCAGATCTCCGCGCTCGGCCATGAGTGTGCGGTCATCGCGCCCTCGCTCATCCCCAAGCGCCCGGGCGAGCGCGTCAAGACCAATCGCCGCGATGCCCTGACCCTGGCCCGGCTGCACCGGGCCGGCGAGCTGACCGTCATCTGGGTTCCGGATCCGGGCCATGAAGCCGTGCGCGAACTGGTGCGAGCGCGGGAGGCCGCGATGGCAGATCTGCGTGAGAAGCGCCAGCACCTGCAATCCTTCCTGCTGCGTCATGGGCGGATCTTCCCTGGCCGTCAGCCTTGGACCCGGGCGCACGCACGATGGCTGGCCGAACTCATCTTTGAGCATCCGGCCCAGTATCTGGTCCTGCAGGAATACCGGAAGGCGATTGAGGAGGCCGAGACCCGCCTCGCGCGGTTGACCCAGCAGGTCGCCGAGGTGGTCGCAACCTGGTCGATGGCGCCGGTGGTGGAGGCGTATCAGGCCCTGCGCGGCGTGGCGCTCCTGACGGCGGTGACCTTTGTGGCCGAGATCGGCGATGTGCGCCGCTTCGAGAGCCCGCGCCAGCTGATGGCCTATCTCGGTCTGGTGCCGTGCGAAAGCTCCACAGGCGAGCGGGTCCGGCGGGGCAGCATCACAAAGGCTGGCAACACCCGCGTTCGCCGGGTTCTGATCGAGGGCGCCTGGACCTATCGCTTTCCGGCCCGGATGAGCCGCGTGCTGCAGGAACGCCAGGAGGGCTTGCCGCAGATCGTGCGGATGATTGCCTGGAAGGCGCAGGTGCGGCTGTGCGCGCGCTATCGGCGGCTGATGGCGGCCGGTAAGCGCCAGACCGTGGTGGCAACTGCAATCGCGCGGGAGATGACAGCCTTCCTCTGGGCGATTGGCCATGAGGTTGAGCCACGCTCCGCCGCCTGAGGGCGAACAAAGACAAGACCTCAGAACGAACCAGATCACGCTCGACTGACATCTGTGATTGCGCAGCACCGGAGGCAGGGCCTCGGTGGGGAACCCTCGTCCGAATTGTGTGGCCGATGATGTGTCATTGACGCCCGCCAGCAGATCGAGGCAGCCCCGGACGAACACACGGAAATGCGGTGACCAACCCGCGCATCAGAGTCTGCTCAACCGTCGTCTTGACGGCTCTGTCTCCGGCCCTGCGCAATCGCTTTATCCGGCCTGGCCCTGTTCCTGCATCGGGATTGCATACCCACGTCAAGGCTCATTGACAACGAACATCAGAGTTCGGTCTTCCTCCGCGCCAGGCGGGCCAGCAAGTCGTCGAGCTCCTTGTAGCCCGTGCGCAGGCCAAAGATCCGGTCAAACTGCCACCGGAAGGCCCGCTCCCCACCTGGCGAGGGGCTCTGCTTCCACAGCTTCAGGCTGCGGTAAAAGCACCAAATCGCCTCGCGGACCAACTCCACCGCCTGGGCCTGCTTGGGGAGGCCGGCATCAGCTTCTGCAGGTGGCGCTCCGCATGGATCCAGCACAGGGCGTGCGTGGTCACCCGGAACTGACCGGCATCGTCGGAGACCACGACGGTGTTGTCCATCAGCCCGTGATGCCGGAGCGCCCCCAGGTGGCGGCTTCGTCCAGTGCCTGCAGCAGAGGCCGGTCGAAGATGTTGATCGAGCACCGCAACAGATGCTGCCACCACTCCATTTGCGAACCGAACACCTGGTCCGGATGCGTGGCCAGCCGAGCGATCACAGTCGCATCGACAGATTGCGCCCGCAAATAGTCCAGTGTGGCTTCGTTGACGACGTAGTCCTCGCAGCCGGCCCGCAGCAGCGTCAGGAAGTTCAGGCGCGACTTCGACCGGCTGGTGCGAAAGACGCAAAAGCGCTCGCCGCCGATCTGGGTGGTCACCGCAGGACGGCGGGCATGGCGCGCCCCAGTGTCGTCGACGGTGAGGTAGGGTGAGGAGGTCAGGCCCGCCTGTAGAATCGCGCGGTCCTCCTGCTCAAACGCCTCCAGATCGGCGGTGAGCAGACGCACCACCTCGCGCTTCGAGATCGACAGGCCGATGCCGTTCAGCAGATCGGTCAGGCGCTCGGTGGTCACCTGGCCTTGCGTGTGCAGAGCCAGGCAGATCCGCTTCACATTGGGCCCGAACCCGCCGGTGATGCCGGGCGGCAGCGGCGCGATGATGGTTTGGCCCTCGGAGGTCACCCAGCGTTCCCGCTTGTAGCGCACCACCTCGGCGGCCAGCATCAGATCCCGATGCACCACCGTCTTGTACCCCTTGAAGCGCGAGCCGGGTGGCACCTCGACCTGCAGCGTCACCTCGCGGGTGACCCGATCCCGTTTGGCGCCACGACCTGGACGCCGGCCTGGACCGGGAGGCTTTGGCTGGGTGGCTTTCTCCATGCCGGAGGGTTTGAAGGGTGGGCGCGGCGGCAGGTGCTTGAGCCGGGCGATCTCATCCTTCAGGGCTTGATTGTCGCGGCGCAGGTTGCTGTTGTCGAGGCGCAGTTGCTCGATCTCTTGCTCCAGTCGAGCAATCTTGCCAGCCAGATCCGAGACCAGCTCGCGCAGGACCTTCTGAGACAGCGGTTTGTTGGAACCACCCGGCGGTGAGGTCATGCCGGGATTGAATCATGAATGTCCAGTCGGAGGAATCCCTCGCCCCCCAAAATGCCCCACTTACCCGAAAAGCATCACTGCGTCCTCAGACTAAGCTCTTGATAAACTGGACCTTAGCTTAGCAAGGCGAAGTGAAGCAAGCCTTCGCTACGTTGAGAGGCGAGATCATTCAGGTCTCCCTTTGAGACTCCGGTCGCGGTTCAGCGCCGTCGGCCTCGCCAGGGCGACCCGACGCGCCCTTTTTGACCCGCGAGGGCGCGGACGGGCTCGGGAGCGCTTATTCTAAGCCATTTCAGGAGGCGCCGTGAAAGCTCTCGCTGCTCTTCTGGTTAACGCGTCCGCGTGAAAGACGCCCTCAAACGATCAGTTGCTCACGACAAGCGAAAGTGTACAAAGGGCTTGAAAATGGCTTCGGAAAACCATTGATGGCCCCTCCCCTCTCGAAAGCTCGGCTAATCGGCTACGCTCGGGTCTCCACAGAGGACCAAGCGCACGATGCTCAGCTCGACGAACTGCGCGCGGCTGGCTGTGCCGAGATCCACCAGGAGCATGGGTCCGGCGCAAGCCGAGCTCGGCCGGTGCTGGCGCGACTAATCCGTGAGATCAAGCCAAGTGAGGTTCTGGTCGTGGTGCGCTTGGATCGTTTGGCTCGTTCAGTCAGCCACCTGCTTGAGGTGATAGAGACGCTGGAGGCAAAGAAAGCACATTTCCGCTCCCTGCGCGATCCGATCGACACCTCGACACCTCAAGGCATATTTTCCTTGCAGGTGCTCGGTGCAGTCGCCCAGCTCGAACGCTCTCTGATCTCAGAGCGCACGCGAGCGGGCATCAAGGCCGCCAAGGCACGAGGGAAGAAGCCGGGAAATCCAGGGATGCGGGAGCGGAGGCCGGAGGCCATCCGCAAGATCGCTCTGGCCCGGGAGAAGGTCTATGTGGATGATCTGATCGCCGGCGCGGACCAATGGATGCCGACGGTGCGCCGCATGCGCCCGCAGCACCCCTGGGAAGACGTTGTTCGCGTCCTCGGTAACAACGGCCAACGGTGGACGGTGGCCCGGCTCCGGCGCGCCGTCGGCAAGCTCGTGTCGCAGCACATGGCGGACCCTGCCCTCCTCCGCCCTGCCCCACGCAAGAACCTAGAGGACCGGCTCATGACGCTGATCGCCGGCATCGCCATGACCGACCCGAGCCTCTCGCTGCGGGATATCGGAGCGCAACTGGAGCGCATGCGGGAGCGGACCCCACGCGGCGGGCTCATATGGTCAGCCTCCTCAGTGAAGAAGCAGTTGGATCGAGCACGGAAGGCAGGGCTGGCGCTGCCGACATCGCTGGGGGCTGTGATCTAGATCCGAAACGCTCGGAGGGCGCAGAAGTCATTTCTGGTCCCTGCGCGACTCTGATGGCCCCCACGCCTCAGAGCATATTCTCTCTACAAGTTCTGGGGCTGTCGCCCAATTGGGGCGGTCCTATATCACTGAGCGCACCAAGGCAGGTATCACGGCTGCGGCCCGGCGCGGCGAGTGGCCGGTCAACCCAAGCTTAAGAGCCCGCGATCCGATTGCAGTTCGCAACGCAGCGGCCGGCTGGTCTCACGCTCATCTCGAAGAGGTCCTGGAAACGCTCAAGACTTGGCTGCCCATTGTCCATTAATTGCGCCCTCAACGCACCTGGGATGACGTAGCACTTATCCTCAATGCCTCAGACCAATTATGGACAGCGGAGCGACTACGTCGGACCACCAGACGTCTAATGAATGAGGGCTTGGCCGAAAAGGCGCTCTTATCGAAGGCCCCTCCCCGGTTCCCGAGCGAACGCCTTCTGACACTCGTCACTGACATCGCCGTAGCCGCGCCTGAGCTCACCCTGCGTCACATCGCAGCCCGTTTGAAAAGGATGCGGGAGCGGGCTCCTTGAGGAGGCGTCAGATGGTCTGCTTCATCTGTGAAATCGCTTATCGATCGGACCAACAAACTCGGGCGAACCGCCAATAGCGAGGTCTTGAGCTAGGCTTATATTCAAATCCTCACCAATCTGCTTCTGAATCGTCAAAACCTGACAATTCGGCCGCGATCTCCTGCAGCGCCCGATCCAATGGGCTTCGCCGTCCGCCGGTTCTAGTGGAGCGCCCAGCCCCCTGCCCTCCGTGTGTCAATCGCCGCCTGACGGTCCTAACCCCTCTCACGATCAGGTGGGCAAGCTCATCGTCGCCCAGCTCGTTAACCATATCTTCGATCTCGTGGCGGCTTGCCCGCTTTGCCAAAGACGTAAGCGACACGGCCTCTAAAGGCTGCTCCTCGGGAGTTTTCGTCGGGATGGTAGGCGATGCACGCCTGGCGGCAGCAGGCTTGGGTGGGGAGGCTCCGAATAGGTCCCCCTGCCTCTCGTCCCAAGATTGTCGCCGCCTCGTCGGGCCCCGTCCCAAAAGTTTGCCTCCCCTGCCCTGCTGGATGGTAAGGTAGACAACCCGTCTCTGGATCCACGATCCAACCCACCCACCTCGCCGATGCAGTCACGCCACGGAGCAGATCGCGGAATTGCAGCAGCACTGCGACTGAGGCAGTTGACAGCTGTCAACCCGTGCCGGCTGCGAAGTTTTATACCGATGCTCGCCGGAGCTTAAGCACGCAGCGGCCAATAGCCCGTTGCGTTTTTTAAGAATTGCGTCTGCTGCAGTTATTCGATGGCTAGGTTGGCCAGTGAGGCCGACTTATCTTGAGGAAGACATCCGGCAGAATCGACCTAACCGATGAGGCATATTACCTGCCGGGACCGCCCCACCCCCTCGACTGGCAACCCATTATTGACATCTGTCAACCGCAGAGAGCTCAGTTCCTGGTGGTACAAACCTGACGCTCGGTGCGCGTGCACAGATCGGCTGAGGGGCTAAGCGGACATTCGGCCAAGATGGACCGCGCAGATCATCGATTCAGTTCCGCTACTGCTAGCGCCGTAACCTGCAGATCAATGGTTGCCAGTTGGTCGTCCGCGCTCATAAACCAAGCAGCCGATAGCGCCGTCCAGGCCAAGACCCAGCGTAATAGACGTTGTCGCTCCAGCCCTGCGGCAGAGGTGACGAGTTCCAGAGGACGCGCGAAGCGGCCGGGCATAGTTGCAACCGGGTGTGTAGGATTCGCCAAATCGGGGTTTGTAAAGATGTTGGCGAAGTCGAAGCCGCGCTCTCCGACCAAGCGCTTTGGATCAATGGCGAGCCAGCCGCATGCTCCGAAGTCGAGCACGTTATCGTGGTGCAAGCCACCGTGCAGGACCCCGACTTCGCAGGGCTCGGCCAGCAGCGTACGGGCCGCCTCAGCGCAGTGGACCAGAATGCCCCCATGCGTGGCGGCTGCCGGCTCCAGGCCGCGAAGCCAACCCATCAGTGGGATCAGGTCAGGATGCGGCTTTGGTCTGGGGGCGTGAAGGCGGGCAGCAGTAGCACACAGAATGCGGCAGGCTTCGTCATCGCGGCCGGACCGGGCCATTCCAGCGAGCGAGTCCGAGCCGGTAGCACGCTCCAACAATAGGGCTTCATAATCCCGAGCCAGAACCCGCGCTGCGCCTTCGCCGTCCCACCATTCCATCAGCACGTCGCCAAAGCGCTCGTCCTCGTTATGGGATATCTTGAGTATGGGCTCGCCATCCTGTGTCACCGGCAACAACCGAGCGGCTGGGGTAGTGATAGGCTCGCCGTCGGGAACCAGATTCCAAAGTGTCAGGTAGGCCTCAAACATCGGTCAGACATATCACGGTGTATGGCCGCTTAGGAGACGTGAGCCGCGATGACCGATGGATGCTCACGACGGGCTTTATCCCTTAGGGCATGGCGGCCGACCAAGAATTGAACACCCAAAAGGGCGCTTTGGCCCCATGCTAGTTGACAGTTGTCAACTCTGCTATCCGTCTGAAACTCCCACCCGTTGGTGCGAGGCATGCCGGGATCTGAATTCGGCACCTTCCCAACGAAAGGGCAGGGGAGGCAGATCGGCACGCCGCACTTTCTGAAAATTGGATCGGCCCCGTTAGGCTAGCGGCGCTTCAGTGAGAGTGGACTTCTATCAACTCCAGTGGACAGTCCCCGACCTAGCGAGTATTGGCGCCAGGCTTTCAATTCGAAGACTGTGACAGTTGACAGGTGTCAACTGGACCCAACAGTGCTCCATGAGTATACTTTTTTACCGACGCTGGGCGATCGTTGTACTCACCGGGCAGGATGCTCAATGAGCTTTAGGTCGATACGAGGATTTTCTAACCAAAGCGGCCTCTATGGGTCGTTGACACCTGTCAACTGAAGATCCCGCAGCCCGAGAGTACCGGCGTATCGATCTGCGAAATCCTATGGAAGGTACCACGGTCCTCCGCGCTAGTTGACACCTGTCAACTCCCCGCCAATGGGGCAGGGAGTCGGATAACCTTTGCGCGACTAAGCCGTTCACTTGGGCAGCCCCAAGCATGGAGAGATCGCTTTACGAGTTGACATCTGTCAACTGCGGGTCCGTCGCTAGATGTAAATCCAATAAACTCGGCTTCGATCAACCGTTGCCACCTGTCAACTCCACGCGCAGGGCAGGGGCGCCGGGAGATCCCGCTCCCTGACAAAACGTTGCGAACATCCCTAGTTTTTGCCGCTCTAAAGGGCAATTTTTACCAATTGTAAAGGATTTCGAGCTTCTAGTTACGCAAGCGGCCGCTTTTGCGGCGACACTTCCGTATCTAGGAGGGATCACATGGCCCTTGCACAGCTGAAATCCGATGAACCTCAATGGGTTGATGAGCAGATCTTCCGGGCGCATGCGAAAGGACTTTCTGAGAAGCTCCATTCGCAACGCCTCGCCCTCCATCCCCCGATCGCGCGCAAGACTCTGCGCAAGTTTACGTCCGTCGAAGCCGCTAAACTGATTGGCGTCAAAGATGGCTATCTCCGGCAACTCTCATTGGAGGGGAAGGGGCCTCAGCCTGAAGTTCTTCCGAACGGCCGTCGGCAATATAGCCTTGAGGATGTTCATGCGTTGCGCGCCTATCTGGATGAAACAGGCAAGGCTGGGAGACTGTACGTAAAGCACCGCGCTGAACATGAGCACCTGCAGGTTATCAGCTGTGTAAACTTTAAAGGGGGCAGCGCCAAAACAACAACTGCTGCCCACCTTGCTCAGTACCTTGCCATGAACGGGTATCGGGTCCTCGCTGTCGACCTCGACCCTCAAGCCAGCCTTACAGCTTTGCACGGGCTCCAGCCAGAGATGGATGTCAATCGAAATGAAACCATTTATGGTAGCATCCGGTATGATGATCAGGCCCGCCACCCAAGCGAGATCATTCGCAAGACCTATATCCCTGGCCTCGATTTGCTTCCAGGCAATCTAGAGCTACAGGATTTTGAGTACGATACGCCAAAGGCACTGGTGTCCCGGGGTCCAAACGAACCGATGTTCTTCGAGCGGATCAGTTTGGCTCTCTCTGAGGTCAAGGACAATTATGATGTTGTCATCATTGATTGCCCGCCTCAGCTCGGCTTTCTTACCCTCTCGGCTCTAAGCGCGTCGACCTCTATGGTCATCACAGTGCATCCTCAGATGCTGGATGTGATGTCAATGTGCCAGTTCCTGACCATGGCGTCAGACCTGCTCGAGCACGTGAAAGATGCTGGAGGCCAAATCCGGTTCGACTGGGTCAGGTATCTTGTTACTCGCTTCGAACCTGGCGACGGGCCCCAGTCCGACATGGTCAAATTCATGCGCCAGCAGTTCCCGGAGTTTGTGTTCAACAATCCGATGCTAAAGAGCACAGCCATTGCCGATGCTGGGATTACGAAGCAGACCCTTTATGAGGTCCCAAAAGAACAGTTTTCGAAGTCTACCTACGATAGGGCTATGGAATCGTTGAACAGCGTAAACTCTGAAATCGAAGATTTGATCAAGCAGGCTTGGGGGAGAAAGTAATGGGACGCAATAGATCCGCGTTTCTCGGCATCGAGAACAACACTCCCGTACCGGCAGAGCCGTCTCTCGCGCTCGTCCAAAACGAGCTGAAGGCCGCACTGGAGCAGCCCGAACCCGTTACGACATCCGCAACTGAACCGGCGCCTACCCCTGTTGCGCCGCAGACACGTACGGGAATGGGCTGGAACGTCTCCCAAGCCAAGACTGCAAACGCTGTTGGTGCCGTCGGCTCGGCACTTGGGAATCTGCGGGGACAAACGAACGCTGAGATTGCAGCTCTGAAGAGCCAGCTTGAGTCCGGCGACACCATCGTGGAGCTAGAGACTGATAAGATCGATGGATCATTCGTATCTGATCGTATGGAGCGTTCTGACGAAGCCACCGACACGCTCGTCGAGCAGATCAGGAACCGCGGACAACTCGTTCCGATCCTAGTCCGGCCAAACCCAACGGTCTCGGGGCGCTACCAAGTCGCATTCGGTCACCGGCGTCTTGCCGCGGCCAAGAAGCTCGGAATTACCGTTCGGGCCATCGTTCGTAATTTGACCGATGAAGAGCTTGTGATTGCACAGGGGCAAGAAAACAATGCCCGCCTCGATCTGAGTTACATCGAAAAAGCCATGTTCGCTGTGAAGCTTGAGGAATCTGGCTTCAACCGCAACGTGATTGGTGCCGCACTTGCCGCTTCTAAGAGTGAACTCTCACGCCTTATTGCGGTCGGCACGAAAATTCCGCGCAGCATCATAATGGCTGTCGGTGCCGCTCCCGGCATCGGACGGACACGTTGGAACGATCTGCTTGAGTTGTTCAAGGAAAACAAGTGCCTGGATCGCGCCACGGAAATCGTCACCAAGCCCGACTTCCAGGACCTAAGCTCCGATGACCGCTTCACGGCGTTGGTTGCCAAGCTGTCCAAGAAGGAGCGTGTAGAACCCTCTCAGTCGCAACCGCAGATCTTCCTGAAGGACGCCCACGGCCGACGTGTCGCTCGCATAACAGATTCTGACGATCGTGTTGCCATTCAAATCGACAAAACCGTAAACAGCAAGTTCGGCGCATTTCTTGTCTCGAAGATTGAGCAGCTTTTCCGGGAGTTTGAGGAAGCTAATCCGTCGACGTAATCTGCTCAGGGCAGGAGGTTCCCTCCTGCCCTCTGATCTACCTAGCTAAATTTTTCTGTAATCATTCAATCGAAGTTCGACTGTAGCGATCTTATCAGCCAAGGACTTGATTGGTCGCCAGGGAACATTGCTGAACGCTGCGCCACGATCACAGGCGTTCCTAATCGATACGAGCCGAGGGTACAGGCAAAAGCCAGCAAACGTAGCGAGGGGAGGGGACAAAAGTGCGGGCTTGCTGTCCTCAATCTGGACTCTGTACAAAGTCGGAAGTTGCGTTCAACTGATCGGTTGATGTCGCCGCCAAACCGGTTTTTGAGGGCTGCTGCAGTCGTACTTTCTTAGCCAATTGGGGGAAATGTGCTCCCTGGGGCAGCCAGAATCGGCCAAGATTGGCCCAGATCGGCCGGTTTAGGGCCAAAACAGCCTAGGATGTTCATTTCCTGCCCGCGCTTCGCGCTCATGGCAGATCGTAGCGACGCCCAGAAACGCTACCGTTGTCGATGCTTAACCCTTCTTATACAAGAGCTTAGAGTACGAGGAATCAGTTAGGGGGCTGCTGGTGCGCCTGAGTTTGACCGATGAAAGATCAGAGCGATCGGCGATCGCTGTTCCCGAATTACCGTGGGAGACAATTGCTGGTCGTTTGGAGCAGCTCACGATCGACATTCTTCGTTTCGATGCCCGGTTGGAGGCGTCGTGTCTGGCCGCTGGCTGGCAGTCCCGTTGCGACATGACTGAAGCCGTCCGAGCCCTCATGCTCGACGGCCATCTAGTCGACGTCGGCGATCTGGTGCTGCATGACGCCGGAATGGACGTCCGCAGCCCGACGCACGAACTTACCCGGGCGGCTGCCGCTCTCAAAGCTCGCCGGACTGCCATGGCAAGAAAAGCCCCTTGGCCAGTATCTTTCGACGGCCTTGCGGCCCTGAGAGGTGTTGGCGGGATCGGCGCCGAAGCGACAGCATCGAAACGTAAGCGGCCTGATCCCGATGATGACGAGGCTTATCCGGCCTTTGCCAATGACGCGGACCCTTGGAAGGCGCATTTTGCCGAAATTGACGCCGTCTTGGATCGCACCACAAGGGTCCTGGCGGGTGAAACTCCGCTGCCCAAGAGCCGGTCGCACCTGGTTTATGACCCAGATCAGGATGAAGCAGAGGCCGAGGACCTGTGGCTCGATCTTGTCAAACGGACTTCTCATTGGCCGGCCGTCGCTGCTGCGGCCGTGGCCTGGAACGTCTGGCTGGATCTAAACCTCTATACCCGCTTGCCCTGGTTGGGGCTAACGATGGCCGCTTCTATCCTGCGAGCGAGAGGGCTGACGAACCACCTTCTCCCGCTGGCGGCCGGCTTCAAGCAGTCGAAGTTCCGACCGCAGGGCAGGGAAGGGGCAAAGGAGAAACTCGATGGCTTTTGCAGTGTCGTCGAGGAGGCCCTGGAGATCGCGAACAAGGATCTGGAGAGGCTGATCCTGGCACGTGAGCTGATGGCGCGGGTCACAGCCAAGACCCGATCTAACTCCAAGCTACCGGAACTGGTCGACCTGTTCCTGTCCCGCCCTTTGGTGACGGTGCCGCTCGGCGCCAAACTGCTGAAGGTCACGCCGAAGGCGGTGGATCTGATGCTGCAGCAGTTGGGCGGGGCCCTCCCGCGGGAACTGACCGGCCGAACCCGTTATCGGGCTTGGGGCATCGTCTAAGCTTTCCTTAGTTATGCCATGAGGCTGTCATTGGCTGTTCATATTCAATGGGTTAGTGCTTGATCCCGTTCTCAAGGGCGGTTTCCTATGTTGATGTGGAGCACAGTTGTTACCTTCCTCCTCTCGCTGGTGGCTGTCGGGCCGCTGCGGGCGAGTGCTCCCTCCTGGCTTCTGTCCGGTGCGGAACTGGCGGCGGTGATCAGCCTCTTCGCTCTGGTGTGCTTTCTTGAAAGCAGCGGCGGCAACACGGACCGCTCCAATCCAACGGCCTGACAAGTTTCGGTAAGGAACTCCGCCTAGGGTGCTGCTCCGTCCTTGATCGGAGACAGCCCATGAGAAGCTTTCTGCTCGCCACGATCGGGATTGTCCTGGCGTCCCCAGCAGCGATCGCCGATGGCCTGAGCCTTGCAGGCTCCCTATGGCAATGCACCCGCGCTTCCGACCGATCTCAGTTCGTGATTACCTTCTATCCGGGTGGTGGCGTTGGGGGAGGGGAATTCGAGAACGGTGAGGTGACCCCCTACATCTTCGATGCGTCCAAGACGAAGCCGGGCGAATGGCCGGGCAAGTGGGACCAGACGGGCCAGCGTTTCACCTGGGCGTTCCCGGATCAGAGCATCCGGATTGAGGGAAGCCTTCCAGGTCCGGGGCAGGCAAATGCGCCGCTTACTGGCACCGAGACCTCGTCGGGAGAGCGCTCGGCCATTACCTGCACCTCCCTGTCCAAGCTGCCGAAGATCGGGGAGGGTTTTGTAATCCCGAAGAACGGTCGCTTCATCGATCTGGACCAGGACGATGGCGAGCTGAAGGTCCCGGCGGGCGTCTCGCTTCAGGAGCCGGGAGGACGCTAGGAGTTACGATCGCGGTGAGCAGGGCTCAGTCGGATCTCGGTGCTCGGCCGAGAGCCATCGGCGGTTCGATGTGATGACCTCCAGTCCCAAAAGTCTGGCCAGCCTGCGACATAATGTTCACTCTGACCTGCTTGTGAATTGTATATCAATCCTTATATCAGGCTTACCCCAGCGGACATCGTATGTGGACTTCGTGAGCGACGGGCGTCACCGCGTGCTCCGATGAGACCGTGCCGGACGGATGTACTCCGGCACGAGCTGTTCCTGCGCTTGCCTGACGATGCGAGCGCCCGTCTGGTACCTTATCAGCCCAGGCCCGTAGTGCGCGAGGCCGAGGTGCGAAGGCACCCGGTCCGTACGCCCCGGAGCCTGGGCTTTTCCATTTTCTGTCAGGCCCCGATGAGAGCCGCACGACTTAACGACGTTTCCCTCGGATTGCAGCAATCAGCAATTCCGCCGCGACCATCGCCCGATCGTGGCGGACCGTCCCGGCGATCGCAGCCGCTCGCTCGCTGGTTTCCGGGGCGAGTGCTGTCTTGAGCGGGGCCAGGAGCGACCCAGTTCTTGGATTTGATCCCTCGTGCGCAGCACCAATGCCGAGTTCGGTGACACGGCGGGCCCAATACGGCTGGTCGGCGACCTGGGGCACCACCACCTGCGGCGCGCCAGCGCGCGCCGCCGCTGTGGTCGTTCCGGCGCCGCCATGGTGCACGACGGCCGCGACCCTGGCGAAGAGCGCCTGCTGGTTGACCTCACCGACAACGAAGCAGTCTTCCTGATCGTCGATCAACGCGAGATTGGCCCAGCCGCGACCAAGGATCACGCGCCGGCCTTGCGCGCGAACCGCCTCGATGGCAACGCGAGCTGGGTCCTCTGCCGCGTGCATGGCCATGCTGCCGAAGCCCACATAAACCGGAGGCTCTCCAGAGGCGAGAAATGCCTCCAACTCGGCTGGGAGCGGACGGCTGTCGGACAGGATCCATGCTCCGGTCTGGACCGCGTCGGTCAGGTCAGTCGGACGCCATGGGCTGAGCACCGGGTCCGATGCCAGCCATGGCCGATGTGTGAAGACATGGTCGCGGACATTGTCGAGGGGCGGCAGGTCGATTGCGGCGCGGTGAGTGTTGACCGCTTGACCGAAGAGCGCGTTCTTCGCCTGGGCGTTGAACGCCCACAGAGCCAGATTGTCGGTCAGTCCTGGTGGGTGGGGCCAGCCCGGGTATTCCATGGGCGGGTGGTGCGGTGAGGGCACCATGAGCGGGCAAAAGGCCGCCCAGCTGAAATGGATGCCCAGCTTCTCGGCCACGGACTGAGCCGCCGCCACGGACGGGAACAGGCCAGTTGCGACGATTGCATCACAGCCCTCGGCCGCCGCCGCGATCGCCTCATATTGGGCCGGGACCATCTTGGTCGCCAGTTCGGGCAGCTTTAGGCCTGATTGTTTCGCCTGCGCGATCCACTGGCGCACTGGCATGAAGGCTGGTGCCATCGGCAGGCCCTCTCGCTCCAGCACCCCGACGAACTCGGCATCGGCCGGGGCGGATACCAGCGGCTCGACACCCCTCGATTGTAAGGCCAAGCCAAGGGCCACCAGCGGCTGGACATCCCCACGCGACCCATAAGTCGATAACAGCACACGCATCTTCAAAGCTCCCTCAAGGTTGATCGAGGGCAGCGTTTATGGGCCATGACCGGGGGCTTGCCGCAAGCCGGGGGTCCGCTACAAATCAATAGTGGAAGGATGTGATGGCTCTTCCATTTTCCCTCGAGCTATCAACATCCGCTCACTAGGTCACGCACTCATAAACTAATGGCGGGAGCTGCAAGGTTCTGATCCAAGCTTCTTGAGGGAAGCTGCTGATGGCGCCAGCGTCGCTACGAGTTGACGGAAATTCGAATAGACGGTGATCAAGCCGCTGCTACCGAGCAAGTCGCGCGGGCTTGCTTCCGTCAAACCCGCTTTAGCTAAATCTGGATGCGCTTTACGAGCCGATGACCTATAAGGGCCGCTCGGACGCTCGGAGAGACGTTCAGACAGGAGCCTGACCATGATCAAGTTCAGCGTCTACTATCCGGCCAATGGCGGCTCGAAGTTCGATCACGACTACTACCGCACCCGCCACATGCCACTGATCCAGGAACGGCTCGGCGATGCCTGCCTGCGCTACGAGATCGATAAGGGCCTTGCGGGTCGCGAACCGGGCAGCGCGCCGGAGTTCGTTGCGGCGTGCCACATCTACTCGCCGACCCTGGAGACATTCCAGGAGGCGTTCTTTCCCCACTCCCCGGAGATCCGCGCGGACGTCGCCAACTATACGGACATCGTGCCCATCGTGCAGATCAGCGAAGTCATTGGAGGGTAGGGGGCGTCGGCGCGTCAGGCGGCTGAGACTAAAGAAGCTTCAATGCGCTTAGCGCATCGCCAGTCGCTGCGAAAGCAGCCGTATTGTCGAAGATGCACCAGACTGCTCGGCCGGCCTTCGCATGGTCTCCAAGGGTCGCGGCGGCTTCCGCGATGACCTCTTGCGAGTACGCCGAGTAGTACATCTTGGGCGACCCATGCAGGCGGTAGTAGACCAGACCAGTCCAGCCGCCCGGAGTACCGGCACTCGGATGAGGCTTGGGGTCGGCCGCCACCCGGGAGATCCGGTGCTCCAGGAGGAAGGCGTCAACATCGGCGGTGAACCATGAGGCGTGCCGCGGTTCACAGACGAGATCTCCATCAAAGGCCTCTCGAAGCCTCTCAACGAATGATCGCACGTCGACAGGGTCGAACTTCAGGCTTGGAGGAAGCTGAATGAGAACTGGTCCGAGCTTGGGCCCGAGTCCGGCAATTTCTCCCAGAAAGCGCTGCAACGGCTCGTCGATCTCGCGGAGGCGGCCTTCGTGGGTGATCGTCTTCGGCATCTTCATGGCAAAGCGGAAATGCTCCGGGACATCACCGGCCCAGCGCTGATAGGTCGACAGGCGATGCGGGCGATAGAACGAGGAGTTGATCTCGACGCCGTCAAACCGGCTCGCATAGCGTACCAGATGGCTGCCCTCGCTCGAGAAGGCGTCATCGTACTGCTTTGGGATCGCCCAGGCGGCGGTCCCAACGAAGATGCGGTGCTCACTCCTACCCAACATCAGGGCACCGGGCTGCCAGGGGTTAGCCTCGCTTGAGCTTCCCAGCCGCTGCATCGAGCTTCTCGCGGCTGTTCCCGTGCTCCTTGATCAGCTCCTCAGCCTGCGCAACACTGATGCCGTGCTTCCGGGCAAAGTAGCCGACCTCGTACTCTTCTCCGCCGGCGACCCGGCCGCGGTCCGCACCACCGCGATTGGCTTTGTCATCAGACATTCCGTTACTCCATACACAACTACGACACTTCAAAAATGCGTCACGATGGGGAGTGGTTTCCTGGTGCGTTAACCAACCCCGAGACTCCTGTGGAGAACTCGGAACGAGTCATTTCGGGGCGACGTTGCTGACTCGTGAGGCTGCCGGTCAAGGTTGTTAGGGCCGTCACACAGTAGCGTATCGCTGGGAGTTCCACCCATGGCTGAACGGACAGTTTGGAAAGGTCATATCAAGCTCTCTCTCGTGTCCTGCGCGGTCGGCCTATACCCCTCCACCTCGTCGGGTGGGAAGATCCGGTTCAACACCCTCAACCGCAAAACCGGCAACCGCGTGAAGCGCCAGTTCGTCGACAGCGAGACGGAGGAGGTCGTGGAGAGTGAAGACCAGGTCAAGGGCTTCGCCGTTGGCAAGGGGAGCTACATCCAGGTCGAGGACGAAGAACTCGACGCCCTGAAGCTGGAAAGCACCCACACCATCGACATCGAGAGCTTTGTGCCGCGCGAGGAGGTCGATGAGCGCTTTCTTGACACCGCCTACTACATCGCCCCGACCGATAAGGTGTCCAACGAAGCCTTTTGCGTCATTCGCGATGCCATCCGCGACAAAGGCATGGCCGGCATTGCCCGCATCGTGCTGGCACGCCGTGAACGCATGATCCTGCTTGAGCCCCTCGACGAAGGGCTTGTCGGAACCACCCTGCACGCGGCCGACGAGGTACGCGACGAGGACAAGGTCTTCGACGAGATCAGTGAGGTGAAGTATCCCAAGGAGATGAAAGATCTCGCCGCGCACATCATCGACAGCAAGGCAGCCCACTTCGATCCAAAGCAATTTGATGATCGGTACGAGGAAGCCGTCGCCGAGCTTCTGAAGTCGAAACAGGCCGGCAAGCCGCTGAAAGAGGAGCCGTCCGAGAAACCCTCGAACGTCGTCAATCTGATGGACGCGCTCAAGCGCAGTGTCTCAGCCGAGAAGGAAGGGTCTGCGGCCAAGAAGGTTGCTCCAGTGAAGAAGACTGCTGCGAAATCCAAATCGGCGAAGAAGCCCGCACCGAAGGCGAAGGCGCGTAAAGCCGGGTGACTATGACGTTTCGTGTTGCGTAGGAGAGTTTCATGGTCGCGGCCTCAGCCCGTCTGAAATCCAGGAAAGCGCCGTCGCGCGGCCGGACCGTTACGAAAACGGCAACTGGTTCGCTCGCCACCTACCGGGCGAAACGCGACTTCTCTGTCACGAGCGAACCCAAGGCGACGAGAGCCAAGTCTCAGGGGAATCGCTTCGTGGTGCAGAAACATGATGCGCGCCGCCTGCACTACGACCTTCGGCTGGAGCTCGACGGGGTTCTCAAAAGTTGGGCAGTGACCAGAGGCCCGAGCTTGGTCCCGGGTGAGAAGCGCCTGTCGGTGCATACTGAAGACCATCCCCTGAAGTACATCGATTTCGAGGGCGTCATTCCGGCCGGCCAGTATGGCGGCGGGACCATGATCGTCTGGGATCGGGGACGCTGGTTTCCGGAAGGCGACCCGCATGCCGATTATGCCCGTGGCCGTTTGACCTTCACCCTTGAGGGCGAGCGCCTCAGGGGCAAGTGGCACCTCGTGCGGACCCGCGGCAAACCCGGCGAGCGGAATGAGCAGTGGCTGTTGCTCAAGTCCGATGATGAAGCCGCCCGCACCTCCGAGGATCCGGACATCCTCGAGGAGGAGACGACCTCGCTCAAATCAGGCCAGACCATTGAGGAACTGGCCGCCCAAGGCGATATACGGATCGACCATGCGGCACGCGAAACGGTGGCCAGATCCAAGCCTCAGAAATCGCGGCGCCCCTCGAAGGTCAAAGGTGCAAAGAAGGGCATTCTGCCAGCCTTTGTCGAACCCGCGTTGGCACAACTGGTTGAGAGTGCCCCAAGGGGTGGCAACTGGCTTCACGAGATCAAGCTCGATGGCTATCGCATGCAGGCTCGCATCGATGGCAGTGAGGTCAAGCTCCTGACACGAAAGGGGCTCGATTGGACTGCGAAGTTCAAGCCAATCGCAAATGCCCTCAAAGAACTGAAGATCCCATCGGCCTTGCTCGACGGCGAAATCGTCGTGGAAGATGAGGCAGGGGTCTCAAGTTTCTCGGCACTCCAGCAGGAGCTTAAGGGCGGGAAGGGCGAGCGCTTCGTCTACTGTGTCTTCGATCTGCTTTATCTCGACGGCGAGGACCTGAGGACGGCGACACTGGCAGACCGCAAGGCAGCGTTACGCCTCCTGTTCGATGACCTGCCTCAGGGTGGCGCTATCCGCTTCAGCGACCATCTTGAGGAGGATGGGGCAATGCTCGTGCGGCACGCGTGCCGGATGGGCTTGGAGGGGATCATCTCCAAGCGCGCCGATCAGCCCTACAGGTCAGGGCGCGGCGATGACTGGGTCAAATCGAAGTGCACGCAGCGCCAGGAGCTTGTGATCGCAGGCTACTTGCCCTCGACCGCGAGCAAGAAGGCTGTGGGCTCACTGGTCATGGGTGTCTATGACGCCGGCAAGCTCATCCCTGTCGGTCGCGTCGGGACCGGCTTCACATCGGAGGTCGCGGGCGCGCTCTACAAGACCCTCACGTCGATCGAGATCAAGGCGACGCCCTTTGCCGGCAAGATCCCTTCCGCTGCCAGCCGTGGTGTAAAGTGGGTCAGGCCAGAACTCGTCGCCGAAGTTGAGTTCCGCGGGTGGACCCATGACGGCATGGTCCGGCAGGGCTCTTTCCAAGGGCTGCGTGAGGATAAGGATCCGCGGGACGTCGTGCGGGAGACAATTGCGCAAGGCTCTCGCGACACACGCCCTGGTCCTACGATCCTTGAGAAAGTCCATCTTTCCCATCCGGACCGCATTCTGTGGGAGGACGCGGGGATCACCAAGCTCGGGCTCGCTGAGTTCTATACGGAGATCGCCGATTGGATCCTGCCTCACATCGTAAACCGGCCACTGTCGCTTCTGCGCTGCCCAGGCGGATCGCAGAAGGAGTGCTTTTTCCAGAAGCACGCCTGGGCCGGCCTTGATGAGGAACTGATCCGGCGGATTCGCGTCGGAGAGGATGAGGCTGTTGCGATCCAGGACCTGTCCGGGCTTCTCGCCTTGGTGCAAGCCGGTGTTCTTGAGATCCACCCGTGGGGTTCAACGCTGAAGAACCCGGAGAAGCCTGATCGGCTTGTCTTCGACCTGGATCCGGGCGAGGGCGTCAGCTGGGACGCGGTCGTTCAGGGTGCGATCGACGTGCGTGATTACCTCCAGGACCTCGATCTTGTGAGCTTCGTCAAAACATCCGGCGGCAAAGGGCTGCATGTGGTCGTGCCGCTCCGTCCGAAGGCATCCTGGGACGAGGCCAAAGCATTTGCGGCCGGTGTCGCAGCAGCGATGACGAAGGCGAGCCCCCTCCTGTACACGGACACGATGGCGAAGCGAGCCAGAACAGGCCGGATCTTCATCGACTACCTGCGCAACGGGCGGGGGGCGACGGCCGTGGCGGCTTATTCCACGCGAGCCCGGGCCGGAGCTCCTGTTTCAACGCCCCTGACGTGGGAGGAACTGTCGACGATCCGCAGCGGCAATCAATATCGGATTGGCAATCTGGCCGCGCGCTTGCCTCATCTTCAGAATGATCCTTGGGCTGAGTTTGGAAGTATCGACCAAGTGATCCCGAAATCTCGGAGACGTTCTTAGGCGGTACGGGGTCTGATCAGCACAGGTGTGGCGATACCCTATAGGTCACCACCGATATGCTAGTGGCTGCCAAGTGCGGTAATTTGAGACCCCACTAAAAATCCAACCCCTTTTTCCAAGGCTCCCACTGATGGTGGGAAACTTCATATGGATCAGTGTCGATGGACACCCGTTTCACGTGATGAACGGTGAGCGAGGCAGATTGAAGTCTGAGGGTTGAGTTGCGCAGATCCGTGTCGTCGGCGGCAGGAGTGCTTGAGCCTTCCTGATGCTTGGCGCTGTCACTGGCCTGGAATGGCTCGGGAAGCTCTTCGATGATGGTGTAGTCGGGTTCAACGCCATCTTCAGTGGTTGTATAGAGCTGCGCACTGATCTTTGCGCTCGTACTGGTATCAGCCGGCTGCACACGGGCAGCCTTGTGAAACAGCACGACGTTGTACTGATCCTCTCCCGCCTGGACAGACGGGTAGATGATGCCGTCCAGGGGCGGGTCCGCTTCCGTGGCAAGGAAGTCCGCGACAGCCTGGGTCGCCAGGTATTCAAACGGCTCGTCACTCGGCATGACCGGCACCGTGATCCGCTTCCCGAGGATCGCGAGGAATGCGACGCGCTCCAACTGTCGAACGTAGTCTGGATCGAAAATGCTCCCCGACAGTGTGATGCGGTCCAAAGCCCTGAGATCCAAAAGCCGAAGAGGAGCAATCACCTCAAACCGCCCTACAAGAACCTTGCTCCCGACTGGCGGGCGCACCTCGGCGATGGCTGCTGCGGGGTCGCTCGCACCATAAAAGACCGCGATACCGCGTGCGTTCATTCGGCCGTCTCTCGCCCTTTGCGAGGGCGGCGTCCCAAGCCGCTGTTCTGGATAAACGAGGGCATCCCGAAGATCGCTGTCAGCTTCAAAGGAGCGCGCCCGATAGAATGCGGAGTGCTGAGTTCCAGGGCCGGCGTCGACAACGACATGGCGACCGTCTCGGGTTTGCAGATGCGAGATGTCCTTGAAGATCACCTCCAGGGTCGCCGCGGCATCCCGGCTGAAGAACCGGGTCTCTGTTTTCAGCTTCTCCTCGAATAGGAACCATTGTGCCTGCCATTCCCTCGGATTAGGACCTTTCTCGGCGTAGCAGGCGCCGGCGTCGAATTCGGTTTCATCACCGATTTTCATGCTTTCCCAGTCAGCATAGCGGTCGGCAAGTACCGCTTGGATGTCTCGAGCCGGCTGCTCACCGATGAGCGCCGCACCGCAGATCGCAGAGACAGTGGGGAAGCCTTCCCGCTCCCACTCGTAGTTTAGCTCCTTGTCCTTCTGCATCATCCACTCGAGGTCCGAGGGGTGCTCTGATGTCCGCTCGAAGTGCTGCTCGAAAGCCGTCTCGATCCGATCGGCCATCTCGGCGATGGTAAAAGTTTGCCCAGGCTGGCCACAATAATCGCATTGACCATGGGTGCCCTGATTGGCGATCAGGTCCTCTAGATAAGTTTCGCCGACACAATCAAAGCAAATTCGCTTTGTCTTCAACTGGCCGATGTCGGACATAGGTATTTCTCGGGCTGGGACTTCAGGAGGGAAGATCTGGCCCGCTCCATGTGGTTTGGCCGCGTGCTCTTGTCCAGCCGAATTGTGACAGAGCCGCCCATCGGACGAGTTGCCGCAGGATTGTTCGGTCACATCATCGTTATCGAGGGTTCCAAAACGGCACTCCGTATGGCAGGCGACGATGTTCCGGACCTGATGGTCTCCTTTCTCCTACCAAGCGAGGGACACCGAGGACGAATGCACTTTCCGCTGTCGCCCAACGAATCCGAGCGCCTCGCCGCTCTTCATAAGCTCGAGATCCTTGATACGCCTTCGTCACCGGCTATCGACCGAATCTGTCGAATTGCACAGCGGTTGTTCGACGTCCCCATGGTTCATGTGACGCTAGCCGACACTCATCGGTACTTCTTCAAGGCACGGTTCGGTGGAAGTGAGGCAACTGAAATTCCCCGAGACTATGCGTTCTGCAACTACACGATCTTGCACGATGAGGTCTTCGTGGTTCCGGATGCATTGACGGACCCAACATTCAGCAAAAACCCCCATGTGATGGGCCATCCGTTCCTCAGATTCTACGCTGGCGTTCCACTGACGATCCGGCCGGGGATCCGGCTGGGCGCATTTTGCATTTCCGACGTGAGGCCTCGCGAGTTCAGCCCCCATCAAACATCGCTGCTACGTGGTCTCGGCCGGTTGGTGGTCGACGAGATCTGGTTGCATCATCTGGACGTGTCGGGTCACGTTGAGACCCAGTTCCATGCGTCGGGGGCCATGGACCAATCTCTCGACTTCGAGACATGGATTCTGCCAACAAGCGCTCAGATCCGGGCAGCCCGTGGGCTGCTGAACTGGTCAATCCGAGAACTCGCAGAGGCGGCCAACATCTCGCCGGCATCAGTGAAGCGGATGGAGATTTCCGGAGAGCTGTCAGTCCGGCGGACCAGCGTGGATGCTGTTGTGCGAGCCTTTGAGCAGCACGGCGTTCAGTTTACCCGTGAGCCTGATGGGACCGTTGGAGTGGCCCGGAGGTCGCAGCTAGGGGACGTCCGCATCCCTGAAGAAACGGACTACCCGTTCTAAGAAACGACTGCCGGTCAACTGGGGAGGTGATGGGATACGTGGGCCCGTGGTTCCGACATGGCCTCCCAGGCGAGTTCGGCCAGCACTCCGTAGCGTTCCTGATGGGCGGCAGAAGCCCAGATCACCTCGAGGTGGCCTCTAATGTCACGCAACGCGATGACCGAGCCGTCCCAGCGAACCGTGGCTGAACCGGCTGAACTGGCGTCATAGCCCGTTTCCTCGCGCCAGATCATTCGGGCGATGGCGCACATCACCCCGAAGGCCTCGTGGAGCCGGGAGACGCGGTCCGGCTCTGTCTCCTCATTGAGGGCCGACAGGGTGGGGTAGTGATACAGGCTGCTCATCAGGGATGTAACCGACTTTCATGCCAAGATAGGACTTTATGGCATGCCCATAGCTTGAGGGGGTTGCGGCCAAAGGCCCCTAATCAGCCGGAATAAACAGAAAAGCCTCCCCACCCGCCGTTGCCGTGGAGGTGAGGAGGCTTCCTTGAAGTGAGGAGGTTGTGATCCTCGCCCGAGTAACGGCGAACCTGGCGGATGGTTTCACCGGGCCCATACGGGTCTGAGGTCGGACCCGCGACGAAAGGGTTATTGCCATCGGCCGAGCCAATCGGTCTTGTCGCGGTGGATCAAAGCAAGCCAGTGGGCCGCCGGGCACATTGGGCCCAATGAGAAGACAGGGGCAGCCATGACGGGACGTAGTGACAGGCCTTTGCCAGCTTGGTGGCCGTGGTTTCTGGCAAGTATGGCGAGTGTCAGCTTCGCTCTAGCCCCGCTTCTGAGGTAAGGCCCAGAGACCTCCATCTGCGCCTTCGTTGGCTTGATCCACCGCATACGGCCACGCTGAAACTGTCCGCGCAGGCGTGAGTTGCCCCTTTCACATAGGTTAATCAGGGGCAATGCAGGGCATAGCCATGAGAACGATGCCATGCAGCAGAATAACACTCGGGATTGGTCGCGTGACCTCCCCAGTAGCTTGAACTTCTCCAAGGAGCAGGTGGTCTATTTCATCGGGCACTCCTTGAGGAGCCTGTACGACGATGTCATCGCCGCCGACATGCCGGGGCATCTGAAAGCTCTTGTGCTCAAGCTGGAGGAGAAATATCCCCCGTAGGGCATGCCCTGGTGAGGGCATCCCTTGGACGGTGGAATGATCTGATGACTAGCAGGAATGTAACTCGAGCGGATCTGGCTCAGGCCGTCGTCGAGGCTGTTGGCCTGCCCCGTCATGAAGCCGTAGCCCTTTCCGAGCAGGTCCTAGCCGAGATCTGCGATACGCTGGAGCGAGGGGAGAATGTGAAACTCTCTGGGTTCGGGAATTTCGTGGTTCGAGAGAAAGCCGAGCGAGTGGGGCGGAACCCAAAAACCGGGGTCGAGGTGCCGATCGAGCCTCGCCGGGTCGTGACCTTCACGCCATCCCATAAACTGAAGGATCATGTAAATAGCTCGAGGGCCTAAAAGCCGCTCCCCGGTACGATTAGAGCAAAAGGATTCATCGTGTCGTCAGGTCATATCGATGTAGGTCCGATACTGGACACACAAATCGGGCTCTCGACAGTAGGCTTTGTGGATTTAAGCTCGGGCACTCCGATCCCGCTGGGCTCTGGAACACTGGTTAAAACCAGGACGGTCCAGGGGATACTGACCTGTGGGCACGTAGCGATGCCGATTGCCCGTCAGACCGAAATAGGCGTTGTCCTATTTCCAATCCGAAAAGGAGACTTGCAGCAAATTCGCCTTCCCGTCCCGGACCTCATGAAGAAGGCGATCATTTGGTATGATCAGCAAGATGACCTTGGGAGAGATCTGGCTTTCCTCCCAGTCGCCGACAGTCACATGTCAAGCCTCGGCGCCAAGGGAACGATAGTTGACCTCGATCTACAAGCGAGCCGGGCTGCTCAACCCGATCCGGACGGCAAAGTGATTGATGCTGCGGCAGGAGTTGTTGGAGAGATGACCCCACCCGCTGCGCAGCGGGAGAACAGGATTGTTCTAGCTGCGGAGGGATTGATTAACGTTGGCAAGTTCGTGGCGACAAGCCATGGGACAGCTGACTTCGACCTGATCAGGCTTGATCCGCGTCCTAGTAAAGATTTCACGCTCCCCTCGACCTATGGCGGCATGAGTGGTGGAGGCATGTGGCGGATCTTCGTTCGAGAGAAACAGGATGGGGAGTACGAGGTCGTGGAACGGCGTCTCGTGGGTGTGTCGTTTTACGAAACTGCGCTGCCGAACCGTCACATTATCGGTCATGGACCAGACAGTTTGTTTAGGCATTTGCTGCCGGAGATCATTCAGCACTGGCCTTAGCGGCAGATAGGTTGGCGTGTAAAGAAGAGGCCGCTGCAAGCAGCGGCCAGAGCTTGAAGAAACAATCCGCCGCCTTAAGCCGGCAGCATCTCTGAACTGGTTGCTAGTGCCTGTTTCAGAGCGGCTTTTGCATTGTCGGCTTCGATGTCGAATCCAGCGACAATCGCCATTCTTAAAGCCTCTGCCATAGATTTCAGCTAAAGCATGGTGGAATCGAGTGTAAGCGTCGCGCACGTCATCATTTGACACGAGACGCTTTAGCCAAGTCCATGCCTTCGGATGGCTGTCCCAGAACGGGCGGCTATAGTGGACGAACTCCTGCAGTCTCGGCAGTGTCGCATTGCGGTCCAAGACCCGTATGTCGCCGATTTCGCGCCCTCTAAGCCGGTACTGGCCATGGTTAATCAGCGGTTGCAGGAGTGGCGGCGGGTATCAAAAATTGCCGGATCGACACCACCTCTAGGTTGAACAATCAGCCTCGGACACGAGGCGGCAAAGCGGAACAAGAACGAATCAACAACCAATTGGCATAGCTGAGCTTGAAAAACGCGAATCAGGGACTCTATTCTGGTTCGGGCCAGCTTAATTCGGCTGGCCTATCCCAATGGCCGTGCGGGGCTGGCGGAACCTGTCATCACCTCTTCGTCGTTCAAAAGTCAGTCTGACCCGGTGTGAGTCCATCGGGGCAGGAGTTCAGGAGTCCCTCTTTTGGCTACGCTGAAGCAATTCGAAGAAGCCCTGCGCGCCCAAGGCATGAATATGGCCCTGGCCATCTTGGAGAAGATGCGCAAGGAGGAGAAGAAGACACGATCGATCACTCCGGCCCGTCGGGTCTCAGGGCGCAAGATGACGCCGGAGCTCGCCCGCAAAGTCCTCGAACTTCATAACACCACTGACATGACCCAGCAGGAGATTGCCTTCCAGCTTGGGGTCAATCAGGGGCGCGTGAACGAAGTAATTCGCCGAGGGAAATGGCTGACTGAGGATCCGCAGTCCGAGGAGGCTCAGGCGCGAGATAAGGCGAAAGCTCGAATGAAGCGCATGCAGTCGGAGGATACACCGATCCCGCGCAAGCAGCCGGTGGCCGCAGGTGTCGAGGAAGCGCCGAAAAAGCCGAGAGCGAAGCCCTCTAGCCCCGCACAGTTGTCGATCGACGACTTTCTCAAAGTCTCCGACGACTAAATGGAATCTTGTATCAACGGGACCCATCCCCGCTGGTTACGATCAACTCAAGACGGGGCAGATCGCTATGGTGCATCAGCAGCACACCATTCTTGTGCGCGAGCTGGCGGGCGGACTTAGTGAAGACCGAATTGGTGACTACGACCGCATAAGGGGCATCCTGAAAGGCGGCGGCGGCATAAGCCTCTTGAACCGCCTTGTTGCCGACAGTGCCGTTGTAGAACTTGCACTGGATCACAACCCGCCGATCCTCCTTCTCCGCAATGATGTCGGCTCCTTGGTCACCTGATCCCGGCGTAAGTGAAGCACGCCATCCGGCCTCCTGGAGGATATCGCGGCAGTAGAGCTCAAACTCTCTGCCGGTCATCGCGTCGTCAAATTCAACTGTTGGCTCGGCCGGCTGCTGCCGATCGATGATCCGGTTGATCCGGGTCCTCAAGCGGGCCGCGTACCGCTTCGAATCCTTGGCTAGGAGATGCTCGACCCTCCTGCGCTGGAACTCTGGCACGAGCGTCTTCTTGATGAAGGTGTTGAGGTGCCTGTCCCAGGTCTCCTCAGAGACGTTCCCATATTCATCCGGTGAAAGCATATGGGCGCGTTTGGTCGCTAACGTCCTGACATGTGTCAGGGCCGCCCGGTCTGTTAGGTCATAGATGAGCAGAAACGAATGAACCTTGGTGAGGCGCAGGAATAGCAGCAGCGCGAGCCCGATCCAGGCGGCGATCGGCTGGAGATACAAGCCGATGCCGAAGAGGAAGAGCAGTACGGCGCTGAACGCCTTATGTCTCCAGAGGTAGCGAAACATTCCCTTATCCGGCAGTCGGCGGCGGCTTTCAGTGTGACTGCGAGGGTTTTGGATAGCCGACTGGGGTTACTAGCAGCTTCGCAAAGATTCAGGCCCGCTGAAACTCACAGGATTATTTCGGCTGCTACTGCCTGGTGATCCGCGTCCGGTCGAGGATTTGACCCGCGAACTCCCGCAACTCTTCGGCAGTGCTGCCTTCATCTCGCTGGATGACAAAGAGCCCTGTATGAAGCAGGATCATCAACTCCCGAGCTTGCTGCGCTTCGCCATCTGCGGCCGGCATGACCTCAGCCATCTTGGCTCTCATGATGGCAGCGTCGCGTTCGAGGATCTCCATAAGGCGTGTGGTCACTGCGTTTTTTCTCCGAGGCAAGTCCTCAGGGTCTAATCACCTGAGATAGTTCACATCTGCCAATTTATAATAGGGGAGGTGACGGGCAGATTCAGGAACGCGGTATCACTCCGGCTTGATACCAAGGGCAACGCAATAGCCGTAGTAAGCATGCTCCCCTGCCTTATGGTAGATCTCTACAATGTCCATTTTCTTGCGCCGGTCGAGAGCAAAGCGGGATCCGGTCCGCTGCAGGCGTAAATAGGCCTTGGGACAAGCATCGAGTTTGACGGTCTCACGCAGTCGCGGAAACTCCTCAGTGGACATTTCCTGCGAGTAGCCATCACGCCCCATGAACATCACAAAGACCTTCCGGTGCGCGTTGATGAAGCGCTCGTCGCTGAGGAAGTCAGGGGGCGATGTCTCTGTCATGGGGTTCTCCAGTTTGGCAGGCACAACAAAAAAGCCGCCCCGAAATGGAGCGGCTTGTGGTTGAGGCGGAGCAATCCGCAATTGTGAGAGGTCTCAGACCTCCTGCAGGTTGGCCGCAGACTCTTTGCCAGTCCGACGGTCCTGCTCGATCTCGTAGGAGATCTTCTGGCCGTCCTTAAGACCGCGGAGGCCTGCGCGCTCCACTGCGGAAATATGAACGAACACGTCCTTGCCGCCATTGTCCGGCTGAATGAAGCCGTAACCCTTGGTTTCGTTAAACCACTTAACCGTCCCAGTCGCCATTCTCGTCTCTAGTCCCTTGTAATTCCCCTCCGGCAGAGCGCCTTGCTCCACCCTCCGGTGACCGATCCGTCACGCGAAGGAGGCTAGTTGGGCAGGGCAACCGTGGCAACAAAGTGGCGGAAGGGTAGTTAATGGCAGGAACGGGCCATTAGAGTTGCCTCCAGGCGGTCTGGACCTATCTCCGAGATCTGGGTGTGAGCCGGCTAAGGACTGTGCCGTCATCAGTATGTCACCGATCCTTGGAAGACCAGTATCCCAGACAAGCAGACAAAACTACTGGAGGAAACATGAAGACCCTGTTCCTGGCAGCTATCCTCGCCTCTATGCCGGCGATGGTCTCTGCAGCCGACGTGAAGCCTCTTGCTCAAGCCCATGCTCACAACGACTACGAGCATCAGCGGCCGCTGCTCGATGCCCTCGACCATGGCTTTACCGGCGTCGAGGCTGACATTTGGCTTGTGGACGGCAAGCTGTTGGTGGCGCACGAAGAGGCGCATATCAAGCCGGAGAGGACCCTGGAGGCGCTATATCTGGCCCCCCTGAAGAAGCGCATCACCGAGAATGGTGGCAGGGTCTATCCGGGGAGCGAGGGATTCACGCTCCTGATCGATATCAAGACCGAAGGCGAGCCGACCTACAAAGCTTTGGCCGAGGTGCTTGCCAAATATGCGGACATTCTGACGGTCGTTCGGGACGGCAAGGTTCAGGCTGGAGCCGTTACTGCGGTCGTGTCCGGCAACCGCCCGAAAGACTCCATGCTCTCAGAGAAGGTTCGCTATGCCGGGTACGATGGCCGCATGCCTGATCTGACCTCCGACATGCCCGCGTCCTTCATGCCGCTTCTGAGCGACAACTGGACCAAGGTGTTCACCTGGAAGGGCGACGGAGAGATGCCCTCGGCCGAGAAGGCCAAATTGCAGGACATTGTGAAGACGGCCCATGGCAAGGGCTGGACCATTCGGTTCTGGTCGACACCCGACCAGCCGGGTCCGCAACGTGACGCAATCTGGAAAGAGCTGAAGGCGGCCGACGTCGACAAGATCAACACCGACGATCTTGCAGGCCTGCAGACTTTCCTGAGCAAGTAACCCGATAAGCGACCGAGATGCGCGCGTGGTGAACGTGCATCTCAGTTGTTCCAGGCCCGTGGGTTAAGCAGTGGGCTGGATATGGCTTCAAGAATGTCGGTATCCATCGGTTTCGACGCCGATGAACATCCCGTGCCAGGTGCCGCCGAAAATGTTGTCGAACGAAATGTGCCGGAACCGCTTCCGAAATTCTCGATAAGTTGGGCTTCCGTCGGCTGAGCGTTGGAACAGTTGGTGGATCGCCTTCATCTGAGCACGAGTGGGACGAGCGCGTTTCATGTTTTCCCTCTTCTAAGCGGTTGAGGATGGATTAGTCGGCGAGGATACCAGCGGCCCACAGGACGGCTTTCGCTTGGTCCGTGAAAAGGAAGTCGACCTTCTGCTCCTCCGTCATGAGTCCCCATGCGGCGCGGAACAGGTCCTGAAGGTCGCCAACCTCATGGTCACCTTCAGAATCCTCACCATGCACGAAGGCAGCATGTGTGAAGGTGTCGGCATCCTTCACGTCGGCGAGCGTGAATGGGCGCTTGGAGTCGTCTCGTTCCGTGAGCACCGGCTCGAAGCACTTCCTGGCCGGGAGCCCATCGCCCTCGTCGAACACATTGACGATCTTGCCCTCGATGGCGACGGTGAATGCGATCCCCTGAGATCCCTCGAGGCGCTCAATGCGATCAATGATCGCTACGGCGCCGATCGGGAACGTGAGCTCGTTGTCATCGGGGTCCAAGCCGCTGGTTTCGACCAGCATCTGAACCACGTCGTCTTTCTTGAACCCGAAGGCTTCGGGTAGTTCCTGGGTCATTTAAGGCGTCCTCGATTGCTGTTTCTGGGGTTTTCCGGATTGGCAGTGCGCCAAGCAAAAGGGCCGTCATCTTTCGATGACAGCCCTCTTAGTCGGCTCGAGTTGGCTCGATAACCCTTTGCTTACCATACCGGCCACTCGTCGGTCCGGGAGCCGAACCGCTGGGCAGGCGCGTCGTTAACCACGAGGACTAGCTCAGTGAGGTTGCGTACATGACACCGATCCTGTCCCCTTGGAGCCGCCCAGCCCCGGCTAAAGCTCACCGTCCGAAGAATCTGCGCCAGCGCGTTCTCGTGGTCGAAGATGAGTTGATCATCGGCGAGATTGCGGCTGAAGCCCTGACCGAGGCCGGCTTCGAGGTGTTTACCGCAGCGAGCGCCGAAGAAGCCGAGGTGATCTTGGCCGACGTTTCCGTGGACGTCCTCTTTACCGACATCAATCTCGGAGGCCGAGATGGATTTGATCTGGCGGCATCAGCTTTGACGCTCCAACCGCTTCTGTCGATTGTCTTTACGTCCGGTCGCCCCCGCGCCTGTCACGGGATGTGTGCATCTGCGGGTGTCCCGTTTCTTCCAAAGCCTTATCGGCTGCCGGAAATGATCGGGTTGATCGAGCGCGTGGTGAAGCGCGATCCTCCTCAGTGAGCCGGGAGCGGGGCTGATCAGACGTTTGTCGGCGCAGTAACCAGCCGACGCTTGGTCTTAGCTCTGGCCTTGAGAAGCAAAGCTTTGATGTGCTGTTTGACCTCTGGTTCATTGACAGCGAGCTGGGCTACGATGTCACTTGTTGGGACCCCGCCGGCTATAAGCCGGAGAACAAGAGCTTCCTGCATTGACAGCGCAGGCTTTGACCCTCTTCTATTCTCGTTGGCGGCGGGATGGGCCTCTGGCTCAACCAGGTTCTGCGTTCTCTTTGCCCCCATGTTCTCCCCCTGAGCCGCGGAATATGCTCCCAGCCTTTTACAGGATTATAAAGGAACAGACTTGGCTGAGTAGCTCACAGACTTTGCACTTTGGCTCATGGGCCAGTCCCATAAGGGGTATTCTTTAGCAGGCGAATAACAAAGGAAGGTTGTTCTAGCCGATCAGGGCCCACTTGCCGCCGATCGGCAGGTTCATCGTGACCTTCTCGTGGGCGTAAAAGAGGGTCTTGGATTCTTGGTCGACCCAGCCATCGTCGTTGGACCAGAAATCGCCAGCATCGTTGACGATCGCCCAGGTGGTTTTGTCGGCAAGGGCCTCCTGGTGGTCGCTGATCCGCTTGAACTCGACCGGAGCATTCTCCTTGAGCCAATTCAGGACGCTCTGATGATAGGCGCTACCGCTCTGGGCCTGGCCCCAGACATGAACCCACGCCGCAGCATCGCCCGTGAAAATCCCGGCGTCATCGATGCGCTCCAGGCGGGCGGTTTCAGTTTCGAGGCCGCTGCATTCCGCAATCCACCAGCCCTCGCTTTCGGCCTGTGCCAGATCCGGCCGGCTGGCCCAACTCGAGGCACGGGCGGGTGCTGGCGCGGCTGAATCCGACGGCAATGCAGCGGGCTTCACCTCGATCCCTTCGGCAACGCAGAGTTCTTCCCAGTCGCCGTAGTATTCGATGCGGTCATCCTGACCCTCGACCTGCAGGACGAAGGCCTCGTCGTGTTCGTCCTGGGCTGAAACCTGCGACCATCCCGCAGCCCGGGCGGCTGCCTCGTATGCACTGTCGGCTGGTTCGGCTTCCGTGAACAGGGTCCAATCTTCTTTGAGGGCCTCGGCGCCGGAGCCATAGGTATAAACGCTAATACCCTCATCCTGACGTCTGATGAGAAGGGTCAGCCCTTCGGCTTGGACCGTGACTTGATCGCCGGTCTTCAGCAGATTGGCTTGTGTGTTGAGCGTGATATCAGTCTGCATCGAGGACCTGTCGTTCAAGCTGCTTGCGGAAGGGTTTCGTAGAAGAAGGGGGCTCCGGTTTCCGCATCGTCGCGGGCTTGGCGTGTGACGGCGCACCGGATGTTATGCAGAGCTGGGAAGTAGGATCCTGCATCTGGCCACCGGCGACCGTTCGGAGCGACGAGGGCGAACCCGTGCCCTTTGGCATCGACCTCGACATCAAAGCCGTCAGGCAGAAGGCCTAGGGTACCTTCTTTCAGAAGGTCGGGCTTTCCGTGCTCGGAACACTTGCCATCGCCCCATTGACCGTTCCCTTCGATAATCAAGGCGGCATTGTATGGGTCGGTCTTGAGCTTCTTCAGCGCGAGGAGTGCACCGGTTGCGGGCTGCGGGCCATCTTCCCCTGGTTCGGGCAATCTATAGGTCGTCGCCGGGATCGGCAGCTTGCCCTTGTGCTGTTTGCGTCGCTCGGTGAGCAGGGCCAGGAAGGTTTCTTCTGAGGATCCTTTGCGGCTGCTGCAGCCGGACATGAAGCCGGTTTCGCTGATGAACGGCTTGCCCGGGTCGATGGCGTAGAAGCACATCCATCGGTCGGGAGTGCAGATGGCACGGATGCCGTCGATTTCGAGAATCCGAGGGGTCTTGTCCTCGACACCTTCTAAGCGGTCAGCCCACGGTTTGGATTGAGCGTCTCCGGAAGGAGGCTCGATCGGATTCCTGTAGGCAAATACTGCGTCCTTAACTGCTTCTTTCACAGCCTCGGGCATCGTTGGCTGCGGGGAGAACAAGGCATCGAAGTCGAACGCCATCTGGCTGGCGCCGGGAGAGTTTCGGGACATGAGATGATCCGTGTCGACGAGGGTGCTAAAAGGGGCTACGCGGCCGTGACGGCAAACCGGAGCGGGCCGTCGGGAATGACTCTGCCGCCCTTGTGCTGAGTGGCGATCTGCTTGGCCTGAAGGCTACACCTCAGGCCTTTCAGGACTAGGCACGTTCCATCCGGAAGGCGGTCGCCTGGCTTAGTCTTCCTCCAGGTGGGATGCTCGCCGGCAATCGATTGAGCTTCAGCGGAGCGCCTGTAGAGCGTTTCGACGATGGCACGGAATCGGCTCTTGTCGATGTCTTTCCCGTAAACAGAGGACCGGCAAATATTGGCGTCCGCGGTCAAGTGAGAGGGATCATGGCCGACATCCGCTAGGATCCGCAGCTTCGGCTCAAGGGTCTTCGATGATGCTGCGCCAAGGAAATGGACGCGGCTGGGCCTTGATTGCCGAATGAAGTCCCGGAGTTCGTCGGGTGTAACCGCCTTCTCATTCGATGGAATTCCGACCACCCATCTGTCGCTGTCCAGAATCTCAACAATTCTGGCGTATGCCTGAGCGAGTGTCAGGTCGCCGACCTGGATCGGGATAATCGGGATAGACTGATCCTGGTTGATCTCTTCCAGAATCCAGGACCGGTACCGCTCCACCAGAGCGATGCTGACGCTCTGATTTCCTACTACATCCGGCATTACGAATAGAGGACGAGGGTAGTCAGGCTCGTCGGGTGTGGCCGACCCGTCGATGCCGCTGTCACCATTGAGGAAGTAGGCGATTGTCGCCTTAATGCACTCATATCGCTGCCAAACTCGGGTGAAGTCCACTGTCGGGCATCCGGCGAGGAGTCTTTCGGTCTCATCTGAAAAGAGGTCGCAGATTATGGGTTGAGGCCGCGAAGCACCTTTGAGGGAGCGTTTGAACTCACTGAAAGCACCAGAGTCCACGAAGATCTGGGTTTTGTGCAGAATGACCGCTTCGGCGATTGCCTCGATGGCAGTGCTCGACAGTTCTCCTGCTTCAACGCCGATCCCGCGGCTCTTCAGATTCTTCCAGACGAACGCTCCCGCTTCCAGATCGCCGATGCGGCTCATCCCAGATGCGAAAATGACTAAGTAGGTCGCCAAAAGTCCTGCAACAGCGTTCTGAGCCAGAAGCGTTTGGACAGCATGCCGGCCTTGCGGCGCGCCTGCTGCGGCGTCAGCCTCAGAACCCACTCAGCGGCCTCGGCGGCCAGAGCATCGATGGACGCGGCCTGCCGGTTGGCCGCTACCAGTCGCTTGAGCTCGCGCCAGAGCTGATCCATCGGGCTCAGTTCGGGCGCCTGCCGGGGCAACCACACGAACCGGATGCGCAGCCGGGCGGCCAGGGCTTGGGTCTGCGGGGCGGTGTGGGCGCTGGCCCGATCCGTCAGCAGCCAGAGCCAGCCGGCGCCCCGGTAGCGGCGCCGCAACGCGCGCAGGAACGCCTGGGCATCGGCCTGACCGGCGCGGGTGCGGATCAGCACCACCCGGCGAGCGGTCCGTAGATCAATCGCCCCGAACAGCACCCGCTTGGCATTGCGCCCGGTGATCGGCACGAGAGCCTGGGTGCCCTTGAGCGCCCAGGTGGCGCGCAGCGGCGGAAACAGCCGCAGCAGGGACCAGTCGAGGCACAGCAGCCGATCTCCCCCGTGCCGGCCGGCTTTCAGACGTCGGGTGATCCCCCCTTTTTCTGCGCCAGATGCGCCGCGCGCGCGACATAGACATAGCGCGGCCGCTTCCAGCGATAGCCGGCCTCGTGCAGGCGGCGCCGCAGCGTGCGCGGGCTGACCGCGAGGCCCTTGGCGGCCAGGTCGTGGGCCAGCAGCGGCACCGTCCAGCTCGTGGCCTGATAGCCGCAGCGGCGCGGATCGCGCGCCAGGGCGGCGGCCAGGCGCTGCGGCGTGAGCCTCGGCTGACGGCGGGGACGTCCGCTGCGCGGCCGGTCGATCAGGGCCGTGGTCTCATGTTCGGCCCGGTACTGGACGAGCCAGCGATGCACACTGGAGCGGTTGACCCGGCAGCGGCGGGCTGCCTCGGCCACGGGATGCCCCTCGGCCACCAGCAGCAGCGCCTCGAGGCGGCGATACACACGAGCCTCGCGGGCGCCAGCCAGCGCGGCAGCCAGCCGCGTGCGATCCGCCTCATCGAGCCACGTCTCGGGAGAGTGATCATGGTGTTGCATGCTCCCCAGCAAACACCCGAGGCTCTCGCGTTGCAAGTCTTATGGCGACCTACTTAGCTTCTGCTTCAAAACCTCCAACAGGGCTTCGGTCGTGAGAGCAACCTGATTGTCATTGACGGGAGGAATAAGCGGTGCTGCATCAACCCCGAAGATCGGAGACTGAACCGCAGGCGTTACGACAACAGGATCTGCGATGAAGAGATCGAAGTCGAAGGTTGTCTGAAGGACGGTAGCAGAAATCCGGGGCATCGATAGCCTAGTGTGAATGAGGGATGGGGCAGGCCCCTACCAGGAGCCGCGCGTGATCACGCGGCGAGCCGCATCGATCCACTCTTGATCGCCGTACCCGTGGTAACCGCCAATCACTTGGGCCCCAGCCGGCGCGGTGGCTTCCTTTTCAAGAAGTTTGATCTGGTCGCCGTAGCGATTGAGGAGCCGCTCATCATAGAACACCGAGGCCTCGCCTTGCGTGACGCTCATCCGGTGGCGCTCGATCCTTACCTTGGAAGGATCGAAATCGGGCAGAGGACGCTTGGTGTCGTTGATTACCTCGGCCCAGGCCTCTGTTGCCGTGTAGCGGCCGACGACAGTGCCTGAGGCGTCCTTGATCGTGTGCCGCCCGTCGGCGCCGGTTAGAGCATCCCGCTTATGAGACAGCCCGCGGGCAGCGAGGGCCTCATTCAGGGTCGGCTCACCAATCAACTCGACTTCGAGATCGTCGCCAGCATTCCGGACGCGGAATTTGTAACCTTCATGTGCGAACTCAACCCAAGGATCGACTTCGGTTCGGAGCTCAGCATCGAACACGGCCTGAGTGGCTTTTGCCCGAACTGTCTCGCGGCCCTGGGGACCGAGACGGTCATGCAGCTTTGCCCGCAGCATCAGGAAGGGGTTGTCGGATCGACTGGCGATCTGTTCTTGGAACATGGTCTATAACTCCTGGCGGCACGTAGCTCAGTCGATGGAGGAGAGTTGCGAGGTGTCGACGCCAAGGTCATGGAGGCGCGCATCCAGGGATTGAAGCCGGGTCTGGAATCTCCCGCGCAGGGCAGTGAAAACGGCTTGGAGATCATCGCTGGTCTCGATCACAAGCTCACACGTCTGATTGGTCGCATCAGGCGTGAAGATCTGAACTCTGGAACCAACGGTGAGCGATGCGGCGATTTCGTCGTGATGGGCAATAATGGCTCCGCGCTGCGCCAGTGCGTCGGCGGCGGATTGAACATGTCGGGGCGTCATGAAAGCACCTCGTTCGAAAGAGGAGTAGGACGGTTCAGTGCTCGAAAACCGGAAGAACGTTCGGATCCGGATCAGCCTCGTTGTCGTAGAGAACGTAATCGGCGCCGAGCTCACGGGCCTTCTTCATGGCGTCGACGATCTCTGGCGGGCACTTGGGATAGGCCTTTAGGTCCGCCTCGTGTGGGGCATAGACCAGCCAGCCGTGCTGGGTGACCCCGCCCGAGAACGGCAACTCGTCGTTCTCAAGCGTATTCAGATGTGCAACCGTTTCTGGCCGAAGGTGCGCGGTGGACAGGTCCAAAAAGGCGCGCAGCGGGTATTCCACCGCTGGTTTGAACACAGGGTAGGTCATGGAGATTTCCTGGGGTTTTGAATTGTCGCTCTCAGCCAATCAGGGTTTTGGGAGATGCAGACCTTCGCTGAGGAACGTTCAACTCAGCGGAAATGAAAAGGCGAGGGGTGTTTTCCACTCCCTCGCCTGATAGTCACGTTGGCTACATGGAAGCGCCACCCGATCAGGTGACCGACCCGAAGCTCAGTAATCCACGAAGTTTTCGTACTTGCCGCTAATCGGAAACGGCACGCCGCAAGGACGGGTTGAGGTTTTGCTGACCGCTACAGTGGCAGGCCCTGCCAGGGCGATCTCGATCGGCTTGCCATCCGGGAATGCGCCTTTGAGCCGCTTACCGTCCCGCGCCAGCTGCGCGGTGACTTTGCAGAGGGTCTTGCGGGTAATGAGACCGTCTGGGCTGCGACCCTGCTGTTCCGCCTCGAAGACAACAGTGTACGACTTCCCGCCGGCGACTGGATCGATTTCCAAGCTGCACGATACATTCTTTGCGCAGACATCGTCATTGCCTCCATACCCGCCTGCGAACGGATCTCTTGCCATAGCAGGGGAGGTCGCGATGGTAAGAGCGGCCAAAGCGAGGCCAAACTTCAACTTCATGATTTACACCTTTGATCGTCGTGCAGCGAATTAAACCGACTGCAGCGAGCTTATTGAAGACCTCATGTGAATTGTCGAGGGATGGCGAGCAGCAATCGGTGGACAAGGGATTACTGTTGCGGGCGAAAGGTAGATCTACCTACCGAAATCTCGTCAAATCGCCTCAAGCCACTCCGCCTCAATGCCGAGGCCCATGACCGTTGTTGGCCAAAAGTCTCCGATTTCCTCGCCATGGGAGAAGGTCTGCACATATCCTGGGTCGGACCCAGGACCTTGGTTTTGCCCAAGGAAGGTGATTTCCGCGCCAACGGGCAGCTCGACCTGTTTCATTATCATGCCTCCGCTTGGATGCGGTTCCCAGCGTCCCAAATGGGACCCTTCTTTGGAAACCCGGTACCGGGCTCCCTTCTTAAGGTCGAGCCTTTGTGGCTTCGGCGGAGCGGGCGCGGGCTTGGGCGGAGAGACGAATGTCGTGTCGAAACCTCGGACGATCTCAGTGATCGTCTCGGCAGTCAGTGACTGGAGGTCGCCGCTCTGGACCGGGTTCGGAGACGTCTCAAGCTCACCCCCCTGGAACTGTGGCAGCCCGGTACAGGGCGTAGAATGTCCCATCGTCCCGGTTGAGCGTGATCACAACGGCTTGGTCATTGTTGAGCCAGCGGTCGAAATCCTCATAGGGCCGATAGTTGTGATAGTTCGAGAAGCCAGCGGCCTTCAGAACGGCACGGGCATTATTGAGATGGTCTTCAAGCATTCTCGCCGTCTCCCTCGTCCGTCGCGCCCCCGGTACTCCAGTCACCATCCGGATCAAATTGGTCCAGAGCGTCGGGGCATGGCTGCCCCTCAAAGGCCGGATTGAATGGTGCGCAGGTGCCAGCAAAGGCTACACCCTCGGCGGAGGCATCACCGGCAATCACCCCGAGCTTATCCGCGATGGCAGCGGCCATAGTCGAACCGATGGTTTCGAGTTCACCCGCCCAGATGTCAGCTTGCGGAAGGCCGATTTCCTTGGCGCAGTCGAGCATTTCGTCGAGGTTCAAGAGTTTGGTCATTCGCTGATCTCCGTGTCACTAGGGCCGATGAGGCTGGGTTCTTCGATGTCTCCCTCAAAGATGGGCATCAGGAGATACCGGGAATCGCCTCCAAGCTTTGCTATAGCGGCGACCGCATAGGCGGGGGTCATGATCTGAAACGACGTGAGGTTGAGAGGGTCCTCGTCGTCGCCTTGGATGTTGTGCCCGGACGGATCAGCGAGTTGAAACCCAAGCATCCTGCGACCAGAGCCCGGGGCCGGAGCGCCAAAAGGCGGCGTTGCAGTCGTGCTCACAGGGTCAGCCCTTCTCGCTTGGCGGCCTGGAGTGCTCTCGAAGCTCGTTTGATTGGATGGTCATCAGGCAGGCGGGTACATCTCGCAGCGCCGCCGAGCTGGTCGGCAGCCCAAAGTCGCAGCATCGCCAGTGTCTCGACCAAACCCTGCGCCGTCTCACGCGAGCACGGGCTCCCGGTGGCAAACTCCTCAGATAGGCGGAACGGAATGGGGCCCTGGAGTACCGGATCCAATTCAAACTTGTTGTCCGACAGTTTGCCGCCAGGACGGATACCGGCAACGAAGCTGGCACTGGGATCCCACGATTCGAGTTTGTAGCGTTCAACCCGTCGGCCGTCGGCTAGACGGATAGCGCTCTCCCCCGCCTTCAGGGGAGTTTCTGCCTTCGTCACGAGTGTCTGGACCCTCCAGGCATCATAGAAGGCGACGGTGACCGTAAATGTCTCCATAGGAGCGCCTCCTGGCGCGAGAGGAATTCCCTGGAATTTCAGGGGTTTTGAGGAGGATTGATCCAGATTTGGATGGCTCTTCAGGGAAGGTGTGAGGCCTTTTACCAAACCGATCGGCTTTCCCCTTTTTTAATTCGGCTTCGCCCGTTTTATTGCAGACAGGGGCGGGGCGATCGGATAACAGCGGCCTATCGAACACCAGGAGTTTCGCAAATCATGAACAATCATCTGAAGGGTTTCGCCGCTGCAATCGCGCTTGCTCTTGCCAGCACTTCCTCGATGGCCGCTGATCTTTCTGCCCCGTCGTTCTCGTCCATTCTGCCGTCCGCTGTTCAGAGTCTGAAGCCGGGTTTCGTGTGGACCGGTGTCTATGTCGGCGGCAATGCGGGCCTGGCGTATGGCGAGAGTCAGGGCCAATTCGGCAGCGACACCGCGGTGTCGGAGCTCGGCGGCTGGGTTCGTCCCAAGGACGATTTCCAGACCTTTATCGGCGGCGCCCAGGCTGGCTACAACTGGCAGACGGGTCTGCTCGTGTTCGGCATCGAAGGCGACATCAGCTACCTCGATGACGTGAAGGCCTTGTCCATGCCGCGGACGGTTGAGGGCACGGGGTATACTGTCAACGGAACGGTGACGGTCCAGAACAGCCTTGAGTGGTTAGGCACCGTGCGCGGCCGCCTTGGCGTGGCGGCGGATCGGTTCTTCGTTTACGGAACTGGTGGCTTGGCCTTCGGCGACGTGAAGAACAGCGCTCTCGTTGAGGGTACGGTGACGACTGGCCGCGTGGTGACTCCTCTCGAGCCCATTAGCGGCAATGGTGATGAGACCCGCACTGGCTGGACGGTTGGCGCAGGCACTGAATATGCCATTACGAACAATCTGACGGGCAAGTTCGAGTATCTCTACTACAATCTCGGCACGTCGAAGTATGATGTCGGAGCCGCGGGCGAGGTCGCTGATTACCATGTTCGCAGCGACAACACCGGCAACGTCGTTCGTGCCGGCGTGAACTTCAAATGGTGAGTTGCCGTCACTTCATGATGGTGAAAGGAGGCCGGGCATTACGCTCGGCCTTTTTCTTGATAAACGCAATTCCAGCCACGCGGGCGCCTCGACGATGCTTCCCCTTTTTGCCACCACCATTTTCTTGTCTTCCTTCCTGCTCTTCGGTGTGCAGCCGATGTTCACCAAGATGGTGCTCCCGATCTTGGGGGGCTCTCCGTCGGTCTGGTCCGTCGCTATGGTTTTTTTCCAGGCTCTGCTGCTGGCAGGCTATGCCTATGCAAACCTGCTGGTGACGCGGATGCGCCGGGGCGTTGCTGTCGCGGTCCATGTGAAATTGCTGGCCCTGGCTATGGCAGGGCTTCCGATTACGGTCATCGCATTCGGAAACCCGGAGCCGTCAGGCGCGACTGCGTTCTGGCTACTGGGCGTGTTCGCTGCGTCGGTCGGGCTGCCGTTCTTCGCCTTGTCGGCAAATGGCCCGTTGCTCCAGGCGTGGTTTGGCCAGGTCGGGGACAAGCAATCTGCGGATCCGTACTTCCTTTATGCCGCCTCGAACGCAGGGTCTTTCCTCGCCCTTCTGTCTTATCCCCTCCTGATCGAGCCGTGGCTGCGGCTGGGCGAGCAAAGCCTTCTCTGGGCATCGCTCTATGGCCTGCTGGCAGCGGGCGTCACCCTTTGTGGCTTTTACCTGATCCGCCGGGGACGAGTGATTAGCGGGATTGTCGCCACGGATGACATTGAGGGAGCCACAGTGGGATGGTCGGACCGTCTGGCATGGATGGCCATTGCCCTGGTGCCGTCCGGTCTGCTGGTCGCCGTCACGGCCCATATTGCGACCGATGTGGCTTCTGCCCCCTTCCTTTGGGTCCTGCCCTTGGCCCTGTTCCTGCTGACTTTCATCATGACCTTCCGCGAGAGGTCGTTCGCCTCGTCGGGAAAGTTGAAGGCAGTTCAGGTCTGGGGGATCGCCTTCGTTTTCTTGATGCTGCTGAAAGGTGCGGAGACACTGGCCCTGGCGGGGCTCCACCTAGGGGTTTTCTTCATCAGCGCTTTTATCGCTCATCGAGCTCTCTACGAGCGTCGCCCCACGGCCCGGAACCTGACCTCGTTTTATGTCTGGATGTCCGCCGGTGGGGTGCTGGGTGGCGTATTCAGCGGCCTGCTGGCGCCATTCCTGTTCTCCGGGGTTCTTGAGTACCCAATCCTCCTGGTGGCCGCTCTCTTCGTCGGGCGGAAGGTTGCTTGGAGGGAGCTCACCTTTAAGGAGGCTTATCCGGGTATCGCTGCAGCTATCCTGCTGGTGGGATGTGGCGTTTTGCTCCTTTTGGTCGATCGGCTGAGCGAAACAATCCTGTTCATCACAGGGGTGTTGCTGATCATCCTCCTGATCCTCACCTGGCGAAAAGCCGTCGGTGCGGTCCTTGTTGGAACTGCCTGCGCTCTTACCGTGACGGTTCTGTCGGATCTGGTGGTTGGGACAACCTCATACCGGTCGTTCTTTGGCGTCAATAAGGTCTATGAGTCTCCGGACGGGCAGTTCCGGTACATTCGCCACGGCAGCACGATCCATGGGGCGATGAGGCTTCGGACTTCGGACGGCAAGCCAGTAGCCGGCCGGCCCCAGCCCCTGACCTATTACGCTTCGGCTGGATCGAACGTCCTTGGAATCGAGGCGGTTCGACGTGCCCAGGGGGGACAGCTAAATCGCGTCGCAGCGGTCGGGCTGGGAAGCGGCAGCATTGCCTGTTCGATCAAGGCGGGAGAGGATTGGACCTTCTTCGAGATCGACCCAGTGGTGACGGAGATTGCGACCGATCCGTCCCAATTCGCGTTCATGGCGAAATGTGCGCCCAATTCGAGGATCGTCCATGGCGATGCAAGGCTTACGCTGCAAAAAGAGACCAATCGTTTTGACCTCGTCTTTTTGGACGCCTTCTCGTCGGACTCGATCCCGGCTCATCTGATCACTGTCGAGGCAATCCGCTCCTATCTGGATCGGATGAGCCCGAATGGCGTGGTCGTGATGCACATTTCCAACCGGCACCTGGACCTGCGAGCAATCGTTGCACGAGCTGCGGCCGAGGCGGGCCTGGTTACCTATGCCGGTGCGACGAAGGCCAGTGGGGAGGCGACTGGAGCGAGTATTACGCTCGCGATCGGCCATAGGGGCGAGGATTTGGGAGCCATCGCCCAGACGTGGAAACTGATTCAGCCGGACTTGTCCCGGGCACCCTGGACAGACGATTACTCGAACATTCTTGAAGGGATCAAAGACAAGTGGTTCGGGCCAGGGATGGATGATGTCTTGATCCAATCTGGGCAAACCGTCGAAGCATCTAACTGACGCCCGGGATTGCCAAGCCCCTTATAAAAATGGGCGGCGGTCATAGCGACCGCCGCCTTTTCACGTTCTTGGTCAGGCGTCCGACATTGGACCCGCTGCACTATGCGGTTTGGGCAATCTCCAGAACCCGCCCGCATGCATCCAAGTCGAACCAGTCGTTTTCGTCCCGGATGCGCGATTCCATATCGATCCAGAAGACTTGGCCATTACAAACCTGTTTGATGGCTGGGAGAGCACGGGAGAGGGACTCGGGGCCCAGGCCGCCAGCGAAACCGCACACTTTCCCATCGACGGGCGGTGACCATTGTGACGTCTCGATCCCTCGTCCGCCTGAGGCGTCAAAGAGAACCTGGTGGTTCGGTGCTTTGATTGAGAGCGAAACCCCTGCGTTGGCCCGATGCTCCTGGGTGATCACCGGAATGGAAATGGAATGGATAGCTGAATCCAGGTCCGTGAGCGCAAATTTCGATCTCCGAAATGCGAAATTCAGTTGGATCCTGGAAACATTGGGATGAACGGCAAGGCGAAAAGCATCCTGGTTCAATCCCTTAGCCTTCCCGGAAATTGCCGCTTCGATGAATTCTGGCACTGCCCTTCCGCAGAGGTGAATGGCCCATCGTATTGGACCGGCGTCGAGCATGTTCAGAATGGACGGCAGCCTTGGGAACCTGTTCTGGAGTCCTGAACGTTCGGGGGAAAAGAGGATCGCGAATTCTGCTCTTGGGAAACTAGCCGAAAGACTGGCGACCTGTGAGAGATCTGTCTGTTGATCGACGCCTGTCAGGGTGCAAGAGATGAGGGGCATGGCGCTTGTCCTTCTGGCGTCGATCACCTGCTTCTTGGGAGCGGTTGAGACGCTGGGGATTTGGTAAGTGTTTTGAACAAGCAGGTGGGATAGGCATGGAAAAGAAATACAAAGGATGCGTCCTGAAGGGGACGACAATCCGTGGGAAGCCGGAAGTGGCGATCCTGCAGGGCAAGGACCGCCTCGGTATTGTGGATGGTGAGACGCTGGATGAGGCGTTCGGGTTCGCTCAGGCGTTTGTTGATGCCAGGCAGAGCGGCGAGGCCCAGAAGCGGAGAATGCCATGGGTCGGTACGACAGAGCAGTACCTCCGCTACTTCAAATCCAATCCGCTCCGGCCGTACGAGGTCAGTATGCTTAAAGCGAACGCCGCTGAGCCGCTAACGGCTACGCAGATTGCCGCGGCAGCGGGCTATGACGTCTTCAGAACAACGAATAGTCTGTACGGCAAATTGGGCGCCCGGGTCGGGAGAGCGATCGGATTGGAGTTCGACCGATACAAGGACGGCCGCGAGTTTTATATGAGCGCCTTAGTGAAAGAGCTTGGCGATAAAGAGCTGGAGACGGGGCACATGCGCTTTGAGATGCATCCGGAACTTGCCGATGCACTTAAGGAACTCGGGATTGCCTAAGAGGCATGTATAAATTCATCGCAGGGGTTCAATACTGAAATGAGACTGCTTCTGACCATCATGATCCTTGTCGGGATGTCCCTTGGGGCTGGCGCGCAATCGCCTACTCGTCTCCCTGGCAAGCCCATCGCAAAACCATTGCCGGACTGGTGCCAGCACGGCGAGTGCATGACCCCGACGATTGAGTATTCCGAACCGATCTTGTTCCACTCGGCTGGGGTGCTTTTCCGTATCGAGGGTGAAACCTGGTCCCACTCAATGCAGAATCCGAAGAAGAAGACCCGGGCGCCAGGGACGAGCAGGACCTTCGTGTTCTGCTCAAAGCAGGTGCCGGCCGTCATTACACCCTTTGAGGGCAAGTATCTCGTCGACTTCCTGACCCTGGATGATGAAGGCCGCTACGGTCACGCCAACGAGATCTCGATGGCTCAATACTTTGCCGTGTGTCACGGCCGCATCTTCGATTCCATGATGACAGGGGCCGCCGAGTTTGCGCGGACGTTGGGCTATAAGGTTCAGGATCGGGTTGAGCAGCCAACGATCGACCGGCCCGAGGGGATTCTCCAGTTTCTGCCGAAGTCTGCCCGTTAGTGTTGAACGACAGACCTCCTGAGACAAAACGGCGGGTTTCGAGATTCGGGGGTAGAGTCGGATACGAATCCTTGGAGGCGCCGCACGAGACGGACGTGCCCCTAAGCATCGACCCGTACCTGGCGGCCACGCGCTACGAATGGGATGCAGATCTTCATCGACACTACTGAATAGCCATTGATCGGCTTCACGAGATGCTTTCAATCACTTCGACCGGTCATTATGGTCGCAAAAGTTTATCGGCCTCGCGTTTTGGTCTTAGGAGTGTCATGTTCAAGTTGACTGCGTCCCGCGCGAGGATGCTCTGCCTTATGGTGTGCTTCCTCGTGATCGGCAATCCAGCGTTCGCTATCGTGAACGGTACCGACTTGAGTAAGGACCCTCTTGGCTCTGCCCAAAGGTTCCTCGTTACCGTCAGAGGGTACGTAAACAACCACACCACCACCCATAAACTATGCCTGGGGGCCGCGATCGCAAAGGATGTCATCATCACTGCGGGACACTGTCTTAGGGACGTGAAGGGGGTGGAAGTCGAGTTCATAACCAGCCTTTCTCCGCTCGCGGGCGAGGTCATCGCTGCCAAGTCGTGGAGGGTTCATCCACTGATGAATGCCGTTCTTGGGGATGTCGCTAGGGTGGAGACAGACCGCTACCACGATATCGCGGTCATATTGCTGGCCTCACGCTCGAAGTACGCCGTTCCTGTCACTGCCGCTCCAAGAGACTTCGTGCCGGATAGTTTTGCCAAAAACGCGCCTACCTTTTACAACTTTGGGCATATCCGTGACAGCCTCTATGTCCAGCAACCTGGTTACCAATTCGCCACATTGGATCTCGTTATTCGCCATCAGAACGCGCCACACTGGTATAGAGTCTCCCTCCCAAAAGGGGTTCTGATTTGTGAGGGAGACTCGGGTTCTCCGATCACAATCTCCGCCGCGGACGAAAAAGTGGAGGGGAAGAATAATCATTACCTTGTTGGAATCCAGGTTACCGGCGCTCTGTCTGGATGGATGCCGAACGACCTGCAAGCCGCCATCGCCCATTGGGGCAGCCCAAGCGAAATTCCTAAATGTGCGCGTGCTACGACCTTTGTAGACATCGCCGGTCATGCTGATTGGATTGACGAGAAGCTTGCGGAAATGGATCCGGCACGACCGCGTCGTGTGCGCTTCAAGGGAGATAAAGATCAGCCAGAAGAAGCATCGGCTTCCGAGACGGTAACATCCGGCGCTAGGACGTCGGATCTGAAGCAAAAAAGCTGCGTCGTTCACGATGCCGAAGATACGGGTGTGAGTGTTCGAAACTCTCCGAATGGCAAGATCGCAACCCGACTTAAGAACGGTAGGGCTGTGGCGATAACTTCCACTGCAAACGATGCGAAGGGACGTCCGTGGCATCTTGTCCAGGGGCAGCACGAAGGTCGAGCGCAAAAATTGGGATACGTTTTTGGGGAATTGGTCGTGTGCCGTTGACCTTCGAATGGGTTTCAGTATCCAGTCGCTCAAGAACAACCTATCTCAACACGATGTCTTCCCGACCCGTAACGGGGGTCGCCAGGGCAAAATCCACTAAAGGATTCGGATAGGCGGAGTCTCAGAGGGGCTGCCGCCCTCCAGTTAGGCGGGTTTGATGACGCAGGCATAGAAAAAGCCGCAGGCAGTAATGCTCTGCGGCTTTCAGGATTGTTACCGCGGAACCTCTGACCGCGGCGACTGTTGGATTCACCAAATGGTCAAGTCGCGCTCCTCATTACAGACATCAAGGCGGGCAGCTGCATCGTTGCCGAGCCGTATCCTAGTAGAATTGGCCGTCCTTGAAAAAGAGGCACCGGATACGGACGATTGGCTTCACGAAGTGAAGTTTGACGGGTACCGGATGCTGGCCCGGCTGGATGACGGAAGGGCCCGTCTGATTACCCGGAATGATCAGGACTGGACGGTAAAGTTCCCAGAACTCGCTGAGGAATTCACCCGATTTGGCCGGTCAGGTACTGTCCTTGACGGCGAAATCGTGAAACTGGCCGATAACGGGATCAGCTCCTTTGCGGCCCTGCAGGATGCCTTGTCCAAGGAGCAGACTGCGGATCTGGTCTATGTGGCGTTTGACCTGCTGTTCCTTGACGGCGAGGATCTGAGAGGCCTTCCGCTGGAGGAGCGTAAGCGCAGACTGTCAAAGCTCTTAGCCAAGGCGCCCGGAACAATCCGGGTCAGCGAGCATCGGGTCGGGGGAGGGAAGGCGCTATACAAGCAGGCGTGCCAGCTGCGCCTGGAAGGGATCATCTCCAAACGGCGGGAGTCGGTCTATACCGGGACGCGGAGCGATGATTGGCTGAAGGTAAAGTGCCTCAACACCGAGGAGTTCATCATCATCGGGTACACTGAGCCGCAGCGGTCCCGTGTCGGCTTCGGAGCGCTGCTCGTCGGTTACTATACTCCCGATGGTGAGATCCGGTATGCCGGGAAGGTTGGCACCGGGTATTCCCGGGAATTCCTAATCGATTTCCAAAAGCGCCTAGGGAAGATAGAACAGGCCAAACCTACGGCGACATTGCCAAAGGGCACCTACATGCGTGCAAAGGTGCACTGGGTAAAACCTAAGTTTCTTGCGCAAGTCGAGTTCACCGAATGGACCCGGGATCGGATCCTGCGTCATCCGGCGTTTCTGGGGTTGAGAGAGGATAAGGATCCGCGAGAAGTGGTGATCGCTACGGAAAGCCCGAGTTCGTAGCCGGTTTAAGTCCGTGTTCGGCGTGCGCGCACTACCCGTCGCCAAACCCACCCTGGCGCGGAGCAGACAACGTAGACCAAATAGGCTGTAACCAGAGCCGCCGGACAGAAGTAAACTGCGTGTGCGGTGTAGTAGCCCAATCCACTTGGAATAAGCACAAAGCCGGTCTGGCCCAGAGCCCATGTGAGGGCTACCCCCATCACAGCTCCGGGAAAGGTCGCCAGCAGCAGACCGAGATTGCCTAACCCATCCGGAGCCGTGTGTGTGAAATCAATCCAAACATAGACGGCAAAGGCCAAGTATGCTGCTGGGGGAAGATAGGTCGATTTCATGAGGGTCCCTCAGTAGTCCGAGGGTGCCTCAAACCTAAGGACCGAATGGGGGCTGTTCTTTGTCGCTTCCAAAATTGCGCAGGAATCTTTGGCGCGGCGTGGCGCGGCCCCCCTCATGGTCACTGACCATGCATCGTACGTTCCGGAAACGGGATATGGAGCCGGTTCGCACCCCTTCTTGAACACGTAGGCAGTGCCGCTGACGGTTCCCCGGGCCTCAAGGCCCGGCGCGTTCTTGAACTCGCCACGAAACAGAACGGTGCCTTCCTGAACGGTGCCGGCAATCGAGGCTTTCGGGGTAGAGTACCGGATTATCCCGGTTCCCATACTGACGTACATCCCCGAGCCATTGTGCAGATAAAACTCGTCGTTATCCCAGCCAAGTGTATCTTCAAGGCGCTTGGGCTGTGACCCTCCGGCCTTCCATGATGAGGCTATGACGAGCTTGCCATTCTGGCACTGCTTATAGATGTGGTACTCAGTGGCATTGTGCCGCCAGACAGGCCGACAATCGCCCGCACGGGCCACCTCGAGATCCTGGTATCCATTGGACCGGTCAGGCAGAGGTTTGATGTCTTCTGCATCGAAGCCGAGATTGGCGATCCATTCGCCTTTACGGTTCCTGATCATCAGGGTCTTGTTCCTTCCAAGATGGCTGAAGCATGCCGCGCCGCCATTTTCGTGGCTGGCCGTAATCATGACCTCCTCCACCCCGTCGGCGTTCAGATCCATCGGCGTGACGTCGAGCTCGACCGGGCTTCCCATCTCGATACCGCATTCGATGTAGCGACCGACCGACCCAGCTTTTGCAGCCTTGATGGCGGCTTCCCGATCTGCATCGGAGAGTGCCAGGGCAGAGGTAGAGGCGAGGAGAAGAACGGCGGTTGCCGATTTGAAAAGAAGCTTCATGGCGAAAGGCTCGTTTGGAGTGGCGGCTGGGAGGGATGCTTATTGCTGCTGCATTTGAAAGCAGACGTCCTCGGGCCCGATGTCCCGTTCACCGTGGCGCTTGAAGGTTTGTCCGGCCCATTCCAGGTCTTCCCTCATGCAGCGGCCGCCGGTTTGCCAAAAAGCAACTACCAGGCGGCTGTTCAGGCGATAATGCAGGTCGAGGTACATGTTGTCCTCTCCGCCGAGTGGGAAGTTGTAGACTTGGCCCGTAGCGACATCAGCCACGTACGCGAAGCGGCAGCCGGCGCCGCATCCGATCTCGATCATCGCGAGGCGCCCGGCGAAGTTCGCGCCATCCTTCATGCCTTCCCGGATCCTGGTTCTGTAGCTGTTGGCGTCGCGGTCCCGGCCCTTGAAGTCGGGGAATTTGACCGGTCCGCGGTAGGAGTCCGCGAGGGCATAGCGGCCGAATTCCGCATTGCCAGGAGCTTTGGCTGCCGAACTCTGGCTGGGCGCAACCTGCTCTTTGGGGGCGGCACTCAAGGACATGGTTGAGCCACTCGGTGGCGTTGCACCGGAGCAGCGAGCCTGGACCTTCTCGATGACTGCCTTAGCGCCTTTAAGCGTGATCCAGTCTCGTTGCCCTCCAGGCTTCTGATACTGAGCATCCTTTTCGATCTCAGCAATGAGGTCACCTTTGAGTAGGTCGAAGAGGGCATGCCTTACGGGTTGCTGAACCGAGAGGTCCCATTCGCCGGTACTAACGTTCTCAACAAGCGATCCTTTGAGGCTCACTTCCTTGCCGCCGCGTCGGAGCGTGATTCCTGCGGGACCGCCATCGCCCTGCTTGCCTTCTGGCATGGGCGCGTAATTGGCGAATATGACGTCAATGGAGCCTTTTTGGTTGCAGGCTAGGGTCAAGACGATGTCATCGGTGTCCGGGGTTCCGAGCGCGGCAGACATTTGGTCCTCGGCGGCTTCCCAGACATGGCTCGGGCTGGGCTCACGGATCTCCACCGCCAGCGCGGCTGTTGAAATGGACGAGAGAATAAAGGCGGCTACGGCCACCTTCCCGGAGTTTCTGAAATTCAACACGGTTAATGCCCCAACTACAATTTTTCCGCATTTTTAGGTGCGGTCGCCCTTTGAGGCATCATAACACGTTTTATACCCGAGTTAGACCGCAGTCTTTGCCCGCTTCCTTTGCTGATTTGCGGACGAGAAAGGATAGTTATCCTCGGGGGGCCCGCCAGCCGGCTGCGACTGCTTCATCTTCTGAGCAGAACCAGCGCTCGCCTGCCCCCTCATTGATTGCGGTTCGCTCATAGCTGCCGCTTCCTGGCAGATGATAAATCTTCTCGCCCTTTGCGCTGATGTTTCCTTTGATCTTGCAGCCGCCGGCAACTGAACCTGGGCTAGAGGTTGTCGGACGAGCCGGCACAGGGGTTGAGGTTTCCCGCTCTCCGCGGCGCCAATCCCATGGCGGGGTAAAGGATCCAGCCCAGAGACCGCGCTTCGCCTTCCGGGCGGCTTCTTCCTGAGGAACGTAGTCCGTTCCGTATTGGCGATAGGCAAGAGCATAGCCCTGTTCGACCAGCCACCCGTTGAGGTCGGTACCATTAACCGCGCATTGAGCCACAATGCGTTGATACCGGTCGATATCCTTTTGCCGACAAGTCACATTCGAGGACCCGATCTTGTCAGACAAAGCCAGCGCGGCCTGTTGACCGCATCGATAGGCTCTCCCGTCTGCTCCCTGGCATGTCTGGGCACTTTCCGGGGCGTCGGCACCGTGGAATCTGATCCGGGCACCCCGAATTTCGATTGTGTCGCCGTCGATCACGCTGGCTCGGCCAGTAACGGACTGAGCCATAAGCGGGCTGACGGATAGAACGAGTGCCGTAAGAGCAAATGAGGTTCTGAGCATTTTTGATTTGCGGGTTTATCGTACGAGGAGGGATCAATAGCGTGATCGCAGATGAGGATCACCATTTGGCGGAGCCTCATCCACGGGCCAAATCAGAAGCTATGTCGATATCCTGAACTGCTCTACGGTTCCAGTGTGGCCGCAGCATCGGCAGACGCACTGGCTGCCATCGTCCCAGTCATGGCTCTGATCTTCAGAAGCATCGGGATCAGTCCCGTCCGGCGTTTGCCGGACCCAGACTAAAGCGGCGATATCGATCCGACCACTGTTCTTGCATCCAGGGCAGGAGAGGGGACTATGGCTGGCATCATCGGCGGTGAACCGGCTGGACTGCGTCATGGTTCGCGATCCTCCTTTATGGGGTTGCTTGGTTTGAATGGCGGGCCTCGTCGGCAGTGATCGCTTGCTCAATTTGCTTGGCCGCACTTGGTGGCGCTTTGGGGAGATTACAGCCCGCGCTGGTGAGTGTTGCGCTCGTTCGCCCAAGGCGAAGCCAGAATCTTAAGGCGACGCAATCATCCGGTAGCCTTCCCGCCAGATTTCCCAAAGATCGGCGCCGATGAAGTCAACTTGGGATACGCCGTCGTTTCGCAGAACCGGGAACGAGAACGGATTGGCTGAGATCTTTGCTCGGGCAGAAGCCGCCGCACGTCCCATTTCGAAAGCGGCGTTGTCATTGTGAGCCGTCGGGAGAAGCTTGATCCATCGTAGGCGGGGCTCACCGAGAGGTCGCGCGGGACGGGAACGTGACTTGTGCGCCCAAGATTTAGGCTCGATGGGGACGATCGTCCGTTTGACCCCAAGCCCGTGGCGAACGAACCGCGAGTGGTGCTGAATGTCCAGTCGCCAGCCAGCTGCCCGAAGTGAGGCTCCCGTCTCGGATATGCGGGTATAGGTCGTTAGGCGGTAAACCGCATGACCTCGAATCCTGATCGATTGCGCTTCACGAGCCAGAGCCCCGAGGATCGCCGAGCAGGCGTGCGGCGTACCGTCCGTCGCTGTCCGACTGACTTCGAGGGTCAGACCATCGTCGAGGATTTGGGAGACAGGGCGGCCTAAGATGCCCACGCCGAGAATCTCTTGGGAATTTCTGTCCCGGATAAGGACCTGCCGCACCGACACGCCAATCTCGGACGAATGCCGGTGTAGCTGCCTAACCACGGCATTCGCCGTAGCCTTATCCGTGATTTCGAATTGGAAGCGTTTCGCCAAAGGGAGAGGGTACTGTTGGTGGGATGCGGACGAGAGGGATAGAGGCCAGGTTGGAGAAGTCGGTTGTATTCAGAATCATCGCGACTTGCATGGCGAGCCGCACGTTGTCTTCTCCGTCTTCTGAGTCGAGAATTTCGATCCGGACATCGCCGTCGATGTCCAGGATCAGGACACCGTTGTCGTCAGGATCTGTGCCCACCGGGCGGTCAATGATCCAGTCTCCGCTCTCATGATACTCGTCGATCTCAGCTCCTGAGTTGAGTCGGTCGACGATCACATTGGCCAACAGACTGTTCCCCGGCGCTTTCTCCTCTTCTGAGATCGCGATGCGGGATTCGCCCCGGTACCACAAGACATGCATGGTCTCGTTTTCCCACATCGGGCGTCGGAAGATGGTCCAATCGGCTGATTGTGTCATAGCGAAATTCTCACTCATATTTACGCAACAAGGGCCTGCGCCAACCTGAACAGGTTGACGTGGCGTTTCACGGACTGCGACGTGGCCTTCGTCCAGGTATCGGCGGAACCGCCGTCCTTCACGCCGCCAGCGCGGCTATCGCTGAACCCAGCATCGCCGGGGCGGAAATCGACGGCAGCGGCTGCCGATGTGCCAAAGGTGAAGCAGAGCATCGCGGTGGATCTCGCGACGTCGCTGTTCCGATTCTTAAAGCCGGGGTTCACGATGAAGCGGGCGCCCCGCTCCTGCGCCACCGCCAAGTCCCGAAGCGTGTCGCGGTTCAACGTGCGGGAAAAGATCTCATGATAGTAGTTCGACGTCTTTCCCGGATTGAACTGGATGCTGGCATCCGGGATGAAGCGGCGACCGTCGAACTCGGCCGGGATATAGAGCGTAAGGCTTTCGAGCGCGCCCTGCAGAAACGAAGTGACCGCGCAGTGATCGGCCCAGGCTGCGCCACCGGAAATTCCATGCCGGATGTCGAAGTCGTTTATGGCCCGAAATGTTTCCCGCATCATGAGCTCGTAGAGATACCCGGACATGCGGGCGGCATCATCTTTGCGACCGGCAGTCCCGATCACGGAGAGGGTCGCTTCAAGTGACATACGGCGGCTCGCGAGACGTCCGATCATGTGATGCTCCTGGGGATTAGTCCCTGTTTCAGATCACCGGTCCAGATCGAAAGTTGTTCACACGTTGACTACAGTTTCTAAGGCACATTATCCCCCGTTTACTCCGCGCAATCTATCGCCGCGGCAGACTATCAACTGCCTTCTATTGCTGGATTCATTGTTTGGTTAACGAGATCACTCCGCAGCAATTAACCGTATTGCTTGCTTCTGGAGCTTTTCTTGCCGTTTGCGTTCTGAAGGGGAGATCCATCCGGGCACAAACCGTTCGGCAAGCACAACGTCTGTCGGCAACGTCAGGCTTTCCTTGCAACCCGGCGGGATGAGGAACGTCGTGATGAAGAATGGCTGAGTCTGCACGCGCGGCCATTGGCCCTGGTCATCTCGCGTCCAAACGTACCAGGCGTAGGCTGTCGCAGTAGAGAGTTTTGGATCCCAGCCTCCAAGGCACATTGGAAGCCGCTCGGTGAAAACTGCGACAACAGAAGGAGGGGTCTGCGTCCACAGGCTGTTATATCGCCCCTGACTTTCCAGCCATGCGAGGCGGACGAGGAAGGCTACTCCCTTTCGGGCGGTCCGCAGCGCCTGCTCAAGGAATTCGTAGGCGTGATCGAAGGGCGGATTGGTAATCACCCAATCGACCAGTGCTGTGTTCGGATCAGCCTTTGTGAAATCGATCTGGGCGTCGAGGTGCGGACCATAGGGGAAAATGTCCGTGGCCAGCGTCATCTGCGAGAATTCGGCAAGCGGGGTACTCATATGGCCAAATCCCGCGGCCGGCTCCCATACGGTTCTTATGCGCGGCGGGAGCTGAAGCGCGGGCATCACGTATTTGAAAAGGGCTCTTGTTCCCCACGGCGGCGTCGGGAAGAGGTCGAGCTTCCTCCATTGTTCCGCGTCGGGTAGGGCGTGGTCGGCGTCTTGGCCGAGGCGGTGGGCCATCACCGCAGTACCACCACGAGGGCTCTTACTCATTCTCGATGCATATCCCCGTTCGAAATGGGCCGGGCTGACAAGCCCGAACAGCTTTTACCAGAGCGATTTTGATTTGAGTTTTATCGTCTGGGATCTGGCCTCTTGCGGCTGCGCGATCGCAATCGGCGTCGTCGCGGGATCGGATCGTTGAGCCGGCCGAATAGGGCCAACAGCCCACGGATACGGGCTTGATCGTGGAAGCCTCTGCGTATCTCCTGGATCTCCAGGTACAGGCGAACTTTTGCCGGGAGTGCTCGGTCGGTCAGAAGAATGTCAAGGAGGCCATCTGAGGCCTTTTCGACCTTTGTGGCGTTAGCATAACCCGATGCAGCGTCTTTCAGGACATCAATGGCTTCGAGTAGAGCCTTGTTGTCAGGCATGGGTGGTCCTCCCTTGTCATGGGATCATGGCGAGCAGCTTCTCGGAGGTGGTGTCATGAGGTGGCAGGCGACCTGCCTGATGGCACTAGACGACGCCGGCGTTGCGCGAGTGCCTGAAGAGCCGAGGAGGGCGAGACCACAACCTCTCAAGCCCTCACTCCGTCTAATTCAGTTATCCGTGCTTAGGCCAGATGATAGCATCGATCGAGTCCGGCTCTTTCACCCACCGAATGTACTCTTCGATGGACAGTCCAAGGAACTCATGGAGCTCATGATCATTTGAGCCGGTATGCCATCGTTCGACCCAGCGATCGATCTCGCTTAGGGCAGCGTCGCCTGATCGACAGGCCGCGACGAATGTTGCGTTAGGATCCATCGGAGGACTCCTACCTGAAGAACAGGTGAGCGACATCGTTCAAGGTCGCAAAGATCATCAGTGACAAGACGAAGGCCAACCCGACGCCATAACTGAACTGTTCGACCTTCTTGTTTGGCCGCTTCCTCGCGATTGCTTCGTACCCAAACATGGCAAGATGCCCACCGTCCAGGACCGGAATCGGCAGAAGATTCATGAAGCCAATTGATACGGACACGAAGCCAATGAGCAGAACGAGCCCCTCGATTCCGTGATCCTCAGCATAGGTGCCTGAGACCGCCGCCAGCCTGACCGGGCCAGAAAGGTTCTCGATCCCGTCCTCGCCGGTAACCATCCGCTTCAGAGACACGGCTGTAACTTCGGCTACCCGATAGGTCATGGTGAAGCCATGGAGGACGGCATCGCCAATGCTCATCGGGACATGGAATACATTGTCCGGGCTTGTAGCAAAGCTGAACCCTACGACGGGATAGGTTTCGGTTTCCGATCCATCGGCGTTTCGCTTGGTCTTGAGAACGGCCGTAACAGCGACATCCAGGGTTTCCGACCCGCGCCGGATCGTCATCACCATTGGAGTATCGCGGTTCTGTTGGACGGCAGCGATGATGTCCTCTGCGGCCGGCGTAGGCGCCCCGTTGACGGCTGTTACGATGTCTCCCGGCTTGATACCGGATCTCTCTGCAGGGGTTCCTGGATTGGCTGCCGACTTGCCCCTTCAGCGTAGGCGCTCCTTGGATGTATGCGATCGCCCCGAAGGCGAGGATCGCGAGAGCAATGTTTGTGAGTGGACCGGCCGCAATGGTGCAGGCACGGGCACGAAGAGAGGCGTGAAAGAAAGTAGCCCGTTTCTCGGACTCGGTCATAGTGGCCACTGCCTCGTGAGACACCTGGCTGGCGGCGTTCTTGTCGCCTGCGAACTTGACGTAGCCGCCGAGGGGTACCAGGCAGATCCGCCACTCCGTCCCTTTCCGGTCAGTTCTTGCCCATAGGCACTTGCCGAACCCGAGCGAGAAGACCTCGGCCTTGATGCCAAATGCCCGGCCCGTGAATAGATGCCCTGCTTCGTGGACGGCAATCACGACGCCAAGCACGAAGATGAAGGCGGCAAGGGTCAACGGAAGGGCGAGCACCAGTGAGTATATTGAATCGAAAAAGGCAGCCATGATTCGAGAATTCCTATTTCGCGCTTCCGCTTTTTAATGCGGCTCGCGCCGGAATGGCAGCTAAAAACGGATCGGGTCTTGCTGAATGCCGAAAGAAAAGTCGTGATTGGGATCGGACGGTTACAAAAGGCTGAACCGCGCTACTGCCGTATCACGAACTTTTGGGCCGAGGGTCGTGTCCTTAACGGACCGTGAAATCACAAATCCTTTCGCTGCGAGCTGGTCAAGAATGGCGTTCGCTGCGATTTGGTATCCGAGATCCTCCTCGTCCTCTCCTTCGGGTGCATCTGTAGTGTCGCACGTTGATGGGGAAGGGCCATTCATCGCGGTGAGAATGCGTGCGAGTGCAGTGACGGCATCGGCGTCAGGGATGGGCTGGTGTTCGACACGAGTGAGACCGCTGCGCATGACGATTTACCTTTTGGGGTTTGATTGTGTGGCCTGCTGCATCAGCCAAATCTCATTGAGAACAGACTGGATTTCAGCTATCTGGGCAGGGGGGCTAATCACAAGCGTGCCTAGGGGCTGAAGATGCTTAATGGAACAAAAGTACAGCTGACCGTTTACTCGCCGGAGCGCGACAACCCGATCACCAAGCCGGCGACTACCAAGATCTCTGCCGGGAAGATCGAATTCAACAATTCGAAGTTCTACGAATTGAATGGGAGCATATATAATGTCGTCCCAGCCCAATTCGATATTTCTGGAAGTCGCTTCAGCTACAAGGTCATCAGCGGCTATTCTGGTACCTTTACAGACGTGCCTGATAGGGGCGGGTTCAACGGATACGGCCTGAAGTTCGATGCGCTTGGCAACGGTAAGAGCAAGTCGCTCTATGCAGTCGACATTGTCGCGGCGGATACCTCGCTGGAGATTACCAGAAAGAACGTCAGCTTCACGAAGAATGCGCTCTATGTGAACGCTGACGGTCTGGCCTTTGACGACGGAGACACAATCGCGATTGAGCTCGGGTTCGCTATCACCGGAACGTCTGCCGCCAATCGTCTGTCCGGTGGGAACGGCCGCGACAAGATCAATGGCGGCGCAGGGAATGACATAATTACGGGTTCCGGAGGGAGCGACCGGCTGTATGGCGGAGCCGGGAAGGACGCGTTCGTGTTCAAGTCTATCACGGACTCGACCGTCGACAGCGGCGGCCGGGACACAATCTTTGACTTTTCCAAGTCTCAGAAGGACCGTATCGATCTGAGAGCCATCGACGCCGACCTCACCAGCGAAGGAAACCAAGCCTTCAGCTTTATTGGCAGTAATGCCTTCAGCAACAAGGCCGGAGAACTGCGGTTCGATAGAGCCGCTTCAGATACCTACATCTACGGAGACGTGGATGGCGACGGCCAGGCGGATTTTTCGATCCACCTTGATGACGCGATCAGCTTAGCGAAGTCGTACTTCATCCTCTGAGTCTCGTCTGCGAGACTTCTGGCAAGCTACAAGTAACGAAACACCCGCCGTCGGCGGGTGTTTCGCGTTTTAGAGAGTGAGATCTAAGTTGCAGGCGCTTAGGCAACTCCGTCTCTGTCGCGCTCTGCTTGAATTTTAGCGCTGTGGGCCATGTTCCGACGGGCGTCCTCGGCCATTCCTTTTGTATGGTACTCTTGGCCGTTGAACAGCCAAGTATTCGACATGATGCCACCTCTGCGCTCGATCGGCAGGCTCATGATGCGATCATATGCAATTGGGCCTGCGTTCCGCCGGGCTTCCTCGGCTTCGGCAGCAAGGATCGCATCTTCGGCCGAACGTCGTGCGGCCTTCTCGCGCTGTCGTTCGGCTGCCTCGGCCTCCGTGATTTCCCGCCACCGTTGGGCTACGATGATCACCCCCGCTGTGTAGGTGCCAGTGATCGTCTCGGAGCCAGCATTGGCTTTGAGCATACCCATCCCGAGCGGGTCAGCGTTGTTTTGAAGGATCGTGGAAGAGTAGGCCGTTTCCGTGAGAGGCGTGATGGACTTGATGTCCCAGTCATCGTCGTTGAGCTCCTCGATTGCGCTCTCCACTTGAGCAGGAAGAACGTCGTAATCAGGAGTGATCGTGCCGAAGCTCGCCGTCCCGCGGGACGTTGAATTGCCCAACGAGCCTCCCCAATGAAGGGTGATAGACTTTTTCTCAAGTATTCTCGGCATTTGATACCCCAAGCCTTCGATTGATCTAAATACAGAGACTTAAGCTCCAGCTCTTAAGCCTCCCTTATTTCTGCCTCGCTAGGTTGTGCGCACCCGAAGCCTTGTTGTGTTTAGGAGTACGCCCGTCCTCTCTCTTCTTCCACGCGCTCCTCTTCCCGGCGCCGTTCCTCCTGGGCGCGCTCCAATTCTTCGCGGAGGCGCGCCTCCTCCTGGAGACGGGTGTTTTCCTGGGTGCGGAGGTTCTCTTCCTGGAGCCGACGCTGCTCTCCACGAAGCCTCTCGGCTTGAGTGCGTTCCGAAGCAATCTGGGTGTTCAGCCCTTTTCGGATGATATCAGCGGATCGGTCCTGAACAGCTGGGGCGGTAGAAGCAAAGGCGGATCTTTGCTTCGAGGAGCCGGACAAGCCATTGAGACCTGCTACACCCTTTCCGGAAATGGCTCCACCTCCACCGCCGGACGATGATGATCGTGCTCGACGGCGGCCGCTTGGCTTCGGGGCGCTTGCTTTTACCCCCGGAGCCTTGGGGCGAAGGCGAATTTTGAGAAACCGTATCGAGCCGATGCCCATGATGCGAAGGCAAAGCCAGACGATGACGAGAGGGGCCGCGTAGATAAGCAGCAGGAGATGTTTCATGGATTCGCAAAAGCTCTGTCGTTGTCACCACTTTTAATTCGGATTTCGCCCGCTGGGTAGTAGCGAGGCCAAGACATCAAAAAGAAAGGCCGCTCAGTGAGGAGCGGCCTTTCCTACGCGGGACATTGGTTGGGGGCTATGAAATGTCGCCAGCGTTATCGGATCTCTTGGGTTATTGGTGTCGGGTGATCCGCACCGGCTGCAATTGGCGCGGTGGCCGGACAGCCCTGTGTGTGACCCAAAGAGCGAAACCGACGGAAAGGCCTAAGAGGCAAGATTCAAGGAGCATTTGAGATCTCCGCCTATGAACGGAAGAACACCAGATATCCAGATCCTGCTGCCATCGTGAGGGCGACGAGGAGTGGGAGCAGTTTGGACATTCTCTGTCTGCGACCGGGATATCTGGAAAGTACAAGGGTGATCTGGACTAAGAAAAGGGCGGAAGGCCTTAGTTCAGCTGGCGTCCAGCCTCCCGCTCCCGTTCGACGACCGTCTTCACGTTACGGGCAAGGTTCTCCATCTTGTTCCTCGGAAAGGAGAGGCCGAGATCCTTGGCAAATTGCGAGATCGAGTTGCACACCCGGCCAAGGCCTTCACGGGCATGAAGCTTGGCATAGTGGGTAGCCGCCAGCCCAAAAGCCTGCTCGATCGTTTTTCCGGCTGCCAGATGCCGGAGCATGTCGCGTCCGAAGGGCGTCCGGGCGGCGACGGCATTAAGGGCGGACCGGTGGGCGAACTGGGCGGCCTGGAGCGTCTGCTGATTTTGCTGAAGCAACGCGATCTGGGCGGCTTCCAGATGCTTCGGTTTGGTGACCATAGCTAAATCCATAATCTGCGCTCCTATTGGCGAGTTATGAATAACGCAAACCGAATTAAAATGCAATGAATCAGCCTGCGCCGCGGCTCGTTTGAGCTTTTAGGCCGGGATTGCCAGATCCTGAGCGGGAGGCTGCCTTATTGTGGTCAATCCAGCAAAAAACTGGTTTGTTTCTACAACGAATCCGGCACTTGCGAGAGCCGTGACAAGTCTCTGGGCTTCTGCAGCAGGGTCCGCGACATCCTCTTTCACCCACGCCTCCCGGTGGTGATTATACGAGAACCCGTGCTTGCGGACCTTCGCTTGAATCTTATTGCGACGGGTTTCAGAAAACTCACCCATGTAGCCGAAGCGAAACGCGACGGGCGCCAGAGTAATCCGTAGGCCTCATCGCGGAAATTAAGCTGCACGGGCGGGATCGACTTGGTTTTCATTGTGAGCCTCAAAGGAGTGTTTTTTGCTGATCGATGCCCCAGACTTCTTATTATCTTTGAGAAGTTTCTCATTTTCTGGGGTCAGTTTCTCACTATTTGGCGAACTGTGGACGTCGCCGGCGCGGCAGGACTTCCTGATGGCCCGTGCGATATGTTTGGCGTAGACGGCACAGGCTTTCCAATATGCCGCCATAGGCCCTTTCTTTTTGAGCCAAGAGGTCTGGGCTTTGGCTTCCGCGTCCTTTGAGAGGTTATCCAGGAGGCTCGCCAGGACGAGTTTTGTATCGTCGGGGAGGCTGTAGACTGCCTTAAAGGCAGGAAGCGCCAGGATCGGGTTGCGTACCTCAATCCGGCTAGAGCGAGGAATTGGTGATGTCATCGGCAGTATCCTGCTTTGTCCTAGAACAGGCTCAATTGCATCGGGGCAGGCGGCGGCGGATTGATCACGCGCATCAGGAGGTCGATCATCTTGGCCGCCTCGTCGCGGGCCCGCTCTGAGAGGCAACTGTTCCCAGATTCAATTTGCCTCTGAAACCAGGTCCTGGCGCTGTTGGCGTAAAACCTGATGGCGTCATCCTTCTCGTTGAAGGCTATGCGATCCCAGACTCCGGGGGCGCAGCCAGCACCGCCGATGTTGTTGCGAAAGTCATAGCCGGTGAGCCAATGGCCGCGGCCGGTCTGGGCTACTTTGACCTTCGCCTGAGACTGACCGACTTCGGCCATGAGGATCTCTTCATGGTCGACGATCACGCCGGCGCGGTTGGTTTCGACCTGGTGCCAGGTGGCAAGGGCGACTGTAGCTGTGTCGTACTGATCACCTCGCAGCCCGTAACCCCCGGTCTTAGCGATTAGGTCGGCTAAGTCGATTTGTGGAACCATCCTTGTCCTGTCCTCCGTGTTGGCAGGCTGTGCCGCCGGAGCGGAAGCCTCTTTCGTACGGCGCTCCATGCTGCTGCTGATTGAGTGTGGTTAGTCCTTCTTGTCGAGCAGGGAGGCTAGCTTCGGGTTTTGGCGGACAACCTCTTTCACGATCCGGCTCATCGCTTCCTCGATGATCTCATCGGAGGTTGCCTTGTGGATCGCCTCCTGCCAGTCGTCATTGGTGTCGGCGAAGTGATCGGGGAAGCGCTGCAGGGCTGCCTTGAAGAAGCGGTTTTCGGCGTCGATCTGCCGCTCGGACCCCCAATCGTCGTCGGTCTTGCACTTCGCGGCCTCTGCCAGCATCAGGAGCGTATTGTAGTTCGGCGCCGTCCCTGCAGGCGGGGAATAGCCGTCCAGGAATTCCCTCACCAAGATCCACTCGTCAGCCGCGTAGAGGTCTTCCATGGTTCCGTCGTCGAGCTCACGGCAGACACCAAAACGAAGGTTCTCTGGAAGTTCACGATCCTGGGGGTTGGGATGATCCACCCACAAGACGAGATCCCGCATAATGTCGTGGAACCTCGGGCAGGCATCGTTGTGCCAGGAGTAATCCTCGAATGACGGTGGAAGCTCGGGAATCCAGGCTGCCTGAAATCCGGGGAACTCCCGCTTCCACTGGGGCAGTTCGGCCGCCTGGGACACTTCCGGTTCGGCAAGGATTGCCGCGATGGCCTCGGCCTCTTCGGGAACGAAGTAGCCCGAGGACCGGGCGGTGGTCAGGATATCGCGCAAGGTCGCGATTGTAGCGTCCTGGCCGGCGGCGTAGCGCGTCTTAGCGAATGCCACAAAGGTCCCGATGACGGTCAAGGCCTGACGCGGCGTAGCGGTCGAATTCAGCCACCATTCGTCAGTGGGATGATATGCGCCGATCAGACAGGTCGGATCATCTGGGTTGTCGGGGAGGGACGCCCCATCTTCGGCAGTGAGCCAGAAATACCATCCGTCCTCATAGTGACGGGCATAGGCAAGGCATCCGCCCCCAGTATGGTCGACATCCAGCTGCGATTGTTCGGCCAGAGCCTTCATCGGTTCTGGCTGGCGCTGAACCGTTTTCTCGATCGCGTCCGAGAAGTGATGGACAGCGATTTCGCGATCCACTCTGGTGGCGGATTCAGCGGCGATCCGAACCATCTCCATGATCTGGGGAATGCGAAGCGGCGTCACCGCTGCGCCAGCCCCGCCGTAATCCGCCGGGAAGATGTCGCGGCGGAAGGCATGAGCCTTGGCCTCGGGGCTCTTGGCATATCGCTCAAGGGCCTCGAGGATCGTGGCGACGTCGTTCAGGTCGAACTCGCCGTTTAGCGGGAACTTGGGAAACATGGGCTGCCTTTCTGAAGACAAGCGATAAAGGGGGTGCGTCAGGCGGTCGGGACTGCAAGCCCCTCAGGGAGAGGGTGGCGACGGAAATCTGGCCGCTGATCGAACCGGAGGGCGGAGGCGCCGAGATAGGTCAGGGATGGCTCGGAAGCGATGAAACGCCGGCCGAGATCGAGGGCGACCTTTCCGGTCGTGTTCGATCCGGCCATGGGGTCGTAGACAATCTGACCTGGTTCGGTTGTAAGCAGGATCACCCGCTTTGGAATTGCCTCGGGGAACCGCGCCGGGTGCGGAGGGAGTCCGGCCTCTCTGCACCGACGGCTGAATTGATCGTTACCTGGCGCTCCCGCGGCGACGATCAGGTTGCCCGGCAGTGGGCCGTCACCGGTTGGCGCAAAGGCCCGTTCATTGATGTTGTAGCCGCAGGGCCGCTTGCTCGACGGCCGCTTCTGCGCCCGATCCCAAGCTGCGACGGTCGAGGCGGCATAGGGCTCGACCGGCAGTCGGCGGGTGTCCCAGTTGGGGTTAGGGCTCTTGCTGAAGAACAGGAGGTGCTCGAGGGTGTTGCGTGGACGGAGGCGCGTCTTCGAGGCCCACTGGATGTTCCCCATCTTCGTTGGGCTGTGCCAAACACTTCGGCCCGAAAGATGGAGCCCGAGTTCGTCGACGCAGCTGAGGGTAAGCCGCTCGACGTATGGCGAGAGATTGGGCGTCCCGCTGACGAACGTATCCATAAGGTTCAGGCAGATTGTCCCGTCAGTGGCTAGGAGGCTCTTCCACACTGCGAGGAGCGACCGCATCCAGGAGAGCCAATCGGGAACGGAGAAACTCCCATATTCGCGAGAAACGGTCGGATATGGCGGGGACGTAAACACGAGGGCTAGAGAGCCGGGCTCTATCGCTCTCGCTGCATCCTCGGCATGGGCCCAAAGTGCCACCCCGTCATCGAGTGAGTAGATCAGGACGGCAACGCCGCGGCGAACCTTCTTCAATTTGGCATATCCGGGATCGGCAAGTTCCCAGATGCCACGATTGCCTTTGTGAATCAGGCCAGCCATCACGGCGTTCTGGCGAGCCCATCGCACCGCCTGCGGAAAGACGGAATAGGTCTGTCCATCCCCGCAGGTGCGCTTTTGGGAGCGTAAATCGTCAGGAACATCAAGCCGATCAGCAAGTCTCTCATAGAGATCGCTCGGCTTGGCCCGTCCGCCACGGGATTCCAGCTCTTCGAGCAAGGGAAGTTGTAATAGCCCCTGAAGCGAGGGTCGCGCGGTGAAGGCGCGGGCACACTCCTCGGTTTGGATGCCCTTTTCGACGCGTCGGGCGCGGGCTCGCGCCGCAGTGGCTTCGGAAGATTTCATGTCAGGTACTCAGTTTGCTCAACCAGATCCCGACATGAAAAAAGCCGGACGGGTGTCGTCCGGCTAAGTTGGCTCCTCGCTTCAGGGAGAATGAAATTCTAGTCCTTCCAGGGATCGTCCTCGTTCCCACCGAAGCCATCGGTGCTGCCGCCGTTGTCGGAGCCGTTGCCGTTGCCGGCTGGGATCAGGATGAGGTCGCCTCCGAAACGCTGGAGGACGAGGTCGGTGACCTGCCGCTCCACCTGGTCCTTGTCGGTGAAGGTGCGATACTGGATCTTCAGTCCCTTCAGAAGGATCGGAGCGCCCTTCTTGACATACTTCTCGACGGTTTCGATGAGGTTCGGATTGTAAATGACGACGTTGTGCCACTCGGTCTTGGACTTCTTCTCGCCGTTCTGCGTCCAGGTCTCGTTCGTGGCAACACGCAGGTTGGCTACCTTTTCGCCGTTGCCCAGCGTGCGGATCTCTGGATCTCGGCCAACATTGCCGAGGAGCTGGGCTTCATTGATGGACTTCATCGGAGGGTCTTTCCTAGGTTTCGACTTTAGGGTCGGATTGAGAGACTTTTGGGGATTGCTTTAGGCGTTGACCAACTTCTGTTGGCTTTGAGGTTTCAGCGAAAAATGATCCCGTTTCGCATCGAGAAAGCGGACACCTTGCGCTTGGGAGGCTTATTCGAAGCGGTAACTTTCTCGGGCTTTTCATATGCGATGGAGGCGCAATGCTCGCAGTACGGCTTGCCGCTGATCGCAGGCTCGCTGCAGTAGAGCATGGAGACGCCGGTGCCGCTGACCGGGTAGCGGCAATGGCGGTCCCGAAGATCAAAGATCGTCAGGCACTTCGAGAGGTCACGTTCCGGCTTGGCCTCAGCGACGGGAGCAGCCTTCTCCAGCACGCAGGCTGGTACGGGCGCGGCGTTCACAACGGCTGGGATGCTGACAACCTCGGCGACGGGTGCTGGGGCTGGCGCAGTCTCAGCAACAACAGTCTGGATCGCTTCTGCCACTTTGGCAGGCGCCTTGGCCTTCTCAGCACGTTTTTTGTAGTGCCGGATAAAGTCCGCGCCTGACGTATTCAGCTTAGTATCGGCAGTTGCAGCGGCCTCAAACAGTGGCAGCGTGAGGAGAGCTTTGCCCGACGGCTTCCGGGTGCTTGCCTTCCGGACGATCCGCGTTTCTTCAACGGAGCGGGGCTCACGTGTATCCGGCAGGGCCAGGATGACTTGTACGTCAGATTGGCCGCGTTTCAGGATGCGCTTCCCAATCGTGCGTTGCTTGGGAATGTGGTTGCGTGACGGACGCTTCTGGCCCACCTGCCAACCACGGCGCCAGCAAATGCCGAGGATCTGGGAGCGGGTAACCGGAACTTCGGGCGTGGAGATCTCGGCCGCGATAGCTTCGGCTGTGAGCTTGCGGCCGACGAGCTGCTTTATCTTTTCGACGGTTTCGTCGTTCCAGATACCATTAACTTTGATCTGGTTGGCTGGAGCGCCCGATGATTGAGAGGCGATGACCGCGGAGAAGCCGCTGGTTTTGTGAAGAGCCGTTGGTTGCAACGTTTTCATCATATCGACCTTGGTTACGCAAACGTCCGCTTTCGCATTCCATCGCTTAGGACGGGCGTCTGTGTCGTGCATCGATGATCATGAACTGCGCGCGGGGCGAGGCCTGATCCTGGTGAAGCCTGTGAGCTTGTTATTTGTTAGTCTCACAGGAGAAGCTCAGCCTTTGACTCCCATTCCGTCATAGAATGGTAAGCTTGCCAAAACCGCCGGATCATCTAGCGGCTTGCCGTAGCTCCAATGTGGCCGAATTATGCCGTCCGGGCCTCGAACCGTCAAGGCAGAAACGAATTAGTAAGAGGTCGCCCGAATTATAAAGCACCCCTGAACCACATGATTCGAGCCGATCCGAACGGGTGCGTCGCCTAGAGGACACACCCGTCTAGCAAGAAAATATGTTCAACTTCAATGATGTATGAAGCCCATCCTGAGGCTTTTCGCTTTCTTGTGGGAAAGCTCCTCCTGCAAAGCTGCGACAAACCAGCTCGGGTCATCCTTAATTCGGAGAACCGAAGCCTTCTGCAGAACCACGTCGAAGTCACCAGGGGTAAGGTTGGTGAGTTGTAGGATGTCGGCCGGGGCTGGCATGTTGAAGAAGCGGTTGAAGGCCTTCGCCGCAAGTTCCGGGGTAAGGGCCTCGAATTCGAGCTTGAACACGAAGCGGCGCAGGATGGCAGGGTCGATGTCCCGCTTGTGGTTGGTCGAGCAGAAGACCGGAAGATCATGGCTGTCGAGGTGGGTCAGGAAAGCATTGGTGAGCGTTTTCTGGTAATCCTGGGTCGCCGTTTCCCGGTCAGAGAACATCGTTTCAACTTCGTCCATGATAATGGCGAAGTTGTGCTTTCGGGCATCGGCAAACATCTTGTCGACGGCTTTCTCGGATTCAGAGAGCCAGCGGCTTGTCAGATCCGAATAGCGATAGACCTTGGACTGGTAGCCCATCTGGTGGGCGACATAGCGGCCGAAGGCGCTCTTGCCCGTACCGGCCACCCCGTCGATCAGGACCGGCATGCGCCCGCGGGGCGCTGTGGTCATTTTCTCGATCAGATCCGGTAAGTCCTGCTTGCAGACGTACAAAGACATATCGAGGTCGGCGATTGCGATCGCGGGCGTGACGGAGGCCGAGGATCTGGCGATGACCTCTAGGGCGGACTGGGCCGAGCCGGTCATCACAGTCGAGTAGACCGCCTGGCGCCGCTGGGCTGGAGTCAGGTCGAGCCGTGCGATGGCCGCAATATCGGTCTGCGGCATGTCCTGCCCCGGAAGGGTTTGGGCAACGGCTTTGATCTCGGCGATGCGCTCCTCGTAGGAGGGCTGGGGCGGCTGATAGGCGAGGGTCAGCCGATTTGCGATTGTCGCAATCAGCGGGATCTGAGAGCGGGCTGGACCAATGATTGGGGTCTTGCCGTGAGTGATGATCGATCCAAGCATCAGGTGTGTGAGGTTCGGCCCTATGTCGTATCCCTTGACGACTTCGGGATCATCGGGGCTGATCATAGGCTCGTTCGACAGGGAGGCCTCGAAGAGCGCCGGATAGGTCGGGACGAGGATAGCAGCGGGAAGATCCGCATAGGCTGCGGCGAGAATAGCGATGTCCATGATGACGTCGCGGGTTTCTCGGTAGTGGCGCTGGATCGTCAGCGGGAGCATGCCGTGAGATGACAGGACGTGCTCGATCCGTGCTGCCGCATAGTCGAGATCCTCGCCGGGATGGTAGGTCGAGACAAAACCAGGAATGGACGACGGGGCGAGGCGGCGAATGGCATAATACCGGAGGAGAGCGGATGCCAGCTTGTCTTGCGTGGCCGTCGCAGGCTCGGTGTGAGGTGTAGCTGCGTTCTCGAGGGCGATCGACAGAGAATGGAGGTTGTGCTGAAGGCTGATCGCTCCGTCCTCAATCGTGAGGATCTTCAGCATGGCACACGGCAGGGACGCGAGCTCGCCTGCCAGAACATTAGCATCAGTCGCCCAGTTGGCGGCATCGATAGAATTCTGCAGAAAGGCCAGAGCCGAGATAAGAATGCCCTGCGCCTCGGCGCCGTCAGCGGAAGCAGGGCGGAACAACGGAACCTTGCGGTCTTCCGTTGTGAAGGCGGAGAGGACCTCGGCGAATGCTGGATAGCGACGGTCCATCAGGATCGTTAAGACCGGCCACTGAATAGACGGCTTCCCATCGCTGACAATAAGAGAAAGCCGCTCGATCGCTTTCAGATCGGCGACAAAGAGGTGATCGGTTAAAGCTCGGCTCGACCATTCTCGGTGCAGTGCGGTGGCTTTCTTCTTAGTTGCCACCTGCTTCGGCAGTACACGCGATAACATTGCGAGAAGATAAAGAGCAAAATTCATAGTGACCCTTGGCCTGTGGCGGGCTTCTTCTGGGGATTGAGAGGGGTAGGCTGCGGATTAGGTCAGCGTCGACCTAAATCCGCCTGAGCCTGGGTCTGAGGTTTCACAGGAATGCGAACAGGCGAGTTATTCACTTTTGCATCCTGAGCGAAATACTCTGGGGGGATGCCATTCTCGAAGATCGCGATCCGGCAGTCAGGGGTAAGCGCGAGACGTTCGATTTCATTCCCGCGAAGAGCGATGATGCCGTCGGCCTTCGCCACTTGAACCGGAAGTTGCTGGCGAGGCTGAACGTTCTTGAGCATGCCTGCGATGTTGCCGTTTCGACGGAACGAGATGAGATCCACTGCGAAGTTGAGATCCCGCGTCATGAAGTCGAAGGTCGTCTCAGCGCTCAGGATCGTGGCGAACCCCGTCGACGGCGCCATAGAGGCGCGATGCGAGAGTCCAACGGCGGCCCGGACGGGCGAGCTGGCGAACTCTACGGCAACAGGATGCATGGCCGTCGGACAGACGAAGGCGGCAGCCCGGATGACGTTGTTCGTGAAGCATCCATCCATAGACGGCTGCTGCGCGCACATCGAACTGTCGCGGGTCTGCTCGGCAGGCGAATCTGACGTTAGCGAGACCCGCGAAATCAGATCATTCTGAACCCGCGTGACGATCTTCTTGGCGCTAGGCACGACCTCGAGGAACCTTGTCGGGCTTCCTGCGGCGAGAACGAGGGCTGCGGCCGTTGCCATGGTTCCGATCAGAACAAGGGAGCCACGGCGCTTCTTCGGCGGCTGGTTCTTGTTCATCAGGCGCTGTCGCAGCGCCTCTTCTTCGTTCACCGAGATCCCTGTTCCCCAGTCGTGATCGTAGGAGACGTTGACCTCGGAGGCAGCGGCTCGGCTCCACGGCCACCGACGCGCGTTGCGAGCCTCTGGTGCATGGTATGGGCCAGGAAGGGTATTCCCTGTGACAGAAGCAAGGGCAGGAGCGGCGTCGGCAGCAACCTGGTCGGGGAGAGGAGCAAAGGTTTCGAGATAAGGATCGTGGACGTCGATGACCGGGTTATCCGGGTCGGTGGACTCTGCGGGAGCACCCTCGGCAGATGCGCCCCCTTCGGCCTGGTCGGCGTCGACCACCGATTCAACCACGTCGTCGGCGCTGTCACCCTCTGCAGGAGCCTCGACCTTCTGCCCAGACTCGCCCAATGGCGTGCCAGTGAAGCCTCCGGCCAGGACCACGAAATCGTTTGCGTGGGTGTCGTCCTCATCCGGCTCAGGTGTTGGATCTTCGGCTGTCGGTTGGAGTTGGCCGCCGACGAGTAGAATGAAGGAATCGTCGATCATATCGGACCCAGCTGGGTTCGACGGCTGCGGCTGGTGGGCATCTTTAGAGGCGGCGCCAGACTTAGAGGGCCAAAAGCGTGTCAGGTTCATGATCTTATGCCCGCTTTGCAGCCTTGCCCTCAGAACGGGCATTCGGGGAACCAAGGCTCTTGAGATAGGCAATATGCGAGTCGATCTCGGCGGCCGCGACGTCCGATTTCAGGAGGTCCCGGGCCTCGGCTTCTTTGCCAGTCATCACGAGGACGACAGCGAGGTTCTGACGGACCTTCTGGTCAGCACCAGGCGCAACGGAAGCCTTGCGGAGATACTGTTCCGCAGAGGCCATGTCGCCGGTCACAGCATAGGAGAGGCCCATGTTGGTCAGGACCATCGGATCCTCCGGCTGGATCTTCAGTGCAGCCGTATAGAGGGAGCGAGCGCGATTGTGGTCGCCGGACTGATCGGCGATCACGCCTTGAGCCGAGAGAACCCGCCAGTCAGGGTTATCTGGGGTATGGGCTCGGTCCAGTACATTCGAGGCGAGCTGGGTCTTGCCAACGGCGATCAGGGCCTTCCCGTAGGCCGCGATCACCCCCTTGTCGTTCGGGAAGCGGAGAGCCGTCTGCTGGAGAACGGCAGCCGCTTCCTCATTGCGATCGAGGGAGTTGAGAGCCTTGGCATAGGCCAGAGCAGCCTCCGGGTTGTCCGGCTGGGAACGGTAAGCCTCTCCCAGACGCTCCGCTTCAGAGCGGATCTGGCCCTGGGAAGGCTGGCCCGAAAGGCCGAGGCTCCCGGTGGTTGTGGTGCATGCGGAGGCCAAAAGCCCAGCGGCCGAAATCAGCGCAGCACGGAGGATGAGGCTGTGTCTCATAACAATGTCCCGGTTAAACCTACGATTCGTGTTTTTCTATTTCGCCCCTTTTCGCATTTTCACGTGCGAAGGGAAACGGGTCCAAAGCGCTCCGCACGCTAATTCGCAGCCTCAATTGGCGGCAATGCGATCTGGTCGGGCAAGAAGTGGAAGTCGATCCGAGCATCGGAAGCAGGATCTGGGTCTGACCCAGAGGCCAAAAGTTCAACCAAGCCATCGACTTGATCCAGCCGGATCTGGGACTGGAGCATCAGGAGCGATGAGCCGATTAAGCATGATTGAGAAAACTCGACCGGGGTCGTTGTGATGAGCGCTTCCGGGTGATCTTGGCTCAGACCCACGGCGGCCCGTTGCGCGGCCGCTCCATCGAGAGAAGCAAAGAGTGGAACAGCACCCGCTGCGTTCTGAACGGCGACTAGATATGTGAGCATGATTCGAGAATGTCCTGGTGGCGATTCTTGTTGTCGGACGGGTAAATCGTGGGTTTCGGCGGTCGCCTTGACCTGCTCTCAACACGTTAAGAGAAATATTTTTCTGTCAGGTTGTTTGTCGTTGAACGCCGATGAAGTCTTTTGTTTGCGGGTCGACACTTGATGAACTTGCAAGCCGAAGCGATAAATGGCGAGGCTCCGAGCTTGTTTATACATATTCAAAACTAGCCCATTCCCCTTCGTATATCCCGCATTTTATTTCGGACTGAGCCAGACAACGAACCAACGAAGATCTGAAGTCTCGGGCGCGAGTTTTGGCAGAGCAGGCTGGCAAGTGGAGTATCGTTTCCGTCTACTTGCGGCTCGATTAGGAGACAGTATGCACAAAGGCAGTTCTGCAACATTTTGAGACTGATCCCGACAGGGGATTAGATATTGTCCCGTCGTAAGAAGTATACCGTGAACTCAATCTTGTGCTCTCGGAAGTCTTCGCGCTGACCCGCTACGATTGAACCCTATTCAATCCGTCGTCCTGACTTCCGCTTGGATTTGACAGACGTTGCGCTCTCCCGATCTCGGTGGCATGTTCATGGGGAACCCGGCAATGTCGCCTCTTCCTGGTGAGCCAACATTGTCGAAGCGGGTCTACGCCCGTCTGACTGGGCGGAACTGACAGCCGTTGATTTTATCCGGCATGTCGTTCCGCCTCTTTTTTACCGAGCAGCGGAAACACAACAGAAGGCCTGGGATCGTGCGTCCGGCTTGCTGCCATTCTCGCGATGACGTCCCCCATGCTGGACTGGTGCGAGCCTGTCTTGCTTACGATGCTGTGCAGATAACCGCCGGGGTTCGAGATCCGCCCATCTTCATGCCCCTGAAGAATGACCAGAAGGCTCAAGGAAGCCTCAATCGGGCCGAGGGACCGCTGGGCTTCATCCCATAGCTTTCCAGAAATCCCAAGGAGCCCTCTGAGTTGGTGAATGCTAGATGCCAGCTTATGAACCGACGAGAAGGCGTCAGGATAATACTGGGAGAGGGCGGGGCAGGCTCGCTGCACCTGATTCAGGTCCAAGGGTAGGCCTTTGGTACGCTCCTGCTGGATCTCTGACTTTGGCGCGTAGGGCGCAGCCTTGATGCCATTCACATCTTCGGCAGCCCTTTGATTCAAAGAGTCATCCTTTTTATGAATCAGATTAGGATTCTGGGTGAATCCTTTGTCGCCTGCGGGCGAAGAATCTTCGACCAATTCGGTTGCATCGAGATGCTGGTTCCAAGCCGATTGAGCCGAGACTTCGAGTGTGATGAGTGACGACAGCAGAGTGTGCAGGTCAGCCAGCGAGGCCTTCACGGTCCGGGTGGGGCGGCTCAGCGTCATGCCGTACTGCTCCCCGAGACGAGCGAAGGTTGCGGCGAGTTCAACCCAGGGACCGGCGATCTGGCTGTCCTGGCCGCCGGCGATCAGGCGGATGACTCTGATCCTGGTTTCAGAAATGAGTTGAGCTAGCTTCTTCCGCTCCGCGAGTTCGGCCTGATGAGTTTCGGCCAGCTCAAGAAACTGCTCCCGACGGATCATCAGGGGAGTAAGATTGATGCCGCAAGCCTGAACAATGCGATTGTTGACGCGCGTACCGAAGCGTTTGCGGGTGGCGCTGTCGCTGTGGGTGATCAAGCCCATTTGGACCAGGCGTCTGAGGTGAACCTGAATGCTGCGCACATCGACACCGACGCGATCGGCCAGGGCGGCATTGGACGGCCATACGACGGGGCCGATCTTGCGATCCTCCCAGTCAATCGGATGTGAGAGATCGCAAAGGACGCTGAGGAGCCGCCAAGTGGTGGGGCGGAGTTTAAGGGCCGGAGCCGCCTTTTTAAGAGCGTAGAGCACTGCCGACTTGGTCGTTGGCTTTTCGTTAACGAACTTCTCTGTCACGGCCCGTTCGACACGGGCGTGGGCAGCCGACATCGGCCGCAATCCTTGCGGATTCATGGTCTTGACCCCGATTGTTTTTGGACAAGCGAGACCGATCGCCGAAACGACGTTTCCAGTTGACAGGGATGTCGGGGGGGTCTAAGAACATTGACGCCAATCTAGTTCTTAGTCCGGTCCCGTTGGGTTCAGTCCTTTCGATACCGGCCTCTTCAAAACCCCTGCCGCGCCAACGGCGGGGTTTTTGATTCTTAGGCCTTCTTCAAGCCGTTCATGTCCTCGTGTGTTGGATCGATCCGAGAAAATGCCGCCAAGCATTTCGGGTCGACTTTTAGATGTGAATACCGACCCGGGACTCTTGCTCCAGACGCGCCAACGCCTAAATTCCGAATCTGATGGGCCAAGTGGATTCACACCGGCAAGGTGGGTTGAGTCAAGGACAAACGAATTAAAACGCGGATTGCCAGAATTAGAGTTAAAAAGCCCGCCTCTTAATTGCGATCTTTCCGGATAGGCTGTTTTGAAATTCCGACTGCGATTCGGGATAGTTGACAGCGTGGCAGCTTGCCATTTCCGAATTCTTGTGCTTCGTAAAACCCGTTCTCAAATCAAAATTCGGATTTTCGAAATGGGAACAAAGGGAACGAGAAAGCGGTAAACTTGCGAGCTTCGGAAATTGCCAGCGAGCGCGCAACTTTAGATCGCTCCGTAACTTGTACTGGATCGGGATTTGTTAATCCAACCCGGCCAGTGACGGTTCTGGGTTTGAATGTGGTATTTGGGGGAACGGATGACCCGTAGGTCGTTTTCGGAAGACGATTTCTCTGAAAGCAAAACGCTTCAGAATGTGAGCGCAAACCTTCAGACCATCAAGAAGTTGATGGGGTGGGGAACCACGGAGATGTCGAAGCAGATCGGCATCAGCGACCGGCATCTCGATAGCTTGCTTCGGATGACCTCGAATGTGACTGTTCTGGTCCTCGAGAAGATTGCCGAGGGTCTGGGAATTCCTTTCCAGCGCCTGACAGGAACTCGGATCGTGGTCAGGGGCCACGTTTCTGGCGGCAACTACCTTGAAGAGCTCCAGCAGGAGCCCTGGCACATCAGCAGCGACGAGATTGAGGCTCCGGTGGCTCGCTCGTCGCGTGAGGCTCCTTCGCGCAAGGCGAAGAATGAGACGAAAGCACCGGAAGAGCCAGCGTTGCCTCCTGGAATGGAGGGGATCTTCCAGCGCCTCATCGATGTACAGGAGCGGCTCACACAGGATCAGAGCCGGACGGACGCCAAGGTCGATAAGCTGGCCGAGCAGATGCAGGACCTGGCCAGCGCGGTCAGAGGTCAGGCAACGTCGGCGGCTGCGGCCAAGAGTGAAGCCGCCGGTTCAGGAGGCGGTGCAAAGGGATCGCGCAAAGGGCGGAAGGGTTCGGAGGAGACCTCGTCCAAGTCAGGCAAGGGCGGACGGGGTGCTGCAGCCCGTTCCAGCGCTGGCGCGACGGTCTCAAGTGGGCGTACCGCGGATCCAGACGGAGACCTGTTCGACCGGAGCGCTCCTGAGGCTCCCAAGCGCCGTGGCCGGCCGCCTAAAGCCGAAGCCGCAAGCCGGACGACCCGCGAGGCAGCCTTAAAATCCCGAGGGCATGAGAGCGTAAAGAAGGCCAGTCCTTCCAAAGACGACGGGCGCACGAAACGCCCCTACAATCGAAGGAAATAAAAAAAGCCCGCTCGGAGAAGAGCGGGCTTTCTTGTATCGGCCGGGGAGGGACGAGAAACCGTCTCTCCCGGTTAGAATACCATTGTGAAGACGTAGGCGATTGCCGCCAGAGCGGCGAGGAACACCCCGATCTTGACGACAGTCCAGCCGAGGACGAGGGCCATCTTGACGGCGCCGAGCGCCAGCAGGACCCCGAGGGCGCCAAAGACGCCTTCGTTATAGACCCACATGATCATCGCATGAGCGATCACGATGAAGGCGACAGTGGGGGCCAGGGCCTTGAGCTCGACCCGGAGAGCTTCCTTGAAAGTCATGGCAGGATCCGTTTCTTATTCTTTTTATTGGATCCAGCGCGGGGATGTCTAGGCTAGCGTCTAGTCCGTGCTGGTTCTTATTATTGTTCTTGGCACGGCCGCTTTTGCCGCCGTTCTTTTTTGGGGTTTCAGAGAACCCCTTGTTCACCTCAAAGCCATAGCTTCAAGAAGTGTCTCCCTGACCGGAACCGGTCAGGGTCAGCGTTCACCAGGGCATGCCGAAATAGAGATCCTGCTGCCCTGCTCTCTTATCGTTGTCAGTGCGTGGGGACTTGGAGTTCGGGGACGAAGGACGAGGAGCCACGACGTGGGGGATTGTTCCTAGCGCTCTCACGAGCGCCTCGATGAGACTGATCTTATCTCTTGTGAGATCTCCGGATCCGGGCACCGGAACGACCGTGATGATGGAACGCCCGAGAATGGTATCTCCGTCCCATACGCTCTGGGGCACCGCCTGGACGCGAATTGGAGACCCAGGCTCAGGCAGGGACACTGGGGTGAGACCGTTCCTGATCGAAAGCCGGTCGGTATCGATGACCGCCCCGAGAATAGAATGGGCAGATCCGACATTGTTGAGACCCCTGACCTCAATGACATCACTAAGGGCAGCGGGATGTCGGCACCGGTCCGCTTCGGCAGCATGCAGCGCTCGACACAGGGGAACTCCGTACTCCTTTAATATATGGCGCAGTTGAACCTGCGGGTCCGGCTCGATGAGACGGAAGGGGATTGTGACCTCCGCGTGGCCGGCCCTGGGGGTGTGGAGCACACATATTAAGATAGCAAACCGAATTAGGCGGGGTTATTTTACCCGCGTAACTCGGCACAGCCGTTCTCGAATCATAATTCGGGAGCCGGATTGCCCTGAAGCCCGCGCACGCAACGTTTTCGAGGTTTCCATGGACAACGATCTGATACCCACCAACAGGCCTAATACTACCGACCAGGCATCGGGTTCAAAAGGCCTGTTGAGCTCAATCAAGGGGACTTTGTCCGACGTCGGCAAGCAGGCGGTCGAGGGCGCTGTGAACCTCGTGACCCCCGAGGGTTTAAACGCATTCTCCGGTCGCATGCATCTCCACGGGGCCGACGGTACAGCACCAGCCAGCCTCAAGGACGTTGATAGCGTTCTCTCAAAGGCAGGCTCCAAGGGGCTCGATGCCCTCATGGGGCCGAACTTCGAGAAGCAAGCGCTGCGGGGCGCGGAGGAGGTGTTCTCGCGCATGGCCCACGGTCGTGACCGTACTCGGGTCCGGGACGGTCATGACATCGGTGGCTAAACCTGCCGACAGCCGGCTTTTCGCGGGTCCATTTTCAGCGGTCTCGGCCGTGCGAACAGTTCTACGGCGGGTTCCAGGGCATGGGGGGCTGAGCCGGTTGTATCGCGGCATCGCGATCGCAGCAGTCGGGGCGGTCCCGATCTGTCTGTTGCTTGGAACTGGTTGGGGCCTGCTGTGGGGCTTGGTCCTGGCTTTGATTGTCGACCAAAGTCTTTGGCTGGGTAGAAACTTTGTGGCCTGGACCACAATCTGGTTTCTCGTCTGGTCGTTTTGGGTTCAAGCCGGATCGTACTTTCTACCGCTCCACAGCGAGTTCTGGCTGGTTCTGGTCGGGGTCTGGAAAGCCGATGGGATTGTCTTAAGGGAAGTTGGAATCCCCCTCCTTGCTTCCCCAATCGCGTGGTTTGTCCTCGGTTTCCCCGGGTCGAAGGGCCTGGATGCCCTCTTCAAGCATATTCAGCGGGATCTGATCGAGTTCCCGCTGCTCGTGGCTTCCGCCACTGTTTTCACGTTCAGCTGGGCGGCGCCGCAAACCCCGGGTGCCGTTCTGATCGGCTCCACAATTTTCGCAGGGATCATCGGCATGGTTATGAACTTTCTCAGGCGCGGACTGCTCAAGAGTGCGGCGGCGATAGACAATAAGATTGAGGCATTGGAGACGAGGCAAAGCGGGACGCAGGTTAGAGAGATCAACGTCCCGGCCCTCGGACAATCCGGACGCCCGAAGCGGTTCGTGTTTGACGATGAGGACCCTGAACCGGCGGCGGCACCTCTGACCGCCGCACCCTTTCCCGCGCCAGGTGCACAGGCGGTCGCTGGGGCCGCAACTGCGCAGCCTTCTCCCGTGGAGGAACACATCGAGCTCACTCCTGACGCCAGTCTTTGGGACGAGGACGGTGGCGATGAAGCGGAGGTTGAGGCCCACGGTCAGGGCGAGGATCAAGGGCAAGGGGCCGACAGTTCCGGGGAGCCTGAGGATTTGGCTTTCGATGACTCGCTTTTCGCGAGCGATAATGGACTTGGATCTGAGGCAGGTCCATTGGGGGATGAGGTTTCAAGCGAAATGAACTTCGGTGCGGAAGAGACCGTGGACGGGGACGCCCGTCGAATTGCGTTCATGGATGCTCGCAAACTGGTTGATGCCTATCACCTGTTGTCCGAGCAAGCGGCGATCAGCGACGATCCGGTCTCAGTCCGGGAGGCGGTCGGCACCTTGGCCGACATGATTACGAACACCACCCAGCTCTCGCGCGATTGTCTGACGGAAATCGATCATCCTGAGGTGATTGACGGGTGGATCCTCTCCGCGACATTTAACGAAGACGCCGATATCGAACGTGAGATCTACGACCACTTCATGAGCCCAGCGGCGGAGCCGACGGATGAGTTCGCAACGCCGGTCTTAGACAGTGTCGAAGCGGTTTCTACTCAGCCCGTGGTGAACGTCGCCGGACCGCCGGAATGGGAAATGGGGACAACGATCGTTATTGATGCCCCGGGGGTCGAGGAGCCGCAACCCGAGGAGGCGGCTGTGGTTACCGTTTCCCATGTGCCCCCGACCGAGGAGGACGATGTGGCGGTGAAGGAGCCGGAGAAGCCGAGCATCCCGACGCCCTTGCTTGATGGAGACCTTACTGAGGACGAAAAGAGCCTCGTGTCATCCATCTTGGAGGATCAAGACCTCTTGGAGAATGGCTTGCGGGCCATCGCTGGCTATGACTTCCGGCCAAAATCGCTCAGCCTCCTCAGCGGCCGGGTCGGGGCATTGCTGCGGGCCCGTTGGAGCGAGGTTTTAGGGGATCCGCGTCTCCAGCGGGTTTTCATGACCGTCCTAGAGCGTGTCGATGATGAGTTATACGAGAAGGTCGGGATCCGCCGCAGCATCTGTTCAGTACGCTTCACCTCGTCTCTCGTCCAGGGAGAGACGGAAACGTTCATGATGGATGTCGAGGAGAAGCTTAATGCGGGTATCGACACGAAAGATGATTACGATTTCCTCCTTGGCTGCAGGGACCGACTTGAAAGCCTCACCGAGGCTTTCGGCGAGGTTGTGCCAAGCCTGAACGAACTGGCTCAACGATTCCGGAAGGACCTGGAGGCTTCGGGGCGGGTCTACGCTGAACCCTTGACCCCGGTGGTGACCGAGCTGACTGGCGTGCATGCGATCGACCCGGGCTCGATCAAGAGGGGAATGGGGCATGTCCTAGCATCGAGCTTGGATCAGAACGACCGTGACCTCCTCGACGGCTTCATCGCCGTCGCCAAATCGGTGAAGACGCTCGAGCAGCGGGTGATGATCGAATCCCTGCGCCGGCAGACGGATGTGTCGACCCATCCCCTGTACGACTCTGTGATGGCTCTCAAGCAGGACGCTTTGGCCAGAGCCAAGTCGCTCCAGGACCGGGTCACGCTCTCGGGAGGAGGAGAAACGCGCCTCAAGAACATGCTGCTTTCAGGCGGGGAGGATGCCGCTGAGGTTTTCGCAAATATACTCCGTTCTGCGCAGGAGGTGGAAAACTACCGGATCGACGGCAAATCGAAGAGTGCTCTGCTGGCGAGCTTGGAATCCCAGATGGCCGCTCTCAACCGGCTTGGTGAGGAACATGCTGTGGAGAAGCGGGAACTGCGAAAGCAGGCAGATGCAAACCTGACGAGCGACAGCATCGAGGCTCATATCAGCCTACTGGCTGAGGTGTTTTCGCAGAAGAAGAATGCGGGAAACCACAAAATGGTCACCGACGCCGAGACGGTCCTGACGAGACCGAAAACCGGCCCGGCTCAGGCAATCTACCGCACCAAGGATATCACCTACGCATTCTGCTTCATCTACGGACAGAACCGCAACGACTGGTATATCAAGGATGCCGAGATGCTGCTCTGCAGGTCGAACTCTATGGCAATCTCGCTCAAACAGGCCCGAACCCAGGTCGGCAGTCTTGCAGAGGTGCAGACCGAGAAGGTCCGGATGCGCTTCATCATGGTTCACGGGAACGTAGAGGCGGGGATGGGCATCGCCTTCTCCGCAAAGCAGGCCATTGAACAGCCGGACTTGCTTATGAAACCGAGTGAGCTCGATCGCGGCCTGGAGAAGGTCTCAGGGGATGAGCAGCAGGTACGGCCCGCCGCGTAACCGTCGGTCATCTAAGAAGAGGGGTGCAACAATGCTGTGGGATCCGGTCAGCCTCGGCGACCGATTTCCCTGTTGCATCCCTCACTGCGGCCGAATGGTCGCCAAGACAGTCCCTGAAGAAAAAGGTTGGGGCGAGTGGATCTGCGGCGTCCACTGGAAAATGGTTCGCTCTACTTACCGGCGCGTCCACGCGCGCATCCTTCGCCGCGGGCGACAGGGCCTGGCGGTGCCTCTTGTGCGGGCTGATCGCACGTGGGCTCGCGTTAAGCGGGCGGCGGTGAAATGGGCCGCTGGTCTGAGCTGATCCCCAACGGACGCTGGTGCTGCCGCACTAAAAAGCGCATTTCTGCATTAATATGCTGTTTTCCGAATTGTGCTTCATGAAACTTATGCTAGGATTCCTTTGCTCGTCATTGACGAGTGCACTTGTACGCCTGGTGTGGAGGTTCGTCCGCTGGGTGCGTCCTGTGCAACCTACCGAGCCCAATGCTCGGTCAAAGCCAAAGGTGTCCAGCAATGGCTGACAACCAGAACACGGAAGTGAAGAAGCCCACCGTCTCGGAGATCCTCGAAGGTGCGACCTCGCATGCTGCGCTGATGTCCGATCGTAGTCCCGAAGGCCTTGAAGGCCGGAAAGCGGCTGCGAAGGTGATCAGTGACAAGCTCGACTACCAGCGGGACTTTAAGGGTGCCCCTGGTGTTAAGAGCCTCGCTGGTTTCCAGACTGTGGTGACCAAGGATGGCGATCTGAAGCTGCATTACGCGAAGAGCGAGGTCGAGATGGCCAAGACGATCGCGGCCAAACAGCAGCTTCCGGAGGGGCAGAAGCCGACCTCCAAGGTTCGCTTCCTTGCATTCAACATGAATGCAGCGGTCAATCGCACTGCGAATACGACGGGTAAGGACGCTCTCCATGAAAAGGACGGCGGCGTTATCTACTTCGACACCAAGGTCCTGCAGGAGAACGTCAAGGTTCTCTCGAAGGCCGCGCAGCGCGATGCCATGTCCTCGGCTCTGCAGGATGCGATCGACTCAAGCCGCCTGAAGTTTGCTGAAATGCAGGCTTTGCGGGGTCGCGCGCAGCAGCAGCAGCAAGGCATGGCCGCCTAAAAAGGCTTCTCTTCCCGGCAATAGGAGGCGTCCAGAGAGATCTGGCGCCTCCTTTCTTATGTGCAGTTCCTGGTCAGCGCAGGCGGTCTGGTCCCGTCAGGATCAATGCCGATCCGAAGATGGGGTCACCCGAAGAGATACCCCGTGCTGCATAAGCAACATCACGGATGGCGATTGCCGACGGGTTCAACGGCAGCTTCTTATGGGCGTGGTCTTCGTCCACGATCATCTGGGCGGGCTCGCCCTCGTACTCATCGACGCCGCTAACAATCTCAATGCCGCTGGAGTTCAAAGCAGAGCAGGCTTCATCAAGATCTCGGGGAGCAGCGGCCAAGGCGGTTTTCTCACCGTCGGCGCTGATAATGAAGCAAGGCATAATCGGATGGCTCCTATAGGGTTGCTGTCTATGAATTAGACCAGAGTGGATGGTTTAGCAATTTGCGAGCTGCAGTTCTTTTTTACCGCTTTAAAGGGCGGTATCACGGGATAGAATGCAGGACGTTTTACGAATCGTAATTGTCCAGGATTCGAGAATTTGGAGAGTACGAATGTTGATGACTCCAGAGACGATGGAGGCGTTGGAGGTAAGGCGCAGCCGTCTGGTGGAGATGTTCGCAGGATGCCTGAGGCGACCTGACGTTCACCGGGTTTATGCGACACCGCTTTCGCGCCGGCAGAAGACGTCAGAGCTTCCGAAGCACTTTGCCCTCGGTGGGCTGCCCGACGCCGCGGTAGAGGGTGGCTTAACGAGTGACTTCATGGCTCTCGCCCACGTCACCTCTTCCGATGCCGTAGAGCCAGACGATATTCGATTCCGGCGGCTTTGGAAGGATGTCCGGGAGAGTGCCCATGAGGCAGCCCTGGCTCTGCGTCAGCGCCTTCATGTCGAGAGAATGATGCGTCTTGGCAGCACACGCATCAGGGCGCCGGCTCAGGCCCAGCAAGCAAGCGGAGGTCCTCAATGACGGCTCAGGCCCTGGAGTCTGGTGGGATGTCTGATCCCGTCGGGCCGCTGCTTAAGCGGGAGTTCGCTCCCTATAGAGTGACAGATCGGGTCGAAATCCAGACGAGGGTAGATGGCCGGTTCACCATCATTCTCTTCGGCGATTATGTGCCGGAGGAATCGCTGCTGGGCGGAAGGCTAATTCTGTCCCCCGCCCCAAGCAGAATGCGGATCTTCGTTCGGCACTATATGGACGAAAGCTATGACGAGGGCACCGTGCTGATTGCGGAATGCCCCGACCCGAAACCGGAGCTTCTAGAGGTTTGTAGGGCGCACGAGTTCCTCGACGTGCTGATCTACAATCAGACAGAGAATCCTCTCGAGTTCCAGAACCTGTTGGCGTGGGTCGACGAAAACTAGCGCCCCATCCCGAGACGATCAAACATTCACGAAAGGCTAGCTATGGATACCCTTGCTTTTACAAACGGTCAGAAACCCTCCTTCATTGTCGGCACCCGCACGGGCGGCCAGGGTAAGACCCTCATCTCTCAGGTAATCCAGTACATCTTCCAAGGGCGCGGGCAGCCGTTGCGCGTGATGGCTGCAGACACGGCCGGAGATGAGGGCAGCGCCACGAAGTCGAAGCTTGCACGGTTCCTGGAAGGGCAAGAAACGGTCGAGGAGCTCGGCATCGGCGTTTCGTTGACGTCCATCCGCTCTGATGAAGCCGCGGGCCTCCAGTACTGGGAGCGTCTGGGCCAGGCCCTTGAGCAGGGTAATGTTCTGGTTGATGTTGGCGCAAACGTCCTGCCGTCGATCTGGAATTGGGCCCTGGAGATTGATGCCGGCCGGGTGTTCGAGACGGCTCCCCCAATCTGGTTGATCATCCCCGTCACAGCCCAAGCGCAGAGCTTGGTAGACGCTGCGGACCTGATCCGCCTTGCCGAGACGAACCGCAAGTTCCTGCCGATCGCCCGCTATGTGGTGGTATTCAATGAGCACGAAGGCAAGTTTGATAGCCTGTCAGAAACATCTGAGTACCGCGATCTCATGAAGTTCGTGACCGACCACAACGTGACGGTGGTGAAACTCGGGCGCTGCAAGAGTTCAGTGTGGCAGAAGATCCAGGGCAACTGCATTTCCCTTAAGGCGATGAAGGAGCTCGACTTCCGTGACTATACGACGAAGTTTGGGATTAGCTCCTTCATGGCATCGGCCGCCGAGAAGGACTTTTCGGGCTGGCTGACCGAGACAGTGAGCGCATTCCGTGAAGCGAAGCTGGTGCCCGATGATCTGGCTGTCGCCAAGACTGTGGACGAATACAGTTTGAATGGCTGATCGCCCGATGGACCCCGTGAACGATTTCTACGAGAGCCATGATCGGGATTATCGGGAAGCGCTGGTCCGTCACGAGCAGATGTGCAGGGAGCGGGAACGCTCTCTGCTTCATCTCCTAGAGCAGGCGGTTCTCGAGGGCGGAAGCGACCAAGTCGTTTCTGTGATCAAGGAGCTGCCGGAAGAGGATCGGGAACTGATGGTTGAGCGTTTTCCCGATCTTCTCTCTAGGCTGACGGCGACGGCTAGTCGGGCGTCAGGAGGATCAGGCGTTGATCTTGGCGCAGCCTTTCGGGCGATCGAGGTGATCCGGCAGGCGAAACAGGAGGTTGGGCCGGCGGCGCTCTCCGACCCTCTCGGAGTGTCCATCAGCCTTCCCGATCTGGTCACACTGGCCCGTAAAGGCAGGATCACAAGCGCCAAAGGGTTAATCGCGGCGCGGGATCGGGCAGAGGCCGAAAGGAGAGGGATTTGGGCCCTCTTCAGCCTGGTTGTCCGACGACAGGCGTGGTTTTGCTGGATGCGGTTAAAAAAAGGAGCCGGGGCCCATTAGGGGCTCCGGCTCTTCGCATTGGGGCTCAGTGAACCTCCGCGCCACGACGCAGGAAGGGCGCGATGTCCAAGTTGTCTGCGCTGACGATGGTCACCTGATCGGCCATCTCGGCATGATCGCCGAAAGGACCGTCATCATCAAAAATGCTCTCATCGGGCTGGTCAGAATGCGCGAACTGGCTGGCCGTGAGGCTAGATGCCGTGTCAAGAACGATGACGGAAGCATCCTGGGCTAGGTTCAGGTCAGCCTCGGGAGAGCTCATCTGCTGGAGCCGCTGGTCTACCGATTCTTCGTAGCCATTCTCCCAGCTCTGGCGCAGCGGCCCCGGAGCATAGGGGCAAGAGCTCTTGGGTTCATTGGCAAGGGCTGCCTGAGCACCCTCATCCCGAGCCTTTGTCAGAAAGATTCCGTCAGGCGAGAAGGTGACCATCTCATCGCCCTCCTGGACCGAGCCATCGGCGACAGGGGCAGTTGTCTGGGTGTTCACAGTGTCGAGCGGTTCGGAGCTTGCCGCGGTCACCGCCTCGTCCTGCGAGGACACGGCCTGCTCCTGCAGGTCCGTCATGCCTTCGGCGGGAGCCTCGATGTCGCTCTGAACGTCAATCTCTGCGGCATCGACAGTGGCCGGCGTTTCGTCAGGGAGCGCAGCAGAAGCGACTGCATCCTGGGCGGCCTCACCCTCTTTGTCCTTGGCGCCGGCATCATAACCCTGTGCGTAGGCGGTCTGGGCTGAGGGGCGCTTGTAGAGGTTGATGTCCTTTACCTGGCCGGTGATCCCGTCGTCATAGCCCTTCTGATAGGCCGAGCGGGAGCGGGGAACGTCATCCCCATACGGGTTGTTGGGTGCGGGCGTTGACGAGACCGGAGCGGCGGGAGCGGCTTCGGAGAGCGGCGCTGCGGGCTGCACGGAAGGGGCGGCCGCCGATAGGTCGATGTCACCTCCGACGAGACCGAGTTCGATAAGCGCTCCGACACGCTTTTGGATCATGTCATCGAATGCAGGACGCGGAAGGTTGGTCTCGCCGGTCACGGAAACTGCGAGGTCATCATAGTTCGTCTGGGCGACAATCAGGGCAGAGCGAGCGGCTTCCATTTCCAACTGCAGCCTGTCCAGCGTGCGCTGAGCAAGAATGACGGCGATGTGAGACTGTTCGCCCTGGGAGACAAGAGCCAGGATTTTGTCGTTCATGTTGTGCTCTCTAGTTTTGGGGATTGAGAAATCTCGTGATGTGCACATCGACTTAGGATGTGGATTTCCTGTGTGGGCATCTGATTTCAGAGCGGGTGCCCAGGAATGAAGTTATTGGGGTTTGTATTGCTCCCCGTGCAGGCAAAGATCCTGCATGTCGTTTTCTCGAAATTCGGCAGGGGTCTCCCGCTCCGCACGCGAAAGAACGCTCGCAGCCGTACCTAAGATTGATGGCTCCCGAATTAAGATTGGATAAACTTGAATTAGATAGTATCTATCGGAAGTAGTATCGCGCCCAGGTATCGGTTATGAGTAAAAAACCGTCTCAAGATAGGGGACCGGACCCGGTCTTTGGGCTGCTCATTGGCGCTGTCGTTGGTGGACTGGGGACAGGCGGCTATCACATTCTAAGCGGCGTTCGCCGTTCCCGGGTTGATACGATCACTGGGACGGTCGAGACGGATCTCGCGTTTGGAGTCGGGCTGGGGATGGCGATCGTTGGCATCGTTCTTCTGGTGAGGTCTTCCGCCGGCCGCAAAGGGTAGGGTGCCTCTGCGAAAGTTGGCGCTAGGCAATCCAATGCCTGTTGTGATGAAATCCAGGCTCAGGGGCGATGGGTGGAGTTCGGATGGCCAGGGTATTGATCATAGCGGTGGCGGCCATTCTTGGAGCGCTTCCTGCTTATGGGCAGGCCGGCTCGCCGAAGCAGGAGGGGCGTATCCGGTACAAGCCGGGCTGGGTTGATGCGACCTGCGAGCTGGAGAGGCTGGATTTTCTGGAAGCCGAAAAGCGCAAGGAAGCACGCCGAGCGTTCTTCGATCGGCCTTACCCTAAGGAGATCGAAAACTATGTCCCTGGGGTTTTCGAATATGCCGAGCACATTCTGACCGGGATTCCTTGCTATGCGACCTCAACGGTCGAGATCCGGTTGCCGGAACGTTTCCGTTGCCGCTTGGATCGGGTGATTTTCCGCGATCCAGAAAAGGGAGAAGAGCTAAAAGCCGCCGGCGGAAACTACAGCTTCCATTTCGTGTATCTGGATGCGGCCGATGAGAAGGTCGAAGACCGGCCCCGCGCCTTGAGAAAGGGACCTCCGAGCGTCATCGGCCAAGTCCTAGTCAGAGGGCAGTTGGCCGGGAAGACCTATACAGTTACCCGCGAGTGGATGGATGGAAGCCCGGCGGAGGCAACCGGGTCTCGGGAGACTCAAGAAGCCAATCCGGACGATGCGGTCCTGCCAGCAGACAAACTACCGTTCGTGACGACTTCGAACGCCTCGATGTTCGTGTTTGACCTACGGAACGACTCGCCAATCGTGAAGGAGCTCACCGGCGGGCCGCTCAAAGAGTACCAGTTCATTCCGCATAGCTGTCAGGGTTAGGGCAGGCGGCTCGGCTGCACTGGCAGTAGTCTGCATCAACACCCAGAGGCGGATCGGATCCTCTCGATCCGGACCCCCTCGGAGGTTTGGACAAGGCTCACCGTTGCCTCGCCGTTACACGGCTTCCGCCCAGTTCGATAGCGGTACCGGACTTTTACCTGCATTGGACCCGCCTCGTCGGCCGACAGCAGCTTCAGTGGCTCGTCGAGGGTGCCGTAGAACTTTGTCAGGGCTTGAGCTGTGAATGGGCCACTCGCCTGTTTCTCTGCAATCACTCGAGCCGACGCTGCTCGACCGTCCCCGCGCTCGAGTGCTCCATAGAATTCGTTCACCAGGGCCACAGCCGTTGTCGATCCAGGTGTCGTCGGCTCGGGGGCCGGGGATCCCCGTGTCTCCGGTGGTGTCCATGCAGCAAGCATCTCGGCGGCAATCGCTGGGTATAGCGCGGCATCATTGCCAGAAAGACGGATCTTCAGGAGGCGGACGGACGGCTCGACAGCAGGATCGCCGATGAGGAACACGAGACCCTGAGTGGCGAGCGGCGAGACCGGCTCCTCGCCATCCGTGCCGAGCCCGTTCTGTCCGGCTGGAGTTGAATAGCTCACTACATCCTGAGCCAGGTGGCGAATTTTGTCCGATGGCCAGGGTGCAAAGACATAGGCGTTCGCATCATCCATCCCTTCGTCGCGGACGCCTTCAGCAAATGAGCGGGCCTGCGGGAATACCCGGGCGATGACCCGTGCGACGGCAAACCGTCCTGAGGTCCCGCCTTCCGAGAACCGGCGGACGATCTGCGGTCCCATCCAGGGGTCGTCGAAGTTCGCAGGTGCCTCGGGAGGGGTGACATATAAAACGTCTCCGTCACTTCCTGACACGGCTCTGCAGGACCATCCCCTTGGACCGAGAACGCCGCCACGCCCCGATGGATTGGCTGTGTAATAGGCCAGTTTCTGAGCCGTTCCGCCGGGGATGAGGAGCCTTGCCGCTTTTGGAAGGGCAGGCGGCTCACGCAACCCCATCTGTCCATCCTGAGGACAGCCTATGAGGGGCACTTCAGCACTGGTTAAAGAGGCGGATGTCTGTGTGTCAGGAAGGGTCTGTTGGAACGCCTCTACCAACTCCATGGCAGTTTCGCTGGCACCTGCTGTCGATGCAAGAAGGGAGGCGGCGGCAATGGTGGATGCGAGTCGGATCGATAATCTCACGGAACGCTCTTTGGCCTGGGGCAGTAGGGAACACGCTAGTTGAGATCAGGCTCGTCGCCAATGCACGGCGAGGGGTTGGATCGGATGCTTGGCCGGCAATGCTCACGCAAGGTCGAGAAAGGCCATGAGTTCGTCCGCGGCGGCGCGGCCGGCCCGGTTCGCCCCAATGGTCGAGGCGGAGGGGCCGTACCCCACCAGATGTACTCTCGGATCTTTCGCGACCTGCGTCGCCAGCCGTCCGGTCATGACGATGCCCCCACCAGGCTCGCGCAGCATGAGCGGCGCCAGGTGATCGAGGGAACTGCGAAAGCCGGTGCACCAGAGGATCACGTCGGCGCGGAGCGCGGTCCCATCTGACCAGCGAACCCCGTCCTCCGTGATCTCGCTGAACATGGGGCGCCGGGTCAGCACCCCGCGTGCCCGCATGGCCTCTACAGCGGGAGTGACAGGAATCCCGGTCACCGAGACGACGGACGCAGGTGGCAGGCCGCGGCGCACCCGGTCCTCCACAAATGCGACGGCAGCGCGGCCGGCCTTTTCGTCGAACGGACCATCCCGGAATTCGGGCTCTCTCCGGGTCACCCAGGTGGTCGCGGTGACGCGAGACACTTCGTCGAGCAACTGGATCGCCGAGATGCCAGCCCCCACGACAATGACATGTCGACCCGTGAACTCCTCGGCGCTGCGGTAATCCTTCGTGTGCAGTTGCCTGCCCTTGAACCGGTCGGCTCCGGACACGTCGGGAACGTAAGGGCTTTCCCACGTTCCCGTGGCATTGATGAGCCCGCGTGCGGACACCTGGAGCCGGTCCGTCTCGACCCTGAAGTGATCGTGCCTGTCGCAGACGACCTTCACCGTCATTGGGCGGTAGACCGGCAGGTCGAAACGTTTCTCGTACGCCGCGAAATACGCTGGGACGGCGATGCTCGCCCGCACCTCCGGGCTGTTCGTGCCGGTTACCTCCGAAAAGGGCATCCCTGGCAGGTCATGAATGCGATTGACCGTGCTCAGGGTCAGCGAGGGCCAGCGGTCTTGCCAGGCACCACCTGGCCCTGGAGACTGGTCGAGCACCACAAACCCCTTGTGCGGCGCCAATCCCAGCCTCTTGAGATGGTAGGCCGCCGAGAGCCCCGCCTGACCGGCTCCGATAACAGCGATCTGGACTTTGAGCGCCATGCCCGGCGTGACGGCATTCGGCGGCGACGAAAGTGGTGAGGAGCTGTCCATCGGCACGCAGGCTCCTCTCCCGGTCCTGTGGCGAGTTGCGGGCGAGACCGGCCGCAAGCCTCGTCGGCATGAAGGTGGCTAGCTCGTCGGTAATTGCAAGGGTGCCCGGGATCACTCACGCGCGATGGTTGCGCAGAGGGGAAAGGCGAGGGGCTCGTTCGCTTCCGCGACCGGCACGAGGGACGCGTCTTTGCGGGAACAGCGTGAGATAAGCTCGCTATCTGGTCGCACTTTATGCGTCCATGGTCGCAACTTATGCGCGACGCGACATTATCCTTCCCATGTACGGATAGGGCCGGTGTCTAAATGCACAAATTTAGAGTAGAAACCCACACCACCTACACCCAGAGATTGAGCATACTTGGCAATATCGGTGGGTGAAACCTTATTTACGACGATGTCAGATGCTTGTGAGTGCATATGAAGCGAGTTGATCGCTGATCCTTCAGCGCGAAGCATCTCGTTTGTCGTCTTGGTGCGAAATCCAGACGTGACGATGATCGGCTGCTGGAAGCCGATGCGATGCTGGACTGCCCAGAGCAGGTGAAACAGCTTGGGGTCCATGGCCATCGTCACTTTCTCCCGCCAATCCCTGAGCATGTGGCAGAGCTGGGAGTAGGCTGGCTTATCGTACACGCCCTCTTTCCAGAAGACGGTCTTAACTTCCTCATTGGTGTTGTAGTTCACCAGCCAGAGCCCGCGGTGGGCGGGAAGCCCTGCCTGGGTTAACGGGGCTTTGTCGGTGATCGCAGCAAGATCAGTGTTCTTCATGTCATTCGGCAGAGCGGGGGCCTCTGCAGAGGGCTCAAAATCAAACGAGGGCATCTCGAGAGTTTCAGGCCCGGCAAGCGACGGGATCAATTGAGTGCCGACGGGGAATGCGACCTGGGCACGGGCGAGGGTGCTATGGGCGAGGCCTGCCGATGCAGCAAGACCGGTGAGGATTTGGCGGCGGTTAAGCATGGATCGTCCTGGTGACATGATTCGAGAATCGAAATTCCCGCTCTTAGTCTTTTGAATTAGCGGGGACTTTATCAGCGGTTTAATTCGGGGGCAATTAGGCGGCAGCCGCCATGGCGAGATCGCTGCCGACGGCGCTATAGATTTTCTCCTCGTCACCATAGATCTCATTGGCGATGCGGAGCTTGGTGTCGACGATGCTGCAGATGTAAGCGTCGATCGACCCCTTGATGACCATGTACCAGACGTTGACCGGCCTGGTCTGGCCGTGGCGGTGGGAGCGATCCTCTGCCTGCAACAAGGCAAACGGGTCGTAATCGAGTTCTACGAAGAGAACTTCAGCGGCTCGGGTCATTGTTAACCCTGTTCCCGCAGCCTGGATGCCTGCGACGATGACGTCGATCTGACCTGCCTGGAACTGGTCGATGAGCTTCTGACGCTTGCGGGGCGTGTTAGCCCCACCGTGGAGTTTGGCCACCTTAGGCCCGAATGCCGAGATGATGTCTGCAAGCTGGTCGATGATCTCCTGGTGATGAGCGAACACCAGCACCGGCTCGCCTTGCTCATACTTGGTGATCACCCACTCGACAGCATAGGGAATCTTAAACGAAGCCGTCCTGCGCCGGAGCGCATTGAGCTTCGTCATAATCTTCTTCTTCTCGACCTTGTTCTCGGTGTTCTTATAGGAGTCGAAAATCAGGTTCTCTTCCTTGAGGAGATCCACAAGGGAGGGGTCCATCAGGTCGAGTTCGATCGGCCGTCGTCGCTTGGGCGGGAGGCCTTTCTTGAGGCGCCGCAGCATGATGCTGCCCATTACGATGCGGCCAAGCGTCTTGCGCCTCTCACGCCGCTCCTCATTGTCGGAGTCCAGATCGCCAAGGCCATAAACCTTCGAGAAGCGGCCATAGTCGTCGAAAGCCTGAGGGAGAGACAGATGGAGGGGCGTGAAGAGGTCCTGAGGCCGTCGGGTAAGTGGCGTTCCGGACAGGAACAAGCCGCCCGATAGCTTGTACCCGAGCCGTTCGATGACGGCTCTAGCACGCTTTGCGGTCTGGTTTTTCAGCTTATGGAATTCGTCAAAGACCGCGTAGTCCCAAGGGTAATCGAGGAGTTCCGGATTGTTAAGGATGGATTCGTACGAAGCAACCGTCACACCTGGCTGGACCGGCGTTCTGGTAAGATTGGTAAACAGGTTAACGTGCGGTTGGTAGGACACCCAGTCTGTGACCGCTCTCGCGAATGAAGGTGTGACTGAAGCAAGAGTGAGGATCAGCACATAGCGGGGACGAAGCACGTCAATGACGCCGACCGCCTGCATTGTCTTCCCGTAACCCATGTCGTCCGCGAGGACTGCCCAAGGCCGGGTTGTGGCGAAGTTGATGCCTGCGATTTGATCCGGCGTATAGCTCTGGCCCTTGAGAGGAGCCGGGACAGGCGCCGGAACTCTTGCTGCCGCTGCCGCCGCATACTCCTCCGCGATCAACGTCTGGATCGCGATCTCAGTTTCGTCGTCTCCCCACTTCCGGTATTTGGAGGCCGCCACCGGGTCGGTGGTCATCCAGACAGCGTCTTTGGCTACGGTCCAAGCATTGTCGTTGGCTGCCTCAACCCTTGTCGTGAAGAAGCGCTTCTGCTTTTTCACATACCGGAGCTCGATCTTGAGGGCCCGGTCAGCCTCGGATTTCTTCTGTTTGTCGCTGCTGTCGGTGGAGACGATTTGGCCGAGAAGGGCCGAGATGTCGATAGTGCCGATATCGAGGAACTGGAGCTTCGATGCGATCGCTGCCAGCCCGGTGGCTAGGATTGGATCGGCAAGTTGGGCCAAGTCGCATGCAGCCCGGAGGTTTCGGGTCGTGAACCTGCCGCTGAAGGCGTTGCGTGTACCCAGCGACATACGAGCCCTGAACCCGCAGGGCCCGAGGGCAGACTGCAGATCCTCCTCCCCATGGACAACAAGACGCTCCTTTCGGGGATCATACGTCATCCAGGGGCGGCCAAACGTTAGGCCCTTCTTGACGGCGGCGAGAAGTTTCAGTCCTGCCAGTTCATCCTCGATCTTCGCCCGGGCCTGGGCTGTGGCGAGCTTATAGAGGCCAGCCGCCTTGAGAGCAGAGTCGGTGTACCAGAGCGATCCGCTGTCGCTGAATGCCCAGCCAGTGTTCTTGGCCCAGCCGCGATGGCTGAAGGCCCCTACGAAGATGAAAAGGTCACGACTTCTAATATAGTGCACGCAGGGCGCTGCGATCGGCTCTTCCAAGACGTCGAGGTGAGGGCATTTGGCCATGAGCTTGCGCCGGTCTGCCTCAGGGGCAAAGCCGCACAGGAGGCCGACCTCCCGAAGAGTAGGTATGCGCCAGGCAAGTCGCTGTGGGTCATATTTGAGCCCAAGAGTCTGAGCGAGCGGCGAGAAGCGGGGCGACTTTAGAAGGACCCTCCATGCGGTGACGTCGTCAGCTTCTCCATCCAGGAGCAGGATCGCTCCATAGTTCTTACCCGTGTTCCATTCGCCGGCAGAGTAGACCGCGGGCAGGTCATCCCCTGCCTGCAAGGCGCGCTGCAGGGCGTCATTCTCGCTGGGATACTGGCCGGGGTGGAGTGGAGCTTGCGGCATTACCGATGAATGAGTGGGAACCGAAGCAGAAGGGAGCAGTGACTCTGTCGCTGGGATGCCGAACGGAATTCCGCTGAACCACCGCCGTGCTGGCTTTTAGCTCTCTCGCTTTCGGCAATCATGTATTATAGGTCGCCCTGTGACCATTTTAAAACGCGAATCGTCAATGTATTTCGGAAGGAACTCCATCATGCCGACCGTGCGGATGCGCAATCAGGCTAAAGGCGGCATGACGTTTTGGGGATTTTTGACAGTGATGGCCCTCGTAATTGGGCTTGGGTCAGCATTTGGGCTCGGTTCCGCATACGCTGAAACGCCACCAGGGCAGCCCCCTCAGATGGGAACGACCGAGTGGTTCCAGCAGAAATTCAACGAAAACAGCCAAGCGCTGCTCAGCAAGGGTAAGCAGCTTAAGGACTTCGTGGACGCTTACGGTAGCTGCGTGATGAGTGGATCATCGGACTGTTCGGCCGATAAGATCACCAATCAGCTTATGATGACCAACCTGCAGAACGAACTCGCGAGTTCCGGCAGTTGGGTCCGGGAGGTGGTCTCGAAGCTAGATGCAAGCTGCTGGTCCTGCGAGACTTATTCCGCAATCTTCGGCGCCCTGATGGGGCTTGCAGGCGAGACGTTCTCCTTCTTCGTCGAAACAAGAGAGATCGTGGCGCTCGCCGTGGTCGTTACGCAGATCATTCTGGTAATCAAGGTCTTCCTGATCATCAGCGCCCCCGCGGCTCAAGATTTCAATTCGGCGTATGGTGACGTTTTCAAGTACATAGGCCGCGTTGCGGTTATTTTTCTTCTTTTCCTGACGCCTTTGACAGCACAGGCCTTTAAGACGAACACCGGATCTGGAAGTGAGCATCCTGCAAAAGTCCTCTTCGTGGACGGGCCGCTTCTGCTCGGAACCCAGGTCGGGAAGATGCTCGTCGACGAGACGGGGCAAATTACAAAGGCGAAACTGCAGGATCGGACCTGTGCTGACCCCACAACTGGATCCGGGTCGCTGTCCGACATGGCGAGGGAGCACCTGAAGATCGCCTGTAAAATGCTCTGGTCGTTCCACTCGATGGGCGTCGCGGGGATTGCCTCCGGCACCTGGCTCATTACCGAGGCTCCGAGGTCCATGAACAATCCGTCCTGGGGCGCGCTTGGTGCCGTCATCGTCGCCGGCCTCGTCATGACGGTGGCGTTCCTGTTTTTCACCATCACCTTCGGGTTACGGTACCTGGACGCACTCGTTCGTGCGGGTTTGACCCTGGCGCTCCTACCCGTTTTCCTCTTCTTTTGGATCTTCCAGTCCACTCGGAGCATCGCCCATGCGGGTCTGCGGTCACTCCTTTACATGGGAGCCGTGTTTGCCGCCTCAGGCTTCGTGTTCGTGATCTGCAATGAAATCATGAACTTCGGGTTCTCGAAGGCGCTCGGCTCCAGCGTCACGGCAGACGGAAGCCAAGCATTCCTGAACGCCATGTCCCAGGGTGGGTTCAACTGGTTCGTTGGCACCGGCAGCGGTGGGGATGAGGCTAATTGGCTGTCGTTCTTCTATCTGATGGGGGCTTGGGGCCTCGCGACCAAAGCGGCCAGCATCGTGTTCCAGCTTGCGGAAGAGATTACCCAGTTCCAGGGTGGCTTGACCGGCGCGGGCAAGGAGACTGAAGCCGACCTGAAGGACAAGGCAAGCTCGGGTATGAGCATCGCTGGCGGAGGCGCAAAACTGATGGGGTCGGGCGCGATGTCGCTCGGCTCCGGCGCCGTTCGGATGATGAGGTAAGGGGCAGCCATGCAGGACTGGGTTCTTGATGCTCAAGCCGACGTCGCCATGTGCCGGGACCAGGCGGCCGGTGCGTCCTATTACGTGAAGAAGAGCGGATCAGATCTTTCCCTGACGATCGAGGTCCATCGACAGGGAGGGGCGCTCTCGCGCCTCACCATTCTTCCCTTCGGCCACTTCGGGGTTGCTGTTGAGACGGCTCTGATGTGGCGCTCTGAGATGATGGGCGTCGCGAGGGTCTCGGCCGACGAAGCCGACTTTCGGATCAGCCGAGGGAAGGTTCGCAAGCCCGAGGCTCAGCATGTAATCCGGCTCGGTAACTGGATGACACCAAGGTTTGCCTGCGGGCTTATTGTTCGGGCGTTCACTGCCGCCGACTTAGGGAGGGATGTGACGGCTGCCGCCAAAAGATACTCGGACAGGTATCGGGATGAGAAGGTGGATACCGGAATCGCGTCCGGTTACCGGCTGCAGCACAACATCTTCGAGGATGAAGGTGACGGAGCAGGTCCGAAGGTAGAGCCAGTATCCTCCGTGCCTGCCGCTCCGGAGCGCCCGCATAAGCCCAGAGCTAAGAAGGCGGTGGTGCCGCCGGAGCCGGTTGCTGCCAAACCAAAGTCCGCGTTCCGTGCCCAGCCGCCGATCCCGATCTACGAAGTTGTGCATGAACGGGCGCCGATTGGCGTGATCTACAAGCTCGAGGTACGTACAGCGGAAACAGAAGAACCGCGGCAAGAGGCGAAGGTATCGCTCTTGTCGCGGTTCCTGAGCGGGCGCAACGCTTAGTCCGGCCTGCTTCAGTATTTGCGAACCAGAACCTTGTCACGACGGCCGGTGTTCTTCACCGGCTGTTTTTTTGCTACCGTCGGCTTCAAACAATCTTCCGGCGTATCGTAGTACATCCAGCAGTAGTCAACGTATGGCCCAGCTTGCACGTAGAGGGCATAGTTCGGAAGTTGCGTGCGGTCTGCGCAAGCCGACAAAGTGGCTGTTCCGAGCACAACCACTGTCAGAGTTAAAAGCTTCTTCATTGGAATTATCCTTTGCGGGATCTGATGGTTCGTGGTCAGTGCCTGCTGCGCCTGACCTCTTCTTCAAGAAAAGGTCTCAGTTCACAGCCAGCTGCCGTCGCCATTGCAATGAGCCTGGCCAAGGACTCATGACGGGCGATCGTCTCCAGAAGAACTTCGGCAGCGACCTTGGATTCAAATTTCCTGGTAGAGACGTCCAGGTAAAGGCCAAGGGTATCCTGACACAGGGATGCGTCCGCAGTCCTTGACTGAGCTCGCGCCTGCGGCTCTCCCGCGGCTGCTGCTTGCGCGATCCTCGGCCCTGTCCCAAAGCGGCCTGAACCTTCGACGGCGTGAACTGGGTTCACAATGGACAGCACGATTAAACTGGCCCCGATCAGCGGGGAGAGCGAGTTTGATTTGCGTTTCTGCAGGCGCTTCATGACGTTGAATCTCAATATTGTTCCCGATTTAGCAAGCGGTATAATACACCTTAAATTCGGCGTGAACGATCAATCGTTCTGTCGATTTGCAAAACTTTCAGAGCCGCACTGAGAAAGATGTCACTGATGCAAAGCCGCATGGATGCCGATCTCCACGAAGGGATGTCGGAGGAGTTCCACGACAAAAGCAGGCCTCTGAGGGTCTTTAGACTGTCCAAGGTTGTCTTCATTAGTCCGCTGGTGGTGGGGGGTGTCTCGGTAATCGCAGCTGCCTATGCTCAGGCACTTACGCAGCCTTGGCGCCTTCTCAGCCCGGCGACATGGACGTTGATCTACACAGGATGTGTGGCAGCCGGGGTGATAGCAGTCCTGCTTGTCTATGTTCGTTGGCATACCACCCAGTTCATCATCTATCCGGACCGTGTGGTAGCGCGCTCGGGCTTCATCCGCCGCTACGCACAATCTGCCTCACTGAGAGAGATCATTGGCGCGGAGCTTAACCAGTCCATTGATGGTCGGATGATGGGGTATGGTGACATCGCGCTCGATACGAGCGGCGTCGTGAATATCAGGATGAAGTCGCTCGGAAATGCGCGGGAGGCTGTGAACCTGGTAATGGGATTGCGCGGAGAATTGGATTCGAGGAGGGAAGCTCCCTCTCGTTATCGTAGCCGCTTCGGGTCGTAGTGGGTCGGATCCAAGAGGGGGATCTCGGCGAGGGAGACGTCACGGAGCCCCTTGCTGCGGGTCGAGGAGGCGGGCGCAGGAGCGGCTTTCGGCTTTGGCGCTGGGTTAACGGCCGGAGCTGCCTGGGCGCCCGTGGGGCTCTGTTGCTTATCGGCATTCAGACGGCGCAACACCCAAGAATTCGAATTACTCGCCACATCGATTTCGCGTTTACCCGTGGCCGCTGCGATCGCCGGCAGTTGGCTTTGCCCGATATTTCCAACTTTCGGACTTGTGGTGACAAGCGGCTCATTTGATGGAAGCGAGACCGATTGGGTCTGGCATCCCCCAAGAGCAAGTGCGGTGGCGACAACCGAAAAACCGGCAGCGCGAATTAGTGTGCGATGACTGGTGGGTATACGCATGATACAGCCCTTAAAGAAGAGACGCATTAGAAAGTGGTCTACACTTATGATTCGCAAATCAAGAAGTGCAGTTCGGATTTTAGCAGTTTGCCTCGCATCGGCGATACTGTCGGGGTGCGGCGATCCGGGTATTACCGGGACAAATCACGAGGAGCTTTCGAAGAGTGTTAACGAGGTCGCTCAGGATCTCGCGTCCCAGGATAAGGACGGTCGCGGGCGGGCTCAGGCCTTTCTCAAGGCTTTGTATCGGGCAGCTAACCCGGTCTCGTTTGAGGCCCCGCCGGACGAGTTCAATGGCAAGGAAGGGCTGCGTCTCGTGTCCGATCGTGGAACCGAGCCATCATTCGGCACTCCTGCCTACCTGGACGCGATCCTCAAAGGCGGAGTGGGCAAGTTCGACCAAATGAGCCCTGCTGCCATCGTCTCGGTGTACGTTGCCCAGGACTCCCGCGCTCTCAAGGAGCAACTCGACTGGATACGCGAATACCGTCGGCGGGAGCGCCGGGACGTCAGCAGCCAGCAATTTGACGAAGAGCGCCGGCGGAACCTCCTCGGAAAGGTATCATTGGCCCGCACCCGCTATTTCTGGTCAGAAACGGCCAAGAGCAAGCCCTACATCGGATTCTCAATCTTCAACGTTCTCGACGTTCCCATGACGGGAGTTGAGGTGTCCGTGGACCTGGTGAACCGAAAGGGCGAAGTCGTGGCCTATGGGCGGGTCAAGCATGAGCCACCCATTGCGCTCGCTCCAGCCGTGCAGACCGTGATGGAGGTTGACCTTACCCGAGTGCCTGCATTGTCCGATCCGAAGCTGGCCCCGATGGCTCCGGAACTCACGGCCAGGATTAAGGTCGACAACCTTTATGTCGGTCGTGGCGAGGCCCTAATCCGCCCTGGTGGGTTCGACGGATCGGCGTTGGCTTCGCGCATGGAGGCTCTGGGCGATCTCGAGGTCAGGATCCAGGAGGCTCGCGACAACCTGAGGGTCTACCGTTTGCTTTTCCCCGAGATCGACTCTGGTGACGGCAGTTCGGAAGCTAACTCGTGATGAACATTATGCCGGCGACCTCGAAACACCGTATGCCGAGAGCCAAAGGGTCAGCAGGGATAAGGCCCGGCCCCAGGATCGGACTACTCGTCCTTGCTTTTGCGGCCGCGGGACCCTCCTATGCTCAGGTGGCGCCGTCCCGCAGCGAGTGGAAGGGTGTCTCTCGGACTGCCTCTGACCCGCTGAAGGTCTCTCTCTCAATCATGGATCGGATCACAAAGCGGAAGGATGTGAAGGGCCATCTAAAGGACATGGCATGTGGGTGTCAGATCGACAGCCGGCAGGGGCGTGTCGGTCAGCCACTTGAATGCAGGCCGGTGATTGAGGCGGCTACCGAGGATGCCGCAATCCTCAAGGTGGTGCGGATCGTGGGGGAGGAAGAGCTGGCCGCAACAATGCCCTGCTTCAAGCAAGGAATTTCGGCCTGCCGTAAGGATCCTGCATACCGGAGCGCCTTGGCCGACCCGCACTTGGTCTTTGTCGTCCCTGCCCCGGTCGCTGATGCGCTCGATGGATTCAAGCTGGGACCTATCGAGAAGCCCGTTTCCGCCGTTGCAGGCTGTGATGTGGTGGTGGACCGGGAGAAGGGAACCTATGCCCTCGACCAACGCTGGCACGGGTTTGTGGCACGGGCACTGATGTATGCCAGCGAGCACTACAAGGTCAGAACAAGGCTTCTGCCTGGTGAGCTCAAAAGGATCTCCGAGCAACATCCGCCGACTCCACAGGAGCGATTGATGTCGATGGAAGGGAAGCCTCTAGGAATACCTCAGGAAATGATCGACGCAGCTACCAGCGGAAACTGAAAAGGGCGGCTCCAAGTTATGGGCCGCCCTTCTTCTTTGGATTTGGGGATTTGGTAGGGTCTAAACCTACACCGTGATGCGGGAGCGGAACGTCTCAGTCTGGTTGGCGAGCCAGATCCGTTCTCGAATCAAAGAACTGCTGTGCGCAACGTGATCGCCGCTGCTGCAATCGCCACTCCATAGGGGACGCCTTTGGAAGGATTGTAGAGGTTGGCCGCCCAGTTCCAGCTTTTCACCAACGCTGGCAGGGGCATGTGGCGGTAGCTCAGGATCGCAAGTGCCAGAAGGCCTCCGTAGAATGAGAACAGGATCCCGAACGTAATCAGTTCCTCGCCGAGGCCAAACCACAGCGCAACAGCGGCGATTAGTTTGACGTCCCCGGCCCCCATGGCTCGGAAGCTGTACGGGATGGTTGCGACAAGCAGAATAATGAACCCGGCCGCTACGTGCAGGAGGATGTCCTTCAGGGCCATTCCATTCAGAATTGCGAAAACAAAGAACCCGGCGAGGCAAAGCCCCACCAGGATATTTGGAATCTTCATGCGGTGAACATCGGTGAAGATTGCGGCACACATCAGGATAACAAAGGTGCCGACCTGCATGTTCTGTAGCATATCGATGGTCCTGAAACCTTTAGGGTAAAGAAAACCCGGCCCTTTGTTCAAAGACCGGGTTTTTGCATCCAAGGCAGAAGGCTACCTATAGGCCTTCATCCGCAACGAGGCTCGATTAGCTAGCCTTCATGTTGCCGGTGGCCGTGGTCAGAGCGGTGCCGATGTTGGTGAATACGGTCTTGAGCTGCGAGCCCATGGTGGTGACCGCACCGATGGCCACGACAGCAATGAGGCCTGCGAGAAGGCCATACTCCATGATGGCGGAGCCATCTTCGTCCTTTACGAGACGCTTCGTGGCAGCGGCGGTGCGCGAGATGATGTTCTTCATGGTTCTACGACGTCCTGTTGATGTTTTGGGGAGTCATTACCCGCTATCGACGGGAATCATTCCCTGCTGGGGATAGTTGGGTTGGCCGCCGTCACGCCGCAGCGCTTGCTCTTGGCTTCTGTGACCGGCTCACCATTCGTTTTAATCCTGCACCGAATCCCGCGCAAGAAAGATTAGCGTTTCATTTCGGATTTCCGCCTTACGGCTCCCCTTTCCCCCTTATATTTCGTCGTGTAGAAGGACTTTAGCCTGATCGCTGCTTGAACGCGGCGATCCCTCCACAGTCCTCATTGAGCAAAAGGCACCAATTGATGAGAATTCTCGCGAATACTCGAATCATCGCCAGCACACTTTTGATTTGCGTTTCAGTCGGGGCGGCTCAGGCCCAGGACCGTCTCGCGGTTCCTGCACTGGGGCCAACCCTGCGGGCCTCGATGGACCGGGCGGTTCTGGTGAAGATGCCTGAGGGTATGCGGACGGTCGTGATCGGTAACCCATCCGTTGCCCACGTGAATTTCGACAAGTCCGGCCTGGCTGTGGTGACCGGGAGGAGCTTTGGTGAGACCAATCTGATCATTCTCAATGAGCATAGCGAGATTATCGCTCAGACCGACCTCATCGTCGGTGACGATCGCAAATCGCTAGTGAGCGTCCAATCCGGAACGTCGAATAAGGTGACAGTGTCGTGTGATCCAAGGTGCCAGCCGATCGCAGTCATCGGAGACGATGAGCGGTCCTTCTCCGGGGTCAGCAGCCAGATCAGCACCTTGACGAGCAACGCTCAGCAGGCGGCGCAATCCTCGGCAGGCTCGGCTCCGAGCCCGATTGCCCAAGTCGCAGCCTCCGCTCCCGCCGTTGCCCCTTCGGCTCCGGCTTCCTCCCCGCCGGCAAAACCCTCTGGGTCGAGCCCGCGTCCAGGCCGAAGCAATGACGGGATGGAGGTCATCCCCGCGCGGCCCGCGCCCAAGATGGAAGGGGTCTCCGCTGAGGCGCAATGATCACCGACAGCCGTCGCGAGCAGGAGCAGGCATGACCATGAAAAGCTTGGCGAGATCGCTGAGATCGTCCCGTATGATTCGAGAAACAGGTGGGTCTGTTGCGGTCGAGTTCGCGTTGATCGCCCTTCCATTCTTCATGTCTATCCTCGGCCTGATCTACATAGGCTTGCTCTACTGGACGAGCGCTACGCTGGATAAGGGCTTAGAGAAGGTGGCTCAGCTTATGTATGAGGGGCGCCCCTTGTGTGGGCTGGCTCCTGGAGCTGCCTCTCCCTACAACCAGTCCTGTCTCAAGGACCGTCTGTGTGAGCAAACCCCTTTCGTTTTGGTCGGTGAAGCAAAGTGCAAGGCCGGCGCTCTCTTCCTCGACCTAAGGGTACTGAAGGGAGACGGGACCGACGCTATGCCGTCCCTTGTCACAAATGGAAACGTGAACGGAGGGGCATTCACCGATCAGTCAGGCGCAACTCCTGGAAAAATCGTGATGCTTCGCGCGGCGCTCGAAGTGCCGAACCTGGCGTGGGTCGGCCCGGGTGTTTCAACGGACTCAGGAAAGCGTGTCGTGATGGCCGCGTCTGCGTTCCGCATGCGGGCTCTCACTGAATACAACAACGCCATCCATTAAGCCTCACGGCGGTCTCAAGAGTTTCCCGATGCCCATTCGTGCTCTCCGTAGAATTCTGAAATCAGACACGGCGTCGGTGGCCGTAGAGTTCGCGCTGATCCTGCCAGTGATGCTCTTCATCTACTTGGGTGGATCTTATGTCTCGACACTCGCCTCACTGAGCAAAAAGCTTCAGACAGCCGCTTATGCGGTCAACAACTTGGTTCCTTACCCAAGGGACTACTGCAGCTATCGCGCGTTTGTCCGCAACTTCCACACCTCCGGCGGTGCCAAGGATCTAATGGGCCAGTTCTTGGCGCCCCAGTCTGTCGACGGCCAGACGCAGATGATCCAGTATTCGGAAAGCGCACCCGACGTGGATAACCTCGTCACCGTGAAGGCATCGGCTCGCTACTCCTTCAATACTGGCTTCTGGGGTGTGGTGAACAGCGTTGCCGCGGCCACCCCAGGCGCTTCAGACTCGGGCGGTATCGTCCCATCGGTGTTTAGCCTGGGTGCCACGTCGGCAGGTGTCACAGTTCATAAGAACCCAGGCGTCACGTGCGCGTCCGGAGTTGTACGGCTTGTCGGCCCCGCGGTCACTGAGTTCGCAGTAGGAGAGTTCAACAGCTTCACGGTGCGGGCGGAAGATGGGATTCCGGCATACCAGATCCGTTTGAAATCGACCCTGCCTCCGGGTCTTAACTTTACTCCGAACAGCGCTGATGCGGATGTGTCGGGCGCGATCACGGAGACATGCACCACTGGCGCCTGCGATCCCGAAACGCTCAATGTCACGATTGAGGCCGAGGACTCCAGTAGTGACCTGTGGGCAGGGAGCGCAAACACCAGTTCCCAGAAGACATTCCAGATTTATCTCATTCACACCCTGCGCCTGACGGTACCCAGTGCCGTCGGAACTGTGGGAACATACTTCAGGAGCCCCGCCCCGCAGCGGCAGGGCGGAAAGCCGGGCTACACATACTCGATGGCGAACGCGCCTCCGGGCCTGGCGATCAACGCGTCAACCGGGATTGTCGAGGGCACCCCGCAGATTCCTGGTGTCTACGATCAGGTTTCGATCACAGTGCGTGATGCCCGTGGGACGGTCGTGACGGATGACGCCTTCGTCTACGATATTAAGCCGCCGGCGCTTAGTGGATGGGGTGATGGCTCTTTCTACGGTACGGGCAACTCCTATGGCGCGATGGGGATCCACGCACGTGGCGGCTGGGGCACTATCACGGTCACCTGCTCTGGCTTCCCGGCCGGTGTGGGTTGCGGTCCTGGCAGCGCGGCAACCCCTTATGACGGAAGCGTCAACGGCGTTCCGCAGCAGTTGGGCGAGGGTTGGGGGACGATCACGTTCAGAGACTCGTACAACCAGACCTTCACCTTCCAGATGTACTGGAACGTAAAGCCGCCGGCCTTGAATGCATGGCTGGTGAGCAACCAAGCTGGTCAGGCGGGCTCGTACGTCCGAGGCGATGTCGCCGCATCGGGTGGTTGGGGCAATCTGACCGTCGAGAGCGTTTCCGGGCCGGCTGGGATTTACCCTCAACTGGTCGGCTACTGGCAGTGGGCCATTCACGGCACGGCTCCGTATCCGGGCAGCGGACCGATTACCGTGGTCATCCGTGATGATGCTGGGCAGCGTGTCTCGGTTGGGATGTGGTTCACCTACAATCCGCCGCCGCTCTACACGTCGACCAATGGAAACTTTGGCACCGCTGTCTGCTGCACGACGAGCTATACCCGTTACGTGTACTCGAGTGGAGGCTGGGGTGGTAAGTCGCCGTCAGCGTCGGGCATCCCGGCTGGCATGAGCTTGGGCTGGGATGGGAGCACAGCATGGGTGACAGGTAGGCCGTCAGCAGCAGGATCGGGAACGATCTGGGTGACGATCTACGACTCGGCCGGACAGGCGAGCTCGCAGCCGATCTCCTACAATTTCACGCCAGCGGCGTCGACCGTGACGATCGTCAGCACCGGTGCAGCTGGGGAGTCACTTCGGATCATCTTCTCGGAGGCCGTTACGATAACCAATATCACTAGCAATCATTCGGCCACTGGAGGCAGTGCGAGTACACAAACATTTGTGTATTCCGATAACCTTGCTGCACACAACTTCACTATTACAGTACGTGATTCCAGAGGGTTGTCGAAGACGTTCACTGTCGCCTGGCCGAACATGGCACCAACAACACCAGAGCCGTGTAGACCTGGGCGATGCGGCTAAACCCGCAGGGTTCGGGCGGTAGACCCAAATCTACCTGAACTCTCCTGTGCGGCGGCGCCAGTGATGGTGCCGCCGTTTTCATTCGAGCGTATCCGAATACTCCGGCCACGACTCAGCCCAGTCCGAGCCAAATCTTACGCTTCGAGTTCGCCCGCGCGCACCAGAATGTGCACGGCCTGCGCCGTGCTGGCCGCGCCCAGACGCTTACGGACGCGGCGCAGATGGTTCTCGATCGTACGCTCGGACAGGCCTAGGAGTGTCGCGATATCGGACTGGCGCCGACCGGAGGCGACCCACCGAATTACCTCCAACTCACGGGCGGACAGGCTTGGTGAGGATGGGGATGTATTCGAATTGCTTAGCGATAATGCCGTCCGAAAGGCGGCCGTGGCGATGAGCGTGAGAGCCAGTCGTGCATCAGTTGAACTATCGATCGACATTCCCCCGAAGCTTGCCGCGCCAACAAGCCCGACATGACCGAATACCGGCACCTGAAGCCCATGGATGCCTGGACCATGAGGCTGCCGCACAATCCGATAGGTTTCGTGACCCGCCCGTCTGGTTTTCGTCCAGAAGAACGGATGATCGGTCTCCAGCACGTGCCTGTTGACGGGACATCGCGCCAAGTAGGTTTCGGGGTCGACCTCGTCCCCTCCGCCGAACCAATCGCCCTCCAGCCACAGAAGCCGCTCGACGATGCCGTCGCCCGGCGGCGGAGCGGCATAAAGAACGAAGCGATCGTAGCCGAGCGGGCCAGCGAAAGCCCGGACCGCGTGGCGGAGCGTGGACATGTCCGCGCTCCGCTCGATTGCGGCGATTGTCGTTACCACTCGACCAAGCGCCGCCTGGCTCATGGTCAGCCCTCCGTGACCTCGGCGAGCAGCGTTTCGGCCGCAAGTTTACCGAGTTCGTTAGCGGCAAACGGGCTCGCGCCTGTTAGCACCTTCCGGTCCTTGTGCGTCGACTTGTCCGGTTCAGTATTGGCGATGGTGACACCGAGCGCCTTCAGCTTCTCGCCGAAATGCCAAGTGAGCTGGCCCGGCATGTAGCCGATCTCCGGCGTCTCGCGATCGGTTGAATCCGGAAACGCCGTGATCGTATAGCCTCCGAAGGGGAAGTTGCCGGTGTCCCCCTCCCGCGCGCAGGCGAGGAAAGCCGCGGGACCATGACAAATTGAGATGATGTGCCGATCGGTGTTGAAGGCCCAGCGGATCACCGCCGCAACATCCTCGCTGAACGGCAGGCCGGCAAGCGGGCCGTGGCCACCGGGGATGAAGATGGCGACATAGTCGCTGTCCGGACCAAGTCCGGCGACGACATCCGACAGCTTTAGTGGCTTATGGAATTGCTCGAGATAGGCTCGATGAAGACCGGTGATCGCCTCGTCTTCGTCGGGCATCGCCCAGAACTCGAATTTGACCGGGTTGCCGGACACGGTGGCGATGTCGAACTCAAATCCAGCTGCGTGCAGGTGGTACATCGGCACGAGCGTCTCGATTGGGTGGTTTCCGGTCGAGAATAGGGTACCGTTCTCCATCTTCACGTAGCGCTCGTCGGTGCCGATCACGAGGATACGGCGCGTGCCACGGTAGGGCTGCGGATAGGTGGCGCCGTCCAGATCGCTCTTGGAACTGGTGAACTGCTTCAGCGAAAACTTCGAGGGGAAGAAAGCGTTGAACTCGGCCTGGTCGGGCTGGGGCTCTTTGCTCAGTGGTAGGATGCTCATGCTTATGTCTCCTTTCAACCGTGAGGATAGGCATCCCAACGCGAGAAGAAATGCGGGATTTCCCTCAATCATCGGATCAGGGTCGGAGCCGGCTTAATGAGAGGCTCTCGGCATGTTCGAGACTCCATTATAAGCGCTTCCGGAGCAATTGCCGACAGCTGCTCAGACCAGCCCTTATTCTGGTTCATTCCCGTTAGCGGCCGAGATAACATATCGGTTTTGGAGGGCGCCGGTGCACCCCGCATATTGGGTGGCCATGCGGACCGAGTTGGATGGTTGGGCTTTAGCTTTAAGATTCTCTTGCTGGCCTCATGCACTCGGATTCCTGAATGCCTTCGTTATATGGAATAGACGGCTGGCAGGTTGAGGACTGAGGTTCAGGAATAAGTCAAAGGGTGGAACTGGGACCGGCGCCGGAGGATTATCGGAGAGGATCTTTGATGCTCATGATGATCGAGAGCCATGGGTGATCTATCCGAATAAAAAAGGGGAGGTCCGAAGACCTCCCCTCTGTTGCGTGTCCCTTCGCTTGTCACTTAGCTCGTGGGATTACCATTTCCGTCGAAACATTGTACGCCCTGGGCACGTGTCATACCCCACCCATTGTCCCGCTTCCAATGTGCGCAGTAGGGCGGCGCGGGGGGAGGAGGAGCGCTATTGTTGAACTCTGCGATGCTCGAGACATCATTGAGCTGGACGCTGCCGCAGAATGAGCCTTGGCGCCCCCCCCACAAGACGTCGCGGTGATAGTCGACGAACTCACACATCTCCGACCGGGCAAACTGGCGCGCGTCGTCCATTTGTGCCTTGGAGATGTACCGCGACTTTAACGCTTTGCCATAAGGACCAACGTCCTCGTTATAGGGACCAGCGCCCATGATGTTGAGGTCCGTCTGAGATCCACATGAAACGTAAACCCGACGCTGGTAGCCACAGCCGTACTTGCAGTGCACTGAATTGTAGATGACGTCTACCCAGGCGATCCATTTCTCATTCCCGCAGTCGTAGCGCGAGACCTTGTCATTCGGGCTGAACGAAAACGACACCGGGAAGGTAACCGTACGCTCGGTGTCGTCGACGATCGTGACGTTGAACGATCCAGACATCCTGTTTTTATCTGACGGGCGTCCATAAACGGTGCCGTCAAAGCGACTGTCTGTGCCTGTTCCGGCGCATGCAAGACCTGCAGGCAGGCCCGAGCAGTAGGCTCGTAGGGTTCCCCAACCACCGGTCCCTTCGAAGGCTCCGGTCACGTTGATGTCGTCCTGGAGTTCGCCCTTAATCACCTTAAGTGCCCGCCCCGACAGAGCCGGCAGACTGAAGTTGTAGGGAAGCTGAGTGGTCGCGGTCAGGCCCCGGCCGTCACGAACCGTCACCGTGATGGTCCCGCCGATCGCCTGTTGCCCGGCCGTAAGAAGAGGCTGACCCTTGATCACGCCAGTGGAGGCGTCGCACGTGAACGGGTTGTTGGGATGACCCGCAGGAAGCCCAGAGCAGGAATAGGTGTAAGGCCCCTTTCCGCCCGAGCGAACGGGTGTCTTGGTGTACGTATACTGGCCGGAGGCAACGATCGTCTGAAAGTTGTCGCCGGTATAAGAGAGGCTGAGAGGGTGGATCAGCGTGAAGACGACATTGTGATACGCCGTCTGCTTGTTGATGCCGCCCCGAGCAGGATCGCCACTGTCCGTGACACCGAAGGTGGTGGGCGGGAGGGTCTGAGCGTTGCACGGCGAAGTGCAACCAATGGCCTGGGCCTGCCCACTCACCTGACCCGTGGTGGGGTTCACCCCTAGGCCCGCCGGCATGTTCGCACCCACGCTATAGGTATAGCCGGGCCAGCCTTTGGCCGCTTGCAAATTGAACGGTAGTCCAGGCGAGGTCTGCCCAGCCCAGATTTCGACGGTCGCAGGACCTGTGAGGGTCAGCTGGTCGGCCTGGGCGAAGGCGTTCGAAGTCACGGCAGAAGATGAGGCCGAAACCGTGCAATCCTTCTTGAGGAGTGACATGAACACGCACTTGTACCCGACCTGGGCGTTGACCACGTAGCGGCCCGTATACTTGTCGATCTCGACCGATCCCACAACCTTGGGGGGACTAGCTGGGTCGAAGCCTTTCTGGCTGAAATTCGAGGCAAGGAGCTTCTCGGCCTCCGACTGCGGGTCGAATGCACGGCGATCAGCTCCGTACTGGCCCGCGTTGAGGCATCCGTTGTCGAGGGTGTAACCGCCAGCACCGTTGTCGGTACGGATGGTGTCTAGGCAGGCATTGATCCGCTGGGTCATCGTCTGGCTGATCGAGTCAACCGACCCCTGCAGATCGTTGTGAAGGGCGGAAATACGAGAATAGTCGTAGGCGACTCCAGCCGCCGGGATGAGGACGGGAAGAGTGAGGGCAAAAAGCAGAGCGACATTGCCCCGGGTGTCGTTAGCGAAGGATCGGATCGCGCGAGCTCCCGACCCCGCTGAAAGGCGGCGGATATCCATGGCTTGTCCTAGTCATTGGGAGGTCAGAGCCGGCCAGGTCACTCGCCAGCGATTTGTTCGATGGGATTATAGGCCAAGTTTAACGAATTATGAAACGCTATTTGGCCACTCTATTGCGGAAAGAGGGGCTTTAAGCCCCTCTAGAACCGCGGAATGTGCAAGGTCCCGGCCGTGAAGCGGGCAGTCAGAGACCGCCGGTCAAGACCTTGATGAGCAATGGGCTGACAATGATCGTGATGAGCACCGGAAGGAGTGTCAGGATCATCGGAAGCGTGAGTTTCGGCCCCATCGCGGCTGCCCGACGTTCTGCCTCGTTCATTCTCTCGAGACGCCCCTCGTCGGCCAACGTTTTCAGAGCATCACTAACGGGTGTACCGTTCAACTCAGCCTGGATCAGGGTTGATGCAAAGTTGCGGATCGGACCCAGTTCGACCCGTTTATAGAGGTTCTCGTATGCCTGACGGCGGGAAGACAGATAGGCCATTTCAGCAAGCAGGATCCTGAATTCCTCCGCCAGCGGGAATGATTGGTGGCCGATCTTGTCCGAGACCTTGCGGATAGATTGCTCGACCGAGATGCCGGACCTCACACAAATGTTCAGGAGGTCGAGCGCGTCCGGCCAAGCCAATCTGATCGATTCCTGGCGCGCCCGGATCGTTCGGCTGAGGAAGATCTCAGGGAGCCTTAGGCCTGCAAATCCCATGAACATAATCACCAGCACCTGCTGCAGCAGGTTCCCGGCAAGGGCCCCGGTCAGGAACAGGTAGGACGTCGTGAGGACGATCAAGGAAACAGGCGCGATGAACCGGGCGAACAGAAAGCTCACTTCGTGGGCGGGGGAGCGGTAGCCCGCCTGGACGAGGCGATCCCGGGCGTCCTCCGTACCGAGATATCGAGCGAGATTGAGCCGGGTCACGATGGTCCGAACTTGGCGGCCGGGCATGAACTTCACACGACCCATGCCGTCGGTCTGTCCCGCCGACCGAAGTTTATCCGGCGCAGTCTCTTCAAGGCGGCGCCGGCGAACGTTGCCTACGCTCTCCGGCTCGAACATCTGCATGACGACCATGCCGACGGTCGTAAGTGCAATCGTAATCAATCCAATGATGATCAATTGGTGCATGGCAGCGTTTCCTAGATCTTGATCTTCATGAACGACTTCATGAGAAGGGCACCGAAGCCAGCCCAGAGGATACAGCCGCCAAGTACCACGTGTCCGAGAGTCGTGTAGAATAACGGCTCCAAGTACTCAGGTGAAATAAACTGGACAGCGACCATCACGACGACTGGCACAGCCCCAATGATGTATGCGGACACCTTTGGCTGGGCCGCGAGAGACTTGATCTTCTCCCGCATTTGTTTCCGGGCACGCATCATATTCGACAGGGTTTGAAGCGTCTCAGCGAGGTTTGAGCCGGCCGCCTGCTGCACCTCGATGAGGGTGATGAAGAAATTAGTTTCGGGCGAAGGGACCGTCAGACGCATCCGGGCAACCGCGTCAGCGATCGTCATTCCAAGGGATTGGGCTTGCATGACAGCCTGAAACTCGGACCGAAGGGGCTCTTCAGCCTCCGTCGCTATGGTGACCAAACAGGTCCGGATCGGGAGGCCGGATTTGAGGCCGCGGATGATGATATCAAGGCCACTTGGGAACTGATCAAGGAACTTCTGAATGCGCTTTTCCCGGAGCCGAGACACGTACATCTTGGGCCAGATCATAGGCGCAATGAGAGCCGCAATGGCGGTCGCAAAGAGGCTCATGGAAAGGAGGTACACAGCGATGGACGTGATAGCCAGGCCGGAGGCCATCATCAGGTAGTACCGCTGGGTCGTCCAATCCAAGCCGGCTTGCCGAATGAGAACATCCATCGGGATGTTCTTCCGGCTTTTCTCCTCCGCCTGGAGGTCCTCAAGGTTATGAACCACTGCGCGCCGGCGCCGCCGGTCAAGGACTGCCTTGGCATTGACGGCAGCACCGTCCTTGGTGAGTTTGGACAGGCGGGTGGCCGCCACAGACTCATCTGAGATCTTCGGTGACAGAAAGACATACGATAGGGAACCGATAGCAACAAAGCTACAGAGCCCGATGATCAATTGAGATGTTTGCATGAGAACTCGACCTTATGCCGCGCCCGAAAGGATCTTCATCAGCCTTTCGCCTTCGCCATAGAACGCCGCCTTCTCGTAGATCTTCGGCTTTACCACGCCTTGAAACTCGTGATGGCCGATGATGCGCCTGCGCTCGTCTTCACCTTCGATCTTGTAAACCAGGAGATCCTGGGTCGAAATCACGTCGCCCTCCATCCCGGTAAGCTCTGTGATGTGGGTGATGCGACGCGTGCCGTCGGGCAGCCGGTTGACCTGAACAATCACGTCGACAGATTCATGGATCATCTTGCGAACGTCGGATTTATTGAGGTTCGGCCGCCCCATGACCACAAATGACTCCATCCTTGTCAGTGCACCCTTCGGATCATTGGCGTGAAGAGTACCCATCGAGCCAGGGTGGCCCGAGCTCATGGCCTGGAGAAGAAAGAACATCTCCTCGCCGCGGACCTCACCGATCAGAACGCGGGTTGGGCGCATGCGCAGAGTGGTCTTCACAAGCTTCTCGATATTGATCTCCCCCACACCCTCAATGCTGGGCGGCCGTGCCTCCATGGGCACCACGTGGGGCTGCTGAAGCTGGAGTTCAGCCGTATCTTCGACTGTCAGGATGCGCTCCTTGTCGTCGATGAAAGCCGAGAGGCAGTTCAGGAGAGTGGTCTTACCGGAACCGGTGCCCCCCGAGACGATGACATTGAGCCGGCACTTGCCGATGATTTTGAGCAACTCAGCCGCGTTCGGAGAAATCGTCCCGAATTTGATCAGGTCGTTGAGTGTCAGGCGTTCTGCTCTGAACTTACGAATGGTGATGGTCGTGTACTTTGTGATCGGAGGAACGACGACACTAAGGCGGGAGCCGTCTGAGAGGCGGGCTTCGCAGATAGGATTGGCTTCGTCGACACTGCGGCCGCTCTGACCAACAAGTCGCTGAGCGATGTTGAAGACGTGGCTTTCATCGATAAAGCGGCAGTTCGGCACGAGCTCCATCTGGCCGCCAACCTCGATGTAAACCTGGTCGGGCCGGTTCACCATGATGTCGGCGATATCCTGCCGATCGAGCAACGGCTGGAGGGGGCCGAAGCCGAGGATGTCATCGACCAGATCGCGAAGCATCTGGTCCTGTTCCACCTTCGAGATTGCGATCTCCAACTCGGCCATGATCTGCCTGGCCGTTTCCTGGATTTCCTCTGCTGCCTGGGAGCTATCGAGGGCTCCAAGACGCTGCATTAGATCCAGGTTGCCGAAGAGTTGATCCGAGACCCGCTTCTTCCACTCGAAGTAATTTGCCGACATCACTGTCGTGTTGGCTGGCAAGGCCGAGACGCTCGACTTGATCTGGGCAGGGGAACGTTGTGGGTTGGCTGCCGCGGGGATAGCCACAACGGTGCCCGAGCCGGGCTTGGGCGTTTGACCGAAGCCCCCGGGCGCAGGAGGCACTGAGCTGCCGAAGCCCGCCGGCGCTGTCCTTGGGGCGACGGGCGCTATTGGTCTAGCAACTTCGTTGACGGAGCGAGGTTCAGATTTCTTGGTGCCGAACGCCATGACGATCTCAATTCGATTGGTTCAATTCAGTTGGACTTGGCTCTGCTCGGGAGAGCCTTGGAAAGACGCCCGATCAACGACGAAAGTCCTGACGAAGGGGGACTGGCGGCCTGCTCAACGGCGTTTGATGTAACAACACCAGCCAGAGAGCGTGCGATCTCCTTAAGGCTCTGTGCTGTCGGGTTGTTTGGCTGAACCTGGGCCAGCATCCGAGCGTTCTCAGAAGCCTCATGGTGCAAATCGCGGTCATACGCGAGCACCGCATCGGGTTCCAATCCGCTCAACGCCTTGGTGATGTCGGCGATCGAAGGGTCCGAGCTTTTCGGGCCGCTATGCCGATTAACGATGAGGCGAGGGCGCTTTCCGATACGATCCAAGGCTGCCACAGTCTCCTGGGCGTTCCGGATACTGAGAAGCGATGGCGTGACAACCAAGATCACCTCGGTAGAGACCTGCAGCGCGAGCAATGTCCAGTTCGTCCAGACGCGCGGCATATCAAGCACAAGGTTCGTGTTGTCTCGGCGTAGTGTCTCGATGATCCGGGAGACAGCATCCTCACGAACGTCCCAGGTCTTATCGAGAGTTGCAGGGGCAGGCAGGATGGCAAGATTGTCGTCACATTGGACGAGGAGACGCTCGAGTAGGTTGGCGTCGATCCGCTCCGGGGTGGACAAGGCCTCGGAGATGTCCTGCTTCGGCTCCTGATTGAAGTTGAACGCAGAGGCGCCAAAGCCAAAATTCAGGTCGACGAGCACCGATGACGGGACAATGCTGGCCAGGCTTGCCGCCAAATTGGAGGCTACCGTCGTCACCCCGGCGCCCCCAACGCTGCCGATGACAGCGGTGACATGCCCATGCCCCACGCCGGAATCTTCGGAATAGATCCGCGAGATCGCCCGGATGATGTCAAACCGGTCGAGCTCCTCAACCACGAGGTAGTCACGCACATTTCGGTCTTGAAGAGCCCGATGGATACGGACACTGTTTCGGTGGCCAATTACGATGACATTCGTGGTTTCGGCGCAGTGAGTAGCCAACTCGTCCAGGACGGGCAGGAAGTTGTCCTCGTCCGGGCCAATCTCCAGGACAATCACGCTGGGAGTGCCGCTTCCGGTGGAATAGTACGCGATAGCATCGTGCAGACCGCCTTCCAGGAGATCGGTCTTGGCGCGGGTCAGGATAGGATCCTTGAAGGCATCGGCGACAAAGCGGGCAACAGGCTTGGTCTGGCAGAACGCATCGATGGTGATCCGCGGAACAGGTGCCAGCGGAGTGGCCATCGAGTGGTTAAGGAGAGGATTCATGTGGTTCATCACTTGGTCCTTACCGAGATCAGTTCGAGCCTGAAGACGACGTATCGCTGTCCTGGAACCCGCCCGAAGTCTGCTTGGACGGGGTGGCCTCGCCGGCGACGTAGCGGCGCAGCATCAGGACACGCTGGGTAGAGTCGGGTGAGGTCTCGCGGGCGGGACGAACCGCGTCCATGGGGTTCGCCATCTGAGCAGCAAGGTTTTGCTGGTGGGCGCAGCCGAAGTTCGCGGACGTGAGGTTCTCCATGTCGACCACTGGGCTGCCCGCGCCGAGGTCCTCCGGCCAGTCCCCGCAGGGGTGGGGGACGCCCGCCGCAACCTGCACGAAAGCGACCTTTACGGGCTCAATGCGGTCTTCGTTGAAGCTCTGATACTTCTTCATCTCGATGGCTGCGCGGGGCACCCCCGCCGAAACGAGTTCCTTCACTACAACGCTGGCGAACCTGTCGACGGCAGCGTTGTCGGCCGCCTGCGCCTTGTACGGCGACGAGACGATAAGATTCGTCTTTCCTGCCGGAAGGTAGGAGCGTGCGAAGTCCCGCAGATCGACTTTCTGGCGAAGGTCCAAGCCACTGATCTGTGTCGGATAGATGTCGAGGTCCGTAAGCTCGTTCTTCAGGACGATCGGGTGGCGGTCCCGCACGTCGGGAGCGTAAGGAAGGGCGTAGGCGGGAAGCTCGCGGTCGGCGCAGCCAGCCGCCAGGAGGGAGAAGCATGCCGCCGCGGTGAGTTTCTTGAACATGGGAAATCCTTCGGGAATGGTCAGGCGGCGTCAGTTGATGATGAAACCAGGCTGCTTGAAGATCGGCTTGGCCTCTCTCTTGCTGGTCGTCTTCCGGTTCATGTGGCCGAGAAACACAGCGTTTGGCTCGGAGGCTGGGGCAAAGCCATCGTCGGGCCGAGCGATCTTCTGAGGCTCGATGGGCTTTGCGAGGTAGGGGGTCACGATGATGACGAGTTCCGTTTCCTGGCGCTGGTAGTCGCGGGAGCGGAACAAGGTCCCAAGGATCGGCAGATCCATCAGTCCAGGCAGGCCGTTGACCGCCTGTTTGGTCTGCTGCTGGATGAGACCAGCTGTGACCAAAGCGGCACCTGACGGCATTTCGACCGTGGTGTCCTGCTTGCGGACCTTGAAGCCAGGAATGGCAAGGCTCTGGTTGTTCCCGGCCGGAACGATGATCTGATTGTTGGGGTCGATTTCGGAGACCTCGGTTCCGACCTTGAGGTTGATCTTTCCTGCGGAGAGTACAACCGGAGTGAAGTTCAGGCTCACGCCGAACTTCTTATAGGTGATCGTCGGTTGGCAGCTTGAATTACCGTCGCCGCTGCAGGACGTTCCGCTTGGAACTGGCATTTCGCCGCCGACCAGGAAGCTGGCAGACTCACCCGAGATCGCCGTCAGCGTCGGTTCGGCCAGGGTATGGGCAACGCCAGCCTGTTCCATCGCCTCAAGGTTGATGGTGTCACCGCCCGGCCAGGTGGCTCCCAGGGTGGCCTTTGCAAGGGATGAACCGGCGACTGGATAGGCAGGCGAGAACGCGGCATTGATAGTCGCGTCCTGCAGGCTCCAGGAGCCAGTCCATTTGATGCCGAGTTGCTTGAGCACGTTCCGCTGGATCTCCGCGATCGTGACTTTAAGCATGACCTGATCGCGCCCCTTGATAGTGAGGGCGCTGATGACCGGGCCGAGGGATCCTTCCCCGGCTGCGCCGGAGGAGATGCCGGCACCGCCTGCAGCCGAGTCCGGGGACCGAACCCCGGCGGTCATGTAGGCCGTTGCCACATCGACCGCCTGCTTGGCCTGAATGTCGGAATCCACCTCTCCGGACAGGATGACAGAGTTTCCAATCATCTTGGTCCGGATAGTCGATCCTGGGATGACCTCCCGCAGGATTTCCTCGAGACGGCCTGTGTCGCGTGAAACCTGCACCGTGTAGCTGGTGATCCGGCGCCCTTCGGCGTCCATGACATAGACTTGGGTCTCACCTTCACCAAGGCCTAGGAGCATCATCTTGCGCTCAGAGCGAATGGTCGCCTGAACGACGCTCGGGTTGGTGACAATCACGTCCCGGGCATCGGCCTTCAGATCGAGAAAGGTGGATTTGCCGATCCCGACGGTGATGGAGCTCTTGGCCACCCTCACCGCGGTAGCCCCTACCAGGGGATCCGCCACTGGATCGGCAGCACTGGCAGGACCGCACAGTCCGAAGCTAAGTCCGGCAATGATGAGTGATGCGGCACCGTGAGTGAGAGCGCCTCGAAAGTTCCGTGCGCTCGGGTTCCTGGTAATTGTCATTATTGTTATCCGAATTTGAAAAGCGGTATCAGTTCAGCGTGGACGCAACGCCAAAGCGGATGAGTTGGATATCGGCCGGCTTTGCCGGGGCTGCCTCGGCGGAGGCTCGCAGGGTCTGCGCCTGCTTTTCCTGCATCGGGCGGAGGGCAAAGGTAAGGGTTCCATTCCTCTGCGCCTTATTGATCGAGACGATCTGCTCTGGCGTAAGCTCCAGGGTCGCCGTGCTTCCGATCATCGCATGAGAGCCCTCGGCCTTCTCAATGTTCTGGTCGATGGCGATGATACGGATGTTCTCCATGAGAACCGTGGAATCGATATCAGTCCGACCCGGGAGGGGAGCCTGACCGGTAACGTAGATGTCGACCCGATCGTTGGGCAGGATCATTCCGCCGGCCGCATTGGCGCCGCCCGCATCGAGGCGGATTGAGAAGGCGCGATAGCCTTCGGGCAGGGAAGTTGCGACAAATCCTGACTTGTCCGTGCGGATCAAGCGGGCTTCGACGATGAGCTCACCCTTCATCACGGTCGCCGTGGCAGTAGCCTTCTCATAGACGGTAAGGGCGTCAGGCTGGCTATCGCGGGTGATCGCGTGCGGCGGGATATTGGTCTTCGGCCAGGACTGCCAAGTCATCAGAGCCGGATTGATCTGCTGACCAATCTTAATGTCCTCACTGGCGACGAGAACCTCGGTCAACTCTCGAGGATCGGGCGCAGCCGGAGCCTGAACGGCGTTCACAGGCGCCGGGGCGGGCGGCTCCGGCGTCATGGCGTTCGAGATGATGAAAGCGAAGGAAGCCGATACGGCTGCAATTCCCAAAAACAGTGCGTTCTTCTTCTTCATGAGCCGTATCCGATTTCCATTATGATTCGTGTTCGCCGAATTAAACTGCTGTTGCCCTCCTTTTATATCTTTTTACCGCACGACAACTCGGTTTTTTGTGGGGGCGGAGCCTTTATTCAGCGTTCCAATGGTTAACGGTGAGTGCCGCTGCCGTGGCTGCCGCTAGGGTCAGGACTGGGTCGGCGAATATCTGGCTCTGTTGCTCGACGGCGGCGTACGCCTCAACCGCATAATCGTAGACGACATAGTCACGTCCGCGCTCCGTCGCAGCGGTTTGGCTTTCCTGGGGATTGGACTGGCTGGCCACATCCTTGAGAGTGATGAGGGTGTCCAGAAGCTCCATTTCGGTCAGCCCACGCTCAAATCCTGCCTTGATGACGGTCGTGCTCGCCTCATGAGACAGACGCAGAAGGGAGTGGGACCAAGGAGGGGTAAGGCGGAACCCCCGCCCTGAGGGGCGGATCGAGCAGCCGGCCCGTACGATGATGCCTGTATCAGGGCTAAACCATTGGCATGGCCTGCAGATTGCAGCGAATGCGAGGGCTTGTGCAGTTGCGGTAAGGTTTGGATCAAGGGCCGTTCCTGCTGCTGCCTTTCGTACACTGGAATCCCAGACGAGTTCCCTCAGGCCGGACATTGCTGGTGGCAGATCAACCATGAGGGGTCTTTTGCCGGGAAGGGACAGCGACGAGAGGGCAAACTGGGTGCGCTCGAGGACGCCGTCTGTGTTATCGGCGGCCAACAGTGCGGACCGTGCGTGGCGCATGATTTGCGTTTGGGCAGCGTTGGCGACTTTGCTCTCGTCGGATAGCGCCAGACCCGCATATACATAGCGCATATCGAGAACGTCATTTTCGTTCTGGGCAGTGGCACTTCGGTTGACGAGGAGGCTCATGGACCTCGCAAGGATCTCAGCTGAAGCGGCACGGGCGCTCAAGAGCGCTGGTTCGTAATTGCCATCTGAAGAAGAACTAACCCCTCGGTCATAGACGATTTCGAAGCTGGATCGCAGGAACGGGGTACGGGAGGTCTCTCGAATCATGGCGTTTGTTCTGCCCTTTTTTGGCTCAGAGGAACGCCAATATCGCGCATTACGGGTGTCGCGCCATGCCTTTTAATGTGCTATTCCGAATTAAAGTTAGCAGCCAAAAAGGAGGTAGCGAATGGCTGACGAGACCTTCAGCGATGTCAAAGACCTGGTTCCGATAAGCGCCACAGGGGACGAGGAACCGGCTCCAGCGTACCCAGAGGACGTTGCAGAGAGGCTGGCCCCGGCCGAAAGTGATTTGCCGCCTCCGGAAGGCTTCACACCTAAGGAAATCCAGTCCTCAATCTACGGTGCGTCGGTCCAGATCTATAATAGCCGCCCGGATCATCAGGATTACGAGGGCAAAGTCCAGGCGGTCAACGATGCGGCAACATTGTTTGCACTCTGCGGCAACAAGCAATTGATGGCGACGATGTTCGAGGAAATCACGGCGGAGCACGCCCACCCGTATGATGTATTTGCCCGAGCCCAAAGCGAAATAGAGGGCATGTTTACCCTTCCAAGCGAGAGCTAAAGAATAAAGGCCGGGGGTTCCCCGGCCTTCTTTTTATCAGCCTCCCGCAATTCTTTATTCGAACCAGAATTCATGGATACCTCTGTGGATCTCTAGATCTTTAAGCGGCTGCGCCTGAACTGGAGGGGCTACAACCAATTCGAGTTGGCCTAGGGACATCCCCGAAATGTGAGGAGCGAAAGCCACCACTCGTGTTTGGACCGCAGGCAGTGGAGCGGAGAATATGGTTGGAACGTCGCTGGCTGCAGTTTTGGAGGCTCTGGTCTGTGAGAATTGCTCAACCGGCGTCACTGCTAGCGAATAGGAGCTCAGATACTGTAGCTCTCGGCGCACCTGGCCTGGATGACCCATCAAGACCCCTCGCCGGACATACTCTCTGTTAATCGAGCCTTCGCCTTCGCCATGAATGTGGTCGTGGTAAAGAGCGATGTGTACCTCGAGGAGGTTGGAATTCACCCGAAATATGGCCTTCATCTCCTCTGGCCTGAAGAGAGGCTGAATATCAGATGGAACTTGGTTAATAACGAATTTGCCAGCTGTTTCGGGATGATAGCGTATGTCGTGGTCCCGGATTGATGCTTTGATTGCCATCATTGCGTCGGAGTTCTGTCGATCTTTCAATCCGTCGACCCACACTTCGGCAAAGCACCTCAAAAAGTGATCAACCTTAGTAGGGTCGAGGCCTTCGCTGATTAGGCGATCTCGGAAATCGGCAGACCACTCTGGCTGATGGGCCTCGAAGAACCCGGAGCCTCTCAAGCGGACTTCCTGGTCCGTCATTCCCTTTGTGCCTGGAGCCCAAGCTTCACGTTCGACATCAGCCTGCCCCGTACTGTCTTCGACCAGTCGCTGATTGGCGATGGAGTCAAATAGGTTGGAGGGAAGGGTAGCATATTTTAGGCGCTTGCTTGGCTCCCAGGTATCAAGGAAGACATCATAGTCATCACGGTCAGTGGCCATGCCGTTACTCCAGGTAGAATCGGGTGAGCTACAAGCGGCTCTTATGCCTTTGCTCCTGTGGAGCGTCGAGCCGGACTCCCTGCCGGTCTTTTCCCCGAGCTTGGCCGGTTAGAACTGGAGCTCGCGCCGGGTCCACCATTGGCGGCTTTCTTGGCAAACGCAGCGTCGAGAAACTTGCTGGCTGTGGTCTTCGACACGGCGTCCGGGTATCCGTCTGGCGGAGTGGCGCCCTGATCGACGAGTTTCTTGACCCAGGCCATCTGGCTGTCGCTCGCAGGCTCCGACCCGCGCTTTTTGTCAGCCTCGTCGACGAACTTTTTGAGGGCGGCGCGATCCTGCTTGATGGAATCGCGCAGTGGCGTGTTCGTGGCCTGGGCAAGTCTCTGGGCTTTGTCGAGGAGCCAATCGCCGCTTCCTTCCCCGGTTTGGGGTGTTCCATTGTGCTGGTCGATGAAGGCTTTACAGGCTTTGAAGTTTTTTGTGACCTCGCGGGGGAGAGGGATATTCTTCCGGCCGGCGATGGTCTGGGCGAATTGAACCATTGCTTTGGTTGGAGGAGTTGCCACTGCTGCGGTGACTGACCCCTTCTTCTGTTTGATGCTCGGAATGAGGGTATAGGCGACCTTAGAGATTTCCTTGATGACCTGGTCGGCGCTTGCTTTGCCGCTCAGGATATCGTCGAGGCGTGCCTCCATGCGGGCCGTTGCGCCGGGATCGACGATAACCGGCGCTGCAGAGGCCAGGATCTGGTAGAGCTGCATGCCAAGCTCGGTCGGGACGAGGTTCTTTTTCTGAACCGTAATTTGTCCCTGAAGCTTAAGGCCCTCGATGATGGTGTCACGGGTAGCAGGGGTTCCAATACCCTTGGCTTCCTTGAGACGCTCCCGCTCGGCGGGGTCGTCCACGAATTTCCACGCTTCCTGCATGGCCTCGATCAGGCTGCCTTCGGTGTAGCGCGGGGGCGGCTTGGTCATCTTGACCTGAACTTCCGTCTCACGCGCCCTCACAGGCTCGCCATTCTTCAGGGGAGGAAGCTTGGTTTCCTCCTCGTCCTCGTCCGACTTGTCCTCGAAGATCTCCTTCCAGCCAGCGAAGACGGGAACCGAGCCGGTCACCGAGAAGGTGAACTTGCCAGGGGGCACCAGAGGGGTCTGCACGTCGACCCAAACCTTGGTCTGGTCGTAGATGTGCTGCTCGCCGATCGCTGCGAGGAAGGTCCGGGCAATCAGGTCGAAGAGGCGCTTCTGGTCGGGATTGAGCTGGCCGACCGTTTTGGCGAAGCCGCCCGGGCAGTTGATGTTCGGAATGATGGCATGGTGAGAGATGCCTTCAAGCTGCTTGTCCGAGAACACCCCACTCTTGCCTTTCCGGATCACCGGAGCCTTCAGCGAGTAGGAGGCATAATCGGAAACCTCCTTGAGCATTGCGAGGAGAGGAGCTGCCTGTGGGATCAAGCTCTCATTAAGGTAGCGGGACTCGGATCGTGGATACGTGATGATCTTGAAGGTCTCGTAGAGGTCCTGAGCGGTGTCGAGGGTCTTTTTTGCCGTCCAGCCCCATTGAGAGGCCCGCTTCTGAAGCGTCGGCAGGTCCATCGGCTTGGCTGGCGACCGTTCCTTCCGTTCGGTCTTCACGTGGACCGGGCCGGAGTAGGCTTTCGCCGCCCCCGCGATCTGGTCGGCAGTGCCTCGGATAAAGATGCGGTTCTCATCAGAGGGACGATAGAAAAGGTCCGCGCTGCCCGAGGCCCCAAAGACGTTCAGCCGAACCTCGAAATACTCCTTCGGAAGGAAGTTCCGAATCTCGAGTTCGCGCCGGCAGAGGATCCCGAGGGTAGGGCTTCGGACGCGCCCGATCCCAACGGGCTTCTTGCTCCCCTCAGGGCGGAGATTGTTGGTCGCAACGCGGGTCAGGGAGAGATTGTAGATCTGGTCGCCCTGCTGACGGGCGACGAAGGCATCGTACATGCCCTGATATTCGGAATTGGGTTTGAGCGACTTGAAGGCCGTTTGCAGGGTAGTCGGGTCCTGTGCCGTGAACATGGCCCTGCGGACGCGCCCCTTGAACTTGAGAAATTCCAGAAGGCTCTGACCGATACCCTGGCCTTCGCGATCGCAGTCGGTGGCGATGATCACCTCGTCGGCGGACGAGAGCGCTCGCTTAATCTTGTCGAGTGCCTCTTTCTTGCCGCCACCCTCTCCGGGAACATAGCCGTAGCGGCCTCCCTGCGGGTAGAGGAGATCGTCAGTCCATTTCTCCCAGGCCGGATTGACCTCACCTGGGAGCTGCAGCCGAAGCAGGTGTCCTTGGGCGGCGAGAACCTGCCCATAGGTGTTTCCAACCGCCGTGACGATGTCACGGGCTTGAGATGGTTTTTCGCAAATGACTACGGAGGGCATGAATCGCGTGTTCTGCTATCGTTCTGGAATCAACCGGTACCATGCTCGGGGTTTGGGGACGAGAGCATGGGCGTCGCAGACTACATTTTATTTCGGATTGGCGCTACTAAACTCGGCTGCTAATGATGTTTGAACAGACCAAGAAGGCGCGCCGTGCCCACGCCCCCTTATCAAGGAAGCAGTGGATTGGTGACGCCACATCTACCGCTTCGCTTGGGAACTGTTACAAGGCCGGCACCAACAGAGATCAATCAACCATGCGTACCCTACTCGCCTTCTCACTTTCTTTAATCATCGGAACCGGAGCAGCCTTGGCGGCCGATCCGGAGATCGTCGACGTGACCGGCATTGCACCGGGGGAAAAGCTCATTCTGAAACGCTGGCCGGATCCCAAGTCGCACAAGGTCGGCGAGGTTTCACACGATGCCAAGTGGCTCAAGGTCAGCGCGTGCAATAACGTCAACGCGGCCGGCAAGGTCATCATGGATGAGGACCCGGCATCACGGGGCCTCCCCCGCTTCTGCTACGTGAGCCAGGGGGACGATGACGGCGGCTGGGTTCCGACGCAGTTCATCAAGGCGAGCACGACGCCACCGCCGCGTGAGCAATCATCGGACATTTCCGGCTACCCGGCGGACGTAGTCGAGGCCTTCAAGGGGAACCTGGACTCCTGTGATGTTTTCAAGCTCCGGAAGGGATTTGCCACGAATGAGCATGACCTGAACGGGGACGGGTTCAAGGACTGGATCATCGACTACGGCGACTTGGTCTGTGACGGCATGCACTCGATGTTTAGCGGGAGTGCCGGAAGCCTCACCCAGGTTCTTATCTCGACGGGTCCAAACAAATGGACTGAGAGGTTCAACGAGTACGTCCGCGGGTATAAGGTCGTGAATCGCGGTGGGAAGGCCAGTTTTACCCTGGAACTACACGGCTCGGCTTGCCGGAAATCGGGAGCGGCGGCGTGCTCGAAGTCCGTTAGCTTCACTAATCGCTAAGAGAGCAGATCCTCTCTCGAACTGTCCTTTTGACGGATCTGCTATGAATACGCGAATTTCATGACCCGTGTCGCGCTATTCTCCCAGGCGGGATTGATCTCACCTGGGAGATGCAGCCGGAGCAGGTGTCATTAGGCGGCGAGCACCTGCCCATAGGTGTTTCCAACCGCCGTGACGATGTCACGGGCTTGGGATGGTTTTTCGCAAATGACTACGGAGGGCATGAATGGCGTGTTCTGCCATCATTCTGGAATCAAAAGGCTAACCACGCTCAGGGTTTGAGGGCGCGAGCAGCGGAGTCGCACAGTACGTTCTATTTCTGCCGATGCACGTGTTATTTCGGAGTCCCAAAGCCCTGGATGCGGATTGTGTGCCTAGCCTGACCGAGAGTCTGGACAGCGGTCGTGACCTAATCCTTTTGAGCAATGCCCCTGAAAGGATATAGAATTGTGAAAAATGGCGCTGTCCCCCACTATCCATGAGAGCCAAATGGAGCTCGAAACTATGGATAGGCGAGAGTTCATACGTAACTTGATTGCATCTACAGCCGTTTCTGGACTGGCATCTGTGCCTCTTGTCCCAGCTTTAGGAACCAGACCGGCTCAGGCTCAGTACGTCGAAGTGATAGTAGCAGCAATCGGCGTAATAAAAACTATCGCAGATGCAAGTCGTGGCGATGGCGGTCTTGGCGCCAGTTTGTCCACATTGAACGGCAAGCTTGATGTAGCGATCCGTCAGCTTGCAGCAATTCAAAAATCCATCGAGTACGTCGTCACTGAAATTGCAAAACTTCGGAAGGATATCTTTGATGCTCTAGGCGAGCAAGCAGCATACGTAATCCACAATGAAGTGGTCACGGCCATACAGAGGATCCAAGACTTGATGGTTGAGGCGAAGACCCGGGGTGTGTCTCTTGCCGCAGATAACCTGAACAGAGGTGATTTTGTAGACCGTCTCAAGGCCAGGTACGAAAACTTCGATATTGCGAGAGACAAGTTGGTCAATCTGCCCGAGGGACGATCAACGCTTCCCTCCTCAGTTTGCTCTATTTGCTTCGCCATCGATTGTGCGGCGTTTGGCTGGGGCATCATCACAGACGTTCAGTTGTCTATCGAGGCGAACCACCACGTAAACTGGCTCAATCGAATGTCTGATCCTGCGCAGCAACATTCGGTAGCAGAGGCTATTCGGATTGCCGGGGTGAACGAAGCGAAGATCATCTCAGACGCAAAAGAGAGGTTCGAGAAGGAGGGTGATGCCGCGAGTTATATAGCATACAAGGTCTATTCTGGATCTCCCGCTGATGTATGTGTCATTTACAACATGGACGCGGAAAGCTACGCCCAGGATGGGCGCGGGTGGATGAGAACGGGAGTGACGAAATCAATCCTCGCCGCGAGGTTCACAAGGGACGTCGTCGACAAAAGTGGCGCAGCTTTCCTGGAGAACATTAAAGACGTCGACCATATATACCATCACTTGAATCCAGACGGGACTACCTGGCTCGCTCATCCGAAAATCGGTGAGATAGATCAATCGAAGTGTGTGCGGCAAGATCTCCCTCTCTACGGAATCGATTACAATCATCTTGTCAGAGTAGCCCGATCCACGAATCCGAGCGACCTTCGGAGCTGGAAAGTTCTTGCACCCGTTGTCTTTCAGAACGTTAGGACTGGATCCGGGACGCTTTGGAAAGAAGTGACATCAATCAAAGCGTGGAAAGATGCTCAGCTTATATTGGATCAAGTTAATCTACAGAGGTTGAAGCGCGCCTATGCCACGGCATGTCTCTCGCATGTCGTAGAGCACCTCAGTCAGGTTCGACGAATGAAACAGACCCTCCCTGCGGTCGATCTTACCGATGCGGTGCGACAATGACCAACTCAAGCAAATTGAATCTGTATAGAATACATCAAACTCTGCCGCTGTTGTGGATACTTGCAATTCCCCCGGTCGCAGAAGCGCAGGACGGATTGCAGACTACGCCGCTTCAGCAGGTTCCAACCCTGCCTCCCGGACCTCCATCCGGCCCTCAAACAGCAAAGGGCGTCGCAGATTTCTTGAAAATGGGGCTCCCGATGCTGAATGAGTATGGCTTGGGATTAAAAATCAGCGATCAGATGACGAAGCTTGAGCCAAAGATACTCAATGATCTTAAGTATGCCGGAAATGGCGGAGTTCTGGTTGTTGCTCGATTACAGTCGGTACAAACTGACTCCGGAGTTTACCGCAGTCTAATTAGCGACCGTCTTGACTATGTTGGAATCGGTATGACACCGGCGGACGCTGAACTCTCTCATACTGAGCACCCAGACCCGTTTTACGTCATGGACCAGGGGAAACGATTGGATGCCGAGGCGAGCTTAGCCTATTGGTTTCGAAAGAATCCAGACGGATCTATTACTGTTACCCATCAACCGCTGAGCATGCTTCGCCGAGCGATGTTTGGTCTCCATGCGGAGCGAAATCTAGCGAAGTATAGTTGGTCTGCGGCGAGAGGACGTGAGCTGGAGAGGCTCGTGAAGGAACTCTCCGCATCCGTAGACAAGGCTGAAGTCAGATCGAAACTTGAGGAGATGGCCTCTAGCCGAGCAGCAGCATTGACGGAGTTGAACCGGTTAAATGAAAAACTGCGAGTAGAACTCGAACGAGCGAGGCAATCGGCTGAGAGCATGGTGGTTTTGGACCTGCTCTATAAGGGCGCCTCATTTGCGAGTTTTGTACAGAGGGCTTCGGAGGGGTTGTCGGCAAGCGACCAGTCGGCGGTAAGGTCCCAATCGACAAGGGATGGTGTTCTGGCAGAACTGGATGCGATCAACAAACGCGCAAAGTCCAGTTCGGATCTCATAAAGGAAGAAATCCGCGTTCAAAGCAACATTTCGAACAACGTAGAGACACAGGCAATTTTCATTCTCAGAGAGTATAATGTTCCGGTTGAAAACTTGCCGCCATCCGATAGCCCGACGATTGTTCCGGACCCTAATTAAGCAGCCGCCGGTTTGTATTGATCGACCTAGATTCGGGGCTCGTGCATGGCCTGACGATAGAATATCCTGCGCGGGGTTAAGGTCGCGAGCAGTTTTAAAGGACTAGTGCTTGGTTTTGGCTTCTATTCCAAAATCAGGCGACGTTTTGAATAGGATCGTCCACAAGCGTCGCGGCGTCGACCACATCCAGGCGCTCGAGGGCCGCGATGAGCTCGCGTGAGGAATTGATCCGGCGCACCTGAGTGTCGATCGTAACGTCGGCTTCGGGCGTGGGAACGATAAATACCAGACCGGAGGTTCCGGGAGGGCGGAGTGCCTTCTCCCGGATGACGTCTCGGATCTGGGCGAGGCCGGATTCTCCGCAAGTGGAAGAGAGCCGAATCTCAATTCTTGTCGGGTTCATGGGTCCTATCCCGTCATTTCTATTCCGATGACGCCTTTCATGGCTTTGATGGCTCCAAGGCTTACATCATCGGTCTTGATGGTGAGGCTCGTCTCTTTGGGTGCGTTGCTCCCAATTGCGATAAACAGGCGTGAACCATTTTCAGCCTGGGTTCTGAGAGCATTATGGGAGCGGATCTGACCGAGAACCTGAACGGCCAATGTCTGATCCGCACAGCGGACTACCGCGCCATAGCCTGCTTTCTGCTGTTCGGCATTCGCGGGCGACCAGCGTGTGATCACAGGGCTGCCCTTAGACCAGTCGATCTCAACCACGGCGATCAGCGGTTCCTTAGAAAGAATCGGCGGAACGACCTTATTCGAGAATTGAGCCCGCATCGCTGAGCAGGCGTCACCGACTTGAATCTCGGTGATCACCGTTCCATCGACATTGCGGTCCTGGATGCTGACGATTTCGACCAGAGCTTTCAGAGAGGTCTGGTCAGGTGTGATCTCCCGCATGGTTCGGCGGGCCGTCGTCAGGGAGACAATCCCGTTCGTTCCGATCAGGTCGGCATAGATGTCGATGGGGTGCGCTGCAAATCGATAGCCGAAAGCCTTCTCCTCACCAGCAATTGCATCGGCTGTGGAAAGAGGGTCGACCGTGAATTTAAGCGGTACCGGAGCAAAGCTGCCGAAGAGATCGCCCTGGTTCACGCCTGCCGATTTCCGGCTTGTCGCCTGCTTCCGTAACGCTTCCGTAGCAGAGAGGTGCTTGGCCCGCAGATCGATACGGGCCTGGCTGTCCTTCGGAGCCACAGGCATGTCGGTATTCTGGGTCTGGAGACGGTCGAAGGCGCCGGCCAAGATCAGGGTCAGGATGTCAGATTGTTTGACGGTACCCAAGGTCCGGTCGACGAAATCCTCGAGAGACTTGAAGGGTCCGTCCTCTCGGATGGCTGCAATCTGAGTTGCCAGATCCCGGCCGATGCCGCTCAGAGCGCAAAGAGCATACCGAATGGCTTTCGAGCCGTCCTGCCGTCTCTCGATCTGGAAGCTTGCGCCGGACACATTGATATCCGGTGGGAGAACCGTAATGCCGATCTTCTTGGCCTCGTCCACGGTCCGCATGAGCTTTTCGACCTTGGTAATCTCCTGCTCCATGTTGGCGGCGAGGAACTCATGGGTGTAGTGGCGCTTTAGGTAGGCTGTGATCCAGGTGATCAGCGCATAGGCTGCGGCATGACTTTTGTTGAAACCGTAGGCCGCGAAGGGCAGGACGAAGTCATAGAGCTCGTTGGCATCCTTCTCCGTCTCGCCCTGCTCGATGCATTTTTGGACAAAGATCGTCCGCTGCTTAGCGATTTCTTCGGGGATTTTCTTACCGATGGCTTTGCGCAGAACGTCGGCCTCGGCCAGGCTGTACCCGGCCACGATTCGAGCCATCTGCATGATCTGCTCTTGGTAGATGATAATCCCGTAGGTCTCTGCCAGCGTTTCGGTCAGCTTCGGGTGGGGGTAGGCCACCTTGGCACGGCCAGCCTTTCGAGCGGCATACTGCGGGATGTACTCCATCGGGCCAGGGCGATAGAGGGCCACAAGCGCGATCAGGTCTTCAAACCGGCTCGGCTTGATCTCCCGGAGCGCCTTGGTCATCCCAGGGCTCTCGATCTGGAACACGCGAAGCGTCCAGCCGCGATTGAGCATGGTGAAGGTCGCTTCGTCCTCCCATGGGAGCGCATAGGGATCGATGTCGATTCCCTCGGCCTTCAGGAGGCGGCGGGTGTTCTCAATGACCGTGAGGGTTTCCAGACCGAGAAAGTCAAACTTGACGTGTCCGGTGGCCTCGGCGGCTCCCATTTCGAACTGAGCGACTTTGAGGTCGCTCTTGTCTGGCGGGTAAAGTGGACACGTCTCGATCAGCGGGCGGTCTGCGATAATGATACCGGCAGCATGCTTTGTGGCATGGGTGACCGATCCCTCGACGACCTGGGCGGCCTTGAAAGCCTCTGAGGCCTCCGGCTGTGACAGCGCTCGGGCTACCGCAGGGAGTTGGGCTGCATCAGCAAGGGTCTTGGCATCATCAGGGATGAGCCTGACGAAGGATTCCACCGCACCCGGGGTCATGCCTCGGGATGCCCCCGCCGCCCGGAAGGCGCCCTTGGCTGCCAGCGTGGCGTAGGAGCCAATATGCGCCACGTAATCAGCCCCATAGCGCCGGTGAACGTAGTCAAGGACCTCCGGGCGCCGAGCTTTGCAGAAATCGACGTCAAAATCCGGCAGCGAAATTCGTTCGGGATTGATGAACCGCTCGAAGAACAGACCAAACCGGATCGGGTCCAATTCGGTGATCGACAGAGACCATGCCACAAGTGAGCCTGCACCGGAGCCACGCCCAGGCCCTACGGGGATGTTGTTCTGCTTGGACCAGGTGATGAAGTCGGACACGATGAGGAAGTAGCCAGAGAAGCCCAGACGCGTGATGTGATCGAGCTCGAATTCCAGCCGGTCGAGATAGGCCTGCTTCTTCTCTTCGATGTAGGGATTTTGGGAGATCCGTGCGGCCAGTCCTTCCCGGGCCCTCGTTTTGATCTGCTCGATCTCATCCTCAGCGGTCAGACCGGGCATATGAGGGATGCGCGGCTGGCTCGAATGAACGAAGGCCTCCGACCGGCTGGAAATGGCATCGGCGTTGATGAGGGCCTGAGGTACGTCCTCAAAGAGGGTCTCAAGTTCCGCCGGCGTCTTGAAGGTCACCCCAGCAGTCAGATTGCCTTTCTCCGCTAGGGCCTCGGCGACCCCGGTCTCCTTACGACGGGAGACGAAGTCGATAATCTCAAGGGCCTCGCGGTCTGCAGCGGTCCCGTGACGGATTTCACTGGTGGCGACCACAGCCGGTTCCAGGCCGAGCTCGTCCAACAGGTCGAGGATACGAGCCTCAACGGATTCCGGTCTCTGCCGACGCTCCAGCTCGACGGCGTAGGTGACGCCGCTGGCATCCAAGGTGGTAAAGAGGGTTCGGACGTAGGCTCGCGCGTTGCTGGATCGGGTCGCGTTCGGCAGGAGGCCGTCCGCAGTAGGCCCCGTGAGGAAGTAGATCGTATCCGCTTGTCCCTCGACCAGAAGCTCCAAGGGCAACGGACCTGAATGGCAGTTTGAAGCCACCTTATAGAGATGCTTCAGCCCGGCCTCGTTGCGGGCATAGAGGGTCACCCACCCAGTAAGGGTCGTGTTTGCTTCGGCTCCCTGGATGCTGGATTCGACAGAAAGGCCAAGGACAGGCTTGATGTCCGCCTTCTTGGCGGCTTTGCAGAACTCATATGATCCTGCCATCGAGTTGCGATCACAAAGACCGACGGTGCTCTGCCCTGCAGCCTTGGTGAGGCTGACAATAGCCTCCGGCGACAAGCAAGACCGGCCGAAGGAGTAGTAGGACTCGGTTTTAAGGTTGTTCGGCATCAGAGATCACAGAAGCTTCGTGGACCAGCCGCGAACAGCCACGGCAGGCGAGGTAATCTTGGAGGCTTGGGAACCGGCGAAGAGATCGTTCTGAGACTGCGGGTTCTCCCGCAGGGCCAGCATTCTGATCCAGACTTCCGCCAAGAGGGTGCAGTCCTTGATCGCATCGTGCTTCTTCGCACGCTCGGGATCGTAGAGGCCCAGGCGCCCAGCCACTGCGTCGAGGTTCACCGTCCGGCCTGGCCAAATGAGCGAGGCGGTGTCGATGGAATTGATGATTGGGTTCGGGAGTGGCGGTAACCCATCCCGCCGACAGGCGTCATTGATGAAGCCGACGTCGAACGGAGCGTTATGGATGACCAAAGGAGCGTCACCGACCATGCGGCAGAATTTCGGATAGACCTCGCCGAACAGCGGAGCATCCTGAACCACTGTGTCATGGATCCCATGGGCCTCGAATGAGCCATAGGAGATCCGGCGCCCTTCGGGATTGATATAGGAGTGGAATGTCCGCCCAGTCCGGACGCGGTTCACGACCTCAACAGCGCCGAGCTCGATGATCCGGTCGCCATCTTCGACGCTGAGACCGGTGGTCTCGGTATCAGCAATCCAGAAGCGTTCGACCGTTTGGTTCTGGGGGGCGGATGCAGGCATTGGCGGGTTCAACTTTTTAATTTTATTGGGGTTTTTGCCCTCTAAAGGGGAGAGGGCAAAATCTGGAATGATGGGCTTTGTGTCCCTTATGCACCCATTTGGGCCGTGGGAGGGCAGGCGCGCTCTTCAGAGGCAGGGGTCGCTTTACGTTTGTTTTCTCCCACTCGGATGACCTCCCCATCTGGTGTTGAATTGTACCAGCCGGCGATGTGGTAAACCTTGCTTCCTCGATTGAGCTTGCCTTTGAAGCAGGGGCGCTTGGCCTTCTTGTCGGCATCTGTCAGGGCGAACGTGAAGATCGCGCCCTTAAGCAGTTCTCCGGCAGCGCTCCTTCCGGATACCGCCTGATACCGTTTTCTATCCCTGGACACCTTTTGCTGGGTCCGAACCTCAAAGGTCACCCCTTCAAGGACGATGGTCCCCGTAAGCGAGACAGAGGTCTGCGAGGTCTGCTCATTGAGCGTTCCCGAGATCACGAAGGTATGCTGGGGGGCCATTTGTGCTCCTTATTGCTGCAGCGATCCGGGAAGCACCCGTTCTCGAATCGCGAATTAAATTGCAGGTTCGCCGCGTTATCCCTCGCTTTTAATCCAAGGCGAGGGCCAGAGAAACCTGCGTACAGCCTCAAGGAGTTGGATTGGGAGCTCACTCACATCATTTATGACGAGCCACCCGGGGATGTTCATGGATGGAGCTTGCTGGCTGATCCCGATGCCGATCAGATGAACGCCACAGGAGATGGCGACGTTTGCCGCCTCTTCGGCGGCGATGGGATCGTTGGCTTCGCCATCGGTGATCAGGATGAGAACCTTCTTGTCGTGTTTCAACCGGTAAAGTTGGTGGGCTCCCTCGAGAATGGCCTCGGCCGTCGGTGTTCCGCCGTTCCTTCGGCGCAGGACGGACCCGAGAGCTGGCCGCATCGTCGAAGGGGGCTCTCCGAATGCTTTGTGGCGAACTATCGTCGGATTCAGTTGATCGTCGGTGGTGTAACTGTCGATGGCAAGGTCAATCTGGCGTTGGTGGCCGATAGCCTCGATGACCGCTCCGGCGGCCCGCAGGAGAACATCGCGACGGCTCATTCGAGCTTTGGGGTCCGACTGGCCTCCGTTGGGCTGCTCCTCAGACGTGAGCATCGATCTTGAGGCGTCGAGCATCAACTGGACGGCGGCGCTTGTCCCGGTACGGCGCTCAGTGCGTCGGAAGATATCCGGATCGCGCATGGCGATGCCCATGATGTTCTGATCGTCGAGTTCTCCTTCTAGACGGTGGCGGCGGACCACCTTCCGCTGGCGCGAGATAAGGAGTGACCGAACCGCGGCGGCGAGTGTTTCAGCATCCCTGCTCGCGTTTTCCATGATGGACCGGAATGCATCTCCGTCCTCCGGTTGCCGGGTCTCTGGAGCGATGATCAGGGGGCTGGAGAATGCTCTCCGATAATGGCTGGGCGAACGCCCGGAGGCCTCGGCGCGGGCAACCGATCGGTTGTACGTCCGTACATCGATCTGAGTTCGGCTGACGATCCTCGTAACCACATCGGAGATGTCGAGCAGAGGCGTGTTCAACTGGTCCGCGTCGTCTCCCTGCCAATCAGGCTGACCACCGTCATCGGCGAGACCCGGTTTAGGGACGCTCGCTGTCCCACCGTGGGCGGTGGAGCATCCGGAATCCTGCTCACTAGGTGCGTTTCGTCCGGTTTGGGGCCCGGGCGGGTTGAGTGTGTCGCCCCGGCTCTCCTGTCGGCTGTCTTGCGGTTGATTAGCCTGGGTTCGCTCACGGGAAAGGCGGATCAACAGGTCGGAGAGGTGGAGCGCAACTGGGTAGAGTTCAGGATTATCCCTGCAGCGGGAAATCACAGGCCAATAATGCTGGACGACCTCGACTGCCTCCGAATCCACATGCTCGCGCATGAACTCGATCGCAACCTGTGCCGTCGGTGCACAGGGATAGGCATTGGCGATTGTACCGAACCAGGTGAGGACCTGGTGAACGTTGGGGATCAGGCGCGGGGGAACAGAGGGATCCCGGGCTTGGAGGTGGTTGAGTTCGCGGGAGACGATGTGGTTGCGGGTATAGCCGATATTGATGTGAGAGCCGGGAAACTCCCTCGCTCCAATGGACTCGATCCGCCAGTCCTCCAGACAATTCTCCGTCTTGAGCCAGACTCGAAGGCGGTGCTCCTGGGATTTGTCCATCTCGGCCACAGGAAGCCCAATGACCTTCTCGATCCAAGGGAGGCGGCGAGAAAGGGTGCTGTAGAGGGGATGGAACACTTCATGGTTCCCATATCCTCTCAGGACCTTGGCATCTGCGTCGCTGTATTCACTCTGCGGCCAGATCGCCGGTAGATTTATGTGCACGCCATCAGTGAAAGCTCGGCTTCCTCTGAACGTTATGTTGAAGCGGCGGTTCCCCATTGCCGAGAGCGTTGAGGCAATCTCCCGGCGCAGGATGTACCCTGGAATGGTGGTCATGATGGTGCTGGTCAGAAAGGAGCCGGAGGATTCCAGGACGGGCCGTAAATCTGATGAGCGAGCTCATAGATTGTCTTGGCATCGGCCAGCGTAGGGGCCCGGGCATAGAGGATCCGCCGGACGGCCTCACATTCGTCACCGTAGAACGAGGCGAGGTCGGCAGCCGCTTCGAGCTGACGGAAGCTGCAGGTGGTGCTGATCTCGCCCTTCTTGTAGGCGGCCCGGATCAGGTTCGCCACTTTGATGATGTTGGTCGCGGCCGAGGGACTCTTGATGATGCCTCGTTCGGTTAGGATTTCGGCCTCCTCATCGGGCGGCGCATAGTCCATATCGACCCAGACAGAGAAGCGGTCACGGGTGGCCTCCGACATCTCATTGATCATCTGATAGCGGTTTAGGCTGTCGGCCCGACCCTTTGTGTTCGCCGTAGCCAGCAGCGCCACCTTGGGATGGGGAGGCACAAAGCGACCTTCATCCTCCAGGATGGTGATGCCTTCGCCCTCGTAGAGTTGGTGCGCGATGTACTGGAGATCCGGATCGGCCCGGTCGATTTCGTCTACGTCGATGACGGCCGGCTGGGTGATCGCTTGAGTGAGGAGCCCGTCGAACCAGCGGGTTTCTGGTCCCTGGTGGGTGCTGATCTGCTTGAAGCCACCGAGCATGTCACGTTTGCCCATGTCACCGTGCATGGGGATCCGGTACCAGGGGCGCCGTAGCCTGCCGGCAACCTCTCTGGTCACCGTGGTCTTCCCACATCCCGGCGGGCCAGTGAGAACTGAATTGTACCCTCTGTCCATTGCCCAGAGGATGAGGCGAAGCTGCTCGATGTCGAAGCGATGACTATGATCGATGTTCGGAACGCGTGGATGCTGGCCGGACCATTCAAAAATGGTAACGGGGAAATCCAGCTTGTCGGCGTCGCTTGGGTGGCGCAGCGCATCCGCGAAGAGATCCGCGGCTTTGACCTGGTGTGGGCGCCCTTCTGGATAGCTGCCGTGAGCCGGGACAATCTGGGCTGAGGGTGCGATCGCGGGTTTGGAGATTGCGATCCGGTCGGCCTCAACGAGCTTGCTGAAGACGCTCTCAAGGCTCCGGAACTTGCCGCTGGTGGCCTTTTCGATCAGACGGTCACCGCTCGAGAGGATCTCTCGGTCGAGAGCGAGCCGACCGACTGGTTCATAACCGCCTGACGGCGCCGAACTGAGAGAGGGCGGAGTTGCCGTCGTCACAAGGTCGGTGACGGGCTCCTGAAGTGGGGTCTGGTGGGGCAGGGTAGCGTTGGCTTGGGCCAAGGCACTGATAGCGTCGGCGAGCGCCCGATCGTTGGCGGTCTTCATGCGCTCGCGAAGCGCCTCTATATCGTCGGCATTGGCAGGGTCGGTCAGTTCTTTGCAGAAGCCAGTATGGCATTCCGAGGCGGGATCGAATCTTACCTGGCCCATCGCTTTGTGGACGAGGGTTCGGGCGGCGTCGATGCAATTGGAGAGGATCGCTTGCGCCTGCTGGGGCCCAAGAGCCTCCGCCAAGATGCCACGAAACTGGTCAGCGACTTCGTCCTGGCTGGGGAAGAACACGCCGCCGCGGCTGCGTGTGATCCGGAAGTAGGTCTTCTTAATGTAGAGACCGACCAAAAGGTTGATAAGGGATGATTTTTGTTCGCCGATCTCGGACATTGGGGATTGCTTCAATGTGTAATTTCAAGAACACATTGGGATCAATTTGATATTTCTTTGGTTAGAAGGATGGTTTGCGGAGGGGCGGATACTCCGACCATTTGCTCCTACTCTTGCTTGTCAACACTGCTTTTGCCGGACTTCGCCAGCAGACTAGTCGGAAGAGTATGCCAAGACCTGGGGAAACCGCCTTTTGATTCCTTTAATTCGAGCAGGTTATGCCTATGATTTCGCTCAGCTATTGATCCAAACGGGGCGCAAGGTTGTTGGAAGACGTCACCAAAGTCGAGGCACAAGGCGAGACCAAGCTTATCCTGCATAGGAAGAAGGAGCAGCCTGACAGCCTAAGCAGAACACATCTCCATCTGCGCATGATCTCCCACGATGTCAGCACTCGAAACGCGGGCTATTTTGAAAGCGTAGTGCGTGACAAGGACGGCAATAAGTTGAAGGGCGTGACCCAAAAATGGCCTTACGTTGAGAAGACTCCAGGCAAAATTGAGTTTGAGGTCGACGAGCACACTCTCAACCGAAGGGTCGTGTGTCGCAATGTACAATGTGACAAGAAGATCTTCCCCTACGATGGTGGGATATTACGTCGAGAACTGCGTGAGATCGAAATAGCATTCTACCATTCTCCCGATTTGGAACGGGGAGGCGAAGTAATTATTTTACCAACGGACGAGAACATCGCAGCCATCTCTGTCCGGCTCAGCGGGGAGTTATTTGACTCACTCTTCAGTAACTTCTGGACTAACTCGGCTCCGGCAAGTGTCTATCTAACCCTCCACATGCCTTGCTTCGCATCGGGATTGGAAAGGTACGGCGTGATCCCGGGCGAGAAAGCCACTTTCGCCGAACTGGTGAGCATCGATGTAGACCAGAGCCTAGGTCGGGTCGGCGAGGAGTGGGCTGTTCCAGACATCTTCGGAAACGCGAAGCCGCGCGAAACATCCAAACACGCTGAAAAGATCCTGCTCGCGTTGGATCGCCTTCAGTGGATCATCGGCATAGCGGCGGCATTCCTAATCATTAAGAGCTTTGCCCGGTGACGTGGGAACATCCGTGAAGGGAAGCCCCTCGCGCGGCCAATTCAGCATCACGCTACGCCAATAGTCAGGTGGGACCGGCGTAATCATTCTAGGAGGGCGTTGTCGCCCTCCTGAACCACTCAATTCATCTTGCAACAGCCTGTGCGTTCCTCGCGTGCTGGACTTGCAAGCGGGTAAAGGTCATCAGCGATCCCCTGGATTCCCTGAAACTGTCGATCAGGATCTTCGTCATCTTCCGGGTGCGTTTGCCGTCACCCTTGTCGACGCGGGTTGATTCAAGAACCGTGAACAGAGAGATGTTCCGGCGCACGGCTTCATGGCCAATCTTAGATAGATCGATCCTTGTGACGGCGCTGGGCCGAGCAGGTTTAATGTCACGGACCTGTCCCTGCTTCCGCCCTCCAGTGTTCTCCGTCTTTTCATATAGAAGATATGAGCGTGAACCCGGGGGGCGAACGGCGAACAGGCTCTTGTCTCCTGTATGGAGGCCAAGAACCTCCGTTTGATCGCTCTCCTTGGTCAGACGCCGCCACGGGCGATAGTTGCTCGCGTTCGGCCCTTCCACGACATAGGCCTCAATCTCAATATAATCCTCCATTCGTCCGTGAAGGACGGTCGAGGCTCCCATATCGATGACCAAGCACTCCTTCTTGTCGAAGGTTACAGCCCCGGAACCGTCTCGTTCCGTGTGGGCTCTCATGCCGCGACCTTCCATTTGCTGCTTCTCGGCGCGGCTGGTGATCTCTTTTGCGTTAAGGATGCAGGCGGTCTTTGTTTCGTCCACCCCTTCGATGAGCATATCGACGCTGCAGAGGACCTGGACGGCACCCTGACGATAATCGCTGAAAGCCTTGTCGATCTGAGTGGGAGACAGCTGGGAATGGACGGTCTGGGCCGCGAAGCCAGCATCCTTGAAGGCTTTGGCAAGACTCTCGGCGTCTTTGATAGTGCCGGTATAGGCGAAGGTTGGCATGGTGGAGCCCCCCTCCTTAGCCCATGCCTGAACGCACCGCTTATGGTAGTCCGCCGGCCGGTTGTTTCGGACATGGCTTTGGATGCCGGACTGTGTTTCGATCGGATTTCTCGGATCGATGTATTTGCTGACCGCAGCCTCGATCGAGGATCCGTCTTTGAGGGCGATATACGGGGTGACCGTTCGCGTCGGTACGATCGCACCCATCTTCAGGGCTTCCTGATAGGAAACCCTCAGGAGCTTCGCATTCGCCAGATCCGGATGGAGTTCCTTGCCGTCAGGTCGCTCGTGGGTAGCGGTTGCTCCCATCACCACTAAGTCGGGATTGATGGCCCGAGCCGCGTTAATGATGGCGGAGTGCTGGGAGTCGGCATTCTCACTTGCGTGGTGGCATTCGTCGACAACCAGGAGGTCATAGGGCTTCAAAGACCGGATATTTGCCATCACGGTTTCAGGGAGCGCGTAGACAATCTGACCGGTCTGGTCGAGTTTCCCGTCTATGCCGAGCGAAGTGCTCTTATGCCCAAGGCTTTCAGCACGCCGCTTGTTCTGCTGCGCGACCGCGATCAGATCCTGCATGACGAGGATGTTGGCATCAGGCTTGCGCTGGAGCGTCTTGTTGATGACGTCCGTGAACATATTGGTCTTGCCGGACCCTGTAGGCGAGACAACCAGGACATTCTGGCCGGTTGCCAAGAGTTCCGAGGCCTGGGTGGTCACGCGATCTTGCATCGCCTGCCGGAGTTCGTGATCAACGGGCATCAGAGAATCCGAAACTGGGAGTATGGGAACCAAACGCAACTACGATTCCTGATCATACCATTAAAATCGGCTTTCCTGAACCGCAAAGCGTACAAATGTGTTTTTAATTCGGACTTCGTGTTAAAAGCGGTGGGTTCATAGGAGTGCCCGATGGCAGGAAAGAAACCACATATCGACGGATTCGGGGTAAAGTCGGACAGACATTTAGATAGCCCGTCGGCCCATCAGAGGCCCCACGACCGGTCTGATGATTCGAGAACGCCTGGATCCAGCAGCCACCCAGAGCGGAGTTCGCGCAGGGATGGCAACGACGGTATCGGCGATGTAGCCAATTCGTTTCTGAAGAGGGCGGAACGGAACGACAAGCTTTCGGGACTCGCCGAGGGTGCAGCGCGGTTCGGCGCCTATGCTGGCCTTGCATATGGAACTATGGAACTGGTCATTCTCGCCCGCCGGGCCATGGTGAAGTACCTGACAGGCGTTGATCCCGACACTCCACAGGCTGCGGAACAGGCAAAGGCGGCGGGAGTCGCCCCGCAGAAGGGTGAGTGGGCGGAACAGGCGGTTCGGCTCGACCAGGCAGGGATGCAGCAGGCGAACGGTAAGCTTGCGGAAGTCGCTGGCGCGGTCGGTATCAACCTTCCTGGACAAAGCCAGACAGAGGGCGGGAGGCTAGTCTCAGAAGGAAAGCTAGCCTCATTGGAGCCAACGGATACCAAGACGTTCGTCCTTGGGCATAAGGACCCTGGGAGTAAAGAGGATCAGAGCGTTATCGCACTTTCCACGGGGGGCGGCCGAGAAACCATGTCGGCTTATGCCCAGAAGACCGAGGACGGTGTTGTACGGAAGCGCAACTTCGTGAGCGAGTTGCCGGAAGGATCGCTAAGACTGGGGGAGAACGGAGTCGATCTGTCCTCCCAGGCCGACAAGGCTCTCCAAATCGGGAGCAAAGCGATGGGGGAGAGCTCGCTGGAACAGATCGTCGGCGTCGGCAATCGTGAAACCGATGTGGCGACCATGCTCAACAAGGACGGACGCGTCAGCAAGGAGGCCCGGTTCTCCGGGCGGGGCGGGGCGGGCGCGGTGGAAATTTCCGATGGCCGGGCTGTGTTCTCGCAATTGGACGATCGCGGCAAGCCTATATCCAGCCGCGAGTTGAAGGATCCTGGGATTTCGGTTTCGCCGGAAACCGGCGCTGAGACGCTTCCGAAGAGCGTTGTACACCAGATCGGAGCGTTCGCTGCCGATCCCTCGAACTTCCCTGCGGGGATGGAGCCGACGGGAGCCGATAAGGTGCTGGACCAGGCCAAAGCTATGAATATGGCGCCGCTTAATCTAAGCGTCGATCTTGGTCGTCCAGTCCGTGGCCGCGATCATGGGATATCTCGATAGCCGAGGCCTACATTACCTGGGCCCAGCTATCGCTGGGCCTAGTGGAATACCCTTAAATAAAGTCAACGCAGCCGCGCAGGCTCGGTAGGTAATCCCTTAAAGCGCGGCTAGCAGGCTAACATACGGTCGATAGACGATGGTCACTTCCTGCTCTCGAGGGCGATCTCACCGATCCGTTGGACTCAGTATTCAGCGTCGTTCGATACCAAATAGGTGCAAACTCTAACAACACCTAACGAGGCGTGTCTAACTCCAAACACTTAGCACTGCCTGAAACGGCACAGAGTTGCTTGAAGAGGGCACGCACCTCGTCTCGCCAAATTCCTACAAGCTCATTGGCCCTAAGCGGACGCAAACAGCTATCGTTCGGCACATAAGATAACGATCCCGGAAAGGCCTCCGCTATTGTGCTACAGTGCCGCAGAGTTTCGTGAAATGTTCTTAGTTCTTCGGCCGTCACGGAGCCGCGACCTTGGGAAAGAAAAGCCGGCGCTTCGAAGTGGCATTCGTAATCGGTGAAATCTCCTCGCCTACCTAATTCAACGACTCTCGTTCCCGCCGGACACGTTGGGCGTCTGGGTGATAGTGCAGACTTGCCGGCAAGTTTCCACTCTTTCATACAAGCCAGCACTTTGCTTTCGACACACTGCTGATCAACGACCATTACTTCCTGACTGCGGACCAAAGAAGGGTCCACGCAAATCAAGAAGAATAAAACTGAACATGTAAGGGTCCGGTTACCGCGCAAGGGATGCCTCCTGCCCAATGTTCAGACGCCATCGGTCCTAATATCATAAATCAAGTAACCGAATGTATCTCTTAGGTATTAATTTCAGTCTCTTTAGCATCAAACGCACTCGTGGAGCATGTGCTAGTCTATTTCCATTAATAAGAGGGAGGCCACGGATATGCCTGGGTACCGCTTCTTAAGTCGAGTTAGTGTTGCGGCGACTGCTCTTATATGGGTGTCACCCACGGCGGCCCAGCAACCAGCAGCGGTTTCGACTAGTTCGATTAAGATCCGGGCTCATGGCGTTGAGCACGGTTCGCCAGTCATTCAGTCGATCCTAGCAGCTGAATACGGCCCTCGGACGCTCCGAACCGACACCTCTCTAGCACGGGATGCCGCCACCCAAGTTCATCGAGAGCGGATCTCGAATCCACTATCACCAACCAAGACCGCTCCTTTCACTCCCGCGTATTCGAAACCGGTTTTCGACATGATGCAAAGCATCGACACCGCGAGGAAGGATTACTTGAAACGACGGCATGGAATCGAGTCTTTTAAGGAGGGGAACGCAGATCTAACATCTGTTTTCTCGCTGATCCCAGGCGGCGGCACCGCAGCGTCAAAAGTCGGTTCGAAGTTAGCAGGGAAATTGGGCACTCAAGCAATTTCAACCAATAGCGGCGATATAGCTCAAACTCTGACCGAGGCGAATGAAAGGAAATACCGATCGGCCGTAACATCGGCAGTGCGAAGAGTCGTTGCCGATGCTGATCCGGTGGTGCTTGCGAAATGGCGATCTGTTGGGATCTCGCCTCATAATCAAGTTGAGGCGCGTCGAGAACTGTTTGGGGCTGCCGGAGATTTGATGTCGAGAGGCATTCTGGCTGGGTTGCCGGTCGAGGTCCAAACAGACATTCTCGGAGCACGGACGGACCTACTCAATGACGCGGTCATCTTTCTGAGCGAACAGAGCCAGTCCCAGCTCGATCAACTCCGTGTCGATACAGATGCTTCCTTATCGGCAATGAAGGATGAGATGTCCCTACTCGGCAAGGGCCTTCATGCTCTTCAAGGGGAGCTCGACAATTCTACACGGGCTGTTAGTGCGTTGCGGGAAGGCATAGAAGCTGATCTGGCCGCTCTAGAAAAACAGATGTCCGCTCCCGATCCGTCAGTCGCAGTTCAGTCAGCGATGTGGCGCGAGATGACGCCTCATCAAAAGCTACTAGCATTGGATGACGGATTCCTACCCGAACTCAAAGGACCCGAACGTGAGGATTTACGGGCGAAGCTAAGAAACGTCACCGCCATTATGGACAGGCGCGACGTTGTTTTGAACGGACTGTCAGGCCTTGGTACTCTTGGTAATTTGGCAAAGGGAATTGGTATCCCCATAGACAACTACAACCTGCAGAAGAACATCAACGATGCTAGTTCTGCTGTTAATCTTATTTCCAATATTGCGTTAGGAAACTGGTATGGCGCAGCGCAGTCCCTGAACGGTCTCTTTGGTGGGGGAGGTGCAGATCCTGATGCAGCGGCGGCGAGCCGGCACGCTGAGATAATGGATACTCTGAAAAAAATTATCGACTTGCAAATCGAGACGTTAAGGCGTCTGGAACAAATTTCCGAGCAGATCCAAATGAGCACGCGAGCCATCCTCGCTCGATTGGAAGAGGTAGAGTCAAAGGTAGATCTAGCAAATGAGAAGCTACTGTATGAGCTAGTTGGGAAACCATTTAGCGCGTGTACGGAGTTCGTCCGAACAGCTCAAGCTGAACCTTATCGGATGCGAAACGGAATGTTCCAGAGTTTTGAGGATCGACGGCGTCACTTCGATGCTGATCAGGGACGGGACACGCCGACGTTTAGCACTTGTTCCACGCTCCTTGACCAAATGAAGATCGTCGAGCCCCCGCAAACTCGGCCGGAGCAGGCAAATCTCGTGATGATGGTGCACCAGGCATTTCGCTTTGAGCACCAAGACGTTGGGAACAGAAGCTTGTATCCTTGGATCCAGCGAAGGATGCGCGATGTAACCTACTATGCGTTGGGGATATCCGAGAAGCCAAACTGCCAGAATCGCCTCCTATCCGTGCTGAGCGCGGCGCCCAGGAAATTCGCAGACATTCCGGATGTAAAATTGAACTGCGCCGATGCTGATATCCCCTCCTATGCAGGCTATACTAACGTCGAAGGAGCACCCATCAACGCCAGTGACGCGCTTGAGTATACCTTGGCTCCGGGCGTAGTCCGCGAAATTGTTGAAACCAGTATGTTCATCGCTCCGTACTGGGAGCTGATTCAGAACGATCGGAATCGGCCGCCGCGTCATCGCCTAGCGACTGAAGAGGAGCTGGCAGCGGGGCAACTCGACAGGAACATACCCCGTTCTATGGCCACCGACTGGCCTCGCAGATACCTAGACTTAGTTAATATCGCAAATGCGCAAACTCTTTTGCATAGTGGAGGGCTGGTTGCTGAGAGGCTCGGAGAGCGGATCAAGGCCCTGAAATTCGGGACACTGGTTGACTTCAAAAGCGACGAGGTAAAAAGGTTCGTCGCCGAGCGCTGCGTGCCGAGAGCTGGCGCAGCTCCAGATGATGGCCTCAAGAAAGAAGAGTGGGCTAAGCACGAGTATTTGGTGCTCTCGTGTCTTCTGAGTGATAATCCGGCATTTGAGCGCAATGTCATAGACCGTATCATCGCGGCTGGGCTTCGCGCAAAAGGTGCCGGGCTCTTTGAGTATGACCATGCCGTTAAGCTGAGGCATCCAGCGGCCCTAATTGAGCTATTCCCGGATCTTCCTCTGGAGTTGGTCACGGCCGGCGACCAGTATGGCTGGCACCTGAAACTCGTGAAAAGCGATGGCTCTCCGCTGCTGGTGCCGCTTCCGAGTGCATCAGCGCTAAGACTGAATCTGATTGATACGCCAAATAGCGGGAGTGCACTGCTTGATATACGCGACAGACTTCTCGATCGTGTCACTGCAACTGCGGCTCAGACATTAACCGAGAATAATCCAGAAGCTGCCTATACTCTACGGCAGGCGTTTCTTGCTGATCCTGCTTTCGGCCGAGTGCCACTTCGTACCAGGGCGGAAGCGTCGCAGTTTGTTTCGTTGAGAGCAGGCGATGCGCTCCATGTCGAAGCATTCCAGTTTTTTGCTGAACTCACAAACGATCCGAGGGATATTTTCGTTGTTGACCACAAATGCGTACAGGTGCGAGTGAAGGCCTGTGCACTGACCTACAACGAAAATGTCGATTCCACTAGCCCGTCTTGTCCGCCCGGTTTAGTGGCAGACGGAAGCCCTCGTATGATCGGGGGCGGCGGCACTACGCGACAACCTGTGGTATTACGTCAAACGTGCGCGCTCAGGGATATCAAGAATGTAGCTACGATCCCAACCAGCTTCCTTGAGGGGTGTCGGATTCGGGCGGAGGCATTACCCGCACAGGAAGGGGAGGATGTTTGCCTAAGACCGTTGCAGGTGAATCGGCTCGTCGACACTTGGAGGTCAGAACTCCACTTGCTCTTTAAGCGAATGTGCGTTCTGTCAGGCAATCCAAGATGTGAAGAAATGGACGGCGTGCGCTAGATGGAGTTTGTGCGCGAGCATAAAGAAGGCCCGGTGTGAAGCACCGGGCCTTCTCTTTTCCTCTAAACGGCGCGTTTGAGGATTAGAACTTATAGTTCAGACCTGCACGGAGGACCGTGAACTTGTTGTCGGCCTTTGCCGTGAAGGTGTCTTCTGCGAGAACGGCGGTGTCACCAGTGTAAGCGCCAGCGACCTTCGTGTCCTCGAGATCCACATAAAGGCCTTCGAGGCGAGCGGTGAGGTTGTTTGTGATCGCGTATTCAGCGCCAGCACCCAGGGTCCAGCCGAACTTCGTGTCCGAGTCCTTGCCACTCCAGATCTCGGTCCGTCCGAGGCGCGGGAGGGTCAGGGTGTCAGTTGCTGAAACATCGACCGAGCCATAGGCAAGACCGCCGGTCGCATATACGAGGAAGCGGTCAACCGGAACGAAGCCGACGCGGGCGCGGACAGTGCCGAACCATTCGAGATCGGAGCGAAACTCCAGAGACTCATTGACGAAGGCGGAGTCGAGGGCGCCGAAGGACCTGATTTCCTGGTCGGCATAGTTGATGTCAGCTTCCGCGCCGACCACGAACTTGCCAATCTGGTAGTTGTAGCCAACCTGGGCACCACCAGTGAACCCGTCGCCGCCAGTCGTATCGAAGCCGCCGAAGGCTGCGTCGTTGAAGAAGAAGCCCTCCGAGCCGGACACCGTCACGTCATCGCTGTTGTTCCAGCCATACCCGGCGTTCACGCCAGCGTAAAAGCCGGTCCAGTTATAGCCCGAGCCGACAGCCGTGAAGGCCGGCACCGGAACGGGTTGGGACGTGAAAGGAAGATCCGCGGCAGATGCGGGCACTGCGAACATCGCCATAGCAGCGCAGGCGGCGAGCGAAAGGAAAGGACGGTAACGCATGTCAACCTCAGTGTGACTGTTGGAGGAGATGATCCGGCGTCAATGTTGAAGCCGGGATAGCAACTGCGGGGAATTGTTGAGCAGCTGGCTATGTCGAGCGTTCATGGAACGCTTTTTGGGGTTTTCAGATTGTCTCTGGCAATTTCCCACTGGGAGATAGGATTAGGCGGTTCCAAGTACGTTCCGCGCAGCGACATTCCGCTCATGTTCGCGTACAGCGAGCCACCGTGAGGTGGCGACGAACGTATGCATAATGAGAATGCCGACGGCGAAAACCGGAGGCATGTTGAAGCCGTAAGGGACGGCGGCGAGGATGAACGTCAGGATGTAGAACGTGCGGTTCTGGTAGAATTCCAGGTTGCGACGGAAGCGCTTGAGGGTATCGAGTTTGCTGAAGTTGCCCTTCGCGGCCATTCGGCTTTGGGTATAGCGGACTCGCCACGCTCTATAGAGATCCTGCTTCCAGGTAATCCGCTCCAGACCGACGGCCTGCAGGAGGGGTCGGCGTCCCGGAGAGCGAAGCATCCCGGCGATTCCGAGGAGCGCCAAGATGGCGAGGGTGAGCCATCCGGCGAGACCAACAAGGTTGAGGACGAGCAGCAGTGCTAATGCCACCCGTTCCTCAATTGCTGCTGAGACGGTCCTGTCGTCAATCATCGATGTATTCATGTTGCGATTCGCAAACTTTCGTTCGCCCGATTTGCACCTTATAGCAGCAGTCCGAATTAAAGTGCATACCCAACCGCCATTTGGGTAAACGAGAGGTCATCGTTGGCAGGCTGGGGCGGTTCCTCGAACTGGTTGAGGTCCGATGAGACTAAAGGGACTTCTAAGGCAACCTCCTCAATGCCGTCTTGAACTGCGTCATCAGAAACGGCTTCAGGGATTTCTGCTTCCTCGCCTTCGTCAGTATCTCCAGCGGCTGCGGCCTCCGCCGCTTTCTCGGCGGCGAGCTCTGCCTCAAGGGCATCGAGTTCAGCCAGCTTTTCGAGCAGGACAGCTTCCTCGGCGAACGGTACGCCAAGGCGGTTTCGGATCTGCTCGATCTTGCGCTGATTGCGCTGGATCTCGTCCTCATGCCGGTAAAGAAGGCGCTCCAGGCCACCGACCTGGTTCAAGCCACGGGTTGCGATACCGCCCGGGGCGAGGTCCTGATCGAATGGGTATGTGACGATCGGATCAGGGTCTCCCGGGAGGTCCATGTAGACCTCGGCGCCGTATTTCGTGAAATTCGTCGGGCGGATGCCCACGAACACGATATTGAAGCCGGCGAGGTTGCCGATTTCGCGGTTACCCACCGTCTGTCGGTTCACATGTTGTGCAACCGCCTTGATGATCGCATTGCCGAACGCCTCGCGCTTGTCATAGGCGATGCCTTCGACCGTGCCGTTGAATTCACCGGCCGGGACGGGTTGGCGCTGTTTGATGGCCTCCCTGATTACATCGACCGTGGAGGTAGAGGACTCGATGGTCTTCTCAGCCCAGCGCTTTTCAGAGCGCAGTTTACCCTGTTCAGAGTTGTGGGCCTGGCGAAGGCGCTCAAGGCGCTCCACATCAGCCCTCAGGCCGGCGACGCGCATATAGCGCTCATCGCCGGAGGCCAAGGCGGCAGCCATCTGGAACGCCGAGGCTTCGGAGACGTCGTCCATGCTGCGGATCGTGTCGTCGCCGTTCATGGCTTGCTCGATGAAGCGTGCCTTTCGGGCGTTCATACCCCACATCGTGGAGTCATAAGAGCCTTTTGTCGCATAGGCCCGGATACGAACAGAGCTATTCTGGTTGCCCTGGCGCTCGATGCGGCCCTCGCGCTGTTGGACGGAAGCCGGGAACCACGGAGCATCCAGGTGGAAGAGGTCATAGAGGCGCTTTTGGACGTTCACTCCTGTTTCCATATCACGTCCGCCAATTAGTATCCTCTTCTTGCCTTCGCGCATCTCTGCGAACAGGCGTTCCTTCTTGGCATGCTGCTTGTGATCGCGCATGAACGCGATGTGCTCCGGGCGGACTCCACCGTCAATCAGTCGCTGCTGAATCCAGGCTTTCATGTCGAACCCGCGATTGATCGCGGATTGCTCACCCAAGCCAATGTCCGTGAAGATGATGGAGGTTGCCCCCTTCAGCGGCTCGGGTTTCTTGGTCACCGGATCGAAGAACTCGAAGTCGGCGGTCTCGTGATAGGCGTCGATGGCGTCACTGAGGATCCGATTGAGTTTGCTGTCCGGGTCCGCCGGCCAGTTCGGATCGACGAAGCGCATATCGATGGCCGAGAAACGCCCGTCCGCAATCACGGTCAGGATAATGTCGTCGCCCTTCTTCGGGGCGCCGGAGCGGTTGCGGATCGCCTTGATACGGGCTTCGAGCTCTTTCTGATACTCCTTATAGCCCGTGGGGACTGGCGTCACGACGATCTGTCGTTGACCTCCCTCAATGAGGGGTCGTTCGACCAGTTCGCCGAGCTGCTTGCTGGAAAGAATGTCCATGAAGCTACGAACACGGCGCATAAGTTCCGGCACGTTATAGAACTTGGCGAAGCGGCTCACGATCTCATAGCCACCAGCTGCGTTCTGCTCGAAGCCGGCAACAATGTCGCCATACTGAGCCGCCCAGGCATCGAAGCTGCCCAATCCATCGGCCTCCAACTGAGCGGGCTGGAAGAACCGCTGCACCGTGAACAGTTCGCCCATGGTGTTGGTGATCGCGGTGCCGGATGCCATGACCAAGGCACGGCCCTTGTTGTTCCGGCGGAGGTAGTCGACCTTCATAAAGAGGTCGAGCGCCATCTGAGAACCAGCCGGGTCGATGCCTTTGATATTTCCTTGGTTCGTTGCGAAATCCAGTTTCCGGAAGGTATGTGCCTCGTCTACGTTGATGAAGTCGACGCCAAGTTCCTCGAAAGTGAGGACCTGATCTTTCTTGTCCGAGGCGAGACGAGCTTCCAGCCGGCGCTCCAGCGCCTCGATGCGCCGTTCAATCTGCTTACGGGTGCGGCGGTCGGAGCTTTCAACGTCCTGTAGCAGCCATTCCCACTCGCGGATCTGGTCGTCGATGAATTCCTTATAGAATTCGTTGCTCATGCCGATCCGCCCAAAAGCCGAGTGCGTGATGATGATGGCATCGGGATTATTCAGAGCGGCCATAGCCACGAACCGGCGGCGGTTGTGGGTGTGGAAATTGTATTCGTCCGCCACCAGGATGTTCGCCGCCGGATAGATCTCGAGGAATTCCCGCGAGAACTGGGCGAGCATATGGTTCGGGACCACGAACATCGGCTTCGAAATTAGCCCGAGGCGCTTCTGCTCCATTGAGCCGGCGATCATTTCGAAAGTCTTGCCTGCACCAACAGAGTGGGCCAGGTACACGTCACCCTGCTGGATGATGCGCCAGACAGCCCGCTTCTGGTGGGCATAGGGCGAGAACCGCAGCGAAAGGCCCGGAAGGGTCAGGTGCGAGCCGTCGAAGACACGCGGGGCGATGTTGTTGAAGTTCTCGTTATAATAGGAAACGAGACGCTCCGTGCGGTCGGCATCGGTCCAGAGCCACTTCTGGAAGGCCTCGCGCATCTTTGTTGCAATGTCGTTCGCCTTCTCGGTGGCTTCCACGTTGACGGTCGAAGTGCCGTCCTCATGGCGATCCACGATCTTGATCTGCTTGCTGTTCAGCAGGGCCTGCAGAACATCAGAGGATTCCATCCGATCGAAGGTCCATTCGGACACGGCATGATGATGACAGGTGACCGTCCAGTTTCCGAGCGATGCCGTATAGACAACCTTCATCCGGTCGCCGATGACCTCTTGGGCGAACTCCTCGATGTCGGAGGTCGGGATCCAGTTGACGCCGAGGCGGACCATGATGTCTGAGGCCGCCAGCGGCTTCGGCTGCACCTCCATCAGCGCTTCCACGTTCCGCTTGTAGCTCGGATCGAGGCTGCAGGCGGCCATCGCGTCCCTTAGCTTCTGGACCACGTTGCCCGACAGGTACTCGTCGGCCATGACCCACTGGCAGCCAGCGGGATCCTTGAAGATCGAGGTGCCAAGATCCGCGATCACCTCGTCGCGGCTCAGCTGAGCAAGGCGTGACACGTCGTCGATGTCGAGACGGCCAAGGCGGTTCAGAGAGACGAACAGGGCATCCTGGGTCGTGTTGATAGCGGGTTCCTGATCCCGCTTGAGCACCCGACCCTGAAGGACCGGCCCGCGGCGAATTTCCCCATCCTCTGCGATGGTTTCCAGGGCGTAGGCAAGCGCACCCTCGGCGTCGATCCGGATCAGGGGATCGTTCTTGAAGCGCTTGGTTTCGGTGATGGTCCCATCGGGATTGGACCGTTCGATAACGGTGTATTGCAGAATCCGGCCATGGGATTTGACGAAGGAGTCGTAGGTCTCGTTGAGGCGAGCCAGCGAGAATTCCCAGTTACCGTCGTTGAGCTGATCCGCCTGGGCCTTCTTCAGGGCGTCGCGGAGCTTGATGTAGCCCTTCAGCCAGAAGAGCTCGCTCGGGCGCAGATCGATCGCCTTCCCGGACGAATTGAAGCGCTGCGTCAGCGGCTGGCCGATCCCGTTCTCGAACTGCATGACAGTCCCGTCCTCGGAGAGGTACAGCCCCCCGACTTTCCGGTTGCTCGGGTCGAGGTCGATGGTCGGGCCGTTGGCCGCGGTCGAGGCGACCGATGAGGTTTTCGGTCGCCGGGCATAGATGCCCTCGGGCAGGGTCAGGATAGCCGTCTCAAAGGCATCCTCGATGGTCACGTCAGTCAGAGGGTCGACGGAGTATTCAACCGCCCGGTGCATCGAGCCGCTGACGCTGTGTCGGCCGAGGACCATATTGGGGTTCGCGACGAAATACTCATTGATCTCAAAGTCGTAGCCTTCAACTTCGATCTTCGCCGTCTCCATCCAGTCGTTCAGGTAGAGAACCGGCTCGCCGACGGCCTCACCGCGCTCGTTCGTGCGGTACAGGGCAGCGCCCATGCTGGTCCGGCGCACCTTCTCGCCAGCCATGCGCCTGCGCAGGAAAAGGACGTCGGTCACGACCTGGGTCCCTGCGTTCTCCTTGAAAGCGGTCTGGGGTAGACGGATAGCCGCCACAAGGTCGGCACGCTCGGCGATGTAGCGGCGGGCCTTGTCGTTCTTCTTGTCCATCGTGCCCTTGCTGGTGATCAGGACAACGATGCCGCTTTCGCGGACGCGATCGATGGTCTTGGCAATGAAGTAATCGTGCAGGAGGAAGGACTGCTTCTTGTACTCCGGATCGTTCAGGACCTTGGTGGAGCTGAACGGCGGGTTTCCGATGGCAGCGTCGAAGAAGTCCCGCGGAAGTGCCGTCTTGGCGTAATCGCCCGTGATGATATGGCTTCGGGGATAAAGGAGGCGGGCAATAGAGGCCGAGACCGCATCGTATTCGATGCCGGTGTAGGTGCTGGCTGCGGCCATATCCTCGGGCATGAGGCCGTTGAACAGACCGATACCCATACCGGGCTCAAGGATCGAGCCGCCATTAAATCCCAGGCGCTGCATGCCCCTGAAGATCGAAGTGATCACCGCCTCGCTGGTGTAGTGGGCATACTGGGTGGTGCGCTTGGCCTCCTGGTACTCGTCGTCCGTTAGGAGAGCCTTCAAGCGGTCGGAGAGCTGGTACCAGTCGTGGCGGTAGCCTACGCCGAACATGCCATTGGCGACTTCGCTGGCGCCCCAGCCCGTGTATTTGGTGAGGAGAGACTTCTCCTCGTCTGTGGCCTCCCGGCCCTCAGCGGTGATGGCCTTGGCGAGTTCGATGATGTCGATGTTCCGCCTGGCAGTTTCCTTCCAGGATCCCTGGCGCTTCAGTTCGCCGGGCTGGATGCGATAGTTGCGACGCCCGTCGAGCTCGTCGTCCGGAGCGATCGAAACAAGGTCGGCCTCGTCCAGAACAGTGTCGATAACGACATCGCCGACGAACGGGTCCGTATTGTCCGCCGGTGCTTCGGGCGGAACCACCGGTGAGGTGCTTTCAGCCTCAGACAGCAGGGTTTCACCCGCCGGAGCAGATGCCGCCTCAAGAGAGGCGGAGATCTCATGCTGCTCGATCTGCAGCGGGAGAGACAGGGGCTCGGTGACGATCTCGACCCTCTGGGCGGCCGGGACATTCTCATTCGCCGATGCAAGTTGCTTTACAGCCTCGAGGTCCTGAGGCTTTACGAGACCGCGCTGGATCTTGAGCGCGCCCTTCTCGTCAACACCAATCAGGGCACCGGAGACCGCAATCCATTCGCTCGGGATTGTGACGGCGGTCAGAGGAGCCGCAAGCGACAGATCCGGGGAGCGATAGGGGATCATATCCCAGGCAGCGTCCGGAGCGCTTCCGGTCGTAACCCATTTCCAGCCTTCCGCCTTGACCTGGCCGGAGATGGCATTGAGCCTCCGGGAGGCCAGCTGAACCAGCAGGGACGGATCGGACAGGGTGCCGTTGCCTGGTTCGCCGAAGAGGTCGCGCTGAACGAAGCCACCGGCGGCCTTATAGGCATCAAGGCCGACGAACCCGACCAGCCGGTGTCCCTCGGAAATGCCCATGGGGCTCAGGATGAGGCGGATCTGATCGGGCTCGGCCGCCCACTCATTGAGGGCATGGAAGATGACCTTTTCCTGGGCCTTGAAGTCGGACGTGATGCTCAGGGCCTCGATCTGCTCCAGATCCAGGTGGCCCTGCCGAAAGAGGGCGATGATCTGGGGAGCAACCGTCGTGAGCTGTACGCGTGACCGGGCCTCTTTGAGGCTGATACCGAATCGAGTGGCGATCTCGCTGATATTCACGCGCTTCGAGCGCGAAAATTCACGGCACTCGTCGATCTGATCCGCGAGGTTGATCGCGACAGTCGAAGCTTCTGACATCATGGACAATCTCATTCGTTTGGCTTTGGCCGAAAGCCGCGTGGCCGAAGCCAGCGTTTGGGGGTTTTGATGTGGGAAATTCCAACGTTGGTTTTGACAAAAAAGAAAAAGGCCCAGGCGCTTAACGCCCGGGCCTCATCTGAAATCCGCGCCCGAGGGGCGCGGCTATGGCGTTGTCTGAAGCGATCCCGCAATCTGTGGTCCATCAGGTCGCGTCGGGCGCATTCCGTGACGCCAGCGCAATAGCCGTTTCGATCTTGGAAAGAGTCCTTTTTGCAAGAACGTGCCCTTCAGAAGCGTCGACGAGATCGGCCAGCATGTTTTCGATCTCATCCTTGGCGTCCTGAAGAACGTCTAAGAGCACCGGCGCGGCCGCCATCTGTGTGGCGAGCTGGCCGGAAGGGGTCTCGAGAGGTTCGAGGCCGTCGACCGGATGGTATCGGACTTCGGCTAGCACCTCGTCTCCAGAAGGGCCGAGGATGGCGAAGGTGTCGCCACGTCCTTCGATAACCAGAGCCTTGCTGAGGAGCTCGCTTTGCGCTTGGCGGTCAGACATTGACGAAGCGATCCAGTTTCAGCTTCCGGAAGCCGCTGGGCGCACGCTGGCCCTTGCGAAGGCTGGCCGTGATCCAGATGCCTTTTGAGCTCGCGGTTGCCCTCTCAGAATATTGTTCGAACGCGGCCGCTGCGTCTGCGGCAGTTCGGATCTCGACGGATTCCTGAGGAAGCGGTGGCTCTGACCCGTCGAGATGGAAGTGGATCGAATTGAATCCGGAACCGTCAGACGATGCCGGGTGAGAAGCTAGGATGAGTGTTGCCATAAGGATGTAGCGTCCTGTTGGTCGCTGAAAGATCAAACGTTGACGTAGCGATCGAGCTTCAATGCCTTGAAGCCGCGGGGGGCACGGTCGCCCTTCTTAAGGTCGCCGAACGCGTGCGCGGGCCGTCCATTAGCGATGGCATCCTCGCAGTACTTATCGAATGCGGCTTGGGCGTCGGCAGCAGATGTGATCGGCACCGCGCGGTCAGGGAAGGGGATCGTCTCAGGAAGGCGGGCAAGAGCCGTGCGCGGCGCGCCGTTCGGTCCCTCGGCGGGGAAAGCCTGAAACGTCTTGAGCATGAGTGTGGGCATATGATCTCTCCTTTTATGGGGATTTGCTGATGGTCAGTCCGTAGACACTTTGGTTCTGACCTTCGGGGTGGTGCGACTTTTCAGCTGGTTTGGGCTTCCGAGCCCCGGCGATAGGCTTTATAAAACGGAATAATGATTTCTATTTCGGCCAGGAGCCGATCAGGAGGTACTGGTGCGGACGATTACCCTAATATCGGTGGCTGCAGGGTTGCTCCTACCGGGGGCGGCCTACGCTCAGTGTCGACCGATGCCCATCCAGGTGAATGTCATTACGCCTGAGCCCCAGGTGCTTCTGACAACGGCGCAAAATGTGGTCTCAGCGTCCGGGAATGCTTACGAGGTGCGGTCGTCGGCGCCTTCGGGATGGCATATCAACGGACTAGCTCAGGCTCGGCCGTCATACGATCTGAAGCTGCAGGGTGAGGTTACGCCCGGATGCTACCGGCCTCGAGTGGTGACGGTCACCTTCGGCTTCAAAGAACCAATACAAGTGTTCATCGCGGCCAAGTACCGACCAGGAAGCTGTGAGTATGAGAATATCCGCCAACACGAGATGCAACATGTTCGGATCTACCGGAACGCGCTCCTGAATCATGCAGGCAGCTTGCAGTTTGAGATCAACCAGGCTGCCGGGACCCTAAACCAGCGGCACTTGAGCTCTCCGCAAGCCCAGCAGCTTGCGTTCAACACAATGGTTGAGGCGACGGCGAGAGTATTTAACCGAATGATGGAAGAGTCGCGCCGCCTGAATGCGCCTCTAGACACAGCGGAGAACTACCGGCTGGAGCAGGCTCGTTGCTCCAATTGGTAAGACCGGGATCTATATTTGTCTCGTCTTTACGGATTTCCGCTGTAGTTCTCAATGTGAGCCGTGAAGGCTTTCTCGGAGCCTTCAACGTCATCCCAAAACTCTCCCTGGTCACTCACATTGGAGATGGCATTGCGGAGCATGGTTTGCTCTGCTGCCGAGAGTTCGATCGGAATTTGAGCGGGGAAGGGATGGAGCTCGAGCATTTCGGAAAGCCAAACCCGAGCGGCCTCAAGATCTTCACTGTCAGATGAATTCTGTAGCCCATCGTCTTTAAGCACGTCGAGCATACCTTCCATCATAGACAGAATAGCGATTGCCTCGTCGTTCGAAGCGAGGACCAGCGTAGCGACGTCTCCCTCAGCCATGTGAATTCCAGTCTTGAAATGAAACGAAATCCTGATCGTTCAGAGAAGGTTTTAGGCCGAAGCAGGTAGAACAAAGCCGCTGCTTACCGGATGATAAGCAGCGGCTTGATCGAAGAGTTGAGTCAGCTGTATTGGGAGGAGTGCTATTACGGCACCACCAGCTTGGTGTCAGAAGAACTGATCCGATCAAGCCCTTTATCGCGCAGCGCCTTTTCGAATGCTCCGGTGTCTTCACCGAGAATCCTTGCGTAGTGGCCGGGCTTGTTCAACCAAGACCAGGAAACGACGTCCAACTTGAACGTCTTTTCCGGCTCGTTCGAGCCCCTTGTGTAAACAAAGCTACAGGCGAGATCGTCATACTTGGTTTCAGAACCCTCACGAGCTTTGACGAGCCTGCCTTCCACCGATTGGCCTTTGATGACAGCCTGGTCATAGGTCCAAGTTGCCGGGGCCGAGTTGGGCAGCGGCTTGAGCCTTGCTTCTTTGTATGCGTTGGCGAACTCAGAGCAAGCCAACACGGCCTTGTCTTCTGAGGAGCATGCTGCGAGTCCGAGAGCAGCGAGGCCTACCGCCAGCATGATAGAGGTCTTCATACGGGATTACTCCGGAGATCAGATGTTACTCACGATGCGACAGATAACTCAGGTGTATGCTGCGCTTCTACGCTTTTCTGCAGAGCCGATTTTGCTCAAATCGATCTTCTGTGGATGAATTCGATGGCGGCGATCGGAACAGCAGAAGACTGGGGACATGGCCGTTATGCAGCCTTCTTCTGAAACCCTTCAGAGATCGTCGGCGTTGAAGGCGTTCTCATCAGATCGCCCGATGTCATATTGAAGAACTCAATCCACTGCTGCATATCGGGGCGCTTAGAAAGCTCAATCCCGCCGACAGACTCTTGCCAAGAGATGAGTTGTTGAGGCGTTTTCTCGGCAATCATGCGTACCTCCTCCTCTGGAAGGAGGCCCTTCTCAAGGATGTACTCTGTCATTGACCCTGGGCGAGGAGTCGCACCTCGACAGCCTTTGACCGGAGTGCGCCAAAGACCTTGAACTGTCGTCAAGCGCGGTTTGGCCCGTGCTTCTATCAAAACGATCCGGCGAAGAAGAGACTTTTCCAAATCGTGAAGCTCGTGGGCCTTCGTAACGGGGCAGAAGAAGCAAGCGCTTTTAATCGGAACCGGCAAACCAGCTTGTTTGATGCGTTCGATGCAATCTTCGCGCTTCCAGCCCAGCTCTCTGAGTGGGTATCTGTACAAGTACTTCGGATCGTCGTATCCTTCCCTATCCTTGTAGCGCTTTTGATCAGCCGGGCTGCAGTCGTACCCTATCAGTTTGATGACCTTGCCACCAGCAGCCCAACAGCGACGAGCAGGCTCCCAGCTTTCCGTCCACCGATCCTGCGGCGCGATCTTCCATTTTTGACTGCATGAACCATAGCCAAACGTCTTGGACGGCAGTGTACCATTGACCAGGAGGTTAGCTTCCAACGTCCGGTAGGGCGGATAATTTTTGAAATTCTTGGGCTCGTATCGGACAACGTGGAATGGCACGCCCCGTTCCTCAAGCCATGCCTTGAAGATTGGGAGGTACTCATATGTTTGGGGTCGTTCACTTCCGGTGTCGGCGAATAGCGCAACGTCCACGCGTTCGCCATTCTCGACCATGTGTATCAACATCGCTACACTGTCGACCCCCAAGCCAGCGGCGGCCATGACGGGGCTCTCGGCGTCTTCGAAAAAATCCAACTGCGGCGGTCGCGCCGTCAACTCAATCATGTAAGAATCCAAATCGATTGTTGGGTGCGGCTTCAGGCGGCGGCCAGGACAGGGTGGTCCGGTAGGACCTCCTGGTGAATTTCGGGATCGATGATCATGCCGAACTTCGCGCGGTGTTCGTACTCGGCTTCTGCAACAAGGAAGGTCTTTTCCTTGTGAGAAACAGATCGAAACGCTCTGTTTCCGCCGATGGTCGCGGTGATCTTGAGCATGCCATTGCCGGCTGAGCTCGCCGAGATAGACACCCACTTGTCCCTGGATGCCTCAATAAAGGCTTCTTCCTGGAGTCGCATGCTGTCGGACTGCGCGAGTGTCTCGCCAGTCACCGCCATGTACTCGTGAGGCATGTAATTGATGAGGGTGCGCTTGGCGTCGCGACGATCCCGCGTCGTAAACAGCTCCGGGTAATGGTGAGCGACAATAGCCCAGCAGACGTCTTCCTCGTAGAAGCCGCGGGTATTCCTCCACGCCTCGTGGATCTGCTGGTTCCGCTCCTCATCGAGGACCATAAATCCATGCCCGGGAGTATTGTATTTCCAGACCCCTTCTGCGTACTTGTAGCCGTAGTCGGCCGATGAGCCATCGGGGGTGTACGGACCGTTCCGGCCAAAGGAAATGTATTCTCGGGTGAGCGATTTGAGCTCGACGCCGGCCAGATGAATCAAGCGGACTTCCTCGCGGGCGGCATCAAGAGTGTCTTCGAACGCAAGCTGGTACCAGTACGGCTGGCTCTGCAGAATTCCCTCTTCGAGGCGTTGGACACGAAAGCCTGCGTAGTTCCCAGATAGCTCAACGATGCGGAGCGTGTAGCCGGATCCCTCATTAGTGGATTGCTCGATTTCGCGCTCGGTCATAGCGGCTCCTGCTTTTGGGGTTTGTTCTATGGTTTCTCTCCACCGGGTGATTGGAGATGCACAATAAAAAGCCCGCCTGTTCGTGGGAGGCGGGCTCGCGAGGGGGCTGAAGCGATTTCAGAGCTTGGAGTAGCCTCCCTACCGGCCCACTTCGGTTTTCCAAGCCTTGATGTGTCATGACCAACCCACTTGAGAGTGCTTCCTACGGTCAAACCGCTGTGGTTGAATGTCAAAGGATGGGTCGTCGTGCAGGGGGGGGAAGAATGTTGCATAGGCTGAGATTTGCCGCGGCGATTTTGATAAGCTGCTTCGGAGCCTTTTCGGGCGCAGCAGTCGGCGCGACGATAGAACTTGTATCCTGGTCATGTTTTGCTGGTGGCACCTGTGACAATGTACAGCCCGACAGCATTCTGATTAGTGGCGTGATTGAAAAAGGTGATTTCGTTGAATTCGAGAAGGTGCTTGGTGCTGCGCCGGCTCGGGTGTCATCGGTGATCTTGCGCTCACCTGGCGGAAACGTTGGTCTTGCAATGCAGATTGGCCGGGAAGTAAGGGCGCAGCTCCTGAATGTTCATGCTCCGATGATGGATCATGAGGTTTATGCCAACGGGGAGTATGCCGGAGGTGAGAGAGCACGTTGTATCGAGCAGGGGATTCTGGGCTTGCCTGGATCACCTCGGTACAGGAATCAGCCCTGCATCTGCGCATCAGCATGCTTTTTAATCTATGCCGCTGGCGCTTGGAGGAATGAGGGGTATGTCGGAATCCACCGGGCCTATCTCGATCCTCGCACAAATCAGAAGTTGACGCTTGAGCAATCGACCAAAGCGATAAACTCTTTTCGTGAACCCATCTCTCAGTACCTGCGGGATATGAGCGTACCATCAAGGTACATTGATATTATGTTTGGCACTTCATCCCGTGAGATCTATGTGCCCAGCGCGTTGGAGATCCGAAAGGATTTCTTCGGCTATCCGCCAGAAATCTCGGAATGGCTGATGGCGAGGTGCAATACTGTCGCAGAGAAGGAAGCCGACGACACCTTCTGGCGTGACATGCGATCCGGCAAAGCGGCAGACGCGATCTTGGCAAAGAAGGAGCGAGACAGCTGTATCGAAGCTGAGCTCGGGATAGAGCGAGCTGCGCGGCGAATTAAGTTGAGGGAATGGCTCGCAGTCGGCGACCCTGTGGAGTTCTTTGACTGATGCCGTTCTCCTTTTCTCAAGCTCTTACGCGCGGTTCGTTGCACGTCTCAATCTCGCCGCGGAAAACGCCCTTCTGCTGACCATTATCCCAGCGTACAAACACCATGTTCTTGGCTGGGTCGCAGTAGACCGAAGGTCCCCGACCGGTGGCGACCGTCCCAACGGTCCCGAGGGTATCCTTCGGAATACCGGCGAAGAGGGCGGTGCACCGGACGCGCATACCCTGCTGAAAACGTTTGCGGGTCTCAGGCATTGGGCTTGTTCTCGGTGAAGATCACAAAATCAGACCAAGTCTGACCGTCATCGGTGGTGTGCCAGAGCCCATCTACGAACTGGGCGATTTCTCGCTCGCCGTCGGAGCCGACCCGGATTGTCCCATTCGTTGCCTGGACGAATTCGAAGGGACCGTGGTTCTCGCTGAACCGATCTTCGCGGCCGGTTTCGAACCGGATGTACGTGGAGGGTTTACTCTCGGGTGCCGATAGTTCTTGAGAGGACACCTGGCGGACGAGGCTGCGGAGTTCAAAGTAGATCTCGTTCCGGCGCCAGTCGTCTTCACGCACGTTTTCGATGAACCACCAAGTTGCCTGGAGGGCCCGATTGACAGGGGAGAGATCAGGGAGATTGGAAACTCCGGCTATAAACCCTTTGAAGTCCCGTAGGCTGTCCTTGCGGAGCTTGTCGATGAACTGCTGAACCTCGTCGCTCTGATGGTCGTTCAGCAGAAAAAGCAGTTTATCGCGGAGGTCCTCGGAGACCTCAATGACAGGATTGCTCACACCTGATCCTTTGAATATTGGGGTTTAAGGGAAACTGGGCTCGAACAAGAAAGGCCCGCAGCTTTCACTGCAGGCCTGATCTCGATTGACTGGGAAGCGATTTATGAGTTCGCTTGGCGTGTTCGGGGACGGCGGTTGCGAGGCTTCGGAAGAGGGCGGATGCTGTTTAGGAGTTGACGCTGTCCCTGTCCGTCCAGAAAATACCAGACGATCCATGCATTCTCCGGGTTGGGTTTCCCGAGGCTCGCGTTCAAGCGATTGAGATTATCGAACCGCTGTCCTTCAGGCGTGACCCACTGGCCCCCTTTGGCCTTCGCCCGGTAGGTCTTACCCTGCCAGACACGAAAGATCTCGAATCCTTCAGGAAGCGTCAGTCCAGTACCAGGATCCCGGTATCCCACGGAGCCGTCTTGCGCAAAGCAGACCGCCGGGCCGAGCTTCAGGAGACGGCGGAGCATGATATCGACCGTTACCTGGCTGTGTTCCGTAAGCGTGCGGATGGCGTCAGCCACCTGGCCAGAGACCATCAAGGGCTCCTCCGCAGCCTCTTTCTTTGGAACGCGCGGGTCAAAGAGCGGAGGGATGGGACTTGCTGAGGTGTTTTCGGGTTGGGGAGCGAGTGGGCGGCCGAGATTATCCTTTTGCCTGGGATCGAGCAGCTTCTGGAGCTTGCGGATCGAGTGATGAGCCACAGCATGACTGCGGATAATCCCATGGCAGGCTGCGAACGTCATCGCCGCGTGCAAATCGCCGAGTTCTTCTTCGATCCGCACGCGAGCGGCTTTGCCGTGGTCAGGTGTGTCGATCCCGAAGCAGAGGGCATTCCCGGCGACTTGCCCAAGCTCACCAGCCTCACTGATAAGCTTGCCGAGACAGTACGCTTCGATGGCAGTTACCCTGGCGCCTTCATCAATCATGTTGGACCCTGAAGTGTGATGAGGCGGCCTTAGGCCGCCTCACCGAACAACGACATCTGTTCAATGCTGGCCTGCTGCTCGCGTGCCTGCAATCGAGCTTTGAGCTGGGCACCCCATGCGCGATAGACCGGCGGTGGCTCCTTGATCATCGACGCGACCACGACGTTCGCGTGCACGAGAGCCTTGGCAACACCAGGGCAAACCGAGTTGCCAATCATGCGGGTTTGCGAAGTACGCGTGAGTGGCTTACCATCGTGCACGGCCTCCAGGATGTAGTCATCCGGGAAACCCTGACCACGGGCAAGTTCGCGAGGGGTCAGCATGCGGAGTCCGATATCTACCACGACGTATGCGCCCACCGTCACGATCTCGCGATCATCCCAGCAGCCGAACTCCCGCAGGAAATCGGCAACTTTGCGAGCCTTCTCTAAGAGCTCGGGAGCGAGCGGCGGTAGGCCGCCTTTCACATCGGCGAGGCCGAAGCGATCGCGAGTTGTGATCGTGTGAATCGGATCGCTGACCGGGGTGTCCTGGTCAGAGCCGTAATAGGCGACGAGGGACGCTCCCACAGTCCCGATGTGGTTGCCCTGTGCAGTTGCCGTCGGCATCGGATCAGTTGCGGTCGAGGACCGCATGTCCGAGCCCTTCATGTTGATCACATGCGGTGCCGTGACCATGTGGGTCTCGACTACGCCATGACGTGGGGCTCCCGCCATAACCGTGTGGATCGGCTCGTCCGGCATCTGGCCAATGCTGTTCTCCTGGAACTTGGTCAGATGAGCGGCCACGACGCTCTGGGTGCAGCCCTTGCCAACGATTGTTGAGAGGGGCTCGTCAGCCGCGTGGCCGATCACGCCGGTGTTGTTCTGCGCGAGGAACGTGGCGACCATGCCAGTCTTGCCGCCGCCGCCGGCTGTCGCCGCGCCAACAGGCTCATCAGCAGCTGATCCGATAGACGCGCCAAAATGCCGGATCATCGATACGGCTGCTAGCGAGCCTCCATTCGCATCGGGAACGATCGTCGGGGTGGGGCGGTCAATCGGGTAGGTGCGGGGCTCCTGGCCAGCGCGCTCGCCATAGCGGGGCACCAGATAAGGAGCGATGACGGCGTTCTGATCCTTCCGGCTTGCAGTGATCGTATGCAGAGGCTTTTGAGGGGACCGATTGAGGCCGCCCTGCTGAGCATAGGTCATGACCGGCGCGACGAGCCCCATCGGAACGCCACACCCAGGACGCTTTTCGAAGCTATTGGCGGTGACTGTCGGTAGCGGGTCGTTCGCAGCGGATCCGACGGCGCCCTGGCGGAACTTCGTCATGAAGGGCTGTACGAGTGCCTTCTCGCCGCGATTGGCCGCGGTGATTGTGCGGATAGGGTCGCTGATGCTCTCCGACCGATCTCCGCCCTGGTGTGTGAGGGAGACCAGAAACGGTTCCTTGGCATCAATCACGTATCTGCGCACCCCTTTCGCTATGCGAGCTAGGGTGGCACGTTCCAGCGGACGCTTCGTCTGAATGCCAGTCTCAGCCTTGAAGCGCAGTGCTTCAGACTTCGACATGAATATCGACGGGCAGGGACGTTCCCAGTCGATGATTTCGGCGGCCGTGCGCCAGGGCAGGAGCTTGCCGGATTGCACGTCGGCACTCTTGGGGTCACCATGCGTCGGAACCGGCCACACGATGGGCTTACCGTCGCAGCGTGCGACCATGAAGAGACGCTTGCGGATCGTTGGATCTCCAAAATCGCATGCGCGGAGCTCTTTCTTTTCGACGCGATAACCCAAGCGTTCGAGCTTGGAGACCCACTCCGCAAAAGTCTGGCCTTTGCGCTTCGGGCAAGGCATTCCTTCGGGCGTCAGCGGACCCCATTCGGCAAATTCTTCGACGTTCTCAAGAAGGATTACTTTGGGCCGAACGACCTTCGCCCAGCGCACAACAACCCATGCTAAGTCACGGATATTCTTAGCTTTTGGCTTGCCGCCTGCCGCGCGGCTGTGGCTCCGGCAATCTGGGCTGAACCACCCTAGACCGACGGGCCGACCATTCGTATATTTGCGCGGATCGACACGCCAAATGTCATGGCGAACGTGGATCGTTTCAGGATGGTTGGCCTCATGCATTGAGAGGGCTTCGCCATCGTGGTTGATAGCGACGTCAGGCTGGCGTCCAAGCGCCATTGCAATCCCGGTAGATGCTCCGCCACCTCCAGCGAAACTATCTAAAATTAGGCCCCCTACAAGTGCATCGAGTGCACTTTGTTGGTGTTTATGGTTGTCGAATTGCGGCTTTTGGGTGCCGGTCCCCGCTAAGTCGTTGTCATTGTTGGCGGACAGATCCGACATATGGTTGTCGATGTCGGCGTAATTGCTTGTTTCTTCCGCGAGTAGTGCGAGTGCGGCAGCATTTGCGGCGTAGCGAGAATAGGCAGGATTGTTCCCGGACATTGAGAATCCTCAACGGGTTAAGGCAGCAGCCAATGATTTCTGGGGTTTTAGGTTTGGATCTTCTGCTTACGTCAGAGGAGAGGAAGCACTTTCCTCATATCCTCTTCGATCCTGTCGATCAGAGCGTCGTCCTTGCGGTGAAGAACGAAGGCCGGATGAAATGTCGGAATGAGCGGAGCATCGCAGGCGCGTGTGCTCAGGGTCTGGCCGCGGTTCTCTGTCAGGCCTTCCAAATGGGCGATGCCCCAAAGCGCTGTTGAGCCCATCGCCAAGATCGCCTTCGGCTTCATCTCACGCAGAAGGCGCCAGGTAGCTCGTAGATCTGCCGCAAGATCCTCAAGCAGATAGCGGCCGCGATAGGAAGGCAGGTTGGGGTTGGCGATCGTCTGGTCGAGGGTGAAGAAATTCAGAATATCGTTGTTACGACGCTTGCCGTCCTGATTGGCACTCCACGCCGGCTGGTGAGCGAAGCAATTCGTGATGAGTGTCTCGTCGCGGTTGATACCGACACGCTCGAGGACCTTATTGAGCAGATCGCCGGCCGGTCCAGTGAATGGGACGCCATTGATGATCTCCTGGCGCCCAGGGGCCTCCCCGATAATGGCAAGGCCATTCCAGGAAGATGTCGGGAGTTGGGGGCTGATGGGCCCGGCTTGCGTTCCGGGTGGGAGATAACTGCGCATGGCTTTATTGGTCCTGCCATCTGGGTTCGGGCTTGAGTTTTAGCCCGTTCACAGGTGATCTCAGAGTGTCTGGTTTTGGGGTTTGCCACCAATCTGGCTTACTGGTTGCCATGGCTAATTCAGTGAACCGTGATGGGCGCGAGAAGACCTTTGAAATGGAAGATCTTCTCCACTTCGGCATCAGCGACAAACGGCTCGACCTTATGAGTGGAGCCTTCCTGCCTGACTGGGAAGTAACCAGTAACGCTGCTGCTATCCGTATAGGCACCGAGAACGACAACGAGCTCGCTGGCGCTGGTTTTCGGGTCCTCGAAGTATGCCGGTGTCACTATGGCATAGGACGTTGCCTTGTGAACCCGCAGGATCGATGCGTAGCTGTCGCGGAGGTACTCGTTGACGGTATCCTCATCGTCACAGCTGGAGGTGATCTCCTCAACGAGGTCAGATGCAACGCTGATCGAGCGGATCACGTCCTGGGGATCAAGCATCAGCATCGTATGCTGCAGCTCATGCTTATTCTGCACAAGCTCCAGCACCTTCTCGGCTGCGCCTGATATTAACTTTTTCAGTTCGGCGTCGTCAGCCATCAACAAACTCAAATCGTAAATCGTTGATGTCAAAAATGAACTTTTACGCGCAACAATTCAAGCGTTTGCAGGCCGGATCAGGCCGCTATGCCAAAGGAAATTGGGATAGGATCGAAGCGGGTTTCTCTCCAAAGGCGAATTAACAATTCGGCACGTTCACAAACGATGGCATTTCTCAGGATTTCGGCTCGGCTATGAGCGCCTATTCTCCTCAGGATGGCTTCCGCCGCGGCCTGCTCGGACAGGTCTGGTGAGCGGGAGGCTTTCTCAATCAGGCCGGCCGGGTCGTGGTGCTTCCCAAGCCAGTGGCGAAACTCGTCCTCTTTGCAGAGGAGAACAATCCTCTGCATTGTTTTCCGGCGCTGTTCAGGGGCGTAACCAGTATGGTCGACGTCGTCGGTCGGATCGGGCTGGGCTGATATCCTGATTTGCGTTCCTCTTTTCGAATAGAGGATCTCGTTGGCAAGAGAATTCGGAAGAACTGCGAACGCAAGGGAGACCAAACCGTTTCCGAGATCACTGATTGGCAGCCGCTGGGCTTTCGTTGCGCCCATGAGCGGACCAGTATCAGTGATCACCGCGACGGCGAGCCTAAAGTTGCTGCGTGCGGGAGCGAACTTCAGGTCGTCGGGAATGTCAGCCGGCCGAACCGCAACGGTAAACGAGAACAGTCCGTCGCCGTTATCCTTCGTGGCCCGTTTCTCACCCAAGAAGACTGAGGTGGGCCTATCAACGAAAATGGCCGGCTGGGACCGGCCATCTTGGGGAGGGGAGAGATAGTTCATCATCGAGAGCACATCCTCTGTCATTTGTGCCCCTGGACCTCGTCTATTCGAGACCGAAGTCTCGACCTCTCCTTCTGCCGAGTGCAGGCATAGATGAATCATCCATGCGCTCTGCCGATCCGAACAATTTGAGAGCCTGATCGATGACGCTCCGGGGATTTTGCTTTGTGCCGAACGGGAGATAGTCCTTGAGGACGTTTACCTGAGCCTTATCCTGAGAGACGGCTGCTGCGCGTCCAGCTGGAGATGGATTTGGAACCTCCGCTCCAAAGAAATAGGAGGAGGCCTCCTGACGGACATAGTTGCCGGCCGAAGCGAATCCCATGTTGTCGAAGAGCTTTCCGGCTGCGCCGAAGATGCTTGTTCCGGCACTGGAGACGGCTGAGCCGATTGTCTGGCCGACGGAAGTCTCGCCGATACGGTCGGACAGAGACTTCCCGGTGATCGCATAGAGGCCAAGGTCAACGGCATCGTAGGCCAAGAGAGCGGTTCCGATCCCCGGGATCATTCGTGAACCGGCTTTTGCGGCAAAGCGAGCGGCAACCTTTGATGAGATTTTGTCGGCAGCCCAATCCGTGGCTGACCCTACGCCCTGGGAGACAAGTCCAAGAGCAGCATCTGAAACAGTTTGGCGATCCATCAGCATGATCAATCCCTTTCGGCTCCGGAGTAGCGGCCCGGAGCGGGAAGCTGCCTAAGGGGCGGAGCGATTGCTTTTGGCGGAGGGGGCAAACTCGCGATGAAGGCGTCGATTGCTGCGGGATCGGCGGAGACAATCTCGCCCTCCTTTCCCTTTTGGGACCTTTCCGCATGCTTCTTGTGCGAGGCGTATCCCGCCTTCAGCCCTCGGATGAGCCCAGCAGTTCCTGCAAAGGCGATATCCGCAGCTTCCGTGTTCAGTTCCTGGGAAGCGGAGTTCAGGTTTTCGCGCCCAGGGTCATTTGCAGAGAGCGCCGCATTCTTCAAAGACCTTCCGACCTTGCGCGCCTGGTTCGCAAGGGTGTGGTTCGGGCGCGACTGCTCCCGTTGACGATCGTTTACCTCGGGCTTGTCGCGCGCTTCCTTGGACTTGTCGTCGCCTGCGGCCTCCACTGTCGCCGTTCGAAGGCTTGGTCCAGTAGTCCAGCCATGGGACCAGTCACCATAGATTTCGGAAAGCCGCACAGGGAGATTGTGCCTGGTCTGGTTGATCTGGTCTTCGAGGCTGTCATCGTCCATCGCAGGCGCTCCTAGTCACTGGAGGCCGCTATATACCACAGAAATCCGAATTAAACATCAGGTTCCGAGACGGTGAACCTGAGGAGAGGTCGCCATAAGGGGCGCGAGAAGCGTCCGGCGTTTGGCGCTGGATGACTTGGACAGGGCGACGCGCAACTGGTTTCGTTCATCGATGATGACGCACTTTTGGCGCGCTCGGGTGATCCCGACGTTGAGCATATTGCGGTCAAGCATGTTCGCATTGCCCGGATCCGCAACAACGATAGAGGTATGGAATTCTAAGCCTTGCGACTTGTGGAAGGTGATGCAGTAGGCCTTGGACAGGGTGCCTGTGGCCCTAAGGTCGAATTCGGCCACAACTCCTGCATCGGTTACCACACTTATGGTGCCTTCACTGATGTCCGCGATAGTTCCGGTTTCACCATTGAAGAAGTCCTGATCACGATCGTTCTTTAGCTGCATGACCCGGTCCCCGACGGCGAATTCCCTCCGGCCGGTGATAGCGTCATTGATCGCCTTTGTCCCAACTGGGCCTTCATGACGGGCGGTGAGCACCTGGACATTGTCTACGCCCACTGCGTTTTTGGCCGCGTGCCAGGCCTTGGTCACAGCCAACAGCGTGTCCTTGGGCCCTATCGTCTGGGTATAGAGGATGTCGGGGCCGACCATGGGCATAAGCCCCTTCATGACCCGCTTACCTGAGCTGGGGATCGTAGATCCTGCTCCCGAGCGATGATTCGTGTTTAGGATGACGGAGGGGACCGCCCCCGAAGCAAGGAGGGCTTCAATCGGTTTGCCTCGGCCAATCGGTGCGATTTGCTCCGCATCGCCAATGATAACGAGCCTCGCCGATGGGCGCAGCGCACGGAGGAGGGCAAGGACGAGGGAGTTCCCGACCATGAAGGCCTCCTCCAAGAAGATGAGCCCTTCATCGAGTGGGTTGTCTTTGTTTCGTCCAAACGTGCCATCGATGTACTCGAGCCGGTTGTGGAGCGTGTCTGCGGCCAAACCGGTTTTCTCGTGGATCGTCCTGGCGATCCGGGCGGGAAGGGAGAGGCATAGAGGGACAAGGGCTTGGTCTGCCTCCATCAGGATCGATGCAATGATCTTGATGATGGTCGTCTTCCCGGTTCCCGGTCCGCCGGAGATGATCGTGGTACGGTGAGTGCAGGCGGCTATGACGGCCTTGACCTGGCTGTCGTCGATCTGCGGGATACCCAGACGCGTAGCGTGGCGGATTACATCCGCAGCCGTGACCGAGAAGGGTATCGTTCCAAGCCGCTGCTTGACCTCACTCGCTATGGTTGCTTCCTCATAGAACACCCGATTGAGCATCGCTCGCCGGATACCATGCAGGCTTAGCTCTACGATAAGGCCAGTTTCAAGGGCTTGGCGCCACGCCCACTCGATCTCCTGCATGGATGCGCCGGACGTCGTCGCCATCCGGTCAAGAATCGTCTGGCTGTCAGCGAAGGTGTGGCCGGCCCGCTCGAAGTGATCGAACGCTTCGAGGATTGCGGCTCGGAGCATGCAGCGCCGGTCTGCGCTTTCCGCGGTTCTCCGCCAAAGACGAGCGGCCTTGTCGAAGGAGACGGCGTCGATCTCCGCGTAAAGGCGGAATGGGTCGGTTGCCAAGACGAACGGGAGCCGCCCACCATAGTAGGCTTCCAATGTGTCCTGCAGCTTCGGGCTTATTCCACAAGCATGGAACAAGATCTTCCGGGCTTTACGGGACAGCCAAAGCTCCGGCTGGTCGAGGTCTTCGTAATCTCTGGTGTCTTGGCAATAGCGGTCGATATCAGCGCGTGACAGCCTGATGTGCATTTCAGTCCTGAGCTAGATCTTGTGTTGAAGCCGACCTGCGTCAGGCGAGTCGGCTATCTGACCGGGGTGTGAGGAAGGTGATGATAAGCCCAGTCAGAAGGCAGAATACCGTTACGACGGCAACAGCAACAGTGAGAGGGACAAAGCGGGCGAGCACCACGATCGGTGCAGTGATCACGGTCAGCGTGACAAGTCCGTTGAAGACGAACCTCATCCAATAGCGAACTTCCTTCATGGAGGCTGCGATGAAGAGGGCTGCAAGGATCACGACAAGAACAAGGAGAATGGGATAACGCTCGTTGATCGGGAGAAGCGTGCCGACCACGTATCTTGCCGCGAAGTCAGGCAAGTACGGGGCAGCGATCTCAACCAGGAAGATGAAAGCGAGCGAGGCGCTCTTGAAGCTGTTGGCAATCGCAAATGGTGTGCCGCGCATGGGAACCAACCCTTTTGGGTTTTTATGTGTGCTTATAACCCGACCTTTATGGTAAGAGTTATACCGACCTTCCAACGCATTGCAAATCTTGATTTGCGAAGTTGAGTTCCGCCAAGTTGTCGAAACTTTCCCATGGAGCCTTGTCGCTGATGAACGCCGTAGCCAAAATTAGAGCCGTCCAGGATGAGCCGAAAACCAAGTGCAGCGTGATTTTCCTCAGGAACTCTGACGGCGCCCCTTTCATCCACCACTTCGAGATCTCGGAGCGCGAAATCCAGCAGGGGCGGATCTATGACTATATCCTCGCGTGTTGGGGCTCTGTGGCAGACTATCAGAACCTAAAGCCTGCTCTCTGTCGCCGTGAGGAGCCCACGGGTGATGGATTTCTGGTGACCTACCCGAGCCTCTGCCAGTATGTCGAGCGAAAGCTCCTCGAGGAGGAAACCTCTCGGACCCATAGGGCCTAAGCCATGAGCTGGTTCGAGTCCTCCGGCACCCGGGACAGAAAATACCGCCGCCGCGCTGAACTGGCCCTGTTGGGCGTAATCGGGGTGGTGGGATACCTGAGCCTCACGTTCTTGACGTCAACCGGGGGCGAGTTGGTGATCAGAGTTGTTTTAGGCCTTTCAGTCGTAGTTCTGTTCGGGCTGATTGGCTTGCTGTGCTGGCAAGCGCGGGAGCCTGAGGCCCGCAGAAGACTGGTTGGGCTGGTACGCCACGCACAACCGAGGCGACCTAGGGGGCCAGACGAGGACACGAAGGGCGAATAAGAAAAGGGGGCGGCCGGCGGGCCGCCCCCTTTGTTTTGGTCATACTACCGGATGCTCCGAGCCTTAAGGGCCATCACTCCGCCATGGACCGAAGCGACGATCCTGCTGATGATCCGGCTCTCGAAGGTGCCGAGATTAAGCCGCAGGAGCACGGCCGCGACCGTGATTGCGGTGCCAGCGGAAGCCTCGATCGAAAACTCGGCGAACTTGTAAAGGCCCAGCGCAAGGAGCGCGGCAACTACGAGAGCGCCGATGATGTGTCCGACGATCTCCGGCAAGCCGGCGAGAAACCGGTCTTCCAGCTCGTCGAACTCGTCGTAGCTCTTCCAGAAAACACGCCAGAAGAACGGCGCGAGGAAAGCGAGGATGATGGCGAAGATGAACATGTGATGATCTTTCTTTTAGGGGATTCTAGCGTCCCGATTTTCACACTTCACTAATCAGCAATAACATTTCAAAACAGTCACCAGTGATCTCTGCCCCATAAGAGTTTCCCGGGCCTGTTGTTGTCAACCTAATTCAAAAATCAAAAGCCCTCGCGCCAGCCGGCCGAGGGCTCTTCTTGATTATAAAACGATGTGGCTAGGGGCCAGCGGAGAAGGCTCTGACCGTCTGCGTGGTCGAAGCCGCCCCGGGGATGTTCGGAATCCCCTTGGCGCCCCCAAGGGAATTCTTCGCGGCACCTTTGAGGAAATCCCAGACCTTGGGACCGGCAAACCCGGCTCCCCTGCCTGCCAGGCCTCCAGCGCCGAGGGCAACTGTGCCGCCCAGAGAGGCCGCCACACGGGCTCCATGCATGATGCTCGAGACAGCGCCCGCAGCGAACGAGTTTTCGCCGGCCATGCCCTGGTAGCTGGATATCGATGCGGCAAGGCTGGGGGCGGCCCGCATAATCGAAGCGGCCATTGTTGCGGTAGCAAAGGAATAGATCAGGAAGTAGATGGCGTTGCCCATTCCCTGTGCGCTGCCGATCGAAATAGCGGTCGGATTACCCGCCTTCTCAATTCCCTGGGCGAGAACGAAGAGCACGATAGCCGACAGGAGGCCCGACATGACGAGCAGAATTGAACCGTAGAAGAAGCTCCGGAGAGCATTGGTGAATGTCTTCTGGGTGGTCTTGTAGACCCACGCATACGCAAGGAAGGGAGCGAAGGCCACGAAAAAGCCCATGCGAACCAGCGCCTCTACGATCTGGAAGGCGAAGAGCAAGAGAGCCAGCCAGTAAAGCCCAAAGACGATGAAGAAGAAGATCGAGAGGGCGAAACTGACTATTGTGCTCCTTGCTGAGGAGTCAGCCGTTTCGATTTTGCTTGCTGGTTCCGAACCTTTCTTGATTGCTTCGTTGACGGTCAGATGGACAGCGCAAACCAGCTTGATCACGCTCTCGCCGGCCCGGATGATTTCCTGATCGGTTCCGCTGATCCGATCATACCGGCACACACCGGTGGATTTGTTGTTCTTGAAGGCGTTGTTTCCAACATTGGCCAGCTTTGTTCCGAGTTCCCCACCGAGAGACATGGACGGCACGAGAACATAGGGGCGGACGATTTCGGTGTAGACGGATCCGGTTCCAATGAGCGTGATCACGAAGGTAAACCGCATTACCAGCCAGAAGATGTCGTTCCATCCGCCCGACCGGGAGATCCAGAACAGCCTGCCGGCGATCAGCAGCGCAAAGACGATGCTGAAGATAAGCCCCATGAGCTTTGCTGCCTCCGTGCCGAACTTGTTGATGAGAGCGGGACCGATGCGGCCGGTGATCTCAACAACGCGGGCGACGCCGTCGCAGCCCCAGCATTCCTGAACCTGGAGATCCGGGCGAGAGGACAGATCGGAGGTGTCGGTTCCCTCCGCGATGTTCTGGAACGGGTCGGAAACCTCGGTAGGGGTAGAGGCTCCGTTCCGCATCTTCTGAGCCATCGCGCAGATCGTGGTTCCGTTGATGTCTGAGAAGCCGGAGCATTTGCCGGACTGAACCATCCTTTGACAGTTGCCTGTACCAAGCTGAATGCAGGCCATGATCATCGCGCCGTCGACCGGCTGGCCGTCGAAGGTCCCCATTTGTTGAAGCTGGCGCACGACGGCAGTGTTGGCTCCTTGGTTGGTGAGGTTGGCCCACACCCTTACCTGCTCGTCTAAGCCTGCGTTCGCATATTCCTCGGGCGTGTAGCCGGCGGCAGCCAAATTGGAGCGGTTGAGCTGAAAAACGCCTGTGCAGCAGCTACCGTTATAGATGCCGGCATTACCTGAGGATTCGAACATCCCGAGGTTGCCCATCTGGTCGGCATACTGCCGCAGGCTCGGATTGAGATTGGAGTTGCGAACGGCGTTGGCGATGTCGCTGGCCGAGTAATTCGTCTTGGGACCGAGTTGCGACTTCCCAGCCCAAGCCTCTGACATGAAGCCGACATATCCGACCATGAGGATCGCCAGGAAGGCAATCCAGCGTAAGGGGGCGCTCATTCTCATTCAGCCGATACCGTGGTTGCGTTCTCAAATCATCGGCCCTTGCACAAAAAAAGGGCCGACGCCATATCGTGGGTTACCACGGCGTCAGCCCTCTTTCTATCCGGATATGCTTTTTATTTCGCCATATTGGCCTTTTACTTCGCCTCGGTTGTTACCCGATCTTCACCGTCGCGGTGCAGCCGTTGAGTGGACGGCCGTTTCGAAGAGCGCGAACAGTGACGGTCCGTTGCTTTGGGTCATAGGCGGCGTAGGTGGCGTTCTTGCGCGGGTCGAGGCCAGAGGGATCGCCTGGCGGGACAACAAGGAAGCAACCCGTAGTCCGTGTGGTCTTAGAGCCGCTTGGGCCGGTAACCACAACCCGCAGAGGGCAGATCCCGTGGAGGTCCGTGCTCGATGCCGAGTTCGCGCCGTTATCACACCGACGAGCGATGTTGATCAGGCTGACGGTGATCTGTTCCTGACCATCCGTGAAAGTGTGGGACAGGAACTCGGCCGGAGCGTTGCCGGTCTTAAAGCGGGGATCCTTTAACTCATCGCGGAAATACCGGTTGTTGTCGGCAATAAGGTCACCCCAGATCTGCAACATTGCGGGGGGCGCAGCGGACGGCGTGGTCAGATTGTTGTAGGTCAGGACCTGCCAATCCTGAGCCAGAGCAGCGCCGGACAGAGCGAAGGTCGCTGCGAGAAAGGTCAAAAGGGTCTTCATCATCGTGGATTCCTACCTGGGGAATTAAAAGGTCATATCCTCAACTCCTGCTTCGGGAAAGGAAGCAAGGGCATTGCTCTAATGGAACTGCTTGAACGTGCACAGATTGGCTTCGATGATATCGTTAATGTAGACGTTCGGGCGCCGTTCTGATCCGTCGTTGGTTCGATTGATCCGGCTTTTGGCATAGCTGATCAGAAGGCTGAGCTTGGCGCGGGTCATCGCCACATAGGCCAAACGCCGCTCCTCCTCAAGGTCGGTATCGGGGCGAACGACAGGGAAGATCCCTTCCTCCCAGCCGACCAGGTAGACATAATCGAACTCCAGGCCCTTGGCCGCGTGAATCGTGCCGAGCCAGACGGCATCATCGACAGAGCTGTCCGTCTCCAGCAAACTCATCGAGTCGACGAAATCCTGGATGTTCGTCTGCTCCTTGGCATGGAAGAGGTACTGCTCGACCCGCTCCTCGATGGCCGAAGCCTGCTTGCGGAACTGATCGGCCTTTTTGCGGTCCGACTGGTTCTCGGCCTTCTCGCGGAGTTCCTGGACATGTTCTTTGATGCCGCACTCAGCGATGACCTTCTGGATTACTTCGTCGAGCGGGACACCAAGGCGGTAGTCGTCACCGATCTCGTCGATGAACTCGATGAAGGCCTTGACCTTCTCAATGGCGGCCTTGCGGATAGCGCCATTCCGAATCTGGTCCGCCAGGATGTCGATCATCGGAAGCTCGGTGATCCGGGCGGTATCCGACAGCTTCGCGAGGCTCTCCTTGCCGAACCCTCTGGGTTTGGCGTCAATCGCATATTCGAAGGCGGCGTTGTCGCAACGATTCAGCATCAGGCGGAGATACGCCGAGAGGGTCTTGATCTCCGCAGTCTGGTTGTACTTGCGCCCTGCCGTAACGGTGAAGGGGACTCGGCGCATGGTCAACGCCGGCTGGAAGCCGTTGAGCTCCATGGAGGCGCGGGAGATGATCGCAATCTGGCTCGGGCGGATCCCGGCTTTGAGCTTGCGCTCGATGTCGTCGACGATCCAGGAGACCTCCCCCCGATCTTCCGAGAATTCATGGACGAGAACAGGGCTACCCTGGGTCCCCTTGGTAAAGAGGGCCTTGCCGTGGCGGCTCTCGTTTCCGGCGATCACATGGTTCGCGGCATCAAGGATGGCACGGGTCGAGCGGAAGTTCTGCTCCAGGCGAATGATCCGGGCACCTGGGTAGCGGTCGGCGAAACTGAGAATGTTGTCGATGTTGGCGCCCCGGAAGCTATAGACCGATTGGTCGTCGTCTCCGACGCAGGTGAAATAGCAGCCCTGCCCGTGGTCGGTGATCAGGTCGAGCCATTCCTGCTGAATGTCATTGGTGTCCTGATACTCGTCGACCAGGACGGCACGCCAGAGTGTCTGATAGTACCGGCGAACGGCCTCGTCGTCGCGCAGAAGGTCCCGGCACTTGATCAGGATATCGTTGTAATCAACCGCGTTCATGCGCTCTTTGGAACGCTCATAGCGGTGGTACATCTGCTCGATTCCGTGAGGCGTCAGGAATGTGCCGCGGTTAAAGTTCGGCGGGAAGCCGCGACCGGTTTTCTTGGCCTCGATGCAGTCGAGGATGAACGCATAATCGACTTGGCGGCGGGAGTCGGTGGAATCCGGGGGAACAATGTGCTCGCCATAGGACAGGCTGGCATAGCAATCCTTGACGACGTTCTTCTGGTCGTCAGCGTCGAGGACGGAAAAGTTGGACTCCAGCCCGGCGCGATCGGCATTGTCCCGGAGGAGGCGAGCCGAAATGGCGTGGAAGGTGCCGACGTCCATGGCTTTCGCCACCGGGCCCATCATGGCGGCAAGACGGTGTTTCATCTCCTGGGAGGCTTTACGGGTGAACGTAACAGCCAGGACCTGATGGGGCTGAACTCGCTGGGAGCCCACGAGAAACCCGATGCGGGAGGTAAGGGACTTCGTTTTGCCAGTTCCGGCGCCGGCCAGGATCAGAAGGGGATGAATCCCGTGGGTGACGGCAGCCTCCTGGATCTCGATGAGGCTGGTAAGGGCTTTGACGCGGGATTCCTCAGCATCGAAGACCGCAGCATGCCCAAGGGAGCTATGATCTTCGATCTCGGAGAAAACATCGTCCTCCAGAGCATAGTCGGGGGTTGAAGGCAGGAACGGGGTCTCGGACTCGTCGAGATCAAACTGATCAAAGGGATTGGCAGAAACGAGATCGAGAGACATGGGAACCCATCCTTCTAACCTCCGGTGGGCTCTAGGGCCCTCTCGGGACTTCGTACGGCGACTTTTTGGGTGGCGGGCTCGTGGCGTGCCTCTGTGCCGATAAGCGCGATGAGGCGGCCCGCCCTGACAGCGACGTCAGGACGTTTGCCAGCGATGTCGATGAATCGGTAAACCCGGCCGCCCACGTTCACCGCGCCCTCCGGAGTCAGTGCTCCGATGATCACGGTGTCCGCTGATCCTGTATCGGTGGTCGGGTGGACCGTCTTAGTCTCGAAATCGACAAAGACGATCCGGCCCTCGGCCGTCAGAACTTTTGGGGTTTGGGTTCCCGCCACTTTCAAATCTCGATTGAACCGTCACGCCAAAGCGCTGCGAGCTGCGGCGCAATCACCGCTTTTGCGCTTCCGTTGCCCTTGAACTCGATTCCGGCAATTTCTTCACCGTCGAACCGGAAACGGACGATCAGCTTGTTGTCACGGTCGACGATGTCTGCACTGCGACGGGCCAGATCCTTGCCGTTCGCGTCATACTCTTTCAGGACGTGAGCGCCCATCAGGCCGCCTTCGGATGGCTCGGCTATGGAAATGCGCTTCAGGGTGAACTGGTCGCCAAGCTGCCGCTCGAGGCTGGAGATGATGCTGGCTGGCGTCTGCTGGCCTTCAACGGCGTATTGCTCGACGACCACTTTGGTAACGACGACGCGCGATCCTGAGTCATTGGGTTTGGGCTGGGGGACCATAGCTAGGAAACCTTCACGTGGCTTGTTGGAGGGGTGGGAAACTCGATCCGTCGAGGAGACGAGGCGAAGGGTCATGCGGCAAGCTCGCTGGGAGCAGCCAGCTCGGGATTCACTTCCGCCGCGTCGGCGGGAGCAAAATTGAAACGATTGAAGTGGTTGCCGCGCTTGATGGAGATGTAGGGAGATCCAGAATCCCCCTCATTGTCCGCGCGATACTGAAGACGGCCGCTCAAGGTAACCCAGTCGCCCTCTTTGAGAACGCCCTGGATCTCATCGGTGATGATTTCCTTTGAGTAGACCACGATCCGGTGGTTCTCGTCCTTTTCCACGACAGAGGCTTTCTGAGAGCCCTTTCCCTTGGTGAAGGACGCCTTGGTCGTGAGGGTAAACTCAGCAATCATCCCTCCCGAACCGTCGAAGGATTTAATGCTGATATCGCCCTTCACGATCCCGCAGAGGGAGATTTGATTAAGCCAAGACATGGCTTTCTCCGTTGATTCGCAAATCAAGAAACTTGGTAGCTCATAATCCGTGTATACCCCGCTCAAGCGCGAAGTGTAATGCAGAAATAACGCTTCTTATTTCGTGCGCCGGATTAGATGGTTAATAGTCGCGGGGATCACACATCCCTGGCAAAGCGCCGGCGGGATTTGGAGCACAAATCGATCCAGCGGGCCTCGTCGGCCTTGTCGTAGGAGACGCGGCGAACGTTGAAATCAATGGTGACAGACCGGCGGGAGATTGTGGCGACGAGCGCAACGCGCTGATCCTCGATTTTCTCCGGATCTCCATTCCAGTCGCGATCGGCAACTGTGTGGGAGAAGGTGACGGACTTTGTCTCCGGGTCAGAGCGGAGGAGGGCCGCTGCGGCACTGGCGAAAGCCTCAACCAGGGCCAAGGCTCGCATATCGGCTCCGTCGAAGCCGGTGAAATCGGGATCCGTGCCAATGGCGCGCTGATAGACCCGACGGGTGACATGAACCGAGCGGCCATCCCATTCACCTACAGTGAAGAAAGCCTGCTGGCGGGTCTGAACATCCTGCATCATGGTCTGCCTCCTTTGAAACGAAAAAGCCCCGGCCGAGGGCCGGGGCTGATGGTCACCAGATTGTTAGAAGAGGTTACATCCCGACCCCATTTTGCTGGGCCCTGGCAACCACACGGAATTTGTCATTGGCTGCCAGCTTAGAGAGCTTCGTTTCCAACTCGCGCTTGTCATTGTCCGCGAGGGCAACGGAGATCTCTTCAGGGGATTTAGCACTTTTTTGCTCGTACTCGCTTGGGTGCCTCACAACTCCATACTTGAGAGCAATCTGAGCCGCCGTCAGACCATTGAGGTCGTCGCGGGTCAGAGTGTTGGCCTTTCCGGCTTCAACGTTTTCGATGAACGCCCCCATTTCGCCGGTCTTCATGATGACCGTGGCCGGACGAGAGAAGGACGCAACGCGAACCATCGGGCTGGACTGTGGGTCCATGCCACCGTCAGCGTTGTAGCCGTTGCTCTCGAAGACTCCGTCCTCACCCTGGAAGCCGACACCCACCGGGCTGATGGTGTTTCCGCCGCGGCCGGTCTTGGCCGTGATGGTTCCCATTTCGCGGGTGAGGGCGACATTCGCCGTGAAATTCAAGAACTCCTCAGGGTTCGGCGAGAGGGTGGCGACCGGACGGGTCTGACCGGACTCAACCGCGATTAGGGCTGACACGTCCTTGTCGTTGGCGGCGGCGAGCACGACGCTCTTCGCCGTCTCGGTAGCCATCTGCAAAACCTTGGTCCGGTTCGCAGCCATCTCGTTCTTGCCAAAGCCCTGGGCTGAGACCATGGAGCCGCTGCCGTTGTTGATGGCATCGAACAGAGCGTCGACAGCCTTGTCGGACAGACCCGAAGCGTCCCGGTCAGGGGAGAATGCCACGAACTTCGCCCCATGCTTCGAAGCTGCCTCGATCACAGCCTCACCAATGCCCTTTTCGGCGGTGGTGTGGATGATCGCTCCCTTGTCACGGGCCTCGACGACAAGCTGCTCGATAGCGCCCTTCGTCTTTGCTCCGATCTCATTGTCGTGACCGATGATCGCAACAGCGTTGCCTACAGACGGCTCTCCGTAGACCACGACAGGCAGGGCGCGAGCCTTGGCGAAGTCCGACGTCAGGTCATAGCGCATATCGTTCTGCTTCGCTGCCTCAACCTTCATGGATGAAGCGAGAAGCAGGGCCTCCAGAGCGGCCGGGTTGCGAAGCTTTTCGACACCACCCCGGAGGGCAGCAGCGACCGGGCGAAGGGATGCCATTTCCTCCTTGCTGAGCGTCACGACGTTCTTGCCGGACCGCGACGCGAACTCGACCACATCGCCCAAGGTCGAGAATTGCTTCTGAATGACCTCGAGGTTCTTGATGCCGCACACTTGGGCCAGAGCGAGGCTGTTGACCGTGGCGATGGTCTTCTGCTCCGGGCTGATGCCAGGAGTTTCCGGATTGATGAGACCGGCAGCGCAGCTCTGGATTTCACGGCGAGCTCGTTCCTGAGGGGTCGGAGCACCCATGACGGCAGTCTTGTAGGCTTCCTCCAAGTTGACCGGAGCGCCGGCGTTGTCCCGAACCTCGATCTGCTTGCCCCCTTCGACACCGCGCCGGACGTGCTGGCAGGTGTTGTAGTCGTTCTGCTCAAGCCCGAAGACGGCGACCTTGTTGGAGATGGACTGGGCGACCTGCCAGCCGATCATACGGGCCTGGTTGTCGGATTTGCCATCCGGATGCAGGACGATGAGCTTGCCACGGGCGGCGCGCTGACCCTCACGGGAGTACAGATCAAAGGCTTCATCCGGCTTGGACGGGTTCGGCACAGTGATTTGCATCTTGCGCTCGTTGAACGACTTGGCGCCGTTCTCCCCGACAATCTTCATCCGGGTGGTCTTGGCAGAGACCGTGGCGTTGATCACGCCAAAGCCGTTCTTCTCGGCCGCCTCAGTCAGAGCCTTATAGGACTTGGACTTGTCATCCACGGTGACGACGAGGCTGGTGCGGGTGTGGGGCGGAAGAGCCTTGTTGGCCACCGCGATTTGAGCCACGTAGTCATTGATGGCGCCGGCATTCTTATAGAAGCGGGAGCCTTCAACGGCGACCGTCGGGAACTTCAGCCCGCTGGTTTCGGGGCCGAAGAGGGCAGGGCGGATCGTCATCTTCACCGGGACGATCTTGCCGTCCTCGGCCTTCTTGTAAGACGCCATCTCGACCGGGCGGGAGAAGTCCTCCCGGATCTGCTTGGCGGCGTTCGCGATTGCGGTGCGGGATGGCACGTTCGGACCAGCCGAGGCTGCAAACGAGACCCAGGCTTCGGCAATCAGCGCCTGCTGACGGGAAGCCATGACGAAATCAGTCCGGTCCATCTGCTGCGAGGCGTGGCGGCCCATGGCAGCCGTGATCGCATTGCGCTCCAGGCCGCTCTTCTGAAGGTCGGCCAGGGCCTGCTTCTGGCTCTGGAAGAGGTCTGAGGCGAGAACCTCCTTGGCGAGCGCATTGAGGTCAGCCGTGAACCTGTGCTTCTCGGCCCGGTCAGAGCCGCTTGCCACCAGCTGGTCGTAGTTTTCCTTCTGCTTGTCCATGTCGGTACGCAGGATCCACTCGGGGCGGTCCTTGGTGCCGTCGAGGACGCCCATGGCGGCATTGTCGATGAAGGCCGCGAACATGCGGCGCTCCTTCTCGTCAGAAATTACCTCGGAGATCATCGAGCCGAGGCGCAGGCGGTTGTAGACGGCCTGCTCAAAAGTCTCGTTGCCGACAAACGGGTCTGCCGCCTGCTGTGCCGGGGCTTTGCCCTCCGGAGCGAAAGAAGAACGAAGGATCTGGCGGGTCATCTGCTCGCGGCGGTCCGCGGAGACATCCTTGATGTTCCCGAGCTCATCCTCGTCATCTTTGAAGGGAACGGTCGTATCGGCATAGATATCGCCGACAGCCTTGTTAAGGGTGCGATAGGCCTGCGTGTTCCGGAGGCGAACAACCGTCGAGTCGCTGTCATCAGTGATGATGTGGCCCTGAGCGGTACCGATCGCCTCATTGACGAGCCGGGTAAGGACCTGATTGGTCTGGGCTACCGTGAGGTTCTTCGGCATCAGGTCCGTCAACTGGCGCTTGGCCATCGTGACATTCATGGTGCCTTCGATCTGACGGGGGGTCAGGTCGACGTCGCTGGCCTCAAGAGCCTGATTGGCACGGTCGCGCACCTGGCCACGGCCCTGCTCGGCCGAGAGGACGCCACGGGTGGCGACAGCTGCGATGGTGCGAAGCTCATTCCAGTAGGAAGCGCGAGCAAGCTCGTTGTCCTGGGTCAGGGACTGCTCGATGTGGAATGCGAAGGAGGCAGCCTTATCACGGTCGCTGCCGAACTGCGGGCGGTTGGGGTCCTGGATCGGGTGACGATCGCCGATGGTGATGACAGTAATGTCTCGCCGGAACGGGGCATCGGAGTGGTTCAGGAAGGACTTAGCGCTCATCGGGAGTTTGCTCCTGGCACGATGAAAAGAACAAAGGGTGGATGGGGTATCCCGGCAAAACGAATTATAACGCAGTTTTGCCACTTTTCATATCGGTTTCGTCACTTGATCTGTTATCTGAGGCGGAAAAGCAGGTATTTTTTGCGGGCGATCTCCTCCAAATGGTCGAGTGTCCAGCCTTCCTGCCGGAAATCGTCCAAATCATATCCGGGCTCGATATCCTCTGCCCGAGCGCCCCTTGCATTAGGGAGCGCGGATCGTGGCATCCGAATTAAAGTGATGGACCTTGCCTTACTCCGCAGGAACTGGGACGCATAACTGAGACCGGCGGCGTCCATGTCCTGGGCAATGAACAGGTCCCGGCCTTCCAACGGGTCAAGATCGGCCATGTGGACCTTCCGAGAACCTCCAAGGGTGGTGGTGGTCCACGGGATGGCGCCGCCGAAGATCTCCGAAGGCCGGGTAATAAGCTTCTTGGCAGCCTCGGCGGTCTTTTCCCCTTCGACGGCGAGGACAGGGCACTCACCATCGTCCAGGTGAAGATCGTACATCGGGTGCGGATCCGGAGGGGCATATCGGATCCACTGCACCTTGCCCTTAATCATCCAGGGGGTGAGGGGCTTGATATCTTTGCCGCCTTCTGGGTCATCGAAACGCACTGTGTAAAAGCACTCGCGGCCATGCCTGTCGTGCCAAGACCACACCCCATTGTTGTTCTTGAGGAGGAATGAAGGCGGTTTTCCCTGTTGGGACGTGCCCGCGTAGATCGCGCCGTCCGGGAGCCCCTTCTTCTTCCGGCGCTCCATGGGCGCAACGCGCTGGCGCGGTTGGGTGCCATCACACCGCAACTCGCGCTTCTGGGTGCGTCCGAGCTGCCTGGGCTCGATCTGGTACTTGCTCCGGAGCCTATCGAGGATAACGGTCTGGGCGCAGGCTGCCCGACAGTAGAGGAGAAGTCGGTCTCCCTTTTGCGTAATGACGAGGGACGGCTTGCGGTCATCATGGGCGGGACACAGCGTTTCCCATTCGTCGTCGCTGTAGCGGCGCTCCTTGCCACTTCCGATCTGTTTGGCAAGGTCACCTGCGGAGAGCTTGAGGTTCTCTGACATTGTACTCAACGAGCTTTCGGGGTTTTCACTTTCCCCTGGTTCCAAGGGATTATTGATGGGAGCACAGAAAAAGCCCCGCAGGATGCGGGGCCCGTTTAGGCCTACGCCGCTTGGCCTATGCCAAGGATATGTTGACGGCGCTTTTCGATGAACGTGTCCATCGTGTCGAAGTAATGCTTGATGTCTTTCGCACCGGCAGAAGTGCCCGAGATGATGTTCTCGTTAGAGGCACGCTTCCGGAAGTCGGCCATGTGAGCCTTCATCGTGGCTACATCTTCGACTGTTGTGACCCAGTTCTTCCGGGCCTCATTGATTTGCGAGAAGATGTTCTTCCAGCGCTCAGGGATACCAACTTCGATCAGGTTTCCCTGTGGAATGATCAGCCGGAGGTGCTCGGAGAGCGGATCGGTGAGGGTGCGGACATCGACGGAGGCCTGATTCAGGGCGTTATCGAAGTCGTCCGCCGGCCCGGGCTGGGAGGCATGCTGCGGCTGGGCGGTCGGTGCCACTGGAGCGTGTTCCGGTGCCTGGCGTGACAGGCCGCTGGTGACATTTGGCTCGTGATGCTGTTGAGGACGGGACGACGGTTGTTGGGCCGAAGCCTGTGTCCTCGGCTGCGGCGACTGGGACTGAGGCTGGGGCCGCGTCTGCGCCTGGGGCCGAGATTGGGATTGGACCTGCTGCTGAGGCGGATTCTGGGGCTGGCCGACGTCATTGGCGATCACGACGTCCGAGGTGGGACGGGTTTCCTCGTCCGCCTCATCATCCAAAGGTGGCACGTAATCATAATCGTACCGCTGCGTACCGTCCTTCTCCATGCCGCGGCCGAAGATGTTGCCGAGGAGGGTTGCAGCACGCTTGATGGCGTCCGTTCCGGCGGCTTTTAGGGCCAGACCCTCGGCTTCCACAGAGTTTGGATTGTCGGCGCGCCGGATCGCGTCACCGGCGCCGACGCCGTCGCGGAAGGTTTCTCTTCCGTCAGGGAATTTGACGGTCAACCGAACAGTGACCCAGGCCGATGCGACCCGAGCTTTGTAAACCTCCTGCTTGTTCTGTTTGAAGCTGACGAGATCCTGCTCCCAAACACGGGATTCCTGATTGAGAATCTCCGCGCTCCAGTTCTCCGGACCGAAAATCTCGTCCAGTTTGGTCGCGTCGTACTCCATTTTGACATAATAGAGCTTCGACCGATTATCGCCTTGGCGGTCCTTTTTGTTCTCGTTGGCGACCTTTTCTTTTAAAGCTCTCACGACGTCTGAGTTAGTGCGTGCAGGCATTTGAACCTCTAAAAATTGATCTGAAATCAGTAGCTTGCGATCAGACCGCCTGTGTCTGGCGGTCGATCTTGAGGGTCGAATAGGAGTAAGCGGCTCGCTTTTGCTCCCCGACGTGGTGTTCATCGCGGAGGAGCCTGAAGCCCTTGCCCTGTGCTGCCGACCGGTTCCCCAGGGCTGTGATGAGCTGAGCCTTCAGCTTGCGCTTGGCTTTGTCCTTCTCCCGGACATCCCGCTCGAGCCCCTGGATCTCCTGGGTGATGGCCTCGTACTCCGTGACGAGCTTGTTGAAGGCGCGATCCTCCGAGTAATCGGCGGGATCGCTATTCGTCGGGCGGTACCGCTTCTCGATAGCGTCCCCGTCGATGGCGAAATCAGGGGCCGGCTCCTCGTCCATGTCCAGGGAGAAGATGAAGTCGGTCGTAGCCGCTTTGATCATTTCCCAGAGGGGAGGATCGAAATCGATCTCGACGAATGCCTCGAATTCGCCGCCGGCCACAATCAAAGCGACCGCGAGGCTTTCGATGCCGAGCGCCGCCATGATCGGGTGAACTTCGGCCACAATATAAGGAGGAGCCTGGACAACTCCGTTTACATTCCAGTTGATCGCGTAGTTCTCGGATGAGATCTGGATCAAGTGGATGTGCTTGGTATCGTGGCTGAGGGGCAGCTGTCCGCGAGACCGGACCTCTACCAGGTGGCGGGAGAGGATCTGCCTGGTCGGGTAAATCTGCTCCTTGCTCCGATCGAACAGAATGCAGGAGTATCGTTCCTGCAGGCCGATCACGAACTCTCGGTGGAGGCGGCGGCTCCAGAAGCCGCGGCTAGATTCGACCTGCGCCGAGGGAATATTGCCCTTGAGTACGTGCCAAAGCTCCCAAGGGGATGGTGTCTTTTTGAGGCCAAGGAGCGTCGGGACGTATCGGGCCTGAATGACATAGTCTGGATCTGGGCTCATCGATTTTTCCGGGGATTGGAAACCAATAGGTTTGTTTGACCAGACATGCCTTTTGCCTTTCGGGCGACCGAGTTTTGCAAATCGTGCCGAATTACGTGCATTGTACCCGAATTTATGCTACAGGTCTTGTGTCGTTAATTCGCTATCGGAGACGGAGATCCCGCGATGCAGACAAGTCAGGTGAGCGTGGAAGCTGGTGTGAGTGGTAAGTCAGGACTTGATTTCGTGGCTCTCGGGCTGGTGTCCGAAGGGTTGACCGGGTTCTTCGCACCGCGCGCCCAAGCAGACACAATGATTAAGGATCTCGGCCAAGCGGGTATCCGGGCCAGCTACAACGAGGAGTATGGCTGCTACGCCGCCCCCATGGGCGCCATCCCGGATGTTAACCATACTGCCGTCCAGCGTTACGGAGTGGATTCCAAATCGCATGCGCTTTGGAAGGAAGACCGGGCGAGTCAGCTTAATCTCGAGGCGATCCTTTTCGGCGCAGCGGATGCCATCAGCCGAGAGCCGGAGATGGCGAAGGTCCGTGAGGCTGCCACTCCGGTATCGACCAAAGTCGCTTCGACCCCACCGCGCCGGCAGCAGGGTCAGGTGAGTGACGAGCAGGTTGCGTACTCCGCAAGGGCCGAGGCAGCCAGCCAGCAGGGCTTAAAGCTGGTGGCGGCCTATATCCGTGGCGGGCTCATGCTGGCGGGTGACCGAAACCCGGAACGGCGGGATCAACAGCTAAATATGATCCGTGAGGCGACTCGTGAGGAGATTACCGAGGTTCTCGACCGGACGGTAAAGCGCTTCCAGGAACTGGATAACAAGGAGAAGTTTGCGCGGTTTGACCACGCGATCCAGAACCATCTGCCGGAAGTCGAGAAGCTGGCGCGAGCCATCGACCATGATAAGGCGTTCCAAGATCGTATCACCTCGGCTGTCGAGAACCTGAAGTCTGGGAAGAGCACGGAGGCAAAGTTCGTCCTACGCGGCGCATTCATGCGGTTCGAGTTTGACGATCAGAAGCGCTTGGGGGGCGGGGTCACTTTAGATCAGCAGGACAAGATCCCGATGGACTCCCTTCGTCGTGGCTTCAATGCGCTGGAAAAGATCCATGTTGAGCGTTTCGGCATGCCGTCTGGCTACCGGCTGACGATGGGCCGGTCTGAGGGTGGCGTCTATAAGGCTGCCCTTCAGTCCCAGGATCGGCCCGCGCCGGCCACAGAGGAAAAGCCTGCTGCGGAGAACCAGGCCGCGCAGCCAGCACAACTCTCCCGCCTTCAGATGCGTCGGCGGATGATGGAGCAGAATAGCCAGGGCATGTGATCCATCAATCAAATCTATTCGTCTACGAGAGCGGTCCGGTGGGCCGCTCTTTTCTTATGGGGATTGACTGTCTTCGTCTCTCCGAGAGGGGCTCCCCAAGAAGATCCCGACCAATGCGCCATTTGGATCACCCGGCATCCGTTTACTTCCCTTGGGACGGTATTCATACTGGGCGGCTATGGGTGGGGGCGAGAGAAGGATGCTATCTAAGGGGCTCGTGCTTGGGGTTTTGTCTTTAGCTATCTGTGCGAGTACCGGAATGGGTGCTCGCCTCTCAGCGGAGGAGGCTTCCGGAGAGGCCAAACGAAGGGCTCACGTGCCCTTTGTCAGGGCTGCCACGAAATGTGTCGCTGACCACGTGCAGCGGACCTTAAAGCGGCAGCACCAGCCGGAGGAAGTCTTTACCCATCTTAGCGAGGGCCTCAAGGCGTGTAAGGCTGATGTCGACCGAATGTCAGCCGAGCATGATCGGATCTTTGGCCCGGGAACCGGGTCTGGCTTCGTGGCCGGTGCATACCTTCAGGACCTGCCCCGTGCGGTTGACCAGATGATCGGCCGGCTGCGGTACGCGCCCGGTCCTTATCCGTGCAACACTGATAAGATCGTCTTCGCACCTATCCAGGACGCCTTCGGATTCTTCCTGATCTCCGATCCGCGGAAAGCTGACGCGCCGTGGGACTTGAGAATCATCGAAACGGGCGAGACCTTCCAATTCCGGCAGCAACGGCGGAGGAACGACAATCAGGAAATCCTGGTTGCGGTGGGAGCATCCGAGGCCGAGAAAGAGCTTGGAGGAGAGCTGCGCCTATATAAGGACGCGGCTGGTGAGATTGGCTCGGTAAGCCTCAACGCCATCTCGGAATCCTTTAGGCAATTCCGTATGCGGAATGATCAGGAGCCAGAAACCTCGGATATTCCGCCTGATGGGCATTGGGCACGGACGAGCTGCGAAGTCATGCGGCAGGCCGAAGTTACATCGGGTACCGGTCACGGTGTCCAGGTGGCGACAGAGGCCGTCCAAGCCGTGCCCAGCACTCATCAGCCAAACCCTAAGCCGGGCGAAGCAGATCCATCACTGGTGCATACACTCGAGGCGTCAAAGACGTCTGCCCAGGAGCAAGTTGCGGTCGCGAAGGCAGAGGCCGCCCTGCCAAAGAAATCTCGGGTGTCTGTCCCACAATTCCCGGATTATCCGGCCAGCAAAATCCACAAGGGCACCAACGCAAAACCAGTTTTAGACGATCCAGACAAGAACAACTACCGCACCCGTATCCGGGAAGCAGCTCAACAACCCCCGAACTTCGCCGGCCGATACGTCATCACTACGTGGGGCTGCGGGACCGGCTGCAATCGTGGAGCCGTAGTTAATGTGGCGACCGGAAAGGTTAAGATGCTTCCGTTCAGCCTCGTCACGGGCACCGGGGATTGGTGTAGCGACAAAACACATTATGTGGGTGGACCAGATTTCGGATTTGAGTTGGACAGTTCGCTCATCGTGATGACTGGGAAGTTCGAGCACGATGAAAGTACCTGGCATGATCCGAGCGACGGAAAGAGCGGGTTCCACTATTTCGTGTTCGATGGAAGCGACTTTCGCTACTTGAAGACCATTCACGAAACCGAATGCACCGTGGAGCGGACGGAGGAAAATCGATCCGACGCCTCCGGCAAGGCCCTGAAGTTGAAGCGGGCTGCCAATGGCTCCCTCGACAGCCGTGATTTTATCAGCCTGTGGCGGGAAGTGATCGGAGAACACGTCGCAGTCGAATTCTGTACCGTTTACCTGATCGGGATGAGCACGCCTTCCTGTGCCGTATACGATGGGTCGAAACGGGTGGGAGACATCATTCTCGATCGGGGTACGCTGGACCTGGGAAGCATGAAATGGGTTTTGGCGAACTGTAGTGGCCCAGTTCCAAAGTCTCAGTGTAACGCCCGCATCGAGGGACTTGTGCAGGAAGCGAATGGTAGCCTTGTTCTCACCAATGGAGTGGTCGCGCCCTGAGAGGCACTGAGCCTAGGAACAGCTCGAAACCTGTCTAACGACCCATCCTTGATCTTCAACCCAAAGCCGGCGCCGAACCTTCCGGCATGTTGAACTCTCCGGCTGGACTACCTGAGTTGCGCTGACGGTCTCAACTTTGGGAGCTTGGGCCACGTTCTCTGCCTTCTTTGTGGTCTTGGCATGTGCCGCTGTGGCTCCAAAAAGAACAACAGAAAGGACGAGGCTGGCACGCAGGTAGGAACAGTGGGCCATGAAATGCGATCTCGGAGGAGCCAGGAGGGCTCCCCCGGCGTGCTGGAACTACGATGTCTGGAAACGAGCGGCCGCCGGTCCTTTCGGGAGGCGATTGCTTGATCTCAATTCTCGTGCATCCCGGTTTCTCAGCCAATAGAGGAGCGGCAGAGATAGAACGATCATCCACGCTTTCCCCAGGGCCTGCCCGGCGAAATGGTCGAGCGAGCCAAAGCCCAGCCAGAGAAACGATACTGAGTCCGCCAATAGTCCAACGAGGCTGGACCCGACGACGGCGATGACAAGACCCTTGCGTTGGAGCGGGGTGTAGACAGCCAGATCGATGAGTTCGGAAATCAAAAAGGCGACCGCGCTTGCGAGGGCCAAGGCAGGGCTGATCAGATAGCTGAGTGCGGCCCCGATCAGGACTCCGACCGTACTCCACGCGACCCCGAGCTGCCGCTGGACAAGATCGCGGAGGATAAGGGCGGCCCCGGCCCAGATAACGCCGCTCGGGGACATGATCCCCGGCGCCACTGGGATGAGACAGGGGCCGTCGGGCAGGCAAATCGTGCCGATCCGCGAGACGAAGTAGTTGGCGAGGGGAACGGTCAGTAGAAAGCCGACCAGGCTGGCAAGACCAGCGAGCCGTGATTTGGTCATGATGGGAGATTTTCTTTCTGATTGAAATTCGGACGGTATCAGGCCAGACCCATTTCGGTCAGGAACGGAGAGGGGCCGAGTTGGCTATCCCAAAGCAGGAAGCATCGGGCTGACGCGCGGGTGATGGTCACAAAGGCAAGGCGGCGGGCCTCGTCGATCTCATCTCCCTTATCGAAGCCACTTGGGAATTTCCCTTTGCTCCATCCGGGGGAGATCACAACGGGCGATTCCAGTCCTTTCATGGCGTGCATCGTCGAAACCGCCACCGCGTTATCCGGCCGGCCATCGACGTCGGCGATCTCCGTCTGGGCCGTCGCGATGATTGTGGCGAGATCCTCGACCCGATGGGCGTGTTCCGAGATCGCCATGTACTGGCGGAAGAAGCGAGCCCGGCGGGCTGGGTTGAGGGCCTCAATGTCTTTGTCGAGATCCGTATAGGTCAGGGCGAGCTCGATCATCTCGGATGTGCTCGAGATCATCGTCGCACTCCTGAGGCCCTGATAGATATCCATCAGCCGGAGAAGTCCGTCCTGCCTCAGGCTGCCGGCATCTGCACGCTTGCTCAGCCATTGCATTACCGGAACGCCCTCCATCCTGGCGGCCCGCCAGACGGCTTGGGCGGTCCCGAGACCGGCGAGGCTGGTCATGATCTTGATCGCTGCCGGGCTGTCGGATTCGTTTGCGAGCAGGCGGAGCCAGGCAAGAAACGTCTGGAGCTGCGGGGAAGAGTCCGCATCGGGATTGAACCGAAAGATGTTAACCCCGTGGCGGCTGAGAAACTGGGCCACCTCATCGGCGTCGCTGTTCGTGCGGGCAAGGATGGTAATATCCCTGGGCTGGGCCTTCGCAACTGATTGGATCAGGACCAGAGCTTGGTTGAGCATCCCCGGCTGTCCGTTGCAGGAAATGCTCGCGACATCGCCCTGACCCTTGTTGCCGGATCGGACCGTCTTCGAGTGTCTCTTCTGGTTGCCGGAAATTAGTTTCCCTGCTTTCCGGACAATCTGCTCAGGGCAGCGATAATTGATTCCCAGCTTGATGACGACGGAATTGGGATACCGCTTCTCGAAGTTCAGGATGTTGTCGACAGTCGCATGGCGCCATCCATAGACAGCCTGATCATCGTCTCCGAAACACGCAAGATTGTTTCCCGCGTCAGAGAAGATCTGCAGCCAGCGTTCTTGAACGGGATTGGTGTCCTGATACTCGTCCACCAGGACGAGCTTGAATTTCTTTCGCCAGGACCGCGCAACAATGGGGTTGCTGTTCGTGAGCCGGATGAAATCCAGGATCAGATCGTTGTAATCGAGACAGCGGTTCTCCCGCATCGTCTTTTCATACTGGGCGAGGATATCACTATCCTCCTTGGAGATTCCCGGAGCGCTCGTGATCCATGTCGAGTTGCTATCGGAGCCGAGGTTGACGCCTATATTCTTTGCAGCATCGATGGTCTTGAGGAGCGCGTTGATCCGCTTATCGATCTCTCGGCTGCTCGACGAGTTCCCAAACCCATCCAGGCTCGCGAGGATGCCCGTGAGGGTCATCTTGATCTCTTCCGGCTCGACGATCGTGAATGGCTTCTCGCCGGTATGGATCGCCTGGTGGATCCGGAGCATGCGGGATGAAAGAGAATGGAACGTCCCGACATAAAGGTTTTCGACGTCAGCGACGATTTTCCGGCCGATGCGCTCCTTCAACTCATGAGCAGCCTTCCTGGTGAAAGTAACCGCCATGATCTCGTCCGGCTTATAGCCGAGGACCTGAACCGCGTAGATGAATTTGGTCGCCAGAACGTGGGTTTTGCCGGTTCCGGAGCTGGATAGGACCAGCAGCGGTCTATGAAAAGCTTTGACCGCTGCCTTTTGTTGGGGGTTCAAGCCGTCTGTGAGAGATGTGTCGTTCGACGGATGTGCCGAGATCGTGGCTGCTAAATCTGGCATGGCGTTCTCTTCTAGGGGTTTGATCGATCAATTCGAATTCGCTCCCAATTCCGAGATGCTCTGAGATTCAGTCTCCCTCTTGATTTCGTTCCCTGCCGTAACGGTTACTTTCTGGGTTTTGGGCCCTGTTCAATTAAGCGTTTTGAGAACCGGCTGTCATAATCCATAGCTCAACCGTTGGATTTAGCTTCCCCATCGATTGGAGATAGAGCCCCATCTGGAAGCGGCGGTGTCCCTCAATGAGTAAATAGGATGCGGGGAGGTTCTCCGACTCTGGGACTGGAGGAATACCTTTGCGAAGGTGCCCGTCTCGGTTGTCGAGAACGATGATCGGCCTTGGAAAACTCAGGTGGTCGACCAAATAGCGGGCAGTTCTGAATTCGTACTCGCCGAGGTTCCTAATGATAACCCGACCCTTATTTTCTGACTTTTCCCCGCCAATCTCCCAATCGTAGGTGCGTTCCCGGATTTCAGCCAATCTGGCTGAGTCCCAGACAGCCACGTCGAAGCGATATGGTTGGGAAATCAGATATCCGTATGGGGAGCTGCCCCAATTATCATAAAGCCACTGCTCTCCGACGTCAGCGGGGATATTGGGGAATCGACTTCTGACTCGCCGCCACCAATCCTGGAATGGCTCTTTCGCGTCGTCTGGAGCTTTCTTTGGAGCGAGTTCCTCGGGCCAGTAATTCATGATGGATCCTGTTGTGTTTGGATCCACCATATTTCCATTCTGGGCATTCAGAAACTCGCGCCGTTCAGCTCGCTTAGTTTAGCTTCATCCGACGTGCTGCGGTCGGGCACATAATAACGAACTGCGCAATAAGAGGCGGCTTTCCCGAGGCGCAGGATGTATCCTCGTCATCTTTAAGAGGGAAGCGCGCTCGCTGAGGCGCGTTGTTGCCATACCGAAACTCGATCGTGCCAGTCCTGCAATTGGCTTTGGAGGTCAGAACTGTGCGTCCTTCCTCTTTTTGATACTTTGCAACGCACTGAGCGACAGTGAGCTTGCCACCGTTCTGCTTTGTCTCCCCACCGGGGTCACGCTCGCAGTATTCTTGTAGATCCGCCTTAGTGACCATGCCGGTCATTGTTGCTGACGGCGTGTCTATTCCATCCTGCTCAACAGCAGTTCCACTCCATCCGGCGCAGGACGCGACAGGAAAGCTACCAGATGCCAGAACTTGGCCGGAAGACAAACATAGGAATACTGCAAGTGCGGCACATTGTGCGGATAGGCGGATCATCAATCTCTCCTAATCAGACCTAGGTCATTATCGCCACAGTTGCATGCAGCGAAGCGACCAAGATCCAGGCATTAGCAGATCGGGGGTACCGGAGGGAAAGCATGCATTAGTAGCATTAACCCGGGCTATGCCCGTCCCTCAGCCCTCATAAGCCACGACCTCCGGCGTCAGGTGTCGTGTGTCCTGATCGTCCCGCTCTCTCCTCAGCCGACCGGCTTTCCTTTTCGCAGCTTCGGCGGGATCGACGGCATTCAGGCGGTCCTTGAGAATGAAGTCTGGAATGGTCTGTGTCGCAATCGGGCCCTTGCCGCGGGAGCGAACCTTCTCGGCCATTTCCTTGTCCTTGAAGAAGTATGGCGTATCCAGCTTCATTGGCCGGTTCAGAAAGTTCTGGACGAGGACGATGTTCTTGCCAGGTTTCAAAGAAGCCACGTCCTCATTGCGCAGGAAACTGATGTTTTCGATCTGCTCGGACCGGCTCCAGGCCATTGGGTTTGCGGACTTCGAGAGTCCTTCGTTGTAGGTCTTCTGCGCCCGTTGGATGGTGGTCTCACCGACCATCTTCTTGAATTTGTCGATGGTGTCGGTGTTGTTCTGCGCAAGAACGTATTTGACGGCCGTCGTCGTGATGATCACCGACTCGTCTTCAGCCGTGTACTTCTTTCGGATCTGGCCGAAGTCCTGTGCAGCAAGGAGGTAGCTTACCTTCTTAGAGCGGCCAAGGTCGGGGCCGGTGATCACCGACTCGATACGCGGCAGCTTGGCGAACTCGTCCAGGGCAAAACATACTGGGAAGGGGCCGAGCTCGTTGCCCGTCTTGTGATTGAACTCTCCGGGGCCGTAGGAGATCAGGCTTTGTGAGAACACCTCATAGAGAAGGGCCGTGACGGTTTCGAATGCCCCGGCCTCCGCCTGGTTCACGCAGATGTAGAGCGTCACCGGCTTGATCTCGTCCGATCCGGGAGCTTTCATGCCCCGCATGTCATCCGGGGTGAAGTCACAGGCCGAAGTCCTCTGAGCAACGGCAGCATTCTTAAATGGCAAAAGCGCCTGATCCATTGTGCCGAATACGCCGGATCTTTCCTTATCCGCCATATTGACGAGCGAGCTTAGCTCAACGAAGGCGCGCGGGGAGGGGAACTTGCCGCCCTGCTCGGCAGGGACAACGTCGTCGCAGAGGGTGCGAATCCAGTCTCCCATCTTGTCGGCACCCATGGCTGCCATGGGATCCTCGTCGCCCGTCTTCTTGGTGCTCTCGAACTGGGAGACGGCCAGCCAGTCCGACAACATTGGGATAGACGGTTCATAACCATTCCATTTTGCCGGCAGCCCGTCATAGTTCTTTTTGTCGCCTACCTTCGAGATCAGGTAGTGCATAAATCCGGTGAGCGCGGCCCGGCCCTTGGTCACAAAGTAGTCATTTCCTTTACCGCCATCCGGATTCGGGATCAGGGTCTTGGCGACGGTGTCTAGGTAGGTGTCCCGGTCAGGTCCCTGCGGCGGGACAAGTTTCGGCGACAGAAAGTTAAACCGCGGATAGAACACGGGATCGCGGACTGTATAGACTCCCGCGCCGTCCCGCTCATTAACCCAATCCTTGACGAATTTGATCCGAGTAGGAGCGACCGAGGCCTCGAATGTGCCCTCCTTACCTCCGGCAACCTCGCGGGCCTTGTAGCCGACAACCAGTTCTTCGGGAATTTGCCCCTTGGTGCCCTTGCCATAAAGCTCAAGAAACACGTCCCAGAACGGGCCCGTTTTGTTCGTATCGAACGTCAGGATGTAGTTGGGCTCGTCAACCTTCGCCCAGTTGAGCATAAAGACGTGGCTCACCGTCGACCGATAGTGCCCGGTCATCTCGTAGAGTTCAGGCTTCGGGTCGTTGACGATGAAGGAAACGTTGTCGCCCTTTAGGAGCGTTGGGACCACGAAGGCAGCGGTTTTACCAGTTCCGGGAGGTGCAAGACACAGAGCGGAAAGGGTCTCGATCATCATGACCATCTGCCCTTTGCGAGGGCCTTTTGGCCATCGACCAAGGGCCATCAGGTGCCCACCTTTAATGCCGACCTGTTCCCGAGCCTCCATTTCTCCGAGGGTTTCGTCGTCGCACCAGTCGGCAAAGCCGCCCTTCATAACCTGGCGAAGATAGGGGTTGAGGAGCGCCGGGGCCATGTAAACAACGGTGCTGACAAATGCGACCCCAAGATATGCCTTTAGCGCGTCAAACCCGCCGTAGTTGGGCGAGACAACAAAGGCATAGTTCATCGAGAGTATGTCGCCACCCGCCACGCGGCCGACGAACGCCCCGACCCCATCCAGGGTTCGCTGGTTCAACGGTTGATCAATGAGCCACCGAAAAAGGGGAGTGCATAGGGTTGTTCCAGCGGCGAGCGGAAGGCCAATAGCCGCGGTGATTCCGAGCCAGCGGTAATGCTTCCGCTGACTTTCCGTCATGTGTTCGGGCAGATACTCGGTTTTTAACGGATTGTGGAGCTTCATGACAGAAACCGGAATTGAGGGCGAAGGGTGTAGCTGCCCGGGACGTTGAGTGTCCCGGGTCTCAGATCTCACGCGGCTGCGGAAAGGACTGTAGGGATCTCGGCACCAGTGCCTTCAGCAGGCGTTTCTTGGGCGCCTGCGAGCGCGAAGCCGTCCGTAATGTGTTGGCCTAGAGCATCGAACACAGCCATGACGCCATAACGGGCCGCTGGCTGATCCTGCAGAACCGTCAGCAGGTGGGTGGCGGCGATCCGGCGCAGAGGTGTGTCCGATTTGCCGAGTGTGCCCTTCTCAGAGAGCCATTGCAGTAGAGGGGTACTGGTACCCGCCATATGGCTGTGAAGGTCAGCGAGTGTGGCGTCGGCGAAGCTCTCAAGCGTCGGATCAGGAGCATCCTCGTCGTCCAGGGCGGGCTCTCGCGCACGATCGTCGAGGAAGGCCAGCAGCAGCCCCTTTAACAGCATCCGAGCCGGGAGGAGATGTGCCGCATAATGCTGTGCAGGAAGGACATTGAGAGCAATGGAGTTGACCGCCGTCAAAGTCGCGTTCAGATTCTGCCCCTTCGGGAGTTTCGTAGCCATTGATCTATGCTCCCGCCTGCATGGCGATCTGGCCGCCTACTGTCGCTTCGGGAGCCGGAGCCGAAGCATGGTCGCTCACGGCAGGACGCCCCTTGATCGCGGCGATAATCTCCTGGGTTCTCCGGTCATCGTCCTGTCGGCGGATAACCTGGAAGCTGTGCACGATAGCCGCAATCCAGATGTACGGGAGAACGGCTGGCGCGAGGAGAATGCAAAGGCAGATCATCACCAGACTGGCAATGGCGTCATACTTGGCGTCTCGGATAACGAGGGAGATCGGCGGAACGAATATGGCGACTAGGAAAATCATATGAGCCTCAATGTTAGGCAACGGCTGAAATGCGACGCTGGCCGAGGGAGTCTTTTTCGATCTGAATGACGCGGATGTGCTCGACCATCTGAGCCCGGAGCTCGTCGCGATCGATGGCATCCGTGTTTCCCGCCATCGACCGGGCGTTTGAGATACAGTTGATGAAGGTGGTCAGCGCCTCGTCCGGGGATCTGGCGTGGATCGTCGTCATGAAGTGGCCGTGACCGGTGGTCATGAGTTCCCAGATCGTGGCCGCGTTCGAGTTCGAGATCTCGCCGGCCATAACCACATCGGGGGTCATACGAACGATCAGATCGCGCACAGCACGATAGTCGAACTTGTTGGCCTGCTGCGTACGGCTCATCAGAATGTGGACGCGGTTGGGTTGGAGAACCCGGATTTCGCGGGTGTCCTCGACCGTGAGGATCCGCTTACGGTCGTCGAGGAACGAGACAAGGCGGTTCAGAAAGGTGGTCTTGCCGCTGCTGGTTGCTCCAGAGAGGAGGATGTGGTCGCCTCGCGTCAGGGAGTTTACAATCTGCGCGAAGGGATCATCAGGGTCGGTCGCTCGGGTGAAGATCGAGGCCACCGGAGGGCGAAGCCTCTGACCTGGTGTGATGCCGTAGTCCTGCAGATCGACCGTCTGCTCCTTGTTGTATTGGCGGACACAAACGCAGATCGAGCCCTCTTCGCTGGTTCCCTCAGGTGTTTCGGACTGAATGTTGGGACCAATTCCGGCCGCGAAACGATGCCCGCCTGGAACGGTACCGAAGACCACCGGCATTCCGGCTGCGCCGAAGTTCGGGATGTTCTGCAGGTTGGCCACCATGTGACAGATGTTCTCGAGGTACCGTCCTGTGAGGTCGGGAGCCTCTTCGGGGATCCACTGGCGCCCCTGCTCGTCAGGCCTGCGCCGGCGGACCCAGATCTCGCCGGGTTTGTTGATGGCGATCTCCTCCACGTCAGGGTGGAGGAGGCGCTCATAGAGAGGCCCGATGAATCTCTGGAGGAGGACCTGGGTGCTGGTGTTGCTCATGGGACCATCTCCTAGAATGGCGACCAGTTTTGACCCATCGGGGTCCCAGCTGCCGACTGTTGCTGCGAGTTCTGGCGAGACTGCTGCCGCTGCTGAAGCTTTTCATTCGCCGATGGGGCAGTGATGAAATCCAGGCTGTCGTCGGCTTGTCCTCGCCTCTGGCTTCCCGCCCGGGTTAGGTCCTGAACCACTGGGCTGTTCATGCCTGCCGTCGGGTTCTGAACCACGCCGCCGTTCTGCATGTACTGCGGGACACTGGTCCCGATCGGTGCATTGAAGCGGTTCGGGCCTGCCGTACCTGCCTGCTGAGTTGCACCCTGGCCTAGAGAGCGAGCAGGATTGTTGCGCGCTGCCTGATACTCTGGGGTGGCGCGGACCTTGCTGGCGTATTCCTCACGCATCTTTTGGGTAGGATTGATCGGCTTGAGCCAGAGATCGGTGCTTGGGAACACGGTGATACGTGTTCCAGCCGGAACGGTCCGGATGGGCGGCAGAGCCAACTGCTCCTCGGTGAACTGCTGAATGAGGGGCTGGGTATCCTCGCGGAACTGTTGGGTGGCAATCCCTCTGGCGTCTTGGCCGATATTGGCTGACCCGGCTCCATAGGGGCTGACCGAAGTGACAACCGTCTGGGAGCCGTTGAGGCCCAAGGTCACGCCCACGTTGAGCGCCGACATCAGCATTGTCGTCCCAAAGCGCTCGAACCAACGGTTATCCATGTGCGCGGGGATGCTGGCACGTCCCATCGCATCGCCACTGGTGGCCTGGAATGCGAACGCCGCGCCGTCGGGTCGAACCAATCGCTCCCAGGCGATCGCAACCTTCTCCTCGCCCGTTGAGCCGATAGCTTCGACGGTTCCGATGAGCGTCGATCCGCGCTCAATGATCACGAGACGTCCGTCGCCGCCATAGATGTCCCGCTCGACGGTAGCAACCGCACGGGAGGCGTTGCGGGTATCGATCGGGATCTTGATCACCGCCGGGATGGGTTTGTCCATCGTGACGACGCGGCTCATGTCGACCGGATAGCTTGAGGAGTTCCGCTTATAGCCGATGGACTCCCAATCCTCCTCGCTAGGCCGCTGAGGGCCCAGGTAGGTCAGGTTCTCAGCATCCGACTGCGAGGTCAGAAGGCTAGCCGACCGCCTGTTTCGGAGAACTGCCTCCGCTGCTGGATCGTATTCGGGTTCCGGCGGCGGTGCCGGGGCAAGAACTACGGGCTCGGCGACAACGGGGGTGATCGCGGTAGCATCGACGCTGACCACTTTCGTGACATTGCGGATCGAACCGTCCGACCGCTCCGAGGCGGCCGTAATCAGGATGCGGCCATCCACGCGGCCTGGGATGGCAGGATCATAGACGAACTGGACAAGGCAAGCCTGCTCAACCTCGAGCCGGACGCCCTCGCAGTTGCTGGCATCGAGGCGGATACCGGCTTCCTGGGCATAGGGCATGTTGACCGTCTTGATGGTCGCCGGCATATCCGTCGCCCGGATCGAGAATGTCGACGTGAAGCGTTCCTTTCCGGCCGGGATGTCGCGTGCCTCGATCGTGGCCCGATCAGGGGAGATATCACCCTCACGTGGGGGCGCCTTTGGCGCCTCCGGCTGGGCAGGTGCAAAGACAGGCTCGGACGGCGGCAGGGCAGCCTGCTTCATAGAAAGCGCTGTATTCCTTTCAGGCAGTGTCAGAAGGAACAGGGTCACACCGAAAAGCGCAAAGGCGCTGGTAGCGGTAAGGAGCCGGATTTTGATTTTGCGCTTGGGATCATCGCTCATTGTCTAGCCCCTTATTCCGCGACCAGGCAGGTGTCGCCATGCCGACGACGGACATCACAAATCGAGGTCGCCGCAGAAGGATCGACACCGCTGATCTTGATCATGGCCCGGCCCGAGGCGGGAGCTGCCTTGAGAGAGCCACCGGCCTGGGACTGCCAAGACAGCTTTGCTTTGCCAGCCTGCAGGCGATTATCCGCCCGATAGAGATTCCAAACCTGCTCGCCTTCTGCCTTTGTGTAGGGGCCGAGGATGAGCGCGCTGGACACGGGAGCCGGAGGCGGGGCGGCGGGAATTACAGCCGCGGCAGGGGTGGGAGCTGCGGCCGGAGCCGGCGCAACGGCAGGGCCGGGAATGGCCATCGGAGCCACGAGAGGAGCGGCAGATGCGACGATCTTCTTCTCGACGGGCTCAATCGCGCCCTTCCGGACAAGTGGGGGCTGGGGAGCGGGTGGAACAGGCCGTACCGCAGGCGCCGGGACCGGCTTCTCGATGACGATGGTCTTCTGGACCTCGACCGGGACCTCACGCTCGACGAAAACCGGCTTTTTGACCACCACAGTACGACGCGGGTCGACGATCGGCGCGTCCTTGGCGTAACGGTTATCGTCCAGAGGGCGAGCGAGGCGCAGGCAGACAAGACGGCCGCCATTGCGCAGCGTAATATTGCCGATGGCTTCGATAACCATCATCGATCGGTCTTTGCCGGCAACGCGGGTGCCGACCGGGCTCTCGACACCTTGGATGACAAGCGCGGCCACAGGCCACTCGGTCATTGACGAGGCGTTGGGGCCGAAATCCAGGTAGGTAAACCGGCCGTCGTGCCAGGCGCGGATAGGGGCGATGACCGCATCGTCCTGCGAGCGGGCCTCGATGCTGATGTTGTTGCGCATATCGCCCGGATTGACCGGAGCGCCACGGGCATATTCCCGTCCTCCGGCATCGAAATAGGCGGTCGCCTTGTTCACAGCGGGCTCGTAGAGATCCTTGTAGTTCGTGTACGGCATCGACACAGGTGCAGTCGACGCAAGGGTCTCACCGGTTCCCGCCTCCATGCCGCCGACCACAACCTCAACCGTCGTGTCGGGAAGGCGATCAGCATTGAAGGGAAGAGAGCGCAGATAGAAGTTATAGACGTTGCCCGAGCTGCCATAGACGATCAGGTTACCGTCTACGCCTGGATAAATGGCGCGAATGGCAACCGACCGCTTGTTGGGGGCAGTCGAGGTCTCGAACGAACCGGGATCCGAGGACATCACCTGAACGACTTCTTCCTGGCGCGGGAACTTGATCACGCTCAGGAGGCCTTCACGAGCGTTGACCTCCATCACATCATCGGGACGCCAGGAAATCTTCACGAAACCAGGGCGCGTCTGGCGAGGGGACTTATGCTTGTTCGGGTCGAGCCAAGCCTTCTGCTCCAGGCCGAGGGGCTTCGAGGCGACGGCCGTCGCAATTCTGGCCGTTCCTTGTGCCGTCACCTGCGAGGGCATATCGAGAGGCTCCGGCGCGAGGCCGGGAACCCCCGGTTTCGCGTAGTCGACCGGTACATTTGCCTGTGCCTGGGTGATCTGCCCGGCAGGGCCCATCGGAGTGCCCTGCGCGAGAGCAGCATTCAATCCAGAAGTGGCAATGAAGGCAGCCAGCGCGGCGGTTGAGAGGTGACGAGAGCGCGAGGAGGTCATTGTGTAAGGTCCTGGTAATCTTGTTGGCGCCGCGACGGCTTAGTCTTTTTTGGACGCCACTGTGTAAGCGGTAACAGTGAAACCGAGTGGGTTCAGGAAGCGGTTGTCGTAGCTGATGCTTTGCTCGACATTCTGAGCGCGGAGCTGGGCAACGAAGGTCCTGCGTTCGTCGCCACCGTCGGTGAGGCCGGAGCCGATGCGCCGGTCAATGACGTCGAACTCAACCTGCCAGTAGCCATTCTGGATCTTCAGAACACTCTTGAGCGACACGCTGCGGGTAAAGCGCCTCTCCTTGAGGGAGTCATAAACAGGCTTCGTCTCAGCAAGGAACTGGTCGTAAACGGGTTTAGAGGACATCAGCCGGACGATGGTGCCCCACTGATAGATCGTGCGCTGCGGATCATCCGTGATCGTATTGCGCATCGTCACGTATTCACGGACGTTCGCCTCTTCGAGGATCGCCAGCGATTTCAGATTGCCGGTCGGCGGCTCGACGCGAACGACCTGATCGGACTTGTCGGACCAGGTGACGAAGAAAGGTACGACCCGGTAGAGCGGGATAAGCTGCATGATCGCGACAGCCTGCACCACATTGATGGCAAGCGACACGCCCGCGACGGCAATCAGGAGCTTGTCCGAGACTGCAGCGCGCCGGCCAGCGGCATGAGGCGCATCATGGTCACGCAGGTAGCCGCCGATCTTGTCCTTGGGCTTCTGGTTAGAGACGGAGGGGAAGAGGGCCACACGCTCAGCATGAATCTGGGGCTCGGGCGCCGAGGTTGCGGGTGCAGCATCCCCTTCCTTCTTAGGAGAAATACGATCGGTGAGACGCTGGAGGCGGGAGACGCTGGAGGTCATGGTAAACGACGCCGATTGAAAGGATTAAACTGGCAGCACAGGCACGTCATTCGCTGCGTTTGGCAGCTGAATGCAGGCGCAAGGGCTTTTCTTCAGGTCGTTGGGCGAGCGGCCGATGCCGATTGGGTCGTCCTGGGTCAATGTTCCGCAGGCGCTGAGAGTAAGGGCAGTAAGAGCGACGACAAAAATGCGAATCAACATTCGATCTTTCCTGGTGATCGGTGTTCTTTAATTCGCTTCTATACCTTTAAATTCGGTCGTCCAATCTATTTCGCCGGGGTCGGGAACAATCCGCGGGGATATGAGTAGGAAATGACTAGGTAAGTTAAAATGTAATAGTTTCAAATGGTTAATACAGGCCGGTTCAGTCGGTCAGAGTGCCTGATGGAGGCACGTTTGCGTTAACCGAGATGTATGACTGGTAACTCGAATCGTTTCGTAGATTTTCCAGAACGATCTGCTGGTCGGTGATCACCCGGCGCAGCGATGTTTCTGAAGCGAGAGAGGGATGCTGCTGCATGATTTGCGTAGCGGTGCGGATGCCCTTTTGGGTCTCCGCTGCGAGCTTGTTGATGAAGGCATGGACCTGCTCTGGTGTATCGAGAGAAGCGCCATACCGTTGGCTGAGGGTTTGCAGTTCCTCTCTCAAGTAGTTGGAGTCGGATGCGCCGCCGGATTGAATGCTCTGGTTCAGATTGTGGCCGGTGATAAGGCCGTTGTGGAGCTCGACGGCATACACAAGTGACTGGCGGCCGGCGTTTAGAGCATCCTGAGCCTGCAACAGTGCTTTCGCGCTTACAGCCTCTTCGGATCGGGCTTCTTGCTCCACACTGTTCGCATAGGCTTGGGGATTTCCGTACGCGTTGGAGTTGGAGGTCCAACTGCTGTTGCTAGCGAAGGTATCCTGGCCCATCTGCCGAAGGTGACTGACGGCCTGGCCTGATGTGAGGCGGGCGACGAGGCGATTGCGCTCCTCAAGAGCTTGGAGGAGCGTCAGGCGGATCTTGGCGTTAACGACAAAGTCATCGCGGAGCGTCTTGGCTTTTCCGACCTCCTCGGACAACTTTTTGATTTCATCCTGGTTCTTGGTGACCACGGACTTGGCGGCCACTGCAGCCCCCAAGCCGTCGGTGTAGACCGAGCGGGACAGTTGCGTCCGTTCTGCCGGATTGGACGTTCCAGGGCGGAAAAAGAAGTCTGCGACCGCCCGTGACATGTCGGGGACGTTCGCTGGGTTGGCTGAGGCCATCACCTGGGGAAGGTTGACCCTCCCGTCATCCATGAAGGTCGTGAGAGGCCCGGCTGAACCAGCAAATGAGAAGAGACTGGTGAGGAAGGCCTTAACTTGGGAGATCGGTGCCGTGACGCTGCTGAGGGTCTTTTGCCATTCCTGAAGCTGTTCCACGAGGGCACCCAGCTTCAAGTTCTCGTCCAGCGTCGTCTGGACTTCATCTGCCAGACGCTTGGGATCGATGATGGGGCAGGGGAACCAACCCCACAGCGTACCGCCGGAAGCGATCTCGCATGGGGTTGGATGGTACCTGCCGGCAGCCTCCGAGATGAGAGGCCGATTGGCTTGCCCGATCATATCGCTGGAAAAGAGCCCGACGATAATCGCCGTGGAAGCGAGTACGACCTTCTTGCGTTGCATGGCACTTCTCATTTCGTTGGCGGGAACAGGCGACTTACTGGCCGCTGGACTGGCTGTTGTAGCTGTCGTTGCCAATAGCACTGGCCGACTGAAGATGAAGCATGGCGGAGAGCTGGGCATTGCTCTGGATGACTTGCTCCAACATCTTGATCATGATGGCATTGTTGACCGCGAGGTCACCGCGCATGTCCTGAGACTGCTTGGCCTGATCCGAGATCTTTTGAATGTCCTGAGAGGTCTTGGACACCTGATCCTTGCCCTGGATGGCAATTGCCATGGCGCTGGTTGCCGCGGTGCGAGTGTTGATGGCCCGCACTGCATTGATGGCTTCGACATCCGCCTGGGTACCAGCGGCTTTGTTCACGTAGAGCGCTTGTGTGATGCCGCTCTGGACCGTTCCGACGCCCTGTGAGGCTTGGCCAAACGCATTCTGCAGGGTGTTAAAGGAAGACGTGAAGCTGCCATTGCGTCCAAGGTTACCGAAGCTCTCGAGGGAGCCCAGAGTGGCCTTGATCCCATGGAGAGAACTCATCATCTGACCGATGCCGCCGGCGCCCTTGATTTCCGAGAACATGGAAGAGAGGTGGCCGAGGATCCCGGAGATCTGGCTCGGTCCAAGCTGGCCGATTGCCTGCTGCAACTGGTTCACCGTGCCAAGGATGTTCTGCAACTGACCCAGTTGGTTAGCCACGGTCTTCATCGTTTGCTGGACCTGGCCGAAAACGTTGGAGTCCAGAACAGGCACCTGGGCGTTGGCGAAACTTCCGCCTGCCGCACTGAGCCAGACGGACATGAGCATAACAGCCAGCATCGACGTGATGGCCGATGCCCGGGATCGAAGGGAGCGTAGGGTCATGATAGCCTCTGTTGGTCAGGGGGGCGGACTAGCGGGCGGCGAATTCGCCGTTCAGGTAGGGCTCGAGGAACGCGTCCTTGCCGTATTTCTCGATTGCCTTGGTGAGCTCGATGACCGCTGGACGGCCGGAAGAGAACACTTTGAGGTAGCGGCCCAGAACGGACAGGTCGATGTCGAGGATGGCCGACTGGCCGGTGGAGTATTTCTTCACCAGGACGGCGTACTTATGCTCCGGCCCGGCGAAGTCCTTGCCGAGGACGAAGGCCAGTTCGCTCTCGTTGAGACCCCAATCGTCGTAGTCTTCAGCCTTGGCGTTGCGGTTTCGATAGAAGAAGACGGTCTGGCATTGGCCGCGGATCAATTCGGACATCCCGGTCGCCTTGATGGCTTCCGGCCGCTGGAAGGCCAAGATGTAGGCCTGGCGGAGCTTTCTCGCCTCCTGCAGACCAACCTTCACGAAGTTGTTCCGGAAGAGCTCGTTCTGAAGCATGGGTTCGGTCTCGTCGACGAAGACGAGCGAAGGCGACCCGGTGGTGGTGGCGTTCGACCTGATACGGTGGATGATGTAGTCGACGATCGGGGGAGCCAACCGGTGGTCCCCGAGGATCTTGGTCATGTCGAAGCCCGCAAGGCGGGTCTTTGTCAGGTCGAGATTATCCTCTTCGGCATTGAAATAGCCGCCGAGCATGTTGGGATCGACCCAAGGCTGAAGAGACTTCCTCAGATTGCCGTGAGGCGAGAAGGCTGCCTTGTGAAGAGAGTCCAGCTTCCGGAAGCTGGCATCGAGGTAAGGCGCATAGTTGATGTCTAGGGCTCGGGTGATCTCCTCCTCATCAAAGGCATCCTTAGCGTCGCCCAGCAGGCGCAGCCATCGCTGCTGGAACTGACGGTTGTCGGGGGTGTCCGCCAGCAGGAGCGGGTTCATCTTGGCGGAGGAGGCATCGCCGTCGAAAGTGACATAGTCGCCGCCGGCGCACCGGACGAACACTTCACAGCCGTTGAGGCGGTCGAACAGGTAAACCCTAAGGTCAGGCAAGCGGAGCGCCTGGGCAGCGAGGAAGCTCACAAGGGTCGTCTTACCGGTTCCGGTTGGCCCAATCGAGACACAGTGGGGCACCGCCTCCTTGTCCTCGGTTGCGTGGAACTGGAAGGCGTAGGCCTCGCCGGTTACAGAACGGAAGTAACTGAGGGGCTCGTTGCACCAGTCCGATTTTCTTAGGCCGATGTTCGGCTTATGCAGGACCAGGTTGGTGGCGACGTTCTGGCTCATAAACCTGAATTGGCGGGGCCAAAGCCGGTCGAAGGAGAACATCGAGAACCAGACGGCCTGAGCGGTGATCAACTCACGAACGCAGGTGGCGCCGGTCCGGGAAATCGTCGAGACGATCTCGTTCTCAATCTCCCCGATATCCTCTGGGGTCTGGCCGTAAATCACAACATTCATCGAGTAGTTGTGCAGCGTAGCCTTCATCTCGGATTGCCCGTCGAGAAGGCTGATAGCCTCCATGATCTCGTAGGACGCATTTTGTGACAGCGTCATCATGGGGGCGGCCATCTGCTCCTGCTTCAGCTTCGCCATCTGGAGCGAGGTATTCAGGGGCTGAATGGCATGGTGAATGACCAACTCGGCATCGATGCCGATGATTTCCCTATAGGCATTCTCCGAGGTCTTCTCGCCGCAATCCCGGACGCCGAGAATGGTTGCGAGCTTCTCTTCACGGCCATTCGAGAAATGCAAGATGCCGCTGTCGTCAGAGCCGAAGTCAATCGAATCCACGGCGATCATTCGGTTCATTGCCCGCTCTTCCAGTCCCGCCACCTTGGGGGACGGGCGGCTGACAGGGCTAATCAGGCGGGCAAGTACTGCCGCCGGACCTGTTGTCGGATCCGGACCTTCCTCGAGAACCCGACAGTCATAAGCATTGAGCGTACGGAGGATGAAATCCTCGGACTGCTTCAGCAGTTCTGAGGCCTCCTGGTCGTCGCTGGACTTGACCACCAATAGCGCGAAGTGGCGCAAGGAGTATGCGTGGCTGAAATCCTTATTCCATTGCTCTGAGATTGCCTGGAGCAGAGGATTGGTCCGGTTTGGCGATGCCTTGATCGGGAGGCGCTCCTTGGTCGTGAACAGCCGGATTTCAGCAAAAGCTGACCGCTGGGCCTCGTCCAGCATGTACTTTCGGGCCAGAAAGAGCTCGGCCCGGGTTTCGAAGGAGCTGAGATTTAGCTCCGCACCCCCGATCTCGACGATGGATATGTACCGGTCAGCGACACACTTGATGTGTTTGCGGTTCGGCAGCAACTCGATGAACGGCAAGAAGTCGGCCAAGGTCTCCTGGCGGGCAGGGGGCCGAAGGCGGTCAACAACCGATGGAATCGTAAAGGCGAGGCCCGCGGCCGCTGCCCCGGCGCCAAGAACCGTCGCAACGGCGCGAAGGCTTGTTTGATAGGTGAGGAGAAGGTCTAGGGTTTGGCTCATGTGAGCGGCTTTCGTGACGACGTGAAGGGCGAGTGATCAGGGCCAGAACCGGCGTTGGGATTTGCCGGCAATCCGGCGGCACTTCTGGAGCGAGTAGCGCATTGTCTGGATGAGGGTTGTCATGTGCGGCTCTTTCCCCCCGAGCATGACGAGAGCCCCGTGGCCGACAAAGATCGAGACCAGGAAGCCCAGAACGACGAGCGCGTTCGGCAACCCAAAGTCATAAAAGACGAGGAAAAGGAAGCTGAGGACGGAGAAACACAGGGAGAACACGGCCGGCAGCAGGGGAGCGCCGACGAATTTCTGAGGCATCGAGACGGGCCGGTAAATCTTGGTGTCGATGTCCTGCACGACGGCACCTTTATCTGCTTAGCGAATTGTTCTGTACGATTCGAGAATTTTAGTTCGGTCCCCCCTTTTACCTCGGCTCGGGAGCAGTCGTCGACAAAAAGGGGCCCGAAAAGGGCCCCCTTGGTTAAACTTTCGACCGTCGATCAACAGATTAGCGCGCGGTCAGCGTATCGCCGAAGTCCGTCTGGGTGATCGAAACCTGCTCGGAGTTGCTACCGCTCTGGGTAACGTAGTCGATCATGCTGCCGGAGGCAGCGATCAGCGCAAGGCCGCCGACAAGGGCGAAGAGCCATTTGAACTGAAAACGGCCGAAATAGGCCATTACGGCGAGGCCGATGATGCCGAAGCCACCAACCAGAAACGACAGATTCTTGATATTTTCGAAGGCGTTCTTGCCCTTTGTCTCCAGGGCGCCGAACACCTGAGCGGACGCCGAGCTGTCGACAGCCATCAGCGCCGTTACGGCAAGTGCGCAGGCCGCGACTGCCAGATGCGTTTTGTACCTCATTGAAACCCTCTCTGCTGATAGGCGACATGCCACCTATGATTCGTGAACGGTTTGGAATTCGTTCCGAGGATCACTCTATAACCGTTTTACGAATTACTATGAAGCGGAATTGCCATTTATTGCGGGAACATGAGCCAGATCGTAGCCCAACGCCGAGAGATACCGCCGTAGCGATCGGACAGTCGCCGCATCGGGGTCCGCTTCCAGGCGGCAAACCCACGGCTGGCTGGTCTTAAGCAGACTGGCCATGTCCCTCTGGGTCAGCCCCGCCTGTGTCCTCAGGCGAGCGAGCTGGGTCGGCTTGTTCATCGGAAATGCTCCTTCCGTCCCTTATAGTGTGGTGATGTCCCGGAAATGGGGCCCAGCCTCCCGGTCGAGGATGAATTGGGGAGATCCGATGCTGCCGATATCGAGTTCGTCGGTGATATTGCTCACGATGGTTTCCATCCACGCCTCGGAAGCATCTTTGTCCCGGTGGAGGATGAGGAAGAGGTTTGAGGCGGTTAGCGCAGCTGAACTGTCACGGCTCCGGCCGTTGTCGCTGAGCTGGCTGGTCATGAAGATCGGGATATCGGCATCGACACTGGTAGCCTGAAGCCTCTGAGCAACCCGGGTAAGGTGTGCATCAAGGGACTCCCCTTTTTCCTTCCCCTGGATCAACTGCCAAAAGTCGATGAGGGCCGCGACGATACCGTGGCGTCGTCTGTGATACAGGATTTCGTGTCGGAGGTCGTCGACGGTCATGGCCGTGTCGTGGACATAGTGGCAGCAGCGCTTGGCTGGAGCGAGAGCTGCGATCTTGTCCTTGTACTTACCGAGGTCGAAGCCCTTGCAGCCGAGCCGTCTGGCCGTTTTGAGTTCCTCGACTTCGGTTCCACCCCGCTCCAGGCACGCCATCAGGTGAGGGATATTCGCGGCCTCCATGTTGTAGCTGATGGTGGCGCAGAGCGTGGTTTTCCCGGTCTTCCCAAAGGCGCCCAGCATCGTGAGGGTACCTGGGTGGAGACCGCCACCTAGCCGCGCGTCCAGTGCTCGCAGACCCGTCGGAATTCGGGTGGAGACTTGCCGATCCAGGCGCCGGAGAAGCTGCTTCTGAACCTCATTGGCCGTCATAGAGCGCCCGGTTGGTGTCTCGCTGACCAGGTTGTCAGAAAGGCTTTTCGTTACATCGCGCCATTGTGGATTTGATCTGTCCTCAAGCTTTTTATTGATCCGGCTCGGGTGCTCTTGAAATCCGCGGTCAGTTGCCCCAAGTCGGCGGGATGAAGCATGTGGATATGCGCAAGCTGCCAGCAGCCGCGCAAGAGGAGCGCCGGCGGCAGGTGATCGGCCTGCGCGAGAGCGGGCTGACCTATGAGGCCATTGCCGCGCAGGTAGGTCTGACCCGCACCGGCGTCTTCGACATCTGCCGCCGCTTCGCCGAGCAGGGCCGGGCGGGGTTGGCCAGCGGGCCGCGCGGCCCGGCCCCTGGCACGGGACGGTTTCTCGAGGCCGAGCAGGAAGCGCAGGTCCGCGCGCTGATCCGCCGGCACACGCCTGACGAA
>NZ_JAMXFJ010000001.1:215858-584767 GCF_025460805.1 Microvirga sesbaniae | reverse complement strand
GGAGTCTCTGATGCGTGTCGCGATGATCGGAGCCGGCTATGTGGGGCTGGTGTCCGGCGCCTGCTTTGCCGATTTCGGGCACGAGGTCTGCTGCGTCGACAAGGAGCCGGCCAAGATCGAGGCGCTCAACCGGGGCGAGATCCCGATCTTCGAGCCGGGCCTGGACGATCTGGTGGCCAAGAACGTGCGCGAGGACCGCCTGACCTTCACCACCGACCTGGCGCAGGCGGTCGGGAGCGCGCAGGCCGTGTTCATCGCGGTCGGGACCCCGTCGCGGCGCGGCGACGGCCACGCGGACCTGTCCTATGTCTATCAGGCCGCCCGCGACATCGCGGCCGCCATGGACGGCTACACCGTGATCGTGACCAAATCGACCGTGCCGGTGGGCACGGGCGACGAGGTCGAGCGCATCATCCGCGAGACCCGGCCCGAGGCGCAGTTCGCCGTGGTGTCGAACCCGGAATTCCTGCGCGAGGGCGCGGCGATCGCCGATTTCAAGCGCCCGGACCGCATCGTGGTGGGCACCGAGGACGAGCGCGCCAAGGACGTGATGACCGAGCTCTACCGCCCGCTCTACCTCAATCAGTCGCCCCTGCTCACCATGTCCCGGCGCACCGCCGAGCTGACCAAGTATGCCGCCAACGCGTTCCTGGCCACCAAGATCACCTTCATCAACGAGATCGCCGACCTGTGCGAGCAGGTGGGCGCCAACGTCCAGGACGTGGCCCGCGGCATCGGCCTCGACAACCGGATCGGGGCCAAGTTCCTCCATGCCGGCCCGGGCTATGGCGGCTCGTGCTTTCCCAAGGACACGCTGGCCCTGATCAAGACCGCGCAGGACCACGAGGCGCCGATGCGCATCGTCGAGACGGTGGCGGCGGTCAACAGCCAGCGCAAGCGCGCCATGGGCCGCAAGGTGATCGCCGCCTGCGGCGGCTCGGTGCGCGGCAAGACCGTGGCGGTGCTCGGCCTGACCTTCAAGCCCAACACCGACGACATGCGCGATGCGCCGGCCATCGACGTGATCACGGCGCTCCAGGATGCCGGGGCGCGGGTGAAAGCCTACGACCCGGAGGGCATGGAGGCGGCCCGCTCGGTGCTGACCGACGTGGCCTACGCCCGGGATGCCTACGATTGCGCCCGCGGGGCCGACGCCCTGGTGCTGGTGACCGAATGGGACACCTTCCGGGCCCTCGACCTGGCGCGCCTCAAGGCGACCCTGGCCGCCCCGGTGGTGGTGGACCTGCGCAACGTCTACCGGCCCGAGGAAATGCGCCGCCACGGCTTCACCTATGTCAGCGTCGGACGCGGCTGACCGGCCCCACGTCGTCACCGGCTCACACCATCCTCCCACGTCATCGCCGGGCTCGTCCCGGTGATCTCGCTTGTTTGAGGCACGGCGTTTCTCCGGATCGGGATGGCCGGGACAAGCCCGGCCATGACGTGGGAGGGTGTTGTCACGGCCCTTGCCACCTTCTCCACGTCATCACCCGCCCATCCCACCTCTCCCCGTCATCACCGGGCTTGTCCCGGTGATCCCGCTTCTGTAAGGCGCCGCGCTTTTCCGATCGGGATGGCCGGCGAGAGGAGGGTGATGACTGGCCGGCCATGACGTGGGAGGGTGGCAGGAAGGGCCGAAGTGGTTCTCACCGGCGCGGTCCCGTGCCATATCTCACTGATCGACAGATTCGAGACGCCGCCCCGGAGACCCCATGCAGACCTTCTTCGTCGAGATCAAATGCAAGCTCGGCAAGACCTACGCGGTCGCCAATGCCCTCGCCGACCGGGAAATCGCCTCGGAGATCTACTCCACGGCGGGCAATTACGACATTCTCGCCAAGTTCCACGTGGACGACGGGGTCGATATCGGCCACTTCATTGCCGAGAACGTGCAGGTCATCCCGGAAATCGCCGACACGCACACGATCATCACGTTCAAGGCGTTCTGACCGCGGCCCTGCTCCGCCCTCCGGCCCTGTCAGGTGTCGCCAAGCACAGCCCGGCGACTGCGCCCGCGATAGGATGCAGGCTCCTTCAAGGAGGAGCCGATGGCATCTCATACGGATTGGCGCGAGGTCTACGACTTCTGGTTCCCGATCGACCTCGCGGAGGCCGACATCGCGGCGCACTGGCAGATGCTGGCCTGGTGGATGCGCGGGGGAGCCAATGCGGAGCTGTACCGGTTCGCCCCCCTGGTGCGCGCCGCCAAGGCCGGCGAGCTGGATCCCTGGCGCTCCACCCCGCTCGGCCGGCTGTGCCTGATCATCGTGCTCGACCAGTTCCCGCGCGGCCTGTTCGCCGGCACGCCCGACGCCTATGCGTCCGATCCGGACACGGTGAGGCTCGCCGAGGAAGGGTTCGGGAACGGGCACTACGAGGCCCTGACGAGCCCGTACGAGAAATTCTTCTATTTCCTGCCGCTGGCCCATGCGGAAGGTCCGGATCACCTGGACCGGATGAGGCGCATCGTGGCCATCTCGGAGCAGGCCCTCGACGAGGCCCCGGACCATCTCAAGCCGGTCTGGCAGTTCTCCCTCAGCCAGGCCCGGGCCAATTTCGACATCATCGCCCGTTTCGGCCGCTTCCCGCACCGGAATCCGGTGCTCGGGCGAGCCTCCACGCGGGATGAGCTGACCTATCTGGCCAAGGGCGATTTCGTCCACACCCGCTCGCTTCCGGCCTCGGCGTCGTCGGCGATCAGCGCGGTCGGCTGACCTGCTCGGCTGACCTGCGCGGCCGTTACTGCACGAGGGGCGATTCCTCGCCCGCCGCGTCGGCCGCGGCGGTCCGGTCGGCTTGGCGGGAGATCTCGGCCAGATAGGGGCCGATCCCCTCGTAGCGGTCGAGGCGGCGGACGATCTTGGAGTCGATCTTGTTGTAGAGCTCCGCCACGCTGACCGAGCGGCGCTTGCGCCCCTTGCCTTCCGTGAACAGCCCGGCATTGGCCTTGGCGGCCTTCGGGAAGAGCTTGGAAGCCTTCATGTTCGGGTCCTGGTCGAGGACCTCGAGGAACCGGACGGCGCTGGAGGCGCCGAGGAAATGGGCCAGGTAGAGCTCGGCCTCGGCCAGCTCCCGCTCGCCCTCGGCCTGCAGGGCGCGCTCCACGTCCTTGATCAGCTCGCCGGCCATGAGGGCCGAGAAATACGGATCGGTGCGCAGGTTCATGATCCAGGTGCGGTCCCTGTCGCTCACGAAAGGCTCGCCGTCGACCGTCCTGATGGCTTCGGCCGCGGCGGCGAAGCCGTAATCGGCGGCGTGGAGCTGGACGATCTCGAGCCAGGTCCGGTCGATGAACTGGAACAGTCCCTGGGCGGACGAGGTGGGCGCCTTGGCCCCGGGCGAGAGGCTCGATTCCACGTCCGCCAGGGTCATCATGTAGACCGGGTCGACTCCGGTCACGTGAGCCGCCTTCAGGATGGAATGCACCAGCCAGCGCGGCACGGTGCGCCCGTTGAAGGGGATCAGCTCATCCGGATCGCCCGCCGTCTCGTCGGCCAGTTCCTGCGGCGCCGGCTTGACCGCATGCGGCTTCTTGAACGTGAAGGCACCCTCGAGGATCGCCTTGAAGAGGCCCGGCTCCTTGAGCAGCTTCGGGGTGAAGTCCATCGACGCCGTGATGAGCGAGCCGGTGGTCAGCGGCTGCTCGGCAAGGGCCGCGACGGGCCTTGCCATGAGGGCGCTCGGGAGGGTGGCGACGGCCGCGGGTCCGGCCGCCAGGCCCTGAAGGCCCAGGAGCAGTCCCGCGGCCAAGGTCAAGTGAAGGAAGCGGCGACGTCCGGTCTTGCGCACATCCGCAACAGGCTGCGGAACCGCGCACAGCAGCGTTCTCGCGTTACTCATCATCACTTATCCCGCAACAGCCCGACCTGACGACCGGGCCTTCCCTTGTGTTGTTCTGGGACAAGGGTTGACGGGTAGTTGTGACGAGAATCGGTCAGCTTGGCCGTAAGAAGTAGGATTTTGCTAACCGTGTCGGCATTTTCCCCGAAAAAATCCCGGGGGGCGGCCGGAAATTTAGGATGATTGCGCGACGAGCTGCGCGTTCGTCCGCTCGAGGCGCTTCGCGAGCTCCCGCATGATCGCCAGGGACATCTGCGGGAACTGCGCCAGGAGCTCGAGGAAAACCCGCTTGTCGATTCGCAGGGCCGTGGTGGGCTCGGCCGCCATGATCGTGGCCGAGCGCGGGGTGTCCGACAGGATGCCCATCTCGCCCACCAGGGCGTTGCTCCCGAGTTCGGCCACCTGGATGTCGCCCCCGGGCGTGTTGAGCAGGACGCTGGCCCGGCCGTCGAGGATCACGTAGGCGGCATCGGACGGGTCCCCCTGCGAGAAGAAGCGCTGCCCGTTGGAGAACTGGACCCGCTCGCTCGTGAAGGCGAGGAGCTTCAGGCGGGCCGGATCCACATCTCGAAACATGGGTACCTGCCGCAAGGACTGAACCTCTGTCTCAAGCGTCATGCCACCTCTCCTGTTATCCTCTGCGCGGCAGCCGGCTCAGGCCTGGCGGGCCTGGGAGCCGGAGCGGCCGTCTTGTCCGTGATGATTTGTCCGTCGCGGAAGCGCAACTGAACATTGAAAGCGCCTGCCTGTCGATCATTCGGAAGGACCATGAACAGGCTTTGTTGGTCGAGAAGCTCGAGCAGCAGCTCGAGCAGCTGCTGGCTGCGGGCCTCGTCGAAAGGTGAGAAGGCCCCGTCGATGACCATGATGTCCGGGCGCTTCACCAGGCAGCGCACGAGATTGACGCTCGCCCGCTCCTGCGGCGACAGGAGCCTGCCCGCCGTGCCGACCTGGTAGTCGAGGCCGATCCGCTCGATGCCCTCCAGGAGGTCGAGTTCCCGGACCACCGCGGCGATGGCCTCCGCGACGCGGGCGCGGGCATTGGCGACCTGGTAGCTGACGCGCCCGAACAGGAGGTTGTCCCGGAGCGGCGCCGCCGCGCAGTAGCGTTCGGGGTCGAGGAACTCCACCCCGTCGGAGCCGGCCTTCTCCAGGACCTCGCGGACAAGGGCCCGCGCCTCCACGATCCGGGTCGTGAGCTGGCCGTCCAGGAGGCCGAGGCGGTGCCGGGCCTCGACATAGGCGAGCGGCAGCGCCAGGAGCCGCGTCCGGTCCTCCCGCCTCAGGGTGCCCTCGCCCCTGCCGTGCCGGCGCAGGATCGCCTCGAACTCGGACAGCTCCTCGGCGCCGATGAACGAAAACTGCTCGAACAGCGAATGTCCGGGGGGCAGGCCTTCGAAGATCTCGGTCATGGTCTCGGCGATCTGCAGACCCATGCGGACGAGATCGTCGGTCAGCCCGGCCCGGTCGATGGCGCTGCGGAACTGGCCGTTCTCGGCCAGATTGCGCCCCCTGAACTCCTCCGAGATCGGCACCCCGAAGAGAAGATTCTCGGCGATGGTGGCCTGGCTGTTGTAGCGGTCCGGATCGAAGGGCTCGACCAGATCGGCCATGCCGTTCGACAGGAAGGTCTCGCGCAGCCGCCGCCGGGCTTCGACGACGCGCTCCGCAAGAGCCATGTGGCGTTCGGGATCGATCCTGCCCGCGAGGCCGAACAGGTAGACCGTGTCTCCCATGCCGATGCGGTCCAGAAGGTCGAGGAGGATCCGGTCGAGATCGTTCTCGTCCCGTGCGCCGACCCGCTCGTAATCCACCCAGCGGTCGCCGATGCTCTCGGTCGGATTGCCGGTCTTGAACGCCTCGGCGATCCGAAGGTCCATCTCCTTCTTCTCCTCCTCCGAACGGGCCAGGGGCTTGGTCCGGAGGCCGTAGATCAGGTTGTCGCGGATGCTGCCGGGGAACAGGATGGGATCGACCCCCGCATAGGCGATCCGGCGCCCGACCACGGGAACGGGCAGCTGGGTGAGGTCGCGGTCCCCGATCCGGATCCGCCCGCTGAACTCCGACATGCGGCGGGCCAGGATGCGCGCCAGGGAGCTCGCGGCCGCCCCGCCGTTGGACACCAGCGCGACGCTCGCAGGCAGGGTGACGGCGAAGGCGCCGCCCTCGATGATCATGTCGCCATGGGGACCGGCCACGCGGATGTCCTCGGCCACGAGCTCGCCGACCAGGGGCTGATCCTCCTCGGCCTCCTCGCGGGCCTCGACCAGCGGCACGAGCCGCTCCTCGGCGAAATGCTGGGTGACCTGATCGTATTTCACCTGAACGTCGAGACGCTGCTGGTCCCAGTCGATCAGCTCCTTCAAGGGCGGGGGCAGTTCCCGGTAGGCGCCGATGACGGCGACGAGCTGGCCGATGTCGAGGGTGCCGCGCAGGGCGAAATAGCCCCCGATGGCATAGAAGAAGAAGGGCGTCAGCTGCGCCAGGAAGTTGTTGAGGGATTTGACGAAGAATTTCCGGTTATAGATCTTGAGCCGGATGGTGAAGAGATTGAACAGCCGGTGTCCGATCTCCGCCCGCTCCCAGTTGTAGGCATTGTGGACGTGGACGACCTCGATGCCGTCCTGGACCTCGGCGATGCGTCCCGCCAGCTGACGGGAGGCGATCTGGCGCTGCTTTCCCAGGCGCAGGAGCTCGCGCCGCAGCTTCGGAATGATCGTGAACTGGACGGCGATCACCGCCAGGGCGATCAGGCCGAGCCACACGTTCTGGATCATGATGAAGGCGAGCGCCGTGATCGCCTGCATGCCGAGGAAGATCGGCGTGATGAAGGCATCCCCGATGAAGCCGCCGATCGGCTCGACCTCGTCCTTGATGATCGTCGCCGTCTCGGAGGATTTGACCGTGCGCAGGGCGTCCGGGGTGAACCGGAGCACCATGGAGAACAGGTCGAAGCGCATCCGGCGGAGCATCCGCTCGCCCAGAGCGCCCTTGGCCACGTTGATCCAGTACTTGAACGCCCCGTTGACGATGACGAAGAACAGGAACAGGGTCGAGAGGCCGAGGAGCAGGCCGAGCCGGCCGACCTGGAAGCCCTGGAAGATCTCCAGGGTCCCGCCCCCGAGCCATTTCGGCCATTCATAGCTCAGGTGAAGGAACGGGGCCGTGGCGTTGCCGTCCCGGAAGGCTTCGCCCTGAATCGCCTGGTTGACGATCTGCCGGGGCAGATCCAGGGACATGAAGTAGAACGGCAGGGAAGCGAGCACTACCGCGCAGACGATGAGCTGGTCGCGCTTTGAATGTGTCCAAATATACCTGAAGAGGCTCTTTTCCATTGCCCAACGGTTACCACTTCTGTACGCCTGGATGAACCTCTTTCCGATCTCGGGCGACGCCTTATTTGATCGATAGGGACCTGAGCGCGTCGTGCGGAAAAGTGGATCCGGTTCTCCGCCCCCGGCGATGTGCTACTTATAGGAGAGAGCATCGGAATCCATCCCGAGCGTGCAAATTCACCTTTGGATCCGGTGTTCTTGAAGGTAGAGAAGGCGGACGGGGCGTCGTTCGACCCGCCCGACTGACCGTAGGGGCAGCCGCATGGCAGACCTGGTGAAGGACTTCGATCAGGACGCAGGTCCTTCCCCGGTGCAGCCCGCGAGCAGCCGCGGAACCCGTGTCCTCATCTACAGCCACGACACCTTCGGCCTCGGGCATCTTCGCCGGTCCCGGGCGATCGCCAACGCCATCGTCCAGGGGCGTCCGGACACCTCGGTGGTCATCATCTCGGGCTCGCCGGTCATCGGCAATTTCGAGTTCGACAGCGGCGTCGACTACATCCGGATTCCGGGGGTCACGAAGCTGCCGGACGGGGATTACCGCAGCCTCAACCTCAACGTGGATCTCGACGAGGCCGTCGGCCTGCGCCAGGCCCTCATCCTTCAGGCCGCCAAGGCCTTCAGGCCGGACGTGTTCATCGTCGACAAGGAGCCGACCGGCTTCCGCGGCGAGGTCGTGCCGGCGCTCGATTATCTCAAGGCGGCGGGCTGCCGCCTCGTGCTCGGCATCCGCGACGTGATGGACGAGCCGGCTCTTCTCGTACCGGAATGGGAGCGCAAGGGCGCAAAGGAAGCCCTGGTCCAGTATTACGACGAGATCTGGGTCTACGGCCTCAGGGACGTCTATCAGCCCCTCAAGGCCCTCGACCTGCCCGCCCATGTGGAAGCGCGCATCACCTATACCGGCTATTTGCGCCGGGACGTCCCGCCGACCCCGTCCCTGACCCGCTATCCCAAGATCACGAAGCAGCCCTTCATCCTGGTGACCACCGGCGGCGGGGGCGACGGGGACGACCTGATCGACTGGGTGATCTCGGCCTACGAGGCCGACGCGGAGCTCGACCAGCCGGCTCTGATCCTGTTCGGCCCCTTCATCGACCGGGACACGCGCCGGTCCTTCGTGGAGCGCATCGCCAGGCAGCCGAAACTCGACGTGATGTCGTTCGACAACAAGATCGAATGGCTCATGAAGAAGGCGGACGCCATCGTGGCCATGGGCGGGTACAACACGTTCTGCGAGGCCCTGTCGTTCGACAAGCGCACGCTCATCGTGCCGCGCACCCGTCCCCGCCTCGAACAGTACATCCGGGCCGTCGAGGGCGAGCGGCTCGGGCTCGTGAGCATGCTGAGCGACTACAAGGAGCCGCGCACGCCCGAGCGCATGGCCGCCGCCCTGCGCTCCCTGTCGTCGCAGCCGCGCCCGTCGGACGTCACGGTCCCGGGGCTTCTCGACGGGCTGGACCGGGTCCAGGAGCGCCTCAGGGCCCTGACGGATCCGCAGGCGCCGTTCGCCCCCTATCATCAGGCGGCCGAGTAACCGCCCCATGCTCGCCTCGACGACAGCCCGGCGCATCGCCATCGTGGTGAAAGGATATCCGCGCCTCTCGGAAACCTTCATCGCGCAGGAGATCCTGGCCCTGCAGCAGCGCGGCCTCGACCTCGAGATCTGGTCGCTCCGCCATCCGACGGAGCGGGCCGTGCATCCGATGCACAAGGCGATCGAGGCGCGGGTGACCTATCTGCCGGAATATCTCTACGAGGAGCCCCTGCGCGTGCTGCGCGGCGCCGTCTGGAGCCTGGGACAGAAGGGTTTCGCCCCCGCCGTCAGGGCGTTCTGGCGCGACCTGAAGCGCGATTTTACCGCCAACCGGGTGCGCCGCCTCGGCCAGGCCTTCGTGATGGCGCGGGAGATGCCGGAGGACGTCGGTCACCTGCACGTGCATTACCTGCACACGCCGGCGTCCGTCGTCCGGTACGCCGCGCTGCTCACGGGCCGGACCTGGACCTTCTCGGCCCATGCCAAGGACATCTGGACGACGCCGGACTGGGAGAAGCGCGAGAAGATGGCGGAGGCGCTCTGGGGGGTCACCTGCACGGCGCAGGGCGCCGGCAATCTCCGGTCGCTGTCCCGGCCCGATCGCGTCTCGCTCGTCTATCACGGGCTCGACCTCTCGCGCTTTCCGTCGCCTCCCGAACGCCGCTCCGCCAGGAACGGCGCGGACCCGCTCGATCCCGTGCGCATCATGTCCGTGGGTCGGGCCGTGGCGAAGAAGGGCTACGGCGACCTCGTCCAGGCTCTCGCGGCCCTGCCGCAGGACCTCCACTGGCGCTTCGCCCATGTGGGCGGCGGAGAGTTGCTCGCCAGCCTGAAGAGGCAGGCGCAGGAGGCCGGAATCGCCGACAGGGTGGCGTTCCTGGGCGCGAAGGCGCAGCCCGACATCATCGCGCTCCTGCGCGAGGCCGACCTGTTCGTGCTGCCGTCCAAGGAAGCCCGATCGGGCGATCGGGACGGTCTGCCGAACGTGATCATGGAGGCGGCGAGCCAGGGGCTCGCCATCGTGGCGACGGACTTCGCGGGGATTCCGGAATTCATCCGCAACGACCTGGAGGGCTGGCTCGTGCCGCCGGGCGATTGGGAGGCCCTGTCGAACGCGCTCAACCTCCTCGCCCGCGACCCCGAGCGCCGGACATCCTTCGGCGACGCGGCTTTCTCGCGCCTGCGCCGGGAGTTTTCCATGGAAGGCGGGATCGACGTGCTGGAAGCCCGCCTGCGCGCCGTGACGCAGAGCCCGACACGAGAACCGGAGCGCGTGTGACCCTCTCGAGGCCCGTTGCGTTCTACGCCCCCTTGAAGAGCCCGAACCATCCGCTGCCCTCGGGCGACCGCACCATGGCGCGCCTGCTGATGAAGGGTCTCGGCCAAGCCGGTTTCCCGCCTGTTCTCGCCAGCGAGCTGAGAACCCTCGACAAGGCCGGCGACGGGCAGCGCCAGGATGAGCTCCGACGGCGCTCGCTGGCGGAAGCCGATCGCCTCATCGCCCGCTACAGGGCCTTGCCCGACGCGATGCGACCGCGTCTGTGGTTCACCTATCACGTCTATTACAAGGCGCCCGACTGGATCGGCCCGCCCGTCGCCGAGGCTCTCGGCATTCCCTATGCCGTTGCCGAAGGCTCGCGGGCGACCAAGCGCGCCCGGGGATCCTGGGCGCTCGGGCACGAAGGGTCGGAAGCGGCCCTCGACCGGGCCGACGTGGTCTTCGTGATGACGGCGCATGACCGGGAAGCCTTGGAGCGGGTCAAGCCGCAGCGGCAGGTTCTGGTCGACCTGCCGCCGTTTCTCGATCTGCGCGACTGGCCCGCACCGCCCGCCCGCCCGCGGCCGGAAGCCCCGCCGCGCCTCCTGACGGTGGCGATGATGCGGGAGGGCGACAAGCTCGCCTCCTATCGCATTCTGGCCGCCGCCCTGGACCGGCTCCGGCACCTGCCCTGGACCCTGGACGTGGTGGGGGACGGCGAGGCCCGCGACGAGGTCGCGCGGCTTTTCTCCGGCATGGCGCAGCGCGTGCGCTTCCATGGGCGGATCGACGGCAGGGCCGATCTGGCGGCGTTCTACGGGAGCGCCGATCTCTTCGTCTGGCCGGCCGTCAACGAGGCCTACGGCATGGTGCTGCTGGAGGCGCAGGCCCTGGGCTGCGCGGTGGCTGCGGGCGCGTATGGCGGGGTCGCCAGCGTCGTGCGGAACGGCGAAACCGGAACGCTGACCGCTCCGGGCGACGCCGCGGCCTTCGCGGGAGCGTTGAGCGACCTTCTGGGGGACCGCGGACGGCTGCGGGAACTCGGCGCCAACGCGGTGCGGTTCGTCCGGCAGGACCGCGACCTCGATCATGCTTCTTTGCGCTTGCGCCGCGCGCTCGAACCGCTCACGGATGAGACGGGAGGATGACTTTGCGCGTTCTGATCGCCGTCACGCATCTGCTGGGCGCGGGCCACCTGACCAGGGCCGCCGCCCTGGCGCGGGCCTTCGCACGGGAAGGGCACGAGACCACCCTGGTGTCGGGCGGCAGCCCCGCCCGCCTGTCCGATCTCGGCACCGCCACCCTGGTTCAGCTGCCCCCGGTGCGAACGGTCGGAACGGATTTCAGGACGCTGCTCGACGAAGACCTCGCGCCCGTGGATGCAGCCTATCTCGCAAGCCGCCGCGCCCTCCTCCTCGACACCCTGAAGACGGTGCGGCCCCATATCCTCGTCACCGAACTGTTTCCCTTCGGGCGGCGCGGACTGGCCGACGAGTTCCGCGCGCTGATCGAGGCCGCGCGCGAAACCGATCCGAGCCCGCGGATCGTGTGCTCGATCCGGGACATCCTGGTGCCCTCCTCCAAGGCGTCGCGGATCGCCGAGGCCCATGAACGCGTGCTCCGGCATTACGACGCCGTCCTGGTCCACGGCGATCCGGAGCTGGTGCCCCTGGACGCCTCGTGGCCCGTGGACGAGCGGATCGGGCCGCTCATCCGCTACACCGGCTACGTGGACGAGAACGAGGGCCCGGTGCCGGAAGCCCGCCGGCACGGGATCGTCGTCTCGGGCGGGTCGAGCGCCGCGAGCCTGCCGCTCTACCGCGCGGCCCTCGCGGCGGCCCGGGAGATCACCGACCGTCCCTGGCGCATCCTCGTCGGACGGGGCGTGGCCGAGTCCGACTTCCTGGAGCTTCGGGCGGGCGCTCCGGCGCACGTGGTGGTCGAGCGCGCGCGGCCCGACTTCCGGGCCCTCCTCGCCGGGGCCGATCTGTCCGTGAGTCAGGCCGGATACAACACCGCCGTCGACCTGCTGCGATGCGGCGTGAGATCGGTCCTCGTGCCGTTCGAAGCCGGCCAGGAGACGGAACAGCGCCTGCGGGCCGAGCGCCTGGCGGCCCTGGGTCTGGCGGACATCCTGCCCGAGGCGGACCTGTCGCCGACGAACCTCGCCCGGGCGATCCGGCGCGCGCTGTCGTGGCCATCCGCCCGGAGGCCGGCCGTGTCCACCGACGGCGCCCGGCGGAGCGTCGCCCTGGCCGAGGAGCTGGCGCAGTCCCGGCCGGCGCTTCACCGGGCCCTGGACTGGTCGCCCCTCGACCGGGCGCTCGACCGGGCCCGGGACAGGGATTGCCCGGTCGGCTTCTGGTGGCGGGACGACGACGCGGTGGCCGATACCCCCCAACTCGACCGGCTTCTCGGCCTCGCCCGCCGGTACGAGGCCGGGATCGGCCTCGCGGTGGTGCCGGCGGGAATCGAGGCCTCCCTTGCGGCGCGACTGGCGCAGGAGCGGACAGCGTTCGCCCTCGTCCATGGATGGAGCCATGCCAATCATGCGCCCGCGGGCGAGAAGAAGGCGGAATTCGGCCGCCATCGCGGCCTGGACGTCATGGCGGCGGACCTGGAACGGGCTCTGCACGGGGCGCGGGAGCGCCTCGGATCGAAGCTCCTGCCGGTCTTCGTGCCCCCCTGGAACCGGATCTCCCGGGATCTCGTCGCCGGCCTGCCGCGGCTGGGATTCCGAGGCATGTCCGCCTTCACGGACCGGGCATCCGCCCATCCCGTGCCGGGTCTCCTTCAGATCAACACCCATGTGGATCCCATCGACTGGCACGGGACGAGAGGCCTGGCCGATCCGGCCTCGATCATCGCCGATCTCGCCAGCGCGGTCGAACGGCGCGCGACGGGCCGGGCGGATCGCGGCGAGCCGATCGGGTTCCTGACCCACCATCTCGCCCATGACGACGTCATCTGGTCGTTATGCGAAAGGCTTATCGCCCACCTGGCCGCCAGAGACATACGTTTCCTGTGTCCGGATGCCTGTTTCGACTTGGAAACAAGATCACAATTGAGATCTAATGGGATCTGATGCGTTATGCTCATAGATCCTGGAGGAGCATATGGAAGCGCCACTCCTGTCGGTACGCCAGCTGACAGTTGACTTCAGCACCGATGCCGGAGACTTCCGCGCGGTCGACGGCCTGACGTTCGACATTCCCAAGGGGAAGACGGTGGCGCTCGTCGGCGAGTCCGGGTCGGGCAAATCGGTCACGGCGCAGGCCATCCTCCAGATCCTGTCGAAGAAGGCCGGGATCACCAATGGATCGATCCTCTTCAACGATCCGGCCAACGGCGGCGCCGTCGACATCGCGGCGCTCGCGCCCGAGAGCGACGCCATGCATGCTCTGCGCGGCGGGCGCATCGCCATGATCTTCCAGGAGCCGATGACGTCCCTGTCCCCGCTCCACACCATCGGCGACCAGATCTCCGAAGCGCTGACGATCCATGCGGATGTGGATCAGGCCACGGCGGACCGGAAAACCGTGGACGTGCTGGCCCGGGTCGGATTTCCCGATCCCAAGCGGGCCCTCACCACCTACCCGTTCGAGCTGTCCGGCGGTCTGCGCCAGCGCGCCATGATCGCCATGGCGCTCATCACCCGCCCGGCCCTCCTGATCGCGGACGAGCCCACGACGGCGCTCGACGTGACCACGCAGGCGCAGATCCTCGATCTCATCAAGGAACTCCAGATCGAGACGGGCATGTCGGTGCTCCTCATCACGCACGATCTCGGCGTGGTCGCCAACGTGGCCGACGAGGTCGTGGTCATGTATCGCGGCAGGATCATGGAGGCCGGCTCCCGGGAGAACATCTTCCGCAATGCGCAGCACGCCTATCTCCAGGCGCTCATGCGCGCCGTCCCGCGCTTCGCCATGGGGGAGAACGAGCGGCTGACGCCGATCCGCGAGGTGAAGAGCGCGGCTCTCGCATCCGCCGGCGCGCCGCAGCGCATCCAGCCGCAAGGTCCGATCCTGAAGGCCGAGCACCTCACCAAATGCTTCACGCTGCGGTCGGGATGGTTCTCCGGCAAGACGCAGCAGATCCGCGCGGTCAGCGAGGTCGATCTCACCCTTCCTGTCGGGAAAACCCTGGGACTCGTGGGCGAATCCGGCTGCGGCAAGACCACCGTGTCCAAGATGATCATGCGGGCCCTGACGCCCAATTCGGGCCGCGTCCTCTTCGACGACGGCACGGGCCCGAAGGACGTGCACAAGCTGGAAGGCGACGCGCTGACCGCCTACCGCCGTTCCGTGCAGTTCATCTTCCAGGATCCGTTCTCGTCGCTCAATCCGCGCATGACGGTCTACGAGCTTCTGACCGAGCCCCTGCGCATCCACGACATCGGCACCTCGGACGAACGCTACCAGCGGGTGAAGCAGCTCCTCGACATGGTGGGGCTCGATCAGCGCTCGCTCCGGCGCTACCCGCATTCCTTCTCCGGCGGCCAGCGCCAGCGGCTCGGCATCGCGCGGGCGCTCGCCCTCGAGCCGCGGGTGCTGCTCTGCGACGAGCCGGTCTCCGCCCTGGACGTGTCGGTCCAGGCGCAGGTGCTCAACCTGCTCAAGGATCTGCAATCGGCCCTTGGATTGTCCTACCTCTTCGTGTCCCACAATCTGGCCGTCGTGGACTACATCGCCGATACCATCGCGGTCATGTGCCGGGGCTACATCGTCGAGGAGGCGCCGAAATCCTCCCTCTTCCGCAATCCGGTTCATCCCTACACCCAGGCGCTTCTCGCCGCCGTGCCGGATCCCGACATCGACCGCCCGCTGGACTTCGCCAAACTGCGGACCGGCCGCTTCTCGCAGCCGTCGGAATGGCCCGAGCCCTTCCGCATCAAGCCCGGCGAGTTCGGCGCAATGAAAGAAATCGAACCCGGCCACAAGGTTCGCGTGGGGCACCTGACAGCCCGGGAGGCTGCGTGATGCTGCTCGATATCAGAACCACACCGCTCGTCCTGGCCGCCGCTCTCGCATGGCTGGCGCTGCCCGCCGCGGCGCAGGATTTCAAGGACGTTCCCTTCTTCGCCGGGCAGGTGAAGGATAAGAAGCTGCCGCCCCTGGCCGAGCGGTTGCCGAAAACTCCCATCGTGGTCGATTCGACCGGCCGGTACGGCGGCGACATGGTCACCCTGGTGCCGCGGCCGCGCGACATCCGCTACATCTCGACCTACACCTACACCCGGCTCGTCGGCTACGACAGGGACCTGCATCTCAAGCCCGACCTGCTCGAGAGGTTCGAGAACGAGGACGACCGGGTCTTCACGTTCACGTTGCGCGCCGGCCATCGCTGGTCGGACGGCTCGCCCTTCACGGCGGAGGATTTCCGCTACTACTGGGAGGACATCGCCCAGAACGCGGATCTCTCGCCCGCCGGCCCGCCGGAATTCATGCTCGTGGACGGCGCCCCCCCGCGCTTCGAGGTTCTCGACGAACGGACGGTGCGGTTCACCTGGGACAAGCCCAATCCGCGCTTCCTGCCGCAGCTCGCCGGATCCCTCGACCCGGGAATCTACCGCGCCTCCGCCTATCTGAAGCAGTTCCACGCCAAATATGCCGACAAAGCCGCCCTCGACGAGAAGGCCAAGCAGCAGAAGCTGAAATCCTGGGCCGCCCTGCACAACCGCATGGACGACATGAAGGAGCAGACCAACCCGGCCCTGCCCACGCTCATGCCCTGGCGCGTGACGAACGCGGCGCCGGCCAACCGCTTCGTGTTCGAGCGCAATCCCTATTACCACCGGGTCGACCACGAGGGGCAGCAGCTGCCCTATGTGGACCGGCTCATCATGGATGTCTCGGCCCCGGGCCTCTTCGCGGCCAAGGCCAATGCGGGCGAGCTCGATCTCCTGTTCCGCGGCCTCTCCATGAGCGACATCCCGGTCCTGAAGGAGGGCGAGAAGGCCAAGGGTTACACCACCCTGCTCTGGCCCTATGCCCGCGGCACGGAGCTTGCGCTCTATCCCAATCTCAACACCGTGGACCCGGTCTGGCGCCAGCTCAACCGGGACCTGCGGTTCCGCCGCGCCCTGTCGCTCGGCATCGACCGCAAGACGTTGAACAACGCGCTGCTGTTCGGGCTCGGCACCGAGGGCAACAACACCATCGTGGCGGAAAGCCCGCTCTTCTCCGCCGAGCTGCGCACGGAGAATGCCGGCTACGATCCGCGCGAAGCCTCCCGCCTTCTCGACGAGATCGGCCTGACGAAGCGCAATGGCGCGGGCATCCGCCTGCTGCCCGACGGGCGCGAGCTGGAGATCATCGTCGAGACGGACGGCGAGAGCAGCCTCGTGGTCGACGGCCTGACCCTGATCGGAGAGTTCTGGCGCGAGATCGGCGTCAGGCTCTTCGTGAAGCCGCAGGACCGCACCGTCCTGCGCAACCGCTCCTACGCGGGCCTGACCGTGATGGTCGCGGCCCCGGGCCTCGACAACGCGATCCCGACCGCCATCATGCCGCCGACCGAACTGGCTCCCATGCGCCAGGACAACTACACCTGGCCGAAATGGGGCCAGTACGTGGAAACCAAGGGCAAGAACGGCGAGCAGGTCGACATTCCGGAGGCGCAGCGCCTTCTCGATCTCTACACGACCTGGATGAACACCGGAAACCGGACCGTGCAGCGGGACGTCTGGACCGAGATGCTCCGCAATCACGCCGAGAACCAATGGTCCATCGGCACGATCTCCGGCGCCCTGCAGCCGATCGTCGTCCGCAACGGCCTGCAGGGGCTTCCGGCCAAGGCCCTCTACAGCTGGGAGCCGACCGCGATGATCGGGATCTACCGCCTGGACGAGATCCACTGGAACAAGACCGCCGGCAAAGAGGCCCGCCGATGATCCGCTTCCTGTCGCGTCGCATCCTCACCATGGCGGTGACCCTGCTGATCATCTCGGCCCTGATCTTCTTCATCATCAAGCTGCCGCCGGGGGACTTCCTGTCCAATCAGATCGCCGAGCTGCGGGCCCAAGGCGAATCCGCCTCCATCGCGAAGGCCGAGTTCCTCATCAAGCAGTACGGGCTCGACAAGCCCGCCTGGCAGCAATACCTGGTCTGGCTCGGCGTCATGCCGGGCCCGAACGGCTTTTCCGGCCTTCTTCAGGGCGATTGGGGCTGGTCCTTCGAGTACGACAAGCCCGTGGTCGAAGTGGTCGGCGACGCCCTGTGGCTGACCCTCCTCGTCAACCTCGCGGTGGTGATCTTCATCCACGTGGTGTCGATCCCGATCGCGATCTATTCGGCCACCCGGCAATATTCCGTGGGCGATTACCTCGCCACCTTCATCGGCTATATCGGCCTTGCGACCCCGAGCTTCCTGCTCGCGCTGATCCTGCTCTATTACATGAACCGGTGGTTCGGCGTCTCCATCGGCGGGCTCTACGACGCGGAATATGCGGGCGAGCCCTGGACCTGGGCCAAGACCCAGTCCCTGCTCTCGCATCTCCTCGTCCCGACCGTCGTGATCGGTCTCGGCGGAACGGCCGCCATGATCCGGCGCATGCGGGCGAACCTGCTCGACGAGCTCGGAAAGCAATATTACGTGACCGCGAAGGCCAAGGGCCTCGGCCCCACCAAGGCCCTGCTGAAATATCCCTTCCGCATGTCGCTCAACCCCTTCATCGCCGATATCGGCAATCTCCTGCCGCATCTGGTGTCCGGCTCGGTTCTCGTGTCCCTGGTCCTGAGCCTTCCGACCGTGGGGCCGATCCTGCTGAGCGCGCTGAAGAGCCAGGATCAGTTCCTGGCCGGGTTCATCCTCATGTTCGTCGCCTTGCTCACGGTCGTCGGCATGCTGATCTCCGACCTCCTGCTCGCCTGGCTCGATCCGCGCATCCGGATGGGAGGCGGACGATGAACACGGCCATCACCTCCAAGCGGCATTACGTCGATCCGGCGCCCTTCGATCCCGGCAAGACCGAGCCCGTCGGGGCCGAGAGCGAGAGCTTCTACCGCGCCTCGTCCTGGCAGCTGATGTGGTGGAAGTTCCGTCGCCACAAGGTGGCGGTGGCCGCAGCCTTCGTGCTCCTGTTCTTCTACGCGATCGTGCCCTTCGTCGAGGTGATCGCCCCCTACAACCAGACCAAGCGCCACGGCGACTTCCTGTATGCGCCGCCGCAGGGCGTGCATCTGTTTCATGAAGGCCGCTTCGTCGGGCCCTTCACCTATCCCTACAGCTACAGCTTCGACCTCGAGAGCTTCCGGCGCGTCTACACGCCCGACACGTCGAAGCCGCAGCCGATCCGGTTCCTGTGCCGGGGCGATGCCTACCAGTTCTGGGGCCTGTGGCAGATGGATGTCCACCTCGTCTGCCCGCCCGAGAACGGCACCCTGTTCCTGCTCGGCACCGACCGGCTCGGGCGCGACCTGCTCTCGCGCATCATCTACGGGGCGCGCATCTCGCTCACCATCGGGATCGTGGGCATCGCCGTGTCGTTCGCGCTCGGCCTCTTCTTCGGCGGGCTTGCCGGCTATCTCGGCGGATGGGTCGATCACGTGATCCAGCGCATGATCGAGATATTGCGCTCGCTCCCGGAACTGCCGCTCTGGCTCGCGCTCTCCGCCGCCCTTCCGGCGAACTGGAGCCCGATCCTGGTGTTCTTCGGCATCACGATCATCCTGGGCCTGCTCGACTGGCCGGGGCTCGCCCGCGCCGTGCGCTCGAAGCTGCTCTCCCTGCGCGAGGAGGATTTCGTCAAGGCGGCGGAACTGATGGGCGCCTCCAAGCAGCGCATCATCGCCCGCCACCTCATCCCCAACTTCATGAGCCACCTCATCGCCTCGGCGACGCTCTCGATTCCCTCCATGATTCTCGGCGAGACCGCCCTCTCCTTCCTGGGCCTGGGCCTGCGCCCGCCCGTGACGAGCTGGGGCGTGCTGCTCAACGAGGCGCAGAACCTCGCGGCCGTGCAGCTGCATCCCTGGCTGCTCTTCCCGATGGTGCCGGTGGTGATCGTGGTGCTCGCCTTCAACTTCATGGGCGACGGCCTCAGGGACGCGGCGGATCCCTACCACTAGGGCATCGGGTCCGATGCTCCCATCCCGAAGCCGCCTCGTGCCGGTGATCGCGATCCGGTGGGGCGCGGTGCTTTTCGTGATCGGGATGGCCGGCACAAGGCCGGCCATGACGTGGGGAGGGTGGCGGGACGGGCGGAAGGTGCCATGACGTGGAGGGTGTCAGTGCCCGCCTCTTGCCGGCCATCCCGATGGTCCGACGCGCCAGCCGGAAGACCTGTTGCCCTTCACGCACGAGAATGCGAGACACCCGGCATCGATAGCGATTGCAGAGGTGTTTCGTGGCCCAGTACCGGATTGATGCGTCCCCTGAGACCATTCACTGGGGCTTTTTCGATGCGGCCCTCGAGCCGCTGCTGACGGTCGATTCCGGCGATACGGTCACGATCTCGACCGTGTCCGGCGGCCCGGAGGCGATGCCGGGGGCGCCGTTCGTGGTTCCGCAGGCGCTGACGGACATTCATGCGGCGCACCGGCCGAAGCTGCCGGGCCACATCTGCACCGGGCCGGTCGCCGTGCGGGGCGCCAGAGCCGGTCAGGTTCTCGAAGTCCGCATCAAGGACGTCGTCCTGCATTACGACTGGGGCTTCACCTATTCGGCTCCGCTCAAGGGGGCCCTGCCGGACGATTTCGACGATATCCACTTCATGACCATCCCGCTCGACCGGGAGCGGATGACCGGGCGGCTGCCCTGGGGCCTGGACCTGCCCCTGAAGCCGTTCTTCGGCGTGATGGCGGTCGCTCCTCCCGCCGCCTGGGGGGCGCTGAGCACCCTGCCGCCGCGGCGCAACGGCGGCAATCTCGACAACAAGGAGCTCGTGGCCGGCACCACCCTGTACCTGCCGATCCACGTGGACGGCGGCTTGTTCTCCGTCGGCGACGGGCACGGGGTTCAGGGCGACGGCGAGGTCTGCGTCACGGCCATCGAAACGGGTCTCATCGGCACCTTCGAGCTGCACCTGCGCGAGGACATGCATCTCACCTGGCCCATGGCCGAGACACCCACGCATGTGCTGACCATGGCGTTCGACCCGGATCTCGACGATTGCGTGGTCATCGCGCTGCGCAGCATGATCGACCTGATCGTCGCCCGCACGGGCCTCACCAAGGCGGAGGCCTATGCCCTGTGCAGCCTCGCGGCGGACCTGCGCATCACCCAGGTGGTCAACGGCAACAAGGGCGTGCACGTGATGCTCGACAAGAGCCTGCTGCAGAAGGCGCAGCGCTGATCGTTCGCCGGGTGGTGAGCCGGCCCGTCACGCGGGCGGCGGTTCGTCCCCGAACACGGAGCGTCCGCCGTAGGAATGCGATGTCGCGCGCTCCCGCCGGATGTGCTCCTCCACGTCGGGCCCGCTCGCGCGGCGTTCCAGCTCACGGGCCTGGTCGTCGAGGCGCTTCAGGGCGAACAGCTCCTCCTGCTGCCCGAGCTTCGCCTTCTGGACGGCCGATTTCAGCACCCGGATGGTCTCGTCATAGACCCGCACCGGCACCGGATAAGGGTGCCGGTCCTTGCCGCCATGGGCGAAGGAGAAGCGCGCCGGGTCGCTGAAGCGACAGGGCGTCCCGTGCACGACCTCCGCCACCATGGCGAGGGCCTGGACGGTCCGCGGACCGACGCCCGGCGTCATGAGCAGGTCGGGGAAATCCGCCGGGCCGCGGTCGGCCGCGGCCGCCAGGCTCCCATGCAGTCGCCGCAGCACCACGTCCTTGGCGCGAACATCGTGATGCTCGGGCATCACCAGGTGCGGCAGCAGCGGCTGCGGCGCTGGCTCGGGCTCACGCTCCTCCAGGGCCAGGAACCTGCGGGCGATGCCATCGGGGCCGAGGGAATCGAGAATGTCGATCTGGGCCTTCCGGGAGGCTTCCGCCCGGCGGTCGGTGAGATTGACGATCGTGCCCTGGCCCTTGCCGTCGATCGCCGTATGCGGCTCGTCGACGAAGCTTTCCAGGTCCTCGGACAGCCAATGGTAGCGGCGGGCCTGGCGGGACGCGTCGTTCATCCCCTGCTGAACGACCGCCCATCGGCCGTCATCCGTCACGATGAAGCCGTGAAGATAGAGGTCGAAGCCGTCCTGGATCGCCGCGCTGTCGACCTTGGCCACGAGCCGGCTGGCATTGGCCAGAGCCGCTCCGTCGAAGCCGACCCGGTCGCCGATGGCGATCAGCTCATGAGGCGTCTGGCGCGAGTGCTTTCCCCGTCCGCCGCAGACATGGATCCCGAGCTCCTTCGAGAGCGGCGTGAGCCCGCGCTTCAGGGCCCCGATGACGCTGGTGGTGATGCCGGACGAATGCCAGTCCATGCCCATCACGGCGCCGAACGACTGGAACCAGAACGGATGGGCGAGCCGCCGCAGCAGCTCGTCGCGGCCGTAATGATGCACGATGGCCTCGCTCACCACGCCGCCGAGGCGCGTCATGCGGTCGGCCAGCCATTTCGGCACATGCCCCGAATGCAGCGGCAGATCGGCGCTTCCGGCGCGCTTGGCCATGAGGTGACGTCTCCTTGGAATCCGGCTCGTGACGGCCCTCACCTCTCCCATGGGGAGAGGCCGGACCGCAAGGCCCAGGGACCTCACCCACGTCATCACCGGGCTCGTCCCGGTGATCCCGATACGGTGAGGCGTGGCGCTTCAAACAATCGGGATGGCCGGGACAAGCCCGGCCATGACGTGGGAGGGTGTCATCGCCGCCTCACACAACCTCCACGTCATCACCGGGCTTGTCCCGGTGATCCCGATGACGAAGAGCGCCGAGCCCTTCCATATCGGGATGGCCGGCACAAGGCCGGCCATGACGTGAGAGGGTGTCAATCGGACCATGGGATGGCCGGCACGAGGCCGGCCATGACCGGGAGGGTGACGAGAAAGCGCTTCACCCGGCTGCCGGCTCGCTCCCGCAAGCGGGAACAGGGTCGGACGGTCAAAGAAAAAGGCGCCCGAAGGCGCCTTTGAGGTTGTTAGCGGCGGCGGGGGCTCTTCTCGAGCCAGGCCACCTGGGCCCCGTCACCGCGGCGTCCATCCTGACGGTTGGAGGCCGGCTTTCCCTGAGCCGGGCGTTGGCCTTGGGCCGGGCGCTGGCCCTGGGCGGGCCGCTGCTGGTTGCCGGCCGGCTGCCCGCCCTGCGGCTGAGGATTGCCCCCGGGCTTGCCGCCACGGCCGCGGCGGCGCTTGGGACCGCGCTCGGCATTCGGATCGGCGCTGCGCGGCTGACCGTGGCCCTGATGCCCGCGGGCATGGGGGGCCGGACGTCCGCGCTGCGGCTGCTCGCGGCGCTGATCCGGCGCCTCGCCGCCCGCCGGCGCGGCCGGCAGGCCCTCCGGCAGCGGCATGACCGGAACCTTCAGCCGCGTCAGCTTCTCGATATCCTTGAGATACGCCTTCTCCTCGTCGTTGCAGAACGAGATGGCGAGACCGGTCGCGCCCGCCCGGGCCGTGCGGCCGATGCGGTGGACGTAGGATTCCGGGACGTTCGGCAGGTCGTAGTTGATGACGTGCGTCACGCCCTCGACGTCGATGCCGCGCGCCGCGATGTCGGTCGCCACGAGGACCCGGCAGGAGCCGTCGCGGAAGCCGGCGAGCGCACGCTCGCGCTGCGGCTGGGACTTGTTGCCGTGAATGGCCGCTCCGGCGATGCCAGCCTTGTCGAGGCCGCGCACGACCTTGTCCGCGCCGTGCTTGGTGCGGGTGAAGACGAGCACGCGGTCGATGGACGGGTCGCGCAGCAGCGTCTCGAGCAGCACCTGCTTGCGGTTGGTCTGCACGAAGATGACGCTCTGCTCCACGCGCTCGGCGGTGGTCGCCACCGGGGTGACGGCCACATGGGCCGGGTCGCGCAGGAAGGAATCGGCCAGAGTCGAGATCGTCTTCGGCATGGTGGCCGAGAAGAACAGGCTCTGGCGCTCCTTGGGCAGCAGGGTCACGATGCGCTTCAGGGCATGGATGAAGCCGAGATCGAGCATCTGGTCGGCCTCGTCGAGGACGAGGATCTCGATATCGCGCAGGGACAGGGACCGGCGGTCCACCAGGTCGATCAGGCGGCCCGGCGTGGCCACGAGCACGTCGACGCCCTGGGCGAGCGCCTTCTCCTGGCGGGAGATGGTGACGCCGCCGAACACCACCTCGGTGGTGAGGCGCAGGTTGCGGCCGTAGGCCTTGAAGCTGTCGGCGATCTGGCCGGAGAGCTCACGGGTCGGGCTGAGCACGAGCACGCGGGGGCTCTTGGGCTTGCGCGGCTTCGGGTTCGCGTTCAGGCGGTGGAGGATCGGCAGCGCGAAGGCGGCCGTCTTGCCGGTGCCGGTCTGGGCGATGCCGCAGACGTCGCGGCCGTCCATGGCATAGGGGATGGTCTGGGCCTGGATCGGGGTGGGCTTCTCGTAGCCCTCGGCCGCCAGGGCCTTCAGGATCGGCTGGGCCAATCCGAAATCGGTGAAGAGTGTCAAAGTGGTAACGTCTTTCGAACGGATGCGGTGAGCCGCAAAGCAGGTTCGGCTTGGTCAAGCAAAGGCGCTTCAGGGCTCTTGAGGCGAGAGCCCGCGTGATGGGGCCGTCGTATGAGTGAGCGATTGAAGAAGGGGACCGGGGCCTTCGCCGTTCCGCGAAGATCCGTCACGCAGTCCCGCTCAAGCGTTCCGGTTGCCGGACGCCGTCGCCTGCAGTGCATATGGGGGCTAAAAGCCTATCCGTCAACCTCTGGCGCATGGTGAGGGGAAAGGATCCGGTTTCCGCCGGGGACGGGCGCGGGCCCGGGAAGGCGCATCGAATGGTCCCAAAGTTCACGTCCAGGCTGGATGCTTTGGGGCTGACATCGAGGTCCCGACCGGAATAAGACTGGATTCATGTCCGCCCCCGCCCGCATGCCCTGGGCCTTCGTCTCCGCTCTGTCCCTGAACGTGCTGATCTCCTACGGCACGATCTTCTATGCCTTCGCCCTGTTCGTCGATCCCATGGGACGGGAGCTGGGCTGGGGCAAGTCGGAGATGATGGCGGCCTATTCCCTGGCGCTGGGGACCTCGGCCTTCTGCGCCGTGCCGGTGGGACGGCTCATCGACCTCGGCTATGGCCGCGCGGTGATGACCGGCGGGTCCCTCCTGGCCGGAACTCTCCTGATGCTCTGGTCATGGGTCGGAAGCTATCCCGCCTTCGTGCTGATCTGGATCGGCATGGGGATCGCCATGAGCACGGTCTTCTACGAGCCGGGCTTCGCGGTCCTGACCCGCAGGCTCGGCTTCATGGCCCGCCGGGGCATCACGTTCATGACCCTGGTCGGAGGCCTCGCCAGCACGGTTTTCATTCCCGTCACCCATCTGCTGATCGAGCACCTGGGCTGGCGCAGCGCGCTCCTGGTCCTGGCCGCCTTCAACATCCTCGTCTGCGCGGGCCTGCATGCGCTGACGATCCCGGGCGCCCCGCCCAGGACGGCGCCTCATCCGGATGCCGGCCAAGTCCATCCGCCTCCGGCCAATGCCCGGTGGGTCCTCAGGCGCGTGTCCTTCTGGTGCTTTGTCGCGTCGTCCGTTCTGCAGGGCGTGATCGCCGCGGGATTGCCGATCCACCTGATTCCCCTTCTCGTCGAGCAAGGCTTCACGCTGGAAATGGCCGTGGCGGCGTTCTCCCTCATCGGGCCCGCCCAGGTGGTCGCCCGGTTCGCCATGGCGTTCGGCGAGCGCGCCTTCGGCATGAAGGGCCTCGGGATCATCGTGCTGACCCTGGGCCTTCTCGCCTTCGCGCTGCTGCCCTTCGCGCCGGCGGGCTTCTGGCTCGTGGCGGTCTTCGCCCTCCTGTTCGGAGCCTCGAACGGGATGATGACCATCGTCCGGGCTCTGCTGCCCTCCGAGCTGTTCGGGCGCGAGAGCTACGGCACGGTCCAGGGCATGATCGCCATGCCGGTGCGCCTGACCACGGCGGCCGCCCCGTTCGTCTTCGGGGCGCTCTGGGCCTGGTGGGGAGGCTATGCGGCCGTCATGGCTCTGTGCCTCGGCATGTCCTGCCTTGCGCTCGGCTTCTTCATCCTTGTATTGGTGTTTCAAAAGGGCCCCGGACGCCCCGAAAAATCCCTTGCGTTAGACGGCTAAAGAACTCATGTGCTGGGCGGCAGAATCGCTTGGCTTCGATGAAAGACGGATTTCGTGACGACAGTGACTGATCTTCTGATTGTGGGCGGCGGCATCAACGGCGCGGGCATCGCGCGCGATGCGGTGGGCCGGGGCCTCTCGGTGGTGCTCTGCGAGCAGGGCGACCTGGCCGGCTACACCTCATCCGCCTCGACCAAGCTGATCCACGGCGGCCTGCGCTACCTGGAATATTACGAGTTCCGGCTGGTGCGCGAGGCCCTGTTCGAGCGCGAGCGCCTGCTGGAATCCGCCCCCCACATCATCTGGCCGCTGCGCTTCATCCTGCCCTACGAGAAGGGCATCCGCCCGGCCTGGTTCGTGCGCCTGGGCCTGTTCCTCTACGACCATCTGGCGCCGCGCAAGAAGCTGCCGGGCACCGAAGGCATCAAGCTCACCCGGCACCCGGCCGGCCAGGCCCTGAAGCCCGGCTTCGACACCGCCTTCGTCTACTCGGATTGCTGGGTCGAGGACAGCCGCATGGTGGCGCTCAACGCCCTCGACGCCTTCGAGAAGGGCGCCGACATCCGGGTCCGGACCAAGCTCGTCTCCGCCCGTCGCGAGGGCGATCTCTGGGTCGCCAAGCTTCAGGAGGTGGAGACCGGCGAGGTCCAGGAGGTGCGCGCCAAGGTGATCGTCAATGCGGGCGGGCCTTTCGTGGCCGACGTGCTCAACGCCAAGCTCGGCCTCAACACCACGAAGAACGTGCGCCTGGTGAAGGGCAGCCACATCGTCGTGCCGAAGCTCTTCGACACCAAGGAAGCGTTCATTCTCCAGAACACGGACAAGCGGATCGTCTTCGCGATCCCCTACCAGGAGAAGTTCACCCTGATCGGCACCACCGACATCCCGGTCGAGTCGGTTCCGGACAGGAAGGTCGAGATCAGCCCCGACGAGATCCAGTATCTCTGCAACGTGGTGAACCACTTCTTCAAGAAGCAGGTCACGCCGGCCGACGTGGTCTGGACCTATTCGGGCGTGCGGCCGCTCTTCGACGACGGGTCCTCCAACGCGTCCGCCGTGACCCGCGACTACGTGTTCGACATGGACGCCCCCCAGGGCCAGGCGCCCGTGCTGTCGATCTTCGGCGGCAAGATCACCACGTTCCGCAAGCTCGCCGAGCATGCCCTCGACGAGCTGAAAGCCTCCTTCCCGACCATGAAGCCGGCCTGGACGGAAAACGCCAGGATGCCGGGCGGCGACATGCCGGACGCGGATTTCGACCGCTTCTTCGCCACCGTCCGCCAGCGCTGGCCCTTCCTGCCCGAGCCCCAGGCCCATCGCCTGGCCCGCGCCTACGGCACGCGGGTCGAGGAGCTTTTGGGCTCCGCGACCGCCATGGCCGATCTCGGGGAGGATTTCGGCGCCGGGCTGACGGCCGCGGAGGTCGATTATCTCGTGCGCCGCGAATGGGCCCGCACGGCCGAGGACATCCTCTGGCGCCGCTCCAAGCTCGGCCTGCATGTGCCGGTTGATGCCCCGGCCAGGATCGATGCCTATTTGGCCAAGAAGAATGCGGCCTCCGTCGCCGCGCAATAAGACGTGAGGCAAGAAGGCTCGGGACAAGAAGACTCGGGACAAGAAGACTGAGAGCGAGAAGACTCGGGGGAAGACCATGGCTCAGTACGTCGGCGCCATCGACCAGGGCACGACCAGCTCGCGCTTCATCGTGTTCGACAAGGCCGGAGCGATCGTCTCGGTCGGCCAGAAGGAGCACGAGCAGATCTACCCCGCACCCGGCCACGTGGAGCACGATCCCCTCGAGATCTGGCGCAACACGCAGGAGGTCATCGCGCAGGCGCTGGCGAAGAAGGGGCTGGCGCCCCGGGATCTGGCGGCCATCGGCATCACCAACCAGCGCGAGACGACGCTGATCTGGGACCGGCGCACCGGGCGGCCGCTCTCCAACGCCCTGGTCTGGCAGGACACCCGGGTCGATCCCATCGTCGAGGACTTCGCCCGGGACGGCGGGCATGATCGCCTGCGGGACCGGACCGGCCTGCCGCTGGCGAGCTATTTTTCCGGCCTCAAGCTGCGCTGGCTGCTCGACAATGTTCCGGGAGCCCGCGAGAAGGCCACGGCCGGTGACGTGCTGTTCGGCAACATCGACACCTGGCTCGTGTGGAACCTGACGGGCGGCGTCAATGGCGGCCGCCACATCACCGATGTGACCAATGCGAGCCGCACCCAGCTCATGAACCTGCGCCGCCTCGACTGGGACGAGGAGATCCTGACACTCTTCGAGATCCCGAGAGCCTGCCTGCCGCGGATCCGCTCATCGAGCGAGGTCTATGGCGAGGCGACCGACGGGCTCGCGGGGGTTCCCATCGCGGGCATCCTCGGCGACCAGCAGGCGGCCCTCGTGGGACAGACCTGCTTCCGGCAGGGCGAGGCCAAGAACACCTATGGCACCGGCTGCTTCATGCTCATGAACACCGGCGAGACCCCCTACCCGTCCACATGCGGCCTGCTCACCACGGTGGGCTACCGCTTCGGCCAGGGCAAGACCGTCTATGCCCTCGAGGGATCCATCGCCATCGCCGGGGCCCTGGTGCAATGGCTGCGGGACAATCTCGGACTGATCCGGACCAGCGCCGAGATCGAGACCCTCGCCCGGGGCGTGGAGGACAATGGCGGCGTGACCATCGTGCCGGCCTTCTCGGGCCTCTATGCGCCGCACTGGAACGCGCATGCCCGCGGCCTGATCGGCGGCCTGACGCGCTTTGCCGACAAGGGCCACATCGCCCGCGCGGCCCTCGAAGCCACCGCGTTCCAGACCCGCGAGGTGCTCGATGCCATGGCCAAGGACACCGGCATCGCCGTGAAGGAGCTGCGCACGGATGGCGGCATGGTGGTCAACGAGCTCCTGATGCAGTTCCAGGCCGATATCCTGAACGTGCCCGTGGTGCGCCCCAGGGTCATCGAAACCACGGCCCTGGGCGCCGCCTATGCGGCCGGCCTGGCGACGGGGTTCTGGAGCGGGACGGACGAACTGGCGCGCAACTGGGCCGTCGACAGGCGGTGGACGCCCGCCATGGATGCTGCCCGCCGCGAGCGGCTGAACGCCGTCTGGGACAAGGCCATCGCCCGCTCGCTCGACTGGGCGGACTAGCGCATCGTGCGGACCCAGAGGGCCGCGTCAGCGACCCGCTGGGTCCGCTCCGAACGATGCGCTGCTTAAGGAGATGAGCATCGGATCCGATCCCAAAAGTGGGTCCACTTTTCCCGTCCGATGCTCTAGGCCTCATCCATCCTGACGCTCCGCGCGTGTCGGAGTCCTCTTCGGTCTGGCCGGCCTTGTGCCGGCCATCCCGATAAGGTGGCGCAGCGCCTCGCGTCGGGATCACCGGCACAAGGCCGGCGATGACGTGCGGAGACGGCTGTTACAGGCCGGATTCAGGCGGCAACGACGACTTGCATGGCCGCCGCCCATCACGCCGTGCGCAGCGCGGCGCGGATCTTTTCGGCGAAATCCGCCAGCACTTCGGGTTTTTCCATCTGGCCCGTATGGGGCTTCAGCGCGACGCCCTCGAAGCGGGGGATCACATGGAAGTGGATGTGGAACACCACCTGTCCGCCGGCGCTCTCATTGAACTGCTGGATCGTCAGCCCGTCGGCCGAGAGCGCCGTCTTGGCCGCTTTCCCGACGATCTGAACCGCCTTCGCGAGTTCGGCCAGTTCATCCGGGTCCACATCGAGAAGATTGCGGGCCTTGGCCTTCGGGATCACCAGCACGTGCCCGTCCCCGCGGGGCATGACGTCCATGAACGCCAGGACGCGGTCCGTCTCGTAAACCTTATGACAGGGTAGCTCGCCCCGGAGGATCTTCGCGAACACATTGCTGTCGTCGTAGGTCATCCCGCCCTCTCTTGCTGAGCTTTGAACGTTCGAGGCGCCCGCCGGTGAACGCCCGCGACGAGCCTTTTATATCGATCGCAGACGATAATCATCTCCCCTCGCCTCCGACAGGGATTCCTCCAGCTGCCGCGAAGGATCCATGTCCGTTCGCGACCCCGGGGGATCAACGACTGACCTCCGTGCCGACCCTATTCGCAAATAGAACACAGCCAAGGAACGTGTATCGAGGTAAGTACCTTTTCGGTTCTTATTCCCACGGACAAGTTGTTGCCACGTTCGCACGGCTTAAATCTCTCGGCTAAGCGTAACAATTCGCGGGATTTGAATATTTTCGTGAAAATTTTTGCAAAGGTTCCCTCAAACGAACCGGAACCATCGAATCCCCTTGCGGTTGAAGAAGCACGGACACCATTGATAAGGAGGCATAAATGGCAGGTGGTTCGACCTCGAAGCGTGGCTTCGCGTCGATGGACTCTGACCGGCAGCGCGAAATCGCAAGCAAAGGCGGTAAGAGCGTTCCGGCCGAGAAGCGGTCTTTCTCCCAGGACCGCGAACTCGCCTCGGAAGCCGGCCGCAAGGGCGGTCAGGCCTCGGGCAACACCCGCGGCAACCAGGAATAGTTGGTTTCTGACAATAATCGGTTTAGGGGCCGCTGGACGGCCCCTTTACTTTTGGACAGCCTCGTCGGCCTGCGGCGGTCTCACCCGGATCGGGCTGCCGTGACGGGCTTTTTTTCCGACAGCGACAGGGCCGTGGCGGCCAGCATGATGCCCATGCCGAGACCTTCCGCCCAGCCGAACGGTTCGTGGGCATAGACCACCCCGGCGGCAACCGCGATGATCGGGCTTATGAAGGAATAAAGTCCCGCCCGGAAGGCGCCCCAGTCACGCACGAGTCCCAGATAGATCCAGAAGGCGACCAGCGAGCCGCCCAGCACCAGGATCCCGAGGCCGAACAGGGCCCTCGGGTCGGACAGCGCCGAGACATACGCAGGATCGTACCCCTCGACCGCGAAGGAGACCGGGACCAGGGCGATCCCGCCGACGAGGCTCTGCCAGAAGGCAAGGATCAGGGGCGGCATGGCCAGGGTCAGCGGTCGGCTGATCACCGACCCCCAGGCGTAGGACACGGTCCCGATGGCAACGGCGATAAGACCGATGATGGGCGTGGCGCCCTCCTGGGCGGCACCCGTTCGGCCGGAGAAGAGAAGGGCAAGACCCACGATCCCGAAACCGATGGCCGCCACCCGGCGCATCGTGATCCGCTCCTGTCCGTAAAGGGCGCCGATGACCACCAGGAAGATGGGCATCAGGGAGAGATTCACGATGGCGGACAAACCGCTCGGCGCCCTCGCGACGCCCCAGAACAGGAACCCGTAGCAGCCGGTCGTGATCAGCAGGGAGGCGGCCACGATGCGGCTGAACCGGCCGGGCCGCACAGGAAGGCCCTGGGCCAGCGCGATCAGGAAAAAGCACGGTGCCGCGAGGAGGAAGCGCATCGCGGCGAGAAAGATCGGCGGGACGACCTCCGAGGCGACCTTCATCGGCAGCCAGGTCAGCCCCCAGATGAGCGCCATCAGGGCGAAAGCTGCGATGCGCCTCACGCGACAGACCCGATGACGGCCATTCGAGGTTCCGGAAGATGGGAGAGCGAAGAATGGTATCGTGGCAGCAGACGAACGATTTGAACAGATGGACGGCTGAGGCATCGTCCGGGACCGTGTCTTGACCGCCCGGCCGGATGGGCACCCCGTCGTCATCACCGGGCTTGTCCCACTCTCCACGTCATCACCGGGCTTGTCCGATCCACCACCACGTCATCACCGGGCTTGTCCCGGTGATCTCGATCGTCTGAAGCGCAGCGCCCCACCGGATCGGGATGGCCGGCACAAGGCCGGCCATGACGTGGGAGGGGGGCAGGAAGGGCGGAGGGTGGCCATGACGTGCGGAGGGTGTTCGCACCGGCCCGTTCCACATTCTCCACGTCATCACCGGGCTTGTCCCGGTGATCCCGCTTCCGTAGGGCGCCGCACCCTTCCGATCGGGATGGCCGGGACAAGCCCGGCCATGACGTGAGAGGGTGCCATGACGGGAGAACATTTCGATCATCTCTGGGAGCGGCGCGGGCCTGGAGCATCGGTCAGGACGGAAAACCGGGTCCCCTTTTTCCGTCCGATGCTTTAGTGCCTCAGGTTGCGTTCCGCCTTGCCGGGAGCAGCCTCGACGAGAACCTCCTCGGAGGATCCTGTCCCCATCATGGCTCTGAATTCAGGAAGGCTCGGAAGCGCGAACACGAGGTCTCCCGCATCCATGTGTCGAAGGATCTCGCCCGTCAGAGGTCCCATGACATCGAGCGACGCCACATCCAGGAGCGACGCGGCTTCGACCGCCAGGTCGGAGCCGAGGTTGCGCGAGGAGGCGATCAGGGTGAGCAGGCAGAACTCGTCGAGGCTCCCATGACGGGATCCGACGGGCCGATAGGCGAACGGCCCGCCGGGCTGGCGCGTCAGGGCGAAGGCCAAGAGAAGGGCGTCCGAGACGATGCCCTTGGCGGCTTCGGGCCCGGTATAGGCGGTCAGTCCCTGCTCGGGCCCGTCGAGAAGAGCGAGGTCATATTGATCCTCGAGGAGGTCGAGCGACCGGAAGACGTCGATGACGGGTACGATGCTCGGATGGAGCAGGACCGCAACGGCCCGTGGCGCGTTCGAACCGGGGCACACATCAAGCATCGGAGAGCAAACCTCAGATATGCTGGCGGCTTGCCGTCGGCACCACATGCGGCAAGGCGGGAACGACAAGATGCCTCCGCAGCAGCAGCGGACAGGTCACCTCGTCCTGCGAGCTGACCGGGATGATGCCGCTGAGCATGGAGGCCACGGACGGCTTGTCCCTGGGCGAGGAGCTGGAGGCAAGCCGGGAGAATTCGTCCGGAAGCTCTTCCTGGCAGAGAACCGCGTCGAGTTCGTTGGTGGCAGTCATGATCGTTTCCTCCGCATTCTCATGGCGCTTGGAACGGCAACGTATGCATCAACCCTCGGTTCCTTGTGCGGCAACAAGTCTGGTCCCGCGCTGGAGACCGGGACAGCCGGGGAATGCGTTGCACCCGCCTGTCGGAAGGGGCCACGACAGCGGGTCCCGCCCACGGCAAAACGGCGCCTGAGTGTCCTCAGGCGCCGCCTTCCGGCAAGGGCCGGCGGTGCGTTACTGCTTCGGAGCCGTCGTGGTGCCGGTCGTCGACCGGTTGGCGTTGGTGTCGCCATCCTCATCGAAGGCCGGAGCGGCCTGGAGCTCGGCCTTCGTCATCCGGAGGACGACGCGCTCGGGCTGGTTCTGGTTGCCCGACGAGGTGTTGGACGCGGTGTTGGTCGAGCCGGCCGTTCCGGAACCCGTCGCGGTCGTGTTGCCCGTGGTCGCCGTCGAGCCCGTGGTGTTCACGCTGTTGCCGCCGCTGCGGCTGCTGTCCATGGCCTGCGCCTGCTGGCTGGTCGCGAACTCGAGCGACTTGAACGGAACGGCCACGTCCTTCTCGCCGATGCCCAGGAAGCCGCCCACGCCGACGACGGCGGCCATGATCTGGCCGTTGCGGTCCATGATCACGTCATTGATGTCGCCGATCGATTCGTTGTTGGCGCTGACCACCTTGGTGCCGATCAGATCGGACGCCATGATGTGGTTCGATTCCATCTTGGTGATGAACTGACCCTGCATGGCGCTGTTCTGGCCCATGGTGGTCGTGGACTGCGTGGACGAGGAGGATCCGGAGGCGCCTGGCTGCATGGCCGGCGAGCCCGAGGTGGTCGAACCCGAGCCCGAGGCCGCCGGGCGATCGGTCGGGGCCGACGGGGACGAAGTCTGTGCGAGGGCGGGCGCGGCCGCAAAAGCCGTCACGACGAGGCAAGCTGCCATATGCTTCTTCAGCATTGCTTATTTCTCCTGAGGATCCGTTGAAAATCGCGTTGTGCACTCAAGTGCGCGGAGATGTAACGCGCAGCACCAGCGTCCGTTCCGATTATCCACCGGATCAAGACAATGTTATCGGCTTCTCTAGTCTGCTTTTCGAAAATGAATACTTATTAATATTTGCATGATAACAGGGAAGCTCTGCCGCCTTCACGGCGACAGGCAACATCAACCATGCCGATAACGGCAACCGTCTTGGCGATGATTGGTTCCGGCGCAAAGGCTCCGGCCGACCGGGGAAGCCGCTTCCCCGATGCGAAGCGGATGGTCGGCAATCGATCAGGACAGCGACTGCTCGAGGGAGGCGAGGCAGAGGCTCGGCATCCGGTTGGCGCTGGCCCGGGCAAGCGGCGAGACGTCGCCGACGCAGCCGATGGGGTTGCGGCTCTTCGGCTTCTGGCTCTGGTTCTGCGGAGTCTCGCTGCCCTCCTGGCGGCGGACCGGGTGCTGCGCAACCGGGCCCGGCACCTCCTCCTTGAGGGTCACGACCGGCAGGTCCGTGTCGCGGGCGAACGTCGTGATGCCGGAGCGGGGATCCGACTTGTAGAGCACCTTGCCGTCCCGGTCCCGCAGGATCACGGCGGCGTTGGACACGCCGACCAGCTCCACGATCGAAACCGCCGCGGGCCTGCTCGCCGGAACGGGCGCCGCGATCCGATCGCCTTTCACCGGAACCGGGGCCGCGAGAGCCAGGGCTTCGGATTGCACAAGCGGAGACATGGTGAAGGACGATGGGGCGAAGCTTCCGGCCACGAAGAAAGCCCCAGCCAACGCGACCAAAGCTACAGGTGTGCGGAACATCCCTCTCTCCTGCTCTCTCAGCTCAACAATTCGAAAAAACAACGCGACCATTTCTTTGATGTTCCTGCCTCATTCCCTCGAAGCGACGAATAAAAAGTGGGATGAAAAAGCTGGGAACCTTTGTTTTCCATAGGGCGTTCTTAAAGTACCGGCCTCCTGGTCCTCCCCGCATTCCCCTTGTGCATTGGCCGGCACCTTAGACGGGCTCATGAGCCCGTCTTTTTTTGTGCCTATACATCATGATAAAAGAAAAGCCCGGCCAACGGCCGGGCAATTACTTGGTAATCCTATCAGCCTGAAGGATCAGGCCGTCGCGGCGCGGGGCTCGCGGCGCCGGGCGCTCTGCTGGAAGAACAGGGCCTGGCTGATCACCGCCGAGACATTCGCAGGCTGGAACGGCTTGGCGATCAGGAAGGCGGGCTCGGGCCGCTCGCCGGTCAGGAAGCGCTCCGGATAGGCCGTGATGAAGATCACCGGAACCTCGAACGCCTTGAGGAGGTCATTGACCGCATCGAGCCCCGAGCTGCCGTCGGCCAGCTGGATATCGGCCAGGATCAGGCCCGGCTGCTTGGCGGAAGCCAGCTTGACGGCTTCGGTCCTGGTGCGGGCGACGCCCGTCACGTTATGGCCGAGGCCCTCGACCAGGGCCTCGAGGTCCATGGCGATGAGAGGCTCGTCCTCGATGATGAGGATGTCCGTCGCCATATCGGCCGCGAGCTCCCGCCCGGCCTCGTCGACGAGTTCGCGGACGGTCTTCGTGTCGACGTCGAGGATCTGGCCGACCTCCTCCTCTCCGAAGCCTTCGAGGCAGGACAGAAGGAACGCCTGTCGGGGAAGCGGGGTGATCTGGCCCAGGCGGACCTCCGCCGGCAGGTCGCGCTGGATCTGCTCGCTGCGTCCGTTCACCGACAGGGAATTCCAGATTCGGGTAAAGACCTGAAAGAGCTCCACCTTCACGTTTCCGGAAGGCCCGATGGTCTCCGGCTCGCTGACGAGGGTCTCCAGGGTGGCGGCCACATAGGCGTCTCCAGCCATCTGGCTGCCTGTGAGAGCGCGCGCGTAGCGGCGAAGATATGGTAAGTGCTGGACGACAAGCTGCGCTGTCGACATTCGCTTCCCCTTAAACTGTGCTTTTGGCTCGTTGTACCGACGGACCATTCAACGTGGCAAAGCTGCGAAAGTTCCATGGATGGAACCGGGCGCAGCAACCAGCGTTATTGCTCGAAAACCAATATATGGATATTGCCAAGGTTGGCTATCCCTCAGAAAAATGGGATAGCAAGGGGACTAAGATGACGGTCGATAAGGGGAACAAGCTTGCTCGGGCCATTCTGGATGCATCCGTGAACGACGAGAACGATAAGCTTGCCAACGACCCCAAGCTCGACAGCGGCAGCCAGAAGCGCATCGGCGACCAACTTCGCGCCATGTATGACGAACTGATGCAGCAGCCCGTTCCAGACCGTTTCAAGGACCTGCTCGATCAGCTGGACAAGAAGAACGGGGGGAAGGAGGGGTCGCAATGACCCCAGAACCCGAACCGGAGTTACGGGAGGCTCTTCTCGCGGCGGTTCCCAGCCTTCGCGCCTTCGCCATCTCCCTCTCGGGTCAGGTCGACAGGGCCGACGACCTCGTCCAGGATACCCTTCTTCGGGCCTTGGCCAATCTGCATCGGTTCGAGCCGGGAACGAACCTGAATGCCTGGCTTTTCACCATCCTCCGCAACCTCTTCCATTCCGAATACCGCAAGCGGCGGCGTGAGGTCGAGGACCCCGACGGCTCCTATGCGGGGCGCCTGAAGGTTCAGCCCGAACAGGGCTCGCACCTGGATTTCGAGGATTTCCGCAGCGCGCTCGCCAAGCTCCCGGCCGATCAGCGCGAGGCTCTGCTTCTGGTCGGCGCATCCGGCTTCTCCTACGAGGAAGCCGCGCATATCTGCGGCTGCGCCGTCGGGACGATCAAAAGCCGCGTGAACCGTGCCCGCTTTCGCCTCGCGTCCCTGCTGAACGTCGAGGACATCGAAGACCTCGGCCCCGACAGCATGACGAGAGCGGCGCTGCAGAGCTGACCGCACTCTTCTTTTCCTTACGTCACCTCATCAACGAAAACGCCGCCCTTGCGGGGCGGCGTTCGTGACCCCGACGCCTCAACGGCGTCATGGGGCCGACATCACATGGGGCCAGAATCACATGGGGCTTCGTCCGCGCAGCAGACCGATCACGGCCGAGATGGCGAAGAGAACGATCGCGACGAAGAAGATCAGCTTCGCGATCTCGACGGCCGTGCCGGCGATGCCGCCGAAGCCGAAGAGAGCTGCGACCAGAGCGATGATGAGAAAAGTGACTGCCCAACCGAGCATGGTGTTACCTCGCTGAATGTCCAATCGACTGCAAGCCGATGATGTTCAAACAACGCCAAGCGCGACTGTAGGGTTCCAATCGGGAACGACGATCCACTGTGTTCATCCGCCATTCAAAGGTCATCGAGCAGGCTTTCATTCACATGGAACCTGCCCCTAGCCCATACGTTTTCCAGATCACTTGGGAGAGATGGTCGATGACTCGTTCGGTTGCCCTTCGTGCATCTTGTATCTTTGCGATTGTTACTGCTCTGGCGGCGATGATTGGTTTGGCGTCTCACGTCGAAATTGCAGAAGTTCTTTTCCTTCTTGGCGGGTCTCTCTCCGCCGTCATGCTTTTCTTCGCCGGGGCGGTGCCGCAGCGGAGCCTGGTCCCGGTTCGGGTCCGGCGCAGACGCTGACGCGCCCTTCGGTGCTTTCAAAAAAGGGCGGCTCGAAAGAGCCGCCCTTCCCTTTTTCAGGATTCCGTCGCATCCCCGCCGTTCGGGTGCAGGACCGAGCCGGTGATGTAGGACGAGTCCTCGCAGGCCAGGAACAGGTAGGACGGCGCGACCTCGTTGGGCTGGCCTGGGCGCTTCAGGGGTGTGTTGGCACCGAACTGCTTCACCTTCTCGACCGGGAACGTGGAGGGGATGAGGGGCGTCCAGATGGGCCCCGGGGCCACGCCGTTGACCCGGATGCCCTCGCCCGCGAGCTTCTGGGCCAGGGAGCGCGTGAAGGCGACGATCGCGCCCTTGGTGGCGCTGTAGTCGAGCAGGTCGGCGCTGCCGCGATAGGCCGTCACCGACGTGGTGTTGATGATCGCGGCGCCCGGCTTGAGATGCTTCATGGCTGCCTGCACCATGTAGAAATAACCGAAGATGTTGGTGCGGAAGGTGCGGTCGATCTGATCCGGCGTGATCTCGCCGATGTCCTTCTTCGGATGCTGCTCGGCCGCGTTGTTGACGAGGACGTCCAGCTTGCCGAAGCGCTGGACGACCTGCTCGACGGCCGAGTGGCAGAAGCCGGGATCGCCGACATCGCCGGCGATCGTCAGGCATGCGCGCCCTTCCCGTTCGACCAGGCGCTTGGTCTCCAGCGCGTCCTCGCCCTCGTCCAGGTAGAGGATCGCAAGGTCCGCGCCCTCGCGGGCGAAGAGAACGGCGGTCGCCCGCCCGATGCCGCTGTCGCCGCCGGTGACGAGCGCGACCTTGCCCTGCAATCGGCCGCTGCCGGGGTAGCGGGGCTCGTAATCGGGCCGCGGGGTCATTTCGGTCTCGCGACCGGGCTGCCGGTCCTGCACCTGGGGAGGAAGGGTCTGCGTCTGCTCGGAGCTCATGGCATCGTTCCGTGGAAGAAGAGGATGCGGGCCTCCGACCGGCCAGGATCGAGGGGCAGGTCTCCGAAGAAGCGAAGCCCGCGTTGGGGCTCAACGCGGGCTCCATGGGCGTGTTCCTGAGAAAGGACGGCGCTATTCCGCCGGGTGCGGGCGCTCGGCGGTTCCGGGCGTCATCCGCAGGATGTGGTAGAGGATGATCGCCCCGAAGGTCGCCGTGCCGATGCCGTCGAGGGTGAAGCCCCCCAGGTTCAGCTTGAAGTTGCCGGCCCCGAGGACCAGCGCGACCGCCACGGTGATCAGGTTGCGCGGGTTCGAGAAATCGACCCGGTTCTCGACCCAGATCCGGCCCGCCGTCGCGGCGATGAGCCCGAAGACAACGATGGACAGGCCGCCGAGCACCGGCCCCGGAATGGTCCCGATGAAGGCGCCGAATTTCGGCGACAGCCCGAGAAGGAGCGCGAAACCGGCCGCGATGATGAAGACCAGCGTCGAGTAGATGCGGGTCACCGCCATGACGCCCATGTTCTCGGCATAGGTCGTCATGCCCGTGCCGCCCGCCGCGCCGGACAGCATGGTGGCCAGACCGTCGCCCATGAAGGCGCGGCCGAGATAGGGATCGAGGTTGCGGCCCGTCATGGCGCCGATGGCCTTGATGTGCCCGAGATTCTCCGCCACCAGGATGATCGCCACCGGGGCGATGAGGCTGATGGCCCGCGCGTCGAAGACCGGACTCTGGAAGGTCGGCAGGCCGAACCACGCGGCCTGGCCGATCTTCGTGAAGTCGATCGGCTGCCCGAGGCCCAGAATGTTGGCGCAGATGTAGTAGATCAGGTAGCCGGCGGCGCCGCCGATCAGCACCGGCAGGCGGCGCATCGTTCCCGGCGCATAGACGGCCACGAAGCCCACGGCCACCACGGTGGCGAGCGCGATCCAGCGGGCGAAGTCGCTGCCGGCCTGATTGTCCGGCGTGACGCCGGACGCGCTGTTGATCGCGATCGGCGCGAGCACGAGGCCGATGGCCGCCACGATGGCGCCGGTCACGACCGGCGGCATCAGCCGCTCGATCCAGCGGTGCCCCGCCAGCTGTACCACGAGCCCGATCAGGAAGTAGAGCGCGCCGGCCGCGATGATGCCGCCGAGCGCCAGGGGGATGTTCCCGTTGGGGCTGCCGACGCTCGCGCCCGTGGCCACGAGAACGGGCCCGATGAAGGCGAAGCTCGAGCCGAGATAGCTCGGCACCCGGCCGCCGACCACGAAGAAGAAGATGATGGTGGCAAGACCCGAGAACAGGATCGAGACGTTGGGGTCGAACCCCATGAGGATCGGAGCGAGCACGGTCGCGCCGAACATGGCGACCACGTGCTGCAAGCCCACGACGATCATCTGGCCGGTCGGCAGCCGCTCGTCCGGCATGATGATGCCTTCGGTCTTCAGGCTCCATCGCGGCAGGAAACTGTCGGACATGAATACTCCCCCAGGATTTGGCTTATCGAGCAGCACCGTAGACCCGCGATCCCGGGAATGGCTAGGTGTGATAAGGACTTATTAACCGCCGCGAGAGCCCGGATTCTGGACAAGTGCCCTTTTGGCCGCCACATCACTTCCCGTGGCCAGGATGAGGATGACCATGCGCAAAGATCATGACGCTCCGGAAGGCATGCTGCACACCCTCCGGCTCGACAGCCGAAGCCTCGAAGGCAATCTTCTCGGGGACCCCTCCCGTCGCCGGGTCGACGTCTATGTGCCGGCGGGCCATGACGGCCGGAACCTGCCTCTCCTGGTCGATCTCGTCGGCTACACGGCGGGCGGCCCGGCGCATACCAACTGGAAGAACTACGGCGAGAACGTGCCCGAGCGCCTCGACCGCCTGATCGGCACCGGCGCGATGCCGCCGGTCGTGGTGGCCTTTCCCGACTGCTTCACGCGGCTCGGCGGCAATCAATATGTCGACAGCGCCGCCATGGGCTCCTGGGAGACGTTCCTCGTGCGCGAGATGCTCCCCTTCGTCGAGGAGCGCTTCGGCTGCGGCGGGGATGGGCGCCGGGGTGTGTTCGGCAAGAGTTCGGGCGGCTACGGCGCCATGGTGCAGGCCCTGCGGCATGGCGGTTCCGTCTGGTCGGCGGCGGCCTCCCATTCGGGCGACGTCGGGTTCGAATATCTCTATCACCTCGGCGAGTTCGCCGGGGCGCTGCGCCACCTGGTCGACCACGGCATGTCCATCGAGGCTTTCCTGCGCAAGTTCGAGGCCGGCCCGAAGGCCAAGGACAAGGACTGGCACGTGCTGATGCTCCTCGCCCAGGCGGCGAGCTTCGATCCGGACCCGAGCCAGTTCTACGGGGTCCGCCTGCCGGTGGATCTCGAGACCTGCGAGATCATCGAGGCGCGCTGGGCCAACTGGCTGCGCTGGGACCCCCTGCGCATGGTCGATCGCCCCGAGCTTCAGGAGAACCTGCGCAAGCTGAAGGCCTTCTTCATCGATTGCGGCGACATCGACCAGTACAACATGGTCTACGGCTCCCGGCTCCTGCACCGGAAGCTCGACGCCGCGGGCATCCCTCACGCCTACGAGGAATTCCACGACGACCATTCCTCGGTCGATTACCGCATGGACATCAGCCTGCCGCTCCTGGCCAAGGCGCTGTCGTGAGGGGCCCTGTCACGCCCCTCCCGGCTCGTCCTCCGTCGGCAGCTCGCAGTGATTGTGGATATGGGTCGCGGCGAGCGCCGCATGGCCCATGCCGACGACGATCTGATCGAGACCGCGGACGATGTCGCCGGCGGCGTAGAGCCCCTTGACGCTCGTCTGGCAATGGCTGTCGACCAGGAGGCTGCCGGAGGGATCGTGCTCGGCTCCCAGGGAGATTGCGAGATCCGACCGGTATTTGAGCCCGAGTGCCGAATAGAGCACATCGAACCGGTGCTCCTTGCCGCCCATATGCACGGCGGAGATGCGATCCTCCTCCATGTCCAGGGACTCGACGGGCGTCTCCACGATCTTGATGGCGTGCTCCTCGAGCCGTCCTCGCTGCTCCGGCGTGAGATCGAGCGGCTGACCTAACGTGAGCAGGGTCACGTCGCGGGAATAGGTGCGCGCGATGAAGACCGCCTCCCCTATGCCGTGGGCGCCGTACGCGATGACGGCGATCTTCCGGTCGCGGGACTCGTAGCCGTCGCAGATCGGGCAATAGCGCACGAGCCCCCGCTGGACGGCATTGGGCACATCCGGCAGATCGGGCTCGATGTCGACCGAGCCCGTGGCCAGCACCACGCGCCTGGCCGCAATCTGGTTCATGCCGCCGTCGTTGTCCTCCACGACCGCAATGAAGCGGTCCGGCTGCTTGCGAAGGCCGGTGACCCGACCCGGCTGGATCGTCGGCCCGTATTGCTCCAGATTGGCACGGGCACGGGCCAGGATGTCCCGGCCGGAGATCCCTTCCGCGAAGACAGGAATGTTGTGGCTGGTCGGGATCCAGGCTGCCCGCGGCGTGCCGCTGTCCACCACCATGAACCGCCGCTTGAAGCGGGCGAGATACAACGCGGTCGTCAGACCGGCCGGCCCTCCGCCGACGATCAGGCAATCCAGGATGTCTCCGTTCGATCCCATTCCCGCGTCATCCTCCCGCTCGCATCACCGCAGGCACAACACCTGAGGGCAGAAAAAGATCGAAGGAGATTGGACGGGGCTCAAGTGGCAGGGCCTCTGCGTCACCCCGGAAGCAGCGCGCCGCGCCGCCCGGCGGTTGGGTTCGTTCCGCCAAAACCGGTCCGGTGCAGGAGCCGCCGGTCGTTCACGAGAAGAAATGCTCACGTCCTTTACGTAGCCGGCAAAACAAATGGCCCGTGAACCCAATTCGTGATAGTATGGTGTTGCGAGCATTGTAGATCTATGGGTTACTGGCAGCACAAGCGCGCACGCCGCTGGGAGCCCGGCCAGCCATGTGAGCGCGTGGGCCACGATTCTCGTTGGCCCTGCAGGATCCCTTGCTCCCGCGAACAGATGGATTTGCCTGTCAGTGTTGAGGCGAAACAGCGTCGGCCACAATACCTTGGACGGTGGTTAGGGTTGATCTCGCTCGCACCCGTGCACCTCTGATGAGGGGCAGAAACATCGAGCGATCCAGCCACTCAGGCCATGTCCGTCACTCAATCGTAGGGCCCCCTTCAAGCCGAGGTCCTAATCTTGGATTATCCCCTGCGGCACATGCGTCATCGAAGGCTTGGATCGCAGAGTTGCGTCGTGATACAACGCGGCGCTCATAGCGCTCAAGCTGTGCTCACTGATCCAATTGGCGGACGCGCTGCTGCGCGTTGTGTTTCGTATCGGCTTGGCGCCTCTTGACGCGCTCAACCTCGACTTCGTAAGCCCATTCTGCTGAGAGTTGCGCGAGCTCCATTTCGCGCTGTTGATCACGTTGTCCGGCCCGATACGCCGCGTCCCGCATCCTTTTCGTGAATCTGACGTGGTCCGGTCGATCGGTGTGCACCATCAAAACTCTTTGAGGTCTCTGAGGCATGAGTGAAGCGATCAGGGCTGGCTTTCTTCTCGCATATCTGAACCAGAGCGGATTGCTCTGCATCTGCTCATGAATGCCAATCTCAAATCACGAAGAAGTCTTTTTGTGACATCTTCAGCTTCTTATTGAGCGTCGCAAACTTAATCTGCGACGCTGCGCCAATCCCATCAGGATCGTAATAAAGAATGCCTTTGACCTTATCATAGATGATACGGTCATCGCGATCATGGGCGTTTCCTCCAACCCAGAAAGCATCCTTCTTCAAGGGACCGATCTTGCCTACCTTCGAAAACGCCGATCGTTCTAGGTGTATGCTGTCGTCGACTACGTTGAAATCAACAATCCGATCGTAGTTTGTCTTGCTAGGCTTGGAGCTGAAGACAAATGCGTCTCTACCCCCCGCACCCCATAGGGTATCAACTCCAGCACCTCCGATAATAGTGTCATTGCCACTCCCACCTTCCAGTGAGTCTTTACCGCGCCCTCCGATGATGCGCTGATTGACAGTCGGCGCCACGACTGGCGGATACGGATTACCTTCAATAAGCACATCCGTGACGAAAATCGTGTAAGTCTTCTCAAGATAGAGACCCTTGGGGTCCGTGACCCGAACGGTGACCAGATGAGACTGCGCCTGCTCGAAATCGAGCCTTGTCGGATTTGCAACTACGAGAGTGTTGTTCACGATCTTGAAGCGCCCGCCCGCATCGTCCGTCAATGAGAAGCTCAGATTTGGCGTATCGCCCCAGTTCGGATCGCCAGCCGTCAATGCTCCCACATAAGATCCAGCATCTGATCCTTCCGCGATCCTATTCCAATGAAGTGTCAGCGCTACAGGAGCATCATTCGCGTTCTCGATTACTACAGAGGACGTTGTCACTCGCCCGCCTGCGTCAGCAACGCGGATTTGGACGGTCTTCTCTCCAACGGGCAGATAGCCCGTCTCTATGTTCTGGTACGTCACGGTCCGTAGAACTTCCGTGACCCGCTCAGGCGTCGCATTGCTGTTGAATGAAAATGAGAGGGTCGGAGAGGCTCCGAGAGAGGTATATGTGCCGATTGTGACCCCATCGACGTAAACGGTTCGAATGTAATCACTTGTGCTGTAGGTGACCCGTCCCGAAGCCGTCAGCCGGAGCAACTCCTGCGCACCGAAGCTGTCCTGTAGCGTGACCTGAAGCCCCTGAAGTGCTCCTCGATCATCAGAGATTGTTGCATCGTGTCCGACATCCAGGAACACGGACTGCCCCGCCCGCACGGTCACCCGGTCTCCCGTCAATCCGTCAAGGCGAGCGGCTTCGTTGCTGGTTGTTACGCCTGTGGCATCCGTGACATGGTCAATTCCGCGATCGCGGAGGGCCAATCTCTGTTCATCTGTCAATGTAACGCTACTAAGTAGCAATTTATCATTGTCAGTATTCCAGGCCTCGAACTTCAATGCTTGGCTAAGGTTGTCAGCTTCGATACTTGAAGCATCGGACTGCAGAACGATCCGGTCTATGTCGAGAACAGCCTTGCCTCTTAGATCGATCGTAGAACCGCTGAGATGAAGCCAGTCATATCCGCCACGGCCATCGATGGTTTGAATGCCTGCCAGTTGCGTACCCGAAATATAGATGCTGTCGTTGCTGGCCGTCCCAAAAATCTGCTCGAAGTTTGTGAACCTCGAAACGATAGTGAAATTAAAGAAGCCACCTCCAAGGAGTTGGAAGGTATCCTGACCCAAGCCACCGTCGAAGTCGCCTACGGCAAGTTGATAGTCGTAGACGTCTACAATGTCGTTGCCGTCAGTCGTCATGTTGCGCCCCAACCCGAAACTCAGCCCTAGCATCAAGGCTACTGCCTAACATGAACTCTATATCCCAGCTATCATCTAAGGAAAAGCTTCCTGACGTTCATAACGCCAGCGTTTATTCCACTTCCTCAACAGAAAGACCCGCGAGGCGATAATTTGCCAATGTTATTGCATATTGCTTCTGGAGTGAATCGCAGTGACAAATCAACTCGTCGACCGCGCTAGTCATCGACGCTGCTCGATCAAAGCGACAATGCCGGTTGGCTTGGCCTTACACCCTTGATGCAGAATGGAACGGCAAGGCTATCAACTTTGTTGATGACATTGCCGTCCCTCAGGCGGCCTTAAGATCGCCGAGCTGCTCAAGGAGTTAGTCATGCCCACCGTTATCGCCATCGAAGCCAAGCCCGTCGAGTTCGAGGGTTTAGACAGTGGCTTCCTTCATCTTTACCTTGTGAAAACGGCTACGGATGAGCAAGGTCGTATCATTTCCGAAAAGGTGATCCGAGGCACCGCGGGGTCGGGAGGAGATCTTGAAACGCTGGTCGATGCCGATCTAGCAACTTCGCCCGACCGGAGAGGCTCCGACACTCCCGAAGAAAGGCACCGCGAGGTCCTCGATCTTGGCGCCAGAAACGCCGACGACGTTTGGCAGATCATGGTCCAGCACGCCAACAACATCGAAAAAGCCGATCTAGACTACAGCATTGACATCGTTGGGAGAATTCCAGGCGACGACCTGAACAGCAACTCTGTCGTGGCGTCGGTGCTTCATTCGGTCGGCCTGAACCTGAACACGAGCTTCCCGGACGGCGTCAGCAGGTCGGACGCCCCCCTCTATGGCCAACTCCAGTACATGGACGTGAACGATACGCTGTTCGGAACGGCGCAGGACGACCGAATTCTGGGTGGTGTCGGGAACGACCGGCTCTACGGCCGCGATGGCTTCGATCGCATCTACGGGGAGGACGGCAACGACCGCTTCTATGGCGATAATGGTAACGATGCCCTGTTTGGTGGGAACGGGAACGACAGCCTGAGTGGTGGTTTCGACGATGACGCCCTCAAAGGCGGGAGCGGCGATGACAGCCTGGACGGAGGCGTCGGCAACGATTCTCTGAAGGGCGAAAGCGGCAACGACCGTCTTTACGGCAACCTGGGCGACGACACTCTCAGCGGAGGAAGCGGGAACGACCGCCTTGATGGCCAGGCGGGTGCAGATGTTGTTCACGGCGGCTCGGGACGGGACGCCTTTGTCTACAATACGATTCCGAACAGCCCGACAGAGATTGATACGATCCGGGACTTCTCGGTTGCCGATGATACCTTCTGGTTGAACAACAATGCGTTTGCGGGCTTGGGACAGGACGGGACCCTGAAATCCTCGGCATTTTGGACTGGAACGGAAGCGCATGATGCAACCGACCGGGTCATTTACGACCGCGCCAACGGGCTTCTCTACTACGATCAGGACGGGAACGGCACGGCGGAACAGGTTCTCGTTGCACGGCTGTCTGCAGGACTGAAGATGACCAACCATGACATCCTCGTTATCTAGAAGCAGACCGGAGACCCTCGAAAAGCGATAGCCGTCAGTTCACAGTATCGAGGGAACCAACCTGGAAGGCATCCACCGGCACACTGGGCAACGCGAGTTGGTCGCCCAGTGTACACGTCGGCGTCGCAACTCGCGGATTTAAGCCCTGGCTGGCGCGGGACAGCGGCCGTTCTCGGTCAAGCGCAAGATATCTGAGGCGGGTGCGCCTCGAACTACAACCTCAATGTATCATTGCCTTATCGGCCACCGCGACCTGGGCATCATTGGTGCCCGATCATCGGCGTGTGGTTGATTCACGCAATCATTGGCGTAACAGTGACCTTTCGCTAGAGCATCGGACGGACCCAGAGGGCCGCGTCAGCGAAAAGTGGACCCGGTTTTCGCTGGCGCGGCCCGCTGGGTCCGTTCTGACCGATGCTCTCATTCAAGAAGAAAGCATCGGATGGATCCCAAAAGTGCAAGTCCACTTTTCACGTCCGATGCTTTAGGCAGCCACTTATTCTCCGCCGACGCATCTGCGGTGCCAACCGCGAGGCGATTACGGTTTGGTCGGATATTCCCCTTCGAAGGTCGAGACAAATGCCCTTGCCATGGACGGTCAATCGATCCCGTCACATCTTCCGCGACCGGTGGGTATCGCTTCGTGCGGATGATTGCGTCACCTCGTCGGGCACTGAGATCGCTCCGTTCTACGTCCTTGAATACCCGGACTGGGTTCACGTCGTCGCAATCGACTCAGAGGATCATGTCCTTCTCGTCCAGCAGTACCGACACGGCTACGGTGGTCTCACTCTTGAGCTTCCTGGCGGCGTCCTGGACACCACGGACAGTGACCCAGTGGCTGCGGCCGCTCGTGAACTGATGGAGGAGACGGGCTATGCAGCCGAGACCCTCCGGCTTCTGGCGAGCCTCTCTCCCAACCCTGCGACCCATACGAACCGCGTTCACGTCGTCCTAGGACACCCTGTTCGGTTTATAAAGCCCGCCACACCGGAGGCGAGCGAGGATATCGCCCTCGTCCGCGTCCCTGCGGCTGAGGCGGCCGCAATGGCTCTCCGAGGAGAGCTGACTCACGCCCAGCACACAGGGCTATTGATGATCGGCCTGAAGGCCGCCGGCCATCTCTAGTTGGGGCACCCTCACATGATCGATGGCCCGTCCTTTGAAAGGCCGATGATTGGATCAGGCCTGCTCGGCAATGCGCATCAGGTATTGACCATAGCTGCTCTTTGACAGCTCCTTCGCCAGCTGTAGCAGGTGGTCCCGGCCGATCCACCCGAGATTGAATGCAATCTCCTCCGGACAGGCAATGCGAAACCCTTGACGCTTTTCGAGCGCACGGACGAACTCCGCGGCTTCCACCAGAGAGTCCGGCGTTCCAGTGTCGAGCCAGGCAAAGCCGCGCCCCATGCGCTGCACATGAAGCTGCCCCTGCTCGAGATAGGCGCGATTGACGTCGGTGATCTCAAGTTCGCCGCGGGGCGAAGGCTTGAGCCGCGCCGCGATGTCGACGACCTGTGCGTCGTAGAAGTAAAGCCCCGTCACGGCCCAGCTGGATTTCGGATTCGCGGGCTTCTCTTCGATGGAAATAGCCCGCCCATCGTGGTTGAACTCGACGACCCCGTACCGCTCCGGATCGGTCACGTGGTAGGCGAAGACCGACGCGCCTGTGCTCTGGCGCCGAGCAGCCTCCATGAGATCGGCGAGGCCGTGCCCGTAATAAACGTTGTCGCCCAGAATCAGGACCGACGGTCCCCCTGCGACGAATTCGGCACCAATGATATAGGCCTGCGCGAGACCCTCCGGCTTGGGCTGCTCTGCATAGGAGAGTTTGATGCCCCAGCGCTCACCGCTCCCCAGGAGCTGTTTGAACTTCGGCAAGTCATCGGGGGTGGAAATGATCAGAATATCCTTCACGCCCGCCAGCATCAGCGTGGTGAGCGGATAGTAGATCATCGGCTTGTCGTAGATCGGCAGAAGCTGCTTCGACGTGACATAGGTCATCGGATGCAGACGGGTGCCGGATCCGCCGGCCAGAATGATGCCCTTCATCACTTGATCTCCTGGGCGCGGTTTTCACCAAAAAGGCGTTGGATGCAGATTCGACCGGCGCGCACTGAATGCGTCATCATGGGAAATAGACGGGAAGCTCGTTCAACCGCGGATGGTTCTTGTCCTTGTCGGATAAGACCGCCCGGGATGGCTCAACAGGCCATTCGATCCCGAGTGAGGGATCGTTCCAGGCGAGCCCATGATCATGCGCTGAGGAGTAGTGCGCCGTCACCTTGTAGGAGACCTCAGTATTGGGCTCGAGGGTGCAGAAGCCATGAGCGAAGCCGACAGGCACCAGGAGCTGCAGCCGGTTCTCGGCACTCAGCTCGACCGCCACATGGCGGCCGAAGGTCGGAGACGAGTGCCTGAGATCGACCACGACGTCGAGGATACGACCACGGGCCGCGCGCACGAGCTTTGCCTGAGCAAAAGGCGCGCTCTGGAAATGCAGACCTCTGATGGTGCCGCTCCCGGTCGACAGGGAAAAGTTATCCTGGACGAACTCGTCGAGAATGCCGGCCGCGGCGAAGGCCTTTCGATTGTAGGTCTCGACGAAATAGCCGCGTGGATCGGCAAAGACCTTAGTCCTGATGATCTTCACGTCGGGCAGCGCAGTCGGCTCAACTTCTATCACGATCGATGTTCTCGCACCTTGAAGGACAGGGATGGAGCGCCGTCAGGATGACGGCTAGGCTAGGCAACCACTCCAAGCCGCTCGCCCTGGTAAATACCGGAGCGCACGCGCTCCCACCACTCCTGATTGGACAGATACCACTCGACGGTCTTGCGAAGGCCGGATTCGAAGGTCTCGGTCGGGCGCCAGCCGAGATCGCGCTCGATCTTGGAGGCATCGATGGCGTAGCGCAGGTCGTGGCCGGGCCGGTCGGCGACATAGGTGATCAGCTTTTCGCGCGGGCCAATGGCGGCGTTCGGCGCCAGCTCGTCAACGAGAGCGCAGATGGCATGGACCACATCGATGTTTCGGCGCTCGTTGTGTCCGCCGATGGCATAGGTCTCGCCGGGTCGTCCCTGCTCTGCCACGAGGATGAGCGCTCTCGCGTGATCGTCGACGTAGAGCCAGTCGCGGATGTTATCGCCCTTGCCATAGACCGGCAGCGGCTTGCCCTGCAGGGCGTTGAGGATGATCAGCGGAATCAGCTTCTCGGGGAAGTGGTAAGGCCCGTAGTTGTTGGAGCAGTTCGTCACCACGGTCGGCAGGCCGTAGGTATGGTGCCAGGCGCGCACGAAATGGTCGGAGGCAGCCTTCGAGGCCGAATACGGCGAACTTGGCTGATAGGGATACTCCTCATGGAAGAACCCTTCGCGGCCGAGCGAACCGAAGACCTCGTCGGTCGAGATGTGATGGAAGCGGAACGCCGCCTGGCGCTCAGGGGAAAGCCGCCGCCAGTAGCCGAGAGCCGCCTGGAGAAGGCTGTAGGTCCCCACCACGTTTGTCTGGAGGAACTCGCCCGGTCCATCGATCGACCGGTCCACGTGGCTCTCCGCCGCCAGGTGCATGACCACGTCGGGAGCGTAGCTCTGGATGATCGAGCGCACCCGTTCGGCGTCGGCGACATCGGCCCGCTCGAAGGCGTAGCGCGGGCTGTTGGCGACGGGCTTCAGGGAATCAAGGTTTCCGGCATAGGTGAGCTTGTCGACCACGAGCACCTGATGGGCGGTGTCGCGAATGAGGGTGCGGACAACCGCCGATCCGATGAACCCGGCTCCGCCGGTCACGAGAAATCGTTTCATGGTACCCCTTGGCTGCCTATTGTCCGCCGGTCGTCCGAACGGCCGCCGCCCCGGCGAAGGCTGCCTGCTTATCACACGATGCAATCATTTCTTCAATGCAATGTCTCAAATTCGCCTTGGTGACCAGAGGGAGAGCTTAGGATTTACGCTCGGTCATCACGAAAAGCTTGAGCGATTCTGGCAAGTCTCTGGCAGTAACGCTTGTGCGTTTGCGCGAGCGGCCAAGCGAGTGAGCCGCCTCCCTGCCTACACCCCGTTCAGGTGGGAGTCGGGGTCGAGGGCTCCGGACCCGGTGACACTTCCGACCCCAGCGACACTTCACCGCGGAGTGCAGGCACCCCTATGGTGCCTCCGGGACCTCTCGCCGCAACCCTCTTATCAAGGAGGTCGGATGCGCTCCCACCCAAGGAAAAGGCCACCTCCAATGGGAGGAAGCGGCCTGGATACCTGTTCGATCCCTTCGGACGGCCTCTGCTACCGTCCGTAGATGTCGTCGACCCGGACGATGTCGTCCTCGCCCGTATAGCTGCCCACCTGCACCTCAATGAGCTCAAGCGGGATACGGCCCGGATTGGTCAGTCGATGAATCGAGCCGATCGGGATGTAGACGGACTCGTTCTCGTGCAGCACGACCACGTCCTGGTTCACCGTTACCTCGGCGGTTCCGCGAACCACGACCCAGTGCTCCGCACGATGGTAATGCTTCTGCAGGGACAGGCGCCCGCCGGGCTTGACCATGATGCGCTTGACCTGGAACCGCGAGCCCTGGTCAATCCGTTGGTACCAGCCCCAGGGACGATACATTCTCAGGTGCTCGGTCGCTTCGGGGCGCTGCTTTGCCCGCATCGATACGACGAGGTCCTTCACCAGTTCGGAGCGGCTGCGGGAGGTGACGAGCACCGCATCGGGTTTGGCCACCACGACCACATCGTCGAGGCCAACGACGGTCGTGAGAATTTCATCGCTGTGAATCAGGCTGTTGTGAGCCTCGACAACCTCGACATTTCCGCGCAGCGCATTGCCCGCCTCATCCCGCTCCGACGCATCCCAGAGTGATCCCCAGGACCCGATGTCGGACCACCGGAATGAGACCGGAAGCACACCAGCCCTTTCGGTGCGCTCCATCACGGCGTAGTCGATCGAGGTCTTCGGGGCGAGCTTGAACGCATCTTCATGAAGGCGGATGAAGTCGAGATCGGAGGTCGCGCGCTCGAGGGCATCCCTGGCGGCCTCCAGGATGCCGGGCTGAAACTTCTCGAGTTCCTCGATCATGACATCGGCGCGGAACAGGAAATTACCACTGTTCCAGAGGTACCCCTGATTGATGTATCCCTGCGCCGTCTCACTGTCCGGCTTTTCGACGAATTGCTCGACCCGGAAGGCATCGGTGCCTTTGATCGGCTTACCGGGCTTGATGTAGCCGTAGCTGGTCGCCGGATACTGAGGCACGACCCCGAGGGTCATGATATGGCCCTGGCGAGCCGGCTCGACGCCTGCCAGGCAGGCGGCAGCGAAAGCTGCCGGATCGTCGATGACGTGGTCCGCCGCAATGACCAAGATGATCGTGTCCGGGGCGTGCCGGGCCGCGTGGCATGCCGCAACGGCAATCGCAGCAGCCGAATCCCGCTGGATCGGTTCCAGGATGATGTCTGCTGCCGTACCGATCTGGGCCAACTGCTCGGCGACGATGAAGCGGACTTCGTTGCTTGAGATGATAGCCGGACGCAGGAACACGCCCGGGGCCGTCACGCGCTGGACGGCGGTCTGGAAGGTGGAGCTGTCCCCGAGAAGGTTGATGAACTGCTTGGGCATGCTGTCCCGGGAGGCCGGCCACAGGCGCGTCCCCGAGCCGCCGCACATGATCACTGGTAGGATTTGGTTGCTACCCTCGCCCATGGCTGTTCCTTACTTCTCCCGCGCGTCCCCCGCGTCCTAAACAGCCGGCGCGCCGGCGTCAACTCGGCAGATACGACGTTGCGTGAATCGATCGCGACGGAAGCGCCCCTTTGATTTTCCGCTGGCGCAGGCGGTCCTTTCGTGGGACTGACCGGGCTGAAGGAGCGACGCTCCGCCGAAACCACGTGCATTTGGTCCTAAATGTCAACGGCCGTCGAGAAGTCCTATGCCAAGCCTGCTGTGCCCTCGGCCCGTCCGAAGGCGGTTCTCCTCTATTGGGGACGACGTGGAGGCGGCTCGGACGTCACGCTTTTCCTAGCTCGACACCTGGCCGGAGCTGCAGAACCGGTGGACGTCGCGCTGTCCCTGTCGAGTCAGAACAGCGATATGACCGCCTTCAGGGCAACCCGTCTTCCGATCGTGATTTTCGATCGCCCTCGCCTCTCGACCCTGTGGCGGGACGCGTGGCTCCTCCCGGGCCGCTTCCGTCGCCATGCGGAGGCGCTCGCGGGCTTGCGGCCTTCGGCCGTGATCGTGACCATGAACGCGCCGTTCGCCTGGCCGTTCACCCGGCTGCTTCAGCGGCGGGGTCTCAAGGTTGTCTATGTTGCCCACGATGCCGAGCCCCATCCGGGCGACTATGCCGCAACTTGGCAGCGCTGGACTCAGGATCTGCTCATCAAGAGTGCCGACCAGATCGTGGCCCTGTCGACCAGCGTCGCAGAGAGAGTGGTAGAGCGAATTCCGGTCGCTGGCCGGAAAACGACGGTCATCCCCCTTGAGACGATTTACCCGACGCAACGGCCGAAGGCCGTTCGGGCGCGGTCGCTGCATGACCCTGTTCACCTCCTCTTCTACGGGCGCTTGCTACCATACAAGGGGCTGTCCCTTCTCGCCCGAGCGCTGGAGCCAATCCGGCAGAACCCGACTTGGCGCCTGACGGTGGCAGGCTCCGGCCCGCTCGAAGCAGAGGTCAGGAAAGCCTTTGCCGACTGGCCGCAGGTCGACCTGCGGCTGGGCTGGGTCAGCCATGAGAAAACGGCCGAGCTCTTCTCCACTCACGATTTGTTGCTCTGCCCCTATGTCGAAGCCAGCCAGTCAGGCGTCATCGCCCAAGCCCTTTCCTGGGGACTGCCCAGCTTGGTTATGCCGACCGGGGCACTCCCGGAGCAGATTGGCTTCGGGCAAGCCGGTCGGGTGGCGGAAACGACGGATCCCAGCGGTTATCACCAAGCTCTAGCGGAAATTCTGCATCACCCCGACCTTCTTGCCGAGCTCTCGCGCGGCGCTTCAGCCCTCTTGGCAGAGCGGCAGGCCGATAGAAGCTGGATCGATCTGGTCGCGGCAGCGGGCATGGACCGGGCGTAGCCCTCGCCTCAGTCTGACGGTTCAACAATCCCTCGGCCAAGTGGGTCACAACGGCAACCACCCGAAAACGGCCGCTGACTGCCCGCGGCTCCACTCCCATAAGCCCCGTTCCTGTGAGGCGAGATCGTCTTCTCGGCCAACTCGTTTAGCTGCGCAGAAGACGCTGAATCCTAGCGCCGAGATAGCGATAGCCGCGGGTGAGACGCCATGACCGCGATTCTAGCATCTCACTGAGGAGACGTTCCTTCGCTCGCAAGCGGTCGATCTCTCTGTCGGAAACACCATTGTCGCGAGCATCGTAACTCTCGCCGAGCCGGCGATTGAGGTCGAAAAGCTGCTGCTGCTGCCGCTCCACCGACGCTTGAAGACGGCTTACTTCAAAGCGCAAATCATCATTCTCAAGGCGAAGCTTCTCGTAATCTGCGGCTAAATCGGCTGCATTTTTTTCACTAGAGCGTCGAATCGCCGTTTCGACAAGAGATGTTTTCGGATCCTTCGTAGACATTTCGTAGTTACCTCAAGAGCGCTCGCAAGGATTACATCTCACCTAGCGCAAATTGTCAGGTTCTGCACTTTGAAGATCAAATGAGATCACGATATGAGCTCCTATCGCACTTCTCAAGTTATCATCGGAGCTCCATTGCCGCGCAAACATCTCTTCCAACTCTCTGAAATGCACGCTTCTCGTCGTTAATACTATCAGCCTGTGCGCCATTATGGCGGACAAGAAAGGATGTCTGCCTCGAAGTCAATCAGTGTATCCCACATCAGCATGTCAAGGATTCGTGCTGATGCCCCCACCTCATGGAATGCCCTAGGGCAGATCTAAAACAGACCGAGCTGCGTCAGGCGCTGCCGCTGGAGAGCGCCAACGCGCTCGACGCCGTAGCTCTGCCTGAGATATTGCTTGGCATAGGCGGCCTTCTTTTCAGCCTCCTGACAGTTGGCTACGACGAGGCGCATCTGCCATGCAGCATGGCCAATGTCCGGATCCGCCCAAACTTGGTTCTGCCAGAAAGGATACTGTCCGTCCTGCAGAGCAATGAGTTTGTAATCAACGGGATACCCTGTGCGTGGGGTCACGAGTTCCGTTGTTGCCGAGTAATCAGTTGCGATCACCGGCTTTCCCAGCGCCATTGCTTCCGCCACCAGGAGGCCGAGGCCTTCACTGCGATGCAGCGAGATCACAGCGTCGGACGCATTGATGAGGCTTAGCGTCTCATCCCGGCTGAGCGTCCTGTCGATCATGATGACATCGGGATCGTCTTTGAACTCGTCGCGCAATGCCGCAAGTCTGTCATGGGCCAGAGCGCCGTTGATCGACTTCAGGACCAATGCGACGTCCGAACGATGATGGCGCCGACGGAACGCCTCCTTGAAGGCCTGCACCGCCGCTCGAGGGTTTTTCCGCTCGACGAAGGACAGGAAATCAAATGAGAAAAAGAAGATGAACTTATCCTCAGGCAACGAGAAGTAACTGCGTGGAAGCGGAGTGAAGGCGGGCAAAGTCAGCGAGATCGGCATTCGAATAACGGGCCTGACCAGCTTTTTCACCAGCGCGGCTTGGATGAACCGCGTGGGCGCCCAGACTTCGTCGGCCGATTCCATGGCATTGATCCAAGCGTCGGGGAACACAGACAGCTCCCAGAACGGGATGGCGATGCGGTATGCATCCTTCTGGGTAACCGGTTGGATGCTCTCCATCACCAGCGGAAGCTGATCCGCATTGATATTGAATATCTGCACCCGGCCATCGACACTGTCGGAAAAAAGCGGGGCGCAGCGTTCGTCGTTTCGGGGCGACGCAACGTTCAAAGCAATGTCATACCCCCGTGCTTTCACGTTAGCAGCTGTTAAGGCCTCCAGGGTCAATCGTCCTGCCTCTCCCACGCCGCTTGCGGTCCGGAGATACCCCACCACACTGACGTCTGGCCGGGTATCAGGATGATTCCGACGAACGAGTGTGTCCGGCAGGTGCGGCGTCCGCCGGCCAGCACGCTCCGCCACTGGCTCGATCAGCCGAGGGTCGAGTCCTAAGTCGGTGCCGTGATTGACGTACCAGACAATGAATCGTTCGACATCGGAGGAATTCTGGATGTCAAATGTGGACCGGAGGTACGGCTCCGAGGCCCAAAGATACCTCATGAAATTGGTCACGCAGAACAGCTTCGTGTTCCCATCCGCCTGAGGCGAAGGCAGATGGAGATATTCTTCGTAGTTCTCGAATGGATCGCCCGCCCATGTCGGGTGCGTCTCCCGGAACATGCGGCGCACAATGTCGGGAATAGGCGCGCCAGACACGAACTTCCCATAGGCATAGGCGCCGTTGGGGATCGTCCCATAACCGTTTTCCAGCAGCTGCCTGGCATAGTGATCGAGGATGCTGAGTAGAGCGGCTGGCTGTTCGCCTCGAAACAACGGGGTATGCTTCGAGAGAATGTTGGGCGTCTTGGGATTGAATCCGCTGAAGTGGAAAAAGCCCAGCGGCTCGCCGTCGACGGTCCAACCACTCTCGACCCGGTCAAGGTGCCGCTGCGCTAGATTCCAGTAGGCTATATTGGTCGTCGGACTGCGCAGGATTGCAACATTCGAAACGAAGCCAGGAACAAGATCCATAAACTTCTGGTCGACGAAAATTCCGGCGCTTTGATCATTGATACATTGGTAGCGTAGACGTCGTGACCACCACCGAATAACGCGCTCTGTTTCCTCGCTCCTGCCTGCTCCGAGAAAGCCTAGGTTATAGATGCCCGCCCGCATGATCGTGATGTCGTCAGGCGGTACTTCGCCTTCGTTCGGCATCGTGAGGTGCGGCGTGAAGACAAACCGCGCCCCCCCATCGAGGGCGTCCAAAACTCTGTCGAGGCGACTGAAGACTTCGATGTCCGGATCGAAGTAGATGACATGATCATAGCCACGGTCGAAAAGATAGCTGAACATATAGGGCTTGACGGCCGTATTGAACTCCATCACGTCGTAGCGAAAGGCGAATGCTTTGAAATCAGGAATACCGAGGTCGTGACTTGGCACAATACCGCAATCGGCAGGATAAGACATCACCTCGGGCAGAAATTCATCTGCCAAGCAGACGAACGCATCCATATCCGGGTGATATTTCCGAGCAGAATCCACCAGTACCCTGGCATGGGGCATGTAATTATTTGAACAAATTGTGAAGAATGCACGTTTGACTTGAGAGACCATGATTTTTTCTATATGAGATGACGCCGGAGAGCGATACCCACAAGCAGACCTCTCCTTTGCAAGGGAATAACTTGCGTGATGAACCTGGTCAAGGTGCAATGGCCTGCTCGATATTGCGCTGCCATAACGTTGCAAAATTGCCAATCGTGGAAAACCGGTTTAAATCGAATGCGGAGTGAATGGCATGCGCCAACACTGACATCCATCAGTTAAGGTGCAACCATCCTTCCTTAGGGTTTTGGTACCGGTTGGAGCACCAGCAACGATCAGTTCTCAATCAGTATTGGATTGAGGGCATCAACGTCAGTAACTGTGTGAGATGTTTCCGTTGTGCAAATCTCATAAAGGCTCGTGTTGAAGGCGCTGGGATCAGAGGCCCTGCAACGACCTTTTAGACAATGCACTTGGGAGAGGGGCAGGAGGCCTCAAAGGGTATGGAGAAGAATAGCAGACAACCGTCGGTCAGTGAGATCCTGAGATCACGGATAGAGATGACGGTAAGCTGCCGAGACAGTGATCCCATTCCGAAGGTCGCAAATGCCGGCTCGGTCGTGGATGAAAACGGTCGCAGCGTTCAGATTATGCACAATGGCGTGCGTGTAAAAGCAGGAGGATACTACGGAGACTGGCAGGCCGAGATCATCCAGCGGCTGAAGGGGCATCATGAACCGCAGGAGGAATTAGTCTTCCACGAAATGCTCAAGCACATCCCGCCGAAAGCAACGATGCTTGAGCTCGGCGGCTTCTGGTCATATTACTCCTTGTGGTTCTTGAGCGAAGCGCCCGAAGGTCGAAGATCGATCGTGGTCGAACCGGATCCTCAGAATATGGAGGTCGGCAAGACCAATGCGGCAATCAATGACCGTCAAATTGAGTTCGTGCAGGCATTTGTAGGCGAGTCCTCAACGGAACCTCAGCCCTTTGAGGCCGAAGCTTCTGGAACTGTTCTCATACCACAGGTCTCAGTACCGGACCTGCTCGCAGCTCGCGGCATCGAGCACCTCGACATCCTTCATTGCGATACTCAGGGCGCAGAAACGGCTGTCATCCGTTCGTGCGAAGATTTGATGCGCGGGAAGCGTATTCGATTTGTCTTCTTTTCAACCCACGCGCATCAAATCAGCGGTGATCCCCTGACACACCAACGCTGCCTTGAGATGTTAAAGGACTTCGGCGGTCAAATCTTGGCCGAACACGATGTCCATGAGAGCTTTAGCGGAGACGGTTTGATTGCTGCTTATTTCGGGGCTGATCCGATTGATTGGCCACAACTGAGGCTAAGTTACAACCGCTATTCGTCCAGCCTTTTTCCAAACCCGCTTTACGACCTGAAGGAAGCACAAACTCGTATTCTCTCGCTTGAGGAAGCTAACCTCTCACTTGAGGAAGCAAATCGGCAACAAGAACAGCTTCTCTCGTCACAAGTTCGTGAACGCGATGAGCACATTTATCACCTCAAGGATGAGATTAAAGTGTTCGAGACTAAGGTCCATGCGCTCGAGAATAAGATTCAAGCGCTTGAGACGGAATTTGCGTTGTGCCAGAAACACTTATCTGCCACAGAGCAAGCTTTGCGCGCAGCCCTCAGTGATGCACAACAGGCGAATTCCGAGTGGAGCGCGGCTAGTGCTGCGAATGCCGCACTCTTGGCATCAACATCTTGGAGGATCACGGCGCCAATACGAGCTTTCGCCAGGATTGTGAAGCGTTCGGCATTGAGGTAAAAGCGTGGCGCTGCTCTTTCTTTGCCGCGCACCACACCTCAAACGGTACTCTGGACGATATTGCTTGGAGTCCGTTCCATCAATCATGAGATCTGTCCCAAGCAGCGGACGAGGAATATGACGGAAGCGGCGTAGAGGAACGCGCGGGCTGACGTGAGCGTCGCGTCAGGATCTTTCCAGAGCCTCCGGTTGCGGCTGATCCACGCGGAGAATCGTTCAACAACCCAGCGGCGTGGGGCCACCGCAAAGCCAACCTGGTCGGGTGGCTTTCTGACGATCTCGATGCGGATTGAGGTGGTCTGGGTAGGAGCTTCGCCAGCATTGCCGCTGTCGGCGAACGCTGTAGCGATAAACGGGAATGCGCGCCGCGACAGGCGCAGAACCACTCCGGCCTCGTCCCGGTCCTGGAGGTCAGCGCGTTGGGGCTCCAGGATCAGACCGCGTCCGTCGGTGTCGACCATGACCTGGCGCTTGCGGCCTTTCACCTCCTTGCCCGCATTATAGCCTCTCCGACCGCCGCAATCGGCGGTCGTCACGCTTTTGCTGTCGAGCACGGCAGCGGTGGGCAAGGCCTCCCGGCCGACCCGCTCGCGATCGGCCATGACCAGCACGTGGTTGATGGTCTCGAACAAGCCCGCGTCCCGCCTCCGGCTGTGCCAGCGAAAGACCGTGCTCTTGAGCGGTAGGTCCGAAGGCAACAGCCGCCAGGCGATCCCGCCGCGCAACACGTAGAAGATGCCGTTGAGGATTTCACGGGCCGGCCAGCGCCGGCGTCATCCGCGGGCGAGCGGCTCAGGCATAAGCGGCTCGGTCGGCGCCCATGCGGCATCAGTCAAATCGGTTTCGTATCGCAAGCCGTCGCGGCTATACTGCCGCCGGGTGGTCGGGGTCCACATTGCGGTTCCAGGTCAGGCTTCACCATCTTCCTGGAATCATAAGGGATCTCGGCCACTGAACTCGTTTTGGGACGGGCTCTAAGGCGATTACGTCATCAGCACATCACCTACCTGTTCCTCCCGGAATCCTTGCCCTCTGGAGAGGAAAATATACCTTTACTTTCATTGCAACTTGCCTAATGCACTATCTTTTGGCCTCCATTCCAGTGGCACAACTTAATTCCCCGGTTGCGATGAACAACGGACCTGAAGCCGGTAGCACTCGGTCTCGTGCGGGATACTGCAATGCGCAGCCAGACATGACAACTTACGCGCGTAGCGTCAGACGCTTGGAGGACGGTGCCTTGGCGCAAGCTGACAAGCACCTCAATATGCCGGGGCGAGACTGCGAACCCATCGATCCGGCGTGTGGTATATGGGAGAAATGGGTGCCGCAATCCGATTGCCACGAGTTGCTTATCCACAAAGTTTCATATAGATCGCTTCCCCATTGGTGAACGGCCATGGGCATTCAGAACATGCGTCAATCGTTCACCTACGAATACAGGGCGAGCGAACTATTGCCCCTCTTGGGGCTAACTAGCTGAAAATTCTCATTATTGGCCAGATTATCTATGCACGCCGATACCGATTGCCAGCGCATTATCACCCATGACAGCCTGTCTAACGACCTGCCGCCGCTTGCCGTCGACCTCGACGGGACGCTGACCAGGTCCGACACGCTGCACGAGGGGTTTATCGGTTGTGTCCGGGCCCAGCCTCTCGCCGTCTTTAACCTCCGGTATGCGTTGAAGCAAGGCAAAGCTGCGTTTAAGCGAGAGGTTGTGCAGCGCATTGGGTTCGATGCTAGCCTGTTGCCCTACAATGAGGAAGTGGTCGAATTCCTGCGGGCACAAAAGCGCGCAGGGCGTCGGATCGGGCTTTTTACCGCAGCCGATCAATCCATTGCAGACGCCGTCGCGGAGCACCTCCAGATCTTCGACGTTGCCCGAGGATCGGATGGTTACACGAACCTCAGCGGTGCCGCCAAGACACAAGCCATCAAGGAGGTGTTTGGTGACCGCTTCTGTTACGCTGGCGACGGGCAGGTCGATCAGCCGATCTTCGCAGAAGCCGAGCGTGTGGTGCTCGTGGGGCAGACCGACCGCCTAAAGGCTGGCCTCGCAAATAGGGATTCGATCGAGGCCGAGTTTCCAGTGCGGCGGGCCGGCCTGGGTGTATGGCTGAAAGCCTTTCGTCTCCAGCATTGGGTCAAGAATACCCTTATCTTCATCGCTCCGGTGCTCAGCTTCCAGATCGCCTCACCGGCTGTCGCGGCTCAGGCCACTCTCTTGTTCGTGCTGATGGGCATTATCGCCTCGGCAACCTACCTCATCAATGACATGGTGGATCTGCCGGCGGATCGGCAGCATCCGCGCAAGCGCTTCCGCCCCTTCGCGTCCGGCGCGATCCCGGTGAGGGATGGATGCCTGGCAGCGGCCGGATTGCTTGCTGCCGCTTTCGCAATCGGCTTGCTGGTGCTCCCTTGGGCCAGCGTTGCAGTTCTCGCGACCTATCTCGCCGTGACCCTGGCCTACAGCTTCTTTCTCAAGAAGCAGGCGATTATCGACGTCTTCATTCTGGCCGGTCTTTTCACAGTGCGGGTGATTGCCGGCAGCACGCTTGTGCCGGCGCAAGCCTCGCCATGGCTCCTCACCTTCTCGATGCTTTTCTTCCTTGGGCTTGCGATGGTGAAGCGTTATGCCGAACTGGCTCGGGTGCTTCGCACCGGAGGGACTGAGGTGGCATCAAGGGGTTATACAGCCAAAGATCTGCCACTCCTGCTCGCCGCAGGCGTCGCCGCCGGGTTCGGCGCCATCATGATCTTCACTACCTACCTCATCAACGAGCATTACCCCCTTGGCCTCTATGCCCGCCCGAGCTTTCTCTGGGGCATGATGCCGATCATCCTGATCTGGACCCTCCGGGTCTGGCACCTCACCGTTCACGGACGCATGGACGAGGACCCGGTCGTTTTCGCTCTCAAGGACCGGTTCTCCCTCGGCCTGGGCGTACTCACGCTCCTGATCCTGCTTGCGGCGTGGTGATGACGATGTGGCGGCAGGATTACCGATCCTGGGGCCGAACGGTTTCGGCAAATCATGTTGTCGACCGCCCGGAGAACCGCGATAACGCTACTCGGGCACTGTCCGAATCCGAGTTCCCTGTGCTGGCCTATGGCTGTGGTCGGTCATATGGGGATGTGGCCCTGAACCCCGGCGGACGCCTGATCGACTGCCGGTCCCTCGACCGGTTTCTCGCATTCAATCGCGCGACCGGCGTGCTGACATGCGAAGCGGGCGTTCGTTTGGCTGACATCCTTGCGGTGATCTGCCGTCCGGAGGCCGATGGGAGTGGCTGGTTCCTGCCCGTCACGCCCGGTACCCGATTCGTGACGGTCGGGGGCGCGATCGCTAATGACGTTCACGGCAAGAATCATCATCGCTTCGGCACGTTCGGACGGCATGTGCTTGCCCTGGAGCTCGCTCGGAGCGACGGATCGCGTCTCGTCTGCTCGCCGGAGCAGAACCCGGATCTCTTCGCAGCAACCATTGGTGGTCTTGGGCTGACCGGGCTCATCCTGAGTGCGACCCTCCAACTCCGGAGGGTGGAAGGGCTCGCTGTCGAGGCCGAAGATATTCAGTTCTCATCCCTGTCGGATTTTTTTGATCTTGCCGAGGCTTCGGATCGGGATTGGGAATACACCGCCGCATGGGTGGACTGCTTGGCATCCGGCGCACATCTCGGCCGCGGGATTTACTCGCGAGCCCGCCATTATCCCGGAAAGGGAGTGGAACCCCCGGGGCGGAACTCAAGACTGTCCATACCTATCACTTCTCCCATCCCGGCCACGAACAGCCTGTCGGTCCGAGCGTTCAACGCCCTTTATTGGCGCAAGCTCGGCCTTAATGGCCAAACCAGCCGTATCGGCAGCTATGAGCCCGTTTTCTACCCGCTGGATGCGATCGGCGAGTGGAACCGCCTCTACGGACCCAAAGGCTTCTACCAGTTCCAATGCGTGGTGCCCCATGAGCAGGCGCGCGAAGCCGTCGCCGACATGCTGCGTCTGATCGCCCAATCTGGAGAGGGTTCGATGCTTGTTGTGCTCAAGACCTTCGGAGACCTGCCCTCGCCCGGGCTTCTGTCCTTCCCTCGGCCTGGAGTGACCCTCGCACTTGATTTCCCCGAAAGAGGCACAACGACGCGGAAGCTCCTAAGACTGCTTGAAGAAGTTGCCGTGGCAGCTTACGGACGGCTCTATCCGGCGAAAGACAGTCTTATGACGCCCGATGCTTTTCGGCAGGGCTACCCCAGTTTCGAGCAGTTTCAACCCATGATGGACCCACGCTTTTCCTCAGCGTTCGCGCAGCGGATCGGCCTGATAAAAGGCGAAGCTCAGCTATGACGATGCAAGTATCAAAACCCATGCGGGTGGCCATTTTCGGAGCGACCTCGGGCATCGCCACGGCCGTGGCGCGCCGTTATGCAGAAAGCGGAGCGCGCCTTGTCCTCGTCGCTCGCGATCAGGCAAGCCTGACGGCGGCGGCTGCAGATCTCGAGGTGCGGGGCGCCGCCGAGGTCGAGGTCCAGGAGGCGGACTTCGCCAGGACTGCTGACATCCCCGCTACCGTTGCAGCAGCCTGGACGCGGTTTGACGGACTCGATCTCGCCGTGGTTGCCTACGGCACACTCCCGGACCAGCAGGAGATGGAAGCGGAATCCGCAAAGGCCGAGCAGGCGTTGGTTCTGAATTTCTTGAGCCCCGCGCTCCTGTGCGGCGAGCTCGCCCATCGTTTCGAGGCGCGCAAGTCTGGCACTCTGGCAGTCATCTCATCCGTTGCCGGCGATAGAGGCCGAAAGAGCAACTATGTCTACGGTGCCGCAAAAGGCGGTCTGCAACGCTACCTCGAGGGCTTGCGCCATCGGCTCTTTGCTGCCGGCGTCCAGGTCCTCGATATCCGCCCCGGATTCGTGTCGACAAAGATGACGGCGCACCTTTCGCAGAAGGGACCTTTGTGGGCAAGCCCTGATCAAGTGGCGGCAGACATTGTCGGAGCCATCCAGAAGCGCAAGGAAGTTCTCTACACTCCTTGGTTCTGGAGATGGGTGATGATGGGCGTGCGCAATGCTCCCGGACCGCTCTTCCATCGCACATCTCTCTAGAATATCGAGTATCAGGCATGAAGATCGCAATTACGGGTGCAGCTGGCCTCATGGGCCAGAACCTGATCGCCCGCCTCAAACGTCGAGGCGGGTACGATATTGTCGCGTTCGATAAGCACCCATCCAACACAAAGATCTTACGGGAACTTCACCCCGAGATCACGGTGGTTGAGGCGGATCTCGCTGAGAGAGGGAATTGGTCCGCCGCTTTGGATGGCGTCGAATCGGTCGTGGTCGGCCATGCGCAGATCGGCGGTTTGGTCGAGGACGAGTTCACACGCAACAACCTGATCGCCACAGAGCGCCTTCTGGAGGCGGTCTCCGCCCGGAATGATCTCAACCTCGTTCACATCAGCTCGTCCGTCGTCAATTCGGCTGCCGTCGATTGGTACACTGAAAGCAAGAAGGCCCAGGAAGCTCTCGTCCTGTCCACGGGGATTCCATGCGTCGTGCTCCGCCCGACCTTGATGTTCGGATGGTTTGATCGGAAGCATCTCGGCTGGCTGGCGCGTTTCATGGCCAAGGCTCCCGTGTTCCCGGTCCCGGGCCATGGCCGCTATCTTCGGCAGCCCCTTTATGTGGGCGATTTCTGCGAGATCATCATGACCTGCCTCAATCGGAAGATAGAAGGCGCGCAGTACAATATCAGTGGTCAGGAACGCATCGATTATATCGACTTGATTCATCTGGTACGTAGGGCGAGCGGCGCGAAAGCACCTGTCGTCAAGGTTCCGTATGCGGCATTCTGGGCCATGCTGAAGGTGTACGGGTTGGTCGACAAGGATCCGCCATTCACGACCAAGCAGCTTGAAGCGCTGGTGACACCGGATGTATTCGAAGTGATCGATTGGCCTGGAATCTTTGGCGTACGCGCAACGCCGCTCAAAGAGGCCATGGAAGAAACGTTCCGCGACCCGCATTACTCATCGATTGTCCTGGAGTTCTAGCACATGGCACGGATTATCGTTCTGGGTGCAGGTGCAATGGGTCTTGCAGCCGCCTATCGAGCGCTGAAGCTCGGGCACGAGGTCACAGTGCTCGAGGCGGCGCCAGAGGCTGGCGGCATGGCCGCCCATTTCGACCTGAACGGTCTCTCCATCGAACGCTACTACCACTTCATCTGCAAGTCCGACGACCCGACGTTCGACCTGATGAAGGAGCTTGGTATCGGCGACCAGATGCGCTGGCGCCAAACCTCGATGGGATACTTCACGCACGGGGCTCTGCATTCCTGGGGGGATCCGGTCTCTCTGCTACGTTTTCCTCATCTGAGCCTTGCCGAGAAATTTCGCTATGGCCTGCTCATGTTCATTTCGACGCGGCGGAATTCCTGGGACGCTCTGGAGAATGTATCCGCCAAGACCTGGATCGAACGCTGGTGTGGACCGAGTGTCTACAGGAAGCTCTGGAAGCCGCTCTTCGATCTCAAGTTCTATGAGTACGCCGACAACGTCTCGGCCTCCTGGATCTGGACCCGCATTCGCCGCATCGGACGCTCTCGTCGCTCCTTGATGCAGGAGGAACTCGGCTATATCGAGGGGGGCTCCGAAACCCTGGTACATGCGCTTACCCAGGCAATCACGAGGCTGGGCGGCGTTATTCGCTTGAACGAGCCGGCAACCCTCATCCTGGCCACGGACGAGCGGGTATCGGGCGTCGAGACCGCACAGCGCCGTTACGAAGCCGATGCAGTGATCTCGACGGTTCCGACGCCCTACGTCAGCGCCCTCGCCCCTGCCCTACCCTCAGAAGTCCGAGAGGCCTACGACAGCATTGCCAATATTGGCGTCACCTGCGTGGTCCTTAAACTGAAGCGGTCCGTGACGCCTCATTTCTGGGTCAACATCGTCGATGATGACATGCCGATCCCAGGTATCATCGAGTTCTCAAACCTCCGTCCGACCGGAACCGGAGAGTCGGTGGTCTATGTGCCTTACTATATGCCGACCACCAACCCGCTCTGGGCACGTCCTAACGAGACGTTTATCAAGGAATCGATGGACTGCATCCGTCGGATCAACCCCACAATATCTGACGACGATCTGGTGGCCTCCCACGTGGGTCGTCTGAGCCACGCTCAGCCCGTTTGTCCTCCCGGTTTTGCCGCTCGTATCCCAGCCGTGCAGACGCCAATCGAAGGATTGCAGATTGCAGATACCTGTTTCTACTATCCGGAAGATCGCGGCATCGCGGAAAGCATTCGTCTCGGAGAGCAGATGGCTCGCGCCGTTGAACAGGCACGCGAATATGCTTGAGTCCCGCTTCATCCGCTTCTTGTTCACCAGCGGCCTCGCCGCCGGGGTCAACATCGGGAGCCGGTGGTTGCTCGGCTTCGTGATGCCCTACGAGCTCGCCATTTGCCTCGCCTATCTGTTCGGAATGACCACCGCCTTCGTGCTAGCCAAGCTTTTCGTGTTCAAAGCATCTGGCGCCGCTGTCCACAAAGAGTATGTGCGTTTCGCCATCGTCAATGCCGCGGCCTTCCTGCAGGTCTGGCTTGTAAGTGTCGGACTGGCAAGGTTCATCTTCCCAGCGGTCGGTCTCGTCAGCCATGGCGAAACAATCGCCCATATCATCGGTGTTCTCAGCCCGGCACTCACAAGCTACTTCGCACACAAGAACTACTCGTTTCGCACAGAATCAACCTAAGCTCACTTTTCTTGGGCGCAGTGTTCAGGCTCAGAGGCAATCCGATACAGCAATGTACTCCGGTGACTGCTTAACCCTTTCGACCAACTGCGATGTCCTAAATGTACTGAACGGACGGTGAGGAGAAGCATAACATCGCGGTAGCCGACGGATGTCAGCCTTTCTCGGAAGCTTTGAGCCCAGATAGTTGAGGATGAGTCCTGCGGTCCCACCACGGGCGGCAGGTAAAAGTTGCAACGCTCAGCTAGCAGGGGCTTTCAATCGTTGAGGAGTTGAATCCTCCTTCCGATCGTGGTGCGAGTACCAACCGGAAGGAACGACCGTACATCGTACAAGGAACCGGCCACGACAGGTAGAGACGCCCGCGCGTGTTTCATTATCATCTGCCAATGATCTTCACGTAAGCCTCCCAAAGGGATGGCCTTCATGCTGAAAGAAGCTGGTGATCATCTCGGGTCGTCGTTTCAGGCGGTTGAACCCGCGGCGGGCCTGACGATGCAGGTTGTCGACTGAGCGAGGCAGAGCGTTCGCCATGGAATGCTTGACGAGCGCATTGCACCGCTCTTCTGGATTCAACTCGGGGGCATAGGCCACCGCGTAGTCCTGCGGGTGGGCCGCAATGAAGGCCGAGGTTGCTCGTGAGCGTTGGGGATTCAACCGATCCCACACGACGGGCAGCGGCGTGTCGATCTTGCGGCTGAAGTAGCGCAGGACCTGGATGACACAGCGGCTCGAGTGGACGTGCAGACGTGGCGCGCATACAGACTCCTATCCGGAGTGATGGGTGCCACGCTTGAGACCTCGCGCCGCTTGCTCACCCGCCGCAGCACTGGGGTCGGTCCACGACGGGCCCTGGTCGTGCCCGGCCTGATCAGGAGGCTGCGGCCCACCTCATCCACGAGCAGGAGGGTCCAGTGCTCTCGGCGCGCCTTTTTGAGCCCCACCCACTCGCGCTTGGGCCAGACCGCAATCACGAGTTGTTCCCGTTCTTTGGCCCCGGATAGCGGGACGTTGCACGCTGAAGCCGTGCCCCTTGTGCGGCCGCTCCAAATAGCCCGGATGGTAATGCACCCCGAGCTCCCGCTCGATCAGGACCGCGATGCGCTCGAGCGTCGACCGGTCGGTTGCAAAACCAGCCGCCACCGCGCCTCAGTCCAGCAGCCGGGCCGAGCGGGTCCAGGCTTTCTGATCCAGGCGGGGGAGCGGTCCTGGAATGGGTCGCGCGCGCAAGCCGTGCGTGCCCTCCTGGGCAAGAATAACCGCCGAGCGTCAGACACTGGCGCGGCTCACTCCCAATGAGCGCGCGATCTCGGCTTGGGAGAGCGGTCCCTGGCGCAACAGCCTTGCGGCCACGAGACAGGTCTCCTCCACTTGCTTCGTCGTCATATGGGTTAGCCGCAAAACGTCGTCATCCATCGCGCGCCTCCTCACGATGATCGACACTGCCCGATAGTACACCACCTTCGTGACGATCATTAGCTGCATTGAGGCATAGGCAAGTTAGAATAAGACAGCTTCTTTTCGTAGCCGTACCAACACCACATTGGCACTCCTTTCATTGCATCGAAGGAGACGTGGGCGCGAGAGAAGGGGCATCGCGGGCGCACGGCATGCGCCCAGATAATCAAGCAGCATGCGCCGAACGGCCGGCAGTGTCGGTTGTGGCGGTGCCCCGCGGACTCTTCTATTTACCCTGTCGAATTCAGACCAGAGCCAGGGCAGCCCTGAAGATGTCTAAACCGAAGCGGGATTCATCGTTGAAGAGTCGGAAGGACGAGAATGAGAAGACCACCGATGGCGGCATCATCGAGATCGGTGGTCCTGGGGCGGCTGAGGCGATCCTTGAGACGATGCGGAAACTGCAAGGAGCCCCAGAGGCGAAGCAGTAGTTGCAGCCCGGATATTGTTCTGATCGGATCGACAGGTAGGGCCGACAGCATGCAATGACCTCGCGCCCGGCCTTTGTCCTGTCAGAAGCGATTCGATTCGCCAGTGAACTGTAGCGGGGCTTGGGAGCGAGGCAGTCATCGACCACTTCCATAGTCCGTCCTCAAGACCGCCGGTTATCGAGTGGGCAACTCCGATGGGTTCGTCGCCAGTCAGAGGAATAGTGCGCGGGAAGCGCACGTCCGAGTCGAACGCTATGAAGAACGTGTCGTCACGGCCTGCGTGGAGTAGACATCGGCGGTCTTCTTCTAATAGGTGCCCATGGCCACGCTTTAGCATTCCGGAGCCGGAAACAGAAAGGCCCGTCAAAGTCGAAGCTTAGGTGGGCGAAGAGGTGATGTGCCGCATCCCCGAGGAGTGCACGACGTAGTGTCATGAAGCTTGGCGGCGATAGACGAACAGCATGTGCATTTTCCTCTCGCAACTAGAAAACCCAGCAACATTGATGCAATAACATAACGAGAAATTTTATACTTACTGAAAGAAATTATGCCGTTGCTCAGACTGACGTCCCGGGCTTATGAGGAAAGTTCACTTTGCTATCCTTTTGAGTTACTCTGGATTGTGTATCAATGAGAGCAATAACAATCTGTACGGCTTCGTATGCGCGACATACTCGTCGCCTTGTCGCATCCTACAACAAATTTCACCCGAATGGCACTATAACAGTATTCTGTGATGATTCAGCCCAAGTTCGAAAAGAGCTCGGCACGCTACCCTGCGAGATCGTTGAGCTAAGTTCTATCAATACGCTTGGGGTGAAGCGGGCCAAGTTCGAGGCATATGCTCTAGCAGCGCGGCAAGGTGGATTTCTCTACCTCGACTCGGACATTATTGTTTTAAGATCTCTGGAAGAGCTTATAGATTTCAATTATCTGGTCGCATGTAGGGACGACCTGTCGGAATGCCCGTTCATCTCCGACAAGCGGTTCCCATGGCCGAACCACCCGGAACTAGAGGCTGGGGTATATATCAACAGCGGAGTAATGTTTTTCCCGCGCTCTCTGCTCGCTATACTTGAAGAGATTTACACTGCCTCGTTAGACGACGACGCTTGGCACCGCTACATTGCCCCTGGGCACCTGTACGACAACCACTTTCTTTGTGCGTACATTAATCTCAAGTGCGTACCTGTTCGATTTGAAAACCAATACAAATTCAACTGGCAAGGGCTGCGCGCGGGAGCCGACATATTGGTGAGCATCAAAAATGATGTGATAATCACTGCAGCCACTGGGGATCCGCTCCATCTCATGCACTTCGCAGGAATTGAAGATATCGACTCTTTCCTCTTGCGGATGAAGCCAGATATTCTCGAGAAAGTATCAGACAGCACGGCATGCAAGCCGGTTGATATTCTTGATTTATTTCAGAGCCCCAATCAACGTGAAATTTGCACCAAGCCCGATATCATAAGGGAAGTCGCGCGACTCCTTATCTCTGACAAGACCACAAATCCAGCGGTCGCAAATACACCGACGCCTTACATCCCAATCGCAGAAACCTTCCTGAGCTTTGCATTGTCGGAAAACTTCTCCGACGTGCGATGGAACGGATTTCCTTGCGGAGGGGCTTATTTGAACTCGCAGGAGTACCATTTCTTACGCAGTATTATACGCACGAAAAAGCTCAACTCGGTGGTTGAAGTCGGCGGCGGGTATACGTCCATTCTATTGAATGGCGCAGCACAGACGGTACTCTCAATCGAAGCCTATCAGGGTCCATGGCTTGATGCTGCCATCGCTAAAGGCTGCGACGTAGAGCACATTCCTTTCGACGCTACCACTAAGCGTTTCAATCAAGCGCGCCTGGAGAAGGCAATTCGAGATCGCAATCTGGAACTCCCTGACCTGTTGTTCATCGACTCGCCTATTGGTACCGCAAATAGAGATGGCGTCCTTCGCCAGATCGAAGACTTAGTAAAGCCCCGCTATATTGCATTCCATGATGCACGGCGTGACTCCACGATGATCTATGAAGCCATGCTGAGGCTCGGTTATCGGCTCGATGCTTATCTTCCGACCCACCGCGGCTTTGTTGTTCTAGCCGCGGTGACAGAAGGCGCAGAATTGCCGGTGCAACCCGACACCGTTGGCGATGATATCGCCTTTACTGCAGAAGTGGTCGAATGGCGTCGCGAGCAACGAGATACTGTTGGAGTTCTGCACAAAGTGCGCTTAACTAATACGGGCAGCCGGACTCTCGCAATGTCTGGCGGTGATGGGCTTTTCTTGACCTATCATGTCGTCGATTCAAAAGGAGATGTTCTCTGCTGGGAGAATCCGCGTACGACACTGCCATGTGACCTTGAGCCTGGAGATGAGATAATCCTCGATGTCATCTTCGGGCCCTGTGACGCAACATCCCCTTACTTCTACTTCGATATGGTTTGCGAACACCGTTATTGGGTTTCTAATATCAGCCCAAACATGAACCGCACCCCGGTTCCGTTGAAGAGTTCACGACATCACGCAGATCCAGTTTGTGAACAGAAATACCTAAGGAAACAGAAGGTGCTTCGATAGTAAGACCTGCAAGCATGATCCTATGTCGAGTGACGGTACTCGACATGGGGCATCTGTGACAGGCAACTGATTTCCGATCGCCAAGTGATCTCCGATCGCCAAGTGATTGGTCGCCTGGTCGCTATGGTGCCGTTCAATATGCTCACGATCATGCTCACCAAGTACCTCGTCAGTCGCTCCAAAGCCTCCGCGATCTGGCTTTCCTGCTGCCGCTCGTTGGCTTCGCTCGCATCGCAGATCGCGTCAGCCAGCCGGTTGACTGAAGCGTTCATCGGGGTGATGGCCGCGGCGTTGGCAAAGACGGTAGTCTCGGTAGTGAAATTCTCTTGGCTGCGCCCCCCCACCCGCGTTCCTCTCCAAGCCGCTCAAAACGCAATGATCAGCGTTCCGACGGCCACAGCATCAGCGACGGTCATACCGAGCATCAGAGCAGGCTCTGACGATGGGAAAGACCTCTGCACGAGCGGACAGACCGTAGACGACCATTCCCGTCGATGCCACCTCGTTGGAGAGGAAGGCGCCCCCGGTGACAAGCCAAGCGACCTGCGCCCAAGGGATCGCGCCGAAGAGCGAGCCGAACTTGCGGATGTATCGCGTAGTTGGCCAGTGCCGTCGACGTAGAGTGGCGAGACCCGGGAAGCTCCCGTTGCTCCGAAGAGCCAGACGCAGAAGCTCTCCGTCAGAACGTAGCGCTGGGAGGTGACAAAGGACGTGCCAACCAGAGTGTCTCCAGGCAGGATGAGGACGGAGCCCCACCCACCGTGACGAGGGCCGAGTGCCATTCGAGCCCTCGATCATGGATGCTGGCGCGGAAGCGCGTCTCGAGAGAATGATTTGGCATGGCCATGCTCCCAAGAACTCCCTCGCCTTTCAGCGGCCATAGAGAGTTCCAACGCCGCCGAGGATGCTCATGCCGGCTTTCGAGTTGACCTCCATGGAGGTTTCTCCGTTGGCGGCCGCCATTCCGATCGTGACGCTGCCGCCGCGAATGCCGAAAATGGCGCCCTATGTAACGCGGCTGGGGAACCATGGCTTGTTGTACGTCAGGTGCTCGAGGACCGGCTGCAGCCCCTTGGCGACATCTTCCTTGACGACCGGTTCATCGGCCTACTCGACCGAGACTGACGGCGACTTGGCGAGCCGATCAGCGATCACGCTGGTGATGTCGAGAACGATCAGGGGCGTGATGCGAAGATTCTCTTCAGGAAGTCAGCGCGGGCAGCAAAAAATGCCAGCAGCGTCAGGGTCTTCACCTCGGCGTTCGTCGCGGGGCGACCCAGGTTGGCGGACAGCCCGCCGATCGTCACGTCCAGGTTAGTGGCCCCGCCCGGATCCTTGGAGTGATCCACAAAGCCGCCTTAGAGGCTGGTGGGCAATTATCTTTCTTTTCGGGTGAGACGGCGCAGCAAGATGCGGCTCATGGCAATATACAGCAGCATCTCGCCGGTCTCGACCAAGCGTTCGTAGTCTTTGGCGAGCCGCCGGTGGGTGGTCAACCAGGCGATCGTCCGCTCCACCACCCACCGGTGTGCAAGCACCCGAAAGCCGCTCGGTCGCGTCGGCGGCTCCGCGTCAGCCCGCATCCAGGTGCCTCCGCCCCACCCGTGCTGCGGAATGGACAGCCTGGCCGGTGAGAGGGGATGGGTTCCTGAGGACGGCGCGCATTGGTGCTCGCGCCTACGCGGGATCTGGTGAGACAGGGGCCTGCTCTGGTTGCACCACCTCGGGGAGCTGCGGCGAAGACGGGAGGCTGACCGCACTGGCTCGTGCGAACACGACTCAGGATTGAAACTGTGCTGAGCCAGTTGACCGAGCGCTTTCATGCCGAGCGGATGTGGGCACCTGATGGCCCAGTGGTTGCGCACGCTCGTCAGCCACACGGTGGCGCTACTGCTGTGTCAACGCAGTGGTTTCTCTGCGCTCGCTTTCGCCAGGTTGATCGTAGCCTAAACCTGCATACCGGGTTAGCTAGCGTTACCTGCGGCAACGATTTGCGTCCTTGAACGAGGCTTCAGGATCGACCGCACCCGTTGCATTCCCCAGAGTTCAACGTATCGGTAGCTAATCCATGAGACCGCCAGCATCACTGCAAATGCAACGAAGAACGTCAGCCAATATGGAAGTAGCGGGAATAGCAACCCCACAGTAACGATACCTATGTTCGCGTGGTAAAGATACAGAGAGTAACTGATATTCTCAAAGAAGCGCCCGATACGGCCCATCTTCAGATCTCGACACAAGTGAATTACTGCCATGAAAATTGCAAAGCAGTACGCAATAGTAATAATGTACGAATTCACCGGTTCAAGGAACCCGGGCTGTAGATCGCGTATAACATAGATTGTAAGCAAAAAGTTCAAAGAGCAAAGCCCAATGAAAGTCGCCCGCGATATCATCTGCATATACAAGAAGTAAATCAACTGCCCGAAGAGAAGGATCGGGATATATGATACTTGAACTGCCAGCAAGAAGACCTCGGTGCCGAATTTGCGACAAATGACTATCATCCCAGCAACTATCAAAGCCTGTACTAGGTACGCAGCAACTGGAAACTTCCTAATATAAGGAATAAACACAATAGTTATGAAATAAAATTTAATCTCAATGAGAAGCGTCCACTCAGCCCCAATTAGAAAAGTCGGGTTCTCATCATAGATACCGAATAGTGTTATACCTCTGAAATACTGCTCAAATGTTAATGGGGTCTTCCACCCCATGCATATCACCTGAAGCTGGATCAGAACTGCGGCAACAATCCAAGCGGGATAGATCCTGAAGACTCGCTTGAGTACAAAAGTGCCGCGTGATTCATCGTTGATGCTATGCGTGATGATGAAGCCGCTCACGAGAAAAAAGATACAGACTCCGAACCAACCGCCATCCTGTATGATCGCGAGCGGCCCAGTTATGTAAGCTCTTACCCAATCGACAAGAATCCAGTTTCCCCAACCTTATCTTTATGCTGGGCGGCGATATGAGCATAAACGACGATGAGAGACGCGGCGGCGCGTAGCGCACCGATGGCCTCAAGGCGCGAATGGGCGTTGTTCATACCCCATTTCACTTGGGCTGCTCGCCATATCAATGGGACCTTTGCGCCCAGCGTACCGGTGACTAAAAAAAAGTAATTGGAGTTGCAAATTTGCCACTGCCCAGCCGAGGCCTGCTCATTCGACCTTCTGATCGAGAGCTGGCTCGGAGTACAGTCAATCTAATACGGCTGACTGCTGCAAATTGTGTGATTGACAGCCTAGGGCTTCTAGTCTTTGAGCATCCCCATAAAGAGAGATACTTTGATGCAGTTATCAGACGCCAGCAGAAAATCTCACGCCGCCTATGTGGTAATCGCGTTCACCGCCCTCTTGCTGTCCACTGTCGCAGCAAAGTTTTTCTGGCAAAATGCGCTCGATCTGTATCGGCCTGCCCTCCTGCTCGATATCAACGCCGACATGCGGTTTCTATCCAACCCAACGTCGCTGCTTTCCTTCTTGTTCGGCTACCATAATGAGCATGTAGTCGCGACGACCCGAGCACTAACCCTTATCGATTACGTTCTATACGGTTCGCAGTATCGCATTCACCAACTCGTCTCCATAGCACTCCTAGTCGTGATGGCAGGCTCTCTGGCTGGACTCGTGTTCTCTGACTGTAGGCCTCACGAGAAAGCGAACCGAGCAACTCTAGCGCTTTTCGTCATAAGCGTACTTCTGTCACCATTAATGGTAGCAGTTGTAGCCTTCCCGTATTTCGTGCAGCATTTCATCGCCGGCTTCCTCAGTCTATGTTTGAGTGTCGTCGCTTGGCTGGTCTACCGCCCAGCGTTGACGTTGCCAAAACGCCTAGCATTATTCGTTACCGTGGCAGTTCTATGTCTTAGCCTCCTCGTGACAAGTGGGCACGGCATAGTTTTGATTTTTGCCGCTTTATTCAGTCCTATTGCATTCAACGCTCCGCTGATGAGGCGCCAAGCAACTGCTCTCGCAATCGTTGCTTTATGCGTCTTAATCGCTTGGAAGCTACGGTTCGCTGCTGCGGCAGGCGGAATCGTTGGAAGGCTGCTCACACCAGCTGAATGGGCTGGGATTGCTGATTATTATGTCAGAGTACTGTCGCTGCCTGCCCACTATGCCTCTGGCGGCCTTCGAATTTCGATCGTTTTCGGCACCTTAGTCCTTACTGCGAGTATCGTGTCTCTAATCCTCGCATATCGATCTCGCCGCGACGACGGATCGTTGGTAGCCTCGGTGGCAGCCTCTCTCCTCATCGGCCACCAACTCTCAATTATCCTTGTCGCAGCCGGACGGGCGGGCACCGGATGGGAGGCGGAAGATCCCAAGTACGCGTTCTACACTGCCGTAATTATTGCCTCCGCCGCTATCCTGCTCGTCAAGCAGTTCCACCGAGCGAAGTTCCTTATCGGTGCCGGGGCCGCCATGATGGCGACACTAGCCATTATGCTTGGTGCTCAGCAATACGTTCTAAGAGACTCAAGACAGTTTTATCGACATATCGAGGCCTTCGGACACTCGCTTGCCCTCAATCTCAATGATCCAGCGCGCTCTAAGATGCTTGGAGAGGACCCTAATCTGTGGGGGCTCATGGACTTTGCTCGCGAGCAGCGGCTGAACGTCCATATGCGCCGGCCAGGTGAGTTACTCGGCCACCCCCTCAATCAAGTAGTCAACTCTAACAGAGCTTGTCCGGGAGGGATTGAGTCGAAACAATTGCTCGCCGCGGCTGACGGCGGGAGCGGCATTAAACTCACTGGATGGTCACTTGACGAGTCGAGCCCTCACCACCGCAACCTAGGCATCATTGTTTCACAAGGCGACCGTATCGTCGGCTATGGAGCATTTGCTTCTATGAGACCCGATGTCCATTCGCATCTGAAAACAGCTGTGGCTCCCGATGCACCTGTTGGCTGGCTCGCGTACGCCCGCCCCGAAAATAACAACCTGCCACTTCAAGTTTATACTTTGGATCTCAAAACCCTAGATGCGTGTCACTCGTCTGACGCGGACTTTCCAAATATCGCACCCGCTGGTGTCGCAGTGAATGTGGAGTTTCTAAATAAGTGGGGTTCCAAGGCACCGCGTACATCGGACCAGCGCAGCGCGTATTTAGAGAAACGGGCGGTTGCTGGTCCGTTGGACTGAGATAGGGCGCAGTGCTATCCTTGGAGAAGATTGAGGCGAGTGACGTGCGCCCTGAGCATCCTCCGCTCAGAGCTGGAGTCCGCTGGTTGATGGATGCCCGTTGTTGGCGGTCAGAGCAACTGGAAGAGCCACTGCTTCCGATTGCAGTTGCCTGGGTGTGTGCTTGGCAAAGTCGGCCGGGGTCATTCCTTTCAAGGCTGAGTGGGGTCGGATGGTGTTGTAATCCTTTTGCCACGCGTTAAGGACCTGCCGGGCGTGCCGCAATGAGGTGAACAGGGTCTCGTTGAGGCACTCATCGCGCAGGCGGCCATGAAAGCTCCCAACAAAGGCGTTCTGCTGTGGCTTGCCTGGCGCGATATACTGCCATTCCACGCCCGTGGCCTGACACCACCGCAGCACTGCCGAAGAGGTCAGTTCGGTGCCGTTGTCCGAAACACAGCTTATCGGCCGGCCACGGGAGGCAATGATGGTATCCAGCTCCCGCGTGACCCGCAGGCCTGAGAGCGAGGTATCGGCCACGAGCCCGAGGCACTCGCGGGTAAAGTCATCAACCACCGCCAGAACACGAAAGCGGCGCCCATCGGCAAAGGCATCGCTGAGGAAATCCAGGCTCCAGCGCTGGTTGGGCCCGCCGGGCAGCAGAACGGGAGTGCGCGCCCCTAGGGCCCGCTTGCGGCCGCCCCAGCGTGTTTGACCTGCAGTCTCTCCTCGCGATAGAGGCGCCGGAACTTCTTGTGGTTCATGACCAATCCCTCTCGGGCCAGCATGATCGGCAGGCGTCGATAGCCGAAGCGCCGGCGCACCGCCGCCACAGCTCGCATGCGTTCGCGCACCGCAGCATCGTCAGGTCGGGTGGAGCGACAGCGGACCGACGAGCGGTCGATCGTCAGAATGGAGCATGCCCGCCGCTCGCTCACGTCATGGGCTTGCATGGCATGAGCCACGGCCCGGCGCCTGGCAGCGGGCGCTACCATTTTTTTGACGCGAGATCCTTCAGGACGGCATTGTCCAGCATTTGCTCAACCAGAAGCCTCTTGAGCTTGGCGTTCTCTTCCTCCAGGGCCTTCAGCCGCCGGGCGTCAGAGACCTCCAGGCCGCCGTACTTGGCCTTATAGTTGTAGAAGGTTGCCTCCGAGATCCCGTGCTTGCGGCAGATCTCCGCTGTCTTCGTCCCGGCCTCATGCTCCTTGAGCATGCCGATGATCTGCTCTTCCGTGAACCATGAGCGCTTCATTCCTCCGTCTCCACGTTGGACGGACTCTAACCTCATCCGGAGGAGTTCGCAGGGCTCACGTCACTGTCGGCGAGTGGCCTCGGTCCAAACCATCGTGACGTCCATCGAATCTTCGCAAATCCGACGGAATCACAGCAGCTTGAGGCCACTCAACCTGTTTCGGTCAGGCTCTAAGAGATCAACTTACTGACGGCTTGGTTTATGCCGTTGTCATCAAGGATCGGGAAGCCACCACAGCCGCGTGGTCTGCACCATAGTGGCCGCTCGCTACGAACTCCTATAGTACGTCGGAAGCATCGACCCAACGTGTCCGATTAGGCGAGCCAGATCCGGGCCAGCGACACGCAGCTTGAAGCGCCGAGTATCATTACCGCCGCTTAACTCGATTTCCGCGAATGCGTAAGCATCGGCGTTGATCGGGATAGGCCGCTCAGACCTATATGATTGGATTTGGTCCGGAGCGTCGTTGGAATATATGATGCGACTTCAATCTGCAGACCTTACCTGTGGCGCCGACCAAAATGAGGAACGTCCGGAGGAGACCCGCGACTCCTTGCACTCTCAAGCGTTCCAATGCGCCCGCACATCGCAACCCGCGCCGAGGTACCGACTGAAAGCCTCTCTACCCCTGCTCCAATGCTCCGTGCTGTTCAAGAATATCATCGATCGAACCGGCAGCGACGATCTGGCCTTCCCTTAGATGAACGGCCTTGTTGCAATAGCGCTTCAGGATCATGGGATCATGCGAAGCTAGAACGAGAATGCGGGAGTTCTCCATGACCTGTTCCAGCCGAATTCGTGCCTTTTCGGCGAAGCTCATGTCACCAACGCTGATCATCTCATCGAGCAGCAGGATATCGGGCTGGACCGCCGTCGAAACGGCGAAGGCCAGGCGCAGGGTCATGCCGCTGGAATAGGTACGCATGGGCAGATCCATGAAGCCGCCGAGCTCTGTGAATTCCTCGATGGCAGGGGTTATCTCGGTCGCCTGGCGGAATGTCATGCCGAGAAAGATGCCGCGGAGCGTGATATTCTCCCGGCCCGTCAACTCCGGGTCCATGCCCATCGTCATGTCCAGGAGGGATGAGACCTTGCCATCGATATGAGCGACACCTCGGCTGGGCTCGTACGCGCCCGCAAGAACCCGAAGCAGGGTGGACTTGCCGGCACCGTTGTGACCAACGAGCGCCAACCGATCTCCTGGTCTTAGATCAAGGTTGATGTCACGCAAAGCTTCAACAGTGATGATCTCACGGTTATTGCTGTCGATGCGGCCGCCGACCCGGCGAAGGACATTCGCCTTCAGCGAGCGGCCACGTGCATTGTAGATGGGGAAATCAACGCAAGCGTTACGCAAGGTTATCGAAGCCATGCCTCTGTTTCCCCTTAGAGCCAATAAACAATTCGCTGCCGGAAACGGCTGAAAAGTGGCCAAGCGACAAACGCGAGCACCAGAACCGACAGACCCGCTGAAGTGTAAGTAATCGGATCCGGCATACGGCCGAGGAGGGGTTCGGAGACGATTTGAAGAAGTGCCGCAAACGGATTTAGAACCACCCAAGGCCGCAGCGGCTCGTCCAGCAGTTCGACCCGCCAAGTGATGGGTGAGATGAAGAATGCGACTTGAATGACGTTCTGGATGATCTGAGGCAGGTCACGAAACCGCGTACACAGGATGGCGCAGATCAGGGCTGCCAAGAAGCCGACGAGAGCGACCACGATCAGCCCCCCGAGCGCGGCGAACCAGGTCCAGCTCGGAGCGACACCGAACAGCAGGAAAACGAACGGCAGAACGACAATGTTATGGGCAAACGATAAGAAGTTGCGAACCAGGACGCGCAGAATGAATGTCGATTTCGGAAGAGCCTGCTGACGCAGAAATCCTTCCGCCTGCACGAAGGCGCCCGCGCTGTCGGTGATGATACCGGACAGAAGCGTCCACACAATGTATGTCGTCGCCAGATAGGGAATGTAGGTTTCCACGGGCTGCTTGAATAAAGCGGAATACACCACTCCGATCGCCCCGATGAAGATCACGATGCTCAAGGTGATCCAGAACTGGCCCAGCTTGGACCGTCTGTAACGCTGCCGGATGTCGCCAATGCCCAGGAGCCACCAGACCCGCCAGTTCTCAAAGCCCTGCTTAACGTCAAGCCACGCGCGTTCGCCCGCAGTCCGCTCGCTGGAGGGTTCAACCGCAGCCTGCGCCGCACTGACAGACGCAGCGTGTTCCATCCTTTCCATGTCTTCCGATGATCCCTCTATAACAGGTGAGTCCTAAACCGGCTGGCAGCCGCGAGAGCTGTAATAGCCGTTCGGCCACGACATTTTCAGCCGGCACCGCTTGACCAATTGCAGCAACCACGACCGTCCTGGACCCTCGCGGTTATCTCATGAGCTGGGGAAAGGTTCTCGTCGGTGGAAGAACACCCAATTCCCTTGTAACGATATCACATAAAACACCACAGCGACGAGCACATTCTATCACTGCCTAGGGCTTCGGAACTGCTGCTCTCATACCCCCCGCCGCAGATTGAGGCAAGGTCTGGGGCTCGCCGGCAAAAATGAAGGACGACAGTCCCTTATCGGCAGAGCGCCGTCGCCGAGACGTCCAGCCGACCTGCATTGGCTCGAAGGAGGCGGAGCCTGCCTCAGCCTGGATCCACCCTCAAGGCATCCTGACCCCTGGGAAGATTTCAAGAACACGCTGGGAATACCGGGCCGGACAGAAGAATTCCCGGGCATGCACCGCAGCGGCGGCGCCGAGGCGCTTACGCCATGCAGGGTCCGACCGAAGGCTCTGAAGAGCTGCAGCAGCTTCGCCGACATCCGGCTCCGCCCACTGCATGCCGGCAGGATACTTGCCCTGCGGATCATCCACTGGCACGAGGCGATAGCCTACGGGAATTCCGGTTGTCCGGTTCAGGAAATCCACGTTTCCAGACCAGTTCGTTGCAACGACCGGCAGCCCACGCAGCATCCCCTCTGCGATTGTCAGGCCGAGTCCCTCCGCTCGGTGAAGGGACATGACGGCATCTGCCTCGTTGTAGAGCGCGACCATGCCGGCTTCGTCCAACACCTCGCCACGAAGCTCAATGTTGTCAGCGCCCCTCGCTGCTTCTTCCATCAGGCGGACACCCTCGGGCCAGACAAAGGCGTTCAGGTATTTGACGATCAGCTTTGCGGAGGGATCGTTGCCGAACGCCTGGCGGAACGCCGCAATGGCTGCGCAAGGGTTCTTACGCGCGAAACTCGATGCGATATTGAAGACGAACAGCACGGTAAAAGGATGTGTCATCTCCCTTACCGCGCGCGGTTCCAATGCCGAGGTTAGGGGATAGGGCACCACGTGAACAGGCCGCCCTCGGGCGATCGGACTGATCGCGTCCCGCACGAAGGCGGTATTCACACAGATCTCATGGACGAAAGGGATGGCAGGCAACCAGTCTTTCGGTACCTTGGGCAGCTCCCAGAACCAATGAGCGACCACCCGTTTGCGTCGCACGAATGCGCGTCCGAGACATGCCATCGCCAGCGGCACGAGTGGGCCACTGATGTGCAGGAAGACAGTGCCTTCGCCGAGCACCGCCTGTCCATCGTCATAGGTGAAATCCTTATGGTTCACCTCATGCATCAGCTTTTCGGTCAGATCGATGCCATAAACCGGGAGCCCTGCGGCCTTGAGGGCGTTGTGGCAGGCTCGAGCCGCGGCTCCGAGGCCAGAGGCATGGCGAAGCATTCCCACGATGATGAGGGGCGCCCTCGCTCTCGCATCGACGGTAGGCCGCGGCGCCCACCAGGACGCAACGCGGAATAGCACCACCCGGCGCGCGCTGTGCGGCAGGCGACGCCAAACATGGTGGTGAGCGAATTTCAGGGCCGATTTCAACATGGCGTTGGCTTTCATGCAGCTCCGGCGCGTGATCGAGGAGCCTCGGCATCGGAACATTCTCCCGAGGTTTCGACCGGCTCCTGCGCATCCCTCAGCAGAATGGCCTTCAGGCGTTCGGCGTTCTCTGCCCAGGTCATCCAAGGCATATCGCCAGAGTTCCGATGCTGGCCCTTCGCATAAAGCCCGAGCCAATTCTCGATGGCCTGAGCCAGCCCGGCGGCATCCTTGGCTGCGAAGTAGGCCGCGTGGGTGCCTGCAACCTCGCGGAACACGGGTATGTCCCGCGCCAGGATCGGAATGTGATGCCTCGCCGCCTCGATCAGCGGAAGACCGAACCCTTCATCCTCCGAGGCCGCAATCAGGCAGATACAGGTTGCGTATACCTTCTCGAGATACTCGTCGCTAATGCCCTCGAGCCAGAAGAGGCGCCGACCCAGCTCCGGATGGTTCCGGAGCTTTTGAACAATTTCCGGAATGGTCCGGCGCTGGTCATGAGGAATCCCCTTCCATCCCTCGGCTCCCACGATCACAAGGTTGATCTCCGCGCCTGCCGCCCAGAGACGCTCGAATGCCGCCAGGGTCTGCAGATGGCCCTTTCGCGGCTCCACGGTACCGACCATGAGGAAGCTGCGGCGTGACGACAACTGGTTCAGCACGCCGGAAGCAGTTTCCGGCAGTCCCATCGTGGGTGCGGAGGCTGCAATGTCCGCACCGAGGTGCAACGCCACGATGTCAAGGTGCTCGAGCGTCTCAGGCCTATGGGCGTCGAGCCACCCCCTCGTCTCATCAGCGACCGCCTGGGAGATGCAGATGAGACGATCACCGCTGTCGGCAATGGCGGAGAGCCATTGTGCATGCATCTCGCTGAAGCGATCCGGAAAAAATTCGGGATGCGTCAGCGGCAGGACGTCGTAGACCATGAAATCCGTCTTGACGCCCTTTGCCCGCCACTCGGCGTAAAGTCCCGCCTCTGTAGCGTGGATCACACCATCCGTCCAGAAATCCGGCATGTAGAAGATGTCGCCCTCAGTGACCTCAATCGGCTCATCATCCAGCACGCCGTCCGGCAGGCCGAGAAGCTGCAGAGTGTAGCGGCGTGCATACTGGTAGTGCCAGCGGCCATCCGTGTTCCCGAGCCAAACGGGCTCGACCCGGTACCCAGTGGGAGGATTGTTCAGAAGAGCCAAAAGCTGGGAGCGTACAACACGCTGAATTCCTGTTTTGAAATCGTCGCGCGCCAGAATCGAGACATCGACCAGCAGCTGGCGAACGTCTCCGCGTGGGAGCGGGCTCTCTTCGGCCAGCTTGCGGGCAAGCTCAAGCCACGCCTCGTCGTCGAGGGGAACCGAGATCAAGGATGCATGCTCCGCAAGGGCGCGCACATCCGCCGTAGCAGGGGCCAGCTTGGAGATCGTCTCAATGGCCTCGCGGTATCGGTCCGCAACCTGCTTCGGCGAGTGCTGAACCGCCACGCGACGGGCTTCCTGGCTCAACACCTGCCGCATCTCAGGCTTGTTGCGCAGCGTCACGAGTGCATCGGCCAAATCGTCGACTGAGAGCTTGTCCGGCAGCATGAGGACGCTGCCCTCGGGCAGCTCGACCATCGAGCCGTTGGCATTGACGATGGTCGGAACGCCATACGCCAGGCAGTCGAACACCGCCGCCGATGTCTCGCCACGCGAGAGCTCACGCAGCTGCACTGAAACATCGGCAGCCTGCAGGTATTGGCGATAAACCTCGGCTGACACAAAACCGGTGATGCGAATGCGGTTCTTGGCGGGCGATGCAGCGATCGATTGGCGCAAGCGCTCGCAATAGACGTTATTCTGGCTGTCCTGTCCGACGAATACGAGATGACAGTTCCCCTCCCCGGCCATCGGGGTCTTCATCCAAGCATCGAGAAGATGCTGGTTCATCTTGGTCTCGCCCAGAATGCCGAAGGTGCAGATGACGAAGTCATTGTCACCGAAACCCAGGGCCGCTCTGGCAGCATGGCGGTCGACGGCGTCCGGCAGGCGTCGCGGGAACGGGACGACCGCCCAGTCTCTCGCGAAACTCTCCCCGTAATGGGTCTGGGCGAGATGCCGTGAATACTCGCTGTGGACGAGAACTCCTTGCGCCCTCTGCAGCAGCGACAAGTTTACCGGACAACTGTTGACGATATCCGATTCCTTCTCCGGGTCGAACCTGTCCCGAAGCGCGCGATACCCATGGGAATGATAGAGGGCACTGGCCCAGAAGCCATGAACGCCGCCGTAAAGCTCCAGATGCGCCATAAGACCTCCGAGATAATAGTCGTGCAGAACGACGATCCCGGGATATCGGTCGAGCAGGCGGAACATGTGATCGTGGAACAGCGAGTTCCCGAACTGGTAGACAATCCTGTCAAAGCCATGGGCGTGGCGCTCGAACCACGCGAGATCACGGATCTTACAATTCGCGTTGATCCATGGATCGGAGATTTCCTTCTGGGCGACGATCACATCGATGTCGTAATACCGGGCGAGCTCGGGAAGCATTTCGGCGCAATAATCCGCGATCCCGGATTTCTCGGGCGGAAGCGGAGCCACGAATGCCAGACGCGGCTTGTCTCCGCGCGGACCGGCGGAACCCAGGCGGCTCAGATTGCTCTGCGCTCGCATAAGCCGTTGATAGACCAGTCGAACGGATTGCGGCTCCAGAGACAGATCGAGTGGCCCGTCTTCCGGCGACGTCCTCTTCGACATGAAGCTCATGGCCCGTTGGTGGTACGTCATGAGGCGCATGCGCTTGTTGATCACAGGAAAGCGCGCCGCGACGCGCTTCGCCGAGTTAGCCAGCCGCGGTCGCTTCAGGACTTGATTGATGAGACCGACCACGACGGTGCGGACGGCGCGTCGCGGGCGGGAACCCGGCTTCACCGATGTCCAGACCTTCGCCTGGTGGGACGCCCATCCAGCCGCATTCTCGGCGGCGCGAAGGGGTGTCGCGACCCTCCACGCGTAAGATCCGCGAATGTCGTTGAGCTGCTGTTCAAGAACGGCCATACGTCGTAGGAGTGCCCTCTCCTGAGCGGATGCGGAACGGACGCGGTCGTTCAATTGGGCGTTCTGTTGATTGAGAATGTCGATCCGGCGGCGCAGTCCAGCCGCGAAGGGCGACGCCTCGGCAAGCTCAAAATCGTCGAAGACGTTCGGACCTGCGCCGAACTTCGCCTTCAACTCTTGATGCGCGGCGCTGACGTAGAAGCGGTTCAAGCCATCGAAATAGGCAAACTCGTAACCGAGCGCAAGAAGCTGCGGTTCCCATGCGAGATGGGTTTGCCGCGGCTCATTGACTGCCGTGCTCTCCACGACAACGATCCAGGGCCGGACGCGGGAGGGCAGCCAGCTCTCAACGACCTGAGCTTCGGCCCCTTCGACGTCGATCTTGAGCCAATGGATGTCCCGGCCAGTGAACCCGTCGAGAACCTTCGCAAGGGGGATACTCGGAACCTCAGTGCGGCGAATTGGCAAGCCAGCAGCTTCGTGTCGCTGGGCCACTTCGGCATCCGTGGTGCTCAGGCCAGTCTGAAGGATCTCGAAGAACGGGATCGTTCCCTCTTCCACGGAAATTGCCGCCTCGATAACCTCCTCGTCGGGCCGCTCTTTCCGCAGTTGTTCGGCATAGGAAGGCACCGGCTCCACGTGCACACCCCGCCAGCCCTTCCGATAAAAGGCAAGGCTGACAGAATCGATGGTGGGGTCCTGCGCTCCGATGTCGATGTAGGTCCCACGCTCTACATGCTTCAGAGCGCGCCAAAGAATAACATCCTCGAAGTTCTGCGCGTGCGAAGTAAGGGTCAAGGCAATGTCCCGTTAAACCTTTGCTGGACTGAAGAACTATTCACAATGAACCGGCGCCCTCGTGATTCTTGCAAGCAAGGCAACGGAACTGCCGCCGCATAACTCGACTGAGAGCCTGTTGGGCGCCACGGCATGTAGCATGAGTACAATGGATCTTCAAAGGCGCCGATCTTAATGGCTGCTCAGGCGGGCAGACTATTCGATACCGGCCGGTCGCGCAACTTCATTACGCCTGATTGCGGATCTTCTCCCGACAATCATCCAGAACCGTCGAAAGCGTATCGTCGAAGGAACGGCCCGGCTTCCAGCCGAGTGCCTGTTGTGCGCGTCCTGCATCGCCTATGATGCGCGGGAGGTCGCTTGGGCGAAGGCGCTTCGGATCCTGCTCGATTGCGATCTTGATGCGGCTCTGATCCAGCAGCTGCTGCAACACGTCGCCGATGCGCCGCGGCACGCCGGAAGCCACGTTCAAGATGAGGCCAGGCTGTTTCAACCCTTCCGTGCGCAGAACCGCCAAGGCATAAGCATCCACCACATCCCTGACGTCAAGGAAATCCCGCTCTGCATCGAGATTGCCGACTTGGATCACCGGCTTTTCAAGACCAGCCTCGATGCGGGCGATCTGCATGGCGAAGGCCGGGATCACGAATGCCCCGGTTTGCCCGGCTCCCGTATGGTTGAAAGGCCGGAAGCGAATGCATCTGAGGCCGCGACGCACCAGGGCTCCCAAAGCAAGATCCGCCGAGGCCTTCGTGACGGCATATTCGTCGACTGGGGCGAGCAACGCGGTCTCGTCGAGCGCCAAACCCGGCTTCGCGCTTTCTCCGTAGACCAGTCCCGAGCTGACATTGAGCAGCCAGCAATCCGGCGCAGACGCAAGGATCGCCTCCGCGAGATTGAGCGCTCCATGGACATGGACCTGCCACGCCGCCTGCGGATTGGCCGCTGCCGCAGCGGGAGCGGCCAGGCCAGCCAGGTTGATGACATGGGTCGGCTCATAGCGGCCAATCGCGGCCTTGACGGCGGTGGCGTCCGTCACGTCCAGAGCCGCGACCGATCCAAGAGGCGGGTGCGCTCCGGCCGTCGTTGCCGTCGCGATGACGGTAACGTCGCCACAGACGCGGTGCAGCGCCTGCGCGAGGTAAGAACCGACAAACCCCCTCGCGCCTGTGATGAGTACCCGCATGTCAGCGTTGCCGCCTTGTCTTAGAGATGCTCGTGCTTCTTCAGGCGAGCGAGATCGGCCTCGACCATTTCGGACACGAGGTCCTCAAGGCTCGTCTCGGCCGTCCAGCCGAGCTTATTCTTCGCCTTGCTCGCGTCGCCGAGCAGAACGTCCACCTCAGCCGGCCGCAGGAACCGCGGATCGACCGTGACATGGTCCTCCATGGACAGCCCGACATGAGCGAAGGCCAGGCGGCAGAAATCCCGCACCGAAACAGTTCGACCTGTCGCTACGACATAGTCGTCGGGCTTGTCCTGCTGCAGCATCAGCCACATCGCCTTGACGTAGTCCCGGGCGTGTCCCCAATCGCGCGTCGCATCGAGGTTGCCCAGGGCAACCTTGTCCTGAAGGCCGAGCTTGATGCGCGCGGCCGCGTCCGTGATCTTGCGGGTCACGAACTCGATGCCACGCAGAGGCGACTCGTGGTTGAACAGGATGCCGCTGGAGGCGTGCAGACCGAAGCTTTCACGATAGTTCACGGTCATCCAGTGTGCGTAAAGCTTGGCCGCAGCATAGGGCGAACGCGGGTAGAAGGGCGTCGTCTCGGACTGCACCGGCTCCTGGATAAGTCCATACATCTCGGACGAGGAGGCCTGGTAGAAGCGGGCCTCCGGGCAGGCAAGGCGAACCGCTTCGAGCATGTTGGCCGTCCCGAGGCCCGTCACCGTCCCGGTCAGAAGCGGCTGCTGCCACGACGACTTGACGAAAGATTGAGCGGCCAGGTTGTAGACCTCGTCGGGCCGGACCTCGTTCATCACGCGGATCAAGCCCGACAGATCGGTCAGGTTGCCGTCATGCAGCACGATCTTGCCGGCGACACCAATCCACTTGAGGCGGGAGTCGACGACGTCGGCCGATGCGCTGCGGCGCAGCAAGCCGTGAACCTCGTATCCCTTCTCCAGCAAAAGCTTCGAGAGGTAGGCGCCATCCTGTCCCGTAACGCCGGTGATCAGCGCTTTTTTCCTATTCGTCATCTCGTTGTAACCTCGACAGTTCCCGCAAGCGCCCGAAGTCTGAGACCGACGCTGTGATGGCTCAGCCTGCGATTCGGCATGGATCGCTTCCGCCCGACGTCTTTCCCACCGGCAAGGTCCAGAGGCGAATTCCAGATAACCGACGGCTGCTCCTCGTGAAGGCTGCACTTACCGTGTAAGCTTAAGATCTGTCAACGACTCCGCCAGTCCGCCTTGCTCCCTCCGGGGCCGGGATTGATGGAGGCCGTTTGGGATCCGCTAGGCAGGATGCAGCATGGCACGCCAATGATCTGCCGGGTGCTGAGGATCATGGCCCAAAATGCCCCGATAGGGTGTCGAGCAAAACCGGCCTCGTGCGGCGCAACGTAGCACGAACGATCGCCAATCCGACCACATTCCATTAGGTCATTTGGGCCAGGTCCGTCCGATCGACCCAGTTTCCCGCGCTTGTGATCCGGCGGGGACACTCCGGTCAGGCGGCGCAGGTCCGCCCCCGGCATGATCCTCTCCTGGATGCCACCGGAGGTGGAGCTCTGCTTAGGATAGGCCCCGACGCTCGATCGGCGTCCGATGCGGAAAGTCCACGATGAAGGCCCCTGCCGGGTGGGGTTGCCCTCAAGGCTGCCCGCCCCGCTCGGCCCGCCCATTGCCCAGGGCAGGGAGGCTATTGCTGCTCCGATCGCACCGGTCGGGCTGCCCTGCCTTGACCTCCCGAGCGGGAACGTGTCGACAGGGCCTAGCTTTAGCTACCAGCCGTCGATATACACCCAACGCGAAAGTGAAACGGGAACCGGGGCAATGTCGGCTCATCGATTGTTTGTTGCAACCGCAGCAATACCATTGCTGGCTGTCGTTTTTGTCGTCAACGGGACGGTTCCCGGGCTGCTAATACCGACGACAGCCCAAGCATTATGGACCGTGGGCTTTGCGCAATCGTTTATCAACGATGGGTTTTCCTTATTCGCTCACAACATCGGGGCACCCGAACCGGCAGCAATAGCCTTTGGTTTGTCCGGCGCACTGGCGACTTCGGCCTTCTTGAAGTTGGGGCTCGCGGCTGTCGATGCCTATTCCGCTGCGTTCGCGCTCTGGCTGACTGTGGCCTTTGGAGGCGCATACAAGCTCACGCGGAGGTTCGGCGGGGAAGCGATGATCTCCCTCCTGTCGGCAACGCTCTGGTGCACGATGCCGGTGGTCTGGTTCCACAATGGTTATTCCATGCTCGCGCTCGGGATCGCCCTTCTTCCCTTCTATTTCTACTGCTCCGTCCGAGTCCTTGATCGGCCGAGAAGCATCGCGAGCTTCGTCCTGTTTGTGTTCGCCTGCCTCGTTGCAGTCTTCATGGACGGTTACACCTACATGATGTTCGCGGTGGCCACCGGCTTCGCGTTTTTGTTTTCTCTGATCCGGTTTCGCGACAGCAGCCTGACCGACATCATCATCAAGGGTTTCACGATAGGTGCTGGACTTCTGGTATCGTACGTTCTCTACGCGCTCTATGTGGGGCAGGCTGAGTTCATCGCCTCCCCGATCGATTTCTTCCGCGGCTGGGGCGCTAATCTCGAATTTTTCTTCATTGCCACGAAAGGAATGATGTTCCTGCCGGACCTGATGGGGATCAGTGACGCGAGAACCGCGCAGGAATATTTCGGCGACAGTTCCGTTTTCAAATCCTCCTTCTCTGCGGCTGTCATCATCGTGGCGATCTACGCAGTCGTCACCGCAAAGGCCGACCGGAAAGCGATGGTTCTGTTCGCCATCATCGGCCTATTCGGCTTCTACATGTCCCTGGGACCGTCGGTTAAGCTCTTCACATATCGACCGGAGGGCATGGACCAGCTGATGCCCAAGAGCTACGAGTTGTTTTCAACCGGAAACGCCTGGCTGTCGGAGAAGCTTCCGGGCTTCAAGAATATGCGCGCCAGCTACCGTTGGATGGCCTTGGGCGTCTTCGGGTGCTGGGTCATTCTTGCGATCATGCTCTCCAGCAAGCGCTGGAGCGTCACCCAAAAGGCGATCGCCTTGATCGTCGTTGCGGCATTCAACGTTCCGGCCGTTGGGATCATTCGCAACTACTATCAGGACCGCGCTGACGTCGGATCCCGCGAGGCTGTCGTTCAAGAATTGGCCCCTCTCGTGAGGAAGGGGGAAACGGTTGCGTTCCTGCCCTATCGGAACGACTTTCTCGTCAATTATCTTGCAAGCAAGCTTGATATCCGAACCTACAACATCGGAGGCGACAAGAACCTCGCGTCAGCGCGGGAATCTTGGCCGGAGACGATGAAGCGTTTCAGCCAGGACGAGATTGATCCTGATTTCATGGCCAATGTCAGGGCCGTCCTGGAAAATGAAGACGCGGACGCGGTCGCCATTACGTATATCGACCTGCTTGCCGCTGCGCATAGCGGTCCCGTCAGAGACGTTTTCAAGGATGAGTTGTCTGACATAGCCAGGAAGCTTGACGGCGACCCTCGGCTTGCTGCCTCATACAGCGATCATTTTGCGGTCATCAGGCTGAACCCGGGTCTGAAAGGAATGGGTGAGGCTTGGGTCGCGCAAAGCTATGACCCTCGCAAGGATCGCGAGCCGATCAAGCTTGAAAAGGGATCAACCGTGTCGTTCAGAGTTGGCGGACTGAAACCCGAGCTCATGCTGCACCGGGGCTGGTCACGCTTCGAAACGAACGGCATCTGGTCCACACGGAAGGTGTCGAATGTCCTTCTCGAGCTGCCAAAACATCAGGACTTGAACCTGCGTGTCGATCTCGCCCCGTTCGTCCCGCGGTCTCAGGATCGGATGAAGGTGCAACTCTCGATGAATGGCCACGACGTCTTCGAGCGCACTTACGTCGGACGCAACGATGGAACTTGGCGTGTAGAGACAGAAAACATCAAGCTGCCAAGTTCCATACTGAGCGAGGATGGCATTAACGTTCTGGAATTCAAGGTCGATCCACTACTGTCCCCGACAAGCATCGGCATTCAGGACCCGCGGTCGCTCGGTGTCATGCTTCAGCAGATCAGCATCGAATAGTATAGCGTTGGAAACGTGTCGCGCCGATTGTCCGCCCATGGGAGCGGTTGTATCGTCATGGAGGAGCGGATAACGAGTTGAAGCTCGGACGTTGGGGTGCACTTCGCCGCCCCTCTCGGAACCTGGCAAGCCGACTGTTGCGGATCAACCAAGCAGGCGTGCTCCGACCAATCCATCGCTAGAGCATTTTTCGGCGAAGTGGATCCGGTTCGCCGTCAAAAATGCGGCACGGCAAAGAAGAGAGGTGATTCCACGCCAGAGGAAACAGCTCTAGGGACAAACTGCGCATTCACACGGCAACGCGGGCGCATCTTGATCGACCGGCACGTCAACCCAGCCGGCACTGGTCGGTCGGACGAAAAACCGTCGCCGCCTGGGTTAGCCTTCCCCACGCCGAAGGGGCGAGATCCGATCGCACCGCGCGCAAGTCGCTGGTTTAGGCGGAGGAATGACTTCCTGAGCCTGGACCGCAGGTCGACGGTTCGAAACGCTCAGCGCGTCATCGTTCAATTCAGCCGACCGTCCTGTCTGGGTCGATACAGCCTCATGACCTTGTACTCTCGCAAGTGAGCGGGCCTCCAGCCTCCATGGAGTTCGCCCTGCCCTGGCTTAGAGCATCGGACGGACCCAGAGGGCCGCGTCAGCGAAGAGTGGATCCGGTTTTCACTGACGTGGCCCTTCGGGTCGCTGACGCGGCCCGCTGGGTCCGTTCTGACCGATGCTCTCATTCAAGAAGAAAGCATCGGATGGATCCCAAAAGCGCAAGTCCACTTTTGGGTCCGATGCTTTAGACCGCAGTGGCATCGGCCTTCTTCTGCAGCCATGAAGTCACGAAAAACAGGAAGTCGCCCGTCACCGTGACGATCCGCCCCAGAACCACGGTCAGCAAAAGCTCACTCTCGCCGACGAGCCCCTGCAGCAGGAAGACCAGGATGAGCTCTCTGACCCCGACACCGGCAGGCGCGCCGGGGGTGACCAAGCCGATGAGCCAAGCCACGATGTAGGCGCTGCACAGCACGATCCAGCCCGAAGGAGATGTGATCGCCGACGGAAAAACCATCTCGATCAGGCAGACGAAGAGGACTCCCGACAGGGTCACGAAGCTGACATAGTGGCCGAATGCCCGGACGGCCGCCCGCCCAAAATAGACCGCGAGAGCGGCAGTCACGACCGCGACAGCCACCACGAAGGCAACGATCCCCAACTGCATCGGCAGCCAGGGCACCAGCAGAGGCAGCACCAGAGCGCCGAACATTGATCCTGAGATCGCCAGCAGCCCCAGTTCCCAAAAGGTCGACTTGGCCAGAGACCAGCCGGGTACACCAGAGGCCATTCCCATCGCCTGCCTGCCGGCAAGGTGAAAGATGTTGCCGGGCACGTACTTGGCAAGCTGGGAAATGCCGTAGGTTCTGATCGCCCAGCGGCGTGGCGTAATGGCCCCGAACTGAACAAGAAGGTTCCACCAGCCCAACGCCATCAGGTTATTCGCAATGCAATACGCCACTGCACAGACCCCGACAGCCCACCAGAGCTCCGAGCCCAGACCCTTGAAATCGATCTGACCGCTATAGTCTCGCAGGCGTATGGCGACAAAGAAGATTCCGACCACCGCGACAGCGCTGCCGAACCAATGCATGTGTTTCTTCATGCCGGTAAGCACAGAGGAGCTTCGTGTGGCCGAGGCCGGGCCAGCTGCAGGGGCCGGCCTGGCGAGCTCTCGATCTGGGCAGCCATTCTCCTGGGCGTTACCGGCCATCTTCAAGCTCATCGCCCTATCCTTGATCTGTTGGCAGCGGCCCGCCCAATGCAGGTGAGATGCTCCGCGGTCCGAGCATTGAGTTGCTGAACGCAGACGCCAGTTGCTCAGCGGTGAGCTACCATATTCTCCGCGCGGGCGTCAGCTTGCGCCGCGCTGCCATGTTGTCCCAGGAGCGCCGACGCCTGCTGCCGGACCGTTACATCTTCGAGATTGACGGTATTGTGGCTCATATCCGTGGGTCCACGCTTGACCGTGACACGGATATCCTCAAGCAGCTTCCTGTTCGCAGCCAGCAGATCGGCCAGAAACGCCACCAGAACGGTTTGGAACCCCATGCCGAGCAACACGGATGCGAGAATGAGCGACTGAACGTGACCTTCGCCGGTGCCCGTAAAGTAATAGAACAGGAAGCGCAGCCCGAGAAGGAATCCGAGCAGGAACAAGGCGCTACCAAGAACTCCAAAGAACCGGAACGGGCGGTAGATCACGAAAATGCGGACCATTGTACCAATGGAACGCTGAATATATGACGGGATGCTTTTCAGAAGCCGAGACGGGCGCAGATCTTCGTTGACGCGGATAGGAACCGACATGATCGCCATGTTCTTCTGTCCGGCTTGGATGATTGTCTCGAGCGTATAGGTATAGTCGCTAAATACAACTAAACGTTGAGCGGCTGCCCGGCTCATGGCCCTGAACCCACTTGGGGCATCCGGAATGCTGGTGCGGCTGACGACGCGCACCACCCAGCTGCCCAGCTTCTGCAGAAATTTCTTGGCAGGTGAGAAATGCTCGATCGTGTCGATCGGGCGGGCGCCGACCACAATATCCGCCTTGTGCTGCAGAATTGGGCTCACGAGCGCCGGGATATCATCCGCATTGTATTGGTTGTCGGCATCCGTGTTGACGATGACATCCGCCCCACGTTCGAGACAGGCTTCCAACCCGGTCATGAACCCGCGTGCGAGTCCCTGGTTCCGGCTGTGGCTGACGACGTGATCGACACCGTTCTCCAGGGCGATACGCACTGTCTCGTCAACGCTGCCGTCATCGATCACCAGCCACTCGACGACGTCAAATCCCGGGACGGTGCGCGGAAGGGCCGCGAGGGCGATCGCAAGGGTCCCAGCCTCGTTGTAACAGGGTATTTGGATAATCAGCTTCAAAGTTCGGTCCCCGGAGGCATCAATTTCTAGAAACTCACCGCGACAATGGCACTCTCAACCAGGAGTTGCTCACACCAAGCCTGACTTTGCCGCAGATATCGACTAATCCGGAAGCAGTCGGCCAACGTTTCAATGTTATGATGCCTAGGCACTACCGGTTCGCCGGTCAACCCCCTTCTTTCGATGCAAACAAGGAGAGACATAGCTTCTGCCTCGCTGCTGCAGCACGCCTCCGACGTATGCCAGGACACTTCCAAGTAACGATGCCGAGCGGGGACGGCTGCATATCGATCGAGAGATCTCCACCGCAACGCCATGCGGAAAGCATTGCGATGCCTTTGATGCCTCGAGCCCACCGAAGGGGTGTCATCCCCATCCTTGCAGCTGAGATTTCCATAGTGTAGGCGATGCGGGCATGACAGGCGGCTAACCTGCGGGAAATCTATCACTTTCGTAGTTCGTGCAGGCCGGGCGAGCGATTTGCCCGGCCCGCTTCCTTGTCAGGGTTTTGCAATGATATTCGTTCGATGGAGTCTCTGATGCGTGTCGCGATGATCGGAGCCGGCTATGTGGGGCTGGTGTCCGGCGCCTGCTTTGCCGATTTCGGGCACGAGGTCTGCTGCGTCGACAAGGAGCCGGCCAAGATCGAGGCGCTCAACCGGGGCGAGATCCCGATCTTCGAGCCGGGCCTGGACGATCTGGTGGCCAAGAACGTGCGCGAGGACCGCCTGACCTTCACCACCGACCTGGCGCAGGCGGTCGGGAGCGCGCAGGCCGTGTTCATCGCGGTCGGGACCCCGTCGCGGCGCGGCGACGGCCACGCGGACCTGTCCTATGTCTATCAGGCCGCCCGCGACATCGCGGCCGCCATGGACGGCTACACCGTGATCGTGACCAAATCGACCGTGCCGGTGGGCACGGGCGACGAGGTCGAGCGCATCATCCGCGAGACCCGGCCCGAGGCGCAGTTCGCCGTGGTGTCGAACCCGGAATTCCTGCGCGAGGGCGCGGCGATCGCCGATTTCAAGCGCCCGGACCGCATCGTGGTGGGCACCGAGGACGAGCGCGCCAAGGACGTGATGACCGAGCTCTACCGCCCGCTCTACCTCAATCAGTCGCCCCTGCTCACCATGTCCCGGCGCACCGCCGAGCTGACCAAGTATGCCGCCAACGCGTTCCTGGCCACCAAGATCACCTTCATCAACGAGATCGCCGACCTGTGCGAGCAGGTGGGCGCCAACGTCCAGGACGTGGCCCGCGGCATCGGCCTCGACAACCGGATCGGGGCCAAGTTCCTCCATGCCGGCCCGGGCTATGGCGGCTCGTGCTTTCCCAAGGACACGCTGGCCCTGATCAAGACCGCGCAGGACCACGAGGCGCCGATGCGCATCGTCGAGACGGTGGCGGCGGTCAACAGCCAGCGCAAGCGCGCCATGGGCCGCAAGGTGATCGCCGCCTGCGGCGGCTCGGTGCGCGGCAAGACCGTGGCGGTGCTCGGCCTGACCTTCAAGCCCAACACCGACGACATGCGCGATGCGCCGGCCATCGACGTGATCACGGCGCTCCAGGATGCCGGGGCGCGGGTGAAAGCCTACGACCCGGAGGGCATGGAGGCGGCCCGCTCGGTGCTGACCGACGTGGCCTACGCCCGGGATGCCTACGATTGCGCCCGCGGGGCCGACGCCCTGGTGCTGGTGACCGAATGGGACACCTTCCGGGCCCTCGACCTGGCGCGCCTCAAGGCGACCCTGGCCGCCCCGGTGGTGGTGGACCTGCGCAACGTCTACCGGCCCGAGGAAATGCGCCGCCACGGCTTCACCTATGTCAGCGTCGGACGGACTTGACGATCGGCTGCGCACCCTCCCTGCCATCAAGGCGTACCGCTCGAGTAAGCACACAAGGATCCTCCTGCGCCTAGAATTTGGTCTCCCAGTCAGGCCTGTGTAATTTGCTCTGGTCTGTGCGAAATGGGCTGAGGATAGAATGAACTCCGATCAAGCGATGCCGCCTGGGCTGACGATCATTGCCGAGGAACTGCTGGAGCGTTTCCAAAGTCGCAAGGCAACCGTCGGCATCATCGGTCTCGGCTATGTGGGCCTGCCGTTGGCCCTCACCGCGGCTCAAGCCGGCTTTTCCGTGCTGGGCTTCGATATCAACCGCTCATATGTCACCCGGCTGAACCAGGGTGAGAGCTACATCAAGCACATCTCTTCTCAATCCGTTGCTAGCGCAGTTGCAACAGGGCGCCTCGAAGCGACAACCGATTTCGGCCGCCTCGGCGAGGCCGACGCTCTTCTGATCTGCGTGCCGACCCCGCTGACGCGGCACCGCGAGCCGGACCTGTCCTTCGTGCGGGACACAGCGACGACGATCGCGTCGCGCCTGCGCCCGGGCCAACTCATCGTTCTCGAATCCACGACCTATCCCGGAACGACCGACGACGTGCTCAGGCCCATCTTCGAAGCCACAGGCTTGAAAAGCGGAGAAGATTTCTTCCTGGCCTATTCGCCGGAACGGGAAGACCCGGGCAATGCGAATTTCGGAACCTCGACGATCCCGAAGGTCGTCGGTGGCGACGGGCCGGAGGCCCTCGCCCTCGCAGAGGCCCTCTACCGGCAGCTTGTCGTCGAGACCGTCCCGGTCTCCACGGCCGCAACGGCGGAGGCGGTCAAGCTGACCGAAAACATCTTCAGGGCGGTCAACATTGCCCTCGTCAACGAGTTGAAGGTGGTCTACGCGGCCATGGGCATCGATATCTGGGAGGTGATCGATGCCGCCAAGACCAAGCCCTTCGGCTTCATGCCCTTCTATCCCGGTCCTGGGCTCGGGGGGCACTGCATTCCCATCGACCCGTTCTATCTCACGTGGAAGGCACGGGAATACGACATCACCACGCGGTTCATCGAACTCGCCGGGCAGGTGAACACCCACATGCCCTACTACGTCGTTGAGCGGCTGGTCGAGGCCGTCGATCGGAGCGGGCGCCCTTTCAGCGGCTCGCGGATTCTGGTGTTGGGAGCCGCCTACAAGAAGAATGTCGACGACATGCGAGAGAGCCCGTCCCTCAAACTGATGGAATTGATCGAAGCGCGCGGCGCAAGTGCGGATTACCACGACCCGCATGTTCCCGCATTGCCGCCAACCCGCCAGCATGGGGCCCTGATGGGCCGGCTTTCCGTTTCGATCGATCCTGAAACCGTGAGCCGCTACGACGCCGTCCTGATCGCGACGGACCACGACGATGTGGATTACCGCCTGGTCGTGGACCATGCGAAGCTTGTCCTGGATACCCGGAACGTCTGCGCGAGAGCCGGAATCACCGACCCCCGCATCATCAAAGCTTGAGGGATGAACCCTGCCTCGGGCGCCGGCAGGCCCCGCTCGGGGACGGCGACCCTCGCGCATCGTGCGGACGAGAGCGGCCCCCCGAACGATGCGCCGCGTCAGGATGTGAGCCTCGGACAATCGGGATGACCGGCGAGAGGCGAGCGATGACCGACCGGCCATGACGCCGGAGGGTGTTCGCACCGCCTCCCACAACCCTCCACGTCATTACCGGGCTTGTCCCGGTGATCTCGATACGAGAGGCGCGGCGCTTCACCTTATCGGGATGGCCGGCACAGGGCCGGCCATGACGTGGGTGGGTGTGATCACCGGCCCGCACCACCTTCTCCACGTCATCACCGGGCTCACACCACCCTCCCCGTCATCACCGGGCTCGTCCCGGTGAACGCGATCGGAAGACCGCCGAGCGCATCCTGCGGACGAACGCGGGCCGCACTCAACGATGCCCCGGACCATGCCGACCGCTCGATCGACCTGGGATCGGCACGCTCCCCGCTCGAGGTCGCTGGAACTCAACGGATTACGTCCTGTTTACCTAAAAGGAGGTAAGCCTATCGTCATGCTTCGGAGAGTTCCTGAGGCACGGCGCGAGACCGGAGAGATGAGGTTGTCCATGACCGACCTGGAGGAGATCAAGAAGGCGATCGGTGATCGGATCCGCGATGAAGAACTGGCCACGTCCGCCTGTTACGAAGTCGAGGCCTATGCCAAACGTTGGCCATCCATTTTTCTGATCAACGATTGGGATGTCTGGAACGAGAGCAGGAAGGCGCTCAAGCTTCAGGTCGTCCGCTGGCTCGAGGCCAACGGCACCCCTTACGACTTTTATCAGTTCCGCACCGGCTGGGGTCTGATCGGCTTCAAGAGCCGAGATGCCGCCCGCCTCTTCGAAACGCGGTGGTCCGGACAGAGTGACAGCCTTTCCATGCCCGATGAGGACTGGAACCCGCATCCCCTGAAGAGCACCTTCGAACCGACCTACATGGGCACAGCAGCCAGCCAGGAGCGCCTTGGGCAACGGGCGATGCGCTAGAGCTGCTTCCCCCTCACGTGGAATCATCTCTTGTCTTTGCCGAGCCGCATTTTTCGACGGTCAACCGGATCCACTTCACCGAAAAATGCTCTAGCGCCGTGGATGCTCTCAGGCCACCTGCTTGCCTGCGACGGACAGCCCCCAGGCCAGAAGGTCATCCGCCCGTTCCTGGGTCACTGCCTCGACATACACGCGCAACTCCGGCGCGTTGCCGGAGGGGCGGAAGTGCACGACCTCGCCGTTCTTCGCCGTCATCCGCAATCCATCGCGGGAGTTGATCCCGGCCACGCCGCCCAAGGGAGCCATCAGCTCGGCCAGGAACGTCTCTTCCTGCTGCAATCGCGCAACGAAAGCTGCGCTCCGGTCCGTCGCGACATTCTGCAGACGATTGCTGGCCGCCGCCTTGAAGGCGAAGGCCGCCCCGATATCGGCCAGCGACCGGCCTTGAGCGACGATTTCGCCGAGAGCGCAGAGGATGGGCAGCATCGCGTCCCGGGTTGGAAGAGCGGCAAGACGGCGCCCGTCCCGCACGACGTCGGAACCGAGCAGCACGCCCCCATTGGCCTCGAACCCGACGACAGCCTGCGCCCCGGACGCGATGGCCTCCGCCATGCCCGCGATAACGTAGGGTGACCCCACCCGGGTGCGGAGCACCGTCCCGAAGGCGCCGGACTCCTCGAGAGCGGAGTTGGACGTCACCGGCGTGACGATCGCGTCCGCCCCCAGCGCCTTGGCCGTGATCGCTCCCACGAGGTCTCCGCGCAGGAACATGCCCCGTGCATCCGAGATCAGAGGGCGATCCGCATCGCCGTCGGTCGACACGATGGCGTCGAGAGATTGCTCGCCGGCCCATTGCCGGGCCAGAACCTCGTCCTCTTCCCGCAGGGCTTCGGTGTCGACCGGGATGAAGCTGGTGGCCCGCCCCAGGGGCAAGGCCCGCGCCCCTAAGGCCTCGAGCGTCGCGACGATGACGTCCCGGGCCACCGACGAATGCTGATAGACCCCAACCGTGAGGCCCTTCAAGGCCCCATCCCCGAAGAAGTCGCTGTAGCGGGCCTTGTAGGCGGCTACGAGATCGATGTCCGGCGTCCGGGCGCGGACCGTCCGGGCGGCCTCCGGCACCGAGTCGATTCCCAGCCTGCCATGCCAGGCCAGGATGCTCGCCTCGTCGTTCTTGTCGATCTCGCCCTGAGCCCGGTAGAATTTCAGGCCGTTGCGATCCTCCGGGATGTGGCTTCCCGTCACCATGATGGCCGGAATCCCGAATCGCATCCCGTGATAGGCCAGCGCCGGAGTGGGAAGAGCGCCGCAATCGAGCGGCTCGAGGCCGGCTTCGTGCAGGGCCGCGCAGCAGAGCTGGGCAATGCTCGGGCTGCTCTCCCGCAGATCCCGCCCGACCAGCACGACGTTGCGGGACGCTGCCGCCGAGCCGTCCTCCTTGAGCATTTCGGCGAAAGCGCGGGTATAGGCGAAAGCCGGGCTGCCGTTCAATTCGACCACCAGCCCCCTGAGACCGCTCGTACCGAACTTGAGAGACGATGGTGCGGCTGCTGGTTTGCTCTGCATAAGGATTGCCTGTCTGATCTCGGAACCTGATGCCGTGGCTCTACCAGAACGCGCCCTTCGACGGAACTCCGTCAGGCGCACAATTTCGAGCGCTTCGGCATGGGTCGAGGCGCTCAGTCGGAGGTCGAGCGTTCATCCGGACAGGGAGACGGGCATCCGGGCTACTACGATCGCACAGGATGCCCGATCCCTCGGGCCGGACCGGGCTTCGGCGCTAGACCCGCTCCCATGCGGCGGACTCGTCCGACCGTCGCAAGGCATCCAGGATGCGCATGTTCAGGATGGCGTCCTCCAAGCCGTATTCGAGAGGCGCCGCGCCTCTGACCGCCCGGCTGAAGGCCTCGCCCTGGAGCTGGTACTGGTCCACCACGGGACACTCGAGGGCTCGCGCGGAACGGTTGCCATGCTGGCTGCCGTCGTCGACGAAGATCCGGGTGGGGCTGTCGGGTGGGGCGTTGAAGGGAATCTCGATCTCGATTCGCCCCTTCGTTCCGAGAATCTGCACCCTCTGATAGGGCACCGCCTGGGTCGAGACCGTAAAGGCCAGCTGCCGCCCTCCACCGAAGTCCATGAGGGCGCTGGTGGTCCGGTCGACGCCGAAGGCCGGGTCACGGTCCACGAGCGTCACGACCCGCAGGGGCTCGGCCTCGAAGACAAAACGCCCTGCCACGACCGCATAGCAGCCGATATCGAGGAGCCCTCCCCCGCCGATATCGGGCTTGTTGCGGATGTTGGCCGGATCGACGTTGAAATAGGAGAAGATGACGTGGATCGCGCGCAGATCTCCGATCTCGCCGCTCCGGATCACGTCCCGGGCCCGATGCCATTGCGGGTGATGGCGGACCATGAAGGCCTCCGCGATCATGACCTGCGCCGCGGCGCGCTCGAGCTGCTCCGCCTCGTTGGCCGTGATGGCGATCGGCTTCTCGCACAGGACATGCTTGCCGGCGGCGGCGGCCGCCAAGGTCATCGGCACATGCAGGTGATTGGGCAGCGGGTTGTAGATTGCTTCGATATCCGGGTCGGCGAGAAGCGCCTCATAGGAGCCGTAGGCTTTCGGGATTCCGAGTTCCGCCGCCATGTCCCGCGCCGATGCCTCGTCTCGTGAGGCAACGGCAACGACCTCGCAGAGCGGGCTCTTCATCATGCCGGGCACGACCTTCACCCGGCCGATCTTCGCGGTGCTCAGAATTCCCCAACGGACGGGCTGCATGGCGTTCTCCTCGGTTGCTCTCTCGTGGACGGGTTCGATCTCACATCGCCGATCGGCGCAGCGACGTGTAGTCCTTGTGCAGAACGGGACCCGTGGTGTCCCGCTCCAGGAGCGTCAGCGGCAATCGGACGTTCCAATCTCCCGCCGTCATCTCGCCCCTGATCAGCTTCATGAGAACATCGGCCCCGACGCACCCCAGTTCGTGCAAGGGCTGACGAAAGGTGGTGAGCGTCGGCTCGGTGTAATCCGCGAACTCGATCCCGTCGAAGCCGATGACGGAGACATCCTGCGGGACCCGGATGCGCTCGGCTCTGACCCGCTTGATGAAGCCGATGGCGCTCTCGTCGCAGGCCGCGAAAATCCCGGTCGGGCGGTCCTTCATGGCCAGGAAGGACTCGGCCGCGGCGACGCCTGTCGCGAAGACGAAGGGTCCCTCCCAGCGAACGATCTCGTCCTGCCGGAACCCGGCCGCGGCAATTCCCTCGCAAAATCCCCGGAACCGCTCGTGTTCGATGATCGAACCCGGTGTTCCGGAGATGTAGCCGAAACGGCGATGCCCGAGCTCCGCCAGATACTCCACCGCCCTGCGGGACGCTTCGCGGTCCTGAACGACCACGCTCGGGATCGCGTCGTCCTCGATGGCGGCGCACAAGGCCACGATGGGCAATCCGCCCTCCCTCATGTCGCGGGTGCCGTCCGCGGGAATGTAGCCGGTCAGCAGAAGAACGCCGTCCACCTGCCGGGAGAGGGCGAGGTCCACATACCGGGCCTCCCGCTCCCTGCGGTTGTCCAGGTTGCCGATGATGATCCCGTAGCCCGACTGCGTCAGTTCGTCGTCCACCCCGCGCAGGATCTCGGCAAAGACCGGATTGGTGAGCCGGGGCGCAACCACCAGCACGGTCATGGTGCGGCGCGTGCGCAGTTTGCGCGCCGTGCTGTCGGGAATGTAGCCGCTGCGGCGCACCGCCTCCATCACGAGATCGTGCGTCTTCTGCCTGACCTTGCCCGGCTCCGACAGGACGCGACTGACGGTCGCCGTCGATACTCCTGCGAGACGAGCCACGTCGGCGATGCGGATCTCCTTGACGGAATGCCACCTTTTCCGACTCATTGAGGTTTCCCCGCCCCTCGGCAAGACATGTTACCTTCTCTCACAGGATATGACTGACCTCAACGAGTGTCTTGACTAATCTAAAAAGTCTCTACAACCTATATCTCAAGATGTAATCGATTACAAAAATCGATAAAACGCTTCTGGGAGGAAGCCATGAGCATGACGACACGCGTTTCCGCATATACCCTTTCCATCGCCCTGATCTGGAGCACCGGCGCGTTCGCGCAGCAGATGAAAGCCGAGGTTCTGCACTGGTGGACCTCGGCCGGTGAATCCGCCTCGGTCAAGGTCTTCGCCGATCAGTTCACCAAGGCCGGAGGCACCTGGGTCGACAATGCCATTGCGGGCGGGGCCAATGCCCGGACGGCCGGCATCAACCGCATGGTGGGCGGCAACCCCCCGACCATGATGCAGTTCAACACCGGCAAGCAGTTCGACGAGCTGGTCAGCAACGATCTCGTCCGTGACGTCGATCAGCAGGCGCAGGCCGGCAAGTGGCGGCAGATCATGCCCAAGCCGATCGTCGATGCGACTGTGCGCGAAGGCAAGTTCTTCGCTGTTCCGGTCAATATTCACGGCCAGAACTGGATGTTCTACAACACGAAGATCTTCGCCGATGCCGGTCTCGAGCCTCCGAAGACCTTCCCTGAGCTGGTCGAGAGCGGCGAGAAGCTGAAGGCCAAGGGCATCATTCCGCTGGCTCTCGGCGGCCAGCCGACCTGGGAGCACAACCTGTTCCGGGCCGTCGTCGTCGGACACGGCGGAGCGGACATGTTCCGCCAGCTCTACGGCACCCGCAAACCGGACGTTGTGAAGACCCCCAAGTTCAAGGAAACCGTGGAGCTCTTCGGCAAGATGCGCGGCCTCGTCGACCCGGGCAGCCCGGGCCGCAACTGGAACGACGCGACGGCTCTCGTCATCACCAACAAGGCCGCGATGCACTTCAACGGCGACTGGGCCAAGGGTGAGTTCATCGCGGCAGGCCAGACCGCGGGCAAGGAGTACGGCTGCACGGTCGTCGGGCAGGAGCCCAAGCTGGTCATCGGCGGCGACGTCTTCGTCTTCCCGGCCACGAAGGACAAGGCGGCGCTCGCCACTCAGGACAAGCTGATCCAGGTCCTGCTCGATCCCGCCACGCAGATCGAGTTCAACAAGAAGAAGGGTTCCATCCCGGTCCGCATGGATGTCGACGTCTCGTCCATGGATATCTGCGCCCAGAAGTCCCACGCCATCCTGAGCGACCCCGCCAACCAGGTGGAGAGCATGGAGATCCTGAGCCCGCCGAACTTCTCGGGCGCCATGCAGGATGCGGTCACGCAGTACTGGAACAACCCGAACATGTCGGCCGACGCCTTCATCGAGAAGATCGTCAGCGCCATGCGCGACGCCACCTGAGTCACTCCACCTCGCCCCGGGGCACCGGGGCGAGGTCTCCATCACTGAGTCTTGCACTGAGTCTTGCACTGAGTCTTGACGCACTCGCAGTGGAGCCTTCCCGGTGGAAACGATCTCGATTCGCGCACCCTCTACCCCATCGAGCGCCACGAAAGCCCGACGCAGCGCGCGCACGCGCCTGCCTGCAGCCATCGCCCTCCTGCCGACGGCACTCGTTGTCCTCGTCGTCTACATCGGCTGCATGCTCTGGACCGTGCGGCTCTCCTTCACGAGTTCGACCCTCCTGCCCAAGCTCGACTGGTTCGGCCTGACGCAGTACATGCGTCTCTTCGCCAATGACCGGTTCGTCACCTCGGCCGAGAACATCGTCATCTTCGGCGTCCTGTTCATCTCGGGCTGCCTGATCATCGGCTTCCTCATGGCCGTGTTCATCGACCAGAACGTGCGCGGCGAGGGTCTTTTCCGGACCGTGTTCCTTTATCCCTATTCCATGTCCTTCGTGGTCACCGGCGTCGCGTGGCAATGGTTCCTCAATCCGGGGCTCGGCCTGCAGAAGCTTGTCCGCGACATGGGCTTCGAGAGCTTCACGTTCGACTGGCTCGTGAACCAGAGGATGGCGATCTACACCATCGTGATCGCCGGCCTCTGGCACGGCTCGGGCCTCACCATGGCGATCATGCTCGCCGGCTTGCGCGGCGTGGACAAGGATCTGTGGAAGGCCGCGAAGGTGGACGGCATTCCGACCTGGCGCGTCTACACCTCCGTCGTTCTGCCGCTGCTGCGCCCCATGGTCGTCACCGCCACCGTGCTGCTCGCGACCGGCGTCGTGAAGCTCTACGACCTGGTCGTGGCCATGACCCTCGGCGGTCCCGGGATCGCCACGGAGGTGCCGGCCAAGTTCGTCATGGATCATCTGTTCGAGCGCAACAACATCGGCCTCGGAACGGCTGCCGCGACCATCATGCTGATCACCGTGGTGATCGTCCTGGCTCCCTGGGTCTATGCCCGCTACGTTCGTCCGCAAGGGAGGCATGCATGAGCACCGCCGTGCCCCAGGGCCGCCGCCCCCGTCACCTCACCGTCGGCCGCATCGGAGTCTACGCCTTCCTGGTGACGGCGGCCCTGTTCTTCCTGCTGCCGCTCTGGATCATGGTGGTGACGTCGCTCAAGCCCATGGACGAGATCCGGCTCGGCAACATCCTCGCCCTGCCCGCCGCCATGACCGTCGATGCCTGGTCCAAGGCCTGGTCTTCCGCCTGCACGGGCCTGGAATGCAACGGCATCAGCGTCGGGTTCTGGAATTCCGTGCGCATCCTGATCCCGTCGGTGATCCTCTCGATCATCGCGGGCGCCATCAACGGCTATGCGCTGTCGTTCTGGCGGGTGAGGGGTGCGAACGTCATGTTCGGCATCCTGCTGCTCGGGGCCTTCATCCCCTACCAGGTGTTTCTCTACCCCCTGGTGCGCATCTTCTCGATGACCGGGATCTACAATTCGCTCACCTGCATCGTCCTGGTTCACGTGATCTTCGGCCTGCCGACCATGACCCTGCTGTTCCGCAACTATTATGCGGGCCTGCCGATCGAGCTCTTCAAGGCGGCGCGCATCGACGGGGGCGGGTTCTGGTCGATCTTCTTCCGGGTGATCCTGCCGATGTCCACGCCCATCCTGGTGGTCGCGACCATCCTGCAGGTCACCGGCATCTGGAACGACTTCATCTTCGGTCTGACCTTCGCAGGGCGCGAGAACCTGCCGATGACCGTGCAGCTCAACAACATCGTCAACTCGACGCAGGGCGAGCGCGCCTACAACGTGGACATGGCGGCGACCATGCTGGCCGCCCTCGTTCCCCTCGTGGTCTATTTCGTCTCCGGCCGCTGGTTCGTCCGCGGCATCGCCGCCGGCGCTGTGAAGGGATAAGGCATGTCGACCGTTTCCGTTCGTGATGTGACCGTCGCATTCGAGTCCGTTCAGGTCTTCGACGGGCTGTCCCTCGACATCGACGAGGGTGAGTTCATCGTCCTGCTCGGTCCGTCGGGATGCGGCAAGTCCACCCTGCTCAACGCCATCGCGGGCCTGCTCGACGTGGCGGAGGGGCAGATCTGGATCAACGGCAAGAACGTGACCTGGGAGGAGCCCAAGGATCGCGGCATCGCCATGGTGTTCCAGTCCTACGCTCTCTATCCCCGGATGAGCGTGCGCGAGAACATGTCCTTCGGGCTCAAGATGGCGAAGACGCCGCGCCCCGAAATCGAGAAGCGGGTCGCCAAGGCGGCCGAGCTCCTTCAGATCACTCCCCTGCTCGACCGGCGCCCGGACCAGCTCTCCGGAGGCCAGCGCCAGCGCGTCGCCATCGGCCGCGCGCTGGTGCGCGACGCCGCCGTCTTCCTGTTCGACGAGCCGCTCTCCAACCTCGACGCCAAGCTGAGGAACGAGCTGCGCGTCGAGATCAAGCGGCTGCACGCACGGCTCGGCAAGACCACGATGGTCTACGTCACCCACGATCAGATCGAGGCCATGACGCTCGCCGACCGCATCGTGGTCATGCGGGAGCAGAAGATCCAGCAGATCGGCACGCCCGACGAGATCTATCACCGGCCCGCCAACCTGTTCGTGGCCGGTTTCGTCGGCTCGCCGCAGATGAACTTCATCAAGGGCCGGCTCGAGAACACCGGAGAAGGACTGAGCTTCCTTTCGGGCGACCGCCGCCTGGCCCTGTCGGCCTACCCGTTCGCCACCGCCCCGTCGGCGGGTCAGGATGTCGTGCTCGGCGTGCGCCCCGAACATCTGGAGATCGCGAACAACGGCATCTGGCCGGGCTTCAAGGTCGACATCGTCGAGCCCATGGGCGCCGACACCATCATCTGGTGCAGCGACCCGGTCGGCTCGGTCCAGGTGCGCACCACCGGCTCGCGCCGGGCCGCGCCGGGCGAGAGCCTGACGCTCCATGCCGATCCCTCGCAGGTGTCGCTCTTCTCCGCAGAGACCGGCGAACGCCTGTGACCACCCCCCATCGCGATCGGCCCTACTGCCTGGCGGGTCGCGCCTGTCGTCACGAACCCCGAGGATTCCATGAGCGTCACGGACAGTCTTTCCATCCAACTCTACACCTTGCGATCGCTGGAGGATCTCGACCGGATCCTCGACACGGTGGCCGATGCCGGCTACCGCAATGTGGAAACGATCGGCTCGCATCTCGATAAAGCCGCCGAGGTCCGCGCGAAGCTCGATGCGCGGGGTCTCAAGGCCTCGTCCAGCCATGTCGGCATGGCGGCCCTGCGCGAAAAGCCCGATGCCATTGTCGAGGCATGCCGGACGCTTGGCCTCACCGACCTCTACATGCCGGCCGTTCCGCCGGACGAGCGCGACATGGCGGCCGACGGCTGGCGCTCGCTCGGCCGCGAGCTCGGGCAGATCGCGGAGCGCTTTCAGGAGCAAGGGATCCGTCTCGGCTACCACAACCATCACTGGGAGCTGAAGCCGAAGGACGGAGACAAGACGGCCCTCGAGCTGATCTTCGAGGCCGCCGGATCGAGCCCGCTCACCTGGCAGGTCGACGTGGCCTGGCTCGTGCGCGGCAATGCCGACCCGAAGCAGTGGATCGACCGCTACCGCAGCCGGATCACGGCCGCCCACGTGAAGGATATCGCGCCCGCCGGGCAGAACGAGGACCAGGACGGCTGGGCCGATGTGGGCTCGGGCACCTTGGACTGGCGCGACCTGTGGCGGGTCTGCCGTGCGGCGGGCGCGAAATGGATGGTCGTCGAGCACGACAAGCCCGCGGATCCGGGGCAGACCGCCCGCAACAGCTTCGCCTTCCTGCGCACGATCGAGGATTAAGGACCATGAACTCCCTCAACGTCGGCATCATCGGATGCGGCAACATTTCAGGCATCTATCTCCAGAACATCCCCGCCTATCGCGGCCTCACCCTGCGGGCCTGCGCGGACATGAAGCCGGAGGTGGCCCAGGCACAGGCGAGCCGGCACGGCATCGAGGCCCTGACGGTCGACGAACTGCTCGCCCGTGACGACATCGACCTGGTGGTCAACCTCACCGTCCCGGCGGCTCATTTCGGCGTCTCGCTCGCGGCGCTGAGCGCCGGCAAGCACGTCTTCTCGGAAAAGCCCCTGGCGGTCGATTTCGAGCAGGGCCGCCGGCTCGTGGACGAAGCGGAAGCGCGCGGCCTCCATCTCGGCTGCGCGCCCGACACCTTCCTCGGCGCGGGTGGGCGCCTCGCCCGCAACCTCGTCGATGAGGGCAAGGTCGGCCGCATCCTGTCGGGAACGGCCTTCCTGATGTCGCACGGCATGGAGCACTGGCATCCGGATCCGGAATTCTTCTTCAAGCCCGGCGGCGGACCGATCCTCGACATGGCGCCGTACTATCTGAGCACCCTCGTCAATCTGATCGGGCCCGTCCAGCGCGTCTTCGCCATGTCGAGCATCGGATTTCCCGAGCGCATCGTGACCGCCGAGTCGCCGCGCAAGGGTCACCGCATTCCGGTCGAGACGCCGACCCATGTGATGTCGCTTCTCGAATTCGCCTCCGGGGCGCAGGTGACGTTCTGCATGAGCTGGGACGTGTGGAAGCACAGCCATCCGGCGATCGAGATCTACGGCTCTGAGGGCTCGCTGCGCGTTCCGGATCCGAACTTCTTCGGCGGCCACGTGGAGATCACAGAGCGCGGCGGCGATTGGCGCGCCGTCGATTCGAGCGAGATGCCGCTGGGCTCCCCCAACTGGCGCTCGCCCAACTGGGCTCCCGAGGTTCCGAACAAGGCCAATTACCGTGCGCTCGGCCTCGCCGATCTGGCAAGCTCCGTTCTGAACGGCACCCCGCACCGCTCCAGCGGTCGCCTCGGTCTGCACGTCCTCGAGGTCATGCACAGCATCCTCGAAGGAGCGGCGACCGGGCAGCCCCGGGCGATCACCACGGCGCTCGATCGGCCGGCGGTCCTGGAGGATGCCGATGCGGCGCTGCTCTGGAAGGGTCAGCCCCAGACGGCGTCCGCGGCCTGAGATCGATCACAGCGACAGAAAGAAAGAACGATGCGCGAAGCACTCATCGTGTGGGGCGGCTGGCACGGTCATGAGCCGGAGCAATGCGCCACCATCGTGGCCGGCCTGCTGAGGGACGAGGGCTTCCAGGTTCACCTGGAGACCTCGACCCGTGCCTTTGCCAGCCCTCGGCTCTCCACGATGAGCCTCGTCGTGCCGATCTACACCATGTCGAAGATCGAGAAGGACGAGGTGGCCAATCTGTCCAAGGCCGTCCGCGACGGCACGGGCCTCGCGGGCTTTCACGGCGGCATGGGCGATGCCTTCCGTGAGGCGGTCGAGTACCAGTTCATGTGCGGCGGACAATGGGTGGCCCATCCCGGCAACATCATCGACTACCGCGTGAACGTCACGCGCCCCGACGATCCGGTCATGCAGGGCATCCGGGACTTCGACTACCGTTCCGAGCAGTACTACATGCATGTGGACCCGTCGAACGAGGTGCTCGCCACCACCACCTTCTCGGGCGAGCACGCCCCCTGGATCGACGGCGTCGTCATGCCGGTGGTCTGGAAGCGCCGTCACGGCCAGGGCCGGGTCTTCTACAGCTCCCTCGGCCATGTGGCGAAGGAGTTCGACGTGCCGGAGATGCGTACCATCCTGCAACGCGGCATGGCCTGGGCGGCGCGGGACTGATCCGGAAAAGCCCGTTCCCCCAGGCTGGTCGAAGCGAGGGATCGGGCTTGAAGGGAACACCCGAACGACCCATCCTGATCGACCAGCTCTCACGCGAGGATCATCATGCGGATCATTGTCTATGGCGTCGGCGCGATCGGCGGAACCGTGGCCGCGGCCCTCGCAGCGTCGGGGCAGGAGGTGATCGGCATCGCTCGCGGCACCCAGCTGGAGGCCATCCGGTCCCATGGGCTGCTTCTGCGGACGCCGGAGAAAGCCGAACGAGCCCGTTTCGCCTGTGTGTCGGACCCGGCCGACATCGACTTGCGCCCGGACGATGCCATCCTGCTGACCATGAAGACCCAGGATACGCCCCCCGCCCTGGACCGTCTTCGCGCCGCGGGCGCCGCCGGGCAGGCCGTCTTCTGCGTTCAGAACGGCGTCGCCAACGAACGCTTCGCCCTTCGCCTCTTTCCCGAGGTGCACGGGGTGACGGTGATGATGCCCGCCGCCATCTCGGGGCCGGGTGAGATCGCCGCCTTCTCCCTGCCCCGTCACGGCATCTTCGATATCGGGCGCTACCCGGGCGGCAGCAACGCGCATGACACGGCCCTCGCCGATGCTCTGGAGGCCGCCAACATCGCCGTCTTCGTGTCGCAGGACGTGATGCAAAGCAAGTACGGAAAGCTGCTGCTCAACCTGAGCAACATCCTGCAGGCCGCGCTCGGCCTCGATGCCGATTACCGGCATCTCGAGGCGCTGCTGCGCGCCGAGGCGGAGGCGGCCTTCAAGGCGGCCGGCATTCCTTGGCTGGACGTCGGGGCGGCCGATCCTCGGCGAACCCGGCTGATGCAGCAGCGGCCGATCGCCGAGGTCGGACGCCTCGGCAGCTCGACGGTGCAGAGCCTCGCGCGCGGCACCGGATCGGTCGAGACCGACTACCTCAACGGCGAAGTCGTGCTGCTCGGCCGCCTTCACGGCGTCGCGACGCCTGCGAACGCCTTCTTCACGGAACTCGGTGCCCGCATGGTGCGGGAGGGGCTCAAGCCGGGAGCGATCTCGATGTCCGAGGTCGAGGCGCAGCTCTCCGCTCTCGGTGCGATGCCCGGACGGTGATGAACAATGGGGAAGCTCTGCATGGATTACCGCAATTTGGGCCGATCCGGCCTCAAGGTCTCGCCGATCTGCCTGGGCACGATGATGTTCGGAGGACCGACCGACGAGGCTCTTTCCGCGCGCATCATCGCGAAGGCGCAGGAGGCGGGCGTGAACTTCATCGACACGGCCGACGTGTACAACGAGGGCCGCTCCGAGGACGTCACGGGCCGGGCGATCAACGGGTCGCGCTCCCATTGGGTGATCGCCACGAAGGTCGCGAACCCGACCGGGCCAGGTCCCAATGACCGTGGCCTCTCGCGCCGCCGGATCATGGAGGCCGCGGAGGCGAGCCTGAGGCGCCTCCGCACGGACTGGATCGATATCTACTACCTCCACCGGGAGGATCACGCGACCTCGCTGGCGGAGACGGTCCGCGCCATGGGGGATCTCGTGCGCCAGGGCAAGATCCGGCATTTCGGCGTGTCGAACCACCGCGCATGGCGCGTGGCCGAGATCTGCCGCCTCTGCGACGATCTCGGCATCGACCGCCCGGTGGTGAGCCAGCCCTATTACAACGCCATGAACCGGATGCCGGAGGTCGAGCATCTCCCGGCCTGCGGCTATTACGGTCTCGGCGTCGTGCCCTACTCGCCCCTCGCCCGCGGCGTGCTGACCGGCAAATACAGCCCCGACGCTCCACCGCCGGAGACCAGCCGCGCCGGCCGGCAGGACAACCGGATGATGCAGACCGAATGGCGTCCGGAATCGCTCCAGATCGCCCAGGACCTCAAGCGCCACGCCGAGGCCCGCGGGATCACGGCGGGCCAGTTTGCCGTGGGGTGGGTCCTGAACAACCGCCTCGTCACCGCGGTGATCGCGGGCCCGCGCACGGAAGAGCAGTGGGACGATTACCTCAAGGCGCTCGACTACCGGTTCACCGCCGAGGACGAAGCGCTCGTCGACGGCCTCGTCGCCACGGGTCATCCCTCGACGCCGGGGTACAACGACCCCGCCTATCCGATCGAGGGCCGCGTGGCTCGGACGGGCTCGCAGGGCGAGAGCCTTTCCCGGTGAAGGGGATCCGGTTCACCGTCAAACAATGCGGCGAGCGCATCGGACGATCGGGCTAGCCGTCTCTCCCCTCCCACGTCATCACCGGGCTCGTCCCGGTGATCCCGATACGGTGGAGCGCGGCGCTTCGAACAATCGGGATGGTCGGCACAGGGCCGGCCATGACGTGGGGAGGGTGTTGTCACCGGGTCACGCCACCCGCCATGTCATCACCCGCTCTCACCATCCTCCCACGTCATCACCGGGCTTGTCCCGGTGATCCCGATACGGTGAAGCGCCGCGCCCCAAAAGATCGGGATGGCCGGCACAAGGCCGGCCATGACGGGTGGAGGGTATCATCACCGGGCTCGTCCAGGTGATCCCGGTCGGAGGACCGTCGAGCGCATCGTGCGGACGAAAGCGGGCCACGCTCGTGACCCGAAGGCCCCCCTTTTCACGTCCGATGTTTCAAGGCGTGGCTCGGTCGGGTTCATGCGCCGCGGCGAAGACGGAGCCCGGATTCCCAGGAGAGACCCGCCCCATCATTGCACAATCACAATAAATAGACTGCAATTTGCGCCATTGATTTGCATTATTGAAAGGATCAGGTTCTTGGCAACGGACCATCGGGGTCCCGGAGACGAAACCATGATCGACACCCGCCTTGCTCCCTATGGTGCTTTCGCCCTGCGTGCGGCTCTTGGCATCATGTTCATTGCCCATGCCTATCTGAAGATCGCCGTGTTCACGGTCCCGGGCTTTGCCGGATTCCTCACGCAGGTCGGCTTTCCGGCCTTTCTTGCGTGGCCCATCATCCTGGCCGAACTGATCGGCGGCGTCGCGATCCTCCTGGGCCTGTACGGTCGAGCCGTCTCGGTCGTTCTCCTGCCGGTTCTTCTGGGCGCGCTTCTCGTCCATGCTCCCAATGGCTGGGTGTTCAACGCGCCCAATGGCGGCTGGGAATATCCGGCCTTCCTGGCCGTTGCGGCCCTCGCCCATGCCCTGATCGGCGATGGTGCCTTCGCGGTTCGGCCCTTGGCCCTCGGCCTGGGCTCGGGCGCCGTCCTTCGTCCCCGGATCGGGTAACGTCGGACCCACATCCCGAGCGGCCGCCTGTCTCCTGCGCGGCCGCTCCTCCCCTTGGGACATGAGGGGGCGCGGAAGGCCGCGGCCCCGGCGAACCCGTCAGATCTCCATCCGGGCCAGTTCGGCCTTCAGCCAGTCGTGGAAGGCCGACACGGCACGGCTCCGAGGAAGGGTTTGGGACGTGACGAACCAATAGGCGATCCCGGTGGAATAACGATCCGGAAACGGCGCCGACAGGCGACCGAACGCCATGGCATCTCCAGCCAGGGTTTCCCACGCCAGGAACACCCCCTGCCCGGCGACGGCCGCATCGAGACAGAGCGATGCATCCGAGAAGACCGGCCCGCCGCCCAGGATCGACTCGTCGAGGCCGTTCGGCCCAAGCCATGCGTCCCAGCCGAACATCGGCGTCGGTTCGCGGATGATCGGGACGGCGGCGAGATCCGCAGGCTCGCGCAGGCGCTCGGCGAGCGGCGGGCTGCAGACGGGGAAGATCAGCTGATCGATCAGCTTCTCCGCCTTCACATGCGGCCAGTTCCCCCAGCCGACCCGGATGCACACGTCCACGTCCGAGGTGTCCGGATCGACGAGCGCCACGTTGGCGTCGATGCGGATGCGGATGTCCGGGTAAATCTCGTGGAAACGCTGGAGACGCCACACCAGCCACTTGCTCGCGAAGACCGGTGCGACGGACACCGTCAGCACATCGTCCCGGCGGCGCTCGGCAAGAGCGAGTCCGGCGGAGATCTCGGCGAAGCCGACGCTCAGATACTTGAGAACCTCCTGGCCGAACGGCGTGGGCTTCAGGCCCTTGGGCAGACGCTCGAACAGGGGGCGTCCGAACTGCTCCTCGGCCTTCAGGATCTGCTGGCTGACCGCCCCGATGGTCACGCCGAGTTCGTCGGCCGCCGCCCGCAAGGTTCCCAACCGGCCGGCCGCCTCGATGGCCCGCAATCCGTTGAGATGGAAGCGGCTCAGGTTTCTCATATAGATTTTCTATAATCGTTCGCAGATAAAATCCATCCCATCGGGAGGATGGATGAAGCATCATGCAGAGATGTTGAACCTCTTCCGCCTTGCGGAGCAGTTGCTTCGGGCCTGCGCCGGCCCCCAGGACCCGGGCGATTGCAGCGACGATCCGCTGTCCCACCCGGCCCTGCGGCGCATGACCCTCGAACAACTTGCCGATCTGCCGTTCGACCGGCCTCCTCCGCCAGCCGGATTCGGCTCCGGTCCGTCGCCCGATCCCGTTGCGTCACCGTGCCGGCCCCTCCGGTGTCTGACGGCACCGGGAGGGACCATGGAGGATCCTCTCAGGCCTCCTTGTCGAAACGGCGCGCCTGAGCTTCGACCAGGCGGGTCATCTTGCGCAGGTCCTGCTCTCCCAGGTCCATGGCGGCGTCGAGCCAGATTTCGACGATGTCGCTCAACTCCTCGTAGGTCAGCGGGTTGATGCGCCGCTTGGACCGGTACATGGCCTTGTGGGCGTTATGCTTGCGCCTGTTGCGGGCGATATAGTCCCTGACGGCGTTCTCGCCCTGCCCGTCATCCGCCAGGATGTCGACGACGCCGAGGCGGTGGAGCTCCTCGGCCGTATAGACGGTTCCGCTCATGATGAGCTTCTCGGCCGCCGCGGTGCCGATCTTGCGCGAGAGGAAGCTGTAGGCGCCCATCCCCGGGAACAGGTTGAACAGGACCTCCGGCAGCCCCAGCTTGGCGCTCTTCTCCGCGACGAGAACGTCGAACGACAGGGCGCATTCGAACCCGCCCCCGAGCGCATCGCCCTGCACCAGGGCGATCGTGATCACGGGCGTATGGAACGCCATGGCGTTTCCATAGACCACGTCGATGCAGGCGTACGCATACGTCCGCAGGCCCTCGCGATCCCGCCGCCGGATGCAATCCGCGAAATAGGCGAGGTTTCCGCCGAAGTTGTACACGCCCGGCGTCTGGGATGCCGCCACGAAGTATTCGAGGTGCTGATGCTGCTCGCGGTTGCCCTCCTCCATGATCACGCGGACGGATTCCTGCACGCACATCATGTCCTGCAGCAGCTCCATCGTGATCATCGGGTGCCGGCTCGGACGCATGGCGGCCCAATAGATCCGGCTCTCGAAGTCGATATCGACATCGATGTGAGGCAGGAGAAGGTTCGTGGGGGCGCCATCCGACGGCGCGGGGTTCTGCTTCCGAGACGGACTTGCAGGAGGCGACGCGACTTCGTAATCGACGGTTTGGGCCTCGTCGCGGACAGGGCCGGCGACTTTGGCCGACGGGGCCAGCATCAATACTCTCCATCATAGAGAAATTCGGACGGACAGCGAGCTTCATCTCGCGGTCGTTCAGGATGCCGTGGTTGGGACAGGCCTCCTTTCCTATGGATAATGGTCTATTAACGACGGCCTGTGGAGTCGCTCATACCGTTTCGTAAGCAACTTGGTTAATGGTCAAGGCCGTGCCGGCGCTGTTCTGCCATCGTCATGCTGCGGCAATAAGGCTGGATTAACCAATCCCTGAAGAATGAGGTATCGGCCGACGCATGACCCAACGTTATTGTGGTATAAATCCCTTATTCAGTTTGGGATCAGCGTAGTTCAATCAGCAGAATGCCGATGAATTACGGCCTTGTCTCACCGCTGGACGAGACCGCCGACCTCCGTAGAGGACCTTGAACCACGCTAGCGCGAGTATAGACCCCATGGCCGACCGAATGACCACCATCAAACAGATCATCCCGTGAGACAATAGCGAAGACCATCGGGGATCGATCCATCTCATTGGCCAGGGATGCCGGGGGGCAACACATGGCGCGCATTCTGATCGTGGACGACAGAAGCACGAACCGCAACATCTTCTCTCGACTGGCGCAGGCCATCGAGGAAGGTGCGGAGGTCCACGCCTCCGCGTCGCCCCACGAGGCTCTCGACTGGCTGGATGGGAACTGCCCCGACCTGATCATCACCGATTTCCGAATGCCCGGCATGGACGGCGCAGAGTTCACCAGGCGTGCCAGGAACAGCGTCAACGGCGCCGATGTGCCGATCATCGTCATCACGGCCTATGACGACAGGGCCTTCCGGCTTCAGGCTCTTGAAGCGGGCGCGACCGATTTCCTCCGGTCGCCCGTCGATCATTACGAGTTCACGACCCGAGCCCGCAACCTCCTCAAGCTGCAGAGGCAGCAGCAGTTCATCAAGAGCCGCGCCCTGGCCCTCGAGCAGCAACTCCTCATCAGCGAGCGCTCCCAGGAAGAGCTGGTTCGCAGCAGCCGCGAGGCGCTGACCCAGGTCATCGACAGCGTTCCGGCGATGATCAGCGCAACCGACGAGGACAACCGCATCCTCTTCGTCAACGCCTACTTTGCGGAATTCGCCAACATGTCTCCCGAGTCCCTCCTCGGAAGACCCCTGCCCTCCGTCCTTCAGAGCGACAATGCGAACCATGGAGAGCGCGTCCATGAGGCCGTTCTCGGAAAGCAGCGGACATCGTCCAGCTTCGAGGAGCGCATCTCCGACAGCAACGGCTCGGAGCGCGCCTTTCTGACGACCAAGACGTCCCTGCGCGAACTCACGGGCGGCGTCAGGGGCGTTCTCACCACGTCGATCGACATCACCGAGAGAAAGCAGGCGGAGAACACGCTCCGGCATATCGGCCTGCACGACACGCTGACCGATCTCCCCAACCGCAGGATGCTCTACGAGAGGGTTCAGCAGGAGATCGATGCCGGAGACGGTCAGTTCTCCCTGTTCCTGATCGATCTCGACCGCTTCAAGGCCGTCAACGACGCCCTCGGCCATGCGGGCGGCGACCGCATCCTTCAGCAGGTGACGGGTCGCCTCATCGGCTGCGTGCCGAGCACCCATCTCGTGGCCAGGATGTCCGGGGACGAGTTCGTCGTTCTGCAAACCAACGTCGCCGCAGCCCAGGATTCGGAGGCCTTGGCGCGCCAGATCATCGACAGCCTGTCGGCCCCGTTTCTCCTGGACGGAAACGAGCTCAGGCTCGGCTGCACCATCGGGATCGCCATGTCTCCGGGTGACGGACGGGACGTCGAGAAACTCCTCAGATACGCCGATCTGGCGATGTACCAGGCCAAGGCCGAGGGGAGGAACACGGTCCGCTTCTACTCGCAGGAGATGGAAAGCATCTCGCTGAACACCATCAGCCTGGAAGCGGACCTTCTGAAAGCCATCTCGCAGGAGCAGTTCGTTCTGCACTACCAGCCTCAGGTGGACCTGGCGACGGGAGCGATCGTCGGGGCGGAAGCCCTTCTGCGCTGGGTCAGACCCGAGTTCGGCATCACGTCGCCCCATGTCTTCATCGACATCGCCGAGGAGACCGGCCTGATCAACGAGATCGGAGCCTGGGTTCTGGGAGAAGCCTGCGCTCAGGCGGCAATCTGGCACGCCCACGGGCATGCGCCCCTGCAGATCGCCGTGAACCTGTCGCCGGTGCAGTTCCTGCGCCAGGACATCGTGCAGCTCGTCGCCGAGACCCTTCAGGCGACGGGTCTGAGGCCGGAATGCCTCGAGCTCGAACTCACCGAGGGCAGCCTGCTCAGGGACGTCGAACGAACCCAGCTGATCCTGCACGAACTCAAGAAGCTGGGCGTGAAGATCGCGATCGACGATTTCGGCGTCGGCTATTCCTCGCTCAGCTACCTGAAGAACTTCGAGGTCGATACGTTGAAGATCGACCGTTCGTTCGTGTCCAGCCTGTCGGACGGAACCCGTGACGAGGCCATCGTCAGGGCCATCATCTCGATGGCCGAGAGCCTCGAGCTGAAGGTCGTCGCGGAGGGCGTCGAAACCCAGTCCCAGCTTGCCTGCCTGCTCAATCATCCCTGCGATGAGGCGCAAGGCTATCTGTTCAGCCGGCCGGTGGCCTCGGACGCCTTCGACGAACTGCTCAAGGAACGCCCGCGGTACCGGCTCCCGCGACAGGACCTCCCTCTCAGGAAAGCGCGCACGCGGTGATCGCCAACCTCCTGGCCCGCTTCAGAAGCAGTCCCGACCGCGAGCACGAGATGAGCCTCAATCGGCTCATCTTCCTGAGCCTGATCGCCGCCTATACCTTCTGGATCAACCCGTCCGTGCCGCGGGAGGCGCTGATCGCCGCCACGGTCTTCGCGTTCGTCTCCGCCGGGATCGTCGTCCATATGCTGATCCGGCCGCTCCAATCGACCGTTCGGCGCATCGTGGCCATCGTCAGCGACCTCGCCACCCTGTCGTTCCAGCTGCGCTATGTCGGGGAGACGTCGTCGGTCCTGTTTCTGCTGTACCTCTGGATCACCTTCGGGAACGGTTTCCGCTTCGGGGTCCGCTTCCTGTACATCGCCATGGTGGTCTCGGCGGTCTGCTTCACGGCGGTCATCACCACCACGCCGCGGTGGCACGACGACATCTACCTGTCGGCGACCCTGCTGCTCAGCCTCATCGTGCTTCCGCTCTATGCGAGCACGCTGATCCGCAAGCTCTCCAACGCCAAGGCCCAGGCGGAGGCCGCCTATCGGGCGAAGACGCTCTTCCTCGCCAGCGTCAGCCATGAGCTGCGGACGCCCCTCAACGCGATCATCGGACTGTCCAGCCTGATGGCCGGAACGAACCTCGACACCGAGCAGCGCGGGATCGTCCGCACGATCGGGTCGGCGGGAGATACTCTGCTCCGGCAGATCAACACCATCCTGAACCTGTCCCGGATCGAGGCGGGCCAGATGCCCATGGAGAAGGTCGACTTCGATCTCCTGGAAGTCCTCTCCACGGCGCGGGCCATGATGCTCGCGCAGGCGCAGGAGAAGGGTCTTCGCCTGACGATCCACGTGGCGCCCGGCACGCCGTCACGCGTCCATGGCTCGCGCCATCACCTGGAGGAGATCCTCCTCAATCTTCTCGGCAATGCGGTGAAGTTCACCGACAGCGGGACCGTGACGCTCGACGCGCGGCCGCTCGATGCCGACAAGGGGCCGTTCATCCGCTTCGCCGTGTCCGATACCGGAATCGGCATCGCCCCGCACGCGCTCGGCAGGATCTTCGAGAGCTTCACCCAGGCGGACGAAACCATCATCAACCGGTATGGCGGCACCGGCCTGGGCCTCTCCATCTGCAGGCAGCTGATCGCCGCCATGGGAGGCACGATCGGCGTCGACAGCCAGGAGGGCCATGGCAGCTCGTTCTGGTTCACGCTTCCGGTCGGCGTCCCCGAGCACAGGAGCCCGGAGGAACAGCCCCTGGACGGGTTCCGGCGCCTGCTGGTCTGCCCGAGCGCGGATCTGGCGCGCAGCATCGCGCCGCGCCTCGGCGAACCCGATCGGATCCCTGTCGTCCGAACGCTGGCGGATGCAAGGGATTACGTGAAGCGGCACAGTGGCGGCGAATGGCTGGTCTTCTGCTACAGCGACCTGCCCGACGATCGTCTCGCCGACGAGATCGACCGGGCGAACCTGCCGGCTCCTCCGGTGCTGATACGCCCCCGCCCCTCGCAGGGCGCTTCGAACGCGCGACTGGTCCGGTTATCCAGCAGCCTGCTCCCGCTCGACTTCACGTCCGATGAAGCACGGGTCGCTTCCCTGGCCGCGGCGGCGCAGACGTCCATGGCGCCATCGATCTGGCGCGGGTCCGGCGACATCGAGATTCCCGTGGCGTCCAGGCGCCTCTCGATCCTCGTCGCGGACGACAATTCGACGAACCGCATGGTGATCACGAAGATCCTGGAGCGCGGCGGGCACGCCACGCGGTGCGTCACGAACGGAGAGGACGCGCTCGACCTGCTCGCGACGGAGAGTTTCGACTGCGTCATCATGGACATCAACATGCCCGTCATGACCGGCCTGGAGGCAACGAAGATCTTCCGGTTCACGGAGCCGTCCGGCGTCCGCATGCCCATCATCGCCCTGACGGCCGACGCGACCCCGGAGATCGTCGCCCGAACCCTCGAGGCGGGCATGGATGCGTGCCTGACGAAGCCCGTGCAGCCGGCGGCCCTGCTCAGGCTGATCGACGAGAGGGCCGGCTCCCGGACAGATGGCGGACCGTCGGCCGTCGAGGACATCCCGGTCCCCTCGCCGACCGGCCAGAACCCCTTGGTCGACGAGCCCGTTCTCGCGGAGCTGGAACAGCTCGGCGGGCGGGATTTCGTCCTCAGCCTCGTGGAAGAATTCTTCCTGGACGCCCATCATCTCGTGGCCGAACTGCGTTCGGCCGCAGCCGCGGGCGACTCCCACCGGTTTCGTCTCGAGGCCCATGGATTGCAGAGCGCGTCGGCCAATGTCGGGGCCAGAACCGTGCATGAGATCTGCGTCGGCTGGCGAAAGATCACGAGCGCCGACCTCCTGCGCGACGGGCCGGACCAGGTCGAGCACCTGGCCCAGGAGCTCGAGCGCACCCATGCCATGCTGAAGCAGTACCTGAATGCCGGCGCCGCTTCGACGAAGGCGGCAGGTCTCGTTCACTAGCGCATCGGACGGACCCAGAGGGCCACGTCGGTGAAAAGTGGACCCGGTTTTTCGCAGTCAACGATGCGCCAGCCAAGAGTGGAGCATCGGGCAATCGGGATCACCGGGACGAGCCCGGTGATGACGTGGCGGGTGGTTCGGCGATGACACCCTCCACACGTCATGGCCGGCCTTATGCCGGCCATGACGTGTGGAGGGTGGGATGGGCCGGTGACAACACCCTCCGGCGTCATGGCACCCTCCGCCCTTCCTGCCACCCACGTCATGGCCGGCCCTGTGCCGGCCATCCCGATTGCCCCATGCTCAACCCATTGAGCGGCGCACGTGCGCGAAACCGGTTCCCGCTTTTGCGCCCGACGCTTGAGAAGGCGCCGAGATCGCCTGTCGATCTTCCTAAGAACAGCCTCCCTCAGCGAAAGCCGGCTCGGCCGGAGCGCCGCCGTCACAATCGGGAGGTTGCGGAGTGTACCGAGCTTTCGGGCAAGCCGCGCCTCATCCCGGTCGCGCTCGTTCGTCTCGCTGTTGCCGCCGTGGCCCATGACGTCCTGGCGCCATTCCAGCATGACCTTCGCGTCGATCGGGGCGTCATTCCCGAAGTGTCGGATCGAGTGAAACGTCTTCCCCTGCCCGCTCGCATCAGGAAGAGCCCTTGCCACGGCCGGCGTCCACTCGTCGTGGAGCTGGTCTCCGGGAGAGAAGCCTTCGATCTCAGAAACTTAGCACGGGATGGCTGGGGCGCCAGGATTCGAACCTGGGAATGGCGGTACCAAAAACCGCTGCCTTACCACTTGGCGACGCCCCAATCGGTGTGGCGTGTACATAATCGGCCCGGTGGCGGCTGGCAACATCGTTTTGCGCGGTCCAGATATTGTCCGAAAAGGCGCAATTCTCCCCTTGCGGTGCTCCCCCCTCGCCGCTATAAGACCGGCCTCCCGAGAATTTTCGGTGTCGGAGTGTAGCGCAGTCTGGTAGCGCACCACGTTCGGGACGTGGGGGTCGCAGGTTCAAATCCTGCCACTCCGACCATTCTTCCCGCAAGATCCCAAGACTTCAGGCAAGATCTCAAGACTTCAGGAATGAGAGCCCCTCGAGGGTTCGAAGGCCGTGGACCGCCTCATGGACCGGTCGAGCGGGTGAACGTTCTCTTGCCCCTTTCCGGCCCGACCGCCCCCATGCCCCCGCTCCCGCGATGGCGCCGCCCTGTCCGAGGCGAACCGGCGTCATCGGCACGACCGATCGTCGCCGGTTCGATGCAGGAGCGTCGCGATCGTTGAACCGCGACGCTCCGAACCGGGCTACCAGCAATCGAGAGGGTCGGTGGGGCCAGAAGGAAACTCTCCGTAACCCGGAATGATGACGGGGCCCTCCCCCGAACCGGGAGGCGTCCCGCAGAACGGCGGGACGCCGTCGCCATGGTCGTTCCCGGACGGGAACCAGGACGAGAGATCATCGAGCCAGGGTGGCAACGGATGCCCGCCGTGGAACGGGCCCATGTCACCGCCGGGACCGCCGTCGGGCTCCACCGGTATGGGGGCTCCCGGATTGGGTTCTCCCACGGCAATCGCAGGAATTCCCTGGCCGGACGGGATGTCGTTGACGCCCGGGTCGAGTAGAGTGTAGCCGCTCATGAGATGTCCTTTCCAACAGGTCTGCTCGCCTCCGCCGGGGATGTCGTCCGACGGCGAACCCTCACTTTGGCGGATGCCGCTGGGTCCGATCTGTGAGATGCTTCACAGGCGGTGCATTCGGCTCGCAGGAGGGCGCTTTCGATGAACATGATGATCCCGGGCTTCTGGACATACGTCGTTCTGATGCTCTGCATGATCGCGCTTGTGGCCGCCCCGTGGATCGTCGAACACGTCGAGGCGACGCTTCGCTGACCCCGGCGTTTCAAGCAGGGAGGGAGGCCCATGGCCGGCCACGCAGGCGGAGCCGGGGGACGACCCGGGAACCGCTGGAGTCCGGTCCTCTGGAGCGCGGCGGGGCTCATGCTCCTGGCGCCGCTCGTCGCGACGCAGCTCACCGATGAAGTCGATTGGGATCTGCACGACTACGCGGTCTTCGGCGCCATGCTGATCGGGGCCGGCATCGCCTGCGAGATAGCCGCGCGGAGGACCGACAGCGCCGCCTATCGCGCCGCGACAGCGCTCGCGGTCGCCGCGGCCTTTCTCCTGCTCTGGATGAACCTTTCCGTCGGCCTCATCGGGTCCGAAGACCATCCCGCCAATCTGGCGTTCGACGGCGTGCTCGCCGTCGGCATCACGGGCGCCGCCCTCGCGCGCCTCCGGCCCCTCGGCATGGCCCGCGCGTTGACGGCGACGGCTCTCGCCCAGACGCTGGTCGCCGCCGCGGCGCTCCTAGCCGGATCGGGCCCGGCCGGGGCGAAGGGCGCCGGGGACATCCTGGTTTTGAACGGGATCTACGTGATGCTCTGGCTCACGGCGGCGTGGCTGTTCCGGAGAGCGGCGCGTCAGCCGAGCGCAGCAGGTTCAGCGCCTTGAGAACGATCGATCGGAGGCCGTGAAGCGGCCTCCGAGATGCACCCGCCTCAATGGGTCGAGAAGCGGCCGTCTTCCTGATAGGTCTCATAATGGAGCGTCTGGGCCGGGATCGCCTCGAGCTGGCGCGGAGCCTTGGGCCAGTCCTGCGGCGTCTCGTTGGTCTGAGGCATGTACCGCGGACGGAAGCGCAGGTCGACGAGGCTTCGCAGCTCGGGAGCCGCCAGATCCAGCACGTTGGCATCGCGCCAGCGCCGGTGCAGCTTGGTCTTGCCGAACATCCGGCTCCAGAAGCCGGTAACCTCCTCCTCGACCTGCAGAACGATGCGGCCGGTAAAGGTCTTGCGAAGGTTAAAGCGTCCCGTCAGAGCCATTCGACTCTCCTCACGTGTCGATCTCTTCAAAATGACAGAGCGCCAACGGTCCGGTTGCTGATCAAGAAGCCAACAAACCTTGGCCTTGGCGCTCGCATAGAATCCATTCCTGCTAGCCAATGCCTTTGCGGAGCAAGGGTTCCGACCCCTCCACTATCGACACGTTGACACATTCGCGATGTGCGATGGGTCACAAACCCGCGCCGCTCACCATAAAATAAGGCGCTTTGCGCAATCGGTCAGTGGAGGGGGCGATCAAATAAGGGGGAGGAGGAGAATGAGTGCGGTGATCGGAAATGGGATCGGACGATCGATCGGGAAGGCGGTCACGCGGACCGGTCGCGGCGCGGCTTGGACGTGAGATCGATGGTGACGAGCTGCCCGGTCTTGGGATCGAGGATGGTCATGAAGGCCCCCTGTTCTGTTGGCGTAGGAGAAACGCCCGGGGGCGGCCAAGGATCAAACCCTCTTGGGAACGTGGTAAGCAATTCGTTACCGGAAGCTGCACCGTCAGGGGTGGGAAGATCGGGGCCGACCGGTTATCGGAACGGCGCACATGGGCGGAACGGCCCCGCCGTCCGCGGAGATTCCTTCAAGCCTGGAGACCCCTTGATGAACACCACGCAGCTCGAGACCGTTTGGGCGCCGCGCCTGCTCAGCATCCTGCGCATCGTCGCCGCTCTCATCTTCATGGCGCATGGCACGCAGAAGCTCCTCGGCTTCCCGGTCTCTCCCAATCCCGGCCCGGCGGCCTTCAGCCTCCCCTGGATCGCGGGTGTTCTGGAAATCGTCGGCGGTGCGCTGCTGGTCCCCGGGCTGTTCGTCCGGCCGGTCGCCTTCGTTCTCTCGGGCCTGATGGCATTCGCCTACTGGATCGCCCATGCGCCGCGCAGCCCCTTCCCGGTTCTGAACGGCGGCGATGCGGCCATTCTCTACTGCTTCGTGTTCCTGTTCATCGCGGCCGCCGGCGGCGGCGCCTGGAGCCTGGATCGCCTCCTGCGCAACGGCCGCGCGGCCTGATCCGACCAGGGAACGAAGGAAAGGCGGGGATCGCGGCGATCTCCCGCCTTTCCATGATCTACGTGGACCGCGTGCCCGCAGGTGGGCGAAGACGCTCGTCCTCCAGCTCCACATGGAGCGTGTGATCGCCCTCCTCCTCGTCGTCGACGGGGATCGGCATGAGATCGGTCATCAGGCCGGTCGTGGTGGACGCGGCGGCCCCGATGGGCGGCGCCGGGGCCTCGTCCGACGCCCGCTCCTGGCCGCTCGGCTCGACCTCGCCTTCGTCGTCGAGGATCCTCACCACCCGGTCCGCCTGCGCCTCGTCGACCTTCACGGTCACGAGCGCGCCCCCGCGACGGACTCCCTCGGCATAGGCCTGCGCATCCTCGTCGCTGAGCCCGGCATCGGCCAGGGCTCCCGCAAGGCCCCCGACGGCCGCCCCGGCGCCGGCCCCGACGAGAGTCGAGACGAGCCATCCCGCCGCGACCACCGGCCCGAAGCCCGGGACCGCCACCGTGCCGAGCCCGGCCAGGAGACCGGCGCCCGCGCCTGCGACCGTGCCGGCCGCCGCGGTGGCGCCGGCGAAATCGTGAGACGTCCCCGCGTCGAAGGTCCGTGTCGCGTGACGGGTCTGAGTGTCGTCGAAGTTGTTCGACACGAGGCTGATCCCGAAGCTCGGAAGATGGGCCGCTTCCAGCCGCTCCACCGCCCGGGCGGCTTCGTCATAGGTGTCGAAGAAGGCGGAGATCCTGCGTTCGGCCATGGGAGCCCTCCCGTCGAGTGGTTCGCAGGGCTAGCGCACCGTGCGAAAAAGTGGACCCGGTTTTTCGCCCTCAGCGGTGCGCCGCTCAAAGGCTTGAGCATCGGATCCGATCCCGAAAGTGCATTCCACTTTCGGGTCCGATGCTCGGGCGCACCGTGCGAAAAAGTGGACCCGGTTTTTCGCCTCGAACGGTGCGCCAGCCAAGAGTGGAGCATCGGACCCAAAAGTGGTGTCCACTTTTGCGTCCGATGCTTTAATGAGCGGCTCGCCGGGCCGGTTCCCCTCCTGTCGGGCGGCAGGCGAGATGCGCGTCCATGCCGCCTTCCGGCCCGGAGCTTTTCTTGATACATTCAAACAAAAGGTGCCCGGAAAGGGCGATTTGGGGGCTTCCCGCTATGCGACATATCCACCTGGATGACGGTTTGCGGCTGCGTTTTCCCGGCCGCAGCGAAGATTTCGATCAGGGCGTCGAGATCGGCATGATTGCCGTCTTGATGGACCAGGGATTGAGCGAGTTCTCGCGCTGGATCGCGCGGCCGAATCTCAGCCAGGTCGAGGCCATCGCCCGGCAGATGGGATACCGCATCGAGGAGACCGGCGGCGACGAGGAATGGGTGGACGTCACCTTCCTTCATGGCACGGCCAAGGCCAAGCCGAAGCTGCGCCTAGTGCACTCGGCCGGCTGATCGTCTCCGCCGGCAACGGCTGCCGGGGCGGGTTCCTAAAGCATCGGACCCAAAAGTGGACTTGCACTTTTGGGATCCATCCGATGCTTAAGGCTTTTGTTTTGGAGCATCTTTTCACGCAAAACCGGTTCCCACTTTTGCGTCCGATGCTCTAAAACGAAGAAGCCGCCCGAAGGCGGCTTCCGGAACCATCGGGTTCGAAGGGCCGGATCAGGCCTTGTCGCCGCGACGGGTGACCGACCAGGCCGCCTGCATGAGGGCCACGGCCAGGGCGGTCTTCACCAGGGTGGCGGCCACGAACGGGGCGGCCCCTACGGTCCAGGCCTTCGCGAACGGCATCACCAGGGAGAGCTGCGCCAGGCCGAAGGCGAAGATCACCGCATGGCCGATGGCCATCATCACGATGACCCGCGGGAGCGAGCGATCCCAGCCGCGCTCGGCCATGAAGCCCATCACGATGGCGGCGGCCAGGAAGCCGAAGAGGAAGCCGCCCGTCGGGCCCATCAGGTAACCGATGCCGGCGGTCGGACCGGCGAAGACCGGCATGCCCATGGCGCCTTCCGCGAGATAGAGGGCGACGGTCGCCCCGCCGAGGCGCCAGCCGAAGGACGCGCCGATGAGCAGCACCACCAGGGTCTGGAGAGTCATCGGGACGAAAGGAAGCGGCACCTGGACCTTGGCCGAAAGGGTCAGAAGCGCCGTGCCGGCGACCATCAGCACGATGGCGCGAAGGGCAGCGAAGCGGACGTCGCCCCGCGACGGCCAGAGGAGGCCGACCAGGGTCGACGGAGAAGACAGCGAAGAGACGCCGGTCGTCATGAATTGAATCTCCAGATCGTTCCGCCATTCGCGTGGCGGCTCATCAAGCCTTATAGGGAGGTCCGGCCCCTGCCTCAAGCCGCAGGCGCGCGCATTTCCCGGCGTTGTCGACACCCTTTGGTCCAATCCCGGCCCCGGGACAAAACGATGCGCTCTTCAAGGAGGTGGGAGCATCGGACGTGAAACGTGGGCCCACTTTTCACGTCCGATGCTCTTGCGGCCGGCTCGAGGTCGGTTAGGAAGCGACAGACACCCCGAGGATTCGCCCCGAGGATTCGCCCCGAGGACTCCCCATGGCCGACGATCTCACCTTCGACATCCGCCCGCCGGCCAGGTCCGGGGAATGCGTGCGGGTGAGTCCCCTGGTCCGCCGGATCGTCGCCGACAACCCCGGCCCGATCACCTTCACCGGAACCTGCAGCTATATCGTCGGGACGGGACAGGTCGCCATCATCGACCCTGGTCCCGATGCGCCAGCCCATATCGGGGCGCTCCTCGATGCGGTGCGGGGCGAGACGGTGACCCATGTCCTGGTCACCCACACCCATAAGGACCACTCCCCTGCCGCCCGGGCCATCCAGGACGCCACGGGGGCGGAGATCGTCGGCTGCGCCGCCCACCACAGCGCGCGCGCCCTGTTCGCCGGGGAGGTCAATTCCCTCGAGGCCAGCTCCGACAGGGACTACGCGCCTGACCGCGAACTGCGCGAGGGCGATGCCGTCGCGGGCCGCGGCTGGACCCTCGCGGCGCTCGCCACCCCGGGCCACATGGCCAACCACCTCGCCTTCGTGCTGCCGGAGGAGAAGGCGCTGTTCTCCGGCGATCACGTGATGGCGTGGTCCACCACCGTGGTGGCGCCGCCGGACGGATCGATGAGCGCCTTCATGGAATCCCTCGACAAGCTGAAGGGCCGGGAGGAAACCCTGTACTGGCCGGGCCACGGCGGTCCGGTGCAGGAACCCCAGCGCTTCGTGCGCGCCCTCATCCACCACCGGCGCCAGCGCGAGGCCTCGATCCTCAACCGGCTGAGGGCGGGAGACCGGACGATCCCGGCGATCGTCGCGGCGATCTATCAGGGCCTGAATCCCGCCCTGGTCGGAGCCGCGGGTCTCTCCGTCTTCGCCCATCTGGAAGACCTGGTCGCGAAGGGCCAGGCGGCCGTCGACGGCATTCCCGCCCTCGACAGCGAGTACCGGATCGCGTAACCGGCATCCACGGCCGGGACATGCAAGCCGGCCCTGACCACATTCTCCCCGTCATCACCGGCCTTGTGCCGGTGATCCCGATGCGAGAGGCGCCGCGCTTCACCTGATCGGGATGGCCGGCGAGAAGCGCGTGATCACTGGCCGGCCATGACGTGAGAGCACGATGATCTCTCACCGTACTGCGATCGCCAGGTTCGACGCCTCTTCGAGGAAGTCGCGGATATGACCGGCATTGGCGCCGAGATCGTGGCTGCCGAAGCGCGAGGCCGAGCGGATGTCGATCCGCGTGCCGTCGACGCGCGGGCGGACCCTCACGGTGATGTCGCTCGGCATCTTGAGCAGGCGCGTCCGGTCCACCGCCTCCAGCCGTCCCAGGCCGACGCGGCCGCCGGGCGGCACGGCCTCGATCACCTGCCAGCCGAGATTGTGGGCGGCCTTCTGCACGATCGCGAAGGCTTCGTCCGGCCCGATATCGAGCGTGAGCGGCGCGATCTGCACGTAGGACGCCCGCTGCATCTCGCGCGTCTCCGGCGGCACATCGGGAGGGATGCGGCCGTCACGGGCCGCCAGCGCGGCGCGCGAGCGGGAAAACGACGGCGGGTCGTCCGTGTCGGTGCTGACATCGGTGATCGGCGGCAGGGTCGCGGCCTTGAGCGCCATGAAGCCCGGATAGGCGAGAACGAGGGCCGCGATGAGAACGCCCCGGATGGCGCTGCCCAGCCCCTGGCGGCCCTCCTGCCAGATGCGGACGAACCCCATGAAGGCCATGACCACGGCCAGGAGCGCCATGGCGATGCCGGCGCCGAGGGCGATGAAGCCGGATTGATAATCGATCCGGTTGAAGCGGATCATGAGAACAGCCAGCACGGTAACGACGAGCGCGAACCATGCCAGCGCGGGAGACCACTTCGCCGGACGGGAGACCGGTTCTTCGATGATGAGACGGCGCATCAGGTCGTCTTACAAATCTCTTTGAGCGCGCGCCACTCCTGTTGATCGAGAAGAGGCTCGCCGGATCGGGATGGCACCTGTTTTTCCAAAGCTTTCAGCCGTTGGTCGGTGACCGGGTGGGTGGAGAGAAAAGCCGGGATCCGGGAATCGTTCCCGCCCTCCCCATCATCCTTGCCTTCGATGCGCTTGAGCAAAAGGACCATGGCATGGGCCGGCCGGCCCAGAGACCCCATGGTCCTGCCGGCGAAATCGTCCGCGGCTGCCTCCGTGTCGCGGGAATAGGCGCTGTCGACGAGGTAGCGGCCGACGAACACGATGGCGCCGCCGCCCGACACGTCGCCGAACAGCAGGCCGAGGAGATAGGAGGTGCCGCCCGCCTGGATCATCTTGCGCAGGCCGTCGCGATGCGCTGCATGGCCCATTTCATGGGCCAGCACCCCGGCGAGCTCATCGGGGGTTTCGGCTTTGTCCAGAAGCCCGCGGAACAGATAGATCCGCCCGCCCGGCAGCGCGATGGCGTTCGGCACCCTGGTGTCGAGCACGGCGACATCCACCGTGGGACCGCCCGGATGCGCAGCCTGAAGGCGCGCCACGAGAGTCCCGAGGGCCGCATGCCCGCGAGGGTCCTCGCAGACCCTGCCCGTGAAGATCGTTCTCACCTGATTGTCGACGGCCGCGCCGAGCCGGCGTTCGAAGGAAACGGGAATGAGCGGGGTCAGCCGCTCGGCCAGGATCGGAAGCAGCAGGACGACGCAGAGAAGAATCGATGCCGTCGCCGCAAGGGACCAGACCAGGATCCGCCCCGCCCGCTCGCGCCGGTCGGGCCCTTCGAGCTGCGTGCAGGACGCGCGGATGGCGGCCTGAAGGTCCGCATCGGCCACATCGAGGCGCGCCAGGGACGACGCGCCTTCACGGGTGAGCCGCAGGACGCAGTCGGGCGCGTCCCGCCGTCTCACCTCCGCGGAGGGCCAGGAGGCGATCCATTCGGCGCCCTCGTGGATGTCGATGGCGGACCGGGTGACGTTCAGAGAAACCGGTCTGCGGCGGGCGCTTTCGCCGTCATAGAATACCGCACCCGCCATGGCCGACCTCACAGGCCGACATTGAAATCGAGGGCGTCGGCCAATCCTTCTCCCAGAACGCCGGCCGGTTGGCCAGCCGCCACGGCCGTGTCGATCGATTCCAGATTGGTGATCGTCGTCGACGCCACGACGGCCACCCACAGGCCACGCCCGAGGAAATAGCGCTGGAGGATCCCGAGACCCAGCAGGGCGACGAGGTAGCCGACCGCCACCACAAGGCCCACCCCGACCGAGAGCCAGGAGAGCGCGCCGGATGCCGTCACGACGTCCTTGACGACCCTGGCGGCCAGGAAGCCCACCAACCCGACCGTGATGACGAAAGCCAGCAGGAAGCCGAGGGCCGAGAAGACGAGCTTGACAAAGAGCCCGTAACAGGTGCGGGCCCGGAGGCGGCTTGCCGTGGTGACGTCGCCGAAACGCAGGCCTTCGACGCGCCAGCGCGTGACGATCGCCAAGGCGAGCGGGAAGAGCGCCATGCCGAGCAGGGTCAGCAGGACAGCCATCGCCTCCAGGGCCCTCCGTCCCGGAGACAGGAAGGTCAGGACGACGACGAGCAGCGCAAGGCCGAGGAGACCCGCGAATCCCACCAGCCAGATCCACCATACCCGCTTGAACAGCCCCCAGCCCGTCCCGGCGAAGTCGCCCCGGATGCTGCCGAAATAGGTGTTGCGCATCCTGTAGCGTTCGAGGGACGCCAGGGCCCAGGGCAACGCGAGACCGAGGGTCAGAACCGTGGCGACATCCCACAGGATGGCCCGGGCGGCATAGGGCCATCCGGATCCCGTCATCCAGAACCGGATGCCCCGGAACACCGTCCGGCTCGCGCGATACTTGCGGGCGCGATAGCTGCCGAAATGAGCCAGCACATACATGATGACCACGAGCGGAACGCTGGCGAACGCATAGGTCTCCTCGAGGAGGATGCCGAGGATCGCATAGGCGATATAGAGCGGCCCCAGGATCGCCAGCGCGATGAGGAAGCCGATGAGCAGCTCCCTGGCCGTGCCGGTATACTCGAACGCCTCGCCGGCGATCTCGGTATGGGCCCACAGGTGGCGGCGCAGTCTGGTAATGAGCCAGAACCGGTAGAAGCCGAAGGTCGGGATCTGAAAGAGGCTTCCCGCGATCAGAAGGTTCATGAATTCGCGGCCCTGTCCCGAGAAGGCCATGGGCGAACGCGACGGTGCGGGAGCCGGTCCGTCGGCGAGGAGAGGGAGGGTCATCGTCAGGCCTTCGTAACACCGGCGTTGGAATGCCGGCCCTCACGGTTCAACACGAGAGCATCGGCCATGAACATTAGGCCCAAAGTTCACGTCCGATGCTCCCCTTTTCGAAGAGCGCATCGTTCGGGGCGAACCCGCAGGGCCGCGTCAGCGAAGACCGGATCCACTTTCCTGCATAATATGATACAATATATCAACATGCAAGCGGCCGTAACGTCAGCCGCGGCGGCATTTTCCGGGTAAAGCGCCCCGTCCCCCCTTCGCGAGGGGTGACGGGGGAAATGGTTTCAATATAAACTATTGCCCCGTGAGGAGCCTGAAGCCTTTGATGTCGTCCGCACCCGTTCACGCCCCCGTCGAATCCGCCGATCCTCTGCGGATCTGGTTCCGCTTCATTCGCCTGAACCGCCGGGCCACCAATGCGGTCGCGACGGAGCTCAAGGAGCTCGGCCTGTCGATCCCGCAATTCGACCTGCTCTCCACGCTCACCGAGCGCGAGGGCATGAGCCAGCAGGAACTGGCCGAGCGCCTCTACGTCACCAAGGGCAACGTGTCGGGGCTTCTCGACCGCATGGTCGAGGCGGGTCTCGTCGAGCGCCGGTCGATCCCCGGCGACCGACGCTCCAACGCCCTGTACCTGACCCCGAAGGGCCGCGATCTCGCCAACCGCGGGATCGCCGCGCAGCGCGCCTATGTCATGCGCACTCTCGGAACGCTCCCGGCCCAGGATCTCGCCGAGCTGGAGCGCATCGTCCTGGCCTGGCGCGACCGGGCCAGGACCGAGGAGGACGCCGCCTCGGCGAAAACCCGATAGGCCTCCCATGTTCGACGCGGTGGCATTCGCAGGCGGCGGCAACCGCTGCTACTGGCAAGGCGGCTTCTGGGAAGCCGCCGCTCCCCTCCTGGGCCTGAAGCCCGCCATGGTCGTCGGCGTGAGCGCGGGCGCCTGGTCGGCCTGCTACAGCCTTCTCGGGCTCGGACGGCGCGTCAACGAGATGGTGGCGGAGGGCTGCAGCCTGGGTCGGCGCAATTTCGAGTGGCGCGCCTGGCGCAGCGAGGGCTCGCCCTGGCCGGTCTCGCTCATGTACCGCAGCCTGATCGAGGCCATCATCGACGAGAGCGCCCTGGAGCGCCTGAAGCAGGGCCCGAGCGTCCTGATCGGGCTCGCCCGCAAGCCGCGCCGCCTGCCCCTCTCGCTGGCCGTTCCCCTGGGCATCGCCACCTACCAGATCGAGAAGAAATGGCGCGCGCCCGTTCATCCGCGCGGCGGACGCGCCCTGGGGTTTCGCCCCGAATTCATCCGGGTGCAGGATCTTGCCTCGCCGGCGGAGCTCTCGGCCGCCCTGATGGCGAGCGCCAGCGTGCCGCCCTTCATGCCGGTCGGCCTCGTCGGCGGCATGGCGGCGCTCGACGGCGGGCTCGTGGACAACGTTCCGACCGAGCCCCTGCTGCCGGTCGAGGAGCTGGGCGGCCGGACCCTGGTCGTCCTCTCCCGCCTCTACCGCGCCTTCCCGAACGTGAAGGGCCGCACCTACATCCAGCCCTCGGCCCCCGTCCCCATCGGGCAGTTCGACATCACCAACCCGGCCGGCATCCGCAAGGCCTACGAGATAGGGCTGAGGGACGGCGAGGCCTTCGCCAGAGGTGCGGGCGCGCACAGCCTCTAGGGAAGCTTGACCCTAGAAGGCTCCCCGTCTGACCCAGCGCATCGTGCGAAAAAGTGGACCCGGTTTTTCGCAGTCAACGATGCTCCAACGTCAACAAGGGGAAGCCGCCATGACACCTGCGACCACACCTCCGAGCACACCTGCGACCACACCTGCGATCACGCCTGCGATCACGCCACGCTGGATCGGCGCCCTGCTCTCGAGCCGGGGGACGGAAATCGCCGCCCGCATCCTGCTCACCTTTCCGTTCTGGGCCAGCGGTCTCATCAAGCTCCTGGACTTCTCCGGCGGGGTGGCGGAGATGCGCCAGTTCGGCCTCGAGCCGGCGTGGCTCTACAACAGCCTCACGATCGTCGTTCAGCTGGCCGGGTCGGCGCTCATCATCGCGAACCGCTGGACCTGGCTCGGCGCCGGCGCGCTCGGCGTCTTCACCTTCCTGACCATCCTGATCGTCCACGCCTTCTGGCGGCTGGAGGGTGAACGGGCCGTCATGGCGCTCCATACGGCCGGCGAGCATGTGGGCATGATCGGCGCGCTCGTCCTGGTGTCGATCCTGGCCCTGCGGCCGCGGGCTCGTGCATCGGACCCGAAAGTGGACCAAGGTTTGGGATTGATCCGAGGCTCCCTCTCTTGACCGGCGCATCGGACGGACCCACCCGGGGCGGGCGATTCGCCCGGCCCGGGTGCCCGACCACTCCCCCCGCGCCTCCCGCGCCCTCTGCCCCCCCCGCGGGGGGCCCGCGCCCCCCCCCAGGCCGGGATCCCGGACCTCGCAGGACTTCGCCCCGGCGGGCGCAGGAATGTTGCAGCGTTAAGACTCCATTCACCTTGGACCGTTCATCTGCAGCCAAGCCAGCACATGATCACAGGTCCGCCCCAAAGCAGTCACAGGCAGCCGGATCATAAGAACAGGTTGCAAAGACAGCCCATGATCGAGAGAGGATTCATGATTCAACACGCCCAAGACCGCCGGACCCGTCCCGGCGAACAGAACACTGCCCCCTCCATTCCGGCTTTCAAGGCCGTCGCCCTGCCCGCCCTCGCGGCCGCCGTCCAGGCCGCCAAGCGGCAGGAGAGCCGCCCGAAGGCCACCGAGCTTCCGGCCATCCTGCGCAAGGAAGCGATTCTCGGCTGAGATCCCTTTTCAGAAACAAAAAGAGCGCCTCCCGGGCGCTCTTTTCATTGTGGACTTCGGCCGTGCCCGTCAGCGGACGATGACCTTCGTGTTCAGGGACACGCGGTTGTAGAGGTCGATCACGTCGATGTTGCGCATCCGGATGCAGCCCGACGAGACCGCATGGCCGATCTTCTCCGGCTCGTTGGTGCCGTGGATGCGGTAGAGCGTGTCCTTGTTGCCTTCGTAAAGATAGAGAGCCCGCGCCCCGAGGGGGTTCGCCGGGCCGCCCTTGGTGTACTGGACGTGCGGCCAGCGGGCCTTCATCTCGGCCGGCGGGTTCCAGTCCGGCCATTCCGCCTTGCGGGCGATGGTGGCCGTGCCGGTCCAGCCATAGGCCTCGTCGCCGACCGCGACGCCGTAGCGGATCGCCTTCCGGTTCGGCTGGACGAGATAGAGCTGGCGCTCCTTGGTGTCGACCACGATGGTGCCGGGCGCCTCGCCGGTCGGATCGTCGATCATGTAGCGCCCGAAGCGCGGATCGGCCTCGGCCGTCGGCACCTGCGCCATCCACTCGGTGTCGCGGGCCGAGACCTGCGGGTCCGGGACACCTTTGAAGTTGCATCCGGCCAGAGCCGCGATCATTGCCAAAAGAAGGGGCAGACGGAAAAGGCGCATCGTGTAAAGCTCTGCAGACTAAGGCTCGGGGCGAGACAGGATTTCGTTTCAGGCCGCGTTATAGGCCGTGACGTCGTCAAGTCGAATCGAAACACACCATGGCACGGCTCCGCATCCGAAAGTGTTGCATCGCAACAACATGGACAGCCGCTCGTGACGCTGCGACACTCGCGGAGGTCCCACCACAAGAAGCCCCATGCCCACGCTCTACATCGCCCATCCGGCCAGCCTCGACCACCAGACACCGCTTGGGCATCCCGAACGCCCGGACCGCATCCGCGCCATCGAGCGCGCCCTCGAGAAGGAGCGGTTCACGTCGCTCGTCCGCGAGCAGGCGCCCATGGCCGAGATGGAGAGCCTCGCCCTCGCGCATCCGGAAGAGTACATCGTCCGGCTCCGCAACATCAGCCCCCGAGAAGGGTTAGTCAGGATCGACGAGGACACGGTCATGTCGCCGGGCACCTACGAGGCGGCCCTCAGGGGCGCCGGCGGCGCCGTGATGGCGGTGGACGAGGTCATGACGGGCCGGGCCACCAACGCCTTCGTGGCGATGCGCCCGCCCGGGCACCATGCGGAGCGCGTCCGGGCCATGGGCTTCTGCTTCTTCAACAACGCGGCGATCGCGGCGCGCCATGCGCAGGCACGCCACGGCGCCGAGCGGGTGGCGATCTTCGACTGGGACGTCCACCACGGCAACGGCACGCAGGACATCTTCTGGTCGGATGAGACCGTGCTCTACTGCTCGACCCACGAGGCTCCCCTGTATCCCGGCACGGGCGCCCTGTCCGAGACGGGCGAGCACGGCACCATCGTGAACGCGCCCCTGAGCGCGGGCGACGGCAGCGAGGCGTTCCGGGAGGCGGTCGAGACCGCGATCCTGCCGCGGATCCACGATTTCGGCCCGGACCTGATCGTCATCTCGGCGGGCTTCGACGCCCATTGGCGCGATCCGCTCGCCAGCTTGAACCTGATGGAGTCGGATTTCGCCTGGGCGACGCAGAAGCTGATGGATCTCGCCGGGCGCCATTGCGGCCAGAGAATCGTGTCCGTCCTCGAAGGCGGCTACGATCTCGAAGGCCTGGCGAAATCGACCGCCTTCCATCTCGACGCCCTCATGGGGCGCGAGACGGGAACCTGAGGCGGGCCTCGCACGGCACGCTGGGCCTCTCCCATGTCATGGTCCTACGTCATGGCCGGCCGGTCATCGCCCGAATCTTGCCGGCCACCTCGATACGGAGAAGCGCGGAGCATCAGGCGATCGAGATCACCGGCCCAAGGCCGGTGATGACGTGGCAGTTTTCACGAAGCCCGGCGACGCCCGTCTCAGCACTCGATGGGCTCCTCGCCCAGAAGCTCGATCCCGAAGCCCGAGAGGCCCACATAGGAACGGCTCGACGTCGCGAAGTTGCGGATCGACGCGACCCCGAGATCGCGCAGGATCTGCGCGCCGAGGCCGATCTCGCGCCACTGGCTGGAGCGCATCGCCTCCGAGCCCGTCTCGTCGTTGTCCGAGAAGGACGTGGTCGGCACGCCGGCGGTGCCGTCGCGCAGATAGACCAGGACGCCCCTGCCCTCCTTCACGAAACGCTGCAGGGCGGCGTTCACCGTCTTGCCGCCCTCGAACACGTCGGTGAGCGCATTGGCGCGGTGCAGGCGCACGGGGACGTTCGTGCCGTCGCCGATGCGGCCATGGACGAGAGCGATGTGCTGCACGCTGTCGAAGGGCGTGGAATAGGCGTAGCCGGTGAACGGGCCCCACTGGGTCTCCACCGGGAAGGTGCCGATCCGCTCGACCAGCTTCTCCCGCGCCTGGCGGTACGCGATGAGATCCGCCACCGAGATCCGCTTGAGGTTGTGCGTCTCGGCGAAGGCGTCGATCTGCCGGCCCTTCATCACCGTGCCGTCGTCGTTGGCGAGCTCGCAGATCACGCCGACCGGCGGCAGGTTCGCGAGCCGGCACAGGTCGACGGCCGCCTCCGTATGGCCCGAGCGCATGAGGACGCCGCCGTCCTTGGCGATGAGCGGGAAGACATGGCCGGGGCGGACGAAATCGGCCGCCCCCATGTTGTTGTTGGCAAGCGCCCGCACGGTGTTCGAGCGCTGCTCGGCCGAGATGCCGGTGGTCAGCCCGTGCTTCACGTCCACGGTCACCGTGAACGCGGTGCCGAGCGGCGCGTCGTTCGCCTGCACCATCGGGTCGAGCCGCAGGCGGCGGGCCTCCGCGACGGTCAGCGGCGCGCAGACGATCCCGCAGGTGTTGCGGATGATGAAGGCCATCTTCTCCGGCGTGCACAGGGAGGCGGCGACGATGAGGTCGCCCTCGTTCTCGCGGTCGTCATCGTCCGTGACGATGACGATTTCACCACGGGCGAAAGCCTCGATGGCTTCGGTGACGGAATGGGGCATCCAGGCCTCCTTGGCGGATTCGGGCAGGAAATCGTTGGGCGTCACCGCCCCGCGGGTCTCGCGGGCGATCAATTCGGCGGTGTCGCGGGAGAGCCAGGCCTGTTCGGAGTTGCACAGCTGGGTCACGGCGCCAGGGGTGACGCCGATCCGCCGCGCGAAGGCCACGCGCGACACGCCGTTGCGGGACAACCACTCAGCCAGTCTCATGCGGGAGGCTTAGCCGATGGGAGGATTTTAGTAAAACTAAAATCTGCAATGGAGCCTTTGCAGGATCGCCGGCGCGTCGTGCGGACGAAAGCGGGCCGCCTCGTGGCCCTCTCCACGTCATCGCTGGCCGCCTATCACGGGAGGGTGGCGCGAGCCGGGTGTCTCATCCTCCACGTCATCACCGGGCTCGTCCCGGTGATCCCGATCGTCTGAAGCGCCGCGCCCCACCGGACCGACATGGCCGCAACGAGCCCGGCCATGATGTCAGGACAAAACCTCTCGCGGCAGGGTCTCACGCCCCGAACGGCCAGGAGGGCCCCTGCCCGACCTGTCCGCGGTGGCGCAGGAGATGGTCGGCCAGCACGCAGGCGACCATGGCCTCGCCCACCGGCACGGCCCGAATGCCCACGCAAGGGTCGTGGCGGCCCTTGGTCCGCACCTCCGCCTCGGCGCCGCTGCGGGTCACGCTGGCGCGCGGGGTCAGGATCGACGAGGTCGGCTTGACGGCGAAGCGGCACACCACGGGCTGGCCGGTGGAAATGCCGCCGAGCACGCCGCCGGCATGGTTCGACAGGAAGGTGGGTGCGCCCTGGTTGCCGGGGCGCATCTCGTCGGCGTTCTCCTCGCCGCGCAGGCTGGCGGCCGCGAAGCCGTCGCCGATCTCCACGCCCTTGACCGCGTTGATGGACATCAGGGCGGCGGCGAGATCGGAATCGAGCTTGCCGTAGATCGGCGCGCCGAGGCCCGCCGGAACGCCCTCGGCGACGATCTCGAGGACCGCCCCGATGGAGGAGCCGTCCTTGCGCAGGCCGTCGAGATACTCCTCGTAGAACTGCGCCGCCTTGGAGTCCGGGCAGAAGAACGGGTTGCGCGCCACCTCGTCCCAGTCCCAGTTGCCGCGGTCGATGGCGTGCGGCCCCATCTGGACGAGGGCGCCGCGGATGGTGATCCCGGGAAGCACCTTGCGGGCGATGGCGCCGGCCGCCACGCGGGCCGCCGTCTCGCGGGCCGAGGAGCGCCCGCCGCCGCGATAATCGCGGATGCCGTATTTCACGTCGTAGGTGAAATCCGCGTGCCCTGGGCGGTAGGATTCCTTGATCTCGGAATAATCCTTGGAGCGCTGGTCCACGTTCTCGATCAGGAGCGCGATCGGCGTTCCGGTCGTCACCTGCCGTCCCGTGCGCTCGTCGGTGAACACCCCGGACAGGATCTTCACCTGATCGGGCTCCTGGCGCTGGGTGGTGAACCGCGACTGGCCCGGCCGCCGGCGGTCGAGCTCCGCCTGGATCTCCGCGGCCTCGAGCGGGATCATGGGCGGGCAGCCGTCCACCACGCAGCCGAGGGCGGGTCCGTGGCTTTCGCCGAAGGTGGTGACGCGGAACAGGTGGCCGAAGGTGTTGTGGGACATGGCGCTTCTCGAGGTTCAGGGCGTCTTAGAATCAAAGCGGCCAGGTGTCACGCGCGATGCGTTCATCCCCGTCCTCTCGACTTGCCCTGGTCTCAGATCAGGCGTCCGCCCACTCTGCCATGCTCCGCCCGCCGTCACTCCACGCGGATCCGGTACGTTTTGGTCATCAGCGTCTGTGTGCCCAGGTCGTTCCAGCTCCAGGGGATGTCGAGAACCACCTCATCCTCGCCCTTGAAACCCCTTTTCGGCGTATAGACGTAGGCGAGACCGCGGACCTTCGTGCCGGGGCAGCGCGTGTCCTTGCCGAGCGCCTGTTCGTGCGGCCGGATCTGGAGGGTGCCGTTGGCCGGCGCCTGGCGCACCTTCACGTCGGGGATCACCGACGGATAGCAGGTATTGACCTCGTAGCCGAGGAATCCGTCGATGGCCGAGACGGTATTGGCCTTGACAGTCCGCTCGATGGTCTCGGCGGAGCCGGGAGACGTAAGCAGAGCCAGGCCTGCGGCGGCAGCCATGAGCCGGTACATGGTCGATCGCCTTCAGTGAAACGATGTTTCACAATATGAGCATATTCCTCGGCCGGGCTCAAGCGGCCATCCCGGGGCGTCGCACGGGGACCAGGGTTCGCATGCTCCTGCCGGTCGCGCCTGACGAGGCACGCCCCACGACCCGGCCCGGGCGGCGCTCGATTGGAACGGGGGCACGGACCGGGAGCCGCCGCGGACGGCCGGCTCCGCCCGTGACCGGCGAGGAGCGCCCTCCGGGCGCGGGAGCCGGACCCGCCCGGGGTCAGATCTCGATGGAGCTGCCGATCTCGACCACCTGGGCGGCCGGGATGCAGAAGTAATCCGCCGTCAGCTCCGCATTGCGGTTCAGCATGGCGAAGATCACCTCGCGCCAGAACGCCATGCCGGGCAGATTCCTGGACGCCACGATCGTCTGGCGGCCGACGTAATAGGTCACGGCATCCGGATCGAGACCCGGCAGGTGCAGGCGGGCGGCCGCATGGCGCAGCGCCTTGGGCACGTCGGGCTTCTCCGTGAAGCCGAGGCGCAGGACCAGGCGCTGAACCCCCTCGCAGATCGGCACCAGGTGGACGCGCCCCTCCTCCCGGACCGTGGGCTCGTCGGTGACCACGACCGACACGAGGAACACGGTCTCGTGCAGCACACGGTTGTGCTTCAGGTGATGCAGGAGCGTCCCGGGGATCCCGGTCGGCGACGCCGACATGACCACGGCGGTCCCCGGGATGCGGATCGGCGGCTGCTGCTCCAGGAGATGCTGGAAGTCCTTCGTGGACATGCGCAGATGCGTGCGGGCGCGCTGGACGAGCTGCTGGCCCTTGCGCCAGGTCAGCATCATGAAGGCGGCGCTGAACGCGATCAGGAGCGGGAACCAGCCGCCTTCCAAGAGCTTCGTGGTGTTGGCCGCAAAGAACACCAGATCGACCAGCAGCAGGGTCCCGTTGAGCAGGTAGACGAGGACGGGCCGATGGCCCCAGTGAAGGGCCACGAAGGTCGCCAGGATCGTGGTGATCACCATGTCGAGCGACACGGCGAGCCCATAGGCGCCCGCCAGGCGGCTCGAGGATCCGAACCCGAGGACCGCCGTGAAGGTCAGCAGGGCGAGCGCCCAGTTCACGAACGGCACGTAGACATGGCCCCGCTCGTGGGTCGAGGTGTGGATCACCCGCATCCTGGGCAGGAAGCCGAGCTGGATGGCCTGCTGCGTCAGCGAGAAGGCTCCGGTGATCACCGCCTGCGAGGCGATGACCGTGGCGAAGGTGGCCAGGACCACGAGCGGGTAATGGGCCCAGTCGGGCGCCAGGTGATAGAACGGGCTTTCGATCGTGCCCGGGTTCGTCAGAAGGAGGGCGCCCTGGCCGAAATAGTTGAGCATCAGGGCGGGCAGCACGACGAAGAACCACGCGTTGCGGATGGGCGCCGGACCGAAATGGCCGAGATCCGCGTAGAGCGCCTCCCCGCCCGTGACGGTGAGGAACACCGCGGCGAGAACCGCGAGCGTGACCGGGAGATCCGTCTTGATCAGGAAGGCCAGCGCATGGACCGGGTTGATCGCCGCGATCACCCCGGGCGCGGCCACGATCCCGCCGAGCCCGAGCAGGCCGAGGACCGAGAACCAGATCAGCATGAACGGGCCGAAGACCCGGCCGATCCGGCCCGTGCCCATGCGCTGGAGCGCGAACAGCGTCACCAGGATGACCATGGTGATCGGGATCACGTAGGGCTTGAACTGGTCGGAATCGACCGCGAGGCCTTCGACGGCGCTCAGCACGGAGATGGCCGGCGTGATCGTCCCGTCCGCATAGAGCAGCGCCGTGCCGACGAGGCCGAGCACCGCGAGGTACATGCGCCAGGAGCCCGGCTGGATGCGCCGCACGCCCAGGAGCGCGAGCAGCGCGATGATCCCGCCCTCCCCGCGGTTGTCGGCGCGCAGGATGAACAGGCAGTACTTGATCGAGATGACCACGATGAGCGACCACAGGATCAGCGAGAGCACCCCCAGGACCGTGGCGGCCGAGAGCACGCCATGGTCGGCCGCGACCGCCGCCTCGCGGAGCGCATAGAGCGGGCTGGTGCCGATGTCGCCGAACACGACGCCGAGGGCGCCGAGGACCGCCGCCCGGGAGGCGGTGCCGGTTTTCGCGTCATCGGCATGGGTGTCGGCGAATGTGGCCATGGCCGTCCGAACCTACAGCGCCCATGAGATCGGCGCTCAGGGATAACCGGAAGGGTACGGCTCCGTTCCTGGAGGGAGCAAGCCTCTCCTGTCATCGCACCCTCCGCCCGCCCTAGCGCATCGGACGGACCCAGAGGGCCGTGCCATTCGCCCCGTCATGGCCGGCCGGTCATCACCCGACTCTCGCCGGCCATCCCGATCAGGAAAGGCGCCGCACCTCGGACAATCGGGATCACCGGCACAAGGCCGGTGATGACGTGGAGAAGGTGGCAAGGGCCGGTGCGAACACCCTCCGCACGTCATGGCACCCTCCGCCCTTCCTGCCACCCTCCACACGTCATGGCCGGCCTTGTGCCGGCCATCCCGATCGGAAGGGCGCGGCGTTCCCAACGATCGGGATCACCGGGACAAGCCCGGTGATGACATGGGGGGTGACGTTGGGGGTGGCGTGGAAGGTGGTCTGTGAAGCGGAGCCCTGCGGGCGAACGGCCGCCCATGAGCCGTCACCGGTAGGGATAGCAGCGGTCGCGGTCGAGGGTCAGGCCGAAATGGACGCCCAGGGCGCGGATCGCCTCCCCGTGCTCCGGATAGGGATCGCGGTTCTCCGGTCCGACGATGATGATCCGGTAAGGCCGGTCCCCCTCGCCGTCCGGCGGCAGCATCGCGGTCGCCAGGGCCGTTCCCTCACTGTCGCGCAGGGTCAGGAACAGCGGCATGGCGCGCCGCACATGCGCCTTCAGGCCGATATTCTGCTCGACGAAGGGCGACGAGGCGGCCCGATAGCTGCCGGCGGCCGCCTCCCAGGCCTGGCGGAAGTGCTTCTCGACCGCATGGCCCATGGCGTCGGATTCGAGCGCGGCCTCGCCCTCGGTCTCGATCCTGAACCAGGTCTTCGCCCCCGGAGCATCGCAGATGTATTGCATATCCTGACAACGCAGGAGCGCCGCGAAGGTTGTCCCGGCGACGGCCCGTCACACCCAGCGGTAACTGCGCCCCTCGATCACGAGCACGCGGCCCTGCCAGATGTCCATGCTGGCGGCCTGCCGGGCATTCACGCCGCAGCAGATCGACAGGAAGGCCCGCGCGACGCCGCCATGGGCGACGATCACGGTGTCGCGGGTGAGATCGTCCAGGATCGGGCGGATGCGCTCGACCAGCATGGCGTAGCTCTCGCCGCCGCCCGGCGGCGCGTAGTGCCACTTGTCCTGCTCGCGCAGCGCAGCGAGCTGCGGCTCGGCCTTGCGGACCTCCTTCCAGGTCATGCCCTCCCAGGTGCCGAAGGTCAGCTCGACCAGGCGCTCGTCGAGCCGGTAGCTGTCGGGATGCAGGCCCAGGGTCTCGCGCAGGATCTCCATGGTCTCGCGGGTGCGGGTCATGGGGCTCGCCACATAGGCGAGGTCCTCGACATGCGGCACGAGCGCCTTCAGCTTGCGGCCCGCCTCCTCGGCCTGGACCCGGCCGACATCGTTGAGCGGAATGTCCTTCTGGCCCTGAAGGCGGCCCTCCAGGTTCCAGTCCGTCTCGCCATGGCGAATGAAGTAGATCGTGGGGCGGGACGGAGTCACTGGTTGTCGGTCCGATACGCTGGGGTGACGCGGCAGGTTGAGGCTAGCGCATCGTGCGGAAAAGTGGATCCGGTTTTCCGCGAAGAACGATGCGCCTTTCAAAAAGGTGGGAGCATCGGACCAAAAGTGAGTCCACTTTTGGTCCGATGCTCTAGTCCTTGTCGAGGGACAGGTCCGGCGCTTCCGGGTTCTTCATGCCGACCACGTGATAGCCGGCGTCCACGTGGAGGATCTCGCCGGTCATGCCGCGGGACATGTCGGACACGAGATAGGCGGCGGTCTCGCCGACCTCCTCGATGGTGACCGTGCGGCGCAGCGGCGAGTTGTACTCGTTCCACTTGAGAATGTAGCGGAAGTCGCCGATGCCGGAGGCCGCGAGCGTCTTGATCGGACCGGCCGAGATGGCATTGACGCGAATGTTCTTCGGGCCGAGATCGGCCGCCAGATAGCGCACCGAGGCCTCGAGGGCGGCCTTGGCCACGCCCATGACGTTGTAGTGCGGCATCCACTTCTCGGCGCCGTAATAGGTGAGCGTCAGGAGCGAGCCGCCGTCGTTCATCAGCTTCTCGGCCCGCTGGGCGATCGCCGTGAAGGAATAGCAGGAGATCAGGAGCGACTTGGTGAAGTTGCCCTCGGAGGTCTCCACGTAGCGGCCGGTGAGCTCGTCCTTGTCCGAGAAGGCGATGCAGTGGATGACGAAGTCGATGGAGCCCCAGAGGCGCCTCACCTCCTCGAACACCGCGTCGATGGTGGCGCCGTCCGTCACGTCGCAATGGCCCACCACATGGGCATCGAGCTCCCGCGCCAGAGGCTCCACGCGCTTCTTCAGGGCGTCGCCCTGATAGGTGAAGGCGAGTTCCGCTCCGTGCTGGCGGGCAGCCTGCGCAATGCCCCAGGCGATCGAACGGTTGTTCGCCACGCCCATCACCAAGCCACGCTTACCGGCCAGGATGCCGGTGGCCTTTGTCTCCGCCATGATTCACCTAGATCGTCGCTGGACAGGTCAAGAAAGAACGGCCTCTTTAGCCGACGCGGCGTCAGGGGGGAAGACCTCTTGATGCGCCTTGGGACGATCGGGTCGGCCGGCGCCGTCCCGCGGGCATCCACGCCACGTCATCACCGCCTCACACCACCCGCCACGTCATCACCGGGCTCGTCCCACCCGCCACGTCGTCACCGGGCTTGTCCCACCCTCACACGTCATCACCGGGCTTGTCCCGGTGATCCCGATTGTTGGGAACGCCGCGCCTCACCGCATCGGGATGGCCGGCACAAGGCCGGCCATGACGTGGGAAGGATGGGATCACCGGCCCGCACCACCCTCACACGTCATCACCGGGCTTGTCCCGGTGATCCCGATTGTCGGGAACGCCGCGCCTCACCGCATCGGGATGGCCGGCACAAGGCCGGCCATGACATGGGAGGGGACAGAACGGGCGGAGCGTGGCCATGACGTCGGGAGGGTGGTCGTGACGGGGAGGACGACGTCGCTCTCTACTTGGCCTTCTCCGAGCGGCGCCTGCGGGCGTAGTCCAACAGCTCCTCGTCCACCACCTCGGGCAGCCTGATCTCCGTGGTCACGAGGAGGTCACCGTGCCCTGTCTTGGTGGGCAGGCCCTTGCCGCGCAGCCGGAAGGTGCGGCCCGCATTCGTCATGGGCGGGATCTTCATCTCCACCGAGCCGGTCAGGGTCGGCACCCGCACGGGGCCGCCGAGGACCGCCTCCTCGATCTCGACCGGCAGGCGCAGGCGCAGATCGGACCCTTCCGGGGTGAAGCGCTCATGGGGGGCGAACGCGATGGTGAGCAGCGCATCGCCGGGATCGATGCCGGGGGCGCCCTGGCCCAGGCCGCGCAGGCGGATGACCTGGCCGTCGCTGACGCCCTTGGGGATCACCACGTCCACGTCGCGACCCGTGGAGAGCCGGATGCGCTTCTTGGCCTCCTGGGCCACCTCCTCGAGGGTCACGGTGAGGGTGGCGGCGACGTCCTCGCCCTTCTGCGACCGGGTGCGGCCCTGGCGGGTGCCCTCGCCGCCCGAACGGAAGGCATCGGCGAAGAACTGGGAGAAGATGTCGTCGCCGAGATCGGCCCCGAAGGTGCTCCGGCTCGACCGGCGCGAGCCGCCGCCGAACCCGGAAAAGCCGCTGAACCCGGAAAAGTCCTCCGAGCGCGCCCCGCCGCGCCCGCCGCCGAAGCCCTCGAAGCCCTGGAAGCGCGGCTTGCCCTCCGCGTCGATCTCGCCCCGGTCGAACTGGGCGCGCTTCTGGGCGTCGCCGAGGATCTCGTAGGCCGAGTTCGCCTCGGCGAACTTGTCCTTCGCCTTGGGATCGTCCTTGTTGCTGTCGGGATGGTAGGTCTTGGCGAGCTTGCGGAACGCCTTCTTGATCTCCGCTTCGCTCGCGGAGCGGGATACGCCTAGAACGTCGTAGGGGTTTCGCATCGTGGAATCCATGAACCGTCGGAATGGGAGCCTGAAAGCTCAACGGGTTTGACGGTCATATGGGCGAAGTGTTGCCCGTCTGCAACGCCTCGCCCGCCGAGGCTAGACCTTGCGAGGCTAGACCTTGGCCTGCGCCTTGACCGGTTTGACGTCCTTGATCGCCCAGTCGCCGCCCGAAGGCCGGCAGGCCGTCCCGTTCAGGGACGCGGAGGACGGACCGCTCAGATGGGCCGAGAAGGTGCGGCAGATCTCGTCGTTCTTCACGAAGGGCGCGCCCGTGGGGGTGAAATGGCCCTTCATGCTGGTCGCGGGGTTGTCCCAGGACACCAGCGTGCCCGGCCCCTGCGGATCGAGAGCGACCGCGAGGGCGGCCTTGGCCCGGCGCCAGTCCTCCTCGTCGAGATCGGCCGACAGGGGCGTGACGGCTTTGGCCGCGAGGGCGCCGGTGGATTTGGGCTCCTCGTCGTCCAGGGCGGACAGGCCGAAGGAAAAGCTGCATGCGCCCGTGGACAGGGCGATGAGGCCCACGGCCAGCAGCTTGATGGCTTCGCTCCGGACAGCATCTGATCTATAACGGCGCGCATTGATCCGCGTCACGCGTCGGGTCCCCCCAGAACCTTAAGTCACAGAACGAGATAAGCATTGAACCCGTTAATAACCGGTGACTTCACTGAATCGGAAGAGCCCTTCGCGCTCTTCAAGGCCTGGATGGCGGAAGCCGAGGCTTCGGAGCCGAACGATCCGAACGCCATGGCGCTGGCGACCGTCGACGACACCGGCCTGCCGAACGTCCGCATGGTGCTCCTCAAGGGTTTCGACGAGAACGGCTTCGTGTTCTACACCAACACGGAATCGAACAAGGGCCAGGAACTCCTGGGCCAGAGGAAGGCGGCGCTCGTCCTGCACTGGAAGAGCCTGCGCCGCCAGGTGAGGGCCCGCGGGCCCGTGACCCTGGTGAGCGACGAGGAGGCCGATGCCTATTTCCAGAGCCGCCCGCGCGACAGCCGCATCGGCGCCTGGGCGAGCCAGCAGTCGCGCCCGCTGGAGAGCCGCTTCGCGCTGGAAAAGGCCGTGGCGCTCAACACGGCCAAATACGCCATCGGCGAGGTGCCCCGTCCCCCCTACTGGACGGGCTTCCGCATCGCGCCGGTCTCCATCGAATTCTGGCAGGACAAGCCGTTCCGGCTCCACGACCGGGTCGTCTTCACCCGCGAGGGCGAGGGATGGCGCAAGGTACGGCTGTATCCCTGACAGGCCATGAGCGGCATGGACCCCGGCCCTGAACCGGGGTAAGGGTCCAGGCCCTCCCACGCGAGAAACCCAGATGCCCTCCCCCAGCAATTCCCGCCGCATCATGCTGCTCACCGGCGCCAGCCGCGGCATCGGGCATGCCACCGTCAAGCGCTTCTCCGCGGCCGGATGGCGGGTCATCACCTGCTCACGGCACGGCTTTCCGGAAAACTGCCCGTGGGAGATGGGGCCGGAAGATCATCTCCAGGTCGATCTCGCCGACGCCCAGGACACCCGCCGGGCCATCGCGGAGGTCAAGGAGCGGCTCGCCGCCGAGGGCGGGTGCCTGCATGCCCTCGTCAACAACGCGGGCATTTCCCCCAAGGGCGAAGCCGGCTCCCGGCTCGGCACTCTCGATACCCGCTACGAGGACTGGGTGCGGGTCTTCCAGGTCAACTTCTTCGCCTCGATCATGCTGGCCCGCGGCCTGCAGGACGAGCTCACCAAGGCCAAGGGCTCGGTGGTCAACGTGACCTCCATCGCGGGCTCGCGGGTGCATCCGTTCGCGGGCGCGGCCTATGCCACGTCCAAGGCGGCGCTCGCGGCGCTGACCCGCGAGATGGCGGCCGATTTCGGCCCCCTGGGCGTGCGCGTCAACGCCATCTCGCCCGGCGAGATAGATACCGCGATCCTCTCCCCCGGCACGGAGAAGATCGTCGAGCAGCTGCCCATGCGGCGGCTGGGAACGCCCGACGAAGTGGCCAAGGCGATCTATTTCCTCTGCACGGAGGCGAGCTCCTACGTGAACGGCGCGGAGCTCCACATCAACGGCGGCCAGCACGTCTAGAGCATCGATCCATGCACCTGCGGCATCCAGCGCGACATCTGATGCGGGCCGTCACGGCCGTGCTGCTGGTCGGGGCGGTGCCGCCGGCGCAGGCCCAGGATGCGCCCGACAAGAATCCCTTCGCCGATCCCGACATGCAGCCCTCGTACCGGGCGCAATGCCACGAAGTCCGGGAACTGACCAAGGATCGGGAGACCGGCGCGACCCGGGTCGACTTCAGCGTGACGGGCCCGCTCGCCCTCGTGCATTTCGACGGCACGCTCGCCTATCTGGGCCTGTGCGGCAGCGGGACCGACCCGAAGGTGCTCTGCGTCACCTACCAGACCAACGACATGAAGGTCGGCGACGTGGTGACGGTCGCGGGCGGCTACAGCCGCCCCAGTCGCGACTTCATCGTCCTCGACCCATGCCTGGCGCAGCGCCCGGAGGAGGCGACCGAGTAGGCCTTCCTCACGCCGCCTGGGCGGGCCAGGTCCCCACATAGCGCGACTGCGGCCGGATGATGCGGCCGGTGCGGCTCTGCTCGACGGCGTGCGCCACCCAGCCGGCCGTGCGGCCGGCGGCGAAGAGCGGCGTGAAGCCGGCGCGCGGGACCCCGAGCGCGTCGAGCAGGATGGCGGTGTAGAACTCCACGTTGGTGTCGAGCCGGCGCCCAGGCTTGCGGCGCTCCAGGGCTCTCAGGGCCGCTTCTTCCACGGCCTCCGCGAAGGCGATGCGGTTGCCCCTGCCCTTCAGCCGGCCGACGGCGCCTTTCAGCACGTCCGCCCGCGGGTCGCGCACCCGGTAGATCCGGTGGCCGAAGCCCATGAGGCGCTCGCCCCGGGCCATGGCATCGTCGAGCCATGCATCCGCGTTCTCGAGGGACCCGATGGCGTCGAGCATGTCGAGCACAGGGCCGGGCGCCCCGCCGTGAAGGGGCCCCTTGAGGGCGCACAGCCCGGCCACGACCGCGGACAGGATGCCGGCCTGCGTCGAGGCCACCACCCGGGCCGCGAAGGTCGAGGCGTTGAGCCCGTGGTCGATCACCGTCACGAGATAGGTGTCGAGGGCCAGCGCCTCGTCGTCCGCCACGGGCGCGTCGCGCATCATGCGCAGGATGTCGGCCGCGTGAGGCGCGGACGCATCCGGCTCCGCCGGCGCGAGGCCCTGCGCGCCCCGCACGGCCATGGCGGCGGCCACGCCCGCCGCCCCGACCGCCAGGGCCGGATGGCCCTCCTCCGCATCGGGCAGGCTCGACAGGAGCAGCCGCATGCCCTCGACCGGCGTGAGGCCGGCCAGCCGGGGAGCGAGCGGCGCCAGATGGCCCCAGGCGCGCACCCGCGCCCGGCCGAGAAGCGCCCTTGGATCGGCGGCGATGTCCGGCGCCAGCCCGGTCCAGAGCATGGCCACCACATCCTCGAAGGACACGCGGCCCGCGAGTTCCTCCAGGTCGTAGCCGCCTATGATCAAGCGGCCCGCCTCCCCGTCCACATGGCTGAGAACGGTCTCGGCCGCCACCACGTCGTCCAGTCCGATGGTCATGCGCTTTCTCCTTGCTGCGGGAGAGCTTCACGCAGGGCTTGCACCCGGGTCAATCTTGAATCAACATATCAACATATGGACACCAGCTCCCTCGAACTCGCATCGGCCGGCGAGGCCTCGTCCCGCCTCGGCATCAGCCGGGCCAGCCTCTACGCCTATGTGAGCCGGGGCCTGGTCCGCTCCTTCGCGTCGCCGCACGATCCGCGGCAGCGCCTCTACGCCGTCGAGGACGTGGAGAGGCTGGCCGAACGCAAGGCCCGCTTTCGCCGCCCTGCGGTCGCGGCCGCGACCGCGCTCGACTGGGGGCTGCCGGTTCTGGAGACGCGCATCACGCAGATCACCGACGGGCATCTCCTCTATCGCGGGCAGGACGCCGTGGCGCTTTCCCGAACCGCCACCCTCGAGGCCGTTGCGCGCCTGCTGATCGGCGGGCTGGACGAGGATGCCTTTCACCATGCGTCCCGGATCCAGGCGTCCCTGCCCGGCCCGGCCATCGGCCTCCACGGCTTCGTGGCGCAGTCCGTCCGCCTTCTGTCCGAACCAGGCCCCAAGGAGACCCGGGCCGCGGAGGTCGCCGCGATCCTGCGTCTCGTGGCGGCCGCCGCCGGCGGCGGCGATCCGGGCGCCGAACCCTTGCACGCTTACCTGGCCCGCGCCTGGACGGCTTCGCCGCAGGCCGCCGACACGATCCGGCGCGCCCTCGTCCTGTGCGCCGACCACGAGCTCAGCTCGTCGGCCTTCGCGGTCCGGGTCGCGGCCTCCACGGGCGCGTCCCTGCGCCACGCGGTCGTCGCCGGTCTCGTCACCCTGAGCGGCCCGTATCACGGGGGAATGACGGAACGGGTCAGGGCCTTTCTCGACAATCCCGGAACGGCATCCCGGCCGGCTTTCGGGCATCGCCTCTATCCGGACGGCGACCCGAGGGCCAAGGCTCTCCTGGAGAACGTGCCGCTGCTCGCCTCGGACGCCACGACCCTCAGGGCCATCGCGGCCGGCACGGGGAGCACCCCGAGCGTCGATATGGCCCTCGTCATGATGGAGCGCGCCTATGGACTGCCGGTCGGGGCTGCGTTCACGGTCTTCGCCATCGGACGCACGGCCGGGTGGCTCGCCCACGCCATCGAGCAGCGCAGCCAGGCGGCCCTCATCCGGCCGCGGGCCCGCTATGTGGCGGCGGACGATTCTTCGGCCCGGATCTCCTCCCCATGACCTTGGCCTCCCATGACCTTGGACTCCCATGACCTCGGACCGCCTCTACCCGTCCCGTCCGATCCTCGCCGCCTCCGTGGCGGTGATCCGGGACGGGCGCATCCTGCTCGCCGCCCGGGGCAAGCCTCCCGGCGAGGGATTGTTCTCCCTGCCCGGCGGCCTGGTCGAGGCCGGCGAGACCCTGGGCGAGGCGGCGCTCCGGGAACTTCGCGAGGAGGTGGGGGTTGAGGCCAAGCTTATCGGCCTGATCGCCCCGGTGGAATTCATTGAAAGGGACGAGAAAGGCCATATAAAGCATCACGTCGTCATCGCCGCCCATGCCGCCCGCTGGGTTTCGGGCGAACCTCAGACAGGTCCGGAAGCAAAGGAAATCCGTTGGGTCACGGAACGGGACATCGCCGATCTGCCGATGACGGCAGGGCTCACCGGAATTCTGGAGCAGGCCTTTCGGCTCGCCCGCGAGGATTCGAGACCAGAGGATTCGAGACCAGAGGATTCGAGACCAGAGGATTCGAGACCATGAGACGCGCGGGCCTGCTCCTCGTCCCGGCCCTTTGGCTCGCGGTGCCTCAGCCGGCCATGGCGCAGGGCTTCTTCGAGCGGCTGTTCGGCCTGCCGCCGCGGCCGCAGCCGGGCCAGCCGGTTCCGCCGCCGCAGTACCGGCCCGTGCCGCAGTCCCAGCCCCAGTTCCGCCCGCAGCCCCAGCCTCAGCAGCGGCGCCCCCAGCCGCAGCAATCGCCGAGGCCGGCCGCCGGGCAGCAATCCGCGCCCCAGCAGCAGGCGGAGCCAGCGCCCACGGTCGAGCCGCCGGCCGCGCCCTACGAGAAGGAACTGCTGCGGCTCGCCGAAATCATGGGTTCGCTCGCCATGCTGCGCCCCCTCTGCAGCGCCCCCGACGGCTCGGAATGGAGCCGGCGCATGCAGGTCCTGCTCGAGGCTGAAGGGACCACGCCGGGCCGCCGCGAGCGCCTCGCCGGCGCCTACAACAAGGGCTACCAGGCCTACGCCCTCACCTACCGGGTCTGCACCCCGTCGGCCCAGGAGGCGTCCGTCCGATTCCTGGGCGAGGGCGAACAGCTCGCCCGCAGCATCACCGGCCGCTACGGCGGGTGAGCGGAGGCGGCCGCAGGTCCGCCGTGGGTCACCGCTCCCCGTCTTGGCCATCCCGATGCGATGAGGCGCGGCGCTCCAGACGATCGAGATCACCGGGACGAGCCCGGTGATGACGACGGAGGGTTCATGCCGCACGGGACAGGTGTTGCAAGGATGCCTCTTATCCACATTTTTCGGACATGCCCCCTCGCGTTAACCTCCTTGCAAGGTGATGCTGGCGGAGGGCCGGCGCGACGTCTAGAAACGATTCAACCGAACTCGCGCGCCGCCCCTCGAAGGGGCCTGGATCATGAACGACAACGACGTCCCTCTCACAGAGCTGCCCGAACTCAGCGCCCTCAAGCAGGCGGCCCTGAGCTATGTGACCGAGGCCTTCGCGGAGGCCGAGCTCGACGGGCTCGACGGCGATTGCATGGCGCAGGCCGCCCTGTTCGCGGCCTTCACCGAACTCGTCGCCACCTATGGCGAAGATGCCGTTGCGGAATATGCGTCGACCCTCGTGGACAAGATCCGCAGCGGCGCGTTCTCCATGATCGGCGCCCTGAAGCATTGAGGGCTTGGCGCCCGACAACCTTCATCCCGCAGACATTGGCCCATCGGGCTCCGCGCTGCTGATCCTATCCATCCTCCGGAAGGCGATCCGCCGTGGTGCCACCCGGGCGGAACATGTCCCGTCATGGCTTGGCTTGTCCCGGTGGTGTCCCGCTGACGATGGAGCGCATACGGGGCGACCACCCTCCCCGTCATCACCGGGCTCGTCCCGGTGATCCCGATTGTCGGGAACGCAGAGCCCTTCCGATCGGGATGGCCGGGACAAGCCCGGCCATGACCCGCGGAGGGGCCACGGCCCGGAGGGTGTCAGGAAGACCTTGGGTTCGCCGCACGTCGAAAAACTCACCCGATCACGTTCGGCTGCGGCGGCCGAGGGCTTGAACGGCGAGAACGTCAACTGCTGCGTCATCCCCGACACGTCACGAACCCAGCGTCTCCTCGAAGCGCACCACCTCGCCCTGCGACGGCGCTTCCAGCGCACCCTCCCACATCACCACGTTGCCGCGCACGACCGTGCCGACGGGCCAGCCGGTGACCTTCTTGCCGTCGTAGGGCGTCCAGCCGCACTTCGACGCGATCCAGTCGTTGGTGATCGTCTCCGTGCGCTTGAGATCCACCACCGTGAAATCGGCATCGTAGCCCACGGCGATGCGGCCCTTGTTGGCGATGCCGAAGAGGCGCTTGGGTCCGGCGCTCGTGAGATCGACCAATCGCTCGAGGGTGAGCCTGCTGGCGTTCACGTGGTCGAGCATGATCGGCACGAGGGTCTGCACGCCGGTCATGCCGGACGGCGTGTTGGGATAGGTCTTGTCCTTCTCCTCGCGGGTGTGCGGCGCGTGGTCGGAGCCGAGAACGTCCGCGACGCCTTCGTCGAGGCCCTGCCAGAGCGCCGCGCGATGGGCTTCGTCGCGCACGGGCGGGTTCATCTGGATGTAGGTGCCGAGGCGCTCGTAATCCTCCGGCCCGACGAGCGTCAGATGATGCGGCGTGACCTCCGCGGTCACCAGGTCCTTGTGGTCCTTGAGAAGCGCCATCTCCTCGGCGGTGGTGATATGCAGCACGTGGATGCGCGCGCCCGTCTCGCGCGAGATGCGCACGAGGCGCCGCGTGCAGGCGAGCGCCACTTCGGCCGAGCGCCAGACCGGATGCGAGCGCGGGTCGCCCTCGACGCGCAGCCCCTTGCGCTCGCGCAGCATCGCCTCGTCCTCGGAATGGAACGCCGCGCGGCGGCGGGTGCGCCGCAGGATGCTGGCGATGCCCTCGTCGTCCTCGACGAGGAGCGACCCGGTGGACGAGCCCATGAACACCTTGATGCCGGCGGCGCCCGGCAGGCGCTCGAGCTCCGGCACGTGATGGGCGTTCTCGTGCGTGCCGCCGACCCAGAAGGCGAAGTCGCAATGCATGCGGTGATGGCCGCGCCGCACCTTGTCGGCGAGCGCCTCGGGGGTCGTGGTCTGCGGATCGGTGTTGGGCATCTCGAACACCGCCGTCACGCCGCCCATGACGGCCGCGCGGGACCCCGATTCGAGGTCTTCCTTGTGGTCGAGGCCAGGCTCGCGGAAATGCACCTGGCTGTCGATCACGCCGGGCAGGATGTGCAGGCCCCGGCACTCGATCTCCCGGGCCGCGGAGGCCTGCGACAGGTCGCCGATGGCGGCGATCCGCCCGTCGCGCACGCCGATGTCGCGCTCGACGCGCCCGTCGTGGTTCACGACGATGCCGCCTTTGAGGATCAGGTCGAAGGTCTGGGGCATGGCAATCTCATCCCTTGAGGCCGCTGCGGAACGGGCATATGTCACGCCTGGAAGAGCAAGGAGAGCGGGCACATGCCGTCAGTCCATCTGGCCGACCGGGGGGTGGTAAGGGTTTCGGGCGAGGACGCCAAGGGTTTTCTCGACAACCTCATCACGTGCGATCTGGACCGTGTGTCAGCGCACACCGCCCGCCTCGGGGCCCTGCTGACGCCCCAGGGCAAGATCCTGTTCGATTTTCTCGTGTTCCAGGCTCCGCAGGAGATCGGCGGCGCCTATTACCTCGACGTTCTCCGGGTCCACGCCCCGGATCTCGCCAAGCGGCTCGGGTTCTACAAGCTGCGGGCGAAGGTCGCGATCGAGGACCTGTCCGATTCGCTGAGCCTGGTGGCGGGCTGGGACGCCCCGAAGCCGGACGAGGAGGCCGGACTCGTGGTCGACGACCCCCGTCTGCCCGATCTCGGCTGGCGCGCCATCGTGGCCGCGCAGGATACGGCGGAGTTCGGCCGGGACGACCCGGCGGCCTATCACGCGCACCGCATCGGGCTCGGCGTCCCGGAGGGCGGCCGCGACTTCCTGTTCGGCGACGCCTTCCCGCACGAGGCCCTCATGGACCAGCTCCAGGGGGTGGATTTCGACAAGGGCTGCTATGTGGGCCAGGAGGTCGTCTCGCGCATGCAGCACCGGGGAACGGCCCGGACCCGCATCGTCCCGGCCCTCTACGAAGGCGGCTTCGCGGCCGATGTGGGCGTCGAGGTCACGGCCGGGGAGAAAGCCCTGGGGAGAACCGGCACCGGCGCGCAGGGCCGCGGGCTCCTGATGATCCGCCTGGACCGGGCGGCCGACGCGCTTCAGGCGGGCGAGACCATTCGGGCCGGCGGCATCCCGGTGCGGCTCGAGAAGCCGGCCTGGATCCGCTTCCCCTTCCCGGGAGAACCCGGCGTTGCGCCTTAAGTTCTAGCCGGCTCCGAGGAACCACGGGGCGTTATCGGAGTTATAGACCACTGGGCCCGATCATGCGGCAAAGAACCGTGCAGACGGGCCTGCTGGGGAATCTTCTGGATGAATGCAGTGCCTGGTCACAAGACAACGTCGTCGGAGGGTCGTTTTCAACTCCTCGTCGACGCGGTCACCGATTATGCCATCTACATGCTCGACCCGACCGGTGTCGTGGTCAGCTGGAATCCAGGCGCCCAGCGTTTCAAGGGTTATGTGGAAGGCGAGATCATCGGCTCGCATTTCTCGCGCTTCTACACCGACGAGGATCGTGCGACCGAGCTGCCGCGCCGCGCCCTGGAAACGGCCGCGCGCGAGGGCAAGTTCGAAGCGGAAGGCTGGCGCGTCCGCAAGGACGGCACCCGGTTCTGGGCGCACGTGGTCATCGACCCGATCCGCAGCCCACACGGGGAACTGCTCGGCTACGCCAAGATCACCCGTGACCTCACCGAGAGAAAGTTGGCCCAGGAGGCCCTCAAGGAGAGCGAGGAGCGCTTTCGCCTGCTGGTCCAGGGCGTGACCGACTACGCCCTCTACATGCTTGACCCCCAGGGTCATGTGACGAACTGGAATCCCGGCGCCCAGCGCATCAAGGGCTATGCGGAGAGCGAAATTCTCGGCAAGCATTTCTCGCAGTTCTACACGGACGAGGACCGCGCCACCGAGCTGCCGCGCCGCGCCCTGGAGACGGCGGCCCGCGAGGGCAAGTTCGAAGCGGAGGGCTGGCGCGTCCGTAAGGACGGCACCCGATTCTGGGCCAACGTCGTCATCGATCCGATCCGGAACGATCGGGGCGAGCTGATCGGCTATGCCAAGATCACCCGCGACATCACGGAACGCCGGGCGACGCAGGAGGCGCTCGAGGCCGCGCAGCTGGCTCTCTTCCAGGCCCAGAAGATGGAGGCGGTGGGCCAGCTCACGGGCGGCGTGGCGCACGACTTCAACAACCTGCTGACGATCATCGTCAACAACCTCGATCTCCTGACGCGCAACGCGCGCGATCCGCGCGACGTCAAGCTGATCGAGAGCGCGCAGCGCGCGGCCGAGCGCGGCGCCAAGCTCACCCAGCAGCTGCTTGCCTTCTCCCGCCGCCAGCCGTTGCAGCCCGAGGCGCACAATCCGAACACGCTCATCGAAGGCTTCGAGTCGGTTCTGCGCCGGGCCTGCGGGGAGATGATCCGGCTGCAGCTCTCTCTGTCCCAACGGACCCGATGGGTTTCGGTCGATGCGCCGCAATTCGAGTCCGCGCTGCTCAACCTCATCGTCAACGCGCGCGATGCGATGCCCGACGGCGGCTCGATCAAGATCGTGACGGGAAACACCGTGCTCGGCGAGCAGGACGCCGCGTCGTCGAACCTGCCGCCGGGCCAATACGTCTCGATCACCGTCCAGGACACCGGCGTGGGCATGACGCCGGACATCGTCGACCGGGTGTTCGAGCCCTTCTTCACCACCAAGGAGATCGGCAAGGGCACGGGACTGGGCCTGAGCCAGGTCTACGGCTTCGTGACCCAGTCGGGCGGCGCGATCAGGATCGACAGCACTCCCGGCCAGGGCACCAAGGTCACCATGCTGCTGCCGGCCCAGGAGAACGGCGACGAGACGTCGGACGAGGAGGACGAGACGGAGCGTCCGGCCCGCGACAGCGCCGGGACCGTCCTGATCGTCGAGGACGAGCCCGCCGTCCTGGAGGTCGCGAGCGACATCTTCGACAGCCTCGGCTACGACGTGGTGACGGCGACCGACGCCAACGGGGCGCTCGAGGTCCTCGAAGGCAACCCGTCCATCGACGTCCTGTTCAGCGACGTGATCATGCCCAACGGCATGAACGGGGTCGAGCTGTCGCGGCGAGCCCGCGAGATGCGGCCCGATCTCAAGATCCTGCTCGCCTCGGGCTATCCCATGTCGGCCCTGCCGTCCGACGGCCTGGGCACGGGCGTGTCGTTCATCAGCAAGCCCTACCGCTGGACGGAGCTCGCCGACAAGCTGCGGGCGCTTCGCACGGGGGCCTGACGCCCATCGCCGGGCGTGATGGAGGGCATCGGGATTTTTGATTGGTCCGAGCTCTCGTGAAACGGTAATATTCCCGGCCTGCTCCATCGGGATTGCCATGTACCAGCCGCCGCATTTCCGCGAGGACGATCTCGCGGTTCAACACGCTCTCATCAAGGCCCATCCGCTCGGCCTGCTGGTGACGTTCGGCAGCGAGGGGCTCGAAGCCAATCCCATTCCCTTCGTGCTGGACGCCTCGGCGTCAGGGCTCGGAACCCTCAAGGCGCATCTGTCCCGGGCCAATCCCCAGTGGCGGACCTTCGACCCCGAGCAGGAAGCCCTCGTGGTCTTCCAGGGTCCCGAGAGCTACATCACCCCGTCCTGGTATGCGGCCAAGCGCGAGCACGGCAAGGTGGTGCCGACCTGGAACTACGCCATCGTCCAGGCCCGCGGCCGGCTCACGCTCCGGGACGATCCGGACTGGCTGCGGCAGCAGATCGCCGCCATGACCGACCTGCAGGAGGCGGCCCGGCCGGAGCCCTGGGCGGTCGGCGATGCGCCGCCGCCCTTCGTGGCCGCCCAGCTCAAGGGCATCGTCGGGATCGAGATCGAGATCGCCCGGATCGACGGCAAGTGGAAGGTGAGCCAGAACCGATCCGAGGCCGACCGCCTCGGGGTCTCGGCGGGCCTGCGGGTGTCCCCGGACGATGCCTCGCAGCGCATGGCGGAGCTGGTCGATTCCCGGGGAGCCCGGCCGCGTGAATGACGGGAACAGCCCGAGGATCGAGCCCTGCACCCTCCACTCCCTGGAGGAATGGGCTGTCCTGCGCCATGCCCTCTGGCCGGATGCCCCGGTGCAGGACCATCTCTCCGACGTGCAGGCCATGCTGTGGGAGCAGAGGAAGGCGGCCGCCTTCCTCGTGCGCCTGCCCGACGGCACGGCGGCGGGCTTTGCCGAAGCCGCCCTGCGCGGCGACTCCGTGAACGGCTGCACGACGTCGCCCGTGGCGTTCCTCGAAGGGATCTACGTGGAGCCGGAACACCGCAACCGGGGCCTCGCCCGCCTGCTGTGCCGCGCCGTCGAGACCTGGGCGCGGCGGCACGGCTGCCGCGAGTTCGCCTCCGATGCCCTTCTCGGCAACACGGCGTCGCACGGCATGCACGAAGCGCTGGGATTCGAGGAGACGGAGCGGGTCGTCTATTTCCGCAAGGTGCTGTCGTCCGATTGATCGGCTCGCGAGGAATCGGGCAGATCATGACACTCATGACACTCTCCCCCTCATGGCCGGGCCAGGCCCGGCCATCCCGATCCGGAGACGCGCGGCGCTCCCCATCATCGGGATCACCGGGACAAGCCCGGTGACGACGCGGGAGGTGAAAAGCCCGGGCCTCTCTTCCCGTTTTCCCGCGGCCCCGCTACACACGTTCCATGACCGACGGACTGATCCTGCATCCCGATCACAAGACCCGCTGCTGGTGGCCCGGCATGGATCCCTTCTATGTCGCCTACCACGACACGGAATGGGGCGTGCCGGAGCGCGACGACCGCGCCCTGTTCGAGAAGCTCATCCTCGACGGCTTCCAGGCGGGCCTGTCCTGGATCACGATCCTGCGCAAGCGCGAGAATTTCCGCCGGGCCTTCGCGGGGTTCGATCCGGCGGTCATCGCCCGGTTCGACCAGGCGCAGGTCGAGGCTCTGATGCTCGACACCGGCATCGTGCGCAACCGCGCCAAGATCGAGGCGACCATCGCCGGCGCCCGCGCCTGGCTGGTGATCCAGGAGCGCGGCGGCTTCTCGCGATTCCTGTGGGATTTCGTCGACGGGCGGCCAGTCCAGACCCATGCGAGGACCCGCCGCGACGTGCCGACGGAGACCGAGATCTCCCGCAAGATCTCGAAGGCGCTGAAGAGCGAGGGCTTCAACTTCGTCGGCCCGACCATCGTCTATGCCTTCATGCAGGCGGTCGGGATGGTGAACGACCATCTCACCGGTTGCTACCGCCACGCGGAATGCGCGGACCTCGCCGGGACGCTCTGATGGCCAAGGAACCCCGCGTCTGGCAGCGGATGCTCTCCGGCCGCCGCCTCAACCTGCTCGATCCCTCGCCCCTCGACGTCGAACTCGACGACATCGCCCACGGGCTCGCCCGCGTGGCCCGCTGGAACGGCCAGACCGTCGGCGGGCACATCTTCTCCGTGGCGCAGCACAGCCTGCTCGTGGAGGCGATCGCCAGCCAAACGAACCCGGACATGCCGCGCGACTGGCGTCTTGCGGTGCTGCTCCACGACGCGCCGGAATACGTGATCGGCGACATCATCTCACCCTTCAAGGCGGTGATCGGCGACGCCTACAAGAGCATCGAGGCCGGGCTGCTCGGAGCGATCCATCTGCATTTCGGCCTGCCCGCCCAGCCGGCCGCGGCGCTCAAGCGCTTCATCAAGCAGGCCGACCGCCAGGCGGCCTTCCTGGAGGCGACCCATCTCGCGGGCTTTTCCCGCGAGGAGGCGCTCAAGATCTTCGGCCGTCCCGAGCCCCTGCCCCGGACCGTGCTGGCCCTTCTCGAACCCTGGCCGGTGGCCGAGGCGGAGGAGCGCTACAGCGGGACGGTGACGGCCGCGCTGGCGCGGTGATATCCAGGCCCGAGCCGGCTCCGTCCCGTCCACGTCACGGCCGGGCCCGCCGGACTATCCCGAGGCCATCGGTTATGAAACCCTCAACGTCATGGCCGGCCTTGTGCCGGCCAAACCGATGCGGTGAGGCGCGGCGCTCCAGACGAGCGGGATCACCGGGACAAGCCCGGTGATGACGTGGAGGGAGGTGTGACCCGGTGATGACGCCCTCCACACGTCATGGCCGGGCCTGTCCCGGCCATCCCGATCCGGTGAGGCGCGGCGCTTCTCAGAAGCGGGATCACCGGGACAAGCCCGGTGATGACGTGGAGACGGAGGGCGTCCCACGGCATCGGATCGCCGGCACGGACGGGGGCGAGGTTGATCCGAATCGTGTAAGGCTGCCCGCCACCTCCGAGACCCGAGCCCATGCCGACCCTGCACGTCTGCCCCCTCTCCCGCCTGACCGAGACCGTCACGGCGACCCGCGCGAGCCACGTGGTCAGCCTCATGGGGGCCGGGGCCAGCGTGGAGCGTCCCGCCGGGATCGCGGCGGAGCGCCACCTCTTCATCGGGGTCAGCGACATCGTCGAGCCGCTGGAGGGCTACGTCCTGCCGGCCGCCGAGCATATCGAGCGGCTCCTCGCCTTCGTCCAGGCCTGGGGCCGAGAGAGCCCCCTGGTCGTCCACTGCTGGGCCGGGATCAGCCGCTCCACCGCGGCCGCCTATATCGCGGCCTGCGCCCTCTCACCCGAGCGGGACGAGGCCGGGATCGCGCTCGCCCTGCGCGCGGCCTCTCCGAGCGCGACGCCGAACCCGCGCCTCGTCGCCCTGGCCGACGATCTCCTCGGACGCCGGGGCCGCATGGTCGACGCGATCCGGTCCATCGGCCGGGGCGCCGAGGCTATGGAGGGCACGCCCTTCATGTTACAGCTTAGCTGCCGATAGCCGGTTTTGCCCGGAACGGCCGATGCGCTGGCGCATCGTGTGGACCCGGAGGGCCGCGATGAACGATGCGCCCACCAAGAGTCGGAGCATCGGATTCGATGCCCCCACCGATGATCGGAGGCTGCCCCCTTGGACGACATGGTCCTGCTCGCCCTGCTGGTCCTCAGCATTCCCGCCTGCGCCATCGCCGGGCTGGTCCTCGGCCTCTCCGCGCGCAAAAAGATCGCCATCCTCCAACAGCACGTCGCGGGCCTCGAAGGCGAGCTGCGCCTGATCAAGGCGCAGGCGGGCGGAGCCGCTCCATCGGCCGATCAGGCTCCGGTTCGGGAACCGGCCATCGACGAGCCCGCCGAGCCGGAACCGGCCCCACCCCCCGGGCCCGTTCCGATAACCGCGCCGGTCCCGGCCATCCCGGCGGCAGCGCCGCAACCGGCCGCGAAGACCCGGGACCTCGAAGAGAAGCTCGGCGCCCGCTGGGCGGTCTGGGTCGGCGGGGTCGCTCTGGCGTTCGGCGGCATCTTCCTCGTGCGCTATTCCATCGAGCAGAACCTGCTCAGCCCCGGGATGCGCATCGCCCTGGGCGGGCTCTTCGCGCTTGTCCTGATCGGCGCGGGCGAGTGGCTGCGCCGCCGGGAGCAGGATCTCAGGCTGCCGGGCCTTCCGGCCGCCAGCGTCCCGGCCATTCTGACAGCGGCCGGCACCTGCTCGGCCTTCGCGTCGGCCTATGCGGCTTACGCCCTCTACGGCCTGATCGGGTCCGGAGCGACCTTCGTGATCCTGGGCCTGGTGGCGGTCCTGACCATGATCGCCGCGACCCTGCACGGGCCGATCCTCGCGGCCCTCGGACTGCTCGGCGCGATGGGAAGTCCCCTGCTCGTATCCTCCGACAGGCCCCAGCCCTGGGCTCTCGTGATCTACCTCGCCTTCGTGGTGCTGCCAGCCTACGGGGTCGCGCGCCTGCGCGGCTGGCGCTGGCTGGCGCTCGCAGCACCGATCGGGGTGCTCGCCTGGACGTTCCTCATCTTCATCCTGGACGACGCCGACGCCCTGCCGGCCATGGTGCATCTCGTCATCCAGACCGGCCTCGCGGCGGTCGTCCTCATCATCCTCCCCTACCGGCACGCTCCGGACCCGGAGGCGGGCATCGACCGGCCCGCGGGCGGCATCCTCCTGGCCTTCTCCCTCGCGGGGATCGCCGTGTCGGGATCCGTCATCGCCGGCGACGGCCGTCCGGTCTTCGTCGCCGCGCTTGCGCTGGTCCTCCTGGCGACCGGCCTCCGCGTCCCGGCCGGCGCGCCTGCGGCCGCCTGGGCGGCCCTGTCGATCGTCGGAGCGCTCCTCGTCTGGCCTATCGCGGGCGAGATCGGCGGGACGCCGGAAAACCTCTTCTACCAGAGCGGCGACGCCTTCGCCGTGCGCCCCCAAGCGGTCGAGACCTATCTCGGGTTCGCCCTTCTGGCGCCGGCGGCCGTCGCCGGGGCATCGCTGGCCCGGCTCGCGCGCTCGCCCGGTCTTCGCCTCGCCACGGCCGCCTGGTACGCGGGCGCGGCGACCGCCGGTCCGCTCCTGGCGCTCGTCGCCGCCTATTGGCGGGTGACGGAGTTCGAACGCAGCCTGTCCTTCGCCCTGGTGGCCGGCGGGCTGGCGCTCGCCTTCGCGCTGGTTTCGCAATGGCTCATGCGGCGCGGACACGGGGAGGCCCCGGCCCTGCGCCTGGGCCTCGGCGCCACGGCCTCGGCGGCCCTCGCGGGTCTGGCGCTCGGCCTGACCTTCGCGCTCGACCGGGGCATGCTCACGGTCGCGTTCGCCCTGACGGCTCTCGGCACCGCCTGGATCGCCGACCGGATCGCGATCCCGGCCCTGCGCTACGCGGTCGGCGCCATCGGGGTGATCATCCTGGGGCGGCTGATCTGGGACCCGACGATCGCGGGGGGCGATCCCGGTCCGGTCCTGATCAACTGGCTGCTCTGGGGCTACGGCGTCCCGGCCCTGGCCTTCCTGGCGGCGAGCCGCCTGCTCCAGCGCACGGGCCGCGACTGGACCGTGCGGCTGACGGAGAGCCTCGGGATCGCGTTCGCGGCTTTTCTGGTCTTCTTCGAGATCCGCCACGCGCTCCGGGCCGGGGATCCGCTGGCGGCCACCACCGATCTGCTGGAGATCGGGCTGGTTGCGACAGAAAGCCTCGTCTTCGCGCTCGTCCTCACGCGCCTCGACCTCCGGCACGCCGATCCGGTCTACCGCTGGGGCTCGCTCATCTTCAGGACCCTGTCCCTCGCCCTCTGCGCGGGCGGGCTGCTTCTGGTCGCCAATCCCGTGCTGACCGAGGACGAGGTTCCGGGCGGGGCGATCTTCAACGCGCTCCTCCCGGCCTATCTGCTGCCCGCCGTCCTGGCGGCCGGCCTGGCCCTTCTCGAGCGGCGCGCGAGGCCGCCCCTCTACAGCCTGTCCTCGGCGGTCCTGAGCCTCGTCCTGTTCTCGGCCTATGTCGGCCTGGCGATCCGGCGGGTCGCCGCCGGCCCCCAGCTCGCCTTGTGGCAAGGCTTCACACAGGCAGAGCAGTGGAGCTATTCGCTGGCGCTCCTCGTCATCGGCATTCTCCTGCTCGGCCTGGGCCTCGCCTTCAACAGCCGCCCCGCGCGCCTCGTCTCGGCGGTCTATCTCGTGCTGGCGGTGCTGAAAGTCTTCATCGTCGACCTGTCCAACCTGGAGGGGGTCATGCGCGCCCTGTCATTTATTGGCCTCGGGCTTGTTCTCATCGGCATCGGTCTCGTCTATCAGAGACTCCTCGCGCGCCGACCAAGCGATGCCGCAATTCCATCGTGAGATCGGCCCAGGACAGAGATTTGACGGAACCCGCATGACCGACACCGCCTCCATCAAGACCCTCCCCTTCGAGAAGGCCCTGGCCGAGCTGGAGGACATCGTCCGCCGTCTCGAGCGCGGCGACGTGCCCTTGGAGGATTCGATCGCCATCTACGAGCGCGGCGAGGCCCTGAAGAAGCATTGCGAGCAGCTCCTCAAGAAGGCCGAGGCCCGCATCGAGAAGATCACCATCGGGCCGGACGGCGCCGCTTCCGGCACGGCTCCGCTCGACGTCGCGGAATAGTCGGGCCGAGCGGGAAGGATCGCGCCTCGCGTTTGACCCGGGGGGCCCCCGAACCTATTTCCTGAGACGGCCACCCGGCTTCAAGCTTGGCGAGAACAACGTTGTCCACACCTCTCCTCGACACCATCAAGACCCCGGACGATCTGCGTCGACTGCCCGAAAACCAGCTCCGGCAGGTGGCGGACGAGCTGCGGACGGAGACGATCAGCGCCGTGTCCGTCACCGGCGGGCATCTGGGCGCGGGCCTCGGCGTGGTCGAGCTGACGGTGGCGCTGCACTACGTGTTCGATACGCCCCGCGACCGGCTGATCTGGGACGTGGGCCACCAGGCCTACCCGCACAAGATCCTCACGGGCCGCCGGGACCGGATCCGCACCCTGCGCCAGGCGGAGGGCCTGTCGGGCTTCACCAAGCGCCAGGAGAGCGAATACGACCCCTTCGGGGCGGCCCATTCCTCGACGTCGATCTCGGCCGGGCTCGGCATGGCCGTGGCGCGGGACCTGGAGGGCAAGACAAACAACGTGATCGCCGTGATCGGCGACGGCGCCATGTCGGCCGGCATGGCCTACGAGGCCATGAACAACGCCGGCGCCATGCACTCGCGCCTCATCGTCATCCTCAACGACAACGACATGTCGATCGCCCCGCCCACCGGCGCCATGTCGTCCTATCTCGCCCGCCTGGTCTCGGGCGGCACCTACCGGGGCATCCGCGAGACGGCCAAGCAGCTGGCCAAGAAGCTGCCGAAATTCATCTACGAGAAGGCCCAGCGCGCCGAGGAATTCGCCCGGGGCTTCTGGACCGGCGGGACGATGTTCGAGGAGCTCGGCTTCTACTATGTCGGGCCCATCGACGGTCACAACCTCGACCACCTGCTGCCCATTCTCAAGAACGTGCGCGACACCGAGACCGGGCCGATCCTGGTCCATGTGGTGACCAAGAAGGGCAAGGGCTACGCGCCCGCGGAAGCCGCGGCCGACAAGTATCACGGCGTGGTCACCTTCGACGTGGTGACGGGCGCGCAGACCAAGGCCAAGGCGAACGCCCCCTCCTACACCCGGGTGTTCGGCGAGAGCCTGATCCGGGAAGCCCGGGCGGACGACAAGATCGTGGCCGTCACGGCCGCCATGCCGTCGGGCACCGGGATCGACCTGTTCGGCAAGGAATTCCCGGCCCGCACCTTCGACGTGGGCATTGCCGAGCAGCACGCGGTCACGTTTGCGGCCGGCATGGCGACCGAGGGCTACAAGCCGTTCTGCGCCATCTATTCCACCTTCCTGCAGCGCGCCTACGACCAGGTCGTGCACGACGTGGCGATCCAGAACCTGCCCGTGCGCTTCGCTCTCGACCGGGCGGGCCTCGTGGGCGCCGACGGGCCCACCCATGCGGGCTCCTTCGACGTGGCCTATCTCGGCTGCCTGCCCAACATGGTGGTGATGGCGGCCGCCGACGAGGCGGAGCTCGTCCACATGGTGGCGACCGCGGCCGCTCACGATTCCGGCCCCATCGCGTTCCGCTATCCTCGCGGCGAGGGCGTGGGCGTCGACATGCCGGAAAAAGGCATTCCTCTCGCCATCGGCAAGGGCCGGATCGTCAAGGAAGGCAGCCGGATCGCGCTCCTGTCGCTCGGCACCCGCCTGTCCGAGGCCCTGAAGGCCGCCGAGGAGCTGGAGACGCGCGGCCTCTCCACCACCGTGGCGGATGCCCGCTTCGCCAAGCCCCTCGACGAGGAGATGATCCTGCGGCTCGCCCGCGACCACGAGGTCCTGGTGACCATCGAGGAAGGCTCGGTCGGGGGCTTCGGCTCCTACGTGCTCCAGCTCCTCGCCGAAAGAGGCGCCCTCGACCGGGGCAGCCTCAAGGTGCGTGCCATGGTCCTGCCCGATCTCTACCAGGACCAGGACAAGCCCGAGCGCATGTACGCCAAGGCCGGGCTCGATTCGGCCGGCATCGTCACCAAGGTGTTCGAGGCCCTTGGCCGGGAAGAGACCCGCAAGGCGAGGGCCTGAGGCTTTCCCACGTCCCGGCCGGGTCCGACCCGGCCATCCTCCGCCCTTCCCGCCACCCTCCCCACGTCATGGCCGGGCTCGTCCCGGCCATCCTGCGGCCTCGCTGACACCCTCTCGCGTCATGGCCGGGCCTGTCCCGGCCATCCCGATCCGGTGCGGCGCGGCGCTTCAGTCAATCGGGATCACCGGCACAAGGCCGGTGATGACGTGGGAGGATGGTGAGAGCGGGTGATGACGTGACGGGCGAGCCGCGGCAAAACCGGTGATGCCGTCGTCCACGATCCGCTAAACCGTCAGCGTTCCCGATTTCGCCGCGGCGTAGCGCTGGCCGATCCGGTTCCAGTCGAGAACGTTCCACCAGGCCTTGAGGTAGTCGGGCCGGCGGTTCTGGTATTTCAGGTAATAGGCGTGCTCCCACACGTCGTTGCCCATGAGGACCCGCTGCCCGTCCATCAGGGGCGTGTCCTGGTTCGGCCTCGTGGTCAGGGCGAGCTTGCCGTCGCGGGCGACCGTGACGAAAACCCAGCCGGAGCCGAACTGCCGCTCGCCGGCGGTGTTGAAATCCGTCTGGAACTTCTGGAACCCGCCGAGGTCGCGGTCGATGGCCGCCTTCAGGTCGCCCGAGGGCTCGCCACCCTGCCCGCCCATGATCTGCCAGAACATGGTGTGGTTGGCGTGGCCTCCGCCGTTGTTGCGCACGGCCGTGCGGATCGATTCCGGGACTTTGCTCAGGTTCGCCAGCATGTCCTGGAGCGGCATCCTGGCCGCCTCGGCGTTCTGGCTGAGCGCCGCGTTGAGATTGTTGACATAGGCCGCATGGTGCCTGTCATGGTGGATTTCCATGGTCTGGGCGTCGATATGCGGCTCGTTCTTGGAGGGCGCATAGGGCAAGGGATCGAGCTTGAAGGGCCCGGAAGGGGCTTGCGCCCAGGCGCGGGGAATGGCAGCGCTGGCGGCCAGCAGGGTTGCCCCTGTCAGAAGATGTCGGCGGCTGAGCATGGGACCTCCGTGGGCCTTCGAAGAATTGTGAACGTAAGAGGTTCTAGGGCTGTGTCCGGCTTCTGCCCATAAAAGGATCGTGATCCAGATGAACGCGAGGCTCCGATGACCCGCAGGCGCGCCGATGTGGTCCTGGTCGAGCGCGGCTTCTTCATGAGTCGCGCCCGGGCCCAGGAGGCCATCGCGGCCGGGCTCGTGACCGTGAACGGCGCCGTCGTCCGCCGGGCGTCCGACCCGGTTCCCGAGGAGGCCTTGATCACGGCCGAGCAGCCGCACCCCTACGTGTCCCGCGGCGGCGTCAAGCTCGCGGCGGCGCTCGATGCCTTCCACATCGACCCGAGGGACAAGGTCTGCCTCGACATCGGCGCCTCCACGGGGGGCTTCACGGAGGTGCTGCTCATGCGCGGCGCGGCCCATGTCTATGCGGTGGATGTGGGGCACGGCCAGCTGCATCCCACCATCGTGGGCAACGCCAGGGTGACGAATTTCGAGGGCACGGATGCCCGTTCGCTGAGCCGCGAACTCATCCCGCAGGCGGCCGATCTCCTGGTCTCGGACGTGAGCTTCATCTCGCTCAAGCTCGTCCTGCCGCCCGCCGTGGCCCTGCTGAAGCCCCGGGCGGAGCTCGCCGTTCTCGTGAAGCCGCAATTCGAAGCCGGCCGCGATCACGTGAAGAAGGGCATCGTGCGCGACGAGGCGGTGCACCGCGCCGTGTGCGAGGACCTCTCGGCCTTCGTCACGTCCCTCGGCTTCGAGGTGACCGGGATCGTCCCTTCGCCCATCGAGGGCGGGGACGGCAATCGTGAATTCTTGCTGGGAGCCCGCATTGGCTGAACAGGTGATCATCAGGCGCCTCGGCGCGAAGGCCGACGGCATCGCGGACACGCCTTCCGGGTCCGTCTTCGTGCCGAAGGTGCTGCCGGGCGAGACCGTCACCATCGAGCGCGAGGGATCGCATGCGCGCCTCGTCTCCGTCGATGAGCCGTCGCCCGAGCGCGAGACGCCGTTCTGCCCGTATTTCGACCGATGCGGCGGCTGCGCGACGCAGCACATGAGGCACGGCTTCTATCAGGCCTGGAAGCAGGAGACCCTCGTCCATACCCTGAAGCAGGCGCGCATCGACGCGCCCGTCGAGCCGCTCATCGACGCCCATGGCGAGGGACGCCGGCGGGTGACGCTGCACGTGCGCTTTCCCGACCGCGCCATGCATGTGGGCTTCATGGCCCCGCGCAGCCACCAGATCGTCGAGATCGCCTTCTGTCCCATCACGGAGCCGGTCCTGAAGGCCCGGGCGCCCGAGATCGCCCGCTCCATCGGCGAGCATCTGAAGGGCCCGCGCAAGCCGCTCGACGTTCAGATCACCGCGACGCAGACCGGCTTCGACGTGGACGTGCGCGGCTTCGGCCCCCTCAAGGATCCGGAGCGCCTGCGCCTCATCGATCTCGCGGCGAGCCTCGACCTCTCGCGCCTGTCGATCCACGGGGACGTGATCGTGGAGCGGCGCCCGCCCGCCATCGCGATGGGCCGCGCCGCCGTCGTTCCGCCCGCGGGCTCGTTCCTGCAGGCCACACGGATCGGCGAAGAAACGCTGGCGGGCTTCGTCACCGAGGCCTGCGCGCGCGCCAAGCGCGTGGCCGATCTCTTCGCCGGGGCCGGCCCGTTCGCGCTGCGGCTTGCGGAGACGGCCGACGTCCACGCGGTGGAGTTCGACAAGGGCGCGATGACGGCCCTCGACAAGGCCGCCCGGGCGACGCCGGGCCTGCGCCGGATCACCACCGAGGCGCGCGATCTCTTCCGCCGGCCGCTGCTGACGCCCGAACTCGACGCCTTCGACGCCGTGGTGCTCGATCCGCCGCGCGCGGGCGCGGAGGCGCAGGTGAAGCAGCTCGCGGTGTCCAAGGTCCCGCTCGTGGTGAGCGTCTCCTGCGACGCCGCCACCTTCGCCCGCGATGCCGCGATTCTCATGAGCGCGGGCTACCGTCTCGAGCGGGTGATCCCAGTCGACCAGTTCAAGCACTCGCCGCATCTGGAGGTGGTCGGGATCCTGAGGCGCGACGTGGCGAAGAAGCGGCGGTAGCGCCGTCCCTTCCTGTCACGTCATGGCCGCTCTCCGCACGTCATCACCGGCACAAGGCCGGTGATGACGGGGCGAGGGGCGCGGCCCGCTTTCATCCGCACGATGCTCTAGAACAGGCTCCCCTGCTCGTCCTCGTCGCTGGAGAGCGGCTTCTTCGCTTTCGGCTTCCTCTCCGGGACCGGCGCGGGCTCCGGCCGCGCCAGCGGCTCCATCAGGCCGGGATCGTCGTTCTCGACCTTGTTCACGCGGCTCGAGACCGGCACCAGGTCGAGCCAATCGTCGGGACAGGGACGCACGAGGCTCATCACGTCGGCGCGTTCGTCGCGGACGTCGAGCCATGCGCCGATATCCCGGTCCGACAGGATCACCGGCATGCGGTCGTGCACGGCCGAAAGGGTGCCGTTGGCATCCGTCGTCACGATGGCGGCGGTGTCGATCTCGGCCCCGTCCGGGCTCGTGTAGGTCTCCCACAGGCCCGCCATCGGCATGGGCCCGCGGCTGCGCGGGCGGATCATGAACGGGGTCTTGTCCCGCCCGTCCCGCCGCCATTCATAGAAGGCGTCGGCGAGGAAGATGCAGCGCCGGCGCTTCAGGGCCGCCTTGAAGGTGGGCTTGGTCTGGAGCGTCTCGCCGCGCGCGTTGATGACGAGCGGGAAGTCCTTGGGATCCTTCACCCAGGACGGCAGGAAACCCCAGCGCACGAGCATGAAGTGCCGCTCGCCCCGGTCTTCCAGCACGATCGGCACGGGCTGGGTGGGAGCCACGTTGTAGCGCGGAGGAAAGTTCGGCTGCTCGGGATAGCCGAAAAAATCCCGATAGGTCTCGGGAGGGAGCGTGATCGCGTAGCGCCCGCACATGGCATTCTCCTAAAGCCACCGCTTCCAGCGGAAGAACAGATAGGGCAGCACGGCGGCGAGCACCATCAGGGCGATGGCCCACGGGTAGCCGAATTCCCAGTCGAGTTCGGGCATCACCTTGAAGTTCATGCCGTAGAGCGACGAGACCAGAGTCGGCGGCAGGAAGATCACCGACATGACCGAGAAGATCTTGATGATGTCGTTCTGCTCCATGGTGACGAAACCGAGCGTCGCATCGAGCAGGAACTGCACCTTGCTCGACAGGAAGGTGGCATGCTCCTCGATGGATTGCACGTCCCGGAGCGCGGTGCGCCATTCCGACTGGTAGCCGGCCGTCTTCTGCGGCCGCGGCATGCTGGCGGAGAGAAACAGCAGCATGCGCTCCACCGACACCATGCTCTCGCGCACGTTCGAGATGATGTCGCCCTTGCGGCCGATGGACCGCAGGGCGAACCGGTAGGAGGCGGCCCGGCGCGCGCCCTGCTTCTCGTTGTCGAAGATCGCCTGCGACAGGCGGTCGATGCGGGCGCCGACCGCTCCGAGGATCTCGGCCGCCCGGTCGATGATGGTCTCGAGCAGGCCGTCGAGCACGGCCTCGGGCTGATGCCGGCATCCGCCGGGCTTCACGGCGCGCGCCATGAACATGCTGAACGAGCGCGGCTCCCCGTAGCGCACGGTGACCAGCGCCTTCTCGGTCAGGATGAACGATACGTCGATCAGCTTCGGGTTGTCGGTGTCCGAGCTGCACAGGACCCGCGCGGTCATGTAGCGGGCATTGTTCTCGTGATAGAGGATCTCGGAGGGCTCGATGTCGGCCATTTCCTCCTTGGTCGGGATCTCGATGCTGAGATGGGCCTCGACAAGCCTGTCCTCGTCCTTGGACGGGTCGATCAGGTCGATCCACAGGGCATCGGGAGGAATGGGATCGCCGGGCGGAAGAATTTCGCGGTCGAGGGACTCGCCCATCGGTCCCTTCACCTGCGCGGGCCTGTGAATCACGATCATACGCGTACTCGCCTTTGTGGAAGCCCAGTCATGTCAGATCGACGGACGGTTTGTACTCTCACGAGAACACGCTGTCATTCCCGGTCGGTCGCCCGGAATCCGCTCTCCGCGTCATCACCGGGCTTGTCCCGGTGATCCCGATGCGAGGAGCGCCGCGCTTTTCCGGATCGGGATGGCCGGCACAAGCCCGGCCACGACGTGGAGGGTGTCATTCGCGACCGGAGTGAAGCGGATCTCCCTCACCCAGCGATGACAGGGGCGGCGTGTCGTCGGGCACGAAGAAGTCCGGGGCGAGCGGCTTCGACGGGTCGACCCGGTAGCGTTCGAAATCGGTCACGCCCTCGCCCGACAGGAACACGTCGTCGATGAGGAAATGGCCCGAGAAACTCTTGGACGGCTTCCGGAAGACCGCGTGGGCGGCATCCGCGAGAATCTCCGGGGTGCGGCTCGCCTGAACGAGCGCGTCCCCGCCGAGCAGGTTCCTGACCGCGCTCGTCGCGATGGTCGTGCGCGGCCAGAGGGCGTTGACGGCGATGCCCTTCGGCCGCAACTCCCCGGCCAGCCCCAGGACGCAGAGGCTCATGCCGTATTTGGCGAGGCTGTAGGCCAGATGCGGGGCGAACCACTTCTCGCTCATGTCCAGCGGCGGCGAGAGCATGAGGATGTGCGGGTTCTCGGCCTTTTCCAGATGCGGGATGGCGTATTTCGACACCATGTAGGTGCCGCGCGTGTTGATCTGGTGCATCAGATCGAAGCGCTTCATGTCGGTCTGCGGCGTCGGCGTGAGGCTGATGGCGCTCGCATTGTTGACCACGACGTCGAGGCCGCCGAAGGTCGCGACCGCGGTGTCGATCGCGCCCTTCACCGCCTCCTCGTCGCGCACGTCGACCACGAGGGGCAGCGCCCGGCCGCCCGCCGCCTCGATCGCCTCCGCGGCCGTGTAGATGGTGCCGGGAAGCTTCGGGTGCGGCTCGGCGGTCTTGGCCGCGACGACCACGTTCGCCCCGTCGCGGGCGGCGCGAAGCCCGATGGCCAGCCCGATGCCCCGGGAGGCGCCGGTGATGAAGAGAGTCTTTCCCTTGAGGCTCATGATGTCAGCTCGCCAGCGCCAGGGTTGCATCCTGCAGGAAGCCTGCCCCGCTCATGACCGTGTCCTCCAGGCCTTTCGCCCCGACGGCGATGTTCTCGGCGAAGAAGCGGCAGAGCGCGATGCGGCCGGCATGGGCCGGATCGCCGTCGCCCGCGGAGGCCTGCGCCTGGGCGGCGAGCGCCAGTTCGGCGAGCGCCGCGCCGCCCTGGGCCAGCGCGAAGAGGCGCAGGTAAGGGGTCGCGCCCGCCAGCGCCTCGCCCTGGGCGTTGGAGGAGACGGCCTTCAGGAGATAGCCCGTGGCTCGGTCGAGGCTCTCGACGGCGTCGCGCAGGCGCGGCGCGGTCGCCCCGAAGGCCGGCGTGCCTTCCTTCAGGAGCCGCGCCACGGTGGCGCGCATGGCGGCGATCTGCGCCCGCACGGTCTCGCCGCCCGACAGCGGCAGCTTGCGGGTGACCAGATCGATGGCCTGGATGCCGTTGGTGCCCTCGTAGATCGGCGCGATGCGCGCGTCGCGGAAATGCTGGGCGGCGCCGGTCTCCTCGATGAAGCCCATGCCGCCGTGGACCTGCACGCCGAGCGACGCCACCTCGGCGCCGATATCGGTCGAGAAGGCCTTGGCCACCGGGGTGAGCAGGGAGGCGCGCTCGTTGGCTCGCTTCCGGCGCCCGGGATCCTGTTCGAGATGGGCCCGGTCGATGGCCTCCGCGGTCATGTAGCAGATGGCGCGCGCCGCCGCGGTCAGCGCCTTCATGGTGAGCAGGTTGCGCTGCACGTCCGGATGCACGGCGATCGGGCTCATGCCCTCCGCGGCCCCGATGGCCCGGCCCTGCCGGCGCTCGTTGGCGTAGGACAGGGCCTGCTGGTAGGCGCGCTCGGCGATCGCCACGCCCTGGAGCCCCACCGCCAGGCGGGCGTTGTTCATCATCGTGAACATGCAGGCGAGACCGCGATTCTCTTCGCCGACGAGCCATCCGACGGCGCCGCCATGGTCGCCGAAGATCATCGTGCAGGTGGGCGAGGCATGGATGCCGAGCTTGTGCTCGATGGAATGGCAGCGCACGTCGTTGCGCGTGCCGTCGGGCAGGAATTTCGGCACCAGGAAGAGCGAGATGCCGCGCGTCCCGGCCGGCGCATCGGGCAGGCGCGCGAGCACGAGGTGGACGATGTTGTCGGTGAGGTCGTGCTCGCCGTAGGTGATGAAGATCTTCTGGCCGGTGACGCGATAGGTGCCGTCGCCCGCGGGCTCGGCGCGCGAGCGCAGGGCCGCGAGGTCCGAGCCCGCCTGCGGCTCGGTCAGGTTCATGGTCGCGGTCCACTCGCCCGAGACCAGCTTCTCGAGATACCGGCCCTTCAGGTCGTCCGACGCGTGGGAGACGAGCGCCTCGATGGCCCCCATGGTGAGCACGGGCCCGATGCCGAAGGCCATGGAGGCGGCGTTCCACATCTCCACGCAGGCCGAGTTGAGGAGCGTCGGCAGGCCCTGCCCGCCATAATCCACCGGACCCGGCAGCGCGTTCCACCCGGCGTCCGTCCAGGCCCGGTAGGCCTGCTTCCAGCCGGGCGCCGTGGTCACCTGGCCGTCCTTGAAGGTCGCGCCGACCCGATCGCCCTCGCGGTTGAGCGGGGCGATCACGTCGTTGGCGAAGCGGCCCGCCTCCTCGAGGACGGTCTCGGCCAGATCGGCCGACAGGTCGCCATAGAGGCCGTCGGCCACGGCCCGGTCGAGGCCCGCCACGTGCCGCATGGTAAAGACGATGTCCGGGACAGGCGCGCGGTAGGTCATCAACGGTTCCTCTCAATCCGTGGGCTTTTCATGTTGACGCGAGTTCTCGCGCCATTAAACCCGCCCGGCAAGGGCAAATGCCGCAAGGCACAGGCCCCACGGGCAAAGGATAGTTTAGACGTGAACGATCACGGGTCAATGCGCCAAACGGAGCGTCTGGCCGCCGATGCGGCGGGCCTTGCCGAAGCCGCCGCCCTCCTGCGGCGCGGCGGGCTCGTGGCCTTTCCGACGGAGACGGTCTACGGCCTGGGCGCGGATGCGACGGACGCGGAGGCGGTCGCGGGCATCTACGCGGCCAAGGAGCGTCCGAGCTTCAACCCGCTGATCTCCCATCTGGACAGCTTCGACTCGGCCAGGCGCCAAGGGGTCTTCGATGGGACAGCGACGCGGCTGGCGGAGGCCTTCTGGCCCGGGCCCCTGACCCTGGTGGTGCCGGTGGCGCCGACCTGCACCGTGTCCGATCTCGCCCGCGCGGGGCTCGACAGCGTCGGGTTGCGGGTTCCGGCCCATCCCCTCGCCCATGCACTCCTGGAACGGACCGGCCGGCCGGTCGCCGCCCCTTCGGCGAACCGCTCGGGCCGCGTGAGCCCGACCGATGCGGACCACGTTCTGGGGGATCTCGACGGACGCATCGATGCGGTGCTGGACGGGGGAGCGGCGCGGGTCGGTGTCGAATCGACCATCGTGTCGTGCCTGGGCGGGGCGGCGCGCCTGCTCCGGCCCGGAGGGATCCCGCGCGAGGCCATCGAGGACCTGATCGGCCGACCGCTCGAAGGCGGGCCGGAGGCGGGCTCAAGCCCGCTCGCGCCGGGGATGCTCGCGTCCCATTACGCGCCGCGGGCGCAGGTGCGCCTGAACGCGGCGAGCTTTCTGCCGGGCGAGGCCGCGCTGCTGTTCGGCCCCGGGACACCTCACGGCGTGGAAGCGGCCCACGCCGCCCTGAACCTCAGCGAAAACGGCGACCTCGTGGAGGCCGCCGCCCATCTGTTCTCCTATCTCCGCCGGCTCGATGCGTCCGGGGCCGCGACGATCGCCGTGAGCCCGGTTCCGGACGCCGGCCTGGGCGAAGCCATCAACGACCGCCTGAGGCGCGCCGCCGCGGACCGGTGAGGCGCCCCGAGCCGCACCGCGAGGGCCGGCACAAGGCCGGCCCCGACAGGACGGGTGAGCTACTTCGCGGCGAGCTTTGCGGCGATCTGGGCCACGTGACGGCCCTGGAAGCGGGCGCCGTCGAGGTCGATTTCGCTCGGCTGGCGCGAGCCGTCGCCGGCCGCGATGGTGGAGGCGCCGTAGGGCGAGCCGCCGCGGATCTGGTCGACGCCCATCTGGCCCTGGAACGAATAAGGCAGGCCGACCACCACCATGCCGTGGTGCAGGAGCACCGGCAGGGTGGTCAGGATGGTGGCTTCCTGGCCGCCGTGCTGGGTCGCCGTGGAGGTGAAGACCGAACCGACCTTGCCGATCAGCTTGCCCTGGGCCCACAGGCCGCCGGTCTGATCGAGGAAGTTCTTCATCTGCGCCGTCATGGTGCCGTAACGGGTCGGCGTGCCGATGATGATGGCGTCGTAGTCCGGCAGCTCCTCGACGGTGGCCACGGGGGCCTTCTGGTCGGTCTTGTAGTGGGCGGCCTGAGCCACCTCGGCCGGAACGAGCTCCGGCACGCGCTTCACCACGACCTCGGCCCCGGTCTCGCGGGCGCCTTCGGCGGCGGCATAGGCCATCTGCTCGATGTGACCCCAGGACGAATAATACAGAACCAGAACCTTGGTCATGTGAACTCCGATCGGTTGAAATGAGACGCAGGACGGCTCGCTTCCGGCCGCGCATAGGATCGGACCGGAAGAACGTCGCCTGCTGGTGTTTGACGTGATGGAGGATAAGCTTTCCCTACTGCAAAACCAGTGTTAGATTTGCAGGGTCTCTCTTGCGCGGATGCAAAACCGATGACCAAGCAGCAGCATCTCGACTGGGACGATTTCAGGCTCGTGAAGATCATCGCCGAGGCCAACGGCCTGGCCGGCGCCGCCGAGCGACTCGGGGTCAACCATTCGACGGTTTTCCGCAGGCTCGGCCAGATGGAAGACAATCTGGGCGTCAAGCTCTTCGAGCGCCATCGGACCGGTTATGTCCTCACCCCGGCCGGGGAGGAGATGTCGGCGCTCGCCGAGCAGATGGACGAGAACGTCACCGCGTTCACGCGCAAGCTCGCCGGACAGGCCGTGGCGCCCACCGGAGAGCTGCGGGTCACCACCAACGACACCCTGCTCGTCCACCTCCTGACGCCGATCTTCTCCCGCTTCATCACCGCCTGCCCCGAGATGCGGCTCGACGTGGTGCTCGCCAACCAGGCGCTCAACCTGTCGAAGCGCGACGCCGACGTGGCGATCCGCGCCACGGACGATCCGCCGGAGACCCTCGTCGGGCGCCGGGTGGCGACGATCGCCTGGGCGGTCTACGGACGGGTGGAGGATTTTCCCGATGTCCGCGGTCCCGACGACGTCAGCCTGACCGACCTGTTCGACCGGCACTGGGTGGCCCTGGGCGACAACCTGGCGGCCCTGAAAGCCGCCCGCTTCGTGCGCGAGCACGTGTCTCCGGAAAACATCGTCTACAAGGTCAACACGGTCCTCGGCCTCGCCGAGTCCGTGCAGGCCGGAACCGGCATCGGCCCCCTGCCCTGTTTCATCGCGGACTCGAACCCGGATCTCGTCCGGCTCTCCGACATCAATCCGGATTTCGCCGCGGGGCTGTGGCTCCTGACCCACCCGGACCTGCGCCAATCGGCGCGCGTGCGCGCCTTCATGGACTTCATGGCCGCCGAGATCGCCAAGCAGAAGAAATGGATCGAGGGCGCCGGGAGGAGGGCTTCGGCGCCCGCGCCCGTCGCCTGAAGCATCTTTTCACGCAAAACCGGTTCCCACTTTTGCGTTCGATGTGTCAGGCCCGCGCCACTCCCGGATCGAGTCGAAACGCTCCCCCATCATGGCCAGCCGGTCATCACCCGCCTCTCGCCGGCCATCCCGATTGCTTCGGGCTCAGCGCTTCAGACGATCGGGATCACCGGGACAAGCCCGGTGATGACGGGTAGAGGTGAAACGGGCCGGTGACACCACCCTCCCACGTCATGGCCGGCCTTGTGCCGGCCATCCCGATCCGGTGAGGCGCGGCGTTCCCGGCAATCGGGATCACCGGGACGAGCCCGGTGATGACGTGGAGGGTGTGTGACCTAGTGATGACACCCTCCACACGTCATGGCACCCTCCGCCCTTCCTGCCGCCCTCCCCATGTCATGGCCGGCCTTGTGCCGGCCATCCCGATACGGAGAAGCACCGCGCCTCAGACAATCGGGATCACCGGCACAAGGCCGGTGATGACGTGGTGTGTGTGTGGTCCGGTCCTGCTACCCTCCACGCGTCGTGGCCGTCCGATGCGCTAGGCGATTTCCACCACGACGCGTCCCTTGATCCGGCCTTCGACGATTGCGCGGCCCGCCTCCAGCACCCGGTCGAGCGGGATCACCGTGGTCATGGCGGCGAGCTTGCCGTGGTCGAGCTCCCGGGCGATCCGGCTCCAGGCCTCCATGCGCAAGGCTTTCGGGGCCATCACCGAATCGACGCCGAGGAGCGCCACGTTGCGCAGGATGAAGGGCGCGACGGTCGCCGGCAGATCCATCCCGCCCGCGAGCCCGCAGGCGGCGATCGCGCCGCCATATTTCGTCATGGACAGGAGGTTGGCGAGGGTCGTGGAGCCGACCGTGTCGATTCCGGCCGCCCAGCGTTCCTTGGCGAGCGGCCGGCCGGGGCCCGCGAGTTCGCTCCGGTCGAGGATCTCGGCCGCGCCGAGGCTTTTCAGGTAATCGGCTTCTTCCGGTCGGCCGGTCGAGGCGATCACATGCCATCCGGCCCTGGCGAGGAGCGCCACGGCGACGGAGCCGACCCCGCCGACGGCGCCGGTCACGATGGCAGGACCGCGCTCCGGACGCAGCCCATGCCGTTCCAGGGCCATCAGGCACAGCATCGCCGTATAGCCGGCCGTGCCGACCGCCATGGCCTGCTCTGCGGACAGGGCCTGCGGCAGCGGGATCAGCCAGTCGCCCTTGACCCGCACCTTCTCCGCGTAGGCGCCGAGATGGGTCTCGCCCAGGCCCCAGCCGTTGAGCACGACCGCGTCGCCGGGCTTGAACGCGGGATTCGAGGAAGCCTCCACGACGCCCGCGAGATCGACGCCGGGAATCATGGGAAAGCGGCGCACCACCGGGGCCTTGCCGGTGATCGCAAGGCCATCCTTGTAGTTCAGTGTCGAGTGCGAGACGCGCACGGTCACGTCGCCGTCCATGAGGTCCGCCTCGTCGAAGCTGCGGACCCCGACACTCTGACCTGATTCATTCTTGTCGATGACGACGGCCCTGAACGTGCTCATGCCGAATCCTCCCGCGTCCATCTTTTGGCGCACCAAAGGATCAGGGCAAGGGCAATGGCCTTAGCCCTTCGCAGCAGAGGTCGGCTTCCTTACTCCGCCGGCTGCAGGACGGGCCCGCGCGCGACCGGCTGCTCCTTGATCGGCAGGTTGATCAGCGCGGACGCGAGGCCGAGCAGAACCGACAGCCACCACACGGCGCTGTAATTGCCGTTGATCTCGTAGAGGAGCCCGCCGAGCCACACCCCGAGGAAGCCGCCGACCTGGTGCGAGAAGAACGCGAAGCCGTAGAGCATGGCCATGTAGCGGGTGCCGAACATCAGCATGACCAGGGACGAGGTGGGCGGCACGGTGGAGAGCCAGAGGAGCCCGATGGAGATGCCGAACAGGATCGACGTCGTGGGCGTGGCCGGAACCAGGATGAAGGCGGCGATCGCCACGGAGCGGCCGAGATAGATCCAGGCGAGCAGCCAGCGCTTCGACATGCGGGTGGACAGCCAGCCCGAGCCGAGGGAGCCGACCGCATTGGCCAGGCCGATGACCGCGAGGGTCCATCCGCCGACCGCCGCCGAGAGGCCCGCATCCTTGAGATAGGCCGGCAGGTGGACCGTGATGAAGGCGAGTTGGAACCCGCAGGTGAAGAAGCCGAGCACCAGCAGCACGTAGGAGCGGTGCCGGAACGCCTCCGTCAGGGCCTGCTTGATCGATTGGTTCGGAACGGCCGCCCCGCTCTGGGCGGAATCGCCCGTCGGCCGCGTGGCGAGCGCGACGGCGAGCGGCATGACGAGAAGCACGCTCGCGGCGAAGACGAGCAGCGCCTGATGCCAGCCCAGGGAATCGATCAGCACATTCCCGATGGGCGGGAACAGGAACTGGCCGAACGAGCCGGCGGCCGTTCCGGCCCCGAAGGCCATGGGACGCCATTGCTCCGGCAGAAGCTTGCCGAACGCGCCGAGCACCAGGTTGAACGAGCAGCCGGACAGGCCGAAGCCGATGAGCACGCCGGCCCCGAGATGCAGCATGCCGGGCGTGGTGGCATAGGCCATGGCGACGAGGCCGAGCGCGTAGAGGAGCGCGCCGGCGCAGAGCACCCGGAAGGCTCCGAACCGGTCCGCCACGGCGCCCGCGAAGGGCTGGCCCAGACCCCAGAGCAGGTTCTGGATCGCGATGGCGAAGCCGAACGTGTCCCGCCCCCAGCCGTATTCCGTGATCATGGGCAGCTGGAACAGGCCGGAGGACGCCCGCGGGCCGAAGGTGATCAGGGCGATCAGGCAGCCGGCGACGACGATGATTTCCGGCGAGACGCGGGATCGAGCGGGGGAAGCTGACATGCTCACGGCCCTTTGAAGGAAGGCAGGGGTGCGCAGACTAGCCCAAGTCGTCCACCGGCAACATTGAAAGTTTGTAGGCTTTGGTATGAGGCTCTGTGATGAATACCGGCGGGTATTCGGCTCCGATTTCCTCCCGATGCTGCACTCCGGGCTGGTGCATCGTCGAGTGCGGACGAAAGAGGGCCGCCCACGTGGCCCGCTTTCGTCCGCGCGATGCTCTCATTCAAGACGAAAGCATCGGATGGATCCCAAAAGGGCAAGTCCACTTTTCACGTCCGATGCTTTAGATCACGAAGAAGTCGTGATAGGTGAGCTTCAGATGCTTTCCGAGAGTGGCGAACTTCACCGGGGCGCCGGCACCCGAACCGTCGGCATCGTATGAGAGCGCGCCGGACTTCGTGTCGTAGATCACACGATCCTCGTGATCCTGCGCCTTCTTGGCGCGAATGAACATGTCGGCCTTGAAGGCCTTGGGCTTGGACGCGCTTCCGGAGCCCAGCGCGGTGAAGACCTTGTTGTCGAGCCGGATCGTATCGTAGTCGGCGTCGAAGCCGTCGATCCGGTCGACGCTCTGGTCCTGGCTGGCTCGGGTGTCGAACACGAAGACGTCCTGGCCTTCGCCGCCGGAGAGCCTGTCGCTGCCTGCGCCGCCGTAAAGGGTGTCGTCGCCGCCGCCGCCGACCAGGGTGTCGGCGCCGTCGCGGCCGCGCAGCAGGTTTCCGGCACTGTTGCCCTGAAGCCTGTCGGCGAAGCGTCCGCCGGTGGCATTCTCGATCGTGACGCCGTTGGCGATCGTGTAGCCGCCGGCAACGCCCTTCTCCCGGGAGACGAAGCCGCCCGCATGGGGATCTCCCGGCTCGAGGGTTGCGGGGCGAAGATCGATGGTGACACCATCGGATGCCCGGGTGGCGGTGATCGTGTCCCGTCCGCCGGCATCCCAGAGACAGGACCACCCCTGCTCGTCGACGGTCGGGCTCAGGGTCGGCAGCGCGTAGACGTTGCTCCCCTGGCTCCCGTCCATGTTCTTTCCGTAGAGCGCCTGCAAGGCCGCGATGTCGAAGGCGCCGAGCCCCGCCTGATTGCCGTAGGACAGGTCGGACCCGGCCTGAGCCCAACCGGGGTTGTAGGACATGACCGTCCAGATGGCCTGGTTCAGGCCGTTCGGCCCGAGGGCTCCGGAATCCCTCACGCCCGGAAATGTCGTCGCATCCGCGCCCGTTCCGCCGTCATGCGGATGGGCCAAGCCCATGCCGTGACCGAATTCGTGCAAGACGGTGTTGAGGCCGTCACCGCCGAAATTCATCCAGCTCCATGAGGGCATCGTCGGGTCGAAGTAGCCCCAGATCTGCCCCATGTCAGGCACCTCGTGCAATCCGAGCGTGCTGCCGTCCAGCGGCATCTTCCACCAGACGATATTGGCCTCGGCGGCGGAACCGGCGAGGTCAAATTTCAACCCGCAGACGCTTTCATACACCTGGATCGCATAGTCGAAGACGGCCTTCTCGGCCTTGGTCCAGGTCCTGACCGACAGACCGCTCGTCAGGATGTCGCTCGGGCCGTGGACGGCGCTCGCCGCCGCGACATCGCCGCTTTGACCGAACCAGACCTTGATGGACCCGGTCGCGGTGTTCCAGGCCGTTCCGCCCCACACCAGGGCATCGACATAGGCGTTGCCGTAGCCCGTCCCCGGAACGGAATTTCGAATGGTTGCCACGGCTTCCTCACCCTCCAGCGACGCGCGTCCACCTCGATAGTACTCTGTTACACGATTCGAAGTGCCGAAGCGCACGGGCGTGAAGCATACCTCAAGTCTGGCCGGGCTTGAGCTTGTAGAAAATGTGGCGTCCGATCACATCCATCTTCTTCAGGCGGCGCGCCCAATAGGGCCGGACGTAATCGGCGTGGTAATGGGTCGCGCCGCCCACGTCCGCGAGATAGGTCTTGCCCTCGAGCACGGCGCTCGCGACGCTCTTGGCGCGCTCCCAGGACTCGGTGTCGCGGATGCGCAGGGCCTTGCCCTCGCAGGCGAAGGTGAACTGGCAGGCGAGATGGCGATGCCGGTTCTGATAGACCACGCCGCAGATGCTGGACGGGTAGAGCCCGCTCTTCACCCGGTTGAGAACCACCTGGGCCACCGCCGCCTGCCCTTCGACGGGCTCGCTGCGCGCCTCGAAATAGACCGCCTCGGCGAGGCAGCGCTGCTCCTTGCTCAGGTTGTCCGGATCGATCAGGTCGGCATAGCGGGGACGGTCGGGATCGTCGCTCTTGGGCAGGATGGACAGGTCCCCATAGCCGCCGCGGTCGAGGCGCGGGGATTGCAGGGACACGGGGGCGGCCGCGATTTCGATGGGCGTCGCCTCGACCGGGGCCGGGGTCGTCGACGACAGGGCGGTCGCGCGCTTCACCATGGGAGTGGTGGGGCTCGCCGCGGCCCCGGTCGAGCCCGCGGCCGCCGCGGCCGGGGACTGGACGGAGGTGGCTTGGCGCGTCGTGGTGTATTCGGGCGCTTCCCAGGGCTCGAAGGCCTGCTCGGTCTCCGGCGCCTCGAGCTGGCCCTCCATGAGGACGGTCGGCGGCAGAAGCCGCTCGTCGCGGCTGTAGAGCAGCCGCGTGCTGCCCATCTGATCGAGGGTCGAGCGCAGCTGCCTGGCGCGCCGGGACAGGGTGGCGTGCGGCGCCACCAGGGGATTGCCTTTCAGGGAGCGGTCCACGATGGCGTCGGGACCCGCATCGGCCTTCCTGTCGGCCTTGAGGGGCGCGGAATCGGCAGCCTCGTCCGGCAGGTCGTAGCGCGGGAGGGTCCGGAGGACATCGCGCTCGATCCCGAGCTTTCCGTCGCCGATCGAGGCGCCGGTGGGCGGGATGAGCGCGGTGTCGACGAGACGGGCGGTGGCGCTGCGCGGCGTGAAGCTCACGCCGGAATGGAGATCGTTGCTGGCCGATGCGGTGAACGAGATCAGCAATCCGGTGGCCAGCGCCCAGGGAGCCGTGGTGGCGCAGATCCATTTCACCCGAGATCGACGATACGGAAGACGCACGCGCAACACCCTGCAAAAACTCATGAACATTCCGGAGCATCCAGCAGGAGGGCTCCGATGTCGTAAAGTTATCGCGGGTTAAGGTTGATGGGTGGTTAAGGCGGGGCTCCGGTCATCTCGGTGACGCTGCGTCAGCCTGACGCCTCTCGGCCAGGCGCCGCAGGGCGGATCCGGTCTCGGGATCGGCCGGGAAGAAGGCCTCGATGGCGAGCTCCGACAGGGTGACGTCGACGGGAGTCCCGAAGATCGTGGTGGTGCTGAACAGGGTGAGCAGGCCCTCCCCCGACTGGATCTGGAGCGGCACGACGATGCCGGCATAATCATGGTTCGCCTTCTGCGCCCGCGCCGCGTCGGGTGTAGGATAGGACCGCAGCTCCTCGATCAAAGCGGCCAGAACCGCATCGCCGGTCGTATCCACCTGGTGATGCAGCCTGTGGACGAGATGGTTGCGCCATTCGGTGAAGTTCACGATGCGCCGCGCAAGCCCTGCGGGATGGATGCTCAGGCGCAGCACGTTGACGGGCGGCTTCATCAGCGCCGGATCGACGTCGCCGATCAGGGATACGAGCGCGTCGTTCGCGGACACGAGCGACCAGTGCCGGTCCACCGCCAGAGCGGGATAGGGATCGTGCCCCTTGAGCACGAGGTCAACCGCCTGACGCATGCTGGCGAGGGCCGGATCATCGAGGGAGCGCTGCGAATAGACCGGCGCGAAACCCGCCGACACCAGCATGATGTTGCGCTCGCGCAGGGGCATGTCGAGCTTCTCCGCCAGCAGCAGCACCATCTCGCGGCTGGGCTGCGATCGCCCGGTTTCGAGGAAGCTCAGATGCCGGGTGGAGATCTCCGCGTCGAGCGCGAGATCCATCTGGCTGAGGCGCCGGCGCTGGCGCCACTCGCGCAGGTAATCGCCCACATGTCGGTCGGTGTTCACGGGTTCGATGCTCGCTCTCGTCATGATGAGACCCTAGAGCATCGGACCCAAAAGTGGACTCACTTTTGGGATTGATCCGATGCTCCACTCTTGGCTGGCGCACCGTTCGACGCGAAAAACCGGGTCCACTTTTTCGCACGGTGCACTAGCGTGAGCCAAGCCGATCTTCCATGACCTCGGAGGTAATCGACTGTGCTCACGGCTTCCGGGATCCTTGCGGTCAGGTTGAGGTGTTCAACCGGCCCATCGCAAGGAGACAGCCATGATGACGATCCAATCCTCCCCGCTTCTTCGCCAGGCGCTCGTCGCCGACGCCACCACCAGCGGAGCCTTCGGCCTGATGATGCTCATCGGCGCCGGCGTCTTGAGCGGCGCCTTCGGCCTGCCGGAGATGCTCCTGCGCGTCGTGGGCCTGGTTCTCCTGCCTTATGCGGCCTTCATCGGCTGGCTGGGCCTGCGCGAGGAGATCCAGAAGCCCGTCGCCTGGGCGGTGGTCCTCGGCAATGCCCTCTGGGTCGTCGACAGCGTGCTCCTTCTCGTGAGCGGTTGGGTGGCGCCGACCAGCGCGGGCTATGCCTTCGTGATCGCCCAGGCCCTCGTGGTGCTGATGTACGCGGAGTTCCAGTTCGTCGGCCTGCGCCGGTCGGAGACGATCGCGACCTGACCGGGCCGCCATGTCCCTCCCACGTCCTCACCGGCACGAGCCCGGTGAGGACACCCACCCACGTCATGGCCGGGCCTGTTCCGGCCATCCCGATACGGAGAAGCGCCGCGCCTTTCCGATCGAGATCACCGGGACGAGCCCGGTGATGACGGGCAAGGGGGCGATCCCAAACGATGCGCTAGGAACCGTGGATGATGGCCTCGATCCTGGCCGCGAGGGCGTCGAGGGTGAAGGGCTTGGCGATGACTTCCATGCCGGGTCCCAGGAAGCCCGCCGAGAGAAGGCTGCTCTCCACGTAGCCCGTCATGAAGAGGACCCTCAGATCCGGCCGCTCCGCGCGGAAGGCATCAGCCAGCTGCCGCCCGTTCAGACCGGGCAGCCCCACATCGGTCAGAAGCAGATCGATCGGCTGTCCGGTTTGCAGAACCGCCAGTCCTTTCGGCCCGTCTTCGGCCTCCAGAACGCGATACCCCTGCTCCTTGAGCATCTCCACGATGAGCCCGCGCACGACCGTCTCGTCCTCGACCACGAGCACGGTTTCATGAGCCTTGGCGCGCGCCCCCAGCACGGCCGTGGCGGAGGGGTCCTGAGGCTCCGCGTCGCCAAGATATCGCGGCAGGAAAATCGTCACGACGGTGCCCTGGCCGATGGCCGAGGCGATCCTGACATGGCCGCCGGATTGCCTGACGAAGCCGTAGACCATCGAGAGGCCGAGGCCGGTGCCCTGCCCGATCGGTTTCGTGGTGAAAAAGGGCTCGAAGACCCGCGCGAGCACATCGTCGGACATGCCGGACCCGGTGTCGGAGACCGACAAGGCGACATAGGGGCCGGGTTTGACGTCCTGCTGGGTGGTCGCGTAGGCGTCGTCCAGTTCCACATTGTCCGTCCCGATGGCGATGGACCCTCCGTCCGGCATGGCGTCTCGGGCGTTGATGACCAGGTTGAGAAGAGCACTTTCCAGCTGGTTGGGATCGCAGAGCGTGAGCCAGAGATCTCGGCGGGCCCGCAGCTCGACGTCGATCGTCTCGCGGACCGTGCGCCGGAACAGCTCCTCCATCGAGGCCACGAGAGCGTTCGCATCGACGGGCTTCGGATCGAGGGGCTGGCGTCTGGAGAAGGCGAGAAGGCGGTGCGTGAGCGCGGCCGCCCGGTTCGCCGAAGACATGGCGGCGTCGACATAGCGTTCGATATCGCCTGCCCGTCCCTGCGCGATGCGGGTTCGGATGAGATCGAGGCTGCCGATCACGCCGGTCAGAAGATTGTTGAAGTCGTGGGCGATGCCGCCGGTCAGCTGACCGACCGCCTCCATCTTCTGCGACTGCCGCAGCGCCTCCTCGGCCTGTTTCAGCGCCCGGGCGGCCTGCTCCTCGGCCGTGATGTCCCGCCCGACCGCGTGGATGAAATGCTCGTCCGACACGGCCGTCCAGGCGATCCAGCGGTAGGACCCGTCCCGGTGGCGCAGCCTGCTCTGGACGCTGCAGGTGGTCACGGTCCCGGCGAGCCGCCCGACGGCCACGTGCGCTTCGCTCCGATCCTCGGGATGGATGAAGTCGAGCAGGGATGCCTGAACGAGATCGCCGTTCCTCCAGTCGAGCATGCGGCCCCAGGCCGGATTGGCCGCGACGATCGCTCCGTTGAAGTCGGCCACGAGCATGAGGTCGGTCGACAGATGCCAGAGACGATCCCGGTCCCGCGTGCTCTCCTCGACCCGTCTCTCCAGTCTGGCGTTCAGATGAACGAGTTCCTCCGCGGCCGTCTTCTGATCATGGATGTCGGTGTTCGTGCCGATCCACCGGATGACGACCCCGTCGGTGTCCCGCACGGGAACGGCCTTCGACACGAACCAGCGGTAGGTCCCGTCGCGGGCCCGCTTCAGCCTGATCTCCCCTTCGAAGATCGTCCCGTCCTGCAGGGCCCGCCGCCAGGCCCGGGCGACGATGGGATAGTCCTCCGGATGGACGATGCGCTCCCAGGCGCCGTTCGCGAGGTCGTCGAGGGTGATCCCGAGATATTCGGGGAAGCGACCGTTCGACCACTCGACCGATCCGTCCGGTCCCGCCTCCCACACCTGATGGGGAACCGCCTCGACGAGAGCCCTGAACCGCTCCTCGCTGGCGCGCAGGGCCTCCTCCGAGGCCTTCCGTTCAGTGATGTCCCGATAGAAGCTGACGATGCCGCCGGGAACCGGGCAGACGCGCAGTTCCAGCCACCGGTCCTTGCCGAAGCCGAGATAGCGGCGCTCGAACGAGATCTGCACCTGTTCCGCGAGGCACCGACGATAGGCGATCTCCAAGGCGGAGCCTGCCAATGTGGGCCACGCCTCCCATTGGATCTTTCCGATGATCTCCTCCGCCCGGCGCCCGTCGTATTTGAGCGCGGCGGGGTTCAGCTTCACGACCCGGAATTCCTCGTCGAACACGACGAATCCGTCGCCGAGCACGTCGAGAACCGCCTCCGACCGCGCGTTGCTGGCGCTGAGTTCCCGCACCTCCCTGACATGCGCGGTCACGTCGTGACCGTGCACGGCCACTCCCAGAAGCGCCCTGCCCCCGGCCCAGACGGGCTGGAAGGAGAACTCGACGAACCGCTCCTGCGCCGCGCTCCCGGCATTCGTCTGCGAGAGGACCGCCACCCGAAGAGGGTCCGGGGACGCAAGGCCGGCGCGGGCCTCGTCGAGACGCTCCCTGAAGCCTGGCCAGCGGACCAGCGGTGTTGCGTCGAGGGCGCAATCGGCAATATCGCGGCCTCCGACAAGCTGCCGGAAGGCATTGTTGGTCAGCGTGATGACATCGTCCGCGTGACGCAGGAAGCAGAAGAATCCGGGTCCCTGCTGGAGGATGGCGAGAAGCTGCGACGTTGCGCCATCCGACGCCGCGCAGTCCTTGGCTGCGGCATGGGCGCCGCGCACGTCACGAATGACGTCCTCCGTCGTAACGCTCACACTCTCCGGCATCCTGAGCTTTCGGACGGGGAGCGCCGATTGTCCAGCCGACACCACCCCTTCTGTTCTGATCACATAGAGCTGCCCGCCCTGGCGAGAAGGAGCAATTTAAACAATATTTCGTTTCAGTTCAATTGCCCCTGAGGCAGGCGCGATCCGGAGCCAGGGCGGCTCGAACTCAGAAGCTCCGGCCGTCGACCGGGATGGGGACGAGCCCGGACAGGTCCACGCCTTCGAGGCAGCGGACGTTGATCGCCACCGTGGCCTCTCCGGTCGGCTTCTGCCCTTCGCCGAAGGGGGCGCAGCCGCATTCCGCACAGAAGCGATGCCGGATCCTGTGGGTGTTGAAGGTGTAGGTGGACAGGCTTTCCTCTCCGCGCAGGAGCGTCATGGCCTCCCGGGGCACGAAGGTCAGGAGATAGCCTTTCCGGCTGCAATGGGAGCAATTGCACGCGAGGACCTGCTGCAGATCCGTCTCGACCACGTACGCGACCTTGCCGCAATGGCATGAACCCTCGTGCCGCGCCATCCCCGCCCCCTGCCCGCGATCGTTATCCCAAGGCTACCATCGCGGTCACGATCAGGCCAGCGCCGATCACCGCAACGAATCGATCCCCCATGGTCAGGGGTTCGGCTCTGCCCTGGGCGGCCAGCTGTCCGACGACGAGATCCAGGATCAGCGAGACGGCGAAGGGCCAGGCCGCCGGAGGAACGGCGGCCTGCTGCCAAGCAGGCCGCTGCAGCATCAGGAGCCCGATGGCGATGCCGGATGCCAGCACCGCCCCGATGTAGAGAAGGCGGGAACGGGACAGAGCCATTCAGGCCTGGCTCGCCGCCTTGTTCCCCAGCGCCGCCTGCGCGGCCGCCAAGCGGGCGATCGGCACGCGATAAGGAGAGCAGGACACGTAGTCGAGCCCGACCGACTGGCAGAAGTGGATCGACGCCGGATCGCCGCCGTGCTCGCCGCAGATTCCGAGCTTGATGCCCTTGCGCGTTTCCTTGCCGCGCTCGGCCGCGAGCTTCACCAGCTCGCCCACGCCGTCCTGATCGATCGTGACGAAGGGATCGGCCGGCAGCAGGCCCTTCTGCGTATAGGGACCCAGGAACGAGGCCGCGTCGTCCCGCGAGATGCCGAGCGTCGTCTGCGTGAGATCGTTGGTGCCGAAGGAGAAGAACTCGGCCGATTCCGCGATCTCGCCGGCGCGCAGCGCCGCCCGCGGCAGCTCGATCATCGTGCCGACCTGATACGCGACCGCGACGCCTCTTTCCTTGGCCACCGCCTCCGCCATGGCGACGATGCGCTCCTTCACGAGGTCGAGCTCCGCCTTCGTCATGACGAGCGGCACCATGACCTCCGGCACGACCGGCTGGCCGGTCTGCTTGCCGGCGTCCACCGCCGCCTCGAAGATGGCGCGCGCCTGCATCTCGGCGATCTCCGGATATGCCACCGCCAGGCGGCAGCCGCGGAAGCCCAGCATCGGGTTGAACTCGTGCAGCTCGCGGGCCCGGTGCTTGAGCTTGTCCACCGAGGCGTTCATGGCCTTCGCCACCTCCTCCATCTCGGCTTCCGAATGGGGCAGGAACTCGTGCAGGGGCGGATCGAGCAGGCGGATCGTGACGGGCAGGCCGCTCATGATCGAGAACAGCTCGGCGAAGTCCTTGCGCTGCATCGGCAAGAGCTTGGCGAGCGCGGCGCGGCGTCCGGCCTCGTCGTCGGAGAGGATCATCTCGCGCACCGCCACGATGCGGTCACCCTCGAAGAACATGTGCTCGGTGCGGCACAGCCCGATGCCCTCCGCCCCGAAGGTGCGGGCGGTCTTGGCGTCGAGCGGCGTCTCCGCATTGGCGCGCACCTTCATGGTCCGCACCGTGTCGGCCCAGCCCATCAGGGTGGCGAACTCGCCCGACAGTTCGGGCTCCAGCATCTTCACTTGGCCCACGAGCACCTGGCCGTTGGAGCCGTCGATGGTCAGCACGTCGCCCTTCTTCAGGGTCTGGCCGGCGACGGTGAGCGTCTGCGCCGCGTAGTCGACGCGGATCGAGCCGGCGCCCGACACGCAGGGCTTGCCCATGCCGCGGGCGACCACCGCGGCGTGCGAGGTCATGCCGCCGCGGGTGGTCAGGATGCCTTCCGCCGCATGCATGCCGTGGATGTCCTCGGGGCTCGTCTCGATGCGCACGAGGATGACCTTGTGGCCGGCCTTCTTGGCCGCTTCCGCATCGTCCGAGTTGAACACGATCTCGCCCGAGGCGGCGCCCGGCGAAGCCGGCAGGCCCGTGGCCAGGATCTTGCGCTCGGCCTTGGGGTCGATGGTGGGATGAAGCAGCTGGTCGAGGGCCGCCGGCTCCACGCGGGTGATCGCCTCCTCCTGCGTGATCAGGCCCTCGCTCGCGAGTTCCACCGCGATGCGCAGCGCGGCCTTCGCCGTGCGCTTGCCGTTGCGGGTCTGGAGCATCCAGAGCTTGCCGGTCTCTACCGTGAATTCCATGTCCTGCATGTCACGGTAGTGCTTCTCCAGGATGCCGTAGATGCGCACCAGCTCGTGATAGGCCTCGGGCATCGCCTGCTCCATCGAGGGCTTGGTGGAGCCGGACGCGATGCGGGCCTTCTCGGTGATGTCCTGCGGGGTGCGGATGCCCGCCACCACGTCCTCGCCCTGGGCGTTGATCAGGAACTCGCCGTAGAGCTCCTTCTCGCCGGTCGAGGGATTGCGCGTGAAGGCGACGCCGGTGGCCGAGGTCTCGCCCATGTTGCCGAACACCATGGCCTGCACGTTCACCGCCGTGCCCCAGCTCGCCGGGATGGCGTGCAGCTCGCGGTACTTGATGGCGCGGCTGTTCATCCAGGAGCCGAACACGGCCCCGATGGCCCCCCAGAGCTGTTCCTGCGGATCCTGCGGGAAGGGCCGGCCGAGCTCCTTCTCGACGAGGCTCTTGTAGCGCGGCAGGATCGCCTGCCAGTCCTGCGCCGTCATGTCCGTGTCGAGCGAGTAGCCCTTGCGGTCCTTGTACTCGTCGAGGATCTCCTCGAAATGGTGGTGCTCGAGGCCCAGCACCACGTTGGAATACATGGTGATGAAGCGCCGGTAGGAATCATAGGCGAAGCGCTCGTCGCCCGCGCCCCGGGCGAGCGCCCCGACGGTGACGTCGTTGAGGCCGAGATTGAGCACCGTGTCCATCATGCCGGGCATGGACGCCCGGGCCCCGGAGCGGACGGAGACCAGAAGCGGGTTCTCGGCGTCCCCGAAGGTGCGGCCCGCGAGGCGTCCGACAGTGGCCAGGGCGCTCTCGACCTGAGCCTTCAGCTCCTCCGGGTAGGCGCGGCCGTGATCGTAGTAATAGGTGCAGACCTCGGTGGTGATGGTGAAGCCCGGAGGGACCGGCAGGCCCAGATTGGACATCTCGGCCAGATTGGCCCCCTTGCCGCCGAGCAGGTTCTTCATTCCCGCCTGGCCCTCGGCCTTACCGTCCCCGAAGGTATAGACCCACTGCGTCATCGCTCGATCCCCTGGCTCTGAATACGCCCTGCTGCCGCGCAGGTGTTGGCTTGAAACATGTGGAGCCCAAACGCAAGCTGAACAGCCACGGTTCCGGAAAATTCAGGAGGCTCGCCTTTCGGGCTGCGGCCACGATGGCAACAAACAAAAATGGCCGGGACAGGCCCGGCCATCGTCATCCGTCATGAACCGGAGCTCACACCCGGTAGCGTCCGTTGCGCTTGACGTAGACCGTCGTGCCGACGGGGACGCGCTCGTAGAGATCGGCCACGTCCTCGTTGAGCATGCGCACGCAGCCCGAGGAGAGCTGCTCGCCGATGCTCCAGGGCTCGTTGGTCCCGTGGATCCGGAACAGGATGTCGCGGCCGTCCTGGTAGAGATAGAGCGCGCGGGCGCCGAGCGGGTTGTCGAGACCGGCTTCCACGTAGCGCGGCAGCTCCGGCTTGATGCCCACCATGGTCTTGGTGGGCGACCAGGCCGGCCAGACCCCCTTGCGGCCAACCGACGCAATCCCCTTCCAGGAGAAGCCCTGCTTGCCGACGCCCACGCCGTAGCGAATCGCCCGGCCCTCGGGCTGGACGAGATAGAGCATGCGCTCGTCGATATCGACCACGATGGAGCCCGGCTTCTCGGGGCCGCTATACGCCACCGTCTGGCGGGCGTATTTCGCATCCATCTTGCGCCGGTCGACCAGCGGGATGTTGTGCGGCTTGTCGGGCATCATGCCGACATACCAGGCGGAATCGGCCATGGTGGCGACCGGCTGCTGGGCGGTCTGGCAGGCAGCGAGGGGCGCGCCCAAAAGAGCGGCGATCAGGAGGCGTCGAATCATCTTCGGTCTTCTGAATTGGATCGGTTGCCGCCTACCTAGAGCCTAGGCGGCTCCTTGGCTGTGCCCCTCGGGCCACACCTTAACATGAATTAACCCGGGAGGAATCCCCCATGCGCCTGGCGCAGCCCTCCCTCCGTGGGATGGGACCCGGCGCAGAACCGGATCCGTGTCGGCCAGTGAGGCCAGCGCATCGTGCGCACGAAAGCGGTCCACCCTGAACGATGCGCCGCTTCAGGTGGGAGCATCGGACAATCGGGATGACCGGCAAGAGGCGGGTGATGACCGGCCGGCCCTGACCACCTTCTCCACGTCATCACTTGGCTCGTCCCGGTGATCCCGATACGAGAGGCGAGGCGCTTCAGACAATCGGGATGGCCGGGACAAGCCCGGCCATGACGTGGGGAGGGTGGCAGTGAGGCCGCAGGATGGCCGGGACAGGCCCGGCCATGACGTGGGGAGGGCGTCATCTTCGACGAATGAGCGTCGGGCCCAAACCTGGGCCCACGTCTCACGTCCGATGCTAGCCTTCGATGCGGGAGAAGTCCGCCACGGTGCGGGTCGCTTCGCGGATGTCGTTGAGGAGCCGCAGGCGGTTGGCCCGCAGACCCGGATCCTCCGCATTCACCGTCACCTTGTCGAAGAAGGCGTCCACGGGCTGGCGAAGGCGCGACAGGGCTCGCATCGCCCCCTCGAAATCCTCCGCTTCCACGGCCGACGCCGCCTCGCGCTTGGCCCCGTCGAGCACCACGGCGAGCGCCTTCTCCTCGATCTGACCCTGGTCGTTGACGATCTGGAGATCGGGCGTCTCGCCGTAGGAGCGACCGTCCTTCTTCTCCTCGATGCGCAGGATGTTGGCCGCGCGGCGATAGCCGGCGAGAAGGTTCCGGCCGTCCTCGGTGTCGAGGAAGCGGCCCAGCGCCTCGACCCGGCGGACGATCATCAGCAGGTCGTCCTGGCCCTCGAGGGAGAACACGGCGTCGATGAGATCGTGACGCGCGCCCTGGTCGCGGAGATAGACCTTCAGGCGGTCGGCGAAGAAAGCGAGGAGGTCGAGCGCACGGGCATGCATGAGGCGCGCGAGCGTCTCACCTTCCACGATCTGCCGCTGCCGGAAGATCGCCGCCAGTTCCGCGACGGAGGGATGCTCAACGACAGGAGCAAACGGGCTCTGCTCGATGGCTTCGACAAGCTCTTTCGCTTTCAGGAAATCCGCGAAGAGAGCCGCATTGGCCGTTCTGGCGAAGGGCTTGGCGAGCAGACTGGTCAGAGAGAGCTTGAGATTGTTCTCCAGCACCAGCCGGATCACGCCCAAAGCCGCGCGACGCAGGGCATAAGGATCCTTCGATCCCGTCGGCTTCTCGTCGATGGCCCAGAAGCCCACCAGGGTGTCGAGCTTGTCGGCGAGCGCGACGGCCACCGAGACCGGATCGGTCGGCACGCGGTCGGACGGCCCGAGGGGCTTGTAATGCTCCTCGACGGCGGCCGCCACGGAGTCGTGCTCGCCCTGGAGCGTCGCGTAGTAGCGGCCCATGAGGCCCTGCAGCTCGGGGAATTCGCCCACCATCTCGGTGACGAGATCGGCCTTGGCGAGGCGCGCCCCGCGCTCCGCCAGTTCGGGATCGGCGCCGACCATGGGGGCCAGTTCCCTCGCGAGCGCCGCGATGCGCTCGACGCGCTCATATTGCGTGCCGAGCTTCTCGTGGAACACGATGCTCTTCAGCTTCTCGAGCCGGTCCTCCAGCTTCACCTTCTGGTCCGTCTCCCAGAAGAACTTGGCGTCGGAGAGGCGCGCGCGCACCACGCGCTCGTTACCGCCCACGATGGTCTTGCCGCCGTCGGCCGCGATGAGGTTCGAGGTGAGCAGAAACCTGTTGGCGAGCCTGCCGGTGCCGGAATCGCGCAGCACGAAGCATTTCTGGTTCGCCCGGATGGTGGTGCGGATCACCTCCGGGGGAATGTCCAGGAAGGCTTCGTCGAAGGAGCCCATGAGCACCACGGGCCATTCCACCAGCCCCGCGACCTCTTCCAGCAGGCCTTCGTCCTCGACGAGTTCCAGCCCCTGCGCGAAGGCGAGGTCCTTCGCGTCGTGCAGGATCATGTCCTTGCGGCGGTCCGCGTCGATCACGACCCTGGCGCGCTCCAGCGCCGGCGCGTAATCGTCGAAGCGCTTCACCCGGATCTCGCCGGGCGCCAGGAAGCGGTGGCCCTTCGTGACGTCGCCCGAAACGATGCCGTCGACCTCGAAGCGCACCACCTCCGGATCCTCGGTCTCGGGCCCGAAGGTGCAGATGATCGAATGGAGCGGACGCACCCAGCGCAGCGAACCGGGCTCCCGCGAGGCCGTGCCCCAGCGCATGGATTTCGGCCACGGGAAGGTCTTCACGATGCCGGGCAGGATCTCGGCCAGCACGTCGGGCGTCGAGCGGCCCGGCCTCTCGATGACCGCGACGTAGAACTCGCCCTTCTTCGGATCGCTCTCGATCTTCGCCTGCTCGATGGAGGACAGGCCCGCACCCTTCAAGAAGCCCTGAATCGCCGCGTCGGGCGAGCCGACGCGCGGGCCTTTGCGCTCCTCGCGCACGTCCTGCCCCTTCACGGGCAGGCCCGCCACCTGGAGGGCCAGCCGGCGTGGCGTGGCGAAGGCCTTCGCGCCCTCGTAGAGGAAGCCGCGCTCCACGAGCGCGTCGGTCACGAGCTTCTTCAGATCCTCCGCCGCGCGGCGCTGCATGCGGGCGGGAATTTCTTCGGAGAACAGTTCGAGGAGGAGATCGGGCATGATTGGTTCGCCGCTCTATTCCCCTCCCCCTTGTGGGGAGGGGTTAGGGGTGGGGGTGTCGGCGCCAGCGCCGTTCGAAGATGCGGTGTAGAGAGCCGCATAGATCGTGTCGAGCACGACATCGATCTGGTTCATCACGTCATGGTTCCAAAATCGAAGAACCTGGTAGCCTTGCATCTTCAGCCACGCGCTGCGCGCCGCATCGGATCGCAGACCGCTCTCTGAACCGTGCTGGCTTCCATCGACTTCCAGGATCAACCTGGCGCTATGGCAGACGAAGTCCGCCACATAGGGGCCGATCGGAGCCTGCTTGCGGAAATGAGTACCGGCAAGCGGAACACGCTTCAGGTGCCACCAGAGACGCCTCTCGGCATCCGTCAATCGTCTGCGGAGCGTTCTGGAGCGTCGTGTTCCTGGTTTTGTCGTTCGGGACATGGGCGCTTGGAGCTTGGTCTTGCGGAGCCGGCACCCCCACCCTAACCCTCCCCTCAAGGGGGAGGGAATACGGTGGTGTTTCACGCCGCCAAGCCCCCGCCCTCGGTCTTCAGCCATGCGGCGCCGCAGGCCTTCGCCAGCTCGCGGACGCGCAGGATGTAGCTCTGGCGCTCGGTCACGGAGATCACTCCGCGGGCGTCGAGCAGGTTGAACACGTGGCTTGCCTTGATGCACTGGTCGTAGGCCGGCAACGCCATCAGATGGCGGTTGTCGTTGGAGCCGGGCTTCGGCTCGCCGGCTTCCAGGTACTGGCGGCAGGCAGCCTCCGCGTCGCGGAAGTGCCGGAACAGCATCTCCGTGTCGGCATATTCGAAGTTGTGGCGCGAATATTCCTGCTCGGCCTGGAGAAACACATCTCCGTAGGTGACCTTCCGGTCGCCGTCGAGCCCGTTGAAGTTGAGGTCGTAGATCGATTCCACGCCCTGCAGATACATGGCGAGGCGCTCGAGGCCATAGGTCAGCTCGCCCGCCACCGGCGAGCACTCGAAGCCGGCCACCTGCTGGAAATAGGTGAACTGCGACACCTCCATGCCGTCGCACCAGCATTCCCAGCCGAGGCCCCATGCGCCCAGGGTCGGGCTTTCCCAGTCGTCCTCGACGAACCGGATGTCGTGGACCGAGGTGTCGATGCCGATGGCCTTGAGCGAGCCGAGATAGAGCTCCTGGAGGTTCGGCGGGTTCGGCTTCAGGATCACCTGGAACTGGTAATAGTGCTGGAGCCGGTTCGGGTTCTCGCCGTAGCGCCCGTCCTTCGGGCGCCGGGAGGGCTGCGCATAGGCGGCCCGCCAGGGCTTGGGGCCCAGGGCGCGCAGGGTTGTGGCCGGGTGGAAGGTTCCTGCGCCGACTTCCATGTCATAGGGCTGGAGGATGACGCAGCCCTGCTCCGCCCAGTAGCGCTGGAGCGTGAGGATCAGGCCCTGGAAAGAGCGCGCAGGGTTCATGTGCGCGGGTTCGCTCGTCATGTCGGCGTCCGGTCTGGCTTTGAAGAATGTCAGGCGAACCCTTGGGATGGCGGGCCGCCCAAGTCAAGCGCCGGGGTGTCCCGGCGGGCATTCCGGACACCTTCGCGCGACGGGATGGGGTCTTTCGCTCCTTGCGGTGTCGAGGCCCTACAGCCCCAATCGCGCCCAGGCGGCCCGCTCCTCGAGCGCTCCGACGATCTCGCCGGGGTCGATCAGACTGCTCTGCCCGAGGGAGCGCCGGCCGAGCAGGCGGCCCAGCAGCGGCGGGCGGGCCGGCTCGATCATGCGGAACCGCACCTTGTCGCCGAAGCGCTGGCGCAGGATGGTGCGGATGTCGCCCAAGCCGTCGACGAGCCCGAGATCGAGCGCCTCCGCTCCGACCCAGAAGGCCCCGGAGAACAGATCGTCGTAGGAATCGTTGAGCTTCTCGCCCCGGCGGTCCCGGACGAGGCCCACGAACACGTCGTGGATCTGGCGCTGGAGCCCCTTCAGCCGCACCACGTCGTCGGGGTTCTCGGGCCTGAAGGGATCCAGCATCGCCTTGCTCTTGCCGGCCGTGTGCACCCGCCGCTCGATGCCGATGCGCTCGATCAGCTCGTGGAACCCGAAGCTCGCGGACACGACCCCAATGGACCCGACGATGGAGGCCGGATCGGCGTAGATCTCGTCGGCCGCGCAGGCGATCATGTAGCCGCCGGACGCCGCCGCATCCTCCACGAAGGCGATGACGGGAAGCTTCTTCTCCTCGGCGAAAGCCCGAATCCGCTTGAAGATCAGGTGCGACTGGGCGGCCGAGCCGCCCGGCGAGTTGATGACCAGCGCCACCGCCTGTGCGCCCGGCACCGAGAAGGCGCGCTCCAGCAAGGGCGCGACGCTCTGCATGGCCAATCCGGGGCGCAGCGGCATCACGGCCCCGATGGGCCCCGACAGGCGCACCACGGGCACGACGGGGTTGGGATAAGCACGGTACTTGGCCGGGAGAAGGAATTGAAGACGAGCCGGGAGCATGGAGGAGAACGATGTTTGAGCCATGACTGTTATCTAGCGCATCGTGCGGAAAAGTGGATCCGGTTTTCGCTGGCGCGGCCCGCTGGGTCCGCGCCCAACGATGCGCCAGCCAAGAGTGGAGCATCGGATCCGATGCTCTAGGGTGCACGGCCCGGCTTCCCAAGATGAACATACCGTTAGGGAAATTGTCGGGCTGCGTTCAGTTAAGACCGTTTAAATCTTGATCATGGACAACAGCCCGGTCGTGACACCGTTTCACTCCGGTGTCCGAGCGGAGTTGAGGAGAGAATGAATGCGTAAGCTGATGTTCGGCCTTCTTGGTTTTGCGGCCTTGGGCTTCGGGGCCGTGTCGGTTCAGCCGGCCGAGGCGCAGCCCTATTACGGGGGCTACGGCTATCGAGGGCCCGCCGTGACGGTGCAGTACGGCCGTCCCTATTATGGCCGTCCCTATTATGGGCGCCCCTATTACGGGCGTCCCTACGGCGCTTACCGTCCCGCCCGTGTGGCCCGCCGGTGCTGGGTCGAGCCGCGCCGGGTCTGGAACGGCTACCGCTGGGTGCGCCGTCCGATCGAGGTCTGCCGCACGGTCCGCGGACCGGGCTATCGCTGGTGATCGGGAAGGGCGCCGAGAGGCGCCCTTTCTCATGGAAGGATCGCGTCACCCCGATGCAGGGCCTCGGCCTGCGGGGTGAAGCGGCCATCGGGACCGTTCAGGATCACGGGCGGCAGGACGCACACGGGGGCGCGGCTGCCCTTGATCCCGGACAGGAGCAGGCGAATCGCCGGCCGCTCGGCGCTGGGATGAACGAAACGGAGCTCCAGCCTCCCGAGCCGATTCTCCAGCATCCTCAGACAATCCGCCAGGCGATCGGCCCGGTGGATCATCACGAACCGTCCCTTTGGCCTGAGCAGGCCGATACTGGCCTTGAGCCAGGCGTCCAGCCCCCCGGTCGGAAGGGCATGAGCCGCCGCCCGGCCCCGGTCGGGCGAGATCCGGGCCTCGCCCTCCTCCAGGAACGGCGGGTTGGTGAGGACGAGATCGGCGCTTTCGGGCATGAGACCCGCCGCTTGGCGCGAGGTGCGGTCCAACAGGTCCGCCACGGCCACCTCCCCCTGGATGCCGTTTGTCCGGCAGTTGGCCCGACACAATTCGGCGAGGTGAGGATCGCGCTCCACGAAGACGACGCGCGCGGCTTCCCGCCGGGCCGCCACCATGAGGCCGACCGCTCCGGTCGCCGCGCCCACGTCCATCACGACATCGCCGGATTTCAGGGGAGCCGAGGCCGCGAGCAGCACCGCATCGGTGCCGGCCCGGTGCCCCTTGTGCGGCTGAAGGAGGCGGACCCGCCCGTCCAGGAGAAGATCTTCCGTGACATCACTCATGCCGCAGCTCGCCCTCGAGCCCGGCTTCGGCCACCAGGCGGCGGGCCTGGGCCAGATGATCGGCGGGCACGAGAATCCGGCGCGGGAAGGCGCCGGTCATGCCCTCCAGGGCGCTCATGTGCATGTCTGCCACGAAAACGGGGATCTTGGCGTTCTCCAGGAGGGATTGTAGGAAGCCGACCAGAACGAGATCGCTGGTGCGGACGATTTCGACCATCGGCTTGAGACCCTTCCCCTGCGGTAAGCGTTTGCATTGCAGCATGGAAAGTGCCATGCCACGGTGACTGATATTCCTACCGGCCGAGCCGGCCGGCAACCCGGGTAGTGAGACGTGGGCGTCGTCGTTCCGTTCGAAGACAAGCATCCCGAGAAGAATGCGAGCATCGAGAAGCTCGTGTCCCTTGTGGCCTCCGACATGGAACGGGTCAATGCGATGATCCTGTCGCGAACGGGATCCGAGGTCACGATGATCCCGGAGGTGGCGAACCACCTGATCTCTTCCGGGGGCAAGCGCCTGCGCCCCATGCTGACGCTGGCGACCGCCGGGCTGTCCGGCTATCAGGGCGACGGGCACGTGAAGCTCGCGGCCTCCGTCGAGTTCATGCACACCGCCACCCTTCTCCACGACGACGTGGTCGACGAGAGCGACATGCGCCGCGGCAAGATCGCGGCCCGAATCAAGTGGGGCAACGAGGCCAGCGTGCTCGTCGGCGACTTCCTGCTCGGCCAGGCCTTCCGCATGATGGTGGAGGTGGGATCCCTGCGCGCGCTCGACATCCTGTCGGCCGCCGCGACCGTGATCGCCGAAGGCGAGGTCATGCAGCTCGCCGCCGCCAAGAACACGGAAACCACCGAGGACGAATATCTCGCCGTGATTCGGGGCAAGACGGCCGAACTCTTCGCCGCCGCCTGCGAGGTCGGGCCGGTCATCGCCGGGCGCCAGAAGGCCGAGCAGGCCGCGTGCCGCTCCTACGGGATGAATCTCGGCATCGCCTTCCAGCTCGTGGACGATGCCCTGGACTATGGCGGCAAGGCCGCGACCCTCGGCAAGAACGTGGGCGACGATTTCCGCGAGGGCAAGATCACCCTGCCGGTGGTCCTGTCCTTCCGGCGCGGGACGGACGAGGAGCGCGCCTTCTGGAAGCGCGTGCTCGAACGGGGTGAGATCGAGGACGCGGATCTCGAGCAGGCCATCGCCATCATGCGCCGGCACCGCGCCCTCGAGGACACGGTCGAGCGGGCCCGCCATTACGGCGCCATGGCCCGCGACGCCCTCGCGCTCTTCCCGTCGGGCCCGATGAAGCAGGCCCTGCTCGACGCGGTCGATTTCTGCATCGCCCGGGCCTATTGAGCGGACGTCCCGCCGTCAGACGAAGAGGAAATCCTTGTAGGAGATGTCGCCTCCGACCTTCTTGTCGTAGGTGATGGTGGCGATCTCCAGGGCCTTCTGCTTCGTGCCCGCGCCGTCCGCATCGAAAAGCAGCTTGTAGGTCTTCGCATTGACCTTCCTGGCGATGAAGAAGTCGTCCCGATCCTTGGCCTGATCGAACGCGAACCAGCCTTTTCTGATCGTGATCGCATGATCGAGCGAGGCGTTCTTGCCCGCCAGGTAGCGGGCGATCGTCCCGTTGCTGAAGGCCGAATCCTCGAAGTAGAACGAATCATACTTGAACTGCACGTCCTTCACCGTGTCGACGTGGCTTCTGTAGGTGCTTGCCGTCACCTTGACGTCGAACAGGAACGCGTCCTTGTTCGGGTCCGCCCGGCTCCAGGCGCCGCCGGTGAGCGTGTCCCTGCCGGCCCCGCCCGACAGGATGTCGCCGCCGTCGCCGCCGGCGAGCAGGTCGGCGCCCGCACCGCCGAACAAGCGGTCGTGACCTGCTCCGCCGCCGAGCGTGTCGTCGCCGCCGCCGCCGTAGAACACGTCATCGGCCGCGCTGCCTGCGGTCTTCTCCGGATCTTCGTTGGTGACATGCACCACGAGGTCCTTGGAAAAGGTTGCCCCGTGCTTGTCCGTCACCCGCACGGTGACCCTGTGCGAGGAGGCCTGCTCGTGATCGAGCCTGATGCCGTCGGCCACCAGCAGCCTGTTGCCGTCGATCGTGAACCGCCCGTCCGGGTTCACGATGGCATAGCTCATCGCTTCGTCCTCATCGATGTCCGCGGCCGACAACGTCCCGATGAGCGTTCCGGCCTCGGCGAGTTCGGCCACCGCCGGATTGTCCAGAACGATGTCGCTCGGAGCATTGTCGCCGTCGTCGCTGAGGATCGTGCCGGTCGCATTCCCGCTCCCGATGGAGCTGCCCTCGCCCGCCCCGTAGAGTTCGACCGTAAAGGTCTCGTCCGCCTCGAAGAGAAGGTCGCCCCGAACTTTTACGGTGATCGTCTGCTCGGTCACGCCCGTGGCCATGGAAACCTCGCCGGTCATGACGGCAAAGTCGTTGGCCCGAATGGCGCCGGCGGGAAGCTGAACCCGCCATTTGACGCTGGTGTCGCCCACGTCGCTGGAGCGGGTGATCTTGAAGGTGAAGTCGGTCGTCGCTCCCGCACCGCCCTCGGGCTTGCCGGCCTGAACGGCCGCGATGGAAAAGATACTCTCCGGAGGCGTTCCGCCGGCGGTCGCGAGATCCACTGTCTGGTCGGAAAAGCTCGCCTTCTCCACGCCGCGGAGCTCGTCGGTGCCGTCCCCGTTCTGGCGGGCGTCCTTGACGATGTATCGGCCGTTGCCGAGCGCGTAGATCGTGTAGTTGGCGCGGGCGCCGGAGAAGACCGCCGTGTCCTTATCGGCTACGCCGTCGAGAGCATCGTCCCCCGGGCCGCCATTGAGCCGATCGTTTCCGGCGCCGCCCCAGAGGATGTCGTTGCCGCCGGCGCCGTTCAGGGTGTCGTTGTGATAGCCGCCGTCGAGCCTGTCGGCGACGTTCGTTCCGTTCCGGGCGAGACCCGTCGTATGAGCCGGTCCCGAGTAATGGGTGGTGACCGTGGCGTTCGCGGGCTTCCATTGCGTGGTGTAGTCCGTCCAGGGGACATTCCGCTCCACCATCGGGTTTTCGAAGGAGTAATAGCTCCAGAGGAAGGATCCGGCGAGCCATCGGCCGCCGTAGTTTTCCATTACCTTGAAGAGAGCCTCGTAGCAGTCGACCTGCTCCTGAGGATCATAGGTCCCGCTGCCGCCGAACACGCCCGGATCCTTGTTGGCCCCGTCCATGCTCTTGTAGCCGACCTCGGTGAAGATCACCTGCTTGCCGTATTGCTCAGAGAGCGCCTTGTAGGTGTCGACGACGGACTTGCCCCCATGCAGGGTGTCCCGGATCCAGGGGTTGAAATGCGGCTTCACCCAGGCATCCACGATCTGATCGACCGTCGGATCGTTCACCGTCGAGGACGGGATGTAGGCGTCGACCCCGATGAAGTCGACCTTGTCCCAGAACCCGACCTTCTGCACCGTGTCGTAGGTGGCCGCATAGGTGACCTTGCCGGAATAGACGGCCCGCACTGCATCGATGATCTCGCCCCATTTCTGCGTGTAGGTCTTGCCGTCGCTGCAGGTCTTGGTCGGATCGATCATGCTGTTCATTTCGGTGCCGACGCAGATCATCTCCGCGCCGGCCGCCTGAGCCACCTTGGCGTATTCGACCATCATGGCCTTGTAGCTGGCGAACCAGGCCTTGGGGTCGGTGGGGGCGAGCTCGGCGCGCCAGACACGGTTGTTCGTTTCCAGATGCGGCTTGAGCACGACCTTGAGGCCACGGTCCTTGGCCGCCAGAATGGACTGCTTCACCTGCTCGATCGTGTCGCTCTCGTTGTCCCATGGATTGTTGGGATCGCCGAGATGCAACTCCACCTCGTTGCTGAACTTGCTGACCTGGAAGAAGTTGGGAATGATCGTGACGGTGTTGGCGCCCGTCGCCACGATCTGGCTCATGGCCTTCAGCCCCGTCTCTGCGAGGATCTGTCCGCCCCAATAGGACGGCTGGGTGATGCCTTCCCACTCGAAGATCTGGCCGGGGCTGCTCATGCTTCTGGGCTCCTGCTCTTGGAGGCTGGCGGTTGTCGCGACGCTAGCCATTGAATCGTTAGCAACAATATAATAATACGAAGATGACCCGTCTTTCAGCCGGATGGTCGAGCGCGCCTATGCCGCAGCCATGAAGGCTCGGCCGAGCGGCCTAGGCTTTGGGCGCATATCGGGGCTGTTCTTTTTACAGAACAGATCGGTTGACTTAAAAACCAGCCCGGCTACAAAGATCCCTGTCCCGCGGCGGCTCTGGCCACGGCGGGGCCGCGGTGATTTGAGACGAGCAGCTTGCCCCGCGTCATCAAAGGCTAAAGCGCCACGAGCGGCCTCCGCCTCGTGGTTCACGAGGATCGATCGGTCATGACGCGCTGGACCTCCATAACGGCATCCCTGCCCCTTCCTCGGCCCCTCCAGGCCGAGCGGTGTTGTCGCTGCACGGCCTGATCTTTCCCAAAAAGCCCCGAACCACACGTCCGGCTTCGAGTTGAAGCCCGGACGCACTTTGCCCGAAAGGTAGACCCCATGTCCGTTTTCACCCGCCGCGCTCTCCTGTCCGCGACCGTCGCGCTCGGTGCCGCCCTGGCCGCCGCGCTTCCGGCCGCCGCCCAGCAGAAGAGCATCAAGGTCGGCGTCATGTCCGGGGCCGAGGAAGAGGTCGCGCAGGTCGTCAAGAAGGTCGCGGCCACCAAGGGCCTGAATGTCGAGCTCGTACCGTTCTCCGACTACGCTCTCGTCAACGAGGCTCTGGAGCGCAAGGACCTCGACGCCAACGCCTTCCAGCACAAGCCCTATCTCGATGCGCAGATCGCCGCCCGGGGCTACAAGATCGTTCCCGTCGGCTTCACCTTCGTCCAGCCCATCGGCCTCTACTCCACCAAGGCGAAGGCCGTCGCCGATCTGCCGAAGGGCGCCAAGGTCGGCATCCCGAACGATCCGAGCAACGGCGGCCGGGCGCTCAACCTGCTGGCCGCGGAAGGCGTGATCAAGATCAAGGAGGGCCAGGGCCTGTCGCCGAGCCTCCTCGACATCGCCGAGAACCCGAAGGGCATCAAGTTCTCCGAGCTCGATGCCGCGCAGCTGCCCCGCGCCCTGCCCGATTTGGACGCCGCGGTGATCAACACCGATCACGCGCTCAATGCAGGCCTCGACATCCGCAAGGACACGATCGCGGTCGAGAAACGCGAGGGCAACCCCTACGCCAACTTCGTCGCGGCCCGCCAGGGCGACGAGAACCGCCCCGAGATCAAGACCTTCGTGGAATCCTACCAGTCCCCCGAGGTCGCCAAGTTCCTGGAAGAGCGCTTCAAGGGCGCCATCATCCCGGCCTGGTGAGAACCGCGCAAAGCCTGAGCACCTTCGTCCCGTCATGGCCGGCCGGTCATCACCCGCCTCTCGCCGGCCATCCTGCGGTCTCACTGCCACCCTCCACACGTCATGGCCGGCCTTGTGCCGGCCATCTCGATCGGAAGGGCGCGGTGCCTCTCGTATCTGGATCACCGGGACGAGCCCGGTGATGACGTGAGGCCGTCGATTACCGCAGGCTCGTCGCCTTGACCCACCAGTCCGGCCGCGCGTGCTTGACGGCCCTCGCGGCTTCCGCGGTCGTCCCGCACCCGTCGTAGAGGCTGAACACGGTCGCGCCCGATCCGGACATGCGGGCCAGGCGGCAGCCCGTCGTGCGCCCGAGCAGGCCGAGCGCCTCGCCGATCAGCGGCTGAAGCCGCAGCGCCGGCGGCTCGAGATCGTTGCGGGCCGCGCGCAACGCATCGATGAGGCCCCTCGGCTCGATGGCCGGGTGGACCTCCCCGGCCAAGCGCTGGCCGGGCTGCAGCCCGAGCGCCTTGAACACCGCCGGGGTCTCCACCGGCACGCGCGGGTTGACCAGAACGGCGAAGAGGCGCGGGAGATCCAGCGCGGCCCCGAGCTCCGCGCCCGTGCCCCGCATCATGCGCGCCCTCGGCTCCAGGCAGACCGGCACGTCCGCCCCGGTCAGCCGGGCCGCCTCGCGGACGGCCGGATGCGACAGCGGCAGGCCGTTGAGACGGGCCAGGAGCCGCAGGGCCGCGGCCGCATCCGAGGACCCGCCGCCGATCCCGGCCGCGACCGGCAGGCGCTTGGTGAGATGGAAGGTGCCGAGCCGCAGACCCTCCACGCGCTCGGCCAGAAGACGCGACGCTTTGAGGACGAGATTGTCGGCACCGCTTCCGGCGAGCGCGGCCGTCGGACCGTCCACCGCGAGCGCCAATGCGGCTCCGGGCTCGAGCCGCAGGTCGTCGCCCGTGCTGGCGAAGGCCACGAGGCTCTCCAGCGCGTGATAGCCGTCGGCCCGGCGTCCGAGCACGTGCAGCGTCAGGTTGATCTTGGCGGGGGCGCGGGTGGCGAGCGGCTGAGGCATGGCGCTTCCATGCCCGAGAGCGAACACGATGGGAAGGGCTCGCGTGTCGCGAACACCGGCCTTCCCGCTCCCTGTCAGGGCCGGGCTCGTCCCGGCCATCCCGATCCGAAAAGCGCGGCGCCCTCCGCGGTCGGGATCACCGGCACGAGGCCGGTGACGACCAAGGAGAGCGATGGTTCGACAGGCCTTACCCGCCGTTGTGCTTCGGCACTTCCGGCGCGGGCGGCGGCGCGTTCTCGGCGGCGGCGGGCTTCGGATCCTCCTCGAGACCGCTGTCGATCTTCTTGAGGATCTTCACGAGCTCCTCATGCTCCGGATCCGAGTTCTTGGCGTGGTCCCACTGGAACTTCGCCTCGAGCTTGCGGCCGGTTTTCCAATAGGCATCGCCCAGGTGGTCGTTGATGGTCGGATCGCCCGGCTTCAGCTCCACGGCCTTCTCGAGCTCGCGCACGGCGTCGTCGTAGCGGCCCATGCGGTAATAGGCCCAGCCGAGCGAGTCGATGATCATTCCGTCGCGCGGGGCGAGCTCGACGGCCTTGGTGAGCATCTTGAACGCCTCGTCGATGTTCATGTTCTGGTCGACCCAGGAATAGGCAAGGTAGTTCATCACCTGCGCCCGGCCGGCCGGAAGCCCTTCGGGGACGAGCTCCAGGGCCTTCTTCAGGTCGGCCTCGGCCTTGTCCCACTGCTTCGCGCGCTCATAGGACGTGCCGCGGTAGAAGTAGAGGATCCAGTGGCCGCGCTCCGGCTGGCCGATCAGCTTGATCGCCTTGTCGTAGGTCTCGGCCGCCTCGGCGAACTTCTTGCGCGAGCGCTGCACGTTGCCGAGCGCCATGACGACCTCCACGTCGTCCGGCCGCTCCTTCATGAGCTTCTCGAGATGCGCGATGGCGTCGTCGCCCCGTCCCATCAGCTCGAAATTGTGCCCGATGGAGATGTCGGCGCTCGGTCGCACGGGAGAATCCTTGGGGATGCGATCGAAGATCGCGTTCGCCTTGTCGTACTGCTTCAGGCGCTCGTAGACGTCGCCCAGGGTGACGAGGGCGAGCGGATGATCGCCCTTCAGGTCGAGGCCGAGGCGCAGATAGATGATCGCCGTGAGCTCGTCGCCCTGGGTGTTGCCGACGACGCCGAGCCCGTAGAGCAGCTCGGCCGCGCCGTCCTGGGCGGTGTTGACCAGCGGCAGGAGCGGCTTGTCCTCCTCGAGCGCCTTCATGGCGGCGCGGACGATCGGGTGGCGCGGCGCCGCCTCGTCGAAGGCCTTGTAGATCTTCAGGGCCTCGTCCTTGCGGCCGCGCTTGGCCAGGAAGCGCCCATAGGCGTCGACCACCTGCAGGGTGTTGCGCTCGCCCTCGTAGGCGGCCTTGAAGCGTTTCTCGGCCTCGACGGGGTTGCCCACCACGTCGGCGATGAGGGCGGCGTGATATTCCCTGAACTGGTCGAAGGCCCGCTCGTTCTTGAGCTTGTCCACGGTGGCGAGCGCCTGCTTGCCGTCCTTGGCGCCGGCATAGGTCCAGGCGGTCAGAAGCGTGGCCGTCAGGTCGGCCTGGCGCCCGCGGGCGCCCTTCGAGAGGCGTGCCCGGGCATCGGCGTATTTCTGGCTCTTCAGGGCCCGGACCGCGAGGGCGAACTGCGCCAGGTTGTTGGACGCGTCCTGGCCCGAGAGGCGCTCGGCCGCGCGCACGGCCTCGTTCATGGACCCGTTGGCCAGGAAAGCCACGAAGGCCCGCTCCAGAAGCTCCTGGTTGCGGGGATCCTCCTGGATCGCCTCGCGGAAGAAGATGGTCGCCGCTTCCGTGTCCCGCGCCGAACCCGCCACATAGGCGGACAGGAAGTTGCCCTCCAGGCTCTGGGCAGGCTGCAGGATCTCGTCTTCCGTGTTCGCAGCGACGGCCGGAGCGGCCAGCAGGCCCGCGGCCATCAGCATCAGGGCAGGCAGCCCCCTATGGGCAAAAGACTTTTTCAAGGTGGGCACGAAGCGCGGCTCCAAAAATCGCATCATCTCTTGACGGAGGAGATGTGCGCCAAATCAGGCCGGAGAATGGCGTCTCCCTCCGATGGCCGCAAGGGGACAATTGCCGCTGGGACGTAAAAGCGTCGTGAGGGCAGGATCTTCGGGATGGCCGTCTCTCCCCTCCCCGTCATCGCCGGGCTTGTCCCGGTGATCCCGCTTGCTGGGAACGCCGAGCACCACCCCGTCGGGATGGCCGGCGCAAGGCCGGCCATGAGGTGGGTGGGTTCGTGACGGGCCGGGTGGCGGCGCTTTCGCTCCCTCGCCCGCGGGGTCGGGGAAACGGGCGGGCGGCCCTCACATGTTCACGTAGTTCGGCCCGCCGCCGCCTTCCGGCGTGACCCAGGTGATGTTCTGGTTCGGGTCCTTGATGTCGCAGGTCTTGCAGTGGACGCAGTTCTGGGCGTTGATCTGGTAGCGCACGCCCCCCTCGCCTTCCACCCACTCGTACACGCCCGCCGGGCAGTAGCGTTGCGAGGGCCCGCCGAACACGTCGTGCTCGGACGCCTTCTGCAGGCCCATGTCCTTCACCTTGAGATGGACCGGCTGGTCCTCCTCGTGGTTGGTGTTGGACAGGAACACCGAGGACAGCCGGTCGAAGGTCAGGACCCCGTCCGGCCTGTCGTATGTGATCGGCGTCACCTGATCGAGGGGCAGCAGGCACTCGTGGTCGGGCTTGCCGTGGGTCATGGTGCCGAAGGGCGACCAGTTGAAGATCTCGGTCAGCCACATGTCGAGCCCGCCCAGCGCCACCCCGGCCGCGGTGCCGTATTTCGACCAGAGCGGCTTCACGTTGCGCACGCGCTTGAGATCGTACCCGATCGGCGACGAGCGCCAGGCTTCCTCGTAGGACGCGACCTCGTCATGGGCGCGGCCCGCCTGCAGGGCCGCGAACACGTGGTCGGCGCAGAGCATGCCGGAAAGGATGGCGTTGTGGCTGCCCTTGATGCGCGGCACGTTCACGAAGCCGGCGCTATCGCCCACCAGGCAGCCGCCCGGGAAGGCCAGGTTCGGCACCGATTGCCAGCCGCCCTCCATGATGGCGCGCGCCCCGTAGCCGATGCGCTTGGCCCCCTCGAACACGTCGCGGACCATCGGGTGGGTCTTGAAGCGCTGGAACTCGTCGAAGGGGGACAGGGTCGGGTTCTTGTAGTTCAGATGCACCACGAAGCCGACCGACACGAGGTTGTCGTCGAAATGGTAGAGCCAGGAGCCGCCGCCGGCATTGTTGGGCAGCGGCCAGCCCATGGAATGGCGCACGAGGCCGGCTTGGAACTTCTCCGGCCTGACCTGCCAGAGCTCCTTGATGCCGATGCCGTATTTCTGGTGGTCGCGGCCCTGGTTCAGGCCGAAGCGCTCGACCATCTGCTTGGTCAGCGACCCGCGGGCGCCCTCGCCGAAGATCGTGTACCTGGCGCGCAGCTCCATGCCGCGGGTGAAGTTGGCGTTGGGCTCGCCGTCACGGCCGATGCCCATGTCGCCGGTGGCGACGCCCACCACCTTGCCGTCCTCCACCAGCACCTCGGCGGCCGGGAAGCCCGGATAGATCTCGACCCCGAGCTCCTCGGCCTTGCGCCCGAGATAGCGGGCGACGTTGCCGAGCGATCCGACGAAGTTGCCGTGGTTGTTCATGAGCTTGGGCATGAACACGTTGGGCAGGCGGATCCCGCCGGCATGGCCCAGATACATGAACTCGTCGGCGGTCACTTCGGTCTTGAGCGGCCGGTCGGGATCGGAACGCCATTCCGGCAGGAGGCCGTCGAGGCCGATCGGATCGATCACCGCGCCGGACAGGATGTGGGCCCCGACCTCGGAGCCCTTCTCGACCACCACCACCGAGATATCCGCGCCCTGCTCCATGGCCTGCTGCTTGAGCCGGATGGCGGTCGCCAGGCCGGCCGGACCCGCGCCCACGACGACGACGTCGAACTCCATCGATTCACGGGCGGGCAGATCGGACATGGCTTCCTCCTGGTACACGGCTTCAACGCACGAGCGGCTGGATGGTTTACATATGAACAGTCCAGCCGATTTCTCAAGCCGCCTTCGTGAGGAACTCTCCTAGCTTCATTGGTCGCCGGCTGAAAGTTCCCTTTCCGCATAAGGTTATGCCGAAACCCGATGACCGCGACGCTTCCGGGACAGGGAACCGCGCCCGTCGGGCGATCACGAGGTCCGCGACGGACCCTCCGGGTTGTTCGCCGGCCACCGGAGGTCTACAAGGAGCCATGCAGGAATCTCCTTCCCGCGACGCGGTGTTCTACACGCTGTTCGAGACGGCCATCGGCCCATGCGGGCTCGCCTGGAACAGACGCGGGGTCGTGGGCTTTCAGCTGCCCGAGGAGGACGCGTCCCGGCTGCGCGGCCGCCTCGCGCGGCGCTTCCCCGGCATCGTCGAGGCCGAGGCGCCGCCGGACATCCGGGGGGTCGTCGCGGACGTGACGGCCCTGCTGCGGGGCGAGGCGCGCGATCTGACCGCGGTGCGGCTCGACATGGGCGGCGTGCCGGATTTCGACCGTCGCGTCTACGAGGTGGCCCGCGGCATCCCGCCGGGACGGGTGCTGACCTACGGGGAGATCGCGTCCCGGCTCGGCATCGACAATGCCCGGGCGATCGGCCAGGCCCTCGGGCGCAACCCCTTCGCGATCATCGTTCCATGCCACCGGGTGGTGGCCGCCGGCGGCAAGCTCGGCGGCTTCTCGGCGAACGGCGGCGCCACGACCAAGCGCCGCCTCCTGGCCATCGAAGGCGCGCGGCGGGACGAGACACCGACTCTCTTCGACGGGATCGCATGACAAGCGGCAGGACGCAGGGCCGGCAGATGCGGTCCATTGGCCCCTCCACGTCATCACCGGGACAAGCCCGGCGACGACGTGGAGGGCAGGATGTCCAGAAGGTTCGGCCCGATCCTTTGCAGGTCCGAGTTGTCCACAGGGCTCGGAATGCTTACATACGGTTCATGCAGGACGCACCTTCCGACCGCGATGCTCTTCAGGCGCTGCTCGACTTCCATGTCGAGGCGGGCGTCGACCTCGCGCTCGACGAGACCCCGCACGACCGCTTCGCCGAGCCCAAGGCGGAGCGCGCCCCGGCCGGGGCCGCCCAGGCCGCTGCACCCAAGGCCTCTCCGGCACCTGCTGCATCTTCTGCCGCACCTTCTCCCCGCGCCCTTCCGAAAGCAGCCGCCGGCGCGCCCGAAGAGGTGGCGGGCCTGGCCCGCGAGCAAGCGCGCCATGCCCGGTCCCTCGCGGAGCTGGAGGCGATCCTGGCAGGCTTCGACGGCTGCGCGCTGAAGTTCTCGGCCAAGAACCTCGCCTTCGCGGACGGCAATCCGGACGGGCGCGTGATGCTGGTGGGCGAGGCCCCCGGGGCCGACGAGGACCGGATCGGCAAACCCTTCATGGGCCGGTCCGGCCAGCTCCTCGACCGGATGCTGGCGACCATCGGGCTCGACCGCACGCAGGTCTACGTCGCCAACATCGTGCCGTGGCGCCCGCCGGGGAACCGCACCCCGACCCCGCAGGAAATCGCCATCTGCAAGCCGTTCATCGCACGCCAGATCGAGCTGGCGTCCCCTGAATTCGTGCTCTGCCTCGGCGGTCCGGCCGCCCAGAACCTGCTCGGCGTCAAGGACGGGATCCTGCGCACGCGCGGGCGCTGGTTCACCTACAGGACCGAGGACGGACGGGAGATCAGGGCGCTGCCGACCCTGCACCCGGCCTATCTGCTGCGCCAGCCCCTGCAGAAGCGCCTCGGCTGGCGGGATTTCCAGGCTCTGCGACGGGCTCTCGACGGCCGGGAGTAAAGGCTCTTCCGGCCGGCTCGGAACCGGGCCATATGCTTACGCCTTAAGATCCTGCGGAGCTTCATGCCGCGGCTGGAAGGTGGATCATGCGCTGGGAAGACTTTCGAACCTCGTCCAATGTGGAAGACCGTCGCGGCATGGGTCTGCCCGGAGGTGCGGGCGGTCTCGGCATCGGCACCATCCTGATCCTCGGCCTCGTCGGCTGGGCGCTCGGCATCGATCCGCGCATCCTGATCGGCGGCGCCGAGATGATGACGGGCGGCGGCTCCGGCTACCAGCAGCAGCAGCAGCAGGGCCGCCAGGGCGCCCCGCAGGACGAGGCCGGACGCTTCGCGGCCGCGATTCTCGGCAACACGGAGGACGTGTGGAAGGAGGTCCTGCCCCAGCAGGCCAACCGGCAGTACCAGGCGCCGAAGCTCGTGCTGTTCTCGGACGCGACCCGGTCCGGCTGCGGCGGCGCGCAATCGGCCATGGGGCCGTTCTACTGCCCGCTCGACCAGACCGTCTACATCGACCTGTCGTTCTTCCAGGAGATGCAGCGCCGCTTCCGCGCCGGCGGCGATTTCGCCTATGCCTACGTGCTCGCCCACGAGGTCGGCCACCACGTCGAGAACCAGCTCGGAATCCTGCCCCGCGTCCAGGAGCGGCAGCAGCAGGTCGGGCGGGCGGAAGCCAACCAGCTCTCCGTGCGCGTCGAGCTGATGGCGGATTGCCTGGCGGGCGTCTGGGCGCACCATTCCAACCAGCGCTGGCAATCCCTCGAGCCGGGCGACATCGAGGAGGCGATCCGCGCCGCCGAAGCCATCGGCGACGACCGGCTTCAGCGGCAGGGCCAGGGCCGCGTGGTGCCCGACAGCTTCACCCACGGCTCCTCCGAGCAGCGCATGCGCTGGCTCACCACGGGCCTGAAGTCCGGCTCGATCCAGGCCTGCGACACGTTCCGGGCGAGCCAGCTGTAAGGCTTGCCGTCGCTTCAGACCTTCTGCACAGCACCTGGGATCATCCAGGCCCCTCTTCGTCACGGCCGGGCTTGTTCCGGCCATCTCGATCCGGTGAGGCACGGCGCCTCTCAGAAGCGGGATCACCGGGACGAGCCCGGTGATGAAGTGGGAGGATGGTGAGAGCGGGTGATGACATGGCGGGCGCCGTTGCCGAGGAGCGCCCGGGAGGCGCGCGTGTGGAAGCTCGAGCCATTCTGCGCTACATGAGACCCCGCGTCTTTCAGAGACTCCCATGCCCGGCATCGACGAAAACCTTCCCTTCATCCCTCTCGGCATCGCCGTGCTGACGGTCTCCGACACGCGCTCGCCGGAGGACGACAGGTCCGGCTCGACGCTCGCCGAGCGGCTCACGAAGGCCGGGCACAGGCTCGCCGACCGGGCCATCGTGCCGGACGACGTGGAGGCGATCCGCGGCAGGGTTCGGGGCTGGGTCGCCGATCCCGCGGTCGACGTGGTGATCACCACGGGCGGCACGGGCTTCACCGGCCGCGACGTGACCCCGGAGGCGATCGAGCCCCTGCTCGACAAGCGGATGGACGGTTTCTCGGCGGTCTTCCACCGCATCTCCTACGACAAGATCGGCACCTCGACGATCCAGTCGCGGGCGACGGCCGGCGTTGCCGGCACGACCTTCGTGTTCGTGCTGCCGGGCTCCCCCGGCGCCTGCAGGGACGCCTGGGACGGGATCCTGGCCCATCAGCTCGACTACCGCTACCGCCCCTGCAACTTCGTCGAGATCATGCCGCGGCTCGACGAGCATCTGAAGCGCGGAACGCCGAAAGCCTGAACGGGGCTCAGCCGAACACCGGATCGCGCTCGACGGTCGCGGCGAGACGCACGGGCATGCGCGCCCTAACCTCGTTCGCCAGCACCCGGCGATGCACCAGATCACCCGCCCGCACGGACGAGCGCCCGAACAGGCCTCGGAGCGCGTTCGCCAGGCCCGTGCGCTGACGCCGCATCCGGGCCAGACCCTGGTCGGGCCGGGACAGGACCACGAACCGGTCGAGCACCCGGATCCAGCCCTCCTGCGGGATGTCGCCGTCGTCGAGGCAGAGCAGCCAGTCGCGCCGCGCCGCCGCCGCTCCCTCGCGCCACGATCCTTTCGGCGCCACCACCAGGGTGGCGCCGACCGCGTCGGCGACCGTCGCCAGGGTGTCGTCCGGCCGCTCCGCCAGGATGACGGCATCGCCGACGAGCCCGGCGGCCACGGCCGGAACGAGGGCGCTCAAGGTGGCGGCCAGAGCCTCGGGCCCATGGGTCACGCGGACGAGAACGGTAATCATCCGAGGACTATAGCCCCGCCGGCCTCCACCGTCGCTAGCGCACCGTGCGAAAAAGTGGACGCGGTTTTTCGCCTCGAACGGTGCGCGCTTCAAGGGGTTGAGCATCGGACCCAAAAGTGGGTCCGATGCTCTAGGACATTTCTGCCGATGCGCACTTGCGTTTGTTCACTTTTTGTTCTTAAGCTTGGGCCTCCACCGACAGATTCGCACCGACCGATTCGTTCGAGGCCGCCATGAGCGTTCGCGCCAAAGATCCCGCCCGCGATCCCCTCCGCATCCGGACCGCGAGGCGCACGCCCCTCGAAGCCGCCGAGGCGGCAAGGCGGCGCATGGACGATCCGGCCTACCGGGTCGAGGTGGAGCGGCGCCGGGGCCGAGGCGCGTCCGCGAACCCGTCCGGCCGCTACGAGCCGGCGCAGCGCGAGGCCTTCGACGACGGCTGGGACATGGACGAGGAGCTTCCCGTCCTGCCGACCGAGGTGATCGTCGAGAAGCCGCGCACGATCGTCACCCGGAACGATTCGCCCGACATCCTGTTCGAGAAGTCGATCAACCCCTATCGCGGGTGCGAGCACGGCTGCGCCTATTGCTTCGCGCGGCCGACCCATGCCTTCCAGGGCCTGTCCTCGGGCCTCGACTTCGAGACCAAGATCTTCGCCAAGCCCAACGCGGCGGAGCTCCTGGAGAAGGAGCTGCGGGCCGCGAAATACGAGCCGGCCACGATCGCCCTCGGGTCCAACACGGACCCGTACCAGCCCGTGGAGCGGCGCTTCCGCATCACGCGCTCCATCCTCGAGGTGCTGGACCGGATGAACCATCCCGTCGGCATCGTGACGAAGTCGGGCCTCGTCACCCGGGATATCGACATCCTGAGCCGGATGGCCGAGCGGCAGCTCGTCAAGGTGGCGATCTCGGTCACGACCCTCGACCCGAGGCTCGCCCGCCGCATGGAGCCCCGTGCGGCCACGCCAGCCAAGCGCCTCGACACCATCCGCAGGCTCAGCGAGGCCGGCATCCCGGTCTCGGTCCTGGTGGCGCCCATCATCCCGGCGATCAACGATCACGAGATCGAGGCGATCCTGAAGGCCTGCGCCGAGGCCGGCGCCCAGGAGGCCGGCTACGTGCTCCTGCGCCTGCCGCACGACCTCAAGGACCTGATGCGCGACTGGCTGGCCGAGCATTACCCGGACAAGCTCAAGCACGTCTTCACGCTGCTGCAGGAGGCGCGCGGCGGCAAGGATTACGATGCCGCCTGGAGCACCCGCCAGTCCGGCATCGGCCCCTATGCCTGGATGCTCGGCCGGCGCTTCGAGACCACGGCCGAACGGCTCGGCCTGAACAAGCGGAACCTGCGCCTCCGCAAGGACCTTTTCGCCGTGCCGCCGGCGGAGACCGGGCAGCTGAGCCTGTTTTAGCCCGCCGTCTCGGATGAACCTGCCCCGTCATGGCCGGGCTCGTCCCGGCCATGACGGTGCGTCGAAACGCTGCGCCTTCCCGGATCCGGGCCATCGTCACGGGGGCGGTAATGCCGGCGTGGTGCGACTCTCCTGTCTGCGCGCCGGTGATGACAAGGCGGCCCGCTTGCCGCTTTCATCCCGTGCATGACCGCACCGATTCGCGCCTCCCGCCTCCCCGATCTCGGCCTCGACCGCGAGCACGCCGCCCGCGCGCAGGGCTTCACCTGCATCGCCGGTCTCGACGAGGTCGGGCGCGGGCCGCTGGCCGGCCCGGTTGTGTCGGCCGCGGTGGTGCTCGACCTCGACCGCGTGCCGCAGGGCCTGGCCGATTCAAAAGCCCTGACGGCGGCAAGGCGCGAGGCGCTGTTCACCGAAATCCTCGCCACCTCCCACGTGGGAATCGCCTCGGTGTCGCATCGGGACATCGACAGCATCAACATTCGCCAGGCCTCGCTGCTCGCCATGTGCCGGGCGCTCGCGGCGCTGCCCTGCCGGCCCGACATGGCCTTCGTCGACGGCAACGACCCGCCGGCCCTGCCCTGCGCCACGGAAGCGGTCGTCAAGGGCGATTCGCGCATCGCCTCCATCGCGGCCGCGTCCATCGTGGCCAAGGTGGTCCGCGACCGCATGATGGCGCGGCTCGGGCTCGCTTACCCCGCCTACGGGTTTGCCAGCAATGCCGGCTACAGCACCAAGGCTCATCTCACGGTGATCGCCAGCGAGGGTCCCTGCCCGTTCCACCGCATGAGTTTTTCACCCCTGCGCCAAGGGTTACTGGATCTGTAACCTCCCTTAACGCTGATTAACGGAAAAACCCAATCTTTTCAGCATGTAGGCAAGTTTTGCCGATCCAAAATATTTGCATTTTCTCGGGTTTGGAAACCTCCTCTTTACCCTATCCCATCATGATCCGGAGTGTCAGTTGCGTAACCGGTGATCACCCATGGGTACCTTGCGTACCGGGGCTGCCGGCGCCGCCTCCCGGATCCATGTCTCGCGTACCGGGCGGTCTGCGCCGGCTCCTCGGACGGGGCGTCAAACGCCCCTCTCCGTTCTGCCGCCGTCTCTTCCTCTCAATGAGATCCTTCTCGGCGACTGCATCGCCAATCTCGAGAAGCTTCCCCCTGAGAGCGTGGACGTGGTCTTCGCGGATCCGCCTTACAATCTCCAGCTCGAACAGGCGCTGACGCGCCCCGACCAGAGCCTCGTCGACGCGGTCGACGACGACTGGGACAAGTTCGCGAGCTTTGCCGATTACGACGCGTTCACCCGCGCCTGGCTTCTCGCCGTGCGCCGCGTGATGAAGAAGAACGCGACGCTCTGGGTCATCGGCTCCTACCACAACATCTTCCGCGTGGGCGCGGCGCTCCAGGACCTGAACTTCTGGATCCTCAACGACATCGTGTGGCGCAAGGCCAACCCGATGCCGAACTTCAAGGGCCGCCGCTTCACCAACGCGCACGAGACCATGATCTGGGCCTCGAAGAGCGCGGATTCGAAGGGCTATACGTTCCATTACGATGCGCTGAAAGCCGGCAACGAAGACGTGCAGATGCGCTCGGACTGGTTCATCCCCATCTGCACGGGCGACGAGCGCCTGAAGGATGCGCAGGGCCGCAAGGTCCATCCGACCCAGAAGCCCGAGGCCCTGCTCGCGCGGATCCTGCTCTCCTCGTCCAATCCCGGCGACGTGGTGCTCGATCCCTTCTTCGGCTCCGGCACGACGGGCGCGGTCGCCAAGATGCTGGGCCGCAGCTTCATCGGCCTGGAGCGGGATCCGACCTACGCCAAGGCGGCGCGCGCCCGGATCGACGGGGTCGAGCCGCTCTCCGACGTATCGATCGCAGCTGCGCCCGAAAAGCGCACCGAGGTGCGCGTGCCGTTCCTGTCGCTCGTCGAGGCGGGCCATGTGAAGCCGGGCGAGACCCTGGTGGACGAGCGGCGCCGCCACAAGGCGGTGGTGCGCGCCGACGGGACCGTGGCGCTCGGCGCCATCGTGGGCTCGATCCACAAGATCGGCGCCCTGACCCAGGGCTTCCCCTCCTGCAACGGCTGGACCTTCTGGCACGTGGAGCGGCAGGGCAAGCTCGTGTCGATCGACACGTTCCGGGCGAAGGTGCGCGCCGAATTGGCCGCTTGACCTTTGCGGCGATTTGGACTTTTCGAGAGGGCCAGCCCAAAGCTGGCCCTTTTCGTTTCCCGCACTAACCTTTCGTCACAGAGGCGTCATCTGATACCGCTAGCGCGGGGCAGGCCTTGCCAACCGAGAGGACTGTCCCGTGTCCACCAAGCGCATTCTCCTGTCCCTTCTTGCCGCCCTCGTGCCCGCCGTCGCGCAGGCCCAGGGGCTCTCCGGCAACCTCGTCCTCTACACGAGCCAGCCCAACACCGACGCGCAGCAGACCATCGACGCGTTCAAGGCCAGGAATCCGGGGGTCAACGTCACGTTCGTGCGCGACGGGACCCCGAAGATCCTCGCCAAGCTGAGCGCCGAGTTCGAAGCCGGGCAGCCCCAGGCCGACGTGCTGCTCATCGCCGACAGCGTCACCATGGAGGGCCTCAAGAAGGAGGACCGCCTCCTGGCGCACGAGAAGGCCGACGTCTCGGCCTATCCGGCGGGCACGCACGACCCGCAGAAATTCTGGTTCGCCACCAAGCTGATCACCACGGGCATCGCCTACAACACGAAGGCGGCCTTCAGGCCGACCTCGTGGCAGGACCTCACCCGGCCGGAGGTCAAGGGCCAGCTCGTCATGCCGAGCCCGCTCACCTCGGGGGCGGCCCTCATCCACGCCGCGACCCTCACCGGCACCATGGACGGCGGCTGGAAATACTACGAGGCGCTCAAGGACAACGACGCCGTCGCGGGCGGCGGCAACGGCGACGTGCTCAAGCAGGTGGCCGGCGGCCAGAAGCTCTACGGCGTCATCGTCGACTACATGCCGATCCGCGAGAAGGCCAAGGGTGCGCCGATCGAGTTCGTGTTCCCGAAGGAGGGCGTCTCCGCCGTGTCCGAGCCCGTCGCCATCCTCAAGACCACCAAGAACCCGGAGGCCGCCCGCGCCTTCGTGGACTTCCTGCTCTCGAAGGAGGGCCAGGAACTGGCGCTCAAGCAGGGCTACATCGCGGCTCATCCGGCCGTCGCGCTGCCGGCCGGCTATCCGGCCCGCGAGCAGATCAAGGTCATGAGCTTCGACGCCGCCAGGGCGCTCGCCGACGAGACCAAGAACAAGGCGGCCTTCGCCGACATCTTCGGACAGTGAGACGTCGCGCCCAAAGCAGGTCGTTCCTGGAGCGGGGAGGTTTCGGCCTCCACGCTCTTGTCGCTTTGATCGTCGTCGCCTTCGACGTGCTGCCCGCCCTGCGGCTGCTGTGGGCCGCGCTCCTTCCCGGGGGCGTCCTCAACCCCGACGCCATGCTGGCGGCCCTGTCGAGCCGGTCGGCGGTGCGGGCCGCGCAGGCCTCGCTGGAAACGGCGCTGCTGTCGGGTTTCCTGGCCGTTCCGCTGGGCACCGCGATGGCGCTCGTCCTCGGCGTCACAGACGTCCGCCGGCGGCGCGTCGCGTCATTCCTGTTCGTCCTGTCGGTGATGATCTCGCCCCAGGTGATCGCCCTCGCCTTCCTGCATCTCGCCGGTCCGGCCTCGCCGATCCTGAACACCCTCGGCCTCGCGCCCGAGGCGGGCAGCGCCAATCCGATGATGGGACGCGGCGGCATCATCCTGGTGCTCGGCCTGCACCATGCTCCCCTCGTCTACGTGGTGATGAGCGCCGGGCTGAAGCGCATACCGCTGGCGGTCGTCGAAGCGGCCCGCATCGACGGGGCGCGGCCGTTCCGGATCCTCACCGACCACGTGATGCCGCTGCTGCGCCCCCATCTCGCCGGCGCGGCCCTGCTCGCCTTCGTGGCGGGAATCGGCAATTTCGGCATTCCCGCGCTGCTCGGCGCGCCCGTGAACTATCTGACGCTTCCCGTCCTCATCTACCGGCGGCTGTCGAGCTTCGGCACCGACATGATCGGCGATGTGTCGGCGCTCGGCCTTCTCGTCGCGGCCATCGCGATCCTCGGCGTCGCCGCAAGCCAGGTCCTGATGCGCCGGGACGGCGTGCAGCTCGAGGACGATGCGCCCCTGAAGCCGTTCTGGGGCCTCGGCCGCAGGCGCGTCGCGCCGGAGATCTTCGTCGGCCTCGTCCTCGCCGTCACGCTGGTCCTGCCGATACTGTCCCTTATGGCCTCCGCGCTCGTGCCGTCCTACGGCATGGCGCTGTCGCCTGCGACGATCACCCTCGACAACTTCGTCGAGGTGCTGGCCCGTCAGGACGTGACGATCCGCGCCTTCACCAACTCGTTCCTCTATGCCGGCGGCGCAGCCGGCCTGCTCGCCGGGCTCGCGGTGCCCCTCGCCTACGGGCTGGTCCGCCTGATGGGGCGGGCCCGCCTCCTGGCCGTGTCCCTGCTCGAGATCGCCTACGTGCTGCCGGGCATCGTGCTCGCCATCGCGTGCATTCTCCTGTTCCTGAAGCCGCTGCCGCTCCTGGGGTTCTCGCTCTACGCGACCCCGTGGATCATCGTGTTCGCCTATCTCGCCCGCTTCCTCCCGGTGGCGCTCAAGCCCGTGCTGGCCGGCATGGTGCAGGTCGACGTCGCGCAGGAGGAGGCCGCCGCCATCGACGGCGCCCGCCTGGCGCAACGGCTCTTCGGCATCGTGCTCCCGTCCCTGCTGCCCGCGGCGGTCGCCGGCGGGCTGATGGCGTTCCTGCTCGCCTTCAGCGAGCTCACCGTCTCGGCCCTGCTCTGGTCGGCCGGAACGGAGACCATCGGGGTGGTGCTCTACAACCTCGAAGAGGCAGGCCTCGCGAGCCAGGCCTCCGCGGTCGCCGTCGTGATCGTGGCCGTGGTGACGGCCGCCATGCTCGTCCTCGATGCGCTGGGCCGCTACCTGCCGGCCGGAGCCCTGCCCTGGCAGAGCGCCATGGAGGACGAGGCGCGGACGAACCGCGAACCGGCTCGGGCGCCCGCCCGCCCGCCGGTCCTCGACCGGCTCGAGCCGAAGGCCGCGCTGAGCCCGTAACCTCCTCCTCCCCCTCGTCCACGTCAGGGCCGGGCTCGTCTCGGCCATGCGGCCCGGACAAGCGCAGCGTTCGAAACGATCGGGCTCCCCGTCAAAACTGACGAGGTGCCGCGCGCTCCTGGCGGGCTGCGCGGGAACCGCCGCGCCGCGATGGTAGGGGCCGGTCCTCACGCCGGAACATTCCCCTATGCCGAACCCGGTTCAACCCTTTAGCATCCTGTCATGGCTTCTTCGTCTCTCGATCCCTTCCGCCTCGCCTTCACGGAACCGTCCTGGGACGACCTGCGGATCTTTCTCGCCGTGGTGGCTCATGGATCGATGAACAGCGCCGCGAAGGCGCTGGGCCAGAGCCAGCCGACGATCGCGCGGCGCGTCAAGGTGCTGGAGGAGACGCTGGGCCTCTCCCTGTTCCAGCGCGGCCCGAACAACCTCGAGCTGACGGAAGCGGGTCAGGCGGTCCTCGAGGCCGCCGCCCCCATGGGCGAGGCGGCCGCCGTGGTATCGCGCACCGCCGCCGCCTACAGGCCCGACCCGGACGCGCCGGTGCGGGTCACGGCCACCGCGTCGGTGACGCTGTTCCTCTCGCTCTATGCGGCGGAGCTGCACGAAGCCGCTTCTCCCGTGGAGATCGCCTATCTCCCGACCCGGCGCCGGCTCGATCTCGCGTCCGGCGAGGCCGATATCGGCCTGCGGATGCGCAACCTGCCGGAGGGCACGGACGATCTCGTGGCCCGCAAGATCGGGCAGATCGCCTTCGCCATGTATGCCCGCACGGAAAACCCCGCTTCCGTCATCGCGCCGCCGGAGGATCCGACTCTCTCGCGTCAGGCCGCCTATGTGGCCGAGTTCGCGCAGGGCCGCACCATCGCGGCCCGGATCGGCGACATGCCGATCCGCTACCAGGCCGCCAAGGCGGGCCTCGGCGCCGCCTTCCTCCCGTGCTGGCTCGGCGATTCGGACCCGGACCTGATCCAGATCACGAAGCCGGAGGGCGACCTGGTCGAGGACGTGTTCCTGGTCATGCACCGGCGCAGCCGCAGCCGCCCCAACGTGGCCCGGGTGGCGAATGCGCTGGCGGGCCTGTTCAAGCGGAACCAGAAGGCCCTGGTGGGCGGGTGACGTGCCTGCGTCAGAGAGGCGGAAGGCCGCAGGATGGCCGGGGCGGGGCCGGTCATGACGGGAAAGAAGAGCCCGGCCTCACGCCCCCTTCGCCGGCTTCCCGCTCTTCGTCTTCCCGGCCGGAATATCCCCCAGCGCGTGCGCCAGCACCTTCTTCATGGCGCCGGGCAGCGCCTCCTCGTGCAGTTGCAGGCGCGGGGTCCAGCGCATGTCCTCCGGGGCAGGCGTGCCCTTGGACACCTTGGCGAACAACACGGTCAGCTCGAGCGGAAAATGCGTGAAGACGTGCCGGACAATGCCCGGCAGCCGCTGCCACCGCGCCTCGATGGGCGCGTCGAGCACGGCCCGGGATGGCTCATAGTCGGGCATCCATTCGCTCGTGGGCGGCTCCGCCATGCCGCCGAGGAGCCCCTGCGGCGGGCGGGTGCGCAGCAGGATCGTGTCGTCGGCGCGCAGCACCACGAAGGCCGCTCCCTTGCGCAGCGGCCCGGCCTCCTTCTTCTGCTTCTTCGGGAAGGCCTCCTGCAGGCCCTCCGCCCGGGCCCGGCAGGGCACCATCCAGGGGCAGAGCGCGCAGGCCGGGCGCTTGGGCGTGCAGATGGTGGCGCCGAGATCCATCACGGCCTGGGCGAAGTCGCCCGGCCGGTCCGCCGGCACCAGCGCTTCCGTGAGCGACCGAATCAGGGGCTTGGCCTTGGGCAGCGGCTCCTCGACCATGAAGACGCGGGACATCACCCGCTCCACGTTGCCGTCGACCGCGGCCGCCTTCTCGTCGAACGCGATGGCCGCGACCGCCGCCGCCGTATAGGCGCCGATGCCCGGAAGCTTCAGGAGCTCGGCCTCGGTGCCCGGAAAATGCCCGCCATGCTTGTCCATGACCGCCTTGGCGCAGGCATGGAGGTTGCGGGCGCGGGAATAATAGCCGAGGCCGGCCCAGGCCTGCATCACCGAATCGGCCGGCGCCTCGGCGAGAGCCTCGACGGTCGGGAATCGCTCAAGGAAGTTCAAATAGTAGGGACGGACCGCCGTCACGGTGGTCTGCTGCAGCATGATCTCGGACAGCCAGACCCGGTAGGGGTCGGCGGTCACGCCGGGCTTCGCGCGCCACGGCAGGTCGCGCCGGTGGCGGTCGTACCAGGCGAGAAGGTCCTGCGGGTCGGGCTTGGTCGCGCTCGCGGCGGGCGTTAACATGGGATTTGGAATAGCGTTCTACACGGAATATTCCAACGCGGCTTTTGGACATTCAACATGAGACGCCCAAGGCCTTTGGCCCGCCCCCTCGCCGAGTTTCTCGACGTCTGCCTGTCCCCCAGCCTGGCGGCGCAGGGCTTCGCCACGTCCGACATCATCATGGCCTGGCCGGACATCGTCGGCGAGCGCCTGTCCGCCTTCACCCAGCCGCTCAAGATCGAGTGGAAGCGCAAGGCCCCCCACGCCGACCCGGAGGCGCGGCCGGATCCGGCCACCCTCGTGATCCGGGTCGAGAGCGCCTTCGCGCTCGAGATGCAGCACCTCGCCCCCACGGTCATCGACCGGGTGAACACCCATTACGGCTGGCGCTGCATCGGCAAGCTGGTGCTGAAACAAGGGCCCGTGCGGCGGGTTGAGAAGAAGCGCCCCGTCGCCCGCCCCCTCACCTCCGCGGAGAGGGAGAAGGTGGACAGGGCCGTCGAGCCCATCCGGGAGGAATCCCTGAAGGCGGCGCTCGACCGGCTGGGCCAGGCCATCGTCAGCTCCGGTTCACGCACGAAAGCGTGAGATGGCGGGCGCTTGCCACGAAGGCCAAGTCATTTTACCGCAAGTCATTCGTCCGCAGGACGAAATCTCTTCAGGAGCCTCCCCACGATGATCACCCGGCGTCAGACGCTTCAGCTTCTCGGAACCGCAGCCGCGACCGCCTATTTCGCCACGAGCCTTCCGGCCTTCGCCCAGAACGTGGCCGCCCAGGACCTGGCGGTCCAGGGGCCCCTGGGGGATGTGGCCCTGGGGCCGGACAACGCCAAGGTGACGATCATCGAGTACGCCTCGCTGACCTGCTCCCACTGCGCGAACTTCCACAAGACCACCTGGCCGGAGCTGAAGAAGCGCTACATCGACACCGGCAAGGTCCGCTTCGTCCTGCGCGAGTTCCCCCTGGATCCCCTCGCCACGGCGGGTTTCATGCTCGCCCGCTACGACGGCAACGACAAGTATTACCCGATCACGGACCTGCTGTTCGAGCAGCAGCGGAACTGGGCCTTCGTGGACAAGCCGCTCGACGCCCTGCGCGGGCTCATGCGACAGGCGGGTTTTTCACAGGAAAAATTTGACGCTTGCCTCAAGGACCAGAAACTATATGACGCAGTCAATGCGGTGAAGAACCGGGCTATGGAGCAGTTCAAAGTGGACTCCACGCCCACTTTCTTCATCAATGGTGAGCGCCATCCTGGAAGCCTGTCGATCGATGAGCTTGAGAAGATCATCAAGCCGATTCTCGGAGAATAAGCTCCATCGCCTGCCCCCCGCGGGGCGGGACGGAAAGGCGCGTCCATGAAGCTGACGCGCCTTCGCATTGCGGGCTTCAAGACCTTCGTCGAGCCCACCGACTTCCTCATCGAGCCCGGCCTGACCGGCGTCGTCGGGCCGAACGGCTGCGGCAAGTCCAACCTCGTCGAGGCCCTGCGCTGGGTCATGGGAGAGAACTCCCACAAGAACATGCGCGCGACGGGCATGGACGATGTCATCTTCTCCGGCTCCGGCGGCCGCCCGGCCCGCAACTGGGCCGAGGTGATGCTCACCATCGACAACGGCGAGCGCACCGCGCCCGCGGCCTTCAACGACACGGACCTTCTCGAAATCTCGCGCAAGATCGAGCGCGAGGAAGGCTCGACCTACCGGGTCAACGGCAAGGAAGTCCGCGCCCGCGACGTGCAGATCCTGTTCGCCGACGCGGCCACGGGCGCCCGGTCGCCGGCCCTCGTCCGCCAGGGCCAGATCAGCGAGATCATTTCGGCCAAGCCACAGGCCCGGCGCCGCATCCTGGAGGATGCCGCCGGCATCGCAGGCCTCCACGCCCGCCGGCACGAGGCGGAGCTGCGCCTCAAGGCCGCCGAGGACAACCTGGTCCGCGTCGAGGACGTGATCCGCGAGCTGGAAAGCCAGATCGAGAGCCTGAAGCGCCAGGGCCGCCAGGCCTCCCGGTACAAGAACCTCTCGGCCGAGATCCGGCGCCTGGAAGCCCTGATGTACGCCATCAGCTTCGCCGAGGCGCGGGAGCAGGCCGCCACCGCCGAGCGCCAGGTGGCCGAGGATCTCAAGGCGGTGGCCGACGCCACCGAGGAGCAGACCCGGGCGGCCACCGCCCAGGCGGTCGCGGCCCATGGCCTCCCGGCCCTGCGGCAGGCGGAAGCCGCCGCGGCCGCCGCCCTGCAGCGGCTGACCCATGCCCGCAACGAGCTCGAATCGGAGGAGCGCCGGTCCAAGGAGCGCGTGGTCGAGCTGGAGCGCCATATCGGCGACCTGAACCGGGACATCGCCCGCGAGGCGGCGCAGCGCGGCGACGCGGAGGCCACGATCGAGCGCCTTCAGTCGGAAGCCGCCGAGATCTCGCTCACCACCGACGGGGCGGACGATGCCCGCGCCGAGGCCGAGGAGCGCCTCCAGGGCGCCGAAGCCGAGCTGGCGGAAGCCGAATCCGCCCTGAGCGCTCTTCAGGCCCAGACCTCCGACCTGAACGCCCGCCGGGCCGCCCTGGAGCGCGCCGTGCGCGAGGAGCTGGAGCGCGCCGCCCGTTTCCGATCCGAGAAGGAGCGGCTCGAGCGCGAGATCGCGGCGCTCTCCGCCCCGTCCGACGAAGGCCCCTCCCTGGACGACCTGCGCGAGGACATGGCGATCGCCGAGGACACCGCCCAGGGCGCCGAAGAGGCGGTGATCGGCGCACGCGAGACCCTGTCGGACGCCCGCGAGGCCGAGAGTCGCCTGCGCCAGCCCCTCAACGAGGCCGAGCGCAAGGCGCAGCGCCTCGAGACCGAGGCGCGCACCCTCGCCAAGCTGGTGACCTCCGCGACCGGCGACCTCTGGCCCCCGGCCGTCGACCAGATCACGGTCCAGAAGGGCTACGAGACGGCCCTGGGCGCAGCCCTGGGTGACGATCTCGAAGCCTCGGTCAATCCGTCCGCCCCGCACCACTGGGCCGAGACCCACGCCGGCGAGGACGATCCGGCCCTGCCGGACGGCGTCCGCTCCCTGGCGGACCTCGCCCGGGCGCCCGCGGCCCTGCAGCGCCGCCTGCGCCAGATCGGCGTGGTGAGCAAGGAGGACGGCCTGCGCCTGCGCGGCCTGCTGAAGCCCGGCCAGCGCCTTGTCACGCAGGCAGGCGATCTGTGGCGCTGGGACGGGTTCACGGCCGCCGCCGAGGCGCCCTCCCCGGCGGCCCGCCGCCTCGCGGAGAAGAACCGCCTCGGGGATCTGGAGCGCGAGGCCGCCGAGGCCCGCGAGCAGGCCGAGCACCTGCGCCACGAGGCGGAGGCGGCCCAGGACGCGGTCCGCCGGGCGGCCTCCCATGAGACGCAGGCCATCGAGGCCGCCCGCCAGGCCCGGCAGGCGCTCGATGCCGCCCGCGCGCGCCTCGCCGCCGCCGAGCGCAAGGAGGCCGAGCTCGGCCAGCGCCGCTCGGCCCTGCAGGAAGGCCTCGCCCGCCTGTCCGAGAGCGAGGCGGAGGCCCTGGAGCGCGTGCAGGACGCCGAGAGCGCCCTGCAGGACCTCGCCCCGGCGCCGGATCTGGAAAGCCGCCTGCTCGAGGAGCGCACCCGCGTGGCCGAGCGCCGGGCGGCCGCCTCCGAGGCCCGGGCCGCCCTGCAATCCCTCATGCACGAAGCCGAACTGCGCCGCCGGCGGCAGGAGGCGATCGCGGCCGACATCCGCCTCTGGACCGAGCGGGCGGGACGCGCCGCCAAGGCGTTCGAGGATCTGGGCGAGCGCCTCGAGCGCGCGCAGGACGAGCACCAGCGCCTGCTGGAGGCCCCCGACACCTACCTGCAGCGCCGCCGCGCCCTCATGGCCGAGGTGGAAGAAGCCGAGGCCAAGCGCAAGGAAGCGGCCGACCATCTGGCCGATGCCGAGACGGGCCTGGCCGAGTCGGATCGCGCGGCCCGCGCGGCCCTCGAAGCCTTGTCGGCGGCCCGCGAATCGCGCGCCGGATCCCAGGCCCGCCACGAGGCCGCGGTGGCCCGCCTGGCGGAGATCACCCGCGCCATCGCGGAGAACCTGGAGACGACGCCGGCCGGGCTCATCGAGCTCGCCGGCCTGAAGGAAGCGACCGACCTGCCCTCCCACGGCGAGATCGAATCGAAGCTGCACTCCCTCAAGAACGACCGGGAGCGCCTCGGCGCCGTCAACCTGCGCGCCGACGAGGAGCTCAGCGAGCTCGAGACCAAGTACAACGGCATCGCGGGCGAGCGCGACGATCTCGTCGAGGCCATCAAGCGCCTGCGCCAGGCCATCGGCAGCCTCAACCGCGAGGGCCGCGAGCGCCTGCTTGCCGCCTTCGACGTGGTGAACAACCATTTCAAGCGCCTGTTCGCCACCCTGTTCGGCGGCGGCACGGCGGAGCTGACCCTGGTCGATTCGGACGATCCGCTGGAAGCCGGCCTCGAGATCCTCGCCCGCCCGCCCGGCAAGAAGCCCCAGAGCATGACCCTGCTGTCCGGCGGCGAGCAGGCCCTGACGGCGACCGCGCTGATCTTCGCCGTGTTCCTCACGAATCCCTCGCCGATCTGCGTGCTCGACGAGGTGGACGCGCCCCTCGACGACGCCAACGTGGAGCGCTACTGCGCCCTCCTGGAGGACATGGCGCGCCAGACCGAGACCCGCTTCGTGGTCATCACCCACAACCCGATCACCATGGCCCGGATGGACCGTCTCTTCGGCGTCACCATGGCCGAACGGGGCGTCTCGCAGCTCGTCTCCGTGGACCTGCAGAGCGCAGAGCGCATTCTTGAGGTAGCCTAAGGCTTTCAGCCCTGCCTTGCTTCAGCCTCAAAAACATGTGCGCTTTCGGCCCGAGGGCACCTGAAAACACGGTTAATTCAATCAAATCAGACACTTGGATGTTTTCAGACGGTTCTTGACAGGGGGGACCCCCGCTCATATGGTGCGCCCGGCTTTCGGGGCTGGGCTTCCAAGCATTTTCCCGCAACGCTTCAAAGGAGATCGCAATGGCGGACCCTCACGAGCGGAACGGCGAGAATGAGCGGAAACCGGGCAGCGCCGACGAGGCCGACCTGTCAGCGAGACTGAAGTCTCTCGACGCACGGATCTCCCAAGCATCCGCGCAGCGAGCCGAGTCAGAGCCTCGCGCCCGTCCGACGTCAGATTCCCGCGCTCTCGGCCAAGCCTTCAGGCTCTCGGCCGAATTCGTTGCAGGAGTGGCGGCCGGCGGAATCCTGGGTTGGATCGTCGACCGCGTGTTCGGGACGTCCCCTTGGGGTCTGATCGTTTGTCTGATACTCGGCTTCTGCGCCGGGATGCTCAACCTGTTGCGAGCGGCCGGGATGGTCAAGTCCGCCCGGTATGACGACAAGCGGTGACGGACTTAGACTTTCGAGCGCCGAACGGCATTTGATAACATCGAACTTTGAGAGCGGATCATGGCGAGCCCGATCGAACAATTCCAGATCAAGCCCATCATTCCGGTCATCAACTTCACCAATTCGTCCCTGTTCATGATCGGCGCCGCCGCCGTGATCGTGGGCGGCCTGCTGTTCGCGACCCGCAAGCGCGCGGTCGTCCCGGGCCGCGCCCAGTCGGTCGCCGAGGTCCTGCACGATTTCGTCGCGAACACGCTGGTCGACGCGACGGGCAAGGAGGGGATGAAGTTCTTCCCCCTCGTGTTCTCGCTGTTCATGTTCGTGCTGACGGCCAACCTGCTCGGCATGATCCCGGGCTTCTTCACGGTCACCAGCCACATCATCGTCACCTTCGCCCTGGCCCTGCTCGTCATCGGCACGGTGGTGATCTACGGCTTCATGAAGCACGGCACCCACTTCCTCGGCCTCTTCGTCCCGTCGGGCGTGCCGGCCTGGCTCCTGCCCTTCATCGTGGTGATCGAGCTCATCTCGTTCCTGTCCCGGCCGATCTCGCTGTCCTTGCGTCTCTTCGCGAACATGCTCGCGGGACACATCGCGCTGAAGGTGTTCGCAGGCTTCGTGGTGGCGCTGCTCGGCGCCGGCGGTGCCCTGACGATCCTCGCTCCGCTGCCGCTCCTCATGGCGGTTGCCCTCATGGCGCTCGAGTTCCTCGTCGCCGCTCTGCAGGCCTACGTCTTCACGGTGTTGACCTGCATCTACCTCAACGACGCGCTGCACCCGGGCCACTAGGTCTGCGCCGAGTTACCCCTTCCCTCCCGATCACGGTATTCCCAAGGAGATCACAATGGATCCGGTTGCTTTCAAGTTCCTCGGCGCAGGCCTCGCCTGCATCGGCATGGGCCTCGCCGCCATGGGCGTCGGCAACATCTTCGGCAACTTCCTGTCCGGCGCTCTGCGCAACCCGTCGGCCGCCGACGGCCAGTTCGCCCGCGCGTTCATCGGCGCGGCGCTCGCGGAAGGTCTCGGCATCTTCTGCCTCGTCGTCGCTCTCGTTCTGCTCTTCACCTAATCTCACAACGGTGATCGGGAGGTCGAGGCGTGCGAACGCTTCGCCTCGACAGGAGTGACGGCGGATCGAACCGCCGTCATTCATGTTTGTAGGATTCTTTATCCGTTAGGATCTGCTCCATGGCTCAGGCTCAGACGAACCACGCCACAACAGAGGCCCCCGGCGGCGCTCACGAGGACATCGGCTTTCCGCCCTTCGAGACGGAGACCTATGCCGGTCAGCTCCTGTGGCTCGCCATCACCTTCGTGGTGCTCTACACCCTGCTCTCACGGCTGGTCCTCCCTCGCCTGGGCGGAATCATCGAGAACCGCCGCGCGATGATCGCCACCGATCTCGACGACGCGGCCGCCATGAAATCCCGCGCGGAAGAGGCCGGCAGCGCCTACGAGAAGGCCCTCGCCGAAGCCAAGGGCCGCGCCCAGGCGCTTGCCCAGGAAACCCGCTCCAAGCTCGCGGCCGAGAGCGACGCCAAGCGCAAGGCGCTCGAAGCCGACCTGAACCAGCGCCTGGCCGAGTCCGAGGCCACCATCACGGCCAAGAAGGCGGAAGCCATGAGCCACGTGGACGCCATCGCCCGCGACACGGCCTCGGCCATCATCGAGCGCCTCACCGGCAAGGCTCCGGCCCCGCAGAAGGTCGAAGCCGCTCTCAACCAGATCAAGGCCTGATCGGGAGGTCCGCATGTTACATAGCGCTGAATTCTGGGTTGCGGTCGCCTTCGTGATCTTCTGGGGCATCCTGTTCTACAAGGGCGTCCCGGGGAACGTGCTGAACCAGCTCGATTCCCGCGGCAAGCGCATCGCCGGCGAGCTGGCCGAGGCCAAGCGCCTGCGCCAGGACGCCGAGCGGCTCCTGAAGGAGTACGAGTCCAAGCGCGCCGCCGCCGAGCGCGAGGCCGCCGACATCGTGTCCACCGCCCGCGACGAGGCCGAGCGCCTCGCCCGCGAGGCCCAGGAGAAGATGGCCGACTTCGTGAAGCGCCGCACGGCCACCGCCGAGGCGAAGATCGCCCAGGCCGAGGCCCAGGCCTCCGCCGAGGTGCGCGCGGCCGCCGTGGACGCCGCCATCCGGGCCTCCGAGCGCGTCCTGCGCGACGAGATCACCGGCCCCACCGCGGCCTCGCTCGTGACGGCCGGCCTCAGCGACGTGCGCTCGAAGCTGCAGTAAGGCCTCCGTCCGGACCCGACCCTTCGAAGGCCGCCCCTCGAGGCGGCCTTTTTGCTTGGAGAACGTCATGCTGCTGATCTTCGACTGCGACGGCGTCCTGGTCGATTCGGAGCCCTTGAGCTGCCGGATCGACGCGGAGATCCTGACGGAATGCGGCGTGCCCTACACGGCCGAGGATGTGGCCCGCGATTTCACCGGGGTCAGCATCAAGGACCAGATCGCGCGCATCGAATCGGAACGCGGCGTCAGGCTCCCTGACGATTTCACGGAGCGGCTCAACCGCACCCTGTTCCAGCGCTTCGAGGCCGAGCTGAAGCCCATCGCGGGCGTGCGCGACGCCATCCTGTCCCTGCCCCTCCCCCGCTGCGTCGCCTCCTCGTCGATCCCGGAGCGAATCGCCCTGTCGCTGCGCGTGACCGGCCTGGCGGACCTGTTCGACCACGTCTTCAGCTCGACCCAGGTCGCGCGCGGAAAGCCGGCGCCGGACCTCTTTCTCCATGCGGCCGGGCAGATGAACGCCCGTCCGGAAGACTGCCTGGTGGTCGAGGATTCCGTCGCGGGCGTGCAGGCGGCGATCGCCGCCGGGATGCGCGTCATCGGCTTTGCCGGCGGGGGCCATTGCGGGCCCGACCATGCGGAGAAGCTGCGGTGGGCGGGAGCGCCCGTCGTGATCGACCGGATGGCCGAACTGCCGGAAACCGTCCGAGGTTCCGTGTAAAGGCGGCAGCGACAGAAACGTCGGGCCGTGCAGGCGAGGATCCACCCCGCGTCATCACCGGGCGCGTCCCGGGGTCATCACCGGGCTCGTCCCGGTGATGACGCTTCCGTGAGGCGCGGCGCTCTTCCGATCGGGATGGCCGGGACAGGCCCGGCCATGACGTGGGGAGGGTGTTGTCGCCGGCTCGTTTCACCTCTCCACGTCATCACCGGCCTTGTCCCGGTGATCCCGACGATCTTGGGCCCAGCGCTTTTCCGGTCGGGATGGCCGGCACAGGGCCGGCCATGACGTGAGAGGGGATGTCGCGCGATGCGCCCACGCCCCGTCCAACGCCCGAGAAGACAATGCCCGGCACGAGGCCGGGCATGTCGATCGTGAGCAACCTTACTCCGCGGCTTCCGCCACCGGGGCGGGCGGCGTCCACTTGAGCACGGGGCTGCGCGCCGCGCGGGTCTCGTCGAGGCGGCGGCGCGGGGCGTGGTAGGGAGCCCCGGTAAAGCGCTCGGTGTCGCCGTTCTTCGCGGCAAACGCGAGATCGCGCAGGGTCGCGATGAACAGGTCGAGGGACGACTTCGATTCGGATTCCGTCGGCTCGATCAGCATGGCGCCGTGCACCACCAGCGGGAAGTACATGGTCATCGGGTGGTAACCCTCGTCGATCATGGCCTTGGCTACGTCGAGGGTGGTCACGCCCGTGTCCTTGAGCCACGAATCGTCGAACAGCACCTCGTGCATGCACGGCTTGTCGCCGAAGGGCAGCGACAGCAGGTCCGACAGGCCGGCCCGGATGTAGTTGGCGTTGAGCACGGCGTCCTCGGACGCCTGCTTCATGCCGTCCGCGCCGTGCGAGAGCATGTAGGACAAAGCCCGCACATACATGCCCATCTGGCCGTGGAATGCCGTCATGCGGCCGAAGGGCTTTTCAGCGGCATCGGATTCCTGCTCCACCAGCTCGAACCCATCCTTGCCCGCGCGCACGAACGGCACCGGCGCGAAGGGCGCGAGGCGCTCGGACAGGACCACCGGACCCGAGCCCGGGCCGCCGCCCCCGTGGGGCGTCGAGAAGGTCTTGTGCAGGTTGATGTGCATGGCGTCGACGCCGAGATCGCCCGGCTTCGCCTTGCCCACGATGGCGTTGAAGTTCGCGCCGTCGCAGTAGAAATAGGCGCCTGCATCGTGGATCGCCTTGGCGATCTCCGCCACCTGCGGCTCGAAGAGCCCGCAGGTGTTGGGGTTCGTGAGCATGATCGCCGCCACGTCGGGGCCGAGCCGCTCCTTCACGTCCTCCACGTGCACCCAGCCGTCCTCGCGGGCCGGCACCGGCTTCACCCTGAAGCCGATGAGGGCGGCGGTCGCCGGGTTCGTGCCGTGCGCCGAATCGGGCACCAGCACCACGTTGCGGGTCGCGCCCTCGCCCTTGGCCTCGATGGCGGCCTTGATCGCCATCATGCCGCAGAGCTCGCCGTGGGCGCCCGCCTTCGGCGACAGCGCCACGGCGGTCATGTTGGTGAGCGTGACCAGATAGCGGCCGAGCTCGTTCATCAGCTCCAGGGCGCCCTGCACGGTCGAGACCGGCTGGAGCGGATGCACGTCGGCAAAGCCGGGCAGGCGCGCCACGCGCTCGTTGAGACGCGCATTGTGCTTCATGGTGCAGGAGCCGAGCGGAAACAGGCCCGTGTCGATGCCGTAGTTCTGCTGGCTGAGGCGCACGTAATGGCGCATGGTCTCGGGCTCTGAGAGGCCCGGCAGGCCGATGGGCTCCCGGCGCTCCAGTCCGCCGAGGCGCGGCGCGAAATCCTCCGGCTCGTCGAGATCGACGCCGGTCGTGTCGGTGCGGCCGATCTCGAAGAGCAGCGGCTCGACCTGCGCCAGCGCCTTGTTGCCGGTGAAGGTCGGGTGAGACCCGCCGGCGGGTCCGGCCGCGCGGGTGGCGTCGCCCTGCAGGCGGGCGGCCTGATCGCCCATGCCGGCGGCGGGATCCGCCACGCCGTGGGCCCGGGGTGTGGTGGGACGTCCCTGGCGGTTCAACATCACAGAACCTCCTTCAAGGCGGCCACAAAGGCCGCGCGGTCATCATCGGTGTTCACTTCGGTGGAAGCGACGAGCAAAAGGTTGTCGAGGCCGGCCCCCGGCAGAAGGCGCGACACGGGCACGCCCGCGAGCACGCCCTTCTCGGCGAGACGCTCCACCGCCTCGGCGGCGGGCTTCGCGAGTTTCACGGTGAATTCGTTGAAGAACGTCCGGTTGAGCACCTCGACGCCCTTCACGCCTGCAAGCTGGTCCGCGAGCTTCACCGCGTTGGCGTGGTTGATGCGCGCCAGGCGCGTCAGCCCCGCCTCCCCGAGCAGGGTCATGTGGATCGTGAAGGCGAGCGAGCACAGTCCCGAATTGGTGCAGATGTTCGACGTCGCCTTGTCGCGGCGGATGTGCTGCTCGCGGGTCGACAGGGTGAGCACGAAGCCGCGGTTGCCGTCCGCGTCCACCGTCTCGCCGCAGAGGCGGCCCGGCATCTGGCGGACGTATTTCGACTGGGTGGCGAAGAGGCCTACGTAAGGCCCGCCGAAGTTCAGCGCGTTGCCGATCGACTGGCCCTCGCCCACCACGATGTCGGCCCCCTGGCTGCCGGGCGACGTCAGCAGGCCGAGCGATACGGCTTCCGTGAACACCGCGATCAGCAGCGCGCCGTGCTGGTGCGCCTTGTCGGCGATGGGCTTCAGGTCGCGCAGGTTGCCGAACACGTCCGGCGTCTGCACGACCACGCAGGAGGTCGTGTCGTCGATCTGCGAGAGGATGTCCTCGGTGCCGGCCACGTCCGGCGCCAGGATGACGGTCTCGTCGCTCGCCATGTCGGAGAGCGTCTTCACCACGTCGGCATAGTGCGGATGCAGGCCGCCGGAGAGAACGGCCTTGCGGCGCTTGGTGACGCGGTGCGCCATGAGCACCGCCTCGCCCGTGCCGGTGGAGCCGTCATACATGGAGGCGTTCGCCACATCCATGCCGGTGAGCGCCGCCACCTGGGTCTGGAACTCGAACAGATATTGCAGCGTGCCCTGGGCGATCTCGGGCTGATACGGCGTGTAGCTCGTGAGGAACTCGGACCGCTGGATCAGGTGATCGACGGTCGCCGGCACGTGGTGCTTGTAGGCGCCCGCGCCGACGAAGAACGGCACCGAGGACGCCGGGATGTTCCTGGCGGACATGCGGGAGAGGATCCGCTCCACCTCGAGCTCGCCCTTGCGGCGCGGCAGATCCACCGGCTCCTTGAGGAGCAGGTTCTTGGGCACGTCGGCGAACAATTCATCGACGTGATCGACGCCGATCCGGGCGAGCATCTCGCCGCGGTCGGTGTCGGACAAAGGCAAATAGCGCATCGGCAAAAAACCTTGGATGAGTTAGTGCGAGGGAATGCCCGCCACGACAATCTCCGTGAGGACGGAATTGGCGATGAAGCATTCCTTGTGGGCGAGGTGATGCATGTCGGCGATCTGCTCCGGCGCCGGCAGCCTGTCGCCGGAGAATTCGATTCGCGGGTCCAGGGTGATCCTGGACACGAAGAGCTTGCCGTTCTCGTTCTTGGTCATGATTCCGAGCGCTTCGTCCTCGTAGGCGTCGACGACGAAGCGCTTCTTGGCGGCGATCGACAGGAAGGTCAGCATGTGGCAGCTGGAAACCGCCGCGATGAAGGCTTCTTCCGGATCGACGGCGTCCTCCCGCGAGAGCGGCAGCGGCACGACGGAGGGCGACGCGGAGCCCGGCACCTCGATGCCGCCGTCGAAGCGCCAGACATGGCCGCGGCTGTAGCGGTTGTCGGAGAAAGCTTCCCCCTCTCCGCGCTTCCAGGCCACCCTGGCCGTGTATTCGTGTGCCATTGCCTTGCCCGACCTTGAGTATCCGCTGAGCCCATCCCGGGAAACCAACCGATCGGTCCCGTCCCTCTCGGTCGTCTTCGGCACGGGGCCGGTGACGACGTGGGGCGTGACGGGCTCCGATGGAGTTACGAAATCGACTTCACGAAGTCCTGGTACTGCTCCTCGGTCATGAGGCCGTCGAGCTCGCCCGGGTCCGTGAGGCGGATCTTCATGAACCAGCCGCGACCGGCCGGATCCTCGTTCACCGTGCCCGGGGAAGCCTCGAGCGCGCTGTTGACCTCGACCACCTCGCCGGAGACCGGGGCATAGACTTCGCTCGCCGCCTTCACGCTCTCGACGACGGCGGCCTCGTCGCCCTTCGACAGGGTCTTGCCGACGCTCGGAAGCTCCACGAAGACCACGTCGCCGAGCTGGCCCTGAGCGTAGTCGGAGATGCCCACGATGCCGGCGTCGCCCTCGACGCGGACGTATTCGTGATCCTTGGTGTAGCGCGTGGTCATGATGGATTCCCTCTCGTTGAAATGTCAGCGCTTGTAGCGGTGGGGGGCGAACGGCATGGCCGCGACCTTCGCGGGCAGCGGCTTGCCGCGGACGATGAGATGGAGGTCCGTGCCGGCGGCGGACACGTCCCTGGCGACATAGCCCATGGCGACCGGGCCGTTGACCGTGGGGCCGAAGCCCCCGGAGGTCACGAGGCCGACCTCATGCCCGTCCGGCGTCGTGATGACGGTTCCCTCGCGGGCCGGAGCGCGACCCTCCGGCCTGATGCCGACGCGGACCCGCGCGGCGCCGTCCCGGATCTCGCGCTGCACCCGCTCCGCCCCGGGGAAGCCTCCCTCCTCGCGGCGGCGCTTCTGGATCGACCAGTTCAGGCCCGCCTCGATGGGCGACGTGGTGGTGTCGATGTCGTGGCCGTAGAGGCACAGGCCGGCCTCGAGCCGGAGCGAATCGCGCGCGCCGAGGCCGATGGCCTTCACCTCCGGGTCGGCCAGGAGCCTGGTCCAGAGCGTGGGCGCATCGTTGCCGTGGCAGGAGATCTCGAAGCCGTCCTCGCCGGTGTAGCCGGAGCGGGAGACATGGCACCAGATCCCGTCGATCTGCACGTCCGCCGACATCATGAAGGGCAGCGCGGCGGCCTCGGGGGCGAGCTTGGCCAGGACGGCCTCGGCGGCCGGGCCCTGGAGGGCCATGAGGCCCAGATCGTCCTTGCGCTTCAGGCTGACGCTCTTGGGCAGCCGGGCCTCGATATGGGCATAGTCGGCTTCCTTCATGGAGGCGTTCACCACCAGGTAGAGCCAGCCCTCGTGCCCGGGGGCGCCGACGCGGGTCACCATGAGGTCGTCGAGGATGCCGCCGTCCTCCGCCAGCAGCTGCGAATAGCGCTGCTGGTTCGGCTTGAGGTTCAGGACGTCGGCGGGGATCAGCGCCTCGAGCGCGCGGGCGACGGTCTCGTGGCTCTTGTCCTCGGCGACCAGGAAGGCCTGGCCCATGTGGGAGACGTCGAACAGGCCCGCATGCTCGCGGGTCCAGTTGTGCTCGGTCAGGATGCCGGTGGGGTATTGCACGGGCATGGCGTAGCCGGCGAACGGCACCATGCGGGCGCCGAGGCTCACGTGCTCGGCGTGGAGCGGGGTCTGCAGGAGCGGCTCGTCGCTAGGCGCATGCTCGGCCATGGGATTCCCTCAAAGGTGCGCGTTCCATCGAGCCTTTCGGCCCGTTGCTGTGCGCCCCCTCTGTCCCGAGACCTGAGAGATTTCCCCGACCGCTCTCGCGGCAGGTTACGCCCGTCGGTGGGCGACGTCGGAACGTCGCCGCTTTCCAGAGTGCCAGCTCCCGCGCGGTCCTTTGGCCTGAGCGTTTCCGGGGCGGTTGCGCCTTCGGCGCCGGGCTCTTGGGCCCGGTCTCTTCCGCGGGGATCATCGGCTGGGTTTAGCTCTGAAGAGGAAATCGGGTCCTGTCAACAAAGCAGGCTGCCGCACGGGATAACTCCCTGCCTTAATTGACGGCAGGGCCGCGACGCTCCATGTTAGGCCCATCTTTCACAGAAGGGGAGAACGCGGCCCGATCCGGTCGGCAGCTCCTGGCATCGTTGCTCGAACTGATCATCGCCCTTGCTCTCGTCGCCCTCAATGGCGTCTTTGCCCTATCCGAACTCGCCATCGTGTCCGCCCGCAGGCCCCGGCTCAAGGCCATGGCCGAACAGGGCCGCTCCGGAGCCAACACGGCCCTGACCCTCATGGAGGATTCGGGCCGCTTCCTGTCCACGGTCCAGATCGGCATCACCCTCGTGGGCATCCTGGCCGGCGCCTTCTCGGGCGCCGCCCTCGGCGACCGGCTGACCCAGATCTTCCTCGACCGCGGCATGCCGGAGGGCGTGGCCGAACCCCTCGGCTACGGCCTCGTGATCGGCATCATCACGTATCTGTCCATCGTCATCGGCGAGCTGGTGCCCAAGCAGCTCGCCCTGCGCAACCCCGAGGCCATCGCCTGCACCATGGCCCCCCTCATGCTGGTGCTGTCCAAGGTCGCGGCGCCCGCCGTCTGGCTCCTGAACGCCTCGACCAGCCTCATCTTCCGCCTGCTCGGGGCCAAGTCCGACGACGGCACGACGGTGACGGAAGAGGAGATCAAGATGCTCGTCGGCGAGGCCGAAAGCGCCGGCGTGATCGAGGAGGAGGAGCGCCGCATGATCTCGGGCGTGCTCCGCCTCGGAGACCGGACGGTGCGCGGGCTCATGACGCCCCGGACCGACGTGGACTGGATCGACCTCGACGACGACGAGGACTCCATCCGCACATTGCTGATCGAGACCCCGCATTCCCGCCTGCCGGTCAGCGAGGGCACGCCCGACAACGTGATCGGCGTCGTCCAGTCGCGGGAGCTCCTGGCGGCCCTGCTGTCGGGCCAGCCCCTCGACATCCGCGGCCACGTTCAGCAGGCGCCGGTCATTCCCGATACGCTCTACGCCCTCGATGCGCTCGCGACCCTGCGCGACGCCGAGGTCCCGATGGCGATCGTCCACGACGAATACGGGCATTTCGAAGGGGTCGTGACCCCGGCGGACGCCCTGGAGGCCATCGTGGGCGCGTTCCGGTCCGACGGCGAGGCGCCGGAACCCGACGCCGTCCGCCGCGACGACGGCTCCTGGCTGCTCGCCGGATCGATGCCGGTCGACGAAATGGCCGAGGTTCTGGGCGTCACGCTGCCGGAGACCCGCAGCTACCACACGGTCGGCGGCCTGGTGATCAGCGAGCTCCAGCATCTGCCCAACACGGGCGAGCACGTGGACACCCTCGGCTGGCGCTTCGAGGTGATCGATCTCGACGAACGGAGGATCGACAAGGTCCTGGCCGCCCCGCTCAACCAGCGGGCGGGCGCTGCCGCGCTGTACTAGCGCATCGTGCGGAAAAGTGGACACGACATTTGGGCTTCATCCGAGGCTCCCTCTCTTGACCGGCGCATCGGATGAGGCGGCCCTCTGGGTCCGTCCGATGCGCTAGCCGCCTGAGGATACGGATCCTGACAGTCTCCACGTCATCACCGGCCTTGTGCCGGTGATCCCGATGGTCTGAAGCGCCGCGCCTCACCGGATCGGGATGGCCGGAACAAGCCCGGCCATGACATCGGAGGGTCGTGGAAAGGGTCGCTGACGCGGCCCTTCGGGTCCGATGCTTCAGCCGCGGCGACCCCGGGCCGGCGCGCCACCGAGGCCGACCTCGATCTCGAAATCGTTGGCCGACGAGGCGGGCACGACGATGCCCTCCTCGACCACCGACACGGTCGTCTGGGTCTGACCCGCCGGGATCGCGGCCGCCACGCGGCGGGACCGGTTGGCGAAGACCGTCGACCCGTCCTTCACCACGATATGGACCGGGATGTCGTAGCGGCCGGCCGATCCGCCGACGCCGATGAGCGCCCGCGCCTCGATGCCGACCTTGACCAGGGTCGAGCCGTCCGGCTGGCCGATGCATTCGCGGGCCAGGTCGCCCAGGGAGATCTGGCTCCGGACGGAACCCGCCTCCCCGCCGCCGCGAACCTGGATGGCGGAGCCGCCGTCCACGACCTCGACGGCCGGACAATAGACGTCGTCGAGCTGCACCGTCCGGGCCTGAGCCGGCGCCTGGGTCGTGCCGGCGGTAAGCAGCATGTCGCCCATGCCGAACCCGCCTCCTCCCGGCGCGCCGCAGCCCGCCAGAGCCACCAGGCCGGCCACGGCAAACGCCCACCCGGCCTTCCGGCCCCATCCTTCTCTCATGTTCGCCCCCACGTTCTTGGTCACCGCTTACGGCAAGGCATCGAACCCGGCCGCGAATCCGTTCAGGGATACGGGAATGCCGATCCCCTCCTCGGGCGTCTGGAACACGATGAAGGTGGCCGCCTGACCCGACTTCATCTGGCCGATCAGGCTCTCCTCCATCACGACCTCGGCCACGCATCCCGTGGCTAGGCAGCGGACGAACCCGGCGCGGCCGATATCCGTCTGGTCGATCTTGAGGCCCAGACCCGACGGCAACAGAATACCAAGGGGCGCGACCACGCGCAGGAGGCGGCTTTTGCCGTCGGCGGTTTTCAACACGATAATCACGAGCGTGACGTTGGGCCGGTCCTCGGCGACCACGTTCTGGACGAGGGCGCATTGCTCGGCCGTGGCGCCGGCCGGCGTCTCGCAGCGCATCTGCCACTCGCCGAAGGTGTTCTTGACCATGCCCTGAGCGCTGGCGCCGCTGGCCCCGAACAGGGCCGACAGCCCCAGGATTGCCGCCGTCCAATGGCGAGCCCACCGCGATGCGCCCATCGGTTTCTCCATCTGTTAACCCTGCCAGAGGGTCGCGGCCGGCCGCCGCTTCCACGTCCCATGTTGGCCCGTTGGGACCATGGCAGGGGGCGCGATGTCAAGCGAGAGGGGCCGATCGGCGGGCCGAAATGCGTTTTGGCGGTTATGACGCACAGTTTGGAACGCTTCTACCGTTGCGCTTCACCGCGTCCTGTGATCTTTGACGCAGATCAAAGGTGATGGCGCAAGCCGGGCACCGCTTTCCGCACGCCCGCGCCTTCCCCGATGCTTTCATGGCCCTGGGCCATCACATCTTTAGGAGCTTTGGAACGCCGATGCGGATCGAGACTGGACGTCGATCGGTGACCGCCCTCTCCACGGCAGCGGTCGCACTTGTGTTGGGCATAAGTGAGGCGTGGGCCGCCGCCGGCCGGCCTTCCCCATGGGAAACCGGCATGCAGGAGATGGTGACCGAGTTGGGACAGAGCGTGTCCAACTTCCACACCTACCTGGTTTGGCTGATCACCGCGATCTGCCTGTTCGTGCTGGCGCTGCTCCTCGTGATCGTCGCCCGATTCAACGAGAACAAGAACCCGGTCCCCTCGCGGACCACCCACAACACCCTCCTCGAGGTGGCCTGGACCATCGTTCCGGTCCTGATCCTCGTGGCGATCGCCATTCCGTCCTTCCGTCTCCTGCGCCAGCAGCTCGTGCCGCCGCAGGCCGACATCGTCGTGAAGGCGACCGGCTATTCCTGGTACTGGGGCTACGAGTACCCGGCCGATCAGGGCGGCGGCTTCAAGTTCGATTCGAACATGATCACCGAAGCCAAGGACCTCAAGCCCGACCAGCCGCGTCTGCTCGGCGCCGACAACGCCATGGTGGTGCCGGTCGGCAAGGTCGTGCGGATGCAGGTGACCTCCGCGGACGTGATCCATTCCTTCGCCATGCCGTCCTTCTACATCAAGGTCGATGCGGTCCCGGGCCGCCTGAACGAGACCTGGTTCAAGGCTGAGAAGGAAGGCGTCTACTTTGGCCAGTGCTCGGAGCTCTGCGGCAACGGCCACCCCTACATGCCGATCGAAATCCGCGTCGTGAGCGAGCAGCAATATGCCGCCTGGCTGACCGAGGCGAAGCAGAAGTATGCTTCGACCGAGGACTCCGCTCCGCTCAAGTTCGCGACCGCTCAGTAATTGTTAAGAAGGACCACAGAGGTCTCATCATGGCACATGCAGCTGATGCCGCTCACGCGGATCACCACGATCACCTTCCGAGCTTCTGGCGCCGGTGGTTCTACTCCACGAACCACAAGGACATCGGAACGCTCTATCTCATCTTCGGCTTCACGGCCGGCATCGTCGGCGGCCTTCTGTCGATCGGCATGCGCCTGGAGCTCCAGGAGCCGGGTCTGCAGTTCTTCTCCAACCCGCAGGCCTTCAACGTCTTCGTGACGGGCCACGGCCTCATCATGGTGTTCTTCATGGTGATGCCCACGCTCATCGGCGGCTTCGGCAACTGGTTCATCCCGATCATGATCGGCGCGCCCGACATGGCCTTCCCGCGGATGAACAACATCTCGTTCTGGCTCACCGTCTCGGCCTTCTGCCTGATGCTCTGCTCGCTCTTCGTCGAGGGCGCTCCGGGCTCGCTCGGCTTCGGCGGCGGCTGGACGGTCTATCCGCCGCTCTCGGTCACCGGCCATCCGGGACCCGCGCTCGACTTCGGCATCCTGGCCCTGCACCTCGCCGGCGCCGCCTCGATCCTCGGCGCGATCAACTTCATCACCACGATCCTCAACATGCGCGCCCCGGGCATGACGCTGCACAAGATGCCGCTGTTCGCCTGGGCCATGCTGGTGACCGCGTTCCTGCTGCTCCTGTCGCTGCCGGTCCTCGCGGGCGCGATCACGATGCTGCTCACCGACCGCAACTTCGGCACGACCTTCTTCGAGCCGTCGGGCGGCGGCGATCCGGTGCTCTACCAGCACCTGTTCTGGTTCTTCGGCCACCCCGAAGTGTACATCATGATCCTGCCGGCCTTCGGCATCGTGTCCCACATCATCTCGACCTTCTCCAAGAAGCCGATCTTCGGCTATCTCGGCATGGCCTACGCCATGGTGGCGATCGGCGTCGTGGGCTTCGTCGTGTGGGCTCACCACATGTACACCGTCGGCCTCTCGCTCCAGACCCAGGCCTACTTCGTGTTCGCCACGATGGTGATCGCGGTTCCGACCGGCGTGAAGATCTTCTCGTGGATCGCCACCATGTGGGGCGGCTCCATCCGCTTCACGGCGGCCATGCAGTGGGCCGTCGGCTTCGTGTTCCTGTTCACGGTCGGCGGCGTCACCGGCGTCGTGCTGGCGAACGCTCCCGTCGACCGCTACATGCACGACACCTATTACGTGGTGGCCCACTTCCACTACGTGCTGTCGCTCGGCGCGGTCTTCGTGATCTTCGCGGGCATCTACTACTGGTTCCCGAAGATCACCGGCTACGTGATGCCCGAGTGGATCGGCCAGCTGCACTTCTGGGTCGCGTTCATCGGCGCCAACGTGCTGTTCTTCCCGATGCACTTCCTGGGGCTGTCCGGCATGCCGCGCCGCTACGCGGATTATCCGGATGCCTTCGCGGGCTGGAACCTGGTCTCCTCGATCGGCTCCTACATCTTCTTCGCCGGCCTCTTCATCTTCATGTTCGGCGTGGTCTATGCCTTCATCCGCAAGGAGCGGGCTGCCGACAATCCGTGGGGCGAGGGTGCGACGACGCTGGAATGGACCCTGTCCTCCCCGCCTCCGTACCACCAGTTCGAGACGCTGCCGCGCGTCGTCGACACCGGGCACTAGAACCGACGAGTGGGCGGCATCGCGCCGCCCGCTCCTCCCCAGAGGGCTTGGCATGTCAAGCCCTCCGGCGAGGAGCCGACCATCCGGAGGCCTATTCGGCCTCGTCCCGGCATTTCGGAAGATCACCAGTGATGAGCACCATGTCGAACAGTCTGGCCGAGAACCACGCAGAGCCCCTTGCCACGGCAGGCCTCTCGCAGGGCGACGTGTCCGACTTCTTCGCCCTTCTCAAGCCGCGCGTGATGTTTCTCGTCGTGTTCACGGCGCTCGTCGGCATGGTCGTGAGCCATCCCGACGTCCATCCGGTGGTGGCCTTCGTGTCGCTTCTGATGATCGCCATCGGGGGCGGCGCGTCGGGATGCCTGAACATGTGGTGGGACGCGGACATCGATGCCGTCATGACCCGCACCCGCAAGCGCCCGATCCCGGCCGGCAAGATCCAGCCCGGCGAGGCGCTGGCCTTCGGCGTGACTCTCGCGGCCGGGTCGGTGATCATCCTGGGGCTCGCCAGCAACTGGCTCGCGGCCGGGCTGCTCGCCTTCACGATCTTCTTCTACGTGGTCGTCTATTCCATGTGGCTGAAGCGCACGACGCCGCAGAACATCGTCATCGGCGGCGCCGCCGGCGCCCTCCCGCCGATCGTCGCGCAGGCCGCCGTGACCGGCCACGTGGCCTGGGACAGCGTCGTGCTGTTCGCCATCATCTTCATGTGGACCCCGCCGCATTTCTGGGCGCTCGCCCTGGTCAAGTCCGGCGATTACGAGCGTGCCGGCATCCCGATGATGCCGAACGTGGCCGGGCCCGATTCCACCCGCTTCCAGATCCTGGCCTACACGATCCTCCTGGCCCCGCTCGGCCTCGCTCCCGTGGCCCTCGGCTTCGGCGGCCTGGCCTATGCGATCATCGCGCTGATCGGCGGCCTCGGCATGCTGGCGCTCGCCGTGCAGGTCTACCGCCTGCGCCAGGGCGAGCCGGCCATGCGCGTCGCCCAGCAGCTGTTCGGCTTCTCGATCCTCTACCTCTTCCTGCTCTTCGCGACCCTGCTCGCGGAGCATGGCTTCGGCTTCTTCCGCCCGGTGCTGGGGTAGTCGGATGAAGGACCGCATCGATTACGTCCGCCTGAACCCGGAGGAGCAGAAGCGCCGCCGCAGGCGCTCCGTGGCCCTGGCCCTGACGCTCGCCGCCTTCTGCATCCTGCTCTTCGCCATCACGCTCGTGAAGCTCGGGCCGGGCGTCCTTCAGCGTCCCCTGTGAGGCCCCCATGGCAGACACCACCAACCTCCAGCGCAAGATGCACCGCACGGCCTTCGCCTGCGTGGGAATCGTCGTCGGAATGGTCGGCCTCGCCTACGCGTCCGTGCCGCTCTACGACCTCTTCTGCAAGGTCACCGGCTTCGGTGGCACGCCGATCGTGCGCGACGCCAACGGCTCGGAGATCATGGACCGGACGATCGCAATCCGCTTCGATTCCAATGTCGCGCCCGGCCTGAACTGGCGCTTCGCGCCGGAGAAGCCCGAGGTCACGGTCCGGCTCGGCGAGACCGCGACGGTCTACTACAAGGTCACCAACACCGGCGACAAGCCGAGCACGGGCATCGCGACGTACAACGTGCAGCCGGATCTCGCCGGCACCTACTTCTCCAAGCTCGAATGCTTCTGCTTCACGGAGCAGACCCTGCAGCCGGGCGAGACCCTGGAATCCGCGGTCGTGTTCTACGTCGATCCCCGCCTCGTCGAGGACGGCGACGTGAAGGACCTGACCTCCCTCACCCTCTCCTACACCTACTTCCCCTCCAAGGGGGGCAAGCCGGTCGCGGAGGTGACATCTTCCACCAAACCCATCGCTCAATAAGGGACGTGACAACTTAAGCGGAAACGTCTTAAAGCGAGTTCACATTCGAGGCACGGAGACGACACGAAATGGCCGAGGCCCACGCCAAGAACCACGACTACCACATTCTTGAACCGAGCCCGTGGCCGCTCGTCGGCGCGGTCAGCGCCTTCCTGATGGCGTCCGGGTTCGTGACCTGGTGGAAGGACATCGCCATCGCCGGGATGCATCTCGGCCCCTTCATCTTCGGCGCCGGCATCATCGGCGTGCTCTACACCATGCTGAGCTGGTGGACCGACGTGGTGAAAGAGGCCAATACCGGCTTCCACACCCGCGTGGTGCAGCTCCACCACCGCTACGGCATGATCATGTTCATCGCCTCCGAGGTGATGTTCTTCGCGGCCTGGTTCTGGGCCTATTTCGACGCGGCCCTCTATGCCGGCGACCCGCAGCTCTACTCGCGCGTCGAGGCCCTCGGCGGCGTGTGGCCGCCCAAGGGCATCGAGACCTTCGATCCCTGGCACCTGCCCCTCCTCAACACCCTGATCCTGCTCACCTCCGGCACCACGGTCACCTGGGCGCACCACGCGCTCCTGGAGAACGACCGCCAGGGCCTCAAGGCGGGCCTGTGGCTCACGGTGCTCCTGGGGGCGATCTTCACCTGCGTCCAGGCCTACGAGTACAGCCACGCCACCTTCGGGTTCAAAGGCAACATCTACGGCGCCACCTTCTTCATGGCGACGGGCTTCCACGGCGCGCACGTGATCATCGGCACGATCTTCCTGGCGGTCTGCCTGCTGCGCGCCTATCGCGGCGACTTCACGCCCAAGCAGCATCTCGGCTTCGAGTTCGCCGCCTGGTACTGGCACTTCGTCGACGTGGTGTGGCTCTTCCTCTTCGCGGCCATCTACGTGTGGGGCTACGGCGGCGCGGCGGCCGGCGGCGGCCACTGAGCCCCCTCATCGCAGCATGACCGAGCAGGGGCGGCTCACAAGGCCGCCCTTCGCTTTTTGAGCCCCCCTGGCACCAACGCCCGGGGAGTTCGTTGACCGGCAACCCTCTGGAGAAACGCCGTGGCCCATGACCCGTCCGCCCCCTCGCCCATCCTCACCGGCCTCAAGGGCCTGTGCCCCCGTTGCGGCAAGGGACATATCTTTCAGGGCTATCTGAGGGTTCGGCCACAATGCGAGGTCTGCGGCCTCGACCTCGCCTTCGCCGATACGGGCGACGGCCCGGCCTTCTTCGTCATGTCCTTCGTCGGCATCGTGGTGGTGGCCCTCGCCCTCTGGGTCGAGTTCGCCTATTCCCCGCCGATCTGGCTCCACCTTGTCATGTGGACGGCCCTGAGCATCGTCCTCAGCCTCATCCTGGTCCGGCCGCTCAAGGGCGTGCTGGTCAACCTGCAATACCACCACAAGGCCGAGGAAGGGCGCTTCCACTAGTGACCGCCGCGTCTCACAAGGGCCGCTCGCTGATCGTCCCGGGACTGGCGGCGCTCGTCGCGCTGGCCATTCTCGTCGGCCTCGGCACCTGGCAGCTCCAGCGCAAGGCCTGGAAGGAAGACCTGATCGGCCAGATCGAGGCCCGGGCCTATGGCGAGCCCGGCCCCATCGTGCCCGAGGCCGACTGGCCTGCCTGGCGGGCCGACCAGGACGAGTTCCGCAAGGTGCGGGTCACCGGCACCTTCCTGCACGATTTCGAAGCCCCCGTTTACGGCCTCGCCCCGGGCGACCGCCAGGGCGCGCCGCTCCAGGGCTATTACCTGGTCACGCCTCTCAAGCTCGCCGGCGGGGCCGTCGTGATGGTCAACCGGGGCTTCGTGCCCATGGACCTGCGCGATCCGGCCCGCCGGCCCGGGAGCCAGCCTGCCGGCGAGGTGACGCTCACCGGGCTCGTGCGGGCGCCGGAGGCGCGCAACACCTTCACCCCGAAGGACGATCCCGGCCGGAACCAGTGGTTCGCCCGCGACCCGCAGGCCATCGCGGCCGCCCACGGGCTCGCGCGCGTCGCGCCGTTCCTGATCGACGCGGACGGGAGCCCCAATCCGGGCGGCTGGCCCCGCGGCGGCCTGACCCCGCTCACCCTGCCGAACAACCATCTGCAATATGCCGTCACCTGGTTCGGGATCGCCCTCACCCTGATCGGCGTCTTCACGGCCTTCGCCTGGCGGCGGCTGAAGGAGCCGGCCTCAGCCGAGCTGAAATAGGAAGAAGAGCCCGAACCCGAGGATCACGAACCCGGCGCTGACGATCTTCGCCATGGAAAGGATTTTCAGCAGGACCCGCGTCTCCTCGCGGCGCTCGGCGCGCTCGGCCCGGGTCATGGTCTCCTGGGCCTCGATCTGCTGCGCGTAGAGCGAGGTCGTCATGACGTTGCTGGTGGCCCCGTCCTTCTCCAGTTCGATGCGCCGGGCCATGACCCCGATGACGAGGCCGAGGACGCCCAGGCCCAGGAAGCCGGCGATGAGATAGGCCCCCAGGACGGCCCCGCCCAGCACGGCCAGCAGGATCGGCAGCAGGATCCAGTCGATGCGGGTCATGGGCATGGGACCATCCTGGCCGAGGGCTGTGACGGCAACACGATAACAGATTTCGCGGACGAAGTCCGCCCGGTGCGGCCCGATGCGGCTTGCCGCAACCGGCCGCTCCCCCTAATGTCCGGCCGAATTTCCAGGAGATCCACCGTGCTCCATGTCTCGACCCGGGGGGAAGCCCCGGCGCTCGGCTTCGCCGATGCCCTGCTGACCGGCCTCGCCCGGGACGGCGGGCTCTACCTGCCGGACCACTGGCCGGCCCTGTCCCGGGATGCGATCCGGGGCTTTGCCGGACGGCCCTACGCCGAGGTCGCCAAGGCCGTGCTCGGCCCGCTGGTCGACGGCGACATTCCCGACGCCGATCTTAGCCGCATGATCGACGAATCCTACGCCGCCTTCCGTCACGCGGCCGTGTGCCCGCTGACCCAGCTCGGCGACAATCTCTTCGTGCTCGAGCTGTTCCACGGCCCCACGCTCGCCTTCAAGGACGTGGCCATGCAGCTCCTCGGCCGGCTCATGGATCATGTGCTCAAGGCCCGCGGCGCCCGCGCGACCATCGTGGGCGCGACCTCGGGCGACACGGGCAGCGCCGCCGTCGAGGCGTTCAAGGGCCTCGACCAGGTCGACATCTTCATCCTCTACCCGCATGGCCGGGTCTCGGACGTGCAGCGGCGGCAGATGACCACGGTGGCCTCGCCGAACGTCCACGCGCTCGCCGTGGAGGGCACGTTCGACGATTGCCAGGCCATGGTGAAGGGCATGTTCAACCATGCCCGCTTCCGCGACGAACTGCAGCTCTCGGGCGTGAACTCCATCAACTGGGCCCGGGTCGCCGCGCAGGCGGTCTATTACTTCACGGCCGCCGTGGCGCTGGGCTCCCCTCACCGCCCGGTCTCCTTCTCGGTGCCGACCGGCAATTTCGGCGACATCCTGGCCGGCTGGGTGGCCAAGCGCATGGGCCTTCCCGTCGGGCAGCTGATGATCGGCACCAACGCCAACGACATCCTGGCCCGCACCCTCGGCTCGGGCTCCTACGAGATCAAGGGCGTGGAACCCACGACCTCGCCGTCCATGGACATCCAGATCTCGTCCAACTTCGAACGCCTGCTGTTCGAGGCCTATGGCCGGGACGGCGGGGCGATCCGCCGCCTGATGGCAAGCCTCGCCCAGTCGCGCGCCTTCATGATCGAGGCCGAGCCGCTTGCCCGCATCCGCGAGGAGTTCTCGGCCCGGGCCGTGAACGAGGACAGCGTCATGGCCGAGATGGCCGGAACCTATCGCGCCACCGGCTACGTGCTCGACCCGCACAGCGCCGTCGGCACCCGCGCGGCCCGCGCGCTGCTCGAGCAGGCCCCCGGAACTCCCGTCGTGGCCCTGTCCACCGCGCATCCGGCCAAATTTCCGGATGCGGTCGAGCGCGCCACGGGCCTGCGCCCCGCACTTCCGCCGCACATGGCTGATTTGATGGAGCGCAGGGAGAGCTTCACGGTTCTTCCCAACGACCAGGCTGCGGTCGAGCGCTTCATCCGCGAGCGCGCGCGGGCGGTCAAAGGCGCGGCCGCATGAACCAGCACTTCGTCCACGAGAAGCGGATCGAGATCACGACCCTGTCCAACGGCCTGATGGTCGCCACCGAGCGGATGCCCGCGATCGCCACGGCGACGCTCGGCGTGTGGGTCGGCACCGGCTCGCGCCATGAGGAGGCTCACGAGCACGGTCTTTCGCACCTCATCGAGCACATGGCCTTCAAGGGTACGGCCCGCCGCTCGGCGCGCCGGATCGCCGAGGACATCGAGAACGTGGGCGGCGACATCAACGCCGCCACCAGCGTCGAATACACGAGCTACACGGCCCGCGTCCTCGGCGAGAACGTGGACGTCGCGCTCGACGTGCTGGGCGACATCCTGATCAACTCGGCTTTCGATGCGGGCGAGCTCGCCCGCGAAAAGGGCGTGATCCTGCAGGAATACGCCGCCGTCGAGGACACGCCCGACGACCTGATCTACGACGCGTTCATGGAAACGGCGTTCCCGAACCAGGCGGTCGGGCGGCCGATCCTCGGCACGCCGGAGACGATCAGGAGCTTCGGCGAGGCGACGATCCGCGCCTTCCTGGCCCGCGAGTACACGCCGGGCAAGATGGTGCTGGCCGCGGCCGGCGACGTGGAGCACGCCCGGATCGTCGACCTGGCGGAACGCCTGTTCGGCGGGATGCCGGCCGTTGCTCCGCGGCAGCCGGAACAGGGGCGCTACGCGGGCGGCGAGAGGCGGATTGCGCGCAAGCTCGAACAGGCCAACCTGGTGCTCGGACTGCCGGGCCTCTCGTTCAAGGACCCCGGCTACTACGCCGTCCACCTCTTCGCCCACATGCTCGGCGGCGGCCTGACCTCGCGCCTGTGGCACGAGGTCCGCGAGACCCGCGGCCTCGCCTATTCGATCGATTCCTTCCACTGGCCCTTCTCCGATTGCGGCCTCTTCGGCATCGGGGCCGGAACGGCGGGCTCGGACGTGCGCGAACTCATGGACGTGACCCTCGCCTGCATGGCGCAGGCGACCCGCGACATCAGCGAGATCGAGCTCATCCGCGCCAAGGCGCAGATGAAGGTCGCGCTCCTGACGGCCCTGGAGACGCCGGGCGGCCGGATCGAGCGCGTCGCGCGCCAGCTCCTGTCCTGGGGCCGCGTGGTGGCGAGCGAGGAGATCGTCCGCAAGGTCGATGCCCTCGAGGTCGACCATGTCCGCGAGGCCGGACGCCGGCTTCTGCAGGGAGCCCCGACCCTGGCGGCGATCGGCCCGATCAAGGAGCTGCCCTCCCTGGACGAGATCGCCTCGGCGCTGCGGGCCTGAATTTTTTAGCCGGACCTTCCCCATGGTCACGGCTGTTTCTCCTCAATCCCGCCGCAAACGGGCCTCATGGCCACATAGTAACGATAACAAACGAGTCCTGCGGACAAGTGACGGGCCCCTCCGGCCCCAGCTTGCTCTCAAGGCTCCTGACCGGTACCAATCCTGTTCCATTGTTTTAGTACCGGACGAAAGACCGAAGCATTGCGGATCGTATCTTTCGCCATAACCCTTCTTCTGGCGGCATTCCTGGGGCTGGCCTTTCCGTCATCCGGCCGGGCGGTGGAATCCGTCCGCGTCGATCCCAAGATGAAGGCCATCGACCTGACCCCGGCCATCGAGCGCTACAACTCGGACGGGGACGAGATCAGGATTTCCACGGCGCCGGGGCGCGACGGCATCGTCCGGCGCATCGCCGTGAAGGCGCGCGAGGCCGGAACCCGGCCCGACTGGATCGTCTTCGCGCTCACCAACGACACCGACGAACAGGTCGACCGCCTTCTGGTGGCGCCGCACTTCCGCCTCACCGGCTCCGGCGTTCTCTGGCCGGATCTGGGCGCGACCCGGATCGCCGCGATCACGGCCAGCCAGGGCATCCGGCCCGACCGGGACGACAGCGCGGATGCGGACATCTTCCTCATCACCCTCGATCCGGGCACGACCGTCACCTTCGTGGCGGAGCTGCGCTCCAACAACCTGCCCCAGCTCCACCTGTGGGATGCCAACGCCTACAAGGACCGGGTCAACGGGCTGACCCTCTACAAGGGCATCATCATCGGCATCGCGGGCCTGCTGGCCCTGTTCCTGACCATCGTGTTCGTGGTGAAGGGCGCCCTGATCTTCCCGGCCGCCGCGGCACTGGCCTGGGCGGTGCTGGCCTATGCCTGCATCGATTTCGGCTTCTTCCAGCGCATCTTCCCGATCAGCGAGGCGACCGAGCAGATCTATCGCGCCGGCGCGGAGGCGGTGCTCTCCGCGACGCTGCTGGTCTTCCTCTTCGCCTATCTCAACCTCAACCGCTGGCACGTGCGCTACAGCCACGTGACCGCCTTCTGGCTGCTGTTCCTCGGGGCCATGGTGGCGCTGGCCATCGTCGATCCGCCGGTGGCCTCGGGCGTCGCCCGCATGTCGATCGCGGCGGTCGCGGGCATCGGCTTCGTCCTCGTGATCCATCTGGCGACGCACGGCTACGACCGCGCGGTGATGCTGGTCCCCACCTGGCTCCTCCTGGTCGCCTGGGTGACGGCCGCGAGCTTCACGGTCGTCGGCCAGCTCACGTCCGACCTCGTGCCCCCGGCCCTCGTCGGCGGCCTCGTTCTCGTCGTCATGCTCATCGGCTTCACGGTCATGCAGCACGCCTTCGCGGGCGGCGCCTTCACCCGCGGCTTCGTGAACGACACGGAACGCCGGGCCCTGGCCCTCACCGGCGCCGGCGACATCGTGTTCGACTGGGACGTGGTCTCCGACAACATCTTCGTCAGCCCCGAGGTCGAGCACCAGCTCGGATTGAAGCGCGGCTCGCTGGAAGGACCCGCCTCCGCCTGGTTCGACCTGATCCATCCCTTCGACAAGGACCGGTACCGTCTCGCCCTGGATGCGGTGATCGAGCAGCGCCGCGGCCGGCTGACCCAGGACTTCCGCCTGCGCTCGGCCTCCGGCGCGCACCACTGGTTCCGCTTGAAGGCGCGGCCCGTGATCGGCTCGGACGGCGAGGTGCTGCGCATCGTCGGGACCCTGGCCGACGTCATGGACAGCAAGACCGCCGAAGAGCGCCTGCTCTACGACGCGGTGCATGACAACCTGACAAGCCTGCCGAACCGGCAGCTCTTCTACGACCGGCTGGAGGCCGCCCTCACCTTCGCCGGCCAGGACGATGCCCTGCGTCCCACCGTGCTCGTCGTCGACATCGACAAGCTGAAGGATGCGAACGCCGCGGCGGGATATGCCGCCGGCGATTCGGTGCTGCTCACCCTGTCCCGCCGCCTGAGCCGCCTGCTCAAGCCGCAGGACACGCTCGCGCGCATCTCGGGCGACGAGTTCGCCATCATCCTGCTCTCGGAGCGGGAGCCCGACCGCATCATTTCCTTCGCCGACATGGTCCGGCGCGTCGTGACGACGCCGTTCACCTATGCCGAGCGCGAGATCTTCCTCACCGCGTCCATCGGCATCGCCCTCTACGATCCGCAGATCGCGGCGCGGCGCGAGGAGGTGCTGCGCAACGCCGAGATCGCCATGGCCCATGCCCGGCGCCACGGCGGCGACCGGATCGAGGTCTTCCGGCCGACCATGCGCTCCGACCGCAGCGACCATTTCACCATGGAGACGGACCTGCGCCACGCGCTCGACCGCAACGAGATGCGCGTGCTGTTCAAGCCCATCGTGCGCCTGGAGGACCGGACCATCGCGGGCTTCGAATCCATGCTGCGCTGGGACCATCCGCGGCTCGGACGCATCGGGCCCGAGGACTTCCTGTCGATCGCCGAGGAGACCGGGCTGATCATCAAGCTCAGTGTCTTCCTGCTGGAGCAGACCGGCCGCGAGCTCGCCGCCTGGCAGAACGCCCTCGAGGTCGAGCCGCCGATCTTCGCCAGCGTCAACATGTCGAGCCATCACCTGCTGCGCCACGACCTGCTGCAGGACGTGAAATCGGTCGTCGCCCGCACGGGGGTCGTGCCCGGCACTCTCAAGATCGAGATGACCGAGAGCCTCGTGATGGAGAACCCCGAATATTCCGCCCAGATGCTCACGCGCCTGCGCGATCTCGGCGCGGGCCTCTCGCTCGACGATTTCGGGACCGGCTACTCCGCCCTCTCCTACCTGCAGCGCTTCCCGTTCGACACGATCAAGGTGGACGAGTCCTTCGTGCGCCTGATGGGCTCCGGCAAGCCGGTCATCCTGCGCTCCATAGTCAAGATGGCCCATGAGCTCGGCATGGAGATCGTGGCCGAGGGGGCGGAAAGCGAATCCGAGGTGATCGAGCTCTACCAGCTCGGCTGCGAGTACGCTCAGGGACCGGTCTTCGGAGAGCCGATGTCGACCCTTCAGGCGCGCCAGCTCGTCGGCGCGGCCCCGGCGGCGGCGTAAGAGGGTCTTGCCTCAGGCGTGGCCGGTTTCCATCGACAGCATGGCCGGCTCGATCCCGATCCGGCGCAGGGCCATCTCGTAGCGCAGGTCGGCCGCGGTGTTGAAGATCAGCTCCGCGTCGGCCGGGCAGTTGAGCCAGCCGTTGGCCTGCAGCTCCATCTCGAGCTGCCCGGCGCCCCAGCCTGCATAACCCAGCGCCAGCACCGCGTTCTCCGGCCCGTCGCCCCGCGCGATGGCGCGCAGGATGTCGATGGTCGCGGTCAGGCAGATGCTGTCGTCGATGGGAAGGGTCGACTGGGCCAGGTGGAAGTCCGGGGAATGGAGGACGAAGCCCCGGCTGGTCTCCACGGGCCCGCCCATGAGCACCTGCATGGCGCCCACCTTCCGCGGCAGCCGGATGCGTTCCGCCTCGGGCAGGATCTCGAGCTGCACCAGCAGGTCCGGCATGTTCAGGTTGGCGGCCGGCCGGTTGAGGACGATCCCCATGGCTCCCTCGGCCGAATGGGCGCAGATATAGATGACGGACCGCGCGAAGCGCTCGTCCATCATGCCCGGCATGGCCACGAGGACCTGCCCGTCCAGGTAAGGGGATCCGGCGTCGTAGGGAGGAAGGTAAGAGCCCATATGCTAAATTCTGCCTTGCCGGACCCAAGCCCCCGATCACAGGATCGTGGATGGCGGGCCCGAAGATAAATGCATAAAGGAAGCGCGTCAGGGAGGTGTCAGTTCCATGGCATTCATGTTCCGCGCCGCGTCAGTGGCTATTTTTTTGTTATTGCCCGTTCATGCCATCGTCGCACAGCCCGCCTCCTCCCAGGGTTTCCACTCCCGCGCCCGCCTGATCTCCGGAGGCCAGCAGGGCGACGTCTGGCTTGCCGGGATCGAGATCACCCTCGACCAGGGCTTCAAGACCTACTGGCGCAACCCGGGCGATTCCGGCCTGCCGCCCCGTTTCGACTGGGCCGGTTCCGAGAACGTGGCCGGCGCCGAGATCCGCTATCCCGCCCCCGACCGGCACGAGGACGCCGCGGGCGTGGCCTATGTCTACGGCAAGAAGGTCGTGCTGCCCGTCCTGGTCCGGGCGAAGGACGGGACCAAGCCGGTCAGACTCGCCCTGGCGGCCGAATACGGGGTGTGCAAGGACATCTGCATCCCGGCCCGCGCCGACCTGAGCCTCGACCTGACCGCCGGCGGCCAGGACCGGGCCACCATCGCGGCGGCGCTCGCGAAGGTGCCCCGTCCGCAGGCCCTGGGAGCCCCGTCGGATCTGGCGGTGCTCTCCGTCGAGCCCATGACGCAGAGCAAGCCCGCCTTCTCCGTGACCGTCCGCGCCCCGGAGGGCACCAAGCCCTCCCTGTTCGCCGAGGGGCCGGAGAACTGGATCGTCTCGACCTCCGTGCCCGATGACGCGAACCGCTTCACGGTCACCGTCGAGGACAGGCCCAAGGAGGCCGCGGCGGCCGTTCCCCTGCGCCTGACCCTGGTGGCCGGGGGACAATCCGTCGAGACGGAGGTCAGCCTCGACGCGAATGGATTGCCGCGCTAGGGATGGAGCATTCAACGGCATTCCTTCGGAGACACATGCCCATGACCATCCAGGTTGGAGAACGCCTTCCCCAGGTCACCTTCCGCATCATGACGCCCGACGGGCCGGTCGCCAAGACCACCGACGACCTGTTCAAGGGCCGCAAGGTGGTTCTCGTCGCCGTGCCCGGCGCCTTCACGCCGACCTGCCATCGCAACCACCTGCCGGGCTACGTGCAGAAGAAGGACGAGATCCGGGCCAAGGGCGTGGATTCGATCCTCGTCACCTCGGTCAACGACGTCTTCGTGCTCGATGCCTGGAGCAAGGCTTCCGGAGCCGAGGGCATCGAGTTCCTGTCCGACGGCAACGCCGATTTCGCCAAGGCCATCGGCCTGTCCATGGACGGCTCGGGCTTCGGCCTCGGCACGCGCTCGCAGCGCTACTCCATGGTGGTCGACGACGGCGTGGTCCGGGCGATCAACGTGGAGGACGCCCCCTCCAAGGCGCAGCATTCCGGCGCCGAGAACATCCTGAAGGATCTCTGATCCTTCTCCAGGAATGGACCTTCACCCTCCACGTCATCACCGGGCTCGTCCCGGTGATCCCGATACGGTGAAGCGCGGCGCCCGAAGCAAAAGGTCAGACGCGCGCCCCGCGGCCCTGGCTCTTGAACGGCTTCATCGCCGCCACGGCGAGTTCGTCGACCCGGATGTTGGTCGGATCGTCCGCGTGGCCCTTGACCCAGTGCCAGGCCACGTCGTGCCGGGACGCGGCCTCGTCGAGCTCGCGCCAGAGGTCCTCGTTCTTCACCGGCTTGTTGTCCGCGGTGCGCCAGCCGCGCCGCTTCCAGTTGTGCATCCACTGGGTGATGCCCTGGCGCACATACTGCGAATCCGTGAACAGATCGACCGCGCAGGACCGCTTGAGGGCGTTCAGGCCCTCGATGGCCGCGCGGATCTCCATGCGGTTGTTGGTGGTGTGAGCCTCCCCGCCGGAGATCTCCTTCTCGCTGCCCTTGAAGAACAGGATCGCCGCCCAGCCGCCCGGCCCGGGATTGCCCGAGCAGGCGCCGTCCGTGTAGATCATCACGCGCTCCGCCCCGCTCATGCGGCGAGCCCGAGTTCGCGGGCATGCTTCACATGGCGGTGGAAGTTGAGCTTGCGGTCGTATTCCAGCGGGTCCTTCGGCTTGACGAGCGCGCCCGGCGGCACGTTGAGCCAGTCGACCAGGCGGGTCAGCATGAAGCGCATGGCGGAGCCCCGGCAGAGGATCGGCAGGGCCTCGACCTCGTCCGGCTCCAGGCGCCGCACCGACTGGTAGCCCGCCAGCATGGCCCGTCCCTTGGTCAGGTTGAACGAGGCGTCGCTCTCGAAGCACCAGGCGTTGAGGCAGATCGCGACGTCGTACGCGAAGGCGTCCGTGCAGGCGAAGTAGAAGTCGATCAGCCCCGACACCTCGGACCCGATGAAGAACACGTTGTCGGTGAACAGGTCCGCATGGATGATCCCGGACGGCAGGCCCCGAGGCCAGGAATCCGCGAGGCTCGCGAGCTCGCGCCGCGTGCGCTCGGCGAGTCCGGTCGAGACCGTGTCGGCCTGCGCCTCGGCCTGGGCGAAGAGCGGCGCCCAGGCCTCGAGCGAGAGGGCGTTGGGCCGCTGCATCGTGAAATCCTGCCCGGCCAGATGCAGCTTCGCCAGGGCGGCGCCGAGGGCCCCGCAATGCTGCGCCGTGGGACGGCGGATCGCGATGCCTTCGAGGAAGGTGATGATCACGGCCGGCCGCCCGGCCACGCGCCCGAGGGGCTCGCCCCGGCGGTTGTTGACCGGCAGCGGGCAGTTCAGCCCCCTCAGGGCCAGATGCTGCATGAGGCCGAGGAAGAAGGGCAGATCGTCCTCCCGCACCCGTTTCTCGTAGAGGGTCAGGATGTAGGAGCCCTTCGTGGTGTGGAGGAAATAGTTGGTGTTCTCCACGCCCTCGGCGATGCCCTTGTAGGAGAGCACCGTGCCGATGTCGTAGGTATCGAGGAATGCCGACAGCTCCTCGTCGCTGACTTCCGTATAGACCGCCACCGCTTACTCCGCCGCCTGCTCACGAAGCTCGCGAGGCAAAGGAAAGAACACGCTCTCGTCCGCCGTCGACACGCTCTCGACCGACACCGCGTAGCGTTCCGCGAAGGCGTCGATGATCTCCTCGACCAGGATCTCGGGCGCCGATGCGCCGGCCGTGATGCCGAGGCTGCGGATCGCGCCGAACAGGCTCCAGTCGATGTCGTCGGCTCGCAGGATCAGCCGGACCAGGGGGCAGCCTTCCCGCTCGGCCACCTCCCGCAGGCGCTGGGAATTGGAGGAGTTGGGCGAGCCCACCACGATCATGGCATCGACCAGGGGCGCCACGCGCTTGACCGCGCCCTGACGGTTGGTGGTGGCGTAGCAGATGTCTTCCTTGTGCGGGCCGACGATCGACGGGAACCGCGCCTTCAGGGCCTCCACCATGTCCTGGGTGTCGTCGACCGAGAGGGTCGTCTGGGTGACGAAGGCCAGATTGTCCGGGTCCGCCGGCTGCAGCCGGGCGATGTCGTCCACGGTCTCGACCAAGGTGGCGGCCCCTTCGGGCAGCTGGCCCATGGTGCCGATCACCTCCGGGTGGCCCGCATGGCCGATCAGGATGATATGGCGGCCCCGCTTGTGGTGGACCTGCGCCTCCCGGTGCACCTTGGTGACCAGGGGACAGGTGGCGTCGATCCCGAAGAGGTTGCGGGCCTCGGCCGCTTCCGGGACCGATTTGGGCACCCCGTGGGCCGAGAAGATCACCGGGGCCTTCGTGTCGGGCACCTCGTCGAGCTCCCGGACGAAGACCGCGCCCTTCCGCTTCAGGTTCTCCACGACGTATTTGTTGTGCACGATCTCATGGCGCACGTAGACCGGCGCCCCATGGATCGCGAGCGCCTTCTCGACCGCGTCGATGGCACGGACGACCCCGGCGCAGAAGCCGCGCGGGGCGCAGAGCAGGATGTCGAGAGGAGGCTGGGTCATGATCTGGCGATGTGGCGAGACGAGACCCCTCCTGTCAAGCGGGAGCGACGCAGTTTCGCCGCGAGTGTGATCCCCTGCCCGGTCATGGCCGGCCAGTCTTCACCCGCCTCTCGCCGGCCATCCCGCTTCGAAGGGCACCTGCGCTTCTCACGCCGGGATCCCCGGCCCGAGGACGGTGACGACCTGGAGGGCGGGAAACCGAACCTGTGCGATGGGGCACGAAGCGGGGCCGTTCCCGTCAAGAAACGCTCGCACTTGCCCGCCGGAATCCCTAGAAAGGTGGCACGCCCCGTCACCTTCCCTGATCGCTCATGGCCTCCACCGCTTCCCACGTCAGCTTCCTTCCACCCATCCTGACCTTCTGCGGGGCGGCGGTCGTGGCCGTGCCCGTGTTCCGGCTCCTCGGACTGAGCGCCGTCCTGGGCTATCTCGCGGCCGGGGTCGCGATCGGGCCGTCGGGCCTGAGCCTGGTCGAGGATCCCCAGACCATCGCGACCGTCGCTGAACTGGGCGTGGTGCTGCTCCTGTTCATCATCGGGCTCGAGCTGAAGCTGTCCCATCTCTGGGAGATGAAGCGGGACATCTTCGGCCTCGGCTCGGCCCAGCTGGCCGTGACGGCCCTCGCTCTCGGCGGAGCCGCCTATGCCATCGGGTTCTCGGCCGAGGCTTCCTTCGTGACAGGGGTGGCGGTCGCGCTCTCGGCCACGGCCATCGCGCTCCAGATGCTGGGCGAGCGGAACGACCTGCAGACGCCGTACGGCCAGCGCTCCTTCGCGATCCTGCTGTTCCAGGACCTCTCCGTCGTCCCGCTGCTGGCCGTGCTGCCGCTCCTCGCCTCCGGGGCGGCGGAGCAGGACTCCCTGGTGGATCGCCTCCTGGCGATGGGCGAGGCCCTGCTCGGGATCACCGCCGTCGTGCTGGTCGGCCGCTACGGCCTCAATCCCTTCTTCCGCATCCTCGCCCGCAGCGGCGCCCGCGAGGTCATGACCGCCTCCGCGCTTCTCGTCGTCCTCGGTGCCGCCCTGCTCATGCAGGAGGTCGGTCTGTCCATGGCGATGGGCGCCTTCCTGGCCGGATTGCTGCTCGCGGAATCGAATTTCCGCCACCAGCTCGAAGCCGATATCGAGCCCTTCCGCGGCATGCTGCTCGGCCTGTTCTTCATGAGCGTGGGCATGTCCATCGACCTTGCCCTGGTGCGCGAGCAATGGCTGCTCCTCGTCATCGCGGCGCCTGCGGTGATCGTCGGCAAGAGCCTCCTCATCGCGGTTCTGTCGCGGCTCTTCGGCGCGAGCTGGCGCGACGGGCTTCGTTCGGGCACCCTGCTGTGCACCGCCGGAGAGTTCGCCTTCGTGCTGATTCCCGTCGCCACGGGACTGGGGCTCATGTCTCCCGCGGAGGCGCAGCCGGTCACGGCGCTCGCCGCCATCACCATGCTGCTGGGCCCGCTTCTGTCGACCTTCGTCGAGAGAATGGTGGCCGGCCGCGCCGAGGCCGACGAGCAGCCGGATCTGCCCGGGCTCGCCGGCCAGGAAGGCGAGCTCGAAAGCCGCGTTCTCGTGATCGGCTTCGGCCGGTTCGGCCAGATCGTGAACCAGGTTCTGCTCGCCCAGGGGATCGAGGCGACGGTGATCGACAAGGATGTCGAGCGCATCCGCGACGCGGGCCGGTTCGGGCTTCAGGTCTATTACGGCGACGGCACACGCCTCGACGTTCTGCGCGCGGCCGGCGCCGAGAAGGCCGAGATGATCTGCATCTGCATCGACGACCGGGAGGCGCTCCTGAAGATCATCGAGATCATTCATGAGAACTTCCAGAATGCCCGCAGCTTCGTGCGCGCCTTCGACCGGATCCATGCGATCGAGCTCATGAACCGGGATGTGGATTACCAGATCCGCGAGGTGTTCGAATCCGCCATCGTGTTCGGACGGGCGGCCCTCGAGGAGCTCGGCACCGCGCCGGAGGCCGCGGCCGCGGCCGCCAACGACGTGCGCAAGCGCGACATCGCGCGCCTCGTGCTGCAGAAGGAGGTGGGCAGCATGGGAGGAGCTGAGCTGGTGGTGGGCGCCCGGATCACGCCGGAGCCCCTCACTGTTCCCACCAGCAAGGCCCGGGCCCTCAGCCCGGAGACGCGGGACATTCTCGGCGAAGGCGTGTCGTGATGGATGCGGAACCCTCGGTGAAGAAAGCCGGCATGGCGGGCGAGCTCCCGCCGCGCTTCGTGGTCGGATCGACCATGCGCCACGTTCTCGTCATGACCGGAACGGCGTCCGTCGGTCTCATCGCGATCTTCATCGTCGATCTCGTGTCCCTGCTCTACATCTCGTGGCTGAACGAGCCGAGCCTGACGGCCGGCGTCGGTCTCGCCACCGTAGTGATGTTCTTCACGATCTCGATCAATGTGGGCCTGATGATCCCCATCGGGGCGCTCGTGTCGCGCGCCCTCGGCGCCCGCCGGCCGGACGACGCGCGCCGTCTCGCCACCTCGTGCTGCATTCTCATGACGGCGGTCGCGACCGTCGTCAGCCTCGTCATTCTGCCCCTGCTGCCGCTGATCCTGACCACGATCGGCGCAAGCGAGCAGACCTACGCGGTGGCCCGCAACTTCCTATGGATCACCTTGCCGACAAACGGTCTCATGGCCATCGGCATGGCGTTCTCCACGGTGCTGCGCGCAGCCGGCGATGCCAAGCGCAGCATGTACGCCACCCTGTCCGTGGCGGCCGTCACGGTGGTGCTCGATCCCATCCTCATCTTCGGTCTCGGCCTGAAGGCCAACGGCGCTGCGCTGACCATCGGCATCGCGCGCGTGGCCTATATCTATGTGAGCTTCCTCTATCTCACCCGCGCCCATCGTCTTCTGGGCCGGCCCGACTGGTCTGCGATGGCCGTCGACGCGCGGTCGTTCTTCGCCATCGCGGTTCCGGCCATCCTGACCAACATCGCGGCTCCCGTGGCGAACGGCTTCTTCACGGGCGTGATGGCGCAGTTCGGCGATCAGGCGATCGCCGCCTCGGCCATCATCGACCGGGTCACGCCCGTCTCCTTCGCGGGCGTCTTCGCCCTGGCGGGCGCCATCGGGCCCGTGCTCGGGCAGAACTGGGGCGCTCAGCGCTATGACCGCATGAAGCAGACGCTCAAGGATGCGCTGATCTTCATGACCGTCTATGTCTGCAGCATGTGGCTGATGCTGTTCCTCGTGCGGGTTCCGATCACCAAGGCGTTCAACGCGCCGCCGGCCACGGCCGAGATCGTGCAGTTCTTCTGTCAGCTCAGCGGCTTCATCTGGTTCTTCGTGAGCCTCGTCTTCGTGGCCAATGCCTCGTTCAACAATCTCGGCTATCCGCTTCTCTCCACCTTCTTCAACTGGGGGCGGGCGACGCTGGGCATGATCCCGTTCGCGTATTTCGGCGCGCAGATCGGCGGCCCGAAGGGCGCGCTCCTGGGAATCGGCGCGGGATCCGTGGCGTTCGGGATCGCGGCGGTCATCACTGCGTTCTGGACAATCCGGCGCCTGGAGAGGCAAGCTGTCCGGGTGGTGTGACGGTCCGGGCGCCTCCGGCCTGGATCACCGGTTCGTTTTCGCCGCCCCGCTTGGGGCCAAGCACGAGCGTTTCGTCAGCGAGGAGACTGCCATGTTCAATTGGTTCGATCTGATGCGCCAGGCTCAGACCAACGCAGCCCTGGCCACCCTCGCGCAGCAGTTCAACCTGTCGGGCGATCAGGCGCAGAAGACGATGGCGGCCTTCATGCCGGCCTTCGCCATGGGGCTCCAGCACGCCACCGCTTCGAGCGATCCGGCCCGCCTGTTCCAATCCATGATGAGCGGCGCCTATCAGAACTTCTGGCAGGCGGCCGGCAACCCCTTCACGCCGCAGGCCCAGCAGGAGGGGCGGCGGCTGCTCGACCAGCTCTTCGGCTCCGACGACGTCAGCCGCCGCGTGGCGCATCAGGCCGCCGATTACGCGGGCATCAGCACCGACACCATGCAGCAATTGCTTCCGATTCTCGCCGGCATCATGGCCGGCGGCATGTCCCACTGGATGACCGCGCACGCCCAGGCTCTTCAATCCTTCGCATCGGCCAAGGACACCGCCAGGGAGAAGCCGGGCACCGCCAATCCCTGGGCCGATCTCTGGGCCGGGTGGATGACCGCGACGGCGCCCGAGAAGAAGCATGCCAATCCGTTCGAGGACATGATGGCGAGCATTCTCAGGGCTCCACCGCCGGAAGAGCCGAAGGAAGAAGCCCCGCCCTCGTCCGCATCCTTCGACGACATGATGGAAAAGGGGCGCGAGATGCAGCTCCAGTATCTCGCGTCCCTTCAGTCGATCTTCTCGGATGCTTGGCGGAGCCAGGACGGAAAGGCTTAGGCGAAGCGCTTGAGCGGCTTCACCATTGGAACCACGGGTCGAACCGGCCCTGCCGAAGGGACGGCCCTTTCGGCGCGGGAATGTCGCTCCGCGCTTCGAACCAACACCCATGACGGGTTGCGGGTCAGAGGCTCGTCGAGCGCGCCCATCACGTCGCCCCGGGTCAGCCCGATATCCGCGAGCATCCGGTCATCGAACTCGGCGAGGTTCCTGACCTCCCGGCGGTGCTGCAGAGCCTTGACGAGATTCGTGAGCGCGCGGGCGAACAGCCCCAGAGCGGCCGTTCCTGAGAAGGTCATCGTCGATAATGCGGACCGGTTCATCGGAGGTCTCCTTGCTCTCACGTTCGGTTCGTCGGCCTTGGAACGCCCGTTTCCGGGCGTTTCATGGAAGGCCCTACCACCGGCCTTCCAGGCAACGCGTTGATGATCCTGACTCTTTTCTCAGGATATGAAAGATTCTACCAGACGCCTTTCATCACTTGAAACGATTGTTTGAGATATGTATCATCAACTTGATTGATGATGAGGGCAAAGCCATGCACCTGCTCGACATTGACCAGCTTCGCACCTTCGTGGCCATCGCGGATACCGGGTCGTTCACCCGGGCGGCGGAGATCGTGCACAAGACGCAGAGCGCCGTCTCCATGCAGATGAAGCGGCTGGAGGACCGGGTCGGCAAGGCGATCTTCGAGCGCGACGGGCGCCTGTCCAAGCTCACCGACGAGGGCGAGCGCCTGCTCGACTACGCGCGCCGGATCGTGCGGCTGAACGCGGAATGCATGGCGTCCTTCAACGACAACGAGCTCACCGGCCGCGTGCGCTTGGGATTGCCCGACGACTACGCCGACCGCTACCTGCCGGAGATCCTGGCCCGGTTCTCGCGCTCGAACCCCAAGGCCGAGGTGACGGTGATGTGCGAGCCGACGCCCAACCTGATCGAGCGCGTGCAGCACGGGGACCTGGATCTGGCCATCATCACCCATGTGGACCGGCGCGGGCCGTCCGAGATCGTGCGCATCGAGCAGCTGCTCTGGGTCACGTCCACGCGCCACGGGGTGCACGAGGAGAGCCCGATTCCCCTGGCGCTCGGCCGTCCGAGCTGCGACTGGCGCCACTCGGCCACGGAGGCGCTCGAGAGCGCCGGCCGGCCGTTCCGCGTGGCCTATGTGAGCTGGCATTCCACCGCCGTGGGGGCCGCCGTGATGGCGGGCCTGGCCGTGTCGGTCCTGCCGGAGAGCGCCGTGCGGCCCGGCATGCGCATCCTGGGGCCCTCCGATGGCTTCCCGGCCCTGCCCTCGTGCAAGATCGGCCTGATCCGCGCCCGCGGCGAGGAGAACCCGCTCGCCGACGCGCTCGGCTTCCACATCAAGCAGTCCCTCGACAATCTCGGCTCGACCCGCACCATGGCGCCGCTGGCGGCCGAGTAGCGCGGCAAAGGCCGACCCGCCGACGAGACGTCGCGCCGGCGACAACGCCTATTTGGCGGCCGGCCGGCGCAGCACGAGCACGTTGCCGGCGAGCGCCAGCACGACGCCGACGATCGCGAGCGGCGTCCACACATAGCCCTCGATCAGGGTCGAGACCGTGAGCGCCACGATGGGGAACAGCACCGTGGCGTAGCCCGCCCGCGCGGCGCCGAGGCGGCGCAGCAGGGTGAGATACGCCATGAAGGCCAGCACCGACGCCCCGACGGAGAGATAGAGCAGCGAGCCGATGTACTTCGCGGTGGGCTCGATGATGAAGGCGTTGCCGCGCGCGAGGTTGAGCGCGAGCAGCACCGCGCAGCCATAGGTCATCCCCCAGGCGGTGGCCGAGAGCAGCGGCACGCCCCGGCGCTGCACCACCGTCGAGATCATGTTGCCCGAGCAGAAGAACAGGGTGCCCATCACGCACAGGCCGAGGCCCTTGAGCGCCGCCGCGTTGAAGCCCGCGCCCGCGATCTCCGGCCAGAACAGCAGGCCGATCCCCGCGACGCCGATCGCCCCGCCGAGCGCCACCCGGGGCTCGACGACCTGGCGGAACACGATGAAGCTCAGGGCCAGGTTGAACACGGAGGCGAGCGAGAACACCACCGAGAGCAGCCCAGACGGGATGCTCAGGCCGCCGTAATAGAACGACAGGAAGTTGAACGAGAACAGGCAGCAGCCCACGGCCAGGAAGCGCCCGTGATCGGCGAGCGGAAAGCGCATCCGGTGCCCAGTGGCGAGCACGAGAGCCCACATGAGGACGGCCGCCAGCAGGAAGCGCCACAGCACCGACATCTCCGGGGCCACGACCCCGAGCTGCGCCCGGATCCCGATCCAGCTCACCCCCCACAGGAACACGGTGGCGGCGTAGAGCCCGAGCGTGGTCCCGTCGAGCCCCTTCAGGGCGCGCGCGGGCGTGGTCTGCGTCGGCATGGCGGCGTCGGTCATGGCGTCTCGTTCCCTCGAAGCCTCCCGAATACGCCCGCGGACGCATCAGCACAAATGATGATATCTGATCGATTTCCCCTGGAACGGTGATGAGACGTCCCAAGGTGCCGCCCTGGAACGTCCTGGAACGGCCCGGATCTCAGCGCTCCAGGGCCGGCCAAGGGCTTTCCCTTGGGAAACCTGCCGGCCCGGTCGGAACAGAGCGGGCCAGGCTCGGGCGCAAACCCTCCCGCATCACGATCGGCCTCGCCCAGTCCCCTCCCACGTCATGGCCGGGCCTGTCCCGGCCATCCCGATGCGGTGAGGCGCGGCGCCCTACGGAAGCGGGATCACCGGGACGAGCCCGGTGATGACGTGGGAGGGTGTGTGACCCGGTGCCGACAACCTCCCCACGTCATGGCCGGCCTTGTGCCGGTGATGACGTGGAGGGTGGCGCGCTTTCGTCCGCACGATGCGCCAGAGCATCGAACGCAAAAGTGGGAACCGGTTTTGCGTGAAAAGATGCTCCAAAACAAAAGCCAAAAGCATCGAACGCAAAAGTGGGAACCGGTTTTGCGTGAAAAGATGCTCCAAGCAAAAGCCAAAAGCATCGGGCGTGAGGTCGAGTCCACGTCCGATGCTTTAGACGGTCTCCGACGGCCGCTGCGGTTTCTCGGGCCTCCCCGGCCGGTCGTCCTCGAGCGCGGAGCCGAGCAGACGGAGAGCTCCGGCGATCAGCACGATGGCCGCCGGTTTCACGAGCATCTCCCAGGTGACGCGCGTCTCGGTCTCCACCACGTCGGTGACGAAGTCCACCACCAGGTAGACCAGAACCACCTGGATCAGGGTGATCTTGATCTCGCCGAGGCCCTCGACCCGCATCCACAACGGCGCCTTGGCTCGAAGGCCGGAGGGCAGACGGAAGGCGAAGCCGAAGGTGATCGCATAGGCGAACACGATCAGGACGAGGCCGAACAGGAACGCATCCGTGGCCTGCATCACGGTGGCGATGACCAGGGTCTGCGTATCGGCGCTCGGCTGAACGACCATCTGCAGGGCATATCCCAGCTTCAGGCAGCCCTCGACAAACATCAGCATGGCGCCGATGGCCGCCCCGATGGCGGCCACGAGCGTGACCCAGCGCAGGGACAGGATGACGTGGAACATCTGACGGAGACCCCACGGACGGTTTCGCGGCACCGGTCCATTTTTACCATATCGGCCGGGAAACACACCCGATCCGACGCGAGATGGCCGCGCGGCCGCTGATGCGTCCCGAAGGGACCTTTCCCCGTTCTCCACAGGCTCCGCCACAGCCCATCGACGAACCCGGAGCTCCATGAGACGTTCATGCTTCGTTCTTATGGAGATTCGTCGTGGCGCCGCAGACCAGGAAGCTTTCCACCGAGCAGGTTCTCGAGGCACGCCTGCGATACGCGTCGGGCGAGCGGGAGTGGAGCCGGTTCGCCCGCGACTACGGGGTCGACCGGACGGTCATCAAGCGGGCCGTGATGGGAGAAACCTTCAAGGAGCTGCCGATGCCGCCCAAGCGGATCTTCAGCTCCCGGCCGTTTCCCTACGGATAGAGACCGCCCGGGGCGTCGCGCGTCCGACGACGCGCCCCATCAGGAGTGGAGCATCGGTTCCAAATGGGGCGATCCACTTTTGAGCCGATGCGCCAGCCCCTCAATCGACACAAACCGGGACAAGCATGGGGCCTTCGGGACAATCGGCGAGGGACGGCCATGCTTCCCAATCCTGACTATTTCCATTTCGGCAAGACCGGGATCCATTACGGCCTCTACGGCGGCCTCGACTACTCGGGCGGCGTCGAGGGCGGCAAGATCACCGGGGACAATGATCCGCCTCCGGTCGATGCCTACGACAAACTCTTCTACGCCCACGACCGCGATCTCCAGGAGGCCACGACCACCGAGGACCGGCTCGAAGCCCATGCGAACGTCGTCGCGGGCGTCTACGGGCTCCTGACCGGCACCTCGCCCGACTGGCATATTTTCTGACGCGCGGCGCGGGCGGCCTCCCTGTTCATCCGGGGCCGCGGCGTCCCGGAGTGACAGCATCCGTGCGCCCTCTCTCGTCATCACCGGCACGAGGCCGGTGACGACGTGGTGGTTGATCGTCCGGGCGCGCCGTCAACGCTCCCAATACGGCGGCTCTCCGAAGGCTTCGCGCAAGCACTCGGCAAAAGCCCTCAATTTCGCCGAAGGCCGCCGCCCCTCCTGATGGGCGACATAGATGAATTCGGGAGCGGACCGGAGCCCCACGTCGACGATCTGAAGGCGGCCCCTCGCGATGTCGTGGCCGACGATGAAGGTCGGCAGGAGGGCAATGCCGATCCCCGACAGCGCGGCATCCCGCATCATGTCGCCGTTGTTGACGCGCAGGGCCACCCGACCGCGCACGATTGTTGCCCCGGCCGGCCCTGGGAACCGCCAGTCATCGACGCCCCGGTTGGTATAGAAGATCCCGCGGTGAGCCTCGAGGTCGTCTGCCGCGCCGGGCGTGCCGTGCCGTGCCAGATAATCCGGCGACGCGACGAGAACGCGCCGGCTGGGCGCCAGCCGCCAGGCGACCAGCCGCGAATCCATGAGCGGACCGTGCCGGACCACGGCATCGTAGCCCTCCGCCGACACATCCACCCGCCGGTCGTCGAGATCGAGCGTCAGCTCGATGCCGGGATGCCTGGCGAGAAACGGATAGACCGCCGGCCCGAGATGCATTCGACCGAACGTCACCGGCGCGGAGATGCGCAAGGGGCCGACCAGAGCGCCGCTGCGCTGGGCCATTTCCGCCATCGCCTCCTCGACCTCCCGGGCGATGCGGGACGCCCTCTCGCGAAAGGTGATCCCATCCTCCGTCAGGCTCAGCCGACGGGTGCTCCGATGCACGAGCCTCACGCCAAGGCTGCGCTCGAGCTCGACCAGGCGGTCGCTGACCACGGACTTCGACAGTCTCAAACGGCGCGCCGCCTCGCTGATCGAGCCGGCCTCCGCAACAGCCACGAAGGTGGCGATGCCATCGAGCTTCATCATCGTTCGGACTTTCCGGAGGCCAGTTTCTCCTTTTGGAGCCTAATCCGGAAGATGCCCGAGCGCTATCTCCGCCTCCGACGGAGAAGCCCTGACCGCAGCCACGGCAAACGCTCTCCGGTTGAAAGGAGATGAGAGATGCTCAGGTTCGCAATCTTTGCTCTGGGAGCCGCAGCCCTCGCGCTGCCGGCTGCTGCGCAGATGCCGTTCCCAGCCGAAGTCCGGACACAGGAGATCACCACCAACGGCGCCACGATCCACGTCCGGGTCGGCGGCACGGGCCCGGCCGTGGTTCTGCTGCACGGCTATGGCGAAACCGGCGACATGTGGGCGCCCCTGGCCAAGGATCTTGTCCGTGACCATACGGTCGTGGTCCCGGATCTGCGCGGCCTGGGGCTTTCCTCCAAGCCGGAAGCGGGGTTCGACAAGAAGACCCAGGCCGGCGACGTGGCAGGCGTGCTCGACGCGCTCCAGATCGATCGCGCCGATCTGGTCACGCATGACATCGGCAACATGGTCGGCTACGCCTTCGCCGTCCAGCACCCGGAACGGGTGAGGCGGTTCGTTCTGATCGATGCTCCCCTGCCGGGTATCGGCCCGTGGGAAGAGGTCCTGAAGAATCCGCTGTTGTGGCATTTCCGGTTCGGGGGGCCCGACATGGAGCGCCTCGTCGCCGGCCGCGAGCGCATCTATCTCGATCGCTTCTGGAACGAGTTCTCGGCCACGCCGAGCCGCTTCTCCGAGGCTGCACGGGAGCATTATGCCAGCCTGTACGCCATGCCGGGCGCCATGCATTCGGGCTTCGCCCAGTTCGCCGCGTTCGATCAGGATGCCGTCGACAACAAGGCTTTCCTCGCCGCCAAGGGCAAGCTCGAAATGCCCGTGCTGGCGATCGGGGGCGAGAAGTCGTTCGGCCCGATGATGGCGACCGTGATGCGATTTGCCGCCAGTGACGTGACCGAAGGGATCATTCCCGATTCGGGCCATTGGATCATGGAAGAGAACCCGACGGCGACGAGCGTCATGGTTCGCTCCTTCCTGACGTCCCAGTGAACATCGCACTGCTCGGCCGACGGATCGCCGCGACGGACGGAGCGCTCATGGCACAAAGCTGAACTTGTACCACCCAACCCGTTCAGCCCTGGCTCCATCCCGAACGGAAGGCTGCGGGCCGCCGCGTGGCGCCACCCTTCCCCCGTCATGGCACCCTCCGCCCTTCCCGCCACCCTCCCACGTCATGGCCGGCCTTGTGCCGGCCATCCCGATCGGTAGAGCGCTGCGTTTCAGACGATCGAGATCACCGGGACGAGCCCGGTGATGACGTGCGAGTGATGACGTGGGAGGATGAGACACCCGGGTCCGTTCCGAAGGCTTGCCGGCCGTGGCGTTGCACCTCATGTCTGTCGCCGGCCTTCATGACCAGGGCGGGCCGGAGAGATGGGTCGCATGATGCACGATGATCAGGTTCCCATCGACGCCGATATGGTTCGTGAATTGGTCGTCGATCAGTTTCCCGAGTATCGCCATGAACGGATCGTGCGGCTCGCATCGGCCGGCACGGACAATGCCATCTTCCGCATTGGATCGGGCGTCGCGGCACGGTTCCCTCTGCGCGCCATGGACGCGGCCGCATGCGCCGAGATGCTTCGCCGGGACGCGGCCGCCATGACCGAGTTCGCGACGCATTCTCCCTATGCGACTCCTCGACCGCTCGGGCTCGGTCGGCCCGGCGCGCGCTATCCGATGGCCTGGGCGGTGCAGAGCTGGATCGATGGCGAGACGGCGACGCCGACCGGACTTGCGGCGTCCGCGGCCTTCGCCCGGGACGTCGCCGACCTCATCGCGTCCCTGCGGGCCGCGGACACCCGTGGCCGCCGCTTCGACGGACCGGGGAGAGGCGGCCGCCTTCCCGATCACGATGACTGGATGGATGTCTGCTTCAGGAACAGCGACGGCCTTCTGGACGTCGCCCGCCTGCGTGGCCTGTGGGCCCGGCTGCGGGAGCTGCCGCCCTCCGGCCCGGACGTCATGAGCCATCGGGATCTCATTCCGGCCAATCTTCTCGTGCGCGACGGGCGTCTCGCGGGCGTGCTCGATGCCGGCGGCTTCGGACCGGCCGATCCGGCGTTGGATCTCGTGGCGGCGTGGCATCTTCTCGACCGGGATCGCAGGGACATCGTGCGGTCGCGTCTCGGATCGGGCGACGTGGAGTGGATGCGCGGCGCCGCATGGGCGTTCCAGCAGGCGATGGGGCTGGTCTGGTACTATCGGCGGACCAATCCGAGGATGAGTGCCCTGGGTCGAAGCACGCTGTCCCGCCTGCTCGACGATCCCCTCGTCTGAACGGGACCGGCGCCGGGAGACCTTCGGGAACGACTGAATGCTCGCCGACGAAACGTCCGCCCATCGAGGCAAGTGACCCGCGTCCAGAGCGCGACGTCCGGCCCTCTCACAGTCTCACTGACACCCTCCACCTGTCATGGCCGGGCCTGTCCCGGCCATCCCGATCCGGAAAAGCGCGGCGCTCCACACGATCGGAATCACCGGCACAGGGCCAGTGATGACGGTTGCTCGAGTCGGGCATCGAGAGCCTGCGACGCAGGACGCCTCGCACGATCGGAATCGCCGGACGTGCCCGGTGCTACCGGTTTCGGGCGCGGCCGACGGGAACGAGGTCGATATGGGCAGGATTGGGCCGGTGGTCCAGCATGGCGCCGTTTGCGGCATCGAGGACCAGGCCAACCGATCCGCCGGGCAGGATGGCGTTCCCGATCACGCCAGGAGCCGCCTGATCGGTCAGCACGGACTTCACCAGGAGCGACCCCGGCCGGTATCCCCTGGCGTCCGCATAGGCGGTGAACTCGGTCTTTCGACTCACCTTCACGACGCAAGGCGAGCGGGGACATTCCTGCCCGAGCGACGTTCGGATCCGCGCCGAGTTCGGGCTGGCCGTGATGGTCACCGTCTCCTCGACCCCACGGGTCACCGTGTTGCAGGCCGCCAACGACAAGACCACGCCCGCCCCGCATGCCAGAACGCGCATTCGCATGGATCGTCCCTCTCCCGTGCCGGCTCACAATGCCGCGCTCTCAGAAGCAGGTAGGGCTCACGGTCAAGTCTGCCACTGGTGGGTCTCCCGGAACGTGAGTGGCGCCTCGTCATTCTGTGGGACACGCTGCTCAAAGCAATCGGGATCACCGGGACAAGCCCGGCGATGACGTGGCGGGTTGCATGAGGCGGTGCGAACACCCTCCACACGTCATGGCCGGCCATCCCGCTTCTGCGCGGCACGGCGTTCCCCATCATCGAAAAGGGGTGAGAGGCCCTCTCTCGCCACGAGAGGAGCGACGACGCGGCGCGGTGATTCCGCGGCTTTTCGCGAACCGAATGGACACGGTGTCATTGTCATGGGTGTGGCCGCGCCCCGGCGCGGCCGGCTCTCGGATTCACCAGAAGAGGACATGACCATGGCGACGAGCAGGAAGAGTGGGACCTCACAACCCAGCAAGGCCCGCAAGACCTCGGGAGCATCCGCGTCCCGGTCGGCGACCAAGACGGGAGACGCCGCATCGAAGCGCGCGCAGAAGCGCGCGCAGCCCAAGGCGAGCGCGCGCTCCGCGACGAAGTCGCAGGCCGTTCCGGCCAAAGCCCGCTCCGCGGCGGGATCGCGCTCCTCCGCCCGCGCGAGCGCCGGCGCGTCGCGCTCCACCAGCCGGGCGCGCTCCGCGTCCCGTCCGCAGGGCGGCCTGCTGAACCCGATGGCGTGGCTCTCGAGCCTCGAGACCACCCTCACCTCCCCGCAGGCCCGTGCCGTGATGGCCGAGGCCCTGAGGGCGGTGGCGAACGTGCTCGAGGCGCCGCAGGGCGGCGCGCAGGGCCAGGGCGGCGTGCAGGAAGGCCGCCGGGCCGTGTCGGCGGCCGGCAGCCTCGGGGCCGAGATCGTGGCCGCGCCCCTTGAAGTGGCGGCGGCCGCCATCGGAGCGGCGGGCGAGGTGCTGACGGGCGCGCTCGGCGGCCAGGGCGGCGAGGATCGCGGCACCGGCGCCGCGCGGACGGGCGGCGCGCGCAAGAAGTCGGCGCCGTCGCGCGGCTGAAGCATCGGACGCGAAACGTGGACTTGCCCTTTTGGGGTGAATCCGACGCTCCACTCTTGGCACGCGCACGCGCATGAAAAAGGCCGCCTCGTCAGAGGCGGCCTTCGTCGCGTCGGAGGCGCGCGGGGCTGATCAGGCCGCTTCGGCGACCGGCTCGGGACCGGCCTCGTCCATGGCCCGCATGTAGACGTCGAGCAGGCTGTCGTGCTCGTCGCGCTCGTCCTGGTCCTGCTTGCGCAGCTTGATGATCTCCTTGAGGATCTTCACGTCGAAGCCCTCGCCCTTGGCCTCGGAGAAGACCTCCTTCTTGGCCTCGTTCAGCTCCTTGATCTCGTTCTCGATCTGCTCGATGCGCTCCACGAACGAGCGGATCCGATTGCCCGGAATTCCAACGACGTCACTCATGGCTTCTCCTTTGCCGTCACCAGACCGGCACTATCGGGCAGGCGGGTAAGCACCCGGTTAATGCCGGGCGGCCGCCGTGCCGTCCCGTCCTGACGGCCGCCGAAGGCGCGCGGCGAGCGGCCCATCACGCGCTTGAACGCGGTGCTGAACGCGCCCTCGGATTCGTAGCCGAGACTCGGGGCGATCAAGGCGATCTGATCGCCCGCCGACAACCGCTCGGCGGCGAGCAGCATCCGCCACCGGGTCAGATAGGCCATCGGGGTCTCCCCGACCCGTTCGCGGAACGCGAGGGCGAAGCTCGATCGCGACATCCCGGCGAGCCGTCCGAGCTCCCGCAGGGTCCAGCGATGCGCCGGATCGCCGTGCATGGCGGCCATCGCGGCTGACAGGCGCGGATCGCCGAGGGCGAAGAACCAGCCGACGCGCGTCGGCCCGGCCTCTGCGAGGTGCAGCCGCAGCGCCTGGACGAGCATCATGTGGGCGAGATGCTGCGCCACCAGGGCGCTGCCGGGCTGGCCCTCGCGGATCTCCCGCATCATGCGCTCCACCGACCAGCGCAGCGCCTCCTGGTCGCTCTCGCGCCGGATGTGGATGAGCGCCGGCAGGGCGCCGAGCAGCATGGACGCGTGACGCCCCTCGACGGCGAAGCGGCTGCCCACGAGCGCGAAGGCGCCGCCCCCGTTCAGGGAGACGACGCCCCCGTCCCGCGGGGGCGGGAAGATCGTGGCGGCGTCGACCGGCGGCCGATCGAGATCGCTCCCGATCCGGAACGGCCGGCCGCTCGGCAGGATGAAGCAGTCGCCGGCCCGGATCAGAGCGGTCTCGTCCGTGCCCTCGACCGCGAGCCAGCACGCGCCGCGGGTGACCGCGTAGCACTTGATGCGGGCGTGCTGGTCGGCGAAGCGGACCGCCCATTCGCCCCCGGCCTCGAAGCCCGCCGAGACGGAGCCTCGCGGCTTGATGAGCGCCAACACGTCGGAGAGAGGATCGACTGGCATTCTGGACGATCTCGACGATTGTTCGGACGAACGCGCATGGAGCGTCCGGCCGCAGCGGATTAAAGCCAGGAGAGCTTAAAGCATGGGCACGGGCAACACATCCCGGGCCGTCGCGTGGGTATCATCAAGGAAGGAACAGGCATGATCGTCGTCACAACGCCCACCGGGTCCATCGGCCGCCAGGTCCTGGCCCGGCTGCTGCACGCGGGCGAACCGGTCCGCGTCATCGCGCGCGATCCGTCCCGCCTGCCCGAAGAGACGCTCGCGCGGATCGAGGTCGTCCAGGGCTCGCATGGCGAGGCGGACGTGGTGGAGCGCGCCTTCGACGGGGCGGACGCAGTGTTCTGGCTCCCTCCGCCCAACCCGCATGCGGAGAGCCTGAACGCGGTCTATGCGGGCTTCGCCCGTCCCGCCTGCGAGGCGTTCAAGATGTGCGGCGTCGGTCACGTGGTCGGGATCTCGGCCCTGGGCCGGGGCACCCCGATGGCGGACCGGGCCGGGCTCGTCACCGCGTCGCTCGCCATGGACGATCTGATCGCCGGCACGGGCGTGAACTATCGCGCTCTGACGATGCCGTCCTTCATGGACAACCTGCTGCGGCAGGTGGCGTCGATCCGCGACCGGGGCGAGTTCTTCTCGCCGGGTCGCGGCGACCGGAAGGCTCCCGTCTGCGCAACCCGCGACATCGCCGCGGTGGCCGCCGACCTCCTCGTGAATCGGGGCTGGAGCGGCCAGGGACATCGCGCGGTGCTCGGCCCGGAAGATCTCTCCCCAAACGACATGGCGCGGATCATGGCGGAGGTGCTGGGCCGGCCGATCGTGCACCGCGCGGTTCCGATCGAGGCCTTCAAGGCTCAGCTGTCGGCCGCGGGCCTGTCGCCCGCCTTCGTGGAGGGCTACGCCGACATGATGACGGCCAAGGCCGAGGGCCTGGACAACGCCGAGCCGCGCACGGCCGAGAACACGACGCCCACCACCTTCCGGCAATGGTGCGAGGACGTGCTGCGGCCGGCCGTCACGGGACGGGCGTGAACGATCTCCTTCAGGCCGTCGGGCAACGGCTTCGTCCGCAAGGTTGCACACCATCCGCATAAGGGCCGGGGTCAGGGCCTCGGAAAGTCTGACCCGATGGGCGGTTTGCACGACCTCCCCTGTCATGGCTGGCCCTGTGCCGGCCATCCCATGCTCTCACGGACACCCTCCCCAGGTCATGGCCGTGCTTGTCCCGGCCATCCCGATGCGGTGAGGCGCGGCGCTTCCCATGATCGGGATCACCGGCACAGGGCCGGTGATGACGTGGTGGATGACCATTGGAGTGGCGCGCCCCTCCCCGGGTCATGGCCGGCCTTGTGCCGGCCATCCCGAGCGGAAAAGCGCCGCGCCTCTCGGAAGCGGGATCACCGGGACAAGCCCGGTGATGACGTGGAGAGTGGACGGCGGCGTGAGGGCATCCCTCCCGTCCGACACGCCAGACCGTCAGCCCATCTGGAAGCCCGGGGTCGAGCGCGACAGGGCGGCCTCCTCGTCGGTCATGTCCTCGGGGATCGCCTCGAAGAGCGGTGTCGAGAGATAGCGCTCGCCGGTGTCGGGCAGCATGGCGAGGATCACCGATCCCTCGGGCGCGCGCTCGGCCACCTGCATGGCGACCGCCACGGTGGAGCCTCCGGAGACGCCGGTGAAGATGCCCTCCTTCTGGGCGAGCATCCGGGCCCATTTCATGCCCTCGGCGCCGGCCACCGGGATCAGCTCGTCGTAGAACTTCCGGTCGATCGCCTCCTGGAGCACGAACGGGATGAAGTCGGGCGTCCAGCCCTGGATCGGGTGCGGCTCGAAGGCCGGGTGGCTCTCGGCCGGGGCGCCGTTCTCGGCGCGGCCCTGGGCGCGGCCGCTGCCGACGAGTTGCGCGTTCGCCGGTTCGCTCAGAACGATCTTCGTCTCGGGCCGCTCCCGGCGCAGCACCCGGCCGACGCCCGTGACGGTGCCGCCCGTGCCGTAGCCGGTGACGAAATAATCGAGTCGCCGGCCCTTGAAGTCGCCGAGGATCTCGCGCGCGGTCGTCGCCTCGTGGATGTCGGCGTTGGCCTGCGTCTCGAACTGCCGGGCGAGGAACCAGCCGTTCGCCTCCGCGAGCTCCACGGCCTTCTGGTACATGCCGAAGCCCTTGGCGGCGCGCGGCGTGAGCACCACCTTGGCGCCCAGCATGCGCATGAGCTTGCGCCGCTCGACCGAGAAGCTGTCCGCCATGGTGACGACGAGCGGATAGCCCTTCTGGGCGCAGACCATCGCGAGCCCGATGCCCGTGTTGCCGCTCGTCGCCTCGACGACGGTCTGGCCGGGCTTCAGCGCGCCGGACCGCTCGGCCGCCTCAATGATCCCGATGGCGAGCCGGTCCTTGACCGAGGCGGCGGGGTTGAAGAACTCGGCCTTGACGTAGAGCGTGACATGCGCGGGCGCGAGATGGTTGACGCGGATGCAGGGCGTGTCGCCGATGGTGTCGACGACGCTGTCGAACAGTCGTCCTCGGCCGTCGGTCGTCCTGATCTGAGGCTTCGGGTTGTCCATGCGGGCCCTCCTCGTTTCTCCCTCTCAAGCTTAGTGAAAGGGGCCGAATCCGTCCAGGAATTTCGGCTCCGCCAGGAGTTTCGGCTCCGCCAGGAGTTTCGGCTCCGCCAGGAGTTTCGGCTACGGGCGGGCGGAAGGCCGCGCAGGGCACCCTGCGCGGCGACGCGGCCGACGCGGTTACTCGGCGGGCTTCGGAGCCGGCGCGGCGGGACGTGCGGAACCGGCCCCCCCGCGCCCGGGCCGGGCGGGACGCTTCGGCGCGGCGATCAATCCTTCGCGGATGGCCTGCTTGCGGGCGAGCTTGCGCGCCCGGCGAACCGCTTCCGCCTTCTCGCGGATCTTGCGCTCGGAGGGCTTCTCGTAGGACTTCCGCGCCTTCATCTCACGGAAGACGCCTTCCCGCTGCAGCTTCCTCTTGAGAGCCCGAAGAGCCTGGTCGACGTTGTTGTCTCTGACGAAAACCTGCAAGGGATGTCCTTTCTCGAATCTGTCTCACATGGGGTCGGATGTCGGGCCGGCGTCACGGATCCATCGCACGACGCCTCGATGGTCACGCGCTGCGGATCCTGCCTTCGCGCACGGCGCGCTCGACCACTCCCGCCTTGATGCGGGAGAAGACCTCGCGCTCGGTTCGTCGATGTCGGGAAGAGTGTCCGAACGTGCGCCTTGACGGCGAAGGCGCGGCGGCCCGATTGTCCGGCGGATGTCAATAGCATTCATCTAGGGCCTGGATGGGGCGAATACAAGGCAGAGGCGGACAGTCGATCCTCGTGACAACCGGAAGAGCTTGAACAGACACGAAATAAAACCACTGTCCGACAGGGCTCCGCCTTGTCGTTATTGTTCCCGCTTCTGTTCTGTTTGCGCTTTGATCTTGCATTCATCCCGAACATCGTCCATATGATGGTCATCCAACCGACATGTTCGGCCTGCTCTCTGAAGCTCCTGATCGAGCGCCGAGCCCGCTTTCCGCATCTTTGAAGTTTGGTCGCTGCGTGGAACAACGCGGCGGATCCGTCGTTTTGCACCGCACGCGACATCATCAACGAACAATAACGTCTGCCCGGCGCGATGCCGGAGTCGACCAAGGACATCATGAAGACCATTTCCCATACCAAGCCCGCCAAGGCCCGCCTTCAGGCCTCGGCGACGACGCCACCCCGCAAGTCCAGCCTCACCTGGCAGCCGCAACAAAGCAGCCTCACCCGCGAAGAGATCCGGGCCATCATCCTCGAGCAGATCGGATAAGGGCGCCGGGGTCACGGGCGATCACGCCCGGGCACGATGGGGCTCCGCCCTATCCGTCATGGCCGGGCCTGTCCCGGCCGTCTCATGCTCCCACGGACACCCTCCGGCGTCATGGCACCCTCCGCCCTTCCTGCCACCCTCGCCACGTCATGGCCAGGCTTGTCCCGGCCATCCCGATCTTTTGGGGCGCGGCGCCTCTCATCATCGGGATCACCGGGACGGGCCCGGTGATGACATGGAGGGTGGTGTGAGCCGGTGGTGACTTGGCACGGACGCGAGCCGCAGCCGCTCGACCGGGAGGACCGCCCCGGAGGCCGATCGGGCGCGGCACAGTGATCCAGGGCCCGTTCCGGCGGCCGGAAGCGTGAGGAACATGGGCCGCCTTCCCGATCCATGAGTTGACGCAAGGTAAGCAGTCCCGCACAAGACCCCTGTCAGGGCGTGGAAGGGAGCATTCCGCGCCGCTCAACGATGCTGTTGCGGGAATGCTCTTCAACTCGTTCATCTTCCTGTTCGCCTTCCTGCCGGTCGCGCTGCTGGCCCATGGGGCCGTCGAGCGGTTCCGTCCCGCATGGCGGCTGCCCGTGCTGCTCGGGCTGTCGGTTGTCTTCTACGGCTACTGGGACTGGCGGTTCGTGCCGCTTCTGGCCGGCTCCCTCATGGTCAACTGGCTCGTCGCCAGGGCCTTCGTGCGCTCGGGGCGATCCGTCCTGATCCCGCTGGCGATCGCCGCCAACCTGCTCGTCCTGGCGGTCTTCAAGTATTTCAACTTCTTCATGGACCTCGCCGCCCTCGTGCCCGGGCTGCCGAGGCTCCACGTGGAGATCGCGCTGCCGCTCGGCATCTCGTTCTTCACGTTCCACCACATCATGTACCTGACGGATCTGAAGAAGGGCAAAGCGCCCCTGTACGATCCGGTCCGCTACGGCCTCTACATCGCGTTCTTCCCGCAGGTTCTCGCCGGCCCCCTGGTGCGCTGGAGCGAGATCATGCACCAGTTCGAGGAGCGGCCTTACCGGCGGCCCGACGCCGACGAGCGCATCGCGCGGGGGCTCATGCTGCTGGTCTGCGGCCTGGCGAAGAAGACCCTGCTCGGCGACCCGCTCTCCGAATACGTCAACCCGATCTTCCAGGCCGCCGCCGCCGGAAAGGCCGTCGCGCTGGGCGAGGCCTGGCAGGCGATGCTCGGCTTCACGTTCCAGATCTATTTCGATTTCTCGGGCTATACCGACATGGCGCTCGGTCTCGCGCTGCTCTTCGGCATCGTGCTGCCGCAGAACTTCGACGCGCCCTACCGGTCCGTGTCGCTGCAGGATTTCTGGCGGCGCTGGCACATGACCCTGTCTCGCTTCCTGCGCGACTACCTCTACATCGCCATGGGCGGCAACCGGAAGGGCCTGGCGGTGCAGCTCGCGGCCCTGTTGGCCACCATGACGCTCGGCGGCCTCTGGCACGGCGCCGGGCTGACCTTCGTCGCCTGGGGGGCCGCCCACGGGCTCGCGCTCGCAGCGGGCGTGCTGTGGCGGCGCGCCGGGCTCGCCATGCCGCGCGCGGCAGGCTGGGTCCTGACAATGCTGTTCGTGATGCTCACCTGGGTGCTCTTCCGCGCCACGACCTTCGACGCGGCGCTGCGGATCTACGAGGGCCTGATCGGCCTCGGCGGAGCGGACCCGTCGATCAAGTGGCGGACGATCCTGATCGCCGCGCTGGTCGCCGTGCTCGGCCCGACGGCCTGGGCCTTCGTGCACCGGATCCCGCCGCGCCGGGCCATCGCGGTCGTCTTCGCGGTTCTCCTGGTGGTCGTTCTGTTCAAGATCGGCGACGACGCGAATTATGAGTTCATCTATTTCCAGTTCTGACGCGGCCGCCCGGGCCATGGGGCGGACATCGCGGACGCGTTCCGGCATCTGCCCCGACGGGCCCGGTTTGCCGCACCGGCCGGAAAAGAGGTAGGAAGAAAGGCACGCGCCAAGACCGGAGCCTCCGGCTCCGTCCAAGCAGGGAGCACGCCATGGCGAAGAACACGATCTGCCTCTGGTACGACAAGGACGCCGAGTCCGCCGCCCGCTTCTATGCCGAGACCTTTCCCGACAGCCGGGTGACGGCCGTGCACCGCGCCCCCGGGGACTACCCGTCCGGCCGGGAGGGCGACGTGCTGACGGTCGAGTTCACGGTGGCGGGGGTGGCCTGTCTCGGCCTCAACGGCGGTCCCGCGTTCAAGCCCACCGAAGCCTTCTCGTTCCAGATCGCCACCGACGACCAGGCGGAGACCGACCGCTACTGGAACGCCATCGTGGGCAACGGCGGCCAGGAGAGCGCATGCGGCTGGTGCAAGGACCGCTGGGGCGTGTCCTGGCAGATCACCCCGCGGGTCCTGACGGAGGCGCTGGCGGCCGGCGGCGCGGAAGCCAAGCGTGCGTTCGACGCCATGATGACCATGCGGAAGATAGACGTCGCGGCCATCGAGGCGGCGCGGCGCGGAGGATGACCTGAGGTCCGCCCCGCTCAGCCGGAGGCGCGCACCTGCCGCCAGGCGGCCAGGATCGCGTCGGCGGAGCGGTCGATATCCTGCTCCGTGGCCGGACCCGAGATCACCGAGAGCCGCAGCACCCAGGCGCCCCGCCATTGCGACCCGCCGGCGAAGAGCGTCCCGTCCTCCTGGATGCGCCGGATCGTCCGCAGGGTCAGGGCTTCGCCGTCCGCCGCAGGGGCGTCGGGCCCGAAGCGGACGATCACCTGGTTGAGGGCCACGTCGTTGACGATGCGCAGGCCGGGCTCGCCGGCGAGGCGCCCGGCGAGGCGCTGCGCGAGCCGGCAATGCTCCTCGACCATGCGGGCGATCCCGTCGCGCCCGAGATGGTTGAGCATCGCCCAGGTGGCGAAGCCGCGGGCCCGGCGGGACAGTTCCGGCACATAATGGGACGGGTCGCGCTCGCCCTCGCCGATGACCGGCAGGTAGCTCGCCGCGCTGGTCATGGCGCGCCGGTGCGCGTCTGCGTCCCGGACGATGGCATAGCCGCAATCGTAAGGGGTCTGGAGCCATTTGTGCCCGTCCGTGGCCCAGGAATCCGCGCCCTCGATGCCGGCGGCCAGATCCGCCCGGGACGGGCAGGCCCGGGCCCACAGGCCGAAGGCCCCGTCCACATGCACCCAGGCGCCCTGCGCGCGGGCCCGAGGCACGATGGCCGCGTGATCGTCGAATGCCCCGGTGTTGATCTGGCCCGCCTGCGTGATCGCGATGGTGGGCCCGTGACAATGGTCGAGGGCCCGGGCGAAGACGTCCGGGCGCATGCGGCCCTGGCCGTCCGTGTCGATGCGCACGACCCGGTCGTGGCCGAGGCCCAGGAACTGGAGCGCCGAGAACACGGTCGCGTGGGCCTCGTCGCCGATGAGCACGTGAATGGGCGGGGCGCCGAACAGGCCATGGCGCTCCACGTCCCAGCCCGCCCGGCGCAGCACCGAGCCCCGGGCGGCCGCCAGGCAGACGAAGTTCGCCACGGTGGCGCCCGTGACGAAGCCGACCGAGGCCTCCCGGGGGAGATCCAGAAGATCGAGCAGCCACCCGGCCGCCACGGTCTCGGCGGCCGCCGCCGCCGGAGAGGCCGTGTGGTTGCCCGCATTCTGCCCCCAGGCCGAGGTCAGCCAGTCGGCCGCGACGCCGACCGGATGGGAGGCGCCGATCACCCAGCCGAAGAAGCGCGGCCCCGTGCTGGCGTGGAGCCCCGGCGTGGCCCGCCGGACGAGATCGCGGATCACCTCCTCGGCCGCCAGACCGGTCTCGGGCGTGGGCTGGGCGAAGGCCGCCAGGGCGTCCGGGTAGGTTTGCTCGGGGCGCTGGAGGCGTCGGCTGATGACGCTACGGAAGTCGGAGGCCACGGACGCTACGGTCTCGAACAGCGTGCGCGTCAGGCCGGCATCGGCCGCTTGTCTCCGATCCATGGCTCGGGCTCCGGGCAACCTTGCGCCCAGCATGACCCATCCCGGGGGCGATCACAACCGGAGCGGCCCGCCCTGTCCCGACGGTCGAGGCGTGACGCTTACGATCCGTTAACCACGATGGGAAATACTCACGAGACAATCTCAGGCTGGTTCGCAGCCGATCACGTCAGGGGCGGAGTACCAACAGGGAGCCCAATGAGTACCGAGAGAAATTCGGATCAGACGATGTCGGGTCCGCGGCTTGGCCCCGACGCGCGGGAGCAGATCGCCGCCCACCTCCAGGCCATCTTCGCGGAGATCGAGGGTCAGCCGATCCCGGACGATCAGATCGACCTGCTGCTCGCCCTGCGGCGGGCCGAGCGCGAGCTCGCGCGCAAGGAACCCTGACGGGAACGGATCCGGGATCGGTTGAAGCACGGCTCGTCATCGACCGAGCGGGCCGTTCCTCATGCCGCAGGTGCGACCCGGAACCCGAATGCGGCTCGCGGTGTTCCGTCTTGCCTGCCGTTTCGGCGTCTTCCGGAAAGCTCCCCTTGCCAGAACAGTTGCGTTTCCTCGTTGCGGAAAGCGAGCCGCCCGAAGCCCGGGAAAACCGCCGCGAGAGCGTCGGGCGCAGCTCGGGCGAAACCTATATCGACACCTTGCGCAGCCTCGCACCCGAGGCCGTCTGCCATCGCGTGAAGCCGGCCGACAGGGGCGCCGCGCTGCCCGACCGGGCCGGGTTGCGGGCCTACCATGCGGTGTTCGTGACCGGCTCGCCGCTCCACCTCTACCAGGACACTCCCGAGACGCGGCGGGAGGTCGACCTGATGCGGGCGGTGTTCGACGCAGGCGTCCCCTCCTTCGGGTCCTGTGCCGGATTGCAGGTGGCCACGGTGGCGGCCGGCGGCGCGGTGCGCCCCGGTCGCCGGGGCCGGGAGGCCGGCTTCGCGCGCCGCATCACGCTCACGGAGGACGGGCATCGGCATCCGCTCCTGGCCGGGAGGCCGGCCTCCTTCGACGCTCCGGCGTTCCACTCGGACGAAGTGGAGACGCTGCCGGAAGGAGGAACGCTGCTGGCCTTCAACACGGTCACCGAGGTTCAGGCCGTCGAGATCCGGCACGAAGCGGGCGTGTTCTGGGGTGTCCAGTACCATCCCGAACTCGACCTGCGCGAGGTCGCGGGAGCGCTGCGGCGTCAGTGCGACGACCTGGTCAGGGAGGGATACGTCGGCAGTTCCGGGGATCTCGATCACTATGCTTCCATGGTCGAGGCGCTCCACCAGGATCCCGACCGACGGGATCTTGCCTGGATGCTCGGGCTCGACGCGCAGGTCACGCAGGGAGAGCACCGCCTGACGGAACTGCGCAATTTCATTCGCTTCGCGGTCGAGGGTCGATAGCCGCCAGGAGTTCCGGTGCGCGGCGAGTTCCGGTGCGCGGCGAGTTCCGGTGCGCGGCGCAGATCCCGCAGGCGCGGCGCACCGGCGCCGCATCAGCGTCGTTCCAGGAGAACGTAGAGGCCGGGCACCGGGCGCCCCGCTTCGAGCCGGATGCGGCTCTCCACGGTCTCCAGGACGACGAAGTCCGTGGCCGTCGACCGGACGTGTTCGAGCGAATGGGCGAACCGGCCGGAGGGCTGCAGCGTGAACCCGTCACCGGCTGCGAGCTCGATGCTCAGGGCGAACAATCCGCCCGGCACCAGGGCCCCGGCGGCCGCGCGGAACAGCGGGCCGAGGTCGCCGAAATAGATCAGGGAATCCGCCGCGAAGACGAGATCGAAACGGTTCCGCGACGCCGCGAGATAGGCGGCGGCCTCCGCCTTGACGAGCTCGGCATAGCCGCCGCGCCTGGCGGCCTCGGCGAGCATGCCGGCGGAGAGATCGACCCCGATCAGGCTCGCCCCGAGGGGCGCCAGTTCCGCGGCGGCCAGGCCGGTGCCGCAGCCCAGGTCGAGCATGGTCCCGAAGCCGGTCCGGTGCCTGACCACGAGCGACGCCATCCGGCGCGGGGCTTCGTATTGCAGCGTCTCGAGCAATTTGCCGTCGAACTGGGGCGCGAACTGATCGAAATAAGTCTCGATGTACTCCACGGGAGCAGCCCTCATGGCTCGCCCGAGCACGGCGTCGAGCAGATAGCGCCTGACCGGATCGTCGGGCCTTTCCGCGAGCCTCATCCGGCCGATCTCCGCGGCGGCTTCGAGATGACCGGCGGCGCTGAGAACGGAGAACGCGTCGCGCGTGATGATCTCGAGATCCTCGCGGTCCTCGCCGGCGATTGCGGGATAATCGCGCAGGGCGTCACGGACCCGGCCCTCGATCATGGCCTGGAACGTCAGCGCGCGGGCGCGCTTCTGCCGGGTCGGCGGATCGAGCGGCAGCGTCAGGCGGACAGCCTCGTCGAACGCCCGCGCGCAGCCGGCGAAATCGGACGCGATGAAGGACAGATGCCCGAGGGCATAATGGGCAAGGCCGTTCACCGGATCGTGCGCGATGGACGCGCGCACAGCCGCCAGAGCGTCGTCGTAACGCTTCTTCCGGAACAGAAGCAGGCCGAGCCCGAGATGAGACGCGGCGGCCTCGGGCTTGAGCGCGATGGTGCGCCGGTAGGCGTCCTCGGCCGTCTCGGCGTCGTCCAGCCTGTCGGCCACGCCAGCGAGGGTCTGCCAGGACGGAGCGCTCAGCGGATCGAGGTCGAGGGACCGGCGGATCGCCGTCAGCGCCTCCTCGTCCCGGTCGGCGGCGCTGGAGACGCTCGCCAGATCGCGCCAGAGGTCCGGGTTCCCGGGCGCCAGGGACAGTGCGGCGGCGAAGCATTGGGCGGCCGCGTCGAACCGCCCGTTTTCCCAGTGAACGAGGCCGAGCTGACGCAGGGCGGGGGCCGGATCGCCGCACTGATCGACCATGCGGCCGAAATGCGGCAGGCTCGCCTGCAGGGTGGCGACGAGCGTCATCGTGACGGCGACGTCGGGAAGCTGAATGGTCGTCATGAAAAGGATCCAAATATCATTTGCGCCGGAGGCGGGCCATCGGATCAAGGATTAGCCGCGCTGGCTTTGCTGGACCTTGCAGGCCGACGCGGCACGGCGTGGAAACCCATGGACCTCGACCGTCAGGGGCGCGGGGCGACGGTATCCGGGTTGGACGGGATCGGCTTGATCGTCTCCTGGCTGGCGGCCCGTCCCGGGGCACTCTCCGGGTCGGAATGCGTTTCGCGCAAGGCGAAGAAAAGGACCACGACGGCAAGGGCAATCACTGCCAGTGCCGTCCAATTGCGAATGCCCATCGTGCTCTCCTGGCCCGAGGCTCGCGCATCGCGCGGAACCCTGGGTTGCGCGCCGAACGATGCGCCGGCATCGGAATCGATATCTGGAATTGACCCGGAAGCCTAACGTCGTCCCGGTCGATGCTTCAGGTCTGAACTCGAACGGGACAAGCTGGTTCCTCCGGCGCAGCCGCAATCCGGCCGCGTTTCCCGCCGCGATGGCCGCCGGAGTTCGAACGGCGGCTCCCGACGATCAGACACATCTGCAGAAAATTCGCCGGTGTGACGCGCTTCACAGCGCCATCCTCGACGGTGGTTCAAAGTCTCATCATCGCCAACGGAGAGAGCATCTCAGGCGGTCTCGAGAGCAACGCTTAACCCGAAGAGGAACCTACCATGGAAAACTTCCAGTTCTCTGAAAACGACATCTTCCAGGACGCCTTCAACACGGCCCTCGGCGGCAACGCGACGTCGGCCCAGGTGGCCAACATCACGGATGCCGACAAGCTTCTCGACGGCAGCCACGACTGGTTCGGCGGCGGCTACAACGAACAGCTCTCCTACAACGACATCGACCAGATGGCGACGAACACCGCCTACGGCGGCAGCGCGACCTCGGCTCAGGTCGGCGGCATCGTCGACAGCGACACGCTCGTCGACAACGGCCACAGCCTGGGCGTGTTCTAAAACCTCTCTCCGTTCGGAGCGCCCGCCAACCAGCGCACCGTGCGAAAAAGTGGACCCGGTTCTTCGCGTCGAACGGTGCGCCGGCCAAGAGTGGAGCATCGGACAATCGGGATCACCGGGACGAGCCCGGTGATGACGTGAGAGGGTGGCATGAGGCGGTGACAACACCCTCCCCACGTCATGGCACCCTCCGCCCTTCCCGCCACCCTCACGTCATGGCCGGCCTTGTGCCGGCCATCCCGATCGGAAGAGCGCGGCGCCTCTCGCATCGAGATCACCGGGACAAGCCCGGTGATGACGTGGAGAAGGTGGTCAGGTCCCGGACGATGCGCCCCTTGAGGCGGGGAGCATCGGATCGATCCCAAAAGTGGGTCCACTTTTCGCTGACGCGGCCCTCTGGGTCACGTCGATGCTCTGGCCCGGCGCCCCATCCCGGCCCTCTCAGCTCCCTGGGAGGGCCTTTTCGCATCCCGCGATCGTCTTCCACCGAGGCGGCTTTCGCGGCGGGATGACGCAGCAAGGCCCGATCGACACCGACTCTCCCCACGGGCGGCGTCGGCTTGTGACGCGGTTCACAGCCCTGGTGCCGAAAGTCGTTCAAGGTTCAACGATCGCCAACTGAGAAGATCTCTCGGGCGGTACTGGGCGCAACACCGACTTGAAAAGGACATTTCATGCCGAATTTTCAAATTTCCCTGAACGACATCAACCAGACGGCGGCCAATACGGGCGTCGGCGCCGATGCGTCATCCGCTCAACTCGCCACCATCCACGATCCCGATACCATCTTCGACACCGGCGACAGCTGGGACTGGTCGTCCGGCGGCCCGGAGATCAACGTCCAGCTCGACACGAACGTGGTCAACCAGACGGCGGTCAACACGGCCCTGGGCGGCGATGCGGAATCGGCCCAGGCGGCGGCCATCCACGATCCCGACACGCTCGTGGATTCCGGCAGCTACGATCACTCGCCGGACTTCAACTTTCAGATCTCCACCAACCTGATCAACCAGACGGCCGTCAACACGGCGGTCGACGTCGACCATCTCTTCCCGTTCGGGTAAGTCCTGCCGGAGTGGGAGCGTCATCGGCCGCGCGCCGATCACGCTTCCTCTTCATCGCGGCCCCGAGCCTGCGGGGCGGGTCGCGCTGCGGGCTCACGTCTCAACCGTGGACAGAGCCTGCCGGAGCTGCGCGGGATCGACCGCGACCTTGAGCACCGTTCCGCCGAAATCCAGCACGAGGACGGGGTCTCCGCCGCCCTGCTCGATCCGCGTGCTCAGGGGCTGCACCGGCACGCTCTTGGCATGATGGGGCCCGGCATCCGCCCCGAAGGTCCTGGGCGGCTTGCCCCTGTGGGTCCGCACCATCTCGCGGAGCAGGTCCGTCACGAGGGGCGTCGAATCGACCGCACCGATGAGGACCTCATATTCCCTGCCCGTATCGGCGCGGATTCCCAGCGCCACGATGGCGCCGTCGTCCGACACCTGGACCCGCCAGGCCTGTGAACCAATCCGCTTGACCAAAACCCGCTCTCCCCTATGCGCCGGCCGGCGCGGCCCGCATCGGCGCATCCCGGGCGATTCACCCTCGGGACGAGCCGACGCGCCTACCGATACCGCGCCGGACCGACTGCCTGTCAATCCCGGTCCTGCTGCCGGTTTCCGGCTCGCCGGCGCCGCGGGCCGATCACTGGGCCGTAAGGCTCGACGTGGTTTCGAGCCTCGTCACCGGGGGCGGGTTCCACTTGCCGGTCAGGACATCCGACATCGGCGCATAGAGCCTCATGGTCAGGTTGAACTCTCCCTTCGGGGCGGGAAGCCAGTTGGCCTCCTTGTCCTTGCCCGGGCTCTCCGTCTGGAAATACACGTCGAGCGAACCATCGGCATTGTAGGCGAACGGCATCCAACTGCTCACCGCGGAGCGGTTGAGGTCGTTGGGGATCGGGAAACCTTGAGGATCGTAGAGGGTGATGGACCAGAAGGCGCCGACCGGCGGCATGTCGTTCTTCTCGAAGTGGATCGCATAGCGGTTCGCTCCGTCGAGCGGCCTGCCCTGCTCGTCGCCCAGATTGAGCGGGTAGACCGCATCCTGCGGCAGATTCGCGCCGAGTCCGAACTGCGCCACGATCGCGCGCTTGAGGTAGTAGTTGCCGTAGACGCCCATCGTGTCCGTGTTCATCGACCAGCCGTTCGCCACGCGGGCGAGCGTCTTCACCTTCCACTCCATCAGCTTCTGGGCGCTTTCCGGCGCGGCTTCGAGCGCTTTCCTGATCACGGAATCGATCCTCTCCGCATCGAAGCTCTTGCCTGCCTCGATACCGATCCGCTTCATGCGGGCGAGGATCGGCTGGTCGGTTTCATGGGGTCCGTTGGTCTTCAGGAGTTCGGCCGCATAGGTGAAATATCTGAGCGCCGGCATGGTATCGACCTGCACTTTGGGCGGCGTCTTCATGTCGACGTTCGGGTCGATCTTCACCTCGGGCGCCTTCGGGGGCCGTCCCCATTCGGACAGGGGTGTGATCTTGAACCCGGCCTGGATCTTGTGAACGGCCTCGTAGTCGGGCGGACCATCGGTCTTGGTGCGGCCGATGATCCAGACATAGGGGGTCGGCGCGTCGATGCGCTGCGTGCCGACTGGCAGGCGGAACTCGTCGAACCGTTCGCGCAGATCGGGCCGCCAGGTGGCGGGCGCGATCAGGAATTCGCCGGCCCGGGTGCCGGTCGTGCGCCAGCCCGGGGATGCGAACACGTCCGTCCACATGTCCAGCATCGGCAGGAGGTAGTAGCGGCCGCCCGTGTCGGGCACCGAGACGACGACCGGCTCCTTGGCGAGATCGAGATAGGCGACCGAGTAGAGCGTATCGAAGTTCGGCCGAACGATGATCTTGTCCTCGGGAGGCGGATAGGCGGCCACGTTGTTGAACATGTTCATCGGACCCTGGCCGGGCCGCTTTCCGGGCTCGATGTTCGTGAAGACCTTGCGCGTCACGTCCATGGTGACGAGCGGGTAGAAGTACACATAGGCCTCGACGGCAATATCCTGCGCCTCCTGCTCGGTGATCGCGAAGGCGTTCGTCGTGGCGCTTGCGATCCCGACGGCGCCCGTCAGGAGCATGAGGCCAGACACGATGATGGGATGGTGGAGAAGCCGGGACATGGATGGTCACTCCCTGGTCAGCGCCCGTGCATTGGGCATGGAATCCGGCGTGGCTTGCCGAGATATCGACGGGTGGGGACGGTGCGCCGCGACGGCATTGCTGTGAGACGCACCGGTTCCTGAGCATTCGGGCATCGCGCGGGAATCGTACCATCATCCCTCATGCGTGCGAATCAGGGCATTCCCTGAATGTCGCGCAGGGATAACCCTGAAATCGTGCCGGTGGGCTCTCCGATCGGGTCGCTGGAGGTCGGTGCGAACGGTCACCAGGCGGTCCCTCCTCCGTCGCGCCTGTTCCGTGCTCGCCGCGCCCGTGCGACCCTCTCCCGCCGGCCCGCCCAAGAGGCTCGTGATTCCGTCATCGGGATGTCACGGGTTCGATGGCAGGTGACCGGCCAGGAGGAACAGGATCCATGAAGCCCATTGCCATTTTGAGTACGCTCGCCGTCTCCCTGCCCGCGCTGCTCGGACCGGCCGCCGCCCAGGAGAAGACCCTGACCGGCGAGCGCACCACCGTGGTCGCCCATCGCGGCGCCAGCGGCTATCTCCCCGAGCACACCCTCGAGGGCTACAAGCTCGCCATCGAGATGGGCGCCGACTTCGTCGAGCCCGATCTCGTGGTGACGAAGGACGGCGTGCTCGTGGCCCGTCACGAGCCGATGCTGAGCGGCACGACAGATGTTTCCACCCGACCGGAATTCGCGTCCCGCAAGACGACCCGCAAGGTCGACGGCGTCGACACGACCGACTGGTTCGCGGGCGACTTCACCCTGGCCGAGATCAAGCAGCTGCGCGCCAAGCAGGCCATGGCGGATCGCGACCAGTCGAAGAACGGCCAGTTCCAGATCCCGACCCTGGACGAGGTGATCGACCTGGTGAAGACGGAATCGGCTGCCCGCGGGCGCAGCATCGGCATCGCGCCTGAGACCAAGCATCCCACCTTCCATGCGGCGATCGGCCTGCCCATCGAGGATCGCCTCGTGGCCGTGCTGACGAAGGCCGGCTGGACGGACAAAGACGCGCCCGTCGTGATCCAGAGCTTCGAGACGGCGAACCTCAAATACCTGAACACCCGGATCGACGTGCGCCTGGCGCAGCTCGTCGACGGGGCCGACGTCGACAAGGACGGCAGGATGGTCATGGAGTCGCCCTACGCGCAGCCCTACGACTTCGTGGTGATCGGCGACAAGCGCACCAACCAGGACCTCCTGACCAAGGAGGGGCTGGCCGAGGTGAAGACCTATGCCGACATCATTGCGCCCTGGAAGCCCTACATCCTGGCGAGCCGGCAGGTCGACCGGAACAGCGACGGCAAGCCGGACGATCTCAACGGCGACGGCGCGATCGACGAGCGCGACCGCGTGCTCACCGAGCCCTCCAGCGTCGTCAGGGACGCCCATGCGGCCGGTCTTCAGGTGTTCACCTGGACGTTCCGCAGCGAGCCGAAGCGCCTGGCATCGGACTTCAAGGGAGACCCGGCGGCGGAGTACAAGGCCTTCTATGCCCTGGGCGTGGACGGTCTCTTCAGCGATTTTACCGACCATGCGGTGAAGGCGCGCTGACGCTTTCCCGCACCGACGACGGCGCTCCGGCTCCGGCGTAGGCCGGAGCGCCGCCGTTTGCCGGCCCGCCCGGCGCGACAATCGGCGTGGTTCCATGGCAGGGCGTTATGTTATCCTTGCCCTCGGGGGCCACCGGGCCTTCGACACCACAACGGATCGAGGCCGGGCCGAACCCGGTCGAAGTGGGGAAAATGTCATGGAGACCACAGTCCTCGGCGTCCTGAAGAAGGCCTGCGACCTCGTCGGCAGCGGGCAATCCCTCGGGATTATCGAAGCGATCAGCTCGCTCCGGGAGGAGGCCAGCGGCCGGACCCGGGATCTCGCCTATTACGCCGTGCTCGAGACCGCGATGGTCAGCCGCGGCGATGCGTCCCTGGCGATGCTCGCCGGCGGAGACCGGACGGAAACCGCGATCGAGCTTCTCCAGTCGACCATCCGGCGCATCAGGGCCGCGCTGCACTGAAGCCGCGCGCGTGCCCGGACGAACGATGGCGTCGGTCCCCCCGGCCGCGGAGCCGCCGGGAGGGTGTCATGGACGACGGCCGGATCAGTCGATCTGAACGCCCGCTTCCTTCACGACCGGGGTCCACTTGGCGATCTCCGTCTTGACGTGCTCGCCCAGGGCCTCCGGCGTGGAGCCGACCACGGTGGCGCTGAAGGTCTTCAGCCGCTCCTGCACGGCCGGATCCTTCACGGCCTTGAGAGCCTCGGCATTGAGCCGGTCGATGACCTCCCTGGGGGTCTGCGGCGGAGCGAACAGGGCATTCCAGGAATAGGTCTCGTAGCCGTCGAGCCCGCCCTCGGCGATGGTCGGCATGTCCGGGAAGGACGGCACTCGCTCCTTGGTGGTCACGGCGATCCCGCGCAGCGTTCCCGCCCGGATGAACTCGGAGGCCGACGGCAGGTTGTCGAACATGATCGGCACCTGGCCGGCCACCACGTCGTTCAGGGCCGGGCCTGAGCCGCGATAGGCGATGTGCTGCATGGACACCTTGGCCATGCTCTTGAACAGCTCGCCGGACAGGTGCAGGGGCGTGCCGACCCCGGAGGAGGCATAGTTGTACTTCGACGGATCGGCTTTCAGCAGCGCGATCAGCTCCGGCACGGTCTTGGCCGGCAGGCTGGGATGCACCACGAGCACGTTGGGCACGACCACGAGCAGCGAGATCGGCGCGAAGTCCGTCACGGCGTCATAGGGCTTGCGCTTGAGCATGAGCGGGTTCAGCGCGTGGGTCGCCACCGTGCCCATCAGGATCGTGTAGCCGTCGGGCTCGGCCTTGGCGACCCGGGCCGCCCCCGTGCTGCCGCCGGCGCCGGCGACGTTCTCGATAATCACCTGCTGGCCCAGCCCTTCGGACATCTTCTGGGCGATGATGCGGGCGACCACGTCGGTGGAGCCGCCGGCCGCGAAGGGCACCACCATGGTGATCGGGCGGACCGGGAAGGTCTGGGCGGCGGCGGGGGCCAGGTTCAGGGCCGCTCCGGCCAGGAGGGCGCCGCCGGCGAGAAGGGCTTGGCGTCGGGTTGGTTTGGTCACGATCAGGTCTCCCATGGTGCGAGGCCGGCGGCGGGGGCCGCCCATGGGGTCTCACATAACCGACAGGCGGGTCATGTCCATGACTTTGCAACCCGCGGCCGTTGAACTCTGCTTGATCGAGCGCGCGCCGTGGAAGCCGCGCCGGCTCGGGCCGCCCTCAGCAGGAGATCTGGGCGCCTGTCATGTGGACCGGCGTGATGGGCCTGACGTCGCGGCCGGCCACGGAACAGGTCAGGCGCGCCTCGGACCGGCATTGCGGCCCCTTCGGCGGCCCGACCCGCGGCCCGACGGCGAACTGGACCGTCACCTCGCCGGGCGCCGTTTCGAGAAAGCCCTCGACGGACGACAGCCAAGTCTGCCCGACCACGTCCTCGGTGGCGCGCGCCTCGTTGAGCGCCTGCTCCACGCACGCGGCGGCCGCATCCTTCGGCAGCAGGGGTTCGACGACGATCGGCTTCGCGATCGCCGCAGTCGTTTCCACATCGGGCGCCGCCTGCGTCGCGGCGACTTGCGGATCGGAGGCCGGCGCACCGCTCCGGAATCCGTTGATCGTCGTGAGCGCCAGAACGACGAAAACGCCGATCTGGATCGGGATCCGCTTGAGTTTCCCCAACAGGGGCCCGCGGCCGAAGAGGATCGGCCCGTAGAGATGCAGGAAAACGGCAACGAGGGTGAGGAGAATGAGGAAACGCAGCATAATGGATCGTGCCCGCGCGGTATCGTGCGAAATGAACGGTTTGTCCTGGGAACTCGCTTAACCTAACGCAGGATCCCCGCCGTCGCATGCGGCACGTGCCATTTCCCGTTCGTATGGTGAATGATCCGTTAACGCCCCGCACCCTGCCGCGCGTCGGTGCGAGGACGCGGCCGCGCCCATCACATTGTCAACACATTGGCGGGCCATGCGCGGTGGTGCATTCCGACGTCCGACAAGACCGATATTGCGGCGGAATGTAAGCCTAAGATGTTTTTCCAAGGGGCATTTCGAGAATGACGACACCAACCAATTTGGAAGCCTACTTTTTGCAGCTCGTCAACGAGGCGCGCACCAGTGCCGGCGTCAAGTCGCTGACCTTCGACGGCGAACTTCTCGATTCCTCCGACGCTCACAGCGCATGGATGGATCAGACCGACACGTTCTCGCATACGGGCGTGAACGGCTCGAGCGCTGGCACCCGCATGACCACGGCCGGCTACGGATGGCAGGGCTGGGGCGAGAACATCGCCTATGTGAGCGGCGACCTCACCGAGGCGACCGTGCGCCAGCTGCACACCAATCTGATGAACTCGCCGGGCCACTATGCGAACATCGTCAACGGCTCGTACGAAGAAATCGGCATAGGCCTGAAGGAAGGTACGATCAACGGCTACAAGGTCGTGTTCGTGACGCAGAACTTCGGAACGCCGAATGCCCTCGAGCGGGCCGAGGCGGACGATGTCGGCACCACGATCCCGACCACTCCGACGACGCCCACGACCACCGGCCAGTCGATCGTCGGCAACAGCTCCAACAACACGCTGTACGGCACGTCCGGGGACGATACCCTCAACGGCAATGGCGGCCGGGACGTGCTCTGGGGCGGCCAGGGCAAGGACACCTTCGTGTTCGACACGGCCTCGGAAGCCAACGGCGACACCGTCAACGACTTCGTTCACGGTTTCGATAGGATCAGCCTGTCGGGCATCGACGCCAACACCCGCGTGTCAGGAAACCAGGCGTTCACGCTCATCGGCGCGCAGGGCTTCCACAAGGTGGCCGGCGAGTTGAAGGCGTATCAGTCGAGCGGCAACACCTATGTGGCCGGCGACGTCAACGGCGACGGCACGGCCGACTTCACGATCAAGGCACTCGGGGCCCACACCTTCATGGCCGCCGACTTCGTGCTCTGACGACAAGGGCCCCCGGCCCTGCCGGGGGCTCACGGTCCTCGACGCGTCAGGCGCGCTCTTCCCAGAGCTTGGCGAGTTCGACGATGGTCGTCACGGCCTTCTCCATGTCCTGGCTGCTGACGAACTCGAGCGGCGAATGGAAGGCGTGGCCGCCGGCGAAGATGTTCGGGCATGGCAGCCCCATGAAGGACAGGCGCGAACCGTCCGTTCCGCCCCGGATGCTGCCGCGCACCGGTTCCATGCCGGCACGCCGGATCGCCTCCACGGCGTATTCGACGATCTCCGGCTTCCGGTCGAGCACGACCTTCATGTTGCGGTACTGCTCCTTGACCGTGAAGGTGTGGCTGGAGCCCGGATAGGCCTGCATCACCTCCTTGACGATGCCCTCCAGGAGCGTCTCCTTGCTCTTGAGCCCCTCCTCCGTGAAGTCGCGGATGATGAAGCCCAGGCTGGCTTTTTCCATCACGCCGGTCACGCCGGTCGGATGGATGAAGCCGTCGCGTCCCTTCGTCGTCTCGGGCGCCATCTCTCGCGGAAGGCGCGCGATGATGTCGCCGGCGATCCGGACGGCGTTCTCCATCTTGCCGAAGGCGAAGCCCGGATGGATCGCCACGCCCTTGATGGCGATCTCGACCGCGTCGGCCGAGAAGGTCTCGTCCTCGATGGTGCCGGCCGTCTCGCCGTCGAGCGTATAGCCGAAATCCGCCCCGAGCTTCTTCAGATCCACCTTGTCCACGCCGCGGCCGATCTCCTCGTCGGTGGTGAAGAGGATACGGATCGTGCCGTGCCGGACGTCCGGGTTGTTGATCAGGAACTCGGCCGCCGCCATGATCTCGGCGATCCCCGCCTTGTCGTCGGCGCCAAGCAGCGTCGTGCCGTCCGACGTGACGATGTCGTGGCCGATCAGGTCGTTGAGCACGGGATGGTCCGCGACACGGATGACCTGGCTCGCGTCACCCGGCAGCCGGATGTCGCCGCCCTGGTAGTTGCGGATCACCTGCGGCTTCACGCCGGTGCCGGAGAAGTCCGGCGCCGTGTCCATGTGGGCGCAGAAGCAGATGACCGGTACGTTGTTCTTGCTCGTGGTCGCCGGGATGGTCGCATAGACATAGCCATGCTCGTCGAGATGCGCGTCGGAGATCCCGATCTCCTGGAGCTCCTCGACCAGCAGGCGGCCGAGATTCTTCTGCTTCTCCGTCGACGGCTGGGACTGGGATCTGGCGTCGGACTGGGTATCGATGACGACGTAGCGGAGGAAACGGTCGGTAACGCTGGCGGCCATGGCTCGTGATCCGTTCTGCGAGGAGGTGACGGAGTTGTAGCGGGACAATGCCGCTCCGGGAATGGGCGGCGGGAAATTTCTTGCCCTCGCGCCGCCCGGCCGATCAGACACGCACCAGCGCCGCGGCACCGCACAGCCCCAGCAGGCCGAGCGCCGCGGCAACGAAGACGCCATCCCGCCCCCGGAACGCAGGCGCGTTCATGATCGTGCGCGGCGCATCGGGGCCGAGCCCCCTCGCCTCCATGGCGATCGCAGTGCGGCCGGCGCGACGGATCGCAAAGGCGAGCAGCGGGATGACGAGGCTCATGAGTTCGACGGGGCCGGGAATCCGCCGCAGGCGGCGTCCGGACTTCATGGCGCGGGCCAGGCGCATCTGCTGCGCCTCGCCGGCGAGGTCGGGCACGAGCTGCATGGCGGCGAACAGCGAGTAGCCGATGCGCGGCGGGAGCTTCGCGTGGTGCATGAGGGCGCGCACGAAGAGCCCGGGATCGGTGGTGAGCGCGAAGAACACCGAAATCATGCCGCAGGCGAGCGCCCGCAGGAACAGGGTGATGCCCGCCGAGACGTCCGGCGACGCGAGAAGAGACTCGCCCGCCATGAGCAGGGCGAAGTCGCTCTCTCGGCGAAACAGCAGGCTGGTCGTAAGGAATCCGAAGCCGAACAGGGCGAACGGCACCATCAGGGCGAGCAGCGCCACGGGCGAGGCGCGATGGACGACGACGAGCGCGAGCGCGGGCGCCAGGATCGCCGCGAGCTGGAACCGGGGATCGAAGACCAGAACGGCGGCGACGAGCCAGACGCAGCAGACGGCGAGCTTCGAGAGCGGGTTGAGGGATGTCAGCATGGAACCGGCGCCCCCATCCGCAGGGCCGCGGCCTTGAGCCATCGCGTCGCGGCAGCCGATCCGGGCTCCGTGAGCCCGGCGCGCGCCAGAAGAGCGCCGTCGCTCATCAGCTCCTGTGTCGGGCCGTCGGCCAGGATCCCTCCCTCCCCCACCACGATGGAGCGCGGACAGAGCCTCAACGCGAGGTCCATGTCGTGAGTGATCAGCGCGATGGTGCGTCCGCTCTCGCGCAACGACAGAATTTCCCGCATGAGCAGCGCGGCTCCGGACGCGTCGAGCCCGGCCATGGGCTCGTCGAGCACGAGGAGCGGCCAGCGGTCGGAGAGCGTGAGCGAGGCCAGGGCGAGCTTGCGCTTCTGGCCCTGCGACAGCTCGAAGGGATGGTGTTGTGCAAGCGCCGCGAGCCCCCAGGTATCCAGCGCCGCCGCCGCGCGCCGATCTTTCTCGTCCCCCGTCAGCCGCGCCGGCAGCGCGGTCAGCAGCTCCTCATGCACGGTGCCGGCGGTGAACTGGTTTTCGGCGCGCTGGAAGGCATACCCGCCCGCCGGGCCCCGGCGTGTGCCGGCCTTCAGCGGCAGGAGGCCCGCGAGACACAGGCCCAGCGTGGATTTGCCGGCCCCGTTTCGCCCCAGCACGCCGAGCATCTCGCCCTCGCGGAGCGCGAGGTCGACGCCGCGCAGCACGGTCGGGCCGAGGAACGGCGCGCACTCGGCCTGTCGCAACTGCACGAGCGCGGGGGTCTCGCGCAGGATGACGGAGGGACCGACGGAGGCCACGAAGGCTTCGACGGCGGGACGCGCTTTGTCGAGGCAGGCCGGAGATGCCGCCTCGGGATCGAGATGCGCGAGCGCTTCCGCGACGGACAACGGGGCGACGGGCGCCGCGACGCCGGCGCGCATCAGCTCCGCATCGAGGGCGCTCGACGCGGGGCACCAGATTCCGTGGGACTGCAGCAGCGCGCGCTCCTCACGGAAGACCCGGCGCGGGTCGCCCTCGGCAACAACGGTTCCGCCGCGGCCGAGCACGACCACGCGGTCGATGGATTCGATCAGTCCATCGAGCCTGTGGTCGACGATGAGAACGGTCCGTCCGCCCTCGCGGGCGATCAGCAGCGCATGCAGGCGCCGCGCGGCCTCCGGGGCCAGATGCGCCGTGGGCTCGTCGGCGACGAACAGCGGCGCGTCCTGGATCAGGGTGGCGGCGAGAGCCACGAGCTGGCGCTCCCCGCCCGAGAGCTGCGCCGAGGGACGGTGGCGCCATTCCTCGGGCACGCCGACCTTCCGCATGACCTCCGTGACGGCCCGCGCGATGACCTCCGGCGGCATGGCGCGGTTCTCGAGCGCGAACGCGAGTTCGTCCTCCACGCGCATGCCGCAGAGCGTCTGGTCCGCGTCCTGAAAGTACTGGGCCACATGGCGCGCCCAGTCCCAGGGCTTTCGCGAGCCGGCATCCCGGCCGAAGAGACGGATCTCGCCTTTCACCTCCGCCGGGATGCTGTCGGGAACGAGACCCGTCAGCGCCAGCAGCAACGTCGACTTGCCCGAGCCCGACGGGCCGAGGAGGAGCACCCGCTCGCCCTGCCGGACCTGGCAATCGACGGGCCCGATCGCAGGGCGCCCGGCGAAAGGATAGGCAACCTCGACCCCGCGCCACTCCGCGGCGGGTTCAGGCGGCGGCGGAGCGCTTCTCGACATCGATCGCAAGGCCCGCGAGCGCGCCCGTCCTGTAGAGTGCCCGCACGATCACATGGGCGAGCCACCCGCCGAGGAGCGCGCCGCTCGCGCAGCGCAGCGCAAACATCGCGATGAGCAGCGCCGGCTGCAGGGCCCCGTAATCGAACCGGATCCAGGTATAGACGTAGGAGAAGATTGCCGCGCCCACGCCCGCGGCCATCAGCACCGGCAGCGAGTAGTTGCGCCAGCGGGTTGCGGCGAAGACGGCTTCGGCACCCGCGCCCTGGACGATGCCGCTGACGATGAGCAGCAGGCCGGCCGGACTTCCCAGCAGCACCTGCACGGCAGCCGCGAGCACTTCGGCCGCTAGGGCCGCGCCGGGCTTGCGGATGATGGCGGCCGCCACCATCGAGGCGACGAACCAGAACCCCATCACCACGTCCATCGTCAGGGGGCCGAACACCGCCTGGGCGATCAGCCACACCTGCACCCAGCCGAGATAGAGCACGGCGAACACTGCGCCGATCACGGTGACGATGAGGGTCTCTCTCAATGTCCAGCCACGGGTCACGGACATGACAAGCTCCTTGATGTGAGGCGAATGTATTGTGCGAGGACTTACGCTTTGCTCGGGCTGTTCGCCGAGACCTTTAGATCGAGCGCCACATGCCCCTGCGGGGCGCCGAAGCGCAGGAAGGCTTCGCTCAGGGTGGCGAAGACCGGGCCGGCATCGCCGCGCAGCTTGGTGCAGAAGTTCTTCGAACGGTCGAACACGCCCGATGCCTTGAGAAAGTCGATACAGCCGTAGATCTCGTCCATGTGGTGCCCGCTGCCGAGCGGATAGAGCGAGAACTGCGCGGCCACGACCTGGCCGGTCGGCGGCGCCGCCTCCACGTGCCGGACGGCGGACGCGATGCGCGCCGCGAGAGGCTGATCGTGGCTCGAACCGGTGATCGGCGTGCAGATCGGGTCGTCGGGTTCGCCCGGACAGCCGCGCGAGACGGTGGCGGCGAGCACGCAGTGAACGCCGCGGCGGGACGCGGCGAGGAACAGGTCGCGCATGGCCGGGAACAGCTGCTCCGGCGGGCCGACGATCAACGTGGAGACGTCGTCCGTTTCGATGCGGACATTGGGGCGATACGGTTCAAGCGCCCCGATGGCGCCGAGGATGACGTCGACGAAATCGTCGGTCATCGGGTAGAGGGAAATCTGTGCGCCGGAAAACATCGTCACCTCGCTCCGCTGGCATTACCCAGATCAGCTTGAGGGTCCAACGGCTTCGCGCCGTCATCTCAGCCCCGGCTATACGGAGCACCCCTGATTGATGAGACCTGCTTAGCACCTTCCGTCGTTCCATGGCAAGCGGGTCGCACGCCTGCTGGCGACGGGTCGCGACAGCTACTGCACGGTGACCTGATCCTTGATCCGCTCGAACGCGGTGCGGCGCACCACCCTCTTGGTCACCAGATCCTCCACGGACTTGTACGGGCGCCCTCTCACGATCGCGCGGCCGAGGGATCCTGCACCTCTCAGAGTGTTCAACTGCTCGACGGAACCTTTGTTGAGATCCACGAGGGCCGAGGCGGATTCGCCGGCAGGCACATAGGACGCCGTGCGGCTCGCCTGCTGCGTGACAGTGCCGGTCATGTTCATGTCGGCGGGCGCATCCGCGGGTGGCTTGGCCGCTCCTGTTTTGGTCGCTCCCGTCTTGGACGATTGTCCGATGATGGCTTCGAACTGCTTCAGAACGGCGAGGGACTGATCGCGAGAGGCGCCCAGGGAGGCAGAATCGATGACCGGCTCGGCGAGGAAGGACTCCGGATCGTCCTCGTCGGGATCCGGCGGAGACACGATGGCGGGCCGCTTCACGGGCAAGGCAGCCGGCACCGATGCATCCGCGTCGGCCACCTGAAGGGGTTCGGCCCGATCCGCGGGAGCGGCGGGGCGCGTCTCCACGATGACGGTCTCCGGCGGCGCCACGGACACCATGCCCTCTGCGGCTGGACTGCCCGCCTGGAAACGCCACAGCGCCAGCCATCCGGCACTCATGAGGCCGATCACCAGAAGAATGCGCATCGCCTGAAGGGCCGCATTGTCGCGCGGCTCCTGTGGCGTTTGGGTCCGGGACAGATCGCCAACCTGCATGGGGTCCTCGCACATTCACTCGACGACGGAGCCTTGGTCCGGCCTTAGGGCTAGAGAGGGTATGTGGCGCAGACGTGGCAATCGACGCCGCCCGCGTGACTTCAACGGCAATTCCGGATAGGCGCGCATCTCTTCCGAGAGCTGCCGAAGAGAAGGGGAAACGTCATCACCTTGCGAAACGGCGCGTCTAAACCGCCCGCACCCGCGCCGGCGCGCCGATGGCGCATTCGAGCGCCGCACGGTCCCAGTGCCCCGCGTCGGCCGCGGCATTGTAGGTCGCAACGAGGAAGTCGAGCAGCAGCGCATCCGGATCGGCCGATTGGCGCACCGTGTCGTAGGGCAGAATGAACTCTCCCAGCGTGGTGTCGAACGAAGCACCCTGCGGCACGGCGGCCTCGCGGAAGCCCGGCGGCTCCGGATAGGCGTAGGAGTAGAAGGCCGGCTGCGGGAAGGCATCGCTGCCGGGCCAGAATCCGGCACTCGAGACCTCGTGCGAATAGGCCTCGCGGGTCACCGGATCCGGGAGCCCGGGCACCCCTCCCGGATGCAGGGGCGCGGTCCGCCCGGAGAAGCGCGTCACCGCGAGGTCAAAGCTGCCCCAGAAGAAGTGCACCGGTGAGGACTTGCCCACAAACCCGCTGCGAAAAAGCTTAAACACCCGGTCCGCCTGAACGAGCGCGCGCCAGAAGCGATGCGCGGCGTCCGGGTCGTAAGAGGCATGGACGCGATCCTCGGAGAAGCGGATGGGATCCGCCACCTCGTTCGGCATCTCGTTGATGGCGACTTCGATGCGCAGATCCTCCAGGACGGCGCGGATCCGCGCATAGAAATCCGCCACGCTCTGGGGCTGCAGCGGCAGCTCCCGCTCCTCGCCGCTGCTCATGCGCATGCGCAGGAGGTGGGACAGGAAGTCGAACTCGATCTCCAGGATTTCGTGCCCGACGGGCATGGACGACGTGCCCAGCCCCCTTGCGGTCACGTAGAGCGGCACCTGCCAGCCGTGATTGAGCCAGGGCGAGAGCGACAGCCGGATCTTGCCGACGATCTGTGTCCAGAGCTGGAGCGTCGCCGCCGTGTCGCGCCAAACGGGATAGGACAGTTCAGGCCAGGAAGCATTGCCCATCGAGCGCCTCTCCTGAGGAACGAAGATGATGCAGAGATAGCGCATCGTGCGGAAAAGTGGACCCGGTATTCGCTGGCGCGGCCCTTCGGGTCACTGGCGTGGCCCTTCGGGTCCGCGAAGAACGATGCGCCATTTAAGGAATTGAGCATCGTTCGAGGTGGACAACCCGGGCGGCCGTCGCACCCTTGCCGCACAAGGCTGGAGCAGGCAGCCGTCCGGTGGGAGGGCCTGCCGCTCCAGCGTCTGTCGTCGCTACGCGGCGGGGCGCATGCCCGCGGCGATGGAGGTCGGGATCTCGATATCGACCTCGAGGGTCGACACGGAGGCGCCGCGATCCATCTTGATCTGAACGTTGTCCTGCGGCACCGCCATGTGCTTGGCGATCACCGCCATGATCTCCTCCCGCAGGATCGCCACGAGATCGGACTCGGCCCCGCCCACGATGGTGCGCTCATGAGCGAGCAGAACCTGAAGCCGCTCGCGGGCAACAGGCGCGGACGTGTTGCGCTTGAAGAAGCTGAAAAGGCTCATGCGGCCCTCCGTGAGAAGAGTTTGCTGAACAGGCCGCGCTGCTTCTGCACCTCGACGACCGTCTCGCCCTGGAGCTTGCGCACGGCATCGAGATAGGCGCGGGCCGGCGCCGAATTCGGGCTGCCGAGCGTCACCGGCGCGCCGAGGTTCGACGAGCGCAGCACTTCGGTGCTCTCGGGAATGATGGCGAGAAGCGGGATCGAGAGGATCTCCAGCACGTCCTCCACCTTGAGGATCTCGCCGCGCTGCGCGCGGGCATTGTCGTATCGCGTGAGCAGAAGATGCTTTTCGACCTGCTCGCCCTTTTCGGCCTTCTCCGTCTTGGAATCGAGCAGGCCGATGATGCGGTCGGAGTCGCGGATGGAGGAGACTTCCGGGTTCGTCACGACAACGGCGACATCCGCGTGGCGCATGGCGAGCGTGGCCCCGCGTTCGATGCCGGCCGGGCTATCGCAGATGATCCAGTCGAACTTCTCGCGCAGTCCGTTGATGACGCGCTCGACGCCCTCCTCCGTGAGGTTGTCCTTGTCGCGGGTCTGCGAAGCAGGGAGCAAAGACAGGGTCTCGACGCGCTTGTCGCGGATGAGCGCCTGCTCCAGCTTCGCATCGCCCTTGATCACGTTGATCAGGTCGAACACCACGCGGCGCTCGGCACCCATGATCAGATCCAGGTTGCGCAGGCCGACGTCGAAATCGATCACCGCCACCTTCTGGCCGCTCTGCGCCAGCGCCGCGCCCAGGGCCGCGGTCGAGGTCGTCTTTCCGACACCGCCCTTGCCCGATGTCACGACAAGTACTTTCGCCATCCTTGGTTCTCCTCGCCCTACAATGCTGCTCCTGCGACGGCGTCACCAGCAGGTTCCCCGGAAGAACCGCAGAACATGTTCGGAGAGCGGAGGCGGGTCAGGCTGTCGCGGATTTCTTACGCTACGTAATGCCTATTATTCGACGCCCATTATGGTTACCGATCGGTTAAGATTTCCCGAGACCATCGCATTTTTTGTTGGAAAACCAATGATTTCCGCCCCAGGCCGCAGGTTTTCAGGAATTGCGTCCTCGTTCCGGAAATAATGCTGAGCTTGCCGGGCGCCTCCCCGGGCGTCCCATTGACCTTCCTCCGGGAACCCCTAGCCTTGATCCGATGTCACTGGAGATCCTCCGATGCGGTACGGATGGCGGCTTCTTCTCTTGACGGTTCTCTTGGCGGCGTTGTCGCTCGTCACGGCTCACAATCCGGCGGCGGCACAGCAATCCACGACCGTCCGGGTCGGGCATTTTCCCAACATCACCCATGTGCAGGCCCTCGTGGCCCGCGCCTTCGAGCGGCAGGGACGCGGCTGGTTCGCGGAGCGGCTCGGGCCAGGGGTGAAGGTCGAGTGGTACACCTATAATGCCGGTCCGAGCGCCATGGAGGCGATCTTCGCCAATTCCCTCGACCTGACCTATGTGGGGCCCAATCCCGCGCTCAACGCCTATGCCCGCTCCCGCGGCGCCGAGGTCCGCGTCATCGGCGGCGCCGTGAACGGCGGCTCCGCCCTTGTGGTCCAGGGCGATTCCACCCTGTCGAAGCCCGTCGACTTCAAGGGCAAGCGCATCGCCACGCCCCAGTTCGGCAACACGCAGGACGTGGCAGCCCGGGCCTGGCTCGTCGCGGGCGGATTGCGCATCACCCAGACCGGCGGCGACGCCCAGGTGGTGCCCACCAGCAACCCGGACCAGCTCTCCCTGTTCCAGAGCAAGCAGCTCGACGCGGTCTGGACCGTCGAGCCCTGGGTGTCGCGGCTCGAATCCGAGGCCGGCGGCAAGGTGCTGGTCGAGGAGAAGGATGCGATCACGACCATCCTCGTCTCGAGCGCCGGGTTCCTGTCGAAGAACCGCGATCTCGCCAAGCGCTTCGTGGCCGCCCATCGCGAGCTCACCGACTGGATCCGGAACAATCCCGACGAGGCGCAGCGCCTGGCCCGGGAGGAACTGCAGGCCTCGTTCCGCCTCGACATGTCGCCCGAGCTCGTCGCCCGTGCCTGGAGCCGCATGGTCATCACGCCGGACACCACCCGAGAGGCGTTTCAATCCTTCGTGACCAGCGCCCAGCGGGTGGGCTTCCTGCGCGACACGCCCGACCTCTCCCGCCTGATCGAGGCGCCTTGATGGAGCTGTCCCACCCTGAGTCCCTGACGGCCGCGCCTGCCAAGCTCATCGTGGAGAACGTCTTCAAGCGATTCACGTCATCGCGTGCCACCGTGCAGGCCCTGGACGACGTGTCCCTCACCGTCGCCGAGGGAGAATTCGTCTGCCTGATCGGTCAGAGCGGATGCGGCAAGTCCACCCTCCTCGACATCATGGCGGGGCTGACCATGCCGGATTCAGGGCGGGTGCTCGCCGACGGCAAGCTCGTGGAGGGTCCCGGCCGCCAGCGTCTCGTCATGTTCCAGGAATCGGCGCTTTTTCCCTGGCTCGACGCCTTCGGCAACGTCATGTTCGGGCTGAAGCTGCGGCCGGACCTGACGGGGGCCGAGCGCCGGGACATCGCCGATCATTTTCTCAAGCTCGTCGGCCTCGAGAAATTCAGGCACGCGCATGTGCACGAGCTCTCCGGCGGCATGAAGCAGCGCGTCGCGCTGGCGCGCGCACTCGCTCCCGATCCCCAGGTGCTGCTCATGGACGAGCCTTTCGCCGCCCTCGACGCGCTCACGCGCGACCAGCTCTACGACGACATCCAGCGCATCTGGATGGGAAGCCGCAAGACCATCGTGTTCGTCACGCACAACGTGCGCGAAGCCGTATGCCTGGGAAACCGCGTCGTTCTCATGTCGCCGTCGCCGGGGCGCATCTCGCAGATCTTCCAGATCGATCTTGCGCACCCGCGCGACATCAACAGCCGTGATCTCGCGGGCTATACGTCCACCATCGCGGCCGCGCTCAAAGGCACGTTGAAGGGAGCGGTCTTCGAATGAAGCGTCTCGCCGTCGCCCTCCTGTTCTTCGCCATGCTGACCGGCCTGTGGGAACTCGCCGTGCGCAGCGGGCGCTGGTCGATCGTGCTTCTCCCCTCGCCCGTTTTCGTGGCCGAGTACATCTGGGGCGCGCTGCTCGATGGAACGCTGATCGAGTCGACCTGGGTGACGCTCAAGCGGCTTCTGATCGGCTATGCGGCCGGCGTGGTGATCGGCCTGCCCCTGGGTCTGCTGACCAGCACGACCCAGGTTCTCGAAGACACGATCGGATCGCTCGCCCTCGGGTTCCAGACCCTGCCGAGCGTCTGCTGGGTGCCGCTGGCGCTCGTCTGGTTCGGCCAGACGGAAGGCGCGATGCTGTTCGTCGTGATCATGGGCACCGTCTGGTCCGTGATCATCGCGACCGATCACGGAGCGCGCAACATCCCGCCGATCTATGCACGGGCGGCGCGCACCATGGGGTCGGAGGGCTTCCACAAGTGGACGCGCGTCATCCTCCCGGCCTCGCTTCCCTTCCTGGTCAGCGGCATGAAGCAGGGATGGGCGTTCGCGTGGCGCTCGCTGATGGCGGCGGAGATCTACGTGACGATCCTCACCGGCTTCGGCCTCGGCCATCTGCTCCATTACGGCCGCGAGCTCAATGCCATGGAGCAGGTGATCGGCATCATGATCGTGATCGTCGTCATCGGACTTCTCGTCGACCGCCTGCTGTTCTCGCCCTGGGAGCGCTTCCTGCACCGGCGCTGGGGAACGAATGTCAAGGAGACATAGCAGGGCTGCATCGCGGCTCCCTTTACCTCGCATCCTTATGAAACATTTCCGCTTACCTGTCGTTGGAAGCCGAATGTCCGAGGGAGTGATGTCATGCCTGGCCAGGGACGCAGTCCTGTTCTCATCGGCGCGGCCGTCCTGACGCTCCTGATCGGACTCGCCCTCGCCGTCGGAGGCGCATGGCTGATCACGCTTGGCGGATCCTGGTACTACCTGATCGCGGCCGTCGGCTTTGTCCTGACCGGCATCCTCCTCCTGGCGCGACGGCCCGCTGCCCTGTGGGTCTATGCACTCGTCGTCGCCGGTACCCTCGGCTGGGCCTTGTGGGAGGTGGGTCTGCACTGGTGGCCCCTGGCGGCGCGCGGCGACGTGGTGTTCCTGCTCGGCTTTCTGCTGCTCACGCCCTGGGTCACGCGCCATCTGACCCATCGGCGCAGCACCGCATCGGACCATCGCGACGAGGCCGTGCGACCCGTCTCCGCCTTCCGGGGCGCGGGGCTGCCGCTGACGGGCATCCTGGCCATCGCCCTCGCGGTCGCGGCGGCCTCCTGGTTCACCGATCCCACGCGAATCGACGGCACGGCGCCGGGGCCGCGGGCGGAGGTGCCCGACGATGCGCTCGGCGTCCCGCCCGGCGAATGGCATGCCTATGGGCGCACGGCCTACGGCCAGCGCTACTCGCCGCTCAACCAGATCACCCCGGCCAACGCGGCCCAGCTCCAGGAAGCCTGGACCTATCGCACCGGCGACGTGCGGGGCCGTCCCGGCGACCCGGAGGAGACCACGTTCCAGGTCACGCCGCTCAAGTTCGGCAATCGCCTCTTCCTGTGCACGCCGCATCAATCGATCATCGCGCTCGACGACACGACGGGCCGGGAGGTCTGGCGCTACGATCCGAAGATCCGCGGCGAGCTCGCCCTCCAGCATCTCACCTGCCGCGGCCTCTCCTACTACCGCGGCAATGGCGCCGCCGCGGCAGCGCCCGTGCCGGCGCCTGCGCCGGTCGCGACCGCCTCTCCGCTGCCGGACCTGCCCGTGGCGGCCAGCGAACGCCCGCCCGCCGACAATTGTCCGACGAAGCTCTTCATGCCCACAGCGGACGGCCGCCTGATCGCGCTGAACCCTGACAACGGCGCCGTCTGCACGGCCTTCGGCGGCGGCACGGGGCAGATCAATCTCTGGGCCAACATGCCCAACGTCAATCCGGGCGCCTATTACTCCACCTCGCCGCCCGCCATCGCGAAAAACCTGATCATCGTCGGCGGCACCGTGCTCGACAACGTGTCGACGAGCGAGCAGTCCGGCGTCATCCGCGCCTTCGACGTGAACACGGGCGCGCTGGCGTGGAACTGGGATTCGGGCCGGCCCGACGTGACCACGCCGATCGCACCGGGCGAAACCTATGTCCCCAACTCGCCCAATTCCTGGTCGATCTCCAGCGTCGACGAAGCCCTGGGCCTCATCTACATCCCGCTCGGCAACCAGCCGCCGGATCAGTGGGGCGGCAACCGCAGCGCCAATGTGGACCGGTTCTCCTCCTCGGTCGTGGCGCTCGACATCGCGACAGGTCAGCTGCGCTGGGTCTTCCAGACCGTCCACCACGATCTGTGGGATTACGACGTCCCGTCCCAGCCGAGCCTCGTCGACCTGACAATCGGCGGACAGACGGTGCCGGCTCTCGTCCAGCCGACCAAGCAGGGAGAGCTCTACGTGCTCGACCGGCGCACCGGCCAGCCCGTCCTGCCGGTCACCGAGAAGCCCGCCCCGCAGGGCGCCGCCCAGGGCGACCGGACCGCGCCGACGCAGCCCGTCTCGGCCCTGTCCTACGATCCGCCGCCGCTCACCGAGCGCGACATGTGGGGCGCGACGATGTTCGATCAGCTCGCCTGCCGGATCGCGTTCAAGAAGCTGCGTTACGAGGGCCGCTACACGCCGCCCTCCCTCCAGGGCACCCTGGTCTATCCGGGCAATTTCGGCGTGTTCAACTGGGGCAGCGTCGCGGTCGATCCGGAGCGGCAGATCGCGTTCACGACGCCGACCTACATCGCCTTCGTGTCGCAGCTCGTGCCGCGTCAGGACGACAAAACGCTCTATGTTCAGGGCGAGAACCGGCCGGAGAGCAGCCTGCCGGCCCTGAACGAGAATTTCGGCGCGCCGTTCGCCGTGAAGCTCTCCGCCTTCACGTCGGCGCTCGGCGTTCCCTGCCAGGCGCCGCCCTGGGGCTACGTGGCGGCCGCCGACCTCACCACCGGCAAGATCCTCTGGAAGCACAAGAACGGCACCGTGCGCGACGCCTCGCCTGTCCCGCTCCCCTTCCCGATGGGCGTGCCCAATCTCGGCGGCCCGATGATGACGGGAGGCGGCGTCGCGTTCCTCTCGGGCACCATCGACTATTACGTCCGCGCCTATGACGTCTCCAACGGCGCCCAGCTCTGGGAGGCGCGGCTTCCCGCCGGCGGCCAGGCGACGCCGATGACCTATACCGGCGCCGACGGACGGCAATACCTGCTCGTGGTGGCGGGCGGTCATGGTTCGCTCGGCACCAAGGCGGGCGATTACGTGATCGCCTACGCTCTCCCGAAAACCTGACGGGAGGCTCTCATGAGCCGAATCATCGCCGTCTGATCGGACGGACCCAGTCGGAATCACCGGAACAAGCCCGGTGATGACACCCTCCACACGTCATGGCCGGCCTTGTGCCGGCCATGACGTGTGGAAAAGCGCCGCGCCTCGAAGAATCGGGATCACCGGGACGAGCCCGGTGATGACGGGGAGAAGGTGGCACCCTCCCGTCACGGTCGAAACCTCCCATGTCATGGCCGGCCGGTCATCACCCGCCTCGTGCCGGCCATCCCGATCGTCCGACGCTCAGCGGACCCGAAAGCTCGCACGATGCGCCGGTCAAGAGAAGGAGCCTCGGATGAATCCCGAAAGTGGTGTCCACTTTTCACGCCCGAGGCTCTACCGCCCATCCTGCTTCAACGATCCGGATCCCGCGCCCCCTGTCGGTGCGCCGCCGGTGCCGATCGAGCCCGCGGACGTCCCCGGGCTTCCGGCCGGCAGCGTGCCGCCCGGCTGCAGCGGCGTCGAGAGGCCCGACGGCGCGCGCGGCGGATGAGCGGATGAGAACCAGGTGTCGTCCGACGGGCTTCCGCCCGGCGCCGGAGAAGCCAAGCCGGCGCCATGCAGGAGCGCATCGTCCCCCGGGTCCGATCCCAGACCCTGCTGCGTGCCGGCCGGGCTCGACGGCGGGCTTCCCGTCCGGTCGGTGCGGGCTCCCGAGCCGGTTCGGTCCACCATGCCGCGACGGGAGCCCTCCAGGCTGCGGTCGATGACCCCGCTCTCGAGCGGGAATGGCGGCTGCGGACGCCGGGGCGGCACATGCACCGACCTGGTCTGGCGCGAGCCCGTGTGGCCGGACCGGGTCATGGACCACAGAAGCGCCCCCGCCCCGAGGGCCGCAAGACCGCCGAGGACGCCGAACACGGTTCCTGTCGGAAGACCGTAGCGGCTCGGCATCATGACTTGCGGCATATGCCAGCGCTCGGCCTCGTAGGAGGCGATCCGCTCGCGCTCGTACCGGCGCCAGAGGTGCTTGAGCTCGGGCGGGGAAAATGCCCCCCGGGCGACGATCATCACGCCGTTCTCCTCCAGGGTGAACGCGTGGCGGATCGAACCGGTGAGGTCCTTGAAGTCGGAAGCCCAGTCGGCGCTGTCCTTGTCGGGCCGGGCGGCGAGCCTGTCGAGCTCCCGGAGGATCTCGTCCTGCTTGCCTTCGAGATCGGCCAGATAGGTCGCCGTGCGCTCATGTCCCGACAGGGCGGGATAGAGCACGTTCTGCTGCGCGGCGATATGCCGTTCCAGCTCGTCCTGGAGATCGGCGAAAAGTTCGGCGCGGCTGTTGGGCCCGCTCCCCGTCGCCCGCAGCACCTCGCGGCAGAGCTCTTCGATGTTCGCGTGGTCCGCCACAACCATCTGCCACAATTCCATGGGGGCCTCCTCTCATGCCGGATCGGCATGAACCATGCCTGATAAGCATGAACGGTCAGAGCGGACCGCTGTTCCGCCGCCGGCGGGCTTTGGCCCCGAGAGCGCATCCTACGGACCCGGAGGGCCGCATCAGCGACGCGCCGGTCAAGAATGGCGCCTCGCAAGCGATCCCCGAAGCGGGCCCACTCTCGGGATCGGTGCTCTAGCCCCAAAGAGCCGCCGGCCCTTAAAAATGCCGCAGAGGTGACAAGGTTAGTCCGGAATTGCTATGAACAAAGTCAAAGCTGGGCCTTGCGCATGGGAGGCGCAAGGGCTTGTCCGAAGCCTCAAGAAGCGTGAGAGATCGAATGAACGCGCAGACCCCGCAAGCCTTCGACGCCGTCGCGCCTGCCTCCGTGAATCTGCCGACCTACGACGATGTGATCACGGCGGCGTGGCGCATCGACGGGGTGGCCCACCGAACGCCGGTTCTGACCTCCCGCACCGCCGATGAGCGGACGGGCGGCCGGCTCTTCTTCAAGGCCGAGAACCTCCAGCGCGGCGGCGCCTTCAAGTTCCGCGGCGCCTACAACGCGATCGCCAGGCTGTCCCCCGATGCGCGCCAGCGCGGCGTCGTCGCATTCTCCTCCGGCAACCATGCCCAGGCCATCGCCTATGCCGGACAGCTCCAGGACGTGCCGACCGTCATCATCATGCCGCAGGATGCTCCGGCCATGAAGGTCGCGGCCACCAAGGGCTATGGCGGCGAGGTGGTGCTCTACGACCGCTACAAGGAGGACCGCGAAGCGATCGGGCGCAAGCTGTCGCAGGAGCGCGGCCTCACGCTCATCCCGCCTTATGACCACGAGGACGTGATCGCCGGCCAGGGCACGGCCGCGAAGGAGCTGATCGAAGAGGTCGGCCCCCTCGACATGCTGCTCGTCTGCGTGGGCGGCGGCGGCCTGCTGGCCGGCTCGGCGCTCGCGTCGAAGGCGCTCTCGCCCGATTGCCGGATCTTCGGGATCGAGCCGGAAGCCGGCAATGACGCGCAGCAATCCTTCCGCACGGGATCCATCGTCCGGATCCCCGTGCCGGCCACCATCGCGGACGGCGCGCAGACGACCTATGTGGGCAACAAGACCTTTCCCATCATGCGCGCCCTGGTCGACGACATCCTCACCGTGTCGGACGCCCAGCTCGTGGACACCATGCGCTTCTTCGCCGAGCGCATGAAGATCGTGGTCGAACCGACCGGCTGCCTGGCGGCGGCGGCGGCGCTTCACGATGTCGTGCCCTGCCGGGGCAAGCGGGTCGGCATCATCATCAGCGGCGGCAACGTGGACCCGCGGGCGCTGGCGGGCTTCCTCGCGGGGTAGAGGACATCCCGCGGCATCGTCCCCCGACACGGTTCCGCAGGGGGCCTCGGGAGAGCATGCTCCGGCCAGGCAGCCGATGGCTCGTCAGGTTGAGGCCTTCACGGCGAGAACCGCATAGCGATGCTGCGTCGCGCGCTCCAGCCCCCTGAGCAGCGGCAGGTTCTTCGCCTGCGCCCGGTGGATCGGCTTGAGATCGCGGTCGATGAGCGTCCGGGAGAAACCCGCCTCGCGCAGCAGCCCGGCGACCTCCTCCGCCCGCGCTCCCTTGGAGAAGTAGACGCGTCTCAGGATGCGTTCATGGGTTTCGCGCATGGCATTGGGCGCGTGCGAGGCCCCGGCGAGCCCCGGCACCAGCTTCTCGACGAAACGGATCATGCGCTTGACGATCGTATCCGACACGAAATCGCCGTCGATAACCAGCAGACGTCCGCCAGGCTTGAGGAGGGAATGCCACTCCCGGAAGGCCGCCTTCGGATCGACCAGCGTCCAGACAAGATGGCGCGTGACGAGCACGTCGTAGCTCTCCGGCTGCTCCAGGGTACGTTCCGCATCACCCATGACGAAGCGGATCTCGGCGCCGCGCCTGGCCGCCTTGGCGCGGGCCTGCGTCAGCATCGCGTCCGACCAGTCGAGACCCGTGACGGTGAAGCCGAGGCCATGCAGAAGGTGGGAGATCACGCCCGTGCCGCTGGCGAGATCGAGAGCCTTCCGGCCCTGGCCCGGACCGAGATGGCGCCGGAAGAGATCGCGCCAGGCCTCCCGTTCCTCCTCCGAGAAGATCTCGTGACCGACCTGCTCGTCGAAGGTCGGCGCACGCAAGGACCAGTAGTCGCGGATCTCGTCCCGGAGGGTGTAGTTCGAGTTCATTGAAGTCTCACGAACGCAGGTGATTTCCGCGCTCCTCTAGGCACAATTTGCCAAACCGTCAAACTATAATCATTATAAACTGCAGAATAGAACGATTACAAACTACCCCAATACTGCTCTTCCTTATAGATATTCTAAAAGATATTCCTTGCACGGCAACTATTCGAGACATAGGAAGTGCGCGCTTTCCTCAAGATGCGAGGCGCGTCATGCAACTCTCCAAGCTGGTCTTCGGCGCCGCCCTGGCGCTGGTCGGGCTTCTGCCCGTGTCCTCCCAAGCCGCCGACAGGATCAAGGTGACCGACATCACCGGCCGCCAGGTCGAAGTGATGGCGCCCGTCCAGAAGGTCATCCTCGGCGAGGGACGCCAGACGTACTTCGTGGCCACGCTCGACACCGACCAGCCGTTCAAGCGCGTGGTCGGCTGGCGCGACGACCTGCAGAAGGCGGATCTCGACGGCTACAGGGACTACCTCGCCAAGTATCCGCAGATCGACAAGATCCCCACCTTCGGCGGCTTCAAGGAAGGCACGTTCGACGTGGAGCAGGCCGTCTCCCTCAAGCCCGACGTGATCCTCCTCAACATCGAGGCCAAGACCGCCACCGACGACGCCAAGCTCATCGAGAAGCTCGCCAAGATCGACATCCCGGTCGTCTTCGTGGACTTCCGCGAGAAGCCCTTCGAGAACACCGACGCGAGCATGCGCCTCATCGGCAAGCTGTTCGGCAAGGAGACGCGCGCGGAGGAGTTCATCGCGTTCCGCAAGGCGCAGATCGATCTCGTGACCGAGCGCCTCGCCAAGGCCAACCCGCCGAAGCCCGTCGTGATGGTGGAGCGTGCCGCCGGCTATTCCGACGATTGCTGCATGTCCTTCGGCAACGAGAACTTCGGCAAGTTCGTGGAGGTTGCAGGCGGGCAGAACCTCGCGGCCAAGATCATTCCCGGCACCTTCGGCGTCGTGAACCCGGAACAGATCATAGCGGCCAATCCGGATCAGGTCATCGTGACGGGCTCGAACTGGGAACTCTACGTTCCGGGCGGCGCCTGGGTGGGCGTCGGCTCCGGGGCGGACAAGGCCAAGGCCCGGGAGAAGCTCGCCGCGCTGATGAAACGTCCCGCCTATACCGGCGTGAAGGCCCTGCGCGACAACCGGGTCCACGCCATCTGGCACCAGTTCTACAACAGCCCCTACCAGTTCGTCGCGATCCAGGCCATGGCCAAGTGGCTGCACCCGGACCTGTTCAAGGACCTCGATCCCGAGACCACCATGAAGACGCTCTACGAGCGCTTCCTGCCCGTCCCCTACAAGACCGGCTACTGGGTCTCCCTCACCGACAAGGAATAGGCCCTTGGCCCACTCGCCCGCCATCGCCATGCCGCAGGGACGCGGAGCCTACCGCGTCCTCGTCCAGCGCAAGAAGCTCGTGCTTCTTGCGCTCGGCCTCGTTCTCGTCCTCTCGGTGATCGCCGATCTCGGCCTGGGACCGGCGCGCTATTCCATGCGCGAGGTCGTGCTGGCGCTGATGGGCTCGCCCGAGGTCTCGCTCCAGACCAGCGTGGTGATCTGGGACATCCGCATGCCGGTCGCGCTCATGGCGGTCGTGGTGGGGGCGGCCCTGTCGGCCGCGGGCGCGCAGATGCAGACGATCCTCAACAATCCGCTCGCCAGCCCCTTCACGCTGGGCATCTCGGCGGCGGCGAGCTTCGGCGCCTCGATCGCCCTCGTGTTCGGCGTCGGCATCCTGCCCTGGGCCATCGACTACGTGGTGTCGATCAACGCCCTTCTCATGGCCATGGCGGCGGCCCTGTTCATCCATTTCATGAGCCAGAGGCGCGGCGTCACGGTCGAGACCATCGTGCTGCTCGGCATCACCCTGGTCTTCACCTTCAACGCGCTCCTCGCCCTGGTGCAGTATCTCGCCTCCGAGCAGGCGCTCGCCGCCGTGGTGTTCTGGACCATGGGCAGCCTGACCCGCGCCACCTGGCCGAAGCTCGCCATCACCACGGCCGTTGTGGCGATCTCCCTGCCCCTGTTCATGCGCCGCGCCTGGGCGCTCACGGCGCTGCGCCTGGGCGACGACAAGGCGGCGAGCTTCGGGGTCAACGTGCGCTGGCTGCGCCTGGAGACGATGATGATCATCAGCCTGCTTGCCGCCGTGCCGGTCGCCTTCGTGGGCACCATCGGGTTCATCGGCCTCGTCGGCCCGCACATCGCCCGCATGCTGGTGGGCGAGGATCAGCGCTATTTCCTGCCCGCCTCCGTCCTGTCGGGCGCGGCGATCCTGTCGCTGACGTCGGTCATCAGCAAGTCCATCGTGCCGGGAACGATCTTTCCCATCGGCATCATCACGGCCCTCGTGGGCGTGCCGTTCCTCTTCAGCCTGATCATGTCCAGCCGGAGGCGCTCATGGTAGCGACCCTGCAACTCACCGATGTCGGCGTGCGCTACGGCAGGCAGGAGGTGCTCTCGGGCGTCACCACGCCGGTGCTGAAGGGCGGCGAGGTCACGGCCGTGATCGGGCCGAACGCCGCCGGCAAGTCGAGCCTGTTCCGGCGCATCGCGGGCCTCCTCGACGGTCCCGGGACCATCCGCATCGACGACGGGGCGCTCCGGCCCGACCCGGGCCATGTCTGCTACATGCCGCAGGACACCTCGGTGAACACGGTGCTGACCGTCTACGAATCGGTGCTGCTCGCCCGCAAGCAGGGCGCGGGCCGCAAGGTGACGGACGAGGACCTTCACGAGGTCGACCGCATCCTCTACGATCTGCAGATCGAACCCATCTCCTTCAAGGGTCTGCACGAACTCAGCGGCGGTCAGCGCCAGCTGGTCTCCCTCGCCCAGGTGCTGGTGCGCGATCCGAAGATCCTGCTCCTCGACGAGCCCACGAGCGCCCTCGACCTGCACCGGCAGGTGGAGGTGCTGGCCCTGATCCGCTCCCTCGCGAGGGAGCGCGGGATCTGCGTCATCCTGGCCATCCACGATCTCAACCAGGTCCTGCGCGTGGCCGACCGGGTGATGGTGATCGATGCCGGCACGATGGTCTCCTGCGGGCCGGTGGAATCGGTGATCACCCCGGCCCTGCTCCAGACCATCTACCGGGTGGAAGGCCGCATCGAGCGCTGCTCGCGCCAATCCGCCCACGTGATCATCGACGGGCCGATCGGACGGTCCTGACGCGGCGCCGTCCCGGCCGGCACGCGGGCCTCAGCGCTTCCTGGAAGCGGAAGCCTGCGTCTCCTTCAAGGTCGTCTCGACCTTGTCGAGCTTGTCCTCGATCTTATCGAGCTTCGTCAGGATCTGGTACAGCAGGTCCGGGACGACACGGGCATGATCGACATTCTCGCGGGACGCCTTCGCGGTCGCCTGCACGGCCTCGATCAACTCGCGCATCTCGGAGCGTGTCGCGGTCACGGCGTCGGTGGACGGCGCAGGAGCGGTTTGGGCGGCGGCCTGGCAGGCGAAACCGATTGTCAGAACAGAGGCGATGACCACGAGGCGCATTGTCGGGCTCCAGGAGAAGGCAAGAAGAGATCTCAAGATGTCGGCAGCAAGGCAAAGACTTTCTTCAAGGAACGCCGCGTTCTTTGTTGAAAGGCGGGAGCTTTCGGCCCGAAACGCCCCCTCCTGCGGCGCCATGGCCGTCCTAACCGCTTCTTCACCCTACAGGGTCATATCGCTCGCCATTCCGGGCAATCGCCCGACCCTGTCCTCATCGCAGGAACGCCTGCCGAATCGAAAGGAGATGCCCGTGCCGACGCGACGTCACCCCCGGCTTGCCGCCGCTCTTCTCGCCTTTGCCGCGACCCTGCTCCCTGCCCTGGCCGCCGGCTCCGACCAGGACGCGACGGTGCGCGAAGCGGTCGACGCGGCGGTGAAGCCGGTCATCGAGCGCTACGGCATCCCCGGACTGGCCGTCGCGGTGACCATCGACGGCAGGCGCCACTTCATGGATTACGGCGTGGCCTCGAAGGACCATCGGATCCCGGTCACGCGCGAGACGCTCTTCGAGCTCGGATCGATCAGCAAGACGTTCACCGCCACCCTGGCGACCCTCGCGGCGGTCGAAGACCGGCTGTCGCTCACCGACCCCGTCGGCCGGCACATGCCGGAACTGAAGGGCAGCGCCCTCGACAGGGTGCGGCTCCTCGACCTCGCGACGCATACGGCCGGGGGCTTTCCGCTCCAACTGCCCGCGGCCGTGAAGGATCAGAAGCAGCTCATCGCCTATTACCGCGCGTGGACGCCGAAGGCGCCCCCGGGAACGCAGCGCAGCTACGCCAATCCGAGCATCGGCCTTCTCGGTCTGGCGACCGCCCGCGCCATGGGGGCGAGCTTCGAGACCCTCGCGGGACAGCTGTTCCGCGATCTCGGCCTGCAGCACACCTTCATCGACGTTCCCGAGGCCGAGATGGCGTCCTATGCCTGGGGCTACGGCCGCGACGGCAAGCCCGTCCGCGTGTCCGATGCTCTCCTCGCGGCGGAGGCCTATGGCGTCAAGTCGAACGCGGTCGACATGCTCCGCTTCCTCGAGGCAAACATGGGCGTCGGCCCGGTCCCGGAAAAACTCGCCCGGGCCCTGCGTGCGACCCGGACCGGCTATTCCCGCTCGGGCGGGCTGATCCAGGATCTCGTCTGGGAGCACTATCCCTATCCGGTGGCGCTCGACACGCTCGTCGCCGGCAACACGATGAACCAGAAGGTCCATCCGGCCGCCGCGATCGACCCGCCCATGGCGCCGCGAGACGACGTGATCGTCAACAAGACCGGGTCGACCCTCGGGTTCGGGGCCTATGTGGCGTTCGTTCCGGGCAAGAGGATCGGGATCGTCATGCTGGCGAACAAGGCCTATCCCAACGAGGCCCGAGTGGAGGCAGCCCACCGGGTGCTCTCGCGCCTGACGGAATAGGCCGCGCCCCCTTCCACGTCATCACCGGGCTTGTCCCGGTGATCCCGATACGGTGAGGCGCCGCGCCCCAAAAGATCGGGATGGCCGGCACAAGGCCGGCCATGACGTGCGGAGGGTATCAGCACCGGGATTGTCCCGGTGACCTCGATCGGAAGACCGCCGAGCGCATCCTGCGGACGATGCGCCGCTTCAGGATGAGAGCATCGGATCCGATCCCAAAAGTGGTGTCCACATTTGGGTCCGAGGCTCTAGCACTCGGTCTTCTGTTTCGTCGTGGTGTCGCCGAACTCGTTCGTCTTCTGCTGCGTCGTTGTCGAGCACCCGGTGCTGCCGGTCGCTCCCACGTCGCGATGCTCGATGATCACGTCCTTCCGGTCGGGACCGGACGCGGCGCCGCCGGCGATGCCGCCGATTCCCGCCCCGACGGCGGCACCGACGGGCCCGCCCACCACGGCTCCGGCCGTGCCGCCGGCAATCGCGCCGGCCGCGGCGCCGCCCTCCTCGGCCCATGCCAGGGTCGGGACCGTCAGCAGCAGCGCGGCAGCCGCGAACTTGAGATCAGAAACACGCATGACCTGCTCTCCACCTATCGAAGGAAAACTCCGCCATGACAACGGTGAAGGCAGCGCCGCGTTTCAGCGTGGCCGTTGCCCGAATTCCGGACGCCGTCTCGCGGCTGCAACCCTTCGGGGCGATCCCTCGAAGGAGCGGTCGCGATTAACACGATGTTAATCGGCCGCGGCGGACAATTGCCGATCATCCGGGGAAGACCGCCATGGTTTCCGATTCCCGATCCAAGGCGATGGTCCTTGTCGTCGACGACGATGCCGTCGCCCGCGAGCTCGTCGCTCATCTTCTTCGAGCGGGCGGATACGACGTGACGGCCGTCCCCAACGGGGAGCGCGCGCTTCTGATCCTGTGCCAGCAGGGCGACGAGATCGACTGGCTCGTGTCCAAGGTGGACCTGCCGGGGCTGGTCTGCGGCTTCATCCTGAAAGACGAGTATGAGCGGCTTCATCCCGACCGGCCCGCGCTGCTGATCGCATCCCCCGATCCGGCCAGGACGTCGCCCGCCCACGCGGTTTTCATCCCTCCGGCGGCTCCGGTCAGAGTGCTCGAGGCTCTGCAGGGCCTGACAAGCCCGGATGCCCCGCGGGTCCTGCCGTTTCCGAGCGCGAAGGCAGCCTGATCGCTCCGGCGCGAGCCAGTCTCCCTCTCGCCTGCATTAATCATCTGGTTACCCCCTGTCCGGCATACCGACAGGATGACCTATTCCCGCGACACCGAAGCCGTTTCCGAGTTCACCGGCGAGCCCGTCAGCACCTGGTCCGAGGAATGGCGGATCGAGACCGAGGCCCGGACCGTCCTGAAGATGTCCAAGCAGGAGCGGGACGTCTTCTTCAACGGGCGGAAGGACGAGAACGGGAAGACGATCGACCGCGGGGTGGTCGGCATCCGGGGGGCGAAGGCGGCCGAGGAGATCAAGGCCACCATGGAGCGGCTGCAGGAAGCCCGTACCAAGCCCCGATGACGGACAGGACTCCTAAAAAGGTCGGTGTTTAGAAATAAAAAGAAAAGAAAAGGGTCGCGCCCGGTCTTTATCGACCGTGTTCGCGACCCTTCGAACCGTATTTGCCCCTACGGTGAGCCCGGATTAAATCATATGAGATGATCGATCAAGGGCAAATAGTTTGCAAATGAACGATCGGAAGCGTCAGAATAACGCAGAAATTCTATTGACACGCCCCATTCGTGTCACGGACCGTCACAATTTGGCCAAACTACTCCCTGAATAGATAGGTTCACCGACCTTATTATTTGCCCCTACGGGTCGGACCTTGAAGCGCCCCGAGAGCGGGCGCTTTCTTTTTGGGGCACGAGCCGCCACCTGAGCAAGCCTCCACTTGTTTCTGCCGTAATCAGGAAGCATTCAGGTTTCCTGTGAGATGATCACACCGGCGTTAAGGCGATTATCCGTGATCCCGCACCGCATCCTTCTGGCGCTCGCCCAGTCCCTGCTGGCGCTCCTGCTCATGGCGGGAACCGCGCAGGCGAAGCCGTGCCTCATCGATGACCGGGATTGCCTCGGCGCGTCCGAGACCACGCTGGCTCTCTCCGGCGACGCCATCGATTCGCCGGAAGGCGTCCTGGCGGACCTCCAGGCCGTGCCGGGTGGCGACGACGCCCCGGGCTCCCTCCTGCCGGGCGTCGCCCCGACCGTCCTGATCGATCAGGCCCGCCTGATCAGGATGGGCTGCATCGCCTGCCCGAACGCTCCGCCCTCGCACCGGGCCTGCGCCGCTCCTCCGACCGGCCCTCCGTTCGTCTGAACCTTCGCGGCGCCGACGTCGTGCGCACCGCACTCCCGCGGGCGCCTGTGGCGGCGGCCCCCTTGCTCGTGCTTTGACGCGGTTCGAAGCGCCCGGGCGCCCGACTGAAGGCGCCGAAAGACCACTCAGACGAGATCTCCCATGCCCACCACCGCTCTTCGCACAGCCGAGGCGAACCCCGCCGTCGAGGCGCACGCGACCCCGGCCGCTGCGGTCACCCCGCCCCGGCGCCCTTTCTTCCGGCGCTGGATGACACCGGCTCTCGCCCTGGCGGGGTTCGCCGCCCTCGCGGCCCTGCTCATGCGGCTTCTGTCCGGGCTCGACCTCGCGACCGTGGCCGCCAGTGCCGTCGGCACGCCGGTCTCGCTCATCGGAATCTCCCTGCTCTTCGCCGCCGTCAGCTACGCCGCGCTGATCGGGTATGATGCCTTCGGCCTCCGTGCCGCGACCGACAAGGCGGTACCGCTCGGGACCGTCGCGCTCGGGTCCTTCACGAGCTACGCCATCGGCCACACCCTGGGATTTCCGCTCGTCACGGCGGGCGCCGTGCGCTGGCGCATCTATGGCGGGGCGGGCCTGAGCCTGAGCGAGGTCGCCAAGCTCACAGCCGTGGCCGCCATGACCCTGTGGGTCGGCATGGCCGGGGTGCTCGGGCTGAGCGCCACCCTCGAGCCGCAGGCCCTTGCCGCCCTCGACCATCTGCCGATGGGGTTCAACCGCGGCCTTGGGATCGTGCTGCTGGCGGGGCTCGCGGCTTACCTGGCCTGGAGCCGCGGGAGCGGTCGTGAGATCGGCCGGGGACGGATGCAGATCCGCGTCCCGGGCGGCGGAGCGGCGCTCGTCCAGATCGGCCTCGGCCTGACGGACATCTGCGCGGCCGCCGCAGCCCTGTGGGTGCTTCTCCCGGCGGATCTCGGCATCGGCTTTCCGGTTTTCGCGGCCGTTTTCGCAAGCGCCATCCTGCTCGCCGTGGTCAGTCACGTCCCGGCCGGGCTCGGGGCCTTCGAGGCGGCCATCCTGCTGGCCTTTCCGCAGGCTCCGGCGGCCGAGCTGCTGTCGGCCATCCTCGTCTGGCGGCTCACCTACACGCTGATTCCCTTCCTGTTCGCCGTGGCGCTGTTCCTGGCCCACGAGGTGCGGCGCTCGGATGCGAAACTCACCCGCGCGGCGCGGCGCGTCCGGCGCCTCGTGCTGCCCTTCGTGCCGGCAGCCCTTGCCATTCTCACCTTCATCGGCGGCCTCGTGCTGCTCACCTCCGGCGCGCTCCCCAACGATTATTCACGCGTGCGGGCCCTGCGGCTTCTGGTGCCCCTGCCCTTCGCCGAGGTGTCGCACCTCGTCGGCAGCACAGCCGGCGTCGTGCTCCTTATCCTGTCCCGCGGCCTGATGCGCCGCCTCGCCAGCGCCTGGACCCTGTCCGTCGTCGTCATCGGGGCCGGGATCGTGGTGTCGCTGGCCAAAGGGTTCGACTGGGAGGAAGGGCTCGTTCTCGGGGCCGTTCTCACCCTGCTCCTGACCCACCGCTCGGCCTTCTACCGCAAGGCCGGGATCTTCGCCGAACCGCTGGAGCCGCGCTGGCTCGTGGCGGTCACCTTCATTCTCGGCTGCACCCTCTGGCTCGGCTTCACGGCCTTCCAGGACGTCGACTACAGCCATGACCTGTGGTGGCAGTTCAACTGGCACGACGATGCGTCCCGCTTCCTGCGCAGCAGCCTGGGAGCCATCATCATCGGGGCGGCCCTGTCGCTCTACGCGATGATCCATCGTCATCCCGATGCGCGCCGCGTGGAGCCCCTGAAGCCCGACGCGCTGGCGCCCGCCCTCGCCTGCGCCGAGCGCGCGGACGCGCATCTTGCCCTGCTCGAAGACAAGCGCTTCCTCTTCCATCCGTCCGGCGAAGCCTTCCTCATGTATGCCGTGCGCGGCAAGAGCTGGATTGCCATGGGCGATCCCATCGGCAAGCCCGAACATGCGGCCGACCTCATGTGGCAGTTCCTCGAGGAGGTCGACCGCCATGCGGGCTGGCCCGTATTCTACCAGGTCAGCCCGACGCATCTGCCGCTCTATCTCGACGGCGGGCTGTCCCTCGTGAAGCTCGGCGAGGAGGCGCATGTGGATCTCGAGACCTTCACGACGGAGGGCAAGGCCGGCAAGGACTGGCGCGCGGCGCTCAACCGCGCCAAGCGCGAGAACCTCGAGTTCGCCATCATCCCGGCCGCCGAGGTGCCCGGCCATCTCGGCGAGCTGAAAGAAGTCTCGGACGCCTGGCTCGCGGGGCGCGGCGCCGGCGAGAAGGGGTTCTCGATCGGCTTCTGGTCGGAGCGCTACCTGTCCTATTTCGACGTGGCCGTGATCCGCCGGGACGGCCGCATCGTGGCCTTCGCGAACATCTGGTACGGCCAGCCCGGAGGCGAGATCACCATCGATCTCATGCGCTATCTGCCGGGCATCCCCGGCATCATGGATCTGCTCTTCGTCAGCCTCATGCAGGAGGGCAAGGCGCGGGGTTACCGCTGGTTCAACCTCGGCATGGCGCCGCTCTCGGGCCTGTCCGAGCATCGCCTCGCTCCGAGCTGGCACAAGGTCGCGGCCTTCGTGGCGCGCAACGGCGAGCGCTTCTACGGCTTCAAGGGCTTGCGGGCCTACAAGGAGAAGTTCGGCCCCGCCTGGGAGCCGCGCTATCTCGCGAGCCCGGGCGGCTGGGCGCTGCCGCAGATCCTGCTCGACGTGAGCAACCTGATTTCGGGAAGCCCGATCAAATCCATCAGCAAGGGGGCGAGATCATGAGGACGTTCAAGCATCTCCGGAACCTGACCGTCGTGGCGGCGCTCGTCGCCCTGGTGTTCGGCAGCGTGCTGCTCGGCCGCTCCGCATGGTCGGCCCTGATGCCGCCCACCGTCTCCACCACGACGATCGACGTCGAGGGCTTCGGCCCCGTCGACATCGTCCGGGCGGAGGATCGTCCCTCGAAGGGGCTGGTCATTCTAGTGGCCGACGAGGCCGATGCGGCGGCGCGGCGGGAGGATGCCCTTGCGCTGGCGAAGGCCGGGCTGGCGGCAGCCTCCTTCAACTTCGACGCCCTGCGCGCCGACTTCGCCAAGTCGCCGCCCGAGGACGAGTGCCACTACGTGTCGGACGACCTGAAGGATCTCGCCCAGGCGGTGCAGCGCAAGCTCGGGCTGCAGCGCTACTTCTTCCCGGTGATCGCCGGACGGGGCGACGGCGCTGCCTTCGCCTATGCGGCCCTGGCGCAGGCTCCGGCGAACACTCTCGGAGGCGCCATCGGAATCGGCTTCAAGCCCCTGCTGAAGACCGACAGGACCTATTGCTTCGATCCCAAGCTCGAGCCGGCGGGCGACGGCTTCTTCGCCCTGCGCCGGGTGCCCGACCTGCCCGCGCCCTGGCGGGCCATTGCGCCGGAACGCGAGCGCCAGGCCGTGGAGGCCTTCCAGGGCGACGGCGACGAGGTCGCCTTCGTGCCGGCCGAGGACGCCGCCGCCGTCCGCGACGCCCTGATCGACAGCGCCGTCGAGCTGGGCAAGACCGGCGAGCGCGGCCACTCGCAGCTGCCTGTCTCGGTCATCGCCCCCGAGGGGCCGGCGAAAGGGCTCGCCGTCATCATCTCGGGCGACGGCGGCTGGCGGGACATCGACAAGTCCATCGGCGAATGGCTCGCGCAAAAGGGCGTCGCCGTCGTGGGGCTCGATTCCCTGCGCTATTTCTGGTCCAAGAAGAGCCCGAAGGACGTGGCCGCCGATCTCGGTCTGCTGTTCGACCATTACGGCGCGGAATTCGGGACCGACCACTATGCCATCGTGGGGTTCTCGTTCGGCTCCGACATCATGCCCGACGTGTGGCCGGAACTGCCCAAGGCGATCAGGGACCGGGTCGGTCTCGTGTCGCTCCTGGCGCTCGGCACCAACGCGGATTTCGAGGTGACCGTGGAGGGCTTCATCGGCGCCGCCTCCGCCGAGAGCCGGCCCTTGACCCCGCTCCTCCATCAGTTGCCGCTCGACAAGACGCAGTGCATCTACGGCAAGGAGGAGGCGGAGGACAACGAGACCTCCTGCACGGCGCCCGAACTCGGTGGGACGCAAAGAATCGCGCTGGACGGCGGGCATCATTTCGACGGCGATTATTCCAAGGCCGCAGAGGCGATCTGGGGGCGGCTCAAGCCGACCCCGTAGCTCGCCGGGAGGGGCGGCGGCCCGTCAGGACGATCCCTGCGGGGCGAAGAAGCAGATGATCGCGTGGGTGGTCGGCTCCTCGCAGATGTGGAACTTCCCATCCGGGGACATCTTGGCCTCGTCGCGGCCGACGAGGCGCCCGTCCCAGAGCCGCCAGCCCTCCTCGGTCTCGGTCACGGTCTCGCCCCTGGCCTGCGCCAGTTCGCGGCAATCGTGATCGTTGCAGCACCAGGCCGGATACCAGCCATGGGCCAGGGCCGGCCCGCCGAGGAGCCAGCCCGCGACCACGAGTGTTGTCCGTCGCCGACCAGCGGCCATCCTGGATCAGCCCCTCCCGAGGATCTTCCGAGCGGCAAGCTTATCCTGGATCGGCGCGTCCGCCACCCTACCCCTCCGGCTTGGCCGGGCGGCCGGCGATTCCGGGAGGACGAGGGCTCTCCCCGGCCTCACTCCTTCGTCTGGAGATAGGGCTCGACCTTGCCCTTGAGCTTGATGGTCATGGGATTGCCGAAGCGGTCCTTGGCGTTGCCGGCGGTGACGCGGACCCAGCCCTCGCTGACGCAATACTCGTCCACGTTGGTCTTCTCGGCCCCGTTGAAGCGGATTCCCACCCCCTTCGCGAGCAACTCCTCGTCGTAATAGGGGCTGTTCGGGTTCGAGGACAGGCGGTCGGGAAGCGTGTCGGTCATGCGGGGTTGTCTCCGGCGATGGATCGTTCGGGGCGGCAACCTACTCTCTCGGGGAGCGAATGCCAATTCCGACTCACCCGGCGTGACAAGCCCGACGCAATGTCCTACTTTCGTAGAATTCATCTAAGGTAACGTAATAATCCGCGCCAAAGCGGAGCAGCTCAGGGAGATGGCGTTGTCCGCAGCGACAGACGGGATTCACACCGACTTTTCCGACGGCATGAGCTATGGCGACTATCTCCGGCTCGACACGCTCCTCTCCGCCCAATCCCCCCTGACGGCCGAGCACGACGAACTCCTCTTCATCACCATCCATCAGGTGATGGAGCTCTGGCTGAAGCTCCTGAACCGCGAGCTCGACACCGCCCTGGCCTATATCCGGGCCGACGAGCTCCAGCCCGCCTTCAAATGCACCGCGCGCATCAATCGGATCCAGGAGCAGCTGATCCAGGCCTGGACGGTGCTCTCCACCATGACCCCGTCCGACTACCTGAGCTTCCGGCCGGCGCTCGGAAAGTCCTCCGGGTTCCAGTCGTGGCAATACCGGCTGGTGGAGTTCAAGCTCGGCGCCAAGGATGCGGCCAAGATGGCGCCGCACCGCCACCGGGGCGACCTCGCCGAGCAGCTCGAGGCCGCCTACCGGGCGCCGAGCCTCTACGACGAGGCCCTGCGCCTCCTGGCCCGGCGCGGCTATGCGATCCCGGCCGAGGTGCTCGACCGCGACGTGACCCAGCCCTATGCGGCCAACGCGGGGGTCGAGGCCGCCTGGGAGGAGATCTACCGCCATGCGGGCGAGCATTTCGACCTTTACGAGCTCGCCGAGGAACTGGTCGACCTGGAGGATGCCTTCCAGCAATGGCGTTTCCGGCACATGAAGACGGTCGAGCGCATCATCGGCATGCGCAGCGGCACGGGCGGCAGCAGCGGCGTGACCTACCTGCGCAAGGCCCTCGAGCGCTCCTTCTTCCCCGAGCTCTGGTCCGTGCGCGGCAGGCTTTGACGGAGGGGGATGCGCCATGCTTGATCTTCGCCAGCATTTCTCCCGCTTCCTCAACACCGAGCCGGACCGCCTGCATTTCGCGGCCCACAGCCACCACCCCTGGCCCGACGTGACGCGGGACGCGCAGCTCCAGGCCTGGGACGATGCGGCCCGGCTCATGGACGACAAGTGGGAGCATGTCCTGGGTCCGGTCCTCGACGAGTATCGCGGCCACGTGGCCGGGCACCTCAACCTGCCCGATCCGTCCACCATCGCGGTGGCGCCCAACACCCACGAATTCCTCAAGCGCATCCTCTCCTGCTTCCCGGGGGACCGCCCGGTCCGGATCCTGACATCGGACGGCGAGTTCCACTCCTTCACGCGCCAGATCGCCCGCCTGGAGGAGGAGCGGATCGTGGCCGTCACGCGGGTGCCGGCGGAGCCCTTCACGACATTCGAGGACCGCTTCTTCACGGCCGCCCAGGACGGCTACGACCTCGTGTTCGTCAGCCAGGTCTTCTTCAATTCCGGCTTCGCGCCGGATGGCCGCAGGCTCGCCGAATGCGCCTGCGACGGCGCCATGATCGTGATCGACGGCTATCACGGCTTCATGGCGCGGCCGACGGATCTCGGCGGCATCGCGGAACGTGTGTTCTACATCGCCGGAGGATACAAATACGCCATGGCCGGCGAAGGCGCGTGCTTCATGCATTGCCCGCCGGGCTGGGGCCCGCGCCCGCGCGACACGGGCTGGTATGCGGCCTTCGGCAACCTCACCAACGCGCAGGGCGGACAGGTCGGCTACAGCCACGACGGCTGGCGCTTCATGGGCGCCACCTTCGACCCCTCGGGCCTCTACCGTTTCAACGCGGTGATGCGCTGGCTCGCGGATGAGGGCATCACGCCCGGCATCATCCACGCCCATGCGAAGGCGCTTCAGCAGCATTTCCTGCGCCGCATCGAGGCGTCCGCCCTGTTCGAGCACGCTTCCCTCGTGGTGCCGGCGGACGAGATGCGGCGCGGCAACTTCCTCACCTTCCGGACCCCCGAAGCGCAGACGATCCATCGCGACCTCGCGGAATTGCGCGTGGTGAGCGACGTGCGCGGCCAGCGCCTGCGCATCGGTTTCGGCATCTACCAGACGGAAGAGGAAGTGGACGATCTCGTGCGGCGCATCGACGAGGCCGGCGCACTGGAATCCCTGCCCGTCGACAGGCCGTCGGCTGCCTAGCGCATCGGACGGACCCAGAGGGCCGCGTCAGTGACCCGCCTTCGTCCACACGATACGCTCGGCGGCCTTCCGGTCGAGATCACCGGGACAAGCCCGGTGATGACGTGGAGAAGGTGGCAAGGGCCGGTGATGACAACCTCCGCCCTTCCCGCCACCCTCCGCACGTCATGGCCGGCCTTGTGCCGGCCATCCCGATCGGAAGAGCGCGGCGCCTCTTGCATCGAGATCACCGGGACAAGCCCGGTGATGACGTGGGAGGATGAACATCCGGTTCGCGCAAACCTCGCCCCGTCATGGCCGGCCGGTCATCACCCGCCTCTTGCCGGCCGTCCCGATTGTCCCATGCTCATCCCTTGAAACGGCGCATCGTTGAGCGCTGATCGTCAGCGGAGCGGCTGAATCTCGGTGCGTTTCGCGACCGTCCCCGCGGCAGCCCTCGCTTCCAGGCGCGCCGGATCCTGCCGGCCGCATTTGAGGCGGCGCAGATCCGCCGCCGGGGCAGGTCCTGCGGCCTTCATGGTGCGCAGATTGCCGACGGGGCTCGCCCCGTCCGACAGGCCGGTGTTGAGCAGGTCCCGCATGACCAGCGTCCGGGTCGCGGCGCTCGGCGATCCGAGCACCACGCCGACGACGCGCCTGTCCCCGCGCAGGGCCGAGACCGCCACGTTGAATCCGGAGGCGCAGACGAAGCCGGTCTTCGAGGCTTCGAGCCCCGCGTAATCCTCCACCAGCTTGTTGGTGTTCTTGAGCATCCGGCCGTTGACGGTGATCGACGGGGTCCTGAGCAGGTCCATGTGGTCGCCGTGGTAGCTCAGGAGCACCATCATGAGCACGGCCATGTCCCGCGCGTTGGTCACCTGGCGGTCGTCGTGCAGGCCGGTCGGGTTGACGAACCGCGTCCCGGTCATGCCGAGGCGCCGCGCCTCCGCGTTCATGGCGGCCACGAACGCCTCCTCGCTGCCGCCGATGGCCTCCGCGACCGCGAAGGTGACGTCGTTGGCGCTCTTGACCATCATGACCGTGATCGCGTCCTCGAGCCTCAGGGACGTGCCCGGCGGGATGCCGAGCTTCGTGGGGGCCTGGGACGCCGCCTTCGCGCTCATGACCACGGACGTGTCCATGCTGACCTGGCCGGCGCGGACCGCCGAGAGGGCGAGATGCGCCGTCATCATCTTGGTGAGCGATGCGGGATGCCAGGAGCGGGTCGCCTCCTGGGCGGCGAGAACGTCGCCCGTGGACGCGTCCACCAGCAGCATGGGAGAGGCGCCGACGCCGGCAGGCATCAGGAGAAGGCCGGCAGCCAGGAGGAGCGAGAGCGGCTTCATGGCCGGATCGTTGCCCGAACCGTGGCCTGAGGCAAGCGCAACCCGGCAAAAACTGCCCCGCTCTACCTCTTTCGAGATGCGAAGCACCGTTTCGACGCCGTCGGAGGGCCCGTCACACGGCCGCTTCGGCCAGCATGAGCACGATGCCGAGCGCCACCAGGGCGATGCTGGGCCAATGGTGCCTGGGATGCAGGGAGCGCGCCCGCTCCCGCGGCTCCAGGGTGGCGCCGCCCTCCGCCGGGCCCAGGCGATGCGGGTCGCTCAGGCGGCCCTTCCAGAGAACCCGGCCTGCCGCGAGCACGATCCCGGCCACGATGAGCAGCGCACCGATCCAGATGAGGACCATGCCCGAATGCATGCGACCCTCCCCCGTGGAGTTCGACCCCGCGAGCATAGCACAGGGCCAGGGGAGAACACAGGCGGACGGGCACGGCCAGTGTCCCGCGATCAGGCCGCCTGTCCGGCGCACCAGCCGGACGACCATGCCCATTGGAAATTGTACCCGCCGAGCCAGCCGGTGACGTCCACCACCTCGCCGATGAAGTAGAGGCCGGGCACCGCCTTGGCTTCCATGGTCCGGGAATCGAGGTGGCGCGTATCCACGCCCCCGAGCGTCACCTCGGCGGTCCGATAGCCCTCCGATCCGGCCGGCTTGAAGCGCCAGCGGTTGACGGCCTCGGCGATGGCCCGGAGCCGCTTGTCGGAATGATCGGCCAGGTTGGCCGGCCCCTTCTCGGTTTCGGCGACGAGTTGCGCGAGGCGCTTGGGCAGGAGGGCGGACAGGGCGGTCTGAAGCGCCTGCCGGCCGTTCTGCGCGCGGGCGGCGCGCAGTTCCTCGAACAGGTCGACGCCCGGCAGCATGGACAGCACGATCTCGTCCCCCTCACGCCAGTAGGAGGAGATCTGCAGGATCGCCGGTCCGCTCAGGCCGCGATGGGTGAACAGCATGGCCTCGGCGAAAGTCGTCTTCCCGCAGCCCGCCACCGCGTCGACCGACACGCCCGCCAGCGGCGCGAGGCGCTCCAGCATGGAGGGCTCCAGGGTGAGCGGCACGAGGGCCGGCCGCGTCTCGACGATGGGCAGGCCGAATTGCTGCGCGAGATCGTAGCCGAACCCGGTGGCGCCCATCTTCGGGATCGACTTCCCGCCGGTGGCGACCACGAGAGACCGGCATCGCACCGCGCCCTGCGAGAGCGTGAGCGCAAACCCGTCCGACGTCTTCTCGACCGTCGCGACGGAGGTCGAGAGCCGCAGCTGAGCGTTCGCCTGACGCATCTCGGTCAGGAGCAGATCGACGATCTGCCTCGACGAACCGTCGCAGAAGAGCTGACCCAGGGTCTTCTCGTGATAGGCGATGCGGTAGCGCTCCACGAGGGCGACGAAATCTCGCTGCGTGTAGCGGCGCAGGGCCGAGATGGCGAAGCTCGGATTCTGCGAGAGGAAGTTGGCCGGCGCGGCGTTGAGATTGGTGAAGTTGCAGCGTCCGCCGCCGGAAATGCGGATCTTCTCGCCCGGCTTGGCCGCGTGATCGAGGACGAGCACGGAACGGCCGCGCTTCCCGGCCTCCGCCGCGCACATCATCCCGGCGGCCCCTGCGCCGATCACCACCACGTCGAACTGGTCCAAGAGAGGTCTTCCCGAAAGAGATGTCTCGGCGCCTCCGCGCGAACGATGCATGGCGGGCCGGCGTGGAAACGAGATGCGCCGTTGGTAGTGAACCTTGGGACGGGGAGCAAGTCCGGGGTGCAAGTCCGGGGTGCGAGTCCGGGGTGTAAGTGTCAGCGCAGGGCCGGTGATGGCGCCACATGACCGCCAGGCGGGCCGCTCCCTTCACCGACAATGTTCTCGGTCGCAGCCTTGTGTCGATTGAAGCCCACTTGACCCAGGTGTACCATCGGGATGTTTCAAAGCAACCGCGCTGCCCGAAGCGACGGTGTGTCAGTCGAGCCGCCCTCCCGGCATGCGAGCATCCTCGTCCCACAGGAGGTTGTCATGACGATCGCGCCCACCCTTCAACGCTACATGTCCGATCAGGGGATCAGCTACGATCTGATCGCGCACGAACCGGCGATGACCTCGCTGGGCACGGCCCATGCCGGGCACGTGCCGGGCGACCGGCTGGCCAAGGGCATCATGCTCAGCAACGGCCAGAGCTACATGCTGGCCGTACTGCCGGCCTCTCATCACCTGCGCCTGTCCGACCTCAAGACGGAACTCGGCCAGGAGTTGCGCCTCGCCTCCGAGGATGAGATCGTCGAGGTGTTCCGCGACTGCGACCGTGGCGCCATTCCGCCCGTCGGCACGTGCTACGGCCTCGACGTCATCGTCGAGAACAGCATGGAACGCCAGCCGGACGTCTATTTCGAAGGCGGCGACCACGCCACGCTGGTTCACGTGAAGGGCGACGATTTCGCGCGCCTCAACCCGCGGGCCCAGCACGGCACGTTCAGCGACCGGATGTAGCGTCGGCGGAGGCGTTCGCATCCGGCTCGGCGGAACGGCGGAACCATGATAGATCCCGCGCCGTTCAGGCCTCGGCGCGAGGCCTGAACCTTTGCGCCCCTCGCACCCGGTCCGACCGTCCCGCCCCATGCCCCACCTTGCCGAATACGGCGCCCTGTTCGCCGCGGCCTTCCTCTCGGCCACCATCTTCCCGTTCCAGTCGGAGGCCGTGCTCTTCGCCATGCTGGTGGCCGAGCATTATCCCTGGTGGCTGCTCATCCTCGTGGCGAGCGTGGGCAACATCCTCGGCTCCATCGTGAACTGGTTCCTGGGCCGCTTCTTCGCCCGTTTCGAGGACCGGGCCTGGTTTCCGGTGAAACGCCGGCAGATGGCGAAGGCCGAAGGCTGGTACCACCGCTACGGGCGCTGGACACTGCTCCTGAGCTGGCTGCCGGTCGTCGGCGACCCGCTCACCATCGTGGCGGGCGTAATGCGCGAACCCCTGCGGGTCTTCATCCCGCTCGTGGCGCTGGCCAAGGCGGGACGGTATCTGGCCGTCGGGGCCCTGAGCCTGGGGTGGGTTTAAGGGCCCTGGAGGCTCGACCAGATCTCCTCCAGGTGCCGCGGCCCGAGCACCGCCCCGGAGGCCGCGCGGATCACCGCCTCCATGCCGGCCGGCGGCTCGTTGTTCATGGCCCAGTGGATTGCCTCGCGCAGGGTGGCGAATTCCCTTACGTCGCTCGGATGACCCTGGCCGGCCGTGCCGATCGGCTCGTATTGCAGATGGGCCGGGGCATCCAGTTCGGCTTTGCTCAGCATGGCTCGGTCCTGCCTCGTTCGGGGGCTTTGAGCAGGACAACGTTCTTCGGGCTCAAGGCGTTGCAGCCTGGGATCGGTGCGGGCCCCTCATGTCATCACCGGCCCTGTGCCGGTGATCCCGAGCATGACAAGCGCCGCGCCTCACCGGATCGGGATGGCCGGGACAGGCCCGGCCATGACGTGCGGCCCGCCAAGCCTCGGCAATTCCATTGCGGCAAAGCAGGCGCGACCACAAGGAATGGCAATTTTCCTTGCAAGTTTCGCAATTTCAGTCGAACAAAGCAGCAAGTTTTTGAGAGGAAACCATGCCAGCCTATCGTTCTCGCACCACCACACATGGCCGCAACATGGCGGGAGCCCGCGGCCTCTGGCGGGCCACGGGCATGAAGGATTCCGACTTCGGCAAGCCGATCATCGCCGTGGTGAACTCCTTCACCCAGTTCGTGCCGGGCCACGTCCACCTCAAGGACCTCGGCCAGCTCGTGGCGCGGGAGATCGAGAAGGCGGGCGGCGTCGCCAAGGAGTTCAACACCATCGCGGTCGACGACGGCATCGCCATGGGCCACGACGGCATGCTCTATTCCCTGCCCTCGCGGGAGCTGATCGCCGATTCGGTGGAATACATGGTCAACGCCCATTGCGCCGACGCCATGGTGTGCATCTCCAATTGCGACAAGATCACGCCCGGCATGCTGATGGCGGCCCTGCGGCTCAACATCCCGGTGGTGTTCGTCTCCGGCGGCCCGATGGAGGCCGGCAAGGTCGTGCTCAACGGCGTGACCAGGAAGCTCGACCTGGTGGACGCCATGGTGGCGGCGGCCGACGACCGGGTGGCGGAAGAAGACATCAAGGTCATCGAGCGCTCGGCCTGCCCCACCTGCGGCTCGTGCTCGGGCATGTTCACGGCCAATTCCATGAACTGCCTCACGGAGGCACTCGGCCTGTCGCTGCCCGGCAACGGCTCGACGCTCGCCACCCATGCCGACCGGCGCCGCCTCTTCGTGGAGGCCGGCCACCTGATCGTCGACCTCGCCCGCCGCCATTACGAGCAGGACGACGCCAGCGTGCTGCCGCGGGCGATCGCCTCCTTCGCGGCCTTCGAGAACGCCATGACCCTCGACATCGCCATGGGCGGGTCGAGCAACACGGTGCTGCACCTCCTGGCCGCCGCCCACGAGGCCGAGGTCGACTTCACCATGGCGGACATCGACCGCCTGTCGCGCCGGGTGCCGGTGCTCTGCAAGGTCGCCCCCGCGGTCGCCAACGTCCACATGGAGGACGTGCACCGGGCCGGCGGCATCATGGGCATCCTGGGCGAGCTCGACCGCGCCGGCCTGCTCGACACCTCCGTGCCGACGGTCCATTCCGAATCCCTGAAGACCGCCCTCGACCGCTGGGACGTTCGCCGCACCAACAGCCACGCCGTGCACGAGTTCTTCAGCGCCGCCCCCGGCGGCGTGCCCACCCAGGTCGCCTTCAGCCAGGAGAGCCGCTACGACAGCGTCGACATGGACCGGGCCGCCGGCACGATCCGCGACAAGGACCACGCCTTCTCGAAGGACGGCGGCCTCGCGGTTCTGTCCGGGAACCTCGCCCTCGACGGCTGCATCGTGAAGACCGCCGGCGTCGACGAGAGCATCCTGGTGTTCTCGGGGCCCGCCATCGTGTTCGAGAGCCAGGACGACGCGGTGAGCGGCATCCTCAACGGCAAGGTGAAGGCCGGGGACGTGGTGGTGATCCGCTACGAGGGCCCGCGCGGCGGCCCCGGCATGCAGGAGATGCTCTATCCGACGAGCTACCTGAAGTCGAAGGGCCTGGGCAAGGCCTGCGCGCTCATCACCGACGGGCGCTTCTCCGGCGGCACCTCGGGCCTGTCCATCGGCCACGTCTCGCCGGAAGCCGCCGAGGGCGGCACCATCGGGCTCGTGCAGGACGGCGACCGGATCGAGATCGACATCCCGAACCGCCGCATCCAGCTGGCCGTCGACGAGGCCGAGCTGGAGCGCCGCCGCGCCGCCCAGCAGGCGAAGGGCTGGCAGCCGGCCGCCCCGCGCAAGCGCAAGGTCTCGGCGGCCCTCAAGGCCTACGCGATGCTCGCCACCAGCGCGGCCAAGGGCGCGGTCCGGCAGATCTGACGCGAACCGGCCGCAGTCCGAGCGAACGCGGCGCCGGGCGGATCCGGCGCTGCCAAAGGTCTCAGCCGGGGCCTGAAGCCTTGACGAAACACTGTCTCCTGGAGTCCTGTGGGGAGAGACCCAAATCAGCCGCAGGATCCTGAATGACCCGCCTCGCCCTGACCGTCAGCCTCCTTCTCCTGGCCGGCCCCGCCTTCGCCCAGGAGGCGCCGGACGGCAAGGCCCTGCAGCTGACCGTCCGGCCCTCCGGCTATGAAGCCGAGGCCAACGAAGCGACGGAGCGCCAGGCGAGGCTGCTCAGGCGGCTCGAGGAGAGCGACCACATGATCCGGTCGATCTGCATCAATTGCGGCGATTCGTGGAAGCACCAGATCTATGCCCCCTTCAACCCCCTGGCGTCCCTCGGCCGCTCCGGTCAGCCCGCGGAAGAGCCCGGTAACTAAGCCGGCAGACAGACCTTCGGCCGCGCCCGGATCATATTGAGAAGGTTTTCCCGACCCTCTATATTCGGAGGGGTGAGGACGACCTCACACCTTCATGACCCCGGTGGGGACGGCCCTGCCAATGACGGAGGTCCTGTCATGGCATGGACTTGGCTCGGTCTTGCCGGTTTGTTCGAGATCGGCTGGGCGATCGGCCTCAAATACACGGACGGCTTCACCCGCCTGGTCCCGTCCGTTCTCACGGCCGTGAGCATGATCATCAGCGTGGTGCTGCTCGGCATCGCGCTGAAAACCCTCCCGGTCGGGACCGGCTATGCGGTCTGGACCGGGATCGGCACGGTTGGAACGGCCATTCTCGGCATCGTGCTCTTCGGCGAGCCCGCCACCGTGATGCGCCTGGCCTGCATCGGCTTGATCGTGGCCGGGATCCTCGGCCTCAAGTTAGCCTCAGGCTAGCCCCGGCATTTATGGTTGGGGGATCATGACTGCATTCGCTCACATCAGGCCGAAATCGGCGGCGCGAGGGCTCAAGGCCTTCGTGGCCGTGGTCTGCCTCGTGATCGTAGGCCTGGAGGGCTGGCGCGACTGGAGCGAGCGGGAGCAGGAAACCGCCCGGATCAGCGCCGAGACGGTGAACCTCGCCAAATCGCTCGTCCAGCATGCCGAGGACACCTTCGAGGTCGCGGACGCCCTGCTGGTGGACGTGGTGGACCGGGTCGAGATGGGCGGCGTGCTGCCCAACGCGGTCAAGAAGCTGGATACTTTCCTGGTCGAGCGGGTGCAGTCCCTGCAGCGCATCAAGGCCCTGTCGGTCTATGGGGACGACGGCTTCCTCCTGACCAGCTCCCTGCCCGGGCACCGGGGCAAGGCGAGCGTGGAAGCGCAGACGTTCTTCCGGCACCATAGGGAATCCACCAGCAGCGACTGGTTCCTGGGGCCCCTGATCCGCGACCCGCTCGGGGGCGACTGGGTGCTGACCCTGTCGCGCCGCATCGACAAGCCGGACGGCAGCTTCGGCGGGGTCGTTCAGGCCAGCATTCCCCCGCGCTACTTCGCCAATTTCTTCGGCCGGTTCGATGTCGGGACGCAGGGGAGCATCACGCTCATCCACAAGGACGGGACGATCCTGTCGCGCTATCCCTACATCGAGCGCGCCATCGGATCGAGCATCTCGAACGATCCTCTCTTCAAGGAGAAGCGAGGTTCCGGCGCCTACGACTACGTCTCGCCGTTCGATAACGTGGCCCGGATGGGCGGCTACCACCGCAATCACATCTTCCCCATCGGCGTCCTCGCGTCCGTGGGCCGGGACGAGGCCCTGGCGGACTGGAACCGGGAATTCGTCTTCCGCACCGTCGTCATCGGCCTGCTCGTCGCCACGCTGGCCACGCTCGGCTGGGCCTTGGCGGCGGAGCTGCGCCGGCGCGAGGAGACGGAGGCCGAACTCTCCGTGCTCGCCGTCACCGACGGCCTGACGGGGCTGGCCAACCGGCGCATGTTCGACAAACAGCTCGAGACGGAGTGGCTCCGCGCGTCTCGGGAGAAGTCGCCGGTCTCCCTGCTGCTCATCGACGTGGACCAGTTCAAGGCCTACAACGACATCTACGGCCACCCGGCTGGCGACGAATGCCTGCGCACCCTCGCGAAGGCGGTGGCCAGCGCGGCCCGCAGGCCGGGCGACCTGGCGGCCCGCTACGGCGGCGAGGAGCTCGTGGTGCTCCTGCCGGATCTCGACGAAGTCGGCGCGGCCCTCGTGGCCGAGGACATCCGGGCCAAGGTCGAGGCGCTTCGCATGCGCCACGAGGCGAGCTTCCCGTCCCGAATCCTCACGGTCAGCATCGGGAGCGCGACCCGGATTCCGAGCCTGGACCGGTCTCGCATCGGTCCGGCGGACCTGATCGCGCTGGCGGACGATGCGCTCTACAAGGCCAAGCAGGACGGCCGCAACCGCGTCGCGACCGCCAAGGCCGCCTGAGCAGGGCCGCCTGAGCAAGGCCGCCTGAGCCGGATCGGATCCGGCCCGTCGTTGTCGGACCATCCCACCCTGCACGTCATCACCGGCCCTGGGCGGGTGATTCCGATTGTTCGAGGTGCGGCGCCTCACCGGATCGGCATCGTTGGTCCTGACAGCCTCAAGCCGATGCCAGGCTTAACCCGGTGATCTCGCTCCTGTGAGGCAAGACGCCTTTCCGTATCGTGATGGCCGGCACAAGGCCGGCCATGACGTGGGAGGTTTCGGCCACGGTGGGAGGGTGTCGGCTGCAACGGGAAGGCGCCACCGTCTCCCCGTCATCACCGGGCCTGTCCCGGTGATCTCGATCATGGGGAGCGCCGTGCCTTTCCGCGTCAGGATGGCCGGGACAGGCCGGGCCATGATGTGCGGGGGCGTCGGGCAGGGTTCTCTGCTTCTAGAGCATCGGACGGAAAAGTGGATCCGGTTTTCCGTTCTGACCGATGCTCTCATCCAAGAAGAAAGCATCGGATGGATCCCAAAAGTGCAAGTCCACTTTTGGGTCCGATGCTTTAGAGCTGTTTCCACTGGCGTGGAATCACCTCTCTTCTCTTCCTTGCTGTGCCGCATTTTTGACGGCGAACCGGACCCACTTCGCCGAAAAAGGCTCTAGAACACGCATTCCCGGAAGGCCGGCAGCACGGAGCCGTTCCATGCGCCATGGTAAAGCTCCAGCAGGCGCTCCGCCTGGGTGCGGCCGGAGGCGGCGATCTCTTCCGCGTAGGCGAGATGGCGGGTCTCGTCGCGGCCGTCATCGTCCCGGTGGCCGCGGCGCCGGAGGCCGGCGCGGGCGAGCGCCAGGGCGTCGCGGGCGACGTCCTGCACGGACCGGCCGGCGATGCGGGCCTTGAGGGCCTGCCTGGGCACGTCGGCGCGCAGCTGCTCGCGCTCCTGGGCGGTCCAGGCCTTCACCAGGTCCCAGGCCCCGTCGAGGGCGGCCTCGTCGTAGAGGAGCCCGGTCCAGAAGGCCGAGAGGGCCACGATGTGCTCGAGGTTGCCCACGTCGGCGCCGCGCATCTCGAGATAGCGCTTGAGGCGCACCTCGGGAAACACGGTCGACACGTGGTTGGCCCAGTCCGAGTGCGTCGCGTATTCGCCCGGCAACTGGGGATGCCGGCCCGCGAAGAGGTCCCGGAAGGAGGAGCCCGCCACGTCGTGATAGGTCTCGCCGCGTTTGACGAAGTACATCGGCACGTCGAGCACCCAGTCCACATAGCGCTCGTAGCCGAAGCCGTCCTCGAACGCGAAGGCCATCATGCCGGTCCGGTCGCGGTCGGTGTCGAGCCAGATGGCGGAGCGCATGGACAGGTAGCCGTTGGGCCTGCCTTCGGTGAAGGGCGAGTTGGCGAAGATCGCGGCCGCGACGGGCTGGAGCGCCAGCGAGACGCGCAGCTTCTTCACCATGTCGGCCTCGGACGCGTAGTCCATGTTCACCTGCACGGTGGACGTGCGGTACATCATGTCGAGGCCGAGGGAGCCGACCTTCGGCATGTAGTCGGTCATGATGCGGTAGCGCGCCTTCGGCATCACGGGGGTCTGGGCCCGGGTCCAGAGCGGGCTCATCCCGAGGGTCAGGAAGCCGAGCCCGAGCCCCTCGCCCACTGCCTTCGCGTCGGCGAGATGCTGCGCCGTCTCGCGGGCCGTGTCGTGCAGCGTCGCGAGCGGGGCTCCCGACAGCTCGAACTGTCCGCCCGGTTCGAGAGAGATGGCGCCGCCGCCGGTCTCGTCGGCTAGGCCGATGGGACGGCCGTCCTCCATGATCGGTTCCCAGCCGGTGCGCGCCTGCAACCCGTCCAGGAGCGCGCGGATGCCCCGGTCCCCGTCATAGGGAACCGGCGAGGCATCGGCCGTGTAGAAGGGAATCTTCTCGTGTTCGGTGCCGAGCCGCCAGGCCTCGCGCGGCTTCTCGCCGGAGGCGATCCATTCCACGAGCTCCGACCGCGCACCAATGGGGGTCGTATCGGATACGTCCCGCGCCATGCATCACCTCATCAAAAAGCGCGTTCAAGGCGCGCCGACTCAGGGTCGGGACTCAATAAGGGGCTTAAGGCCAAGGCGCAATGAGGGGGGACGGCAGAAAGCGACGAGGGCGGCCCGCCCTCGTCGCGGCATCGGACGTGAAGCGCGGATGCCACGCCGGGATCCGCACGGCCCTAATGCCGGAGCGCCGTTTCTCCCGTCGTCTCGGCGCTGAGCCAGTCGACCACCCCGGCGAGCGCGTCCCGGTTCGACAGGCCACGGCCGACCGCCTCCGTGTAGAGCGTCAGCTGCTGGTCGGCGCTGGTGCCGCGGGCCACGATCCAGCGGGCGAGGTCGAGCTCCCGCTGGCAGCCGAGCACCTTGGCGTCCTCGGCCACGAGGTCGAGGGTCTCGTCGAGGAGCTCCCGCACGGGCTTGGCCGTGCGGGTCTTCTCGTCCACGAAGCTGCCGTGGATGCCGTAGCGCTGGGCCCGCCAGCCGTTCTCGTCGTTGATGGCCCGGGAGGCGCCCGTCTGCCCGGCGTTCAGCGCGGTGTCCAGGCTCAGGCGCCGGACGAGGCAGCGGTAGAGGGCCGCGATCGCGATGGTGTCGTCGAGCCGGGTGCAGCTGTCGGCCACGCGCAGCTCGAGGGTCGGATGCCTCAGGGACGGCCGGATCACCCACCAGACATAGCTCGAATTCTCGATGGCGCGGGCCGCCACGAGGGTGTCGATGTAGCGCTGGTAATCCTGCTCGTTCTCGAACAGGTCCGGCAGGCCCGTGCGCGGCAGCTCGCGATAGGCGGCCAGCCGGTAGCCGAGCAGGCCCGTGCGCTGCGCCTGCCAGAACGGCGAGGAGGTCGACAGCGCGAGCAGGAGCGGCAGATAGGGCTGGATCCGGTTCATGATGTCGACGCGCATGCCGAGCTCCGGCACCTCCACGTGGACATGCATGCCGCACAGGACATTCCGGCTGCCCAGCATCTGCAGGTCGTGCATGACCTTGCCATAGCGCGGCTGGGCCGTGGGACGCACCCGCGACCAGACGGCGAGCGGATGGGTGCCCGAGGCCATGATCGACAGGCCGAAATCGCGCGCGACGGATCCGACCGACGAGCGCAGCGCGGCCAGCTGCGCCCGGGCGTCGGAGAACTCGAGCGCGGGCTTGCTCGCGATCTCGATCTGCGGCTCGAGCATCTCGGGCTGGATGTCGCCCGAGATCTGGTCCCGGCAGGCGGCAAAGAATTCCTTGATCTTCCCCTTGGCGATATCGCGTCTCGGCGCATCGTTGACGAAGTACTCTTCCTCGATGCCGAACTTGAAGTCCCAGCTCATTTCCTTGGTGTCCTCTGTTCTTATTCAGAAATGACCTTTCGCGCATGCGGATCGGCCTGCGGCGACCGCGCCCAAACTCCGGCTCAATGGGGCCAGATTGGGGCGGCTCGGCGCGAAACTGCTAAGCTTCTGAAGCTAGAGGCGGATCGGCTTTATGCGTTGTCGGACGACGAGGTCAGTTCCAATCGCCAAGCACGGACTGAACGATCGCCAGCGCGGCCACAGCGGCTGTGTCAGCTCGCAGGATTCGCGGACCCAACGATACGCAAACACATCTTTCGTGGGCGGCGACAAGCGCTCTCTCCTGGTCGGTGAACCCTCCTTCGGGGCCCACGATAACGGCCAGACCAGCTTGATTGTTCCCAAGCTCGGCCAGAGCCCTGACCGGGTTGGAAACGGGGGCGTTCTCGTCGCAGAAGACGACCAGGCGATCCTTCTCCAACCCCTTGAGAAACCGCTCCAAATTCTCCTCCTCGCGGACCTCCGGAACCGACAGGATCCCGCATTGCTCGGCCGCCTCGACGGCGTTGCTGCGCATGCGGTCCAGGTTGACCCGGGAGGCCTGGGTCCGGCGGGTCAGAACCGGCTGGAGAACACCCGCTCCCATCTCCACGGCCTTCTGGACCATGTAGTCGAGCCGGGCATGCTTGAGCGGCGCGAAGGCGTAGATGATGTCGGGCGCGGTCCCCTGCTCCCGGGTCCGGGCCGCACAGACGAGGTCGGCGGCCTTGCGCCCTTCGACCGCCACCTCGGCGCGCCATTCTCCGTCCCGCCCGTTGAAGATCAGCACGGACTCGCCGGCCTTCAGGCGCAGGACGTTCAGGAGGTAATTGGCCTGCCCCCGCTCGAGCGGGATCCGGGCCCCGGCCCGGAGCGGGGCGTCGATGAAGAGGCGGGGGGCGTTGAAGTCGTAATCGGCCATGGCAACCTTCCGAAACGCCCCTCCTGTATCAAGTTCCCGGGCCCCGAGGGAGGGGCCGGCCGGTCCGGTCACGGAATATTCAGGTGCCAAACGGCACAGCTTATGCCCAAGGCGACCATTCGCCTCTTGGCCTCAAGGCCCTGAACCTGTTAACAGAACCCTGGCCCGCGAGACGTCGCGGGCCGAGTGAGGGAATTTTGGGCATGACGCATATCCGTTCGCACATCCTGGCTGCGCTTGCCGTCGCTGGCATTTTCGTGACGGCTCCTGCCTTCGCGCAGTCGAGCGCCTGCCAGGAAGGCCAGAAGATCCTGCAGGAGCGGCAGAACCTGATCCAGCAGGTCAACAAGCTCACCAACGGCGGCAAGAACAAGCAGATCGATCCCCGCGCCGCCTGCACGGTCTTCTCCAAGCTCGTGACGAACGGCGCCGCCGGCGAGAAATGGATGACCGACAACAAGGATTGGTGCCAGGTTCCCGATCAGCTGATCCAGAGCTTCTCCGAGGACCACAAGCGCTCCCAGCAGTTCAAGGGCCAGGCCTGCGGCGCAGCCGCCAAGATGGCCGAGATGGAAAAGCGCGCCAAGCAGCAGCAGCAGGGCCAGCAGGGCGGAATCGCGGGCAAGATGGGCGGTGGCCTGACCGGCACCTTGTCCGTCCCGAAGGGTGCCCTCTGAGCCCGGCCATCTGAGCGATGGAGCCCCCTGCAGCGCCGTCCCTTCCCGATGCGGTCAAGGGCCATTGGGCCGAGCGATGGGCGCCGGCCGGCTTCCGGCCCTACCTGCGCCTCGCCCGCATCGAGCGGCCTATCGGCTGGTGGCTGCTTCTCCTGCCCTGCTGGTGGTCGGCGGCGCTCGCCGCCATCGCGGCCGGGCAGCCCTGGCCGAACCCGGTCCACTGCCTGCTCTTCCTGATCGGCGCCGTCGCCATGCGCGGGGCCGGCTGCACCTATAACGACATCGTCGACCGGGATCTCGACACCCGTGTCGAGCGCACCCGCCAGCGCCCCCTTCCCTCGGGCCAGATCACCGTCAAGGGAGCCCTGGCCTTCCTGGCGCTCCAGGGGCTCGTCGGATTGCTGGTCCTGCTCCAGTTCAACGCCTTCGCGGTCGCGACCGGCTTCGCGTCCCTGGGGGTGGTCGCCCTCTACCCGTTCATGAAGCGCTTCTTCTGGATGCCGCAGATCGTCCTGGGCTTTGCCTTCGCCTGGGGGGCCCTGATGGGCTGGGCGGCGGCCTTCGGCTCCTTGAGCCCGGCCGCGATCCTCCTCTATCTCGGCAGCATTGCCTGGGTGGTGGGCTACGACACCATCTACGCCCTGCAGGACATCGAGGACGACGAGATCGCCGGGATCAAGTCCTCGGCCCGGTACTTCGGCGAGAACGTCAGGCTCGGCGTCGCCATCTGCTATGCGCTGACCCTCGTCTCCGTCACCGCGTCCTTGGGCTTGGCCGGAGCGGGCCTCGCGTCCTTCGCGGGACTGGGCCTCTTCGCCCTTCACCTGGGCTGGCAGGTGGCGCGCATCGACCCTTCTGACGGGGCCGGCGCGCTGCGCCTCTTCCGCTCGAACCGGGACGCCGGCCTGATCCTGTTTGCCGCCCTCACCCTCGACTGCCTCGTCTAGAGCATCTTTCGGGATCGGATCCGATGCTCAAGCCTTTGAGCGGCGCACCGCTCGGGACCCTGTCTTGATCGCTCGGCCGATCCGCCACCCCGTCATCACCGGGCCCTGACCACCTTCTCCACGTCATCACCGGGCTTGTCCCGGTGATCCCGATTCCGAGAGGCGCCGTGCTCGAGACAATCGGGATGGCCGGCGAGACAGGGGTGATGACTGGCCGGCCATGACGTGGGGGGTATCATCACAAGGATACGCTCGAGCATCGGACGTGAAAAGTGGTCCCACTTTTGGGATCGGATCCGATGCTCCCCTCTTGGCTGGCGCACCGTCCGAAAAGAAAGGTTTGGGAAGGCGGGATATGGTATCTCCTGCCCATGGTTCCCATCTCAGGCTCGATGCCGTCGTCCTCACCCCTTCCCATCCCGTCCCTCGCGCCTGCCGTGCGCGAGGCCGCCCACCGGGCGGGAGACCTGGCCCTGCCCTATTTCCGCGCCGGCGCCCAGACGGCCGCCAAGCTCTGGTACAAGGGGCAAAGCTCCCCGGTGACGGAGGCGGACATCGCCCTCGACACCTTCCTGAAAGGGCACCTGTCCGGGTTGCTCCCCGAGGCCGGCTGGCTCTCCGAGGAGACTGCCGACGATCCCGCGCGCCTCGACCAGAGCTATGTCTGGATCGTCGATCCCATCGACGGGACGAGGGCCTTCGCATCCGGCCACCCGGACTGGGCCGTCTCCATCGCCCTGGTGAGGGACGGCCGGACCGTTCTCGGCGTCCTCTACGCCCCGGCCCACGAGCGTCTCTACGAAGCGCGTCTCGGCGAAGGCGCCTGGTGCAACGGCGATCGGCTGCAGCTTCCCGGGTCCGGCCATGTCCCGCCGCGGGTCGCGGGTCCCAAGCCCCTCGTGGACCGGCTCGAGCGCCGCATGGGTCCGGTCGAGCGACTACCGAAGGTGCCGTCCCTGGCGCTCAGGCTGGCCCGGGTCGCCGACGGCTCCATCGACGTGGGCCTCGTCTCGGCCAACGCCCAGGATTGGGACATCGCCGCCGCGGACCTCATCCTGCGGGAGGCGGGCGGACGCCTGACCGAGCTCGACGGTTCGACCCCGGCCTACAACAGGCCCCATCCCGTACACGGCGAGATGATTGCCGTTGCGTCACAGTTGCATCCTCGTGCTATTGGGGCCATGAGAGCCTGAACACCGTCGGCTCGCTTCACCACCGATCCGTCCAACCCTCTTCAGAAGAGCCCTATCACCATGACCGACACGCCTGGCAAGCAACTCCTGCACCTGGTTTTCGGAGGCGAGCTCACCAGCCTCGAATCCGTCGATTTCAAGGATCTTTCCAAGCTCGACATCGTCGGAATCTTCCCGAACTACGCCAGCGCCCACACGGCCTGGAAGGCCAAGGCGCAGGCGACCGTGGACAATGCGCAGATGCGCTACTTCATCGTCCACCTCCACCGCCTGCTGGATCCGCAGAACGGCTGATCCCTCCTGTCACCATGGGTCTCGTCAAGCGCATCGTCCGGTCTCGAGCGGTCCAGGAAGTCCTGGGCCTTCTCGTCGCGGGCTATCTCAAACTCGTGCAGCGCACGAACCGGTTCGTCATGGAACCGGCGGATGCCTATGACCGGATCGAAATGCCCGTGATCGCCGCCATGTGGCACGGGCAGCATTTCATGATCCACTTCGCCAAGAGGCCGCAGGACAAGGCCGCAAGCCTCGTCTCCCGCTCGGGCGACGGCGAGTTCAACGCCATCGCGTTGCGCCATCTGGGGGTGCGGGCCATCCGGGGTTCCGGCGCGCGGGGCCGCGACATCCGCAAGAAGGGCGGAGCCCAGGCCATGCGGGCCATGCTCAGGGCGCTGAGCGACGGGGAGATGGTGGTGATGACGGCCGACATCCCGAAGATCTCGCGGGTCTGCGGCCAGGGCATCGTGACCCTCGCCCAGCTGTCGGGACGGCCCATCGTGCCGGTTGCCGTCGTCACCAGCCGCCGCATCGACTTCGACAGCTGGGACAAGGCCAGCATCGGCCTGCCCTTCGGCCGCGGCGCCATGGTGCTCGGGGACCCGATCCCGGTGCCGCGGGATGCGGACGGGGAGACGCTCGAATCCCTCAGACGAGCCGTCGAGAGGGAACTCGACCGGGTGCATGCGCGCGCCTATGATCTGGTGGGGTCGAAGGATCCTGGCGCCAAGGATCCTGGCGCCAAACCCCGGTCCGTGCTCATGGGAGGCTCCCGGGCATGAGCTTCCCGATCATCTTCAAGGCGTACCGCACGGCCGTTTCCGTCCTGGAGCCGGCCGTGCTGGGCCTCCTCTACTGGCGCCAGCACAAGGGCCGGGAGGACCGGACGCGGCTCGGGGAGCGGCAGGGCTATCCCAGCCGGCAGCGGCCCAAGGGCCACCTGATCTGGGTCCACGGCGCCAGCATCGGAGAGACCCTGTCGCTTCTGCCGGTCGTGGAGCGGATGACCCAGCGCGGCCTTGCGGTGCTCGTCACGTCGGGCACCAAGACCTCCGCCTCCCTGATCGCACGGCGCCTTCCGCCCGGCGCCATCCATCAGTTTGTCCCGCTCGATGTGCCACGTTATATAAAGAGGTTTCTGGACCATTGGCAGCCGGACCTGGCCCTGATCGCCGAATCCGAGATCTGGCCGAACACGATCATGGCCCTGTCGGAGCGCGACATCCCGCTGGTCATGGTCAACGGCCGGATGTCCGATCGATCGTACCGGCGCTGGCAGAAGATGCCGGGGATCATCCGGGGCCTTCTCGAGCGCTTCGCCCTCTGCCTCGCCCAGACGTCCGAGGACGCCGAACGGCTGGCGAGGCTCGGCGCCCCACGGGTGATCGTGACCGGCAACATCAAGTTCGACGCGGCGGCGCCGCCGGCCGATCCCCGCGTCGTGGCGCATCTCTCGGGGCTGATCGCAGGGCGCCCGGTCTGGCTTGCGGCCAGCACCCACCCCGGCGAGGAAAGTGCGATCATCGCGGTGCATCGCGCCCTGGCGGCCCGCCACCCTCGCCTGCTCACCATCATCGCGCCGCGCCATCCCGATCGGGGCCCGGAGGTCGCCGGCCTCGCCGGGCAGGCAGGCCTGCGGGCGAGCCGGCGGTCCGGGGGCATTCACCCGGACCGGGCCACGGACGTCTACGTGGTCGACACGATCGGCGAGATGGGCCTGTTCTACCGTCTCTCGCCCATCGTTCTCATGGGCGGCACCCTGGTGCCGATCGGCGGCCACAATCCCATCGAGCCGGCCAAGCTCGGCGCCGCTATCCTGCACGGCCCCCATATCCACAGCGCCACCGAGATCTACGATGCCCTTGACCAGTCGCGCGGCGCCGTGATGGTGAAGGACAGCGCCACCCTGGCCCGGGCCGTCAACGAAATGCTGACCAACGCGGCTCTGACGCGCGACATGGCCCGCAAGGCCGGAGATGCCGTGCAGGCGCTCGGCGGGGCCGTGGACCGGACCATGCAATCGGTCGAGCCCTTCATCGTGCAGGCGAAACTGGGAGCGCGCCGCTGATGCGGGCGCCGCATTTCTGGTGGGCGCCTTCCCCATCGTTTCGGGCGACGCTGCTGCGCCCGGCCGGACTTCTCTACGGCGCCATCGCCACGAGCCGGATGCAGCAGCCCGGCAAGAGGGCCGATCTTCCCGTCATCTGCATCGGCAACTTCACCGCCGGCGGCGCCGGCAAGACGCCGGCGGCCCTGGCCGTGGCAAGGATCCTCGAGGGCGCCGGAGAGAGCCCGGCCTTCCTGTCCCGCGGCTATGGCGGCTCCCTGCCCGGCCCGGTGCAGGTCCGGACGGAGCATACGGCCCGGGACGTGGGCGACGAACCCATCCTGCTTTCGGGTGCGGCCCGGACCATCGTGTCGCGAAACCGCCCGGCCGGAGCGCAGTTGGCCCACGAGATCGGGGCGACGGTCGTCATCATGGATGACGGGCTTCAGAACCCGTCGCTGACCAAGGATTGCGCCATTGCAGTCGTCGACGGGGCAACCGGGATCGGCAACGGACTGCCCCTGCCGGCCGGCCCCCTGCGCGCCGCCATGGACGCGCAATGGCCCAGGACCGACGCGGTTCTCGTCATCGGCGAGGGAGAGCCGGGGCGGCGCATCGCCGAAGAGGCCGAGCGGCGCGACAAGCGCGTGTTCACGGCGAGGCTCGAGCCGCCTGCGGAGACGGCCCGGTTGCTGGAAGGCCGGATGGTGCTGGCCTTTGCGGGCATCGGTCGGCCCGAGAAGTTCTTCGAGACCCTGAGGAGCTGCGGCGCTCTCGTCGAAGCCGCCCATTCCTTTCCCGACCATCACCGCTACACGCCAGCCGATCTCATGGCCCTGCGCCGCGAGGCGGCGACGCGTGGGCTTCACGCCGTGACGACGGAAAAGGACTTTGCGCGGGTCTTGTCGGCGGAGAAGACCAAGCCTTGGCCGGACTTGCTGGTCCTGCCCGTGCGCCTTCGAATCGAGAATGAGGCGGGGCTGCGCAACCTGCTCCTGCGCCGCATCAACGAGAGGCGCCTGAACGGCGGCGCTACGTCTGAGGCCCCGTCCCGCCGGTGATGCGCATCATCACCGCTTCGGGCGAGGCATAGGCCTCCTGCCGCTCGACGCTCCAGTACTTCAGCTCGTCGAGGGGGATCTCGACCCCCGTCACCGCGCAGCGCACATAGGCCCCGGGCTTCAGGACCCGGAGGTTGCTGTCGAGATATTGCACGACGGCTTCGCCGCCGCTGCGTTCGAACTTGTTCAACATCGATGACATCGAGGAATGCGTTGCGCCATCCTTCACATAAGCAGGCCCGACGAGGATTTCCAATCCCCGCTCAGAACAAGGCGCCCTGCTCCTCTGCGACCAGAAGCTTGGGCTTGGCCGCCTTCGGCCTCGTCCCGATCCGGCCGCCGGTCGCATCCGCCTGTCCGTCGGCGAACTCGAGCACGAGGGCCTGGCCGTCCAGCACCGCCTCCGCCGAGTTGAGCGGCTGCCCGTCCCCATCGCGGACGAGGACGAAGCCGCGCTTGAGCACCGATTTGTAGTTCAGGCTGTCGAAGAGCTTGGATACGGCGTCCAGCCGGTCGGCCTTGCGGGCGATCTGGCCCTGCAGCGCCGGACCGAGGCGCTCGGCCACCCTCTGGGCGAGTTCATGGGCCTGGGCGAGGCGCGTCCGCTCGGCACGCAGCAGAGTCTCGCGAGACACCACCAGGCGGCGTCCGATCTGCTTGAGGCTCTCCTCGCGCAGCAGGATGGACCGGCAGACCGCGTTGTAGGGGCGCGGCCCCACGGCATCGAGCCGGGCACGCATGCGGGCGACATTGGCCACCGGCGAGACGTGGGCGAGCTGGCGCGCCACCTTGAGCAGCCGCTCCTCGTGGCCACGGGCATTGCGGGCGAGCGCCGGATAGAGCTTGGCGGCGGCGAGATCGAGGCGCTGCCGCTTGGGCGAGACCAGGGCCTCGGGGCTCGGAAGCGCACGGGCGGTGGCGCGCAGGTCCGAACGGCGGCGCTCCACCAGGCGCAGGGCCGCCTCCCCGTGGCGGCGCGAGAGGTCGTTCACCGCGGCCATGAGCTCGACCCGCACCGGCACCACCATCTCGGCGGCGCCGGTGGGCGTGGGCGCCCGCATGTCGGCCGCATGGTCGATCAGGGTCCAGTCGGTTTCATGGCCGACCGCCGAGACGAGCGGAATCCCGCTCTCTGCCGCCGCCCGCACCACGATCTCCTCGTTGAACCCCCAAAGGTCCTCGATGGAGCCGCCGCCGCGGGCCACGATCAACACGTCCGGCCGCGGAACGGGCCCGCCCGGCTCGAGGGCGTTGAAGCCCCGGATGGCGGCGGCGACCTCGGCCGCGCAGGTCTCGCCCTGCACGCGCACAGGCCAGACCAGGACGCGGCGCGGGAAACGGTCCTCCAGCCGGTGGAGAATGTCGCGGATCACCGCTCCGGTCGGCGAGGTGACGACCCCGACGACCCGCGGCAGAAAGGGCAGCCGGCGCTTGCGCTCCTGGGCGAACAGCCCCTCCGCATTGAGCTTGCGGCGCCGCTCCTCGAGCAGCGCCATGAGGGCGCCAATGCCGGCCGGCTCCAGGGATTCGACGACGATCTGGTACTTGGACGAGCCCGGAAAGGTGGTGATGCGGCCGGTCGCGATGACCTCCATCCCCTCCTCGGGGCGGATCCTGAGCTTGGCGAAGGCTCCCTTCCAGATCACCGCGTCGATGCGGGCGTTCTGGTCCTTCAGGCAGAAATAGGCATGCCCCGAGGAATGGGGCCCGCGATAGCCCGATACCTCGCCGCGCAGGCGGACATGGCCGAACGCATCCTCGAGGGTGCGCTTGAGGGCACCCGCCAGGTCGGAGACCGACCATTCGGGAGCGTTGGAGGGAGCTTTGGCTGCGAACATGCCGTGAACCTAATCGTTCCGCCCCGGGCCTGCCAAGGGTCCGGAGCGGAATGCACACAGCCTTCCGGTCGCAGGCCCATGGGCGGTTTCATGTGCGATTGCGCACGTCACGGGCGTTTCAGGCACGCTGCTCGCACGCCATGATGGAACCTATCATACGAAATAACATTGCGTCAAAGTTGTCACTTTCAAAGGGGAGCCAGCCATGGCTGTCAACTTGACCTACACAATTGCCGATCAGAGGACCGGCACTCAGGATTTCACGCCGACCGACATCGCCGACATCACTGTCGTGGTGAGTCAGCCGGGCAGCGTCATTGCGCCTTCCGGAATGGGCATTCGAATGTCCCATCCGGCAGACCATTGCGACGTCACGGTGGACGGAACCGTCCGGAGCGCGGATGACGCAGGCGTTTACATTACGAAAGGTCAGCTGACCGTCGGCGCGACAGGACGGATCAGTGGCAGGTACGGTTTCGATTGCGCCAACCCGGCGGCCGTCACCAATCATGGCACGATCACCGGCATCGATGACGCCATCACCGGAGCCCGCGGCCTCACCCTGCTGAATGACGGAACCATTCAGGGCGGCCGCTATGGGATTTCCTACTTCCAAGTCGGCGCAGTCCACGTGACGAACGAGGGGACGATCTCGGGCGGGACCCAGGCCGTTCGAAGCGGACCGGGCGACGACGTCGTCATCAACAAAGGCTTCCTGAAAAGCGCCGATCCCATCACGGTTCTGCTCGGGCAAGGAAAAGATCTCTACGACAGCCGGCAAGGCGGCAGCGCCCCGGGATTCGTCGACCTTGGAGACGGGAACGACACCGCTTACGGTGGTGCCGCGGACGACAAGTTCCAAGGCGGCATGGGGAGCGACTGGCTCGCCGGCGGCGGCGGCTTCAATCTCCTGGCTGGTGGAGAGGGCGGCGATACCCTCGACGGAAGCAACGGGACGAGCCTCGCCTCCTACGAAGGTGCGACGGGCAAACTGACGATCCATATGGCCCATGAAGACCAGAACACCGGAGAAGCCGCAGGCGATCACTTCATCAACATCGCCGGCATCGTCGGGTCCCGCTTCAACGACACGATCATGGGGAACGACGACGGGAACGATCTGCGCGGCGGGAACGGGGCGGATTCCATTCTCGGCGGAGAGGGGGCGGATTCATTGTCCGGCGGCGATGGGGACGACACCTTCGAAGGCGGACAGGGCGACGACATGATCGACGGGGGCGGGAACGAAGACAACACGGCCGTTTATACGAAGAGCAAGTCCAACTACACGATCACCCACGATCAGGCCGGCTTCATTATCGTCGAAGACAAGACAGGCGACGAGGGCAAGGACAAGCTCTCGCATATCTGGACGCTCACATTCGCGGACGGCGCGATCGAAACCAACAAGGCGCCCGATTCCATATCCGTCTCGAAGACGAGCGTCGCCGAAGATGCGCTGGTGAACACCATCATCGCCGATCTGTCCGCTCACGATCCCGATGGCGATACCGTGAGGTTCGGCATCCTCGAGAACGACGGCTACTTCAGGATCGACGGCAACCACCTGGTCCTCGCCAAGGCGCTCGACTACGAGACGCAGCCTCAGCAGCACAAGATCACCCTCGAGGCGATCGATCCCTTCGGAGGCAGAACCTACAAGACGGTCACGATCAACGTGACGGATGTGAATGACACAGTCGTCGACCCGACCGACCCGACCGATCCGACCGATCCGACCGATCCTACAGATCCCACAGGTCCGACCCATCCGACGGGTCCGGCCGATCCGCTCGTTCTGATCGGCACGCCCAAACGGGATTCACTGACCGGCAAGGGCGGCAACGATGTGATCAAGGGCCTCGCGGATAAAGACATGGTGCAGGGCGATGGCGGCAACGACATGCTCTATGGCGGGCTCGGCAACGACACGCTTACCGGTGGTACGGGACAGGACGTGTTCGTGTTCGACAGGAAGCCCGCCAGGACCAATGCGCTGGCCAAGAAGCAGAACTGCGACAAGATCACGGACTTCTCGGTGGCCGACGACACGATCTGGCTGACGAAGGCAGCCTTCAAGGGCCTCGGCAAGAAGGGCGTGCTGGCCAAGAAGGAATTCCACATCGGCGCCAAGGCGCATGACGGCGACGATCACGTCATCTACAACAAGAAGACGGGTGCCCTGTTCTACGATGCCGACGGCACGGGGGCGAAGCAGGCCATTCAGGTCGCCACGTTGTCCAGGGACCTCAAGATGACCGAGGCGGACTTCTTCGTCCTTTAAGGGACGATCGGCCCCGGTCCTCGACCGGAGCCGCGCGGCCGTTCCGGAAGAAGAGGATCCCGTGTCGGGATGGGCGAGTGGATCCCTGCCTTCGAGCGGATGACACCTGAAGCATCGCGTCGGTTTCCGCCTCCAGCGGGAGCCGCTCGCCCCCAACCCTGAGGACGCGTCATCTGACCGGTTGAAGCCGGCCTTCCGTCCGGTTAAGAGCAGCCTGTCACAGCAAGGCGGCAGGCATGAACATCCTTCTCATCGGATCCGGCGGACGCGAGCATGCTCTGGCCAGAAGCCTCTCGGCGAGCCCCCTGTGCGACAGGCTGCTCGTCGCTCCCGGCAATCCCGGCACCGCGCAGCACGGCACCAACGTGGTGCTCGATGTGACCGACCATGGGGCGGTGATCGATTTCTGCCGGGTCATGAAGGTCGATTTCGTGGTCGTCGGCCCCGAGGCTCCCCTGGTGGCGGGCCTCGTGGACGATCTCGCGGCCGCGGGCATCAAGGCCTTCGGGCCGAGGAAGGCCGCCGCCCAGCTCGAGGGCTCGAAGGCCTTCACCAAGGATCTGTGCGCGGAATTCGGCATCCCGACCGCCGCCTACCGGCGCTTCACCGATGCGGAGGCGGCGAAGGCCTATATCCGCGGGTACGGCGTGCCGATCGTCGTCAAGGCGGACGGGCTTGCCGCCGGCAAGGGTGTGGTGGTCGCAACCTCCTTCGAAGAGGCCGAAGAGGCCATCGACATGATGATCGGCGGCGGCCTGGGCGCGGCCGGCGCCGAGGTCGTGATCGAGGCTTTCCTCGACGGCGAGGAGGCGAGCTTCTTCGCGCTCTGCGACGGCACCCACGCGATCCCGTTCGGCACCGCGCAGGACCACAAGCGCGTCTTCGACGGGGACAAGGGTCCCAACACCGGCGGCATGGGGGCCTATTCGCCGGCCGCCGTGATGACGCCGGAGCTTCAGGCCCGCGCCATGCGCGAGATCATCGAGCCGACCCTGGCCGGCATGAAGGCGCGCGGGACGCCCTACACGGGCATCCTCTATGCGGGCCTGATGCTCACCGAGAGCGGCCCGCAGCTCATCGAATACAACGCCCGTCTCGGCGATCCCGAAACGCAGGTTCTTCTGCCGCGCCTGAAATCCGATCTCGTGACGGCGCTGCTCGCCGCCTGCGATGGTGTTCTGAACAGCATCTCCCTGCAATGGTCGGATCAGGCGGCGCTCACCGTCGTGATGGCCGCGAAGGGCTATCCCGGAGCGGTCGAGAAGGGATCCGAGATCCGGGGCATCGACAAGGCCGAAGCGCTCGACGACGTCATCGTCTTCCACGCGGGCACGAAACAGGATGGCGACAGGATCGTTGCCATTGGGGGACGCGTGCTCAACGTCACGGCGCTGGGACGCACGATCTCCGACGCGCAGAGGAAGGCCTATGAGGCTGTCGCCAGGATCGAATGGCCGAACGGCTTCTGCCGGAAGGACATCGGATGGCGCGCGGTGGAGCGCGAGAGCGAATGAGCACCCGCTGATTCCATCGAGGGATGACGATGCGGAACATTCTCCACTCTTAGTTGTAATCCCTTTTTTTCCTAAGCTTTTCCATCCCATTCGCGGACAAATGCTCTAGCTTCTTGAAGCATTCCTGATTGCAACCAGCGAGCGGCCATCCATGAGCGACGATCTCTTTCCCGGTTTCGACAGCCACTGGATTGACACCGAGATCGGCCGGATCTTCGCGCGCTCGAAGGGCACGGGAAAACCCCTGGTGCTGCTGCACGGATTTCCCCAGACCCACGCCATGTGGCACCACCTCGCGCCGACCCTGGCCGAAACCTACGCGGTCGTCTGCATGGATCTGCGCGGCTACGGCTGGTCGTCGGCGCCCAAGGGCGATGCCAAGCACGAGACCTATTCGAAGCGCGCCATGGGCCGGGACGTCATCCAGGTGATGGAGGCTCTGGGGCATGTGCATTTCGCCGTGGCCGGGCACGACCGCGGCGCCCGCGTGGCCTACCGCCTGGCGCTCGACCATCCCGGCCGGGTGGAACGCCTCGCCCTCCTCGACATCCTGCCGACCTACCACGTATGGGAGCAGATGCGGACAGGGAAGGTTCCGGAAGCCCACTGGGGCTATCTTTCGCAGGCCTACCCGAAACCGGAAGACGAGATCGAGCGCGACCCCATTCCGTATTTCGAGGGGCTGATGCGGCAATGGTCGGCGGCCGGCGATCTCGGCGCGTTCGATCCCCGCGCCTTGCACTCCTATTGGCAGAGCTGCAACGAACCCAATCGCATCCACGCCTTCTGCGAGGATTACCGCGCCGGCGCCACCCGCGACATCGAGGCGGACGAGGCCGACCTCGCCGCGGGCAGGACGATCCAATGCCCGACCTACGTGATCTGGAGCGACTATTATCTCGTCAGCGGCCCAGTCGGCGACAGGAAGCAGCCGCTCGACATCTGGCACAAGAGCTTCACGCCCAAAGCGACCGGGATCGGCGTCACGTCGGGCCACTTCGTCGCGGAGGAGAATCCGGGCGCGACGCTGGAGGCCCTGCGGGCGTTCCTGGCGGCCTAGACCTGTTTCCACTCACGTGGAATCATCTCTCTTCTTTGCCTGACCGCATTTTTTGACGGTGAACCGGATCCACCTCACCGAAAAATGCTCTAACGCTTTGCTTCGAAAAACCCCTTCAGCAATGCCGCCGCCTCACTCTCGCGGATGCCGCCGTAGACCTCCGGGGCGTGATGGCAGGTGGGCTGGTCGAAGAAGCGCACGCCGCTGTCGACCGCGCCGCCCTTCGGATCGAAGGCCGCGTAATAGACCCTCCGGATCCGGGCGAAGGAGATGGCGGCCGCGCACATGGTGCAGGGCTCCAGGGTCACGTAGAGATCGCAGCCCGTGAGCCGCTCGTCGTCCAGAGCCGCGCAGGCGCGGCGGATGGCGAGCATCTCCGCATGAGCCGAGGGATCGCGCAGCTCCCGCGGGCGGTTTCCTGCCGACGCGATGACGCGGCCGTCCCGGACGATGGCCGCCCCCACGGGCACCTCCCCGCGCGCCGACGCGGCGCGGGCCTCGTCGAAGGCCACGCTCATGGGATCCGGTCGTCCCGGATCAAGCGGCTCCAGATCGGCGTTATCCGTCAAACGGTTCGTTCCTTAATCCTCGCTTCTCCGACACTCCTCTGCTATCAGGCTCCCATGACCGACAGCAACGACGATAATCGCAGGGGCCGCTCCTCGGGACGCTCCGACCGTGGCCGCACCCCCGGGGACAGGCCCTTCCGCAAATCCCGCGACGGCGGCGAGCGCCCCTTCCGGGCCCGTGGCGACGACGACCGCCCGCGCAAGCCGCGCGAGGGAGGCGACCGGCCTTCGCGCAGCCGCGACGGCGACAAGCCCTTCCGCCCCCGTGGAGAAGCGGGCGACCGGCCCTTCCGCAGCCGGGACAACGATGAGCGCCCCCGCCGCTTCGAAGGCGGAGACAAGAAGCCGTTCCGGGCCCGCAGCGAGGGCGGCGACAAGCCGTTCCGCAGCCGCAGCGCCGGGGACAAGCCGTTCCGCGGCCGTGCCGGCGACGAACGCCCGCGCCGCTTCGACCGGTCGGCCGAGGATCGGCCGCGCCGCACCCGCGAGGACCGTCCCGAGGTGCAGGCCGAGCCGCAAGAGCCCGCCGAGGACCGGATCGCCAAGGTGATCGCCCGCGCCGGCATCGCGTCCCGCCGCGACGCCGAGGTGCTGATCGCCGAGGGCCGGGTCACGCTCAACGGCACGGTGCTGGAATCCCCTGCGGTCAACGTGACCGCGGCCGACAGGATCACCGTGGACGGGGAGCCCCTGCCGGCCAAGGAGCGCACGCGCCTGTGGCTCTTCCACAAGCCGCGCGGCCTCGTGACCACGGCCCGCGACCCGGAGGGCCGTCCGACCGTGTTCGACAACCTGCCCGAGGACCTGCCCCGCGTGGTGGCGGTGGGCCGGCTCGACATCAACACGGAAGGCCTGCTGCTCCTGACCAACGACGGTGGCCTCGCCCGCGTGATCGCCCATCCCGACACGGGATGGTTGCGCCGCTACAAGGTGCGCGCCCACGGCGAGATCAACCAGGCGGACCTGGACCGCCTGCGCGACGGCATCAGCATCGACGGGATCGATTACGGCCCCATCGAGGCGCGCCTCGATCGGGTGCAGGGCGACAACGCCTGGATCACCATGGGCCTGCGGGAAGGCAAGAACCGCGAGATCAAGCGGATCCTCGAGCATCTCGGCGTTCAGGTGAACCGCCTCATCCGCATGTCCTTCGGCCCGTTCCAGCTCGGCGACCTCGAGGTCGGCCTCGTGGAGGAGGTGCGCACCAAGGTGCTGCGGGATCAGCTCGGCGAGGCGCTCGCCGCCGAGGCCGGCGTCGATTTCGAGAGCCCGGTGCGCGAGCCCATCGCGCCCTTCGGCTCCTCGAAGAAGCAGGACCGGGAGGAGCGCGGCGAGCGTCCCGGCCGCTTCGGCCGCGACCGGGACGACGAGCGCCCGCGCCGTCGCCGTGACGACGATGAGAGGCCGTCCCGCGGCCGCGGCGGCGACCGCTTCGAGCGCGACGAGGAGGAGCCCCGGAAGCGCCCCTCCCGCCTCGACGTGAAGACCAGCGTGTGGCGGGCCGGCGAAACGGACGAGGACGCTCCGCGCCGAAAGGTCCCGCGCCGGGGCGCCGATCCGAAGGAGGCCCGCGCGGCGAGCGGCGAGCGCGAGCGCGAGCGCGTCGGGGCGATCGCGTCGCGCGAAGGCCGCAAGGTGGTGGTGGAACGTCTCGTGCGCCAGCCCGAGGACGAGGAAGCCCCTCCGCCGCGCAGGGGCCGCGCCTCCGCCGGAGAGGATCGTCCGCGCCGTCGCGACGACCGCGACGCGGTGCCGGCTCGCCGCGGCCGCGAGGGCGGAGACCGTCCGGCCCGTCGCGAGGATGACCGCCCGCGGCGTCCTGCGGGCGACAGGCCGTTCCGCGCCCGCGCCGAGGGAAACGAGGATCGTCCCCGCGCCCGCCAGGGCGAGCGCCCCTTCCGGGCCCGTGGCGACGACGACCGCCCGCGCAAGCCGCAGGGTGACCGGCCGTTCCGGGCCCGCGGCGACGACGACCGACCCCGTCGCGGCCCTCCGCGGGGCGATGGGCCCTCGCGCGGCGGTCCGAGAGGCGATGGTCCGAGAGGCGATGGTCCGAGGGGCGGCGGCTTCAAGGGCGGCCCCAGGGGCGCGTCCAGGGGCAGCGCGTCCAAGGGCGGAGCCTCCAAGGGCGGCTTCAAGGGCGGCGGTTCCAAGGGCGGCCCGCGCGGCCGCCGCTGATGGGGTTTAGACGATGAGAATCGTGGGCGGGCGCTGGCGCGGCCGCTCGCTCAAGGGGCCGAGCTCGGACGCCATCCGCCCGACCTCGGACCGCCTGCGCGAGACGCTCTTCAACATCCTGCAGCACGGCTACGACGATCCCATCGAGGGCGCACGCGTGCTCGATCTCTTCGCGGGCACCGGCGCTCTGGGCCTGGAGGCGCTCTCGCGCGGGGCCGCCTTCGCGCTCTTCGTCGACGACGGGGCGCAGTCCCGCGGCATCATCCGCGAGAACGTGGAAGCCCTCGGGGCCGGGGGCGCGACCCGCCTGTTCCGCCGCGACGCCACCCGCATGGGCGAGGCCGCGCCCAACCCCCCCTTCTCCGTGGTGTTCTGCGATCCGCCCTACGGCCGCGATCTCGCGCCCAAGGCCCTGCGCGCCTGCGCCGAGGGCGGCTGGCTTTTGCCCGATTCGCTCGTGATCGTCGAGGAAGCGCAGGGCGCCGAGGTCGCGCTGCCCGAAGGCTTCGAGGAGCTCGAGCGGCGCGATTACGGGGAGACGCAAGTGGTGTTCGGGCGCTATCGCGCTTGACCTTCTGCAGTCTGCCGGCACTCCCGCATTTGCCCCGCCTTCGCCGGCCCGCTATACCGCCCCTTCCCTTTCGATCGTAATGGAAGCTCCATCATGAAAGCGGTTCTCTTCGAGCAGTTCGGCCAGCCGCCGCGGGTGCAGACCGTGCCGGATCCGACGCCCTCGGCCGAGGGCGTGGTGATCAAGGTGGAGGCGACGGGCCTGTGCCGGAGCGACTGGCACGGCTGGATGGGGCATGATCCCGACGTGGTGCTGCCGCACGTGCCGGGGCATGAGCTTGCCGGTACGGTTCTGGCCACAGGCCGCCAGGTCACGCGCTGGAAGACGGGCGATCGCGTCACGGTGCCGTTCGTCGGCGGCTGCGGCCATTGCCATGAATGCCATTCCGGCAACCACCAGGTCTGCGAGCAGCAGTTCCAGCCGGGCTTCACCGCCTGGGGCTCGTTTGCCGAATACGTCGCGGTCGACTACGCCGACACCAACCTCGTCGCCCTCCCCGACGAGCTCGATTTCGCCACCGCGGCGAGCCTCGGCTGCCGCTTCGTCACATCGTTCCGCGCCATCGTCGACCAGGGCCGGGTGAAGCCCGGCGAATGGGTGGCGGTGCACGGATGCGGCGGCGTGGGCCTGTCGGCGATCATGATCGCGTCCGCCATGGGGGCGAACGTGATCGCCATCGATCTCACGGACGAGAAGCTCGCATTCGCCAGGACGATGGGCGCGGTGGCGACGGTGAATGCCCGCGACGGCAGGGATGTGGTCGGCGCCGTGAAGGAGATCACGCGGGGCGGCGCGCATGTCTCCATCGACGCCCTCGGCCACCCGGCGACCTGCTTCAACTCCATCGCCAACCTGCGCCGCCGCGGGCGTCACGTTCAGGTCGGCCTGATGGTGGGCGAGCACGCCCGCGCGCAGGTGCCGATGGCGCAGATCATCGCGCACGAGCTGGAGGTCTACGGCAGCCACGGCATGCAGGCCTTCCGCTACCAGGACATGATGGCCATGATCCGGACCGGCAAGCTCATGCCGCAGCAACTCGTCGGTCGGCACATCAGCCTCGACGAGGCGCCTGCCGCCTTGATGGCCATGGACCGCTTCGAGGGGCTCGGCATCAGCGTCATCACGCGGTTCTGAAACCGTCTGGGCCCTCTTGTCATCCCCGGCCTTGTGCCGGTGATCCCGATCGTTCGGAGCGCCGCGCCTCACCGGATCGGGATGGCCGGCGAGAGGCGGGTGATGACCGGCCGGCCATGACGGGGTGGGTGTCACCCGGTCTGATCCTGCTCCCCGTGCTTCGCGGCAAGGGCAAGAAACATGCGCCTCGTCCTGCATTCACGTTGTTGAACGCCTGCCGGGCGCGCTATGTAACCCCCTCGGTCTGAAAATTGCCCCGCTGGAGATACCGATGGCCTATCTGCCCGCCGAGAACCGCTACGACGAGATGCTCTACAATCGCTGCGGCCGCAGCGGGCTGCTGCTGCCGGCGATCTCGCTCGGGCTCTGGCATAACTTCGGCGAGGACAAGTCGGCCGCGACTGCCCGGGAGATCTGCCGGACGGCGTTCGATCTCGGCGTCACGCATTTCGATCTCGCCAACAATTACGGCCCTCCTCCGGGCTCGGCCGAGACCCTGTTCGGCGAAATCCTGCGCAACGATTTCCACGGGCTGCGCGACGAGCTCGTGATCTCCACCAAGGCCGGCTACCGCATGTGGCCCGGCCCCTACGGCGAATGGGGCAGCCGCAAGTATCTGCTCTCGAGCCTCGACCAGAGCCTCAAGCGCATGGGGCTCGACTATGTCGACATCTTCTACTCGCACCGCTTCGATCCGGACACGCCGCTCGAAGAGACCATGCTGGCACTCGATTCCGCCGTGCGGCAGGGCAAGGCGCTCTATGTCGGCCTCTCGTCCTACAACAGCCAGCGCACCCGCGAGGCCCTGGCCATCCTGCGCGAGCTCAAGACGCCCTGCGTCATCCATCAGCCGAGCTATTCCATGCTCAACCGCTGGGTCGAGGAGGACGGGCTGCTCGACACGCTCGAGGATCTCGGCATGGGGTCGATCGTGTTCTCGCCCTTGGCCCAGGGCATGCTGACCACGAAGTATCTCAACGGCATTCCCGAGGAGAGCCGCGCCGCCCAGGGCAAGTCCCTGCGCACGAGCTTCATCAACGACGACAACATCGCCCGCATCCGGGGCCTCAACGGCATCGCCGAGCGGCGCGGCCAGACCCTGGCGCAGATGGCTCTGGCCTGGGTTCTGCGCGGCGGACGCGTCACCTCGGCGCTCATCGGGGCGAGCCGGCCCGAACAGGTCGTCGACTGCGTCGGCGCGCTCAAGAACCTGTCGTTCACCGCCGACGAGCTCGCCGAGATCGACCAATATGCCGGCGAAGGCAACCTGAACCTCTGGGCCGCCTCGGCCGAGCGGAAGGGCCCGTCCCGGTAATCCACACCCTAGCACCAGACCCGAACGCGGAAAGCCCTCTCGGGTCTGGTGCTCCAACGTCGCGTTGGGCATGATCGCCAGTGGACAACGGAGCCCGCCCTTTGTCGACGCGGCCTTCTTTTTCCCGGAGCGCGGGTTCACAAAGCGCGGGAAAGTCCCCAGCTTCCGGGGGACTACCCCTTCGGAGGGACTTGAGAAGTCGGTTAACAAATGGTTAAAGCCAAGCTTCGTACGCCATTTGACCGAAGGTCACTTCCATGGTTCCCGTCACCGCTCTCGATAACCGTCGGCAAGCCAGGCGCTTCCCCACGCATCACCCTGCGAAGATCATGCTGGGTCCCGAGGCGATGATCTCCTGCACGGTGAAGGATATCTCCACCGGCGGAGCCAGGATCGCGGTCAAGCGGCACACGGACCTGCCGGAAACCTTCGAGCTGTACATCGCAGCGCACGACCTGCAGGTGCGCCGGGCACGGGTCTGCTGGCGCCATGGGGATTTCGCCGGCATCGCATTCAGCGCCGAGGAGGCCGACATGGCTCCGGCCGGCGAAGCCGCCGAGGCGCTGAGCTTCGCGGCTTGCCTCGACCAGGCCGCCATGCCGGCCCATCTCGCGTCCAAGCCGGCGCGCAAGGATCTCAAGCTCTATCGCACCACGGTCTGATCGAACGCCGTCCCGTTGATCGGGGCGCCGTTCAGGTCGTCGGTGTGACGTCGATCTTGAACCACTTCTCCGACAGCTTCTTGATCGTGCCGTCCGCCTTGGCGGCCGCGATCGCCTCGTTGAACATGGCCTTCAGATCGGCCTCCTCCTTGCGCAGCCCCACGCCGACGCCGGGGCCGAGCAGCCCGCCGGTGATCGAGGGTCCGACGATGGCGAAGTCCTTGAACTCGGGCTTGCGCAGGGTTCCGCCCAGCGCGGTGGCGTCCGCCAGAACCGCGTCGATGCGGCCGGCCGCCAGATCGAGATCGTGCTGCTCCGTGGTCTTGTACTCACGGATCTCGGCCACGTCCTTCAGGTACTTGTCGGCGAAGTTCGAGTGGATGGTCGAGGTCTGCACCCCGACGGTCTTGCCCTTCAGGAGCGGCTTCAGGTCGGCGATGGCCTTCTCGGCGGCCGCCTGCTGGGTCGACAGGTTGAAGGCCTGACCGGTGCCCGGCATCTTGGCGAGCGGAGAATCCTTCGACACGAGGAAGCCGTTGGGCCCGGCCGCATAGGGGTTCGAGAAATCGATGGTCTTCTTGCGCTCGTCGGTGATGCTCATGCCGGCCATGATGGCGTCGTACTTCTTGGCGGTGAGCGCCGGGATGATGCCGTCCCAGTCCTGGGCGACGATCTCGCACTTCACCTTCATGCGGGCGCACAGCTCGTTGGCCAGATCGACCTCGAAGCCCTCGAGCTTGCCGCCCGGCCCGGTGAAGTTCCACGGCTCGTAGGCGCCTTCCGTCGCGATCTTGACGGTGTCCCACTTCTTGCCCTGGGCGAGAGCGCCGCCGACCGCCAGGGCGGCGCCGAGGAGAGAGACACCAACGATTCGTGAGACCTTCATTGCCGTTCTCCTGACTCAAAGGGTTGGTCCGAGGCGAGAGAGGGCTGCCCGCGCTCCTTCGAAGGAGAGGAGATCGGCCCGATGCGACGGCCAGGAGCCGCCAAGGCGCCGGGCCACTGCGCGCTCAGCACGTCATCACGCCTCTGCTGGGAAACGCCCGGGCACCGGGGCCGTGTTCCCTCGGCCGTCGGGCCCAAAAGGGGGGCCCACATTTCACGTCCGATGCGCTAGCGCCGTCCGAACAGGCGCTCGATATCCGTCAGCTTGAGCTCGACATAGGTCGGCCGGCCGTGATTGCACTGGCCTGAGAGCGGCGTCGCCTCCATCTCGCGCAGCAGGGCGTTCATCTCCTCGGGCCGCATGCGTCGTCCGGCCCGGATGGAACCGTGGCAGGACATGCGCGAGAGCACCGCGTCGAGGCGCTCCTCCAGCGGGCTCGCGGCCCCCTGCCCCCATTCCGCCAGCGCGTCGGCCACATCCTGCACCAGCGCCTTGATGCGCCCGCCCGCGAGCGCGGACGGCACTTCGCGCACGAGCAGAGCACCATGGCCGAACGGCTCGACCACGAGACCGAGCTCCTCCAGGGACGAAGCCTCGGCCAGCACCCGGTCCGCGTCCACGAGGTCGAGGTCGACCACTTCGGGGATCAGCAGCAATTGCCGGGCGATGCCCGCCGAGGCGCGCTCACGCTTCAGCCGCTCGTAGACCAGGCGCTCATGGGCGGCATGCTGATCCACGATGACGATGCCGTCCTGGGTCTGCGCGACGATGTAGGTGCCGTGCAGCTGCGCGCGGGCGGCGCCCAGAGGCGCCTCCCCGGCCTCGGGCTCGACCTCTTGGGTCGCCGCCCGGCTGTCGGCGGACGGAACCGACAGATCGGACAGGCTCGCCTGCCTGTCCGCGAAGCCGGAAGCGTTCGCATGGGGCCGCTCCGGCGCATCGAGCGGCGCCTGCCAGTTGGCGAAGGCGCTGGTCGGCCGGATCGCATGGGTACGGTGCGGATAGGCCTGGCGCATGGGCAGCGCGCCTTGCGGGCGCAGGCTCTCCAGCGTGCGCGTCCCGCCCGTGGACGACGCCCGGAAGGCGGTGCGGGTGATCGCCTCCTTCAGCGCACCGACCACGAAGCCGCGCACGAAGGCCGGATCGCGGAAGCGCACCTCGGTCTTGGCCGGATGCACGTTGACGTCCACCGCCCGGGGATCGAGATCGATCATGATGGCGAGGACCGGATGCCGGTCGGACGCCATCACGTCCGCGTAGGCGCCGCGCACGGCGCCGAGCAGCAGCTTGTCCCGCACGGGCCGGCCGTTGACCACGAAATGGATCGCCGTTCCGGTGCCGCGGTGATAGGTCGGCAGGCTTGCGAAACCGGTAAGCCGCACGCCCTCGCGCTCGACCCCGATGGCCATGGCGTTCTCGTGGAACTCGGATCCGAGCACCCGCGAGAGACGGCGCAGGAATCCGTGCTCGCCGGGCTCCTCCGGCGGGTAGGTGAAGGCGGTCAGGTGTTCGCCCGACAGGGTGAAGCGGACCGTGGGATGCGCGATGGCGAGCCGCTTGACGATCTCGGCCACCGCCTGCGCCTCGGAGCGGTCGCTCTTCAGGAATTTCAGGCGCGCCGGCGTGGCGGAGAACAGATCCGTCACCTCGACCCGGGTGCCCTTCGCGGCCGGGGCCGGGCGCACGGGGCCTTTCACCCCCGCCTCCACCAGGATGGAGGAGCCGGTCTCCGCCTCCGCGGTTCGCGTCACGATGGACAGGCGCGCGACCGCCCCGATGGACGGCAGCGCCTCGCCCCGGAAACCCAGGGTGTCGATCGAGAACAGGTCGCCATCCGGAAGCTTGGAGGTGGCGTGGCGCTCGACGGCGAGCTCGAGATCCTCCGGGGTCATGCCGCGACCGTCGTCGACGATGCGGATCAGGCGCCGTCCACCGGCCTCGACGGCGATCTCGATGGAGGCCGCGCCCGCATCGACCGCATTCTCCACCAGCTCCTTCACGGCCGCGGCCGGACGCTCGACGACCTCGCCGGCGGCGATGCGGTCGACCAGAATGGGATCGAGGCGGCGAACAGGCATGCGGGGCGTCCCGGCTCCGGATTCGAGAATAGGGAAGATAGGGGCTGACCGCGACGGAAACCAGAACGCGCGACGTTATTCCCCTGCTCTCTCCGGCTCTCGCCGGGGGCTCGAGGCCGCCATGTGAGGCTGCCCCCTCTCCCGTCATCACCGGCCTTGTGCCGGTGATCCCGATGAGACGAGGCTGGGTGCTTTTCCGACCGGGATGGCCGGCACAGGGCCGGCCATGACGTGGCGGGTGGGACGTCCCGTTGTTACCCTTGCGCCAGATACTCCTTGGCCAGGAGCTTGGCCTCCTCCACGGCAGGCTGGTCGAACGGGTCGACCCCCATGGCGTAGCCGGCCAGGATCGTCTCCAGCATGAAATGCATGAGAAGCTCGCCCAGGGCGCGCTCGTTCAGGGTCTCGACATGGATCTGCCGGGTCGGGCGGCTGTTCTTGGCGAAGGTGTCGGCCATGGCGCGGCCCTGGGCGGCCACCAGGTCCCCGATGGTCTTGCCGGCGAACGCGGCCTGACCCGCACGCTTGGCCAGGGATGCGTCCATCACGGGCCCCTTCCCGGCGACGCCCGTGGTCAGCACCGTGAACAGCTTGTCGTTGGGGCCGGCGAGATAGAGCTGCTGCTGGCTGTGCTGGTCCACCGGGCCGATGGCGGCGACCGGCTGCGTGCCCTTGCCGTCCTTGCCGACGCTCTCGGCCCAGAGCTGGACCCACCAGCGGGTGAAGCGCTCGAGCCGGTCCGCATAGGCCATCGTCACCGCGATGCCCTTGCCGGCCTTGGCGGCCGCCACGTTGAGCGCGGCCCCCAGGGCGGCCGGCGCGTCCTTGGCCGCGGCCCCGCTGCGGAACGGCGCGTAGGCGTCGGCCGCGCCCTGCCGGATGGCGTCGATGTCCAGACCGAGCACCGCGGCCGGCAGGAGCCCCACATTGGTCAGCACCGAATAGCGCCCGCCGATGCCGGTATGGTGCTCCAGGAAGCGCACGCCCTCCGGCTCCAGGAGATCGCGAAGGGCGTTCTTGCCGCCGTCCTTGCGAGGCTCGGACAGGCCGAGGAACAGATCGTTGGGATGGGAGCGCAGGCCGGCCTTTTCCAGGGCCGTGAGCACCGCGATGGTCTGCATCAGCGTCTCGCCCGTGCCCCCGGATTTAGAGATCGCCACGAACTTGCTCGATGAGAGCGGGAGCTTGTGCAGGATGCGGTCGAAGGTGATCGGATCGAGATTGTCGAGGAAGTGGATGCGGGGGCTCTCTGTGAAGCGGCCCGTGCCCGGCACCGCGTAATCCTTCAGCTGCGCGAGGGTCTGTCCGCCGAGGCTCGATCCGCCGACGCCGAGAATGACCACGTCGGTCGCATCGTCGCGCAGGAAAGCGGCCGCCTCGCGGATGCCGGCCAGATCGTCGGTGGTGCGCGGCATGTGGAGAAGCGGCAGCCGGCCCGACGCATCGTCCTCGGCCAGCCGCTTCATGGCCTCGCCGACGAGGCCCAGCGCATCGTCGAGCGCCGCCTGCGGCAGACCGCCTTCCCCGATATTGGTGTCAAGGGCAAGATCGATCGATTGCTGCAGGGCCATGGGCGTACTCCGACTCGTTCAAAGCAGGAGCGAAAGATTAGGGCAGAGCGGCGCCGGAGGCTAGGGCCGTGGGAGCGGGCGCGAGGTGTCTGCTCCGGCCGGCTGTTCGGGAGCGCGGCGCCCCTCGGATCGCGGTCACCGGGACATGCCCGGTGACCAGGTGGCGGTCACACGCCGGTTGGCCGGCCGGCGATCACCGTGAGCATCCGGCCGTCGCCGAAGATCTGCGCGGCAGCCTTGCGGATGTCCGCCTGCGTCACGGCAGCGACCAGGCCGTTCCGACGGGCGATGTAGTCGATGCCGAGGCCTTCGAACGCGATCTGCGCCAGGGTGTGGGCGATCTTCGTCGAGGTGTCGAAGCCGAGGGCGTAGGAGCCGGTGAGGTAATCCTTCGCCTTCTGCAGCTCCTCGTCGGACGGGCCTTCGCTCGTCAGCTTCGCCATCTCGTCCGCGATGACGTCGAGCGCCTCGACCACGCGCTCGTTCTTGGTGGCGGTGTAGCCCCAGGTCATGCTGGCCGAACGGTAGCTCACGAGGGAGGTGCCGACGCTGTAGGCGAGGCCGCGCTTCTCGCGCACTTCCTGGAACAGGCGCGAGGTGAACGCGCCGCCGCCGAGGATGTGGTTGAGCACATAGGCCGGGATGAAGCCCGGATCGCGCCAGGCGATGCCGTTCATGCCGAAGCGGATGACCGATTGGGGCACGTCGAGATCGACAACGATGCGCGTTCCGAGCTTCTGCAGCGAGGCGGTCTCGATGAGGCCGAGGGCCGGGGCTTCCGGCAGGAAGCCGAACACCTTGTCGAGCAGAGCGGAGAGGTCGTCGCCGCCGATGGCGCCCACCACGGCGATCTTGACGCGGCCGCGGGCGATGATGGCCTTGTGCATGGCGACGAGATCGTCGCGGGTGATCGCCGCGACGCTCTCGGGCGTGCCCGAGGTTGGACGCCCGTAGGGATGGCCGGAGAAGCCCTCCTCGAAGAAGCGGCGCGTCGCCATGACGCCCGGATCGTTCTGCTGGTACTTCAGGCCCGCGATGGTCTGGGCGCGCACGCGCTCGATGGCATCCTGGTCGAAGCGCGGTTCGGTCAAGGCGAGCCGCAGCAGATCGAAGGCTTCGTCCGCGTGCTTGACCAGCGTCTTCAGGGAGCCGCCGAGGGCGTCGTTGCCCGCATTGAACGACAGCTCGATGGCATGGGCCGCCAGGCGCTCCTGGAAGGCGTCGGAATCGTACTCGCCGGCTCCTTCGTCGAGCAGGCGCGCGAGCATCTGCGCCACGCCGGGCTTGTCCGCGGGATCGTGCGCCGAGCCCCCCTCGAAGATGAAGGAAACGGCGATCAGCGGAACCACGTCGGACTCGACGTGCCATGCCTCGACCCCACGGGCGGAGGTCAGCGCCTTCACCGTGGTCGGAGACGAGGACATGGTTTCGACAGAAGCTGTCATGGGCACCTCGGTTCTTGTGCAGGCGGGCTTTTTAGGAGACCGGCTTCTGCAGATAGCCCGTCACGGAACGGCGGGGAATGAGATAGCGCTCGGCCGCGGAGGCGAGATCGTCCTTCTGGATGGTTTCGATCTCGACCGGCCAGCGGCGCACCTCCTCGATGGTCTCGCCGATGGCGAGCGCCGAGCCGTAGATGCGGGCGAGCGAGGATTGGCTGTCGGTGGAATAGATCGTCTCGGCCACGAGGCGCGTCTTGGCGCGTTCGATGGAATCCCCGTCGAGCGCCTCGGCCGGAATGGTCTTGAGCACCTGATCGACGGCCTCTTCCAGCGCCTGCAGCGACACGCCTTCGGCCGGCACGGCATAGACGCAGAAGCGCGTATCCTCCATGGCGGAGGACATGTACCAGGCGCCGGCGTTCACGGCGATGCCGCGCTCCATCACGAGCTTGCGGTAGAGATACGAGGTCGGCCCGCCGCCGATCACCTCGGCGAGAAGCTCGAGCGAGTAGCAGTCGCGCTGCGAGGCCGTGCGGCAGGACGGTACGAGGTAGAGCCGCTGCATGGTCGGCTGCTCGACCTTCGGATCGGCCACGGTGATGTGGCGCGCCGCCACGGGCTCGGGCTCGCGCGGACGCATCCGGACCGGACGCTTGCCCTGCGGGGCGATGCAGCCGTAGGTGGCGTCGGCCAGCCGGCGCACCTCGTCCTCGCTAACGTCGCCCGCCACGACCAGAATGCCGTTCTCGGGCGTGTAGAAGCGGCGATAATAGTCGAGCGCATGATCGCGGTTGAGCGTCTCGATCTCGTGCATCCAGCCGATGATCGGAATGCCGTAGGGGTGATGCACGAACAGGGAAGCCGCCATCGCTTCGGAGAGCTGCGCCGACGGATCGGTCTCGACGCGCATGCGGCGCTCTTCGAGCACCACGTCGCGCTCGGGCGCGATGACGGATTCCTCCAGGAGGAGGTTCGTCATGCGGTCGGCCTCGAACTCCATCATGGTCTTGAGGTTCTCGCGGGCGACGCGCTGGAAATAGGCCGTGTAGTCGAAGGACGTGAACGCATTCTCCTGACCGCCGAGGCCCGAGACCACCTTCGAGAACTCCCCGGCCGGGTGCTTCTCCGTGCCCTTGAACATCAGATGCTCGAGGAAATGCGCGATGCCCGACTGTCCGAGCGGATCATCGGCCGAACCGTTGCGGTACCAGATCATATGCGTGACCACAGGGACCCGGCGGTCCGGGATGACCACGACGTCGAGACCATTGTCGAGCGTGAAGGAGGACAGGTTCGGGCCACTGCCTTCCGTCCGCCCGAAGGAGGCGGCGTCAGCGCGAAGAAGGGGCTTTGAGGCGGTGTCCATGACGTTTCAACCTTGGCGACATCAATGCGTTTCGCAGGGTGGTTCCTACGGGATAGTCAAATTAGGAGGCTATGCAAGCGAAGCCGCTGATCTTTCCTGTGCGGCGCGAATTGTCCGGAAGTGTCGGAGCAGGCTTGGCTTTTGATGGCCCCATAACGGTTTCAGGCGAACGGGTCGATCCGTTCGCCTGAAGGAAGGAAGGAGGAGACAATGCTTACTGCCTGCTCTGCTGCTGGCGGAGATAGGCCGACGGGCTGTCGGGATCGCCGGACACGATCGGATCGGCCGTGGCCTTGATGCGGCGGCCGCCCTGGGCCTTGAGCAGATCGCCCGGAGGATCGCTGAGATAGCGCCGGTCGAGGCCGTTGCCTTCGAGCTGCGGCTTGTCCTCCTTGGAGAAGGCGCGCAGCTCGTCGGGGCTCATGCGGGCGATATCGGCCTGCCGGCCGACCGGGTATTGCGGGCCGGCGGCCACGGCGTTGGGATTGCGTCCGGCGCGCATCTCCTCGATGGAGAGACGCTTGCCTTCCGTGTTCTTGTAGAGTTCGGAACTGGTGTAGGGCATGCGGGCTTCGGCCGCGGCCTTGCGGCGGGCCGCCACGTCCGGATCCTTGGGCCAGTTGGCGTTGCGCGCCTCGGCACCGCTGCTCGCGACCGGGGCCGGCAGATCCATCTTGGGCGGAAGCACGAGCGGCGCGCGCTCGTTGTAGGTGATGGGGGCCTTCTCCTTGGGAATGATGCCGATGGCGCCGAGGATGCTCTTCACGGCCTCGCCTTCCTCGGCCGAAGCGCCGGTGGCGGCGATCAGAAGCGCCAAGGCCCCCGCGCGGCCTATGATTTTCATTCCCTTCATGGCACCCACCATTCGTTTCTCATTGTGGCCGGAAGGCCTGATCGCTCATTCTGGCGAACATATGGCAAACGGCGCCACAAAATATCGTTATTTCGCCCGCCGCCCCTCCAGGACGAAGGAGTCATAAAGCAAACCAACCACCCCCGCAACGATGGCGGCATCGGCCACGTTGAACACGTACCAGGACCAGGTTCCCACATGGATCTGGATGAAATCGAACACGGCCCCGTAGGCCAGCCGGTCGATGACGTTCCCGATCGCCCCGCCGACGATCAGGCCGAGGGACGCGGCCAGAAGCTTGGCCGTGGTGCGCCGGATCCAGAACGACAGGCCGATGGCGGCCAGGATCGAGATGACGATCAGCCCCCAGCGGCCGATCTCCGAGTTCTGCTGGAACAGACCGTAGGAAATGCCCCGGTTCCACACCACGATCAGGTTGACGAAGGGAGCGAACGCGACCGGCTCCCTCACCGGCAGATCGTAGACGAACAGGGTATAGAGCTTGGTGGCCTGATCGAGCACCAGGGTGAGCAGGGCCGCCGTGAAGCCCAGGACGGCGGCGGCCGACAGGCCCTTCTGGACCGCCCGGCCCCTGCCTCTTCCTTTCGAACTCCCGCCTTTCGAGCTCCCCGACCGGTTCGCGGGGCGCGAACGCGGCGAACCGGCCTGCGGGGTCATCCCCGCATCCGTCAGCGGCACGCCGGAATCGTCGGGCTTGCTCATTCCGCCGCCGCCTTCAGCTGGTCCCATTCGCGCAGGGCCGCCGCGTCGCGGGGCGTCACGTCCGGGTAATCGGGATCGGCCCCGACATCGGGTGTGACCTTCCAGGAGCGGGCGCATTTGCGGCCCTGGGCCAGGGCCGGCACGACCGCCACGCCCTTGACGTCCTCGAGGCGGAAGGCGTCGGCCGGGCCTTCGCCCTGCACCACCTGGATGCCCGACGTGATGCAGATCTCGGCGAGGTCCAGGCCTTGGACGGCCCGGAACAGGCTCTCGTCGGCGATGTGGACGACGGGCGCCGCCTCCAGGCTCGCGCCGATGCGCTTCTGCGCGCGCTCGATCTCCAGCGCGCCGGTGACGACGCGGCGGACGCGGCGGACCTTCGCCCAGCGTTCGGCGAGCGCCTCGTCGCGCCACTCGGCCGGCACCTGCGGGAAGGTTTCCAGATGCACCGATTCCGCCTGCGGATAGCGGGCGAGCCAGGACTCCTCCGCCGTGAAGGCGAGGATCGGGGCGATCCAGGCCGCGACGCAGCGGAAGGTCTGGTCGATCACCGTGAGGGCGCTCTTGCGCACCTTGCCGGAGATCGGATCGCAGTAGAGCGAGTCCTTGCGGATGTCGAAATAGAACGCCGACAGGTCCGTGGTCATGAACGAGGTCAGCAGCGCGACCACGCGCTTGTAGTCGTAGTTGCCATAGGCCTCGCGCACCTCGCCGCCGAGTTCGACCAGGCGGTGCAGCACGAAGCGCTCGAGATCGGGCATCTCGTCGAACGCGACCGTGTCGGCCTCGCGGAAATGCGCCAGCGAGCCCAGCATCCAGCGGATCGTGTTGCGCAGCTTGCGGTAGGTCTCGGCCGTCGTCTTGATGATCTCCGGACCGATGCGCTGATCGTCCCAGTAATCGACCGACGCGGTCCAGAGGCGCAGGATGTCGGCGCCGTATTCCTTGATGATGCTCTGCGGCGCGACCGTGTTGCCGAGCGACTTCGACATCTTGCGGCCCTGCTCGTCGAGGGTGAAGCCGTGCGTGACGACGATGTCGTAGGGCGCGCGGCCGCGCGTGCCGCAGCTCTCGAGCAGCGAGGAGTGGAACCAGCCGCGGTGCTGGTCCGAGCCTTCGAGATACATGACCTGGTCGGGCCCGCCGTCCACCTTGCGCGTCACCTTCAAGTCCTCGCGCTTCTCGAGCGCGAAGGCGTGGGTGCAGCCGGAATCGAACCAGACGTCGAGGATGTCGTTGATCTTGTCGAAATCGCCAAGGTCGTAGCCGCCGGCCTTCAGGAAGCGCGATCCGTCATCGGCATACCAGGCATCCGCGCCCTCCTGCTCGAAGGCTTGCGCGATGGCGTCGTTGACGCGTTCGTCCTTGAGGATCTCGTTGGTGCCCTTCCGGACGAAGACCGCGATCGGCACACCCCAGGCGCGCTGGCGCGAGACCACCCAGTCGGGCCGGTTCTCGATCATGCCGGTGATGCGGTTCTCGCCGGTTTCGGGCACCCACTCGACGGTCTTGATGCCGTGCAGCGCGCGCTGGCGCAGGGTGTCGCCGTGAGCGTCGAGCGGCTTGTCCATCGAGATGAACCATTGCGGCGTGTTGCGGAAGATCAGCGGACCCTTCGAGCGCCAGGAGTGCGGATACTGGTGCTTGAGGCGCCCGCGCGCGACGAGCGCCCCGACCTCGACGAGCTTCTTGATCACCGCCTCGTTGGCGCCGGCATCCTTGCCCTTGTCGTCGTAGATGCGCTCGCCGGCGAAGAACGGCACGTCGGGGAAATACGACGAGTCCGGCGAGACCGTGTGCGGCACTTCCCTCGTGCCGCAGGCGGCGAAGACGTCGCGGTGCTTCACGTAGGTGTTGTAGTCGTCCGCGCCGTGGCCGGGCGCCGTGTGCACGAAGCCCGTGCCCGCGTCGTCGGTCACGTAGTCGGCCGGCAGGACCGGAACGCCGAAGTCCCAATAGCCATGCGCGCCCTTGAGCCCGCGGAACGGATGCGCGCAGCGCTCGATCATCACCGGGAGCACGTCCTTCACGCGCCTGTATTCGGCGACGCGCGCGGTGGCGAAGACATCGGCCGCGAGCTTGTCGGCGATGACGAGACGGTCGCCCACCTTGGCCCAGTTGTCGTCCGCCGCCTCCGTGACCTCGTAGAGGCCGTAGGCGATGGTGTCGCCATACGCGATGGCGCGGTTCGCCGGGATCGTCCAGGGGGTGGTCGTCCAGATGACCACGGACGCGCCGTCGAGATCGCCGTCCAGCGTGTTGGTGATCCTGAACTTCACCCAGATCGTCGTGGAGGTCTTCTCGTGGTACTCGACCTCGGCCTCGGCCAGCGCGGTCTTCTCCACGGACGACCACATGACCGGCTTGGAGCCGCGATAGAGCTGGTCGCTCACCGCGAACTTCATGATCTCGCGGGCGATCTGCGCTTCCGCATCGTAACTCATGGTCTGGTAGGGGTTCGTCCAGTCGCCCTCGACCCCCAGGCGCTTGAACTCCTCGCGCTGCACGTCGATCCACTTCTCGGCGAAGGCCCGGCATTCGCGGCGGAACTCGACGATGTCCACGTCGTCCTTGTTCTTGCCCTTTGCTCGGTACTCCTCCTCGATCTTCCACTCGATCGGCAGGCCATGGCAGTCCCAGCCGGGCACGTAGTTGGAATCAAAGCCCAGCATGCCCTGGGAGCGGACCACCATGTCCTTGAGGATCTTGTTCAGCGCATGGCCGATATGGATGTTGCCGTTGGCGTAGGGCGGGCCGTCATGCAGCACGAAGCGCGGACGGCCCTTCTGGACCTCGCGCAGGCGCTCGTAGAGCCGGTTCTCGTTCCAGCGCTGGAGGAGCAGTGGCTCCCGTTGCGGCAGGCCGGCCCGCATGGGGAACTCGGTCTGCGGCAGGAAGAGGGTTTCGGAATAGTCGCGGGCGGCGCTTTCGGGCTTGTCGGTCATCGTGGTCAATCGGTCTTGTGTGGCCCGTAAAATGAGGCGGGCGCATCGGGCTTCTGTCGGAGGCGAACGGCTAGGATCCCGGACCTTCGCGGGTCATGCGAAAGCCGGGCCGATAATTCGCGCAGCCCCTATGCGGGCGGCCAGCGGAGCCTGGGAAGCCGTGGACATGACGAGCCTTTTAGCAGCGCCGGGCCGGATAATAAAGCGCAGACGCATGGGTTTGCCGAACGGCCGGACCACCGGCCCGGAACCATCGCCACGGTTCCGATTTGCCCCCGCGCGGGCCGAACGGGCCCGCGTCTCGAAGATGGAACCCTTCCCATGTCCCCGACCGGCTCGACCGGACCAAGACGGTGGTCCCGGCGCTCTCGCGCGGCCGGGAGAGCCTGGGTGAGGCCTTCTGTTCGCAGGCCCCGATCCGCTGCGGCATCCTCGCCCCCTGCCGGTCGAGGATGCCTCCGTCTTGTGGCCGGAGCAGACGAGTCCCTATATTCCGGTCGGTCGCATCACGGTTGAGCCTCAGGAGACCTGGAGCGACGGCAAAGCGGCCGCCATCGACGAGGGCCTGTCCTTCGATCCGTGGCTCGGCCTTGCCGCCCACAGGCCCCTCGGTGCCGTCATGCGCCAGCGTCGGACGGCTGTCGAGGCCTCCGTCGCGTTCAGGGCGGCCCTGACGGGCATTCGATCGAGGAGCCGAAGACGCTGGACGCCATTCCGGTGTAAGGTTTCTCCAAGCTGATTGAGAGGAAGAACAATGGCTCACTCCCCCGTGGACGAGAAGCGGCGCTCGAAGGCCGGCTTCGACCTCACCCCGCCCAGCCGCGAACAATTGCACGCCCTGGTGGCGAACCTCGACGACGAGGAGCGCCGGGTCCTGCTGGAGCACGGCACCGAGCGGCCGTTCTGCGGCATCTTCAACGAGGCCAAGGAGAAGGGCACCTATTGCTGCCGCCTCTGCGGCCTGCCGCTGTTCAACGCGGGCACCAAGTTCGAATCCGGCACCGGCTGGCCGAGCTTCTTCGACCCGATCGACCGCGAGCACATCGCGTTCGTGCGGGACACGAGCTACGGCATGGTCCGCACCGAGATCCGTTGCGCCCGCTGCGAGGGGCATCTCGGCCACGTGTTCAACGACGGCCCGCCGCCGACCGGCGAGCGCTACTGCATGAACTCGGTGTCGATGCGCTTCGTGGCCGAAGGCGACCCGCTCCCGGACGAGCTGGGTCGAGGAGCCCCGGAGGGCGAAGCGGCGGGCTGACGCCCACCATGGGCGTCCCTCTTCAGGAAACGGGCCGGCACGCGGAGGCGGACTTCTACGCCCGCCTGCCGGTCTTCGACCATTTCTCCCAATTGACCGATCCCGGGCTCTACATGCCCGTGCCGGACGATTGGGTGCTGGGCCTCAGCGACATCGTGCGCTCGACCGGCGCCATCGCGGCCGGGCGCTACAAGGAGGTCAACACGGCGGCCGCCTCCGTGATCGCGGCTGTGGCCAACAGGCTCGGCACGAGCGAATTCCCCTTCGTGTTCGGCGGCGACGGAGCAAGCTTCGCCCTGCCGGCCTCTCAATCCGGTCCCGCCCGCGAGGCGCTGGCCGCCGTGGCCGCCTGGGTGCGGGACGTCTTCGGCTTCGAGCTGCGCATCGCCATGGTTCCGGTTGCGGAGATCCGGGCCAAGGGCCACGACGTGCGGATCGCCCGCTTCGCGGCCTCCCCCGACGTGTCCTACGCCATGTTCTCCGGCGGCGGCCTCGCCTATGCCGAGCGGCGGATGAAGGACGGCGCCTTCGCGGTGCCTCCGGCGCCGCCCGGCACCCTGCCCGATCTGACCGGGCTGACCTGCCGCTTCGACGAGATCACCCCCCAGCGCGGCGTCATCCTGTCCCTGATCCTGCTGCCCGAGCCCACGGCGGGCCCGGACGCCTTCAACACCCTCGTCGGACAGGTCCTGTCCCTGGCCGAGGGCCAGGAGGCCGGCCGGCCTCTCCCCGAAAACGGACCGGCCCTGACCACGCCCTTCAGGGGCTTCGGCATCGAGGCGAAAACCGTCTCGCGGGATGGGGCGGGCCTTCTTACCTTAGGGAAATTGGCGGTCCGCCGCCTGATCTCGTTCCTGGTCTTCCGGTTCGGGCTCAAGGTCGGCCGCTTCGATCCGGTCCGCTACAGGCGCCAGCTGGTCGAGAACACGGATTTCCGCAAGTTCGACGACGGCCTGCGCATGACCCTCGACTGCACCCCGGCGCTCGCCGACCGGCTCGAAGCCCTGCTCTCGGAGGCGCGGCGGACGGGGATCGCCCATTACGGCCTGCACCGGCAGGAGGCCGCCCTCATGACCTGCTTCGTGCCTTCGGCGACCCGCAGCGACCATATCCACTTCGTCGACGGTGCCATGGGCGGCTACGCCATGGCCGCACAGGGGCTCAAGCCTGCCGCGTGAAGCGGGATCGCGCCGGAAGGAACGAAACGAGGATCGGGAAGGCCGGGACAAGCCCGGCCATGACATGGTTGGTTCTTGGGACGCTTCGGTGAGCTGCGTCAGATCATCGTGAGCCTCCGGCACCGCGTCGAACGATCAGCCGATCATCGAGACCGTCCTGTCCGCGGCCAGCATCCGCTTCGCCTCGACCGAATCCCGATCCATCCGGGCGATCAGCGCCTCGATGCCGTCGAAGCGTTCCTCGCCTCGGATCCAGCCGACGAACTCAACGTCCAGGGTTTGCCCGTACAGATCCCCGGAAAAATCGAACAGGTGCACCTCGAGGAGCGGGGCGCCGTTGTCGAAGGTGGGCCTGCGGCCGAAGCTTGCGACGCCGTCGACCGGCCGGCCCGCCACGCTGGCCCTGACCGCGTAGATCCCGTGGCGGAGACGGCAATCGTCGGGAAGCCGCATGTTGGCGGTAGGGTAGCCGAGCTCCCGGCCGCGCTTGTCGCCGTGGCGCACCTGCGCCTGCACGAACCAGCGGTAGCCGAGAAGCCGGTTGGCCGTGGCGATGTCGCCCGCCTCCAGGGCCGCCCGGATGGCGCTGGAGGAGACCGGCTCCGTCCCCTCGACGATCGCAGGCGCGACCAGACAATCGAGCCCGCGCTCCCGGCACAGCTCCGCCATCCGGGCCGGATTGCCCTCGCGCCCGCGGCCGAAATGGAAATCGTGGCCGATCACCACGCCCGAGAGCCGGAGGTCCCGCGCCAGCAGATCGACGAAACCCGCCGCCGTCAGGGCCGCGAGGCCGCCGCTGAAGTGCCGCTGGAAGACCCCGTCGAGGCCCAGTCGCTCGAAGATCGCGAGCTTCACCGGCTCGGGCGTCAGGCGGAAGAGCGGCCTGTCGGGCTGGAAGAAGGTGCGCGGATGAGGCTCGAAGGTGACGACGGCGGACGGACGGCCGCTGGTCTGGGCCATCGTCAGGAGATGCCGGTGTCCCCGGTGCACGCCGTCGAAATTGCCGATGGCCGCTACGGCTCCCACGAGGCTCTCGGGCACGGGCTCGCCATCGCGGCAGATCGCGAACGGGGTGGGCATCGGGAGAGAGACCTCGGAACTCATCGGGCGGATATGGGTGCGGGCGCGACCCTGTCGAAAACCGGCCTGCGGGTCAAGGGAGGCGCTTTCGATTCAACCCGGCGGGGTTCACGGACGATGGCCCGCCCTCCGGCGTCATGGCCGGCCGGTCATCACCCGCCTCTCGCCGGCCATCCCGATGGGAAGGGCGCAACGCCTCACGGAAGCGGGATCACCGGGACAATCCCGGTGATGACAGTCTCACGTCCTGTCGCGCTCTACCAGGACAGGACTTCCGTGAAGGCCGTCGGCCGGACCGGCTGACGGTCGACCCAGTCCTGCACATGGTCCGAGACGAGGCCTCCGTTGTGGAGGCCCAGTTCCTCGGCGTGGATGCCGCGGGCGATCATGAGCGAGTCGATGCCGTAACCCGCCGCGCCCGCGATGTCCGTGCGGATCGCGTCGCCGACGGCGAGCACCTTCTCCTTCGGGATGGAACGTCCGGCGATTTCCGCCCCGACAGCGAGCGCCCGGTCGTAGACGGGACTATGCGGCTTGCCCGCATAGAAGACCTCGCCGCCCATCTCCTCGTAGGCGAGCGCGATCGTTCCCGCGCAGGGCAGGATCATGCTGCCGCGCTCCACGATGAGGTCCGGATTGGCGCAGACCATGAGCAGCTGCCGGCGCCGCATGGCCTCGAGCTGCGGCCGGTAGTCCTCGACCGTCTCCTCCTCGTCGTTGTCGAAGCCCGAGCAGACCACGTAATCGGCCTCGTCGATGGAGCCGAAGCGCACGTCGAGCCCGCCGTAGATCGGCATGTCCCGGGGCGGCCCGATATGGTGGACGATCCTGTCGATGCGCTCCGCGATGGCGAGCCGCGTCAGGTCTCCGGAGGTGACGATGGCGTCATAGGCCGTGCGGGGCACGCCGAAGCCGTCGAGCTGCGTTCCGACGGAGGCCCCGGGCCGGGGCGCGTTGGACACGAGGACGACCCGTCCGCCGTTGGCGCGGAACCGGGTGAGCGCATCGCTGGCCGCCTCGTAGGCCTTGACCCCGTTGTGGAGCACGCCCCAGACGTCGCACAGGACGAGATCGTAGTTGTCGGCGAGAGGCTGCAGGCCCTCGACGTGGACGGGACGGGACGGAGCGGTCATGAGGTCTCCCTGGCACATCGTGCGGACCGTGAGGGCCGCTGACGCGGCCCTGCCGGTCCGCGCCGAACGGTGTGCACATAGGGAATCGGCAT
>NZ_JAMXFJ010000001.1:29073-215848 GCF_025460805.1 Microvirga sesbaniae | reverse complement strand
CACACCCGCCGGGCCCGGGGGCCCCCGCGCCCGCCCCCCCCCCGCACCGCGCCGAACGATGTGCACTTCGATAATCGGCATCGCTCCTGACAGTGGAATGCGCTGTCAGGAGCGATGCTTGTGCTCTGAGACCGGGCGGGTAGGCCCTTGCGCCGCTCAAGTCAACCGGTGCGCCGCAGAAGGGCCGGCGCAGGCTCCAGGCCGAAGGGCTGCGGGGCCGCCTGGTCGCCGGCGATCTCCGGCTTGACCGGACGCGGGGCCGCGAAGGCGAAGCCCTGCCCCAGCGGCACGCCGAGATCGCAGAGGACCGGAACCATCCCGTCCTGGTCGACCCGCTCGGCGATGAGCCGGATGCCCTGGCGGCGCAGGGCCGGGGCGAAGTCGCGCACGTCCAGCTCCGGCCCGGCATAGCGGCCGTCCGTCTGCTCGGCCGCCTTGATCATGAGATCGGCCGGCAGCTTCATGAAGCGGATGCCGAGGTCGCCCAGGGCCACGGGATCGAACCGCAGGTCGGCGGCGCGGTCGAGGGAGAACGGAACGCCCCGCTCGCGCAGGGCGGAGAGCGCAGCCCTGTGATCGGCGTCGAGGTGGCGCCAGCTGTGCTGGGGCAGTTCCAGGACGATCTTGCCGAGCAGGTCCGGGCTGGCGTCGACGAGCCCCGCGAGCGACCACAGGAAGCCCGGCTCGGCGACCGCATGGGCGGTCAGGTTCACGCTCACGATGGCTTCGCTGCCGCGGGCGACGAGATGGCGCGCGACCGCCATGGCACGCATCAGGACCCGGCGGTCGAAATCCGCCGCGCGTCCGGAGGCTTCGAGGATCGGCAGGAAGTCCGCCGGCCCGAGGAGCGTTCCATCGGCCAGGCGCAGCCGCGCCAGCGCCTCGTAGAAGCGGATCTTGAGCTGCGGCAGAGATACGACCGGCTGCAGGTGCAGCTCGATCCGGTCGGCCTCGAAGGCCTGGGCCACCAGCCTCATCCGGCCGACCTCTTCGGTCGACGGGCTGCGCATCGACGGCAGCAGGGACGGTTCGGGGAAGCGGACCCCCTGGGGGCGGGCCTGCGGCGGCGGCTCCATCGCGGGGTCGGCCGACCGGGCCAGTTCGCGCAGAACGGCCGCCGGGCCGACCGCCGGCCCCGGCGAACGCAGGACCAGCGGCGCAGGCGGAACCTGTCCGTCCGCCGGAGCGCCCGCGAATCGCATCGCCAGCGCCTGCCGCTCCGCTTCGGCCTGCCACCACAGGACGACGAGACCGAAGAAGACGGTCATGACCAGAAAGCCGAAAACCGGCAGGACGAGCCCCGCCTCCATCGGCATGGTGGCCGAGGCGGCAGCCGTCAGGATGGCCGGCGCGAAGGCGAGCAGCGCCGCCTTCCTGTCCCGCAGGACTGAAGTGTTTTTCTTGTTCGTCACCATGGGTGCCCCCGCTCCCCTGGCTCGGCGAATATGCGCGAATCAGTGTGTTAACAGACAATGAATCAGCGCGATTCGCGGGGCAAGTTTCGCATTCCCGCAATGGACATTTTTACGCATTCCGGCGTTGCCCGCCCATGATGTCGGCCATCCCGTCAGGGCCGATGAAAGGACCGATCCGATGGAAGAACCGCGCAAGGACCTGCTCATGCAGGTGGATGGAATGACCTGCCAGGGATGCGTCAATTCGGTCACCCGGGCGATCCAGCGCCTCGATCCCGGGGCGAGGGTCGACGTGGACCTCGATCACGGCCGCGTGCATGTCACCACCACGGCGCAGAGCGTCGAGGTGGCGCGCGCCCTCGACGCCGCCGGCTACGAAGCCCGCGCCATGACGGGCTGAGCCGAGGGCTGCGCCAGGCTCATGGCTCCGCCCAAAGTTCTTTTTGCGGCGCCCCGAAACGGCTGCTAGGTTCCCGGCCAGCCAGACACCATCGGGGACCATGATGACCGCACAGACCTCCAGAGCCGCCAACGACCTCGTCGCACCCAACGACCTGGATGCCTGGTGGCTTCCGTTCACGGCCAACCGCTCCTTCAAGCAGCGCCCCCGGATGATTGCCCGCGCCAAGGGCATGTACTACTACACTCCGGACGGCCGGGAGGTGATCGACGGCGCCGCCGGCCTCTGGTGCTGCAATGCCGGCCATAACCGCGACGAGATCACGGCGGCCATCCAGGCCCAGGCGCAGGAACTCGACTATTCGCCCGCCTTCCAGTTCGGCCATGCGGGCGGCTTCGCCCTCGCGTCGCGCCTCGCCCAGCTCGCGCCGGGCGATCTCAACCACGTGTTCTTCTGCAACTCGGGCTCCGAGGCGGTCGACACGGCGCTCAAGGTGGCCCTCGCCTACTGGAACGTGAAGGGCCAGGGCAGCAAGACGCGCCTCATCGGGCGCGAGCGCGGCTATCACGGCGTCGGGTTCGGCGGCATCTCGGTCGGCGGCATCGTCAAGAACCGCCAGTTCTTCGGCAGCCTGCTGGCGGGCGTCGACCATCTGCCGCACACCTACAACCGGGCCGAGCAGGCCTTCTCCCGGGGCGAGCCGGAATGGGGCGCGCATCTCGCCGACGAGCTGGAGCGCATCGTGGCCCTCCACGACGCCTCGACCATCGCGGCCGTGATCGTCGAGCCGATGGCCGGCTCCACGGGCGTCCTGCCGCCGCCGAAGGGCTATCTCAAGCGCCTGCGCGAGATCTGCGACAAGCACGGCATCCTGCTCATCTTCGACGAGGTGATCTCGGGCTTCGGCCGCCTCGGCACGGCCTTCGCGGCCGAGCGCTACGGCGTGGTGCCCGACATGATTACCTTCGCCAAGGGGGTGAATTCGGGCACGGTGCCCATGGGCGGCGTGCTGGTGCGCGAGGGCCTGTACAACACCTTCATGAACGGCCCCGACCACATGATCGAACTGTTTCACGGCTACACCTATTCGGGCCATCCGCTCGCCTGCGCGGCGGCCCTCGCCACCCAGGACATCTACCGGGACGAGAAGCTGTTCGAGCGCGCCAAGGCGCTGGAGCCGGTCTGGGCCGATGCGATCCATTCCCTGAAGGACCTGCCGAACGTGCTCGACATCCGCACCATCGGCCTCGTGGGCGCCATCGACCTCGCATCCCGGCCGGACGCTGTCGGCAGGCGCGCCTTCGAGGCCATGGACCGCGGCTTCCAGGAATACGGCCTGATGATGCGCATCACGGGCGACACCATCGCCCTCTCCCCGCCCCTCATCATCACCGAGGAGCAGATCGGCGAGATCGTCGACAAGCTGACCAAGGTGATCAAGGCGGTCGCCTGATCCCGGTCGACTCAAGGCCGGCCCCATGCCGGCCTCGAGCGTTTTCGTTCTTCCCCGCCGGGCGTTCAATCGACCCGTCATGGCCACCCTCCGCACGTCATGGCCGGCCTTGTGCCGGCCATCCCGATACGGAGAAGCGCGGCGCCTCAGACAATCGAGATCACCGGGACGAGCCCGGTGATGACGGGGAGGGTGGTATGAGGCGGTGATGACACCCCTCCGCACGTCATGGCCGGGCTTGTCCCGGCCATCCCGATGAAGACAAGCGCTGAGCCTCACCGCATCGGGATCACCGGGACAAGCCCGGTGATGACAGGGACCAGGCGGCTCGGCACGGAAAGGCATGGCATCTCGAAGCAGCGCGATGCGCCACGCGGGCCCCGCCGTGACCGCCGCCCCTGCCCGCCCGGCAAGAACCCTTGCCCGGCCTCGCTCCAGGGAGTAGTGACCGCAGCACGCTCTTTCCAATCCAACGGCTGCTGTAAGAAACCATGTCCAAGGCCGACAAGATCAAGGCCCGCGCCCCGCGCGGCTTTGCCGATCGCACCCCTGCCGATCTTTCCGCCACCGAGCGCATGCTCGCGGCGATCCGCGAGTCCTACGAGCTCTACGGCTTCGAGGGCGTCGAGACGCCTTTCGTCGAGTACACCGACGCTCTCGGCAAGTTCCTGCCGGATCAGGACCGACCCAACGAGGGCGTGTTCTCGTTCCAGGACGACGACGAGCAGTGGCTGTCCCTGCGCTACGACCTGACCGCGCCGCTGGCCCGCTACGTGGCGGAGAATTTCGACGCCCTGCCCAAGCCCTATCGAAGCTACCGGGTCGGCTGGGTGTTCCGCAACGAGAAGCCGGGTCCCGGGCGCTTCCGCCAGTTCATGCAGTTCGACGCCGACACGGTCGGGGCCGCCTCCGTGGCGGCCGATGCCGAGATCTGCATGATGGCCGCCGACACCATGGAGAAGCTTGGTCTCAAGCGCGGCGACTTCATCATCAAGATCAACAACCGCAAGGTGCTCGACGGCGTGCTCGAGGCCATCGGCCTCGGCGGCGAGGACAAGGCGGGCCAGCGCCTGACGGTGCTGCGCGCCATCGACAAGCTCGACCGCCTCGGCCCGGAGGGCGTCGGCCAGCTCCTCGGCGCCGGCCGCAAGGACGAGAGCGGCGACTTCACGAAGGGCGCGGGCCTCGATCCCGACGCCATCGCCCGTGTGCTCGCCTTCACGGACGCCAAGGGCGCCGACAACGCGGCGACGGTCGAGAACCTGCGCCGGGTGGTCGGCACATCGGACCGCGGCCTCGAAGGCGCGACCGAACTGGCGGAGATCGCCGCTCTGGTCGCCTCGTCCGGCTACGAGGACCGGGTGACGATCGACCCCTCCGTGGTGCGCGGCCTCGAATACTATACGGGACCCGTCTACGAGGCGGAACTGACGTTCCAGGTCCAGGACGAGGACGGGCGCCCCGTGCGCTTCGGCTCGGTGGGCGGCGGCGGGCGCTATGACGGCCTCGTGGGCCGCTTCCGCTCCGAGCCGGTGCCGGCGACCGGCTTCTCCATCGGGGTCTCCCGCCTCCTCTCGGCCCTGCAGATGGTGAAGAGCCCCATCGTGTCCGGGGCCGAGAAGCCGGGACCCGTCGTGGTGCTCGTCATGGATCGGGACCAGATCGCCGCCTACCAGCGCATGGTCTCGACCCTGCGCCAGGCGGGCGTCCGGGCCGAGCTCTATCTCGGCTCCTCGGGCATGAAGGCGCAGATGAAATATGCCGACCGGCGCCACAGCCCCTGCGTGGTGATCCAGGGCTCCAACGAGCGCGAGCGCGGCGAGGTCGAGATCAAGGACCTCATCGAGGGCGCCAAGGCGGCCCAGGCGATCGCGTCGAACGAGGAGTGGAAAGCGGCCCGTCCGGCCCAGTTCTCCGTGCCCGAGGCGGATCTCGTCAGGGCGGTGCGCGAGGTTCTCGACCGCCATTTCGGATAAGCTTGGCCTTTCGGGAACCCCTGTGGTTTCATAGGGGTTGTCTCCCAAGCTTGACCATCAGGAGATGAAGATGCCGAAGGACAAGGACAAGAAAAGCACTGCGAAATCGAAGAAGGGATCCGGCAAAGGCGCCGGCACCAAACTGGCGAAGACGGCCAAGAAGTCCGGCCTCATGGACCTGATCAACACGGATCTCGGCCGCGAGATTCTCGCCGACGCGCTCATCGCGGCCGCCGGTGCCGCGGCGGCCGCCCTGACCAGGACACGTACCGCCAAGAAGGCCGGAGCCGCCGCGGTGAATGCCGGCGCGCAGGGCGCCGACCTGACCCAGACGGCGGCAGGCGCCGTCGCCGGCGTGGTCACGGAGGCCGCCCGCCACTTCCTGCCCGCCAGCCTCGTCGGAGAGGAAGGCGACAAGCAGGAGCCCAAGAAGGTCAAGTACGTCCAGCGCTCCAGCGGCACCAGCAAGAGCCGGACCAGCAAGGCGAAGTCCGACCCCGCCGACAAGCAGTAAGCCCCGGACCGTCGCGCCGTCTCACCCCGTCATGGCCGGCCTCGTGCCGGCCATCCCGCCTGTCCGAGCGCGGGGTCATTGCGATCGGCACCGCAGGAACAGGCCCGGCGAGGGCGCGCAGGGACGGATCCCCCTCCGCAGCCGATGCCGGATCCTCGCCCAGGCATTCACCGTTCCCGTCGAAAACAATCGCCTTCCCGGCCCGGCATTGCTAGAGAGCATGCCGATACAAGGATTGGGCAAGACCAGTGACGGAGACGGATGCCATTGTCGCGCTGACCGCGCTCTTCGAGCGCGAGGGCTATGCGCGGATCGAGCCGCCGGTGCTGCAGCCGGCGGACGTGTTCATCGACCTGTCCGGCGAGGATATCCGGCGCCGCATGTTCGTGACGCAGGACGCCTCCGGGGCGGAGCTGTGCCTGCGGCCCGAATACACGATCCCGGTTTGCCTTCAGCACCTCTTCCACCATGGCGCCCAGCCCTCCGGCTATTCCTATGGCGGGCCGGTCTTCCGGATGCGCCCGGGCGAAAGCGGCGAGTTCCTGCAGGCGGGGCTCGAGTCCATCGGCCGGCCGGATGTCTCGGCCGTCGACGCGGAGATCCTCGCCCTGGCCCTGGACGGGCTCAGGCAGTTCGGCGGCCCCGCCCCGATCGTCAAGCTCGGCGACATGGGGCTTCTCCATGCGCTGATCGATGCCCTCGGAGTGGCGCCGGCCGCCAAGCGCCGGGTGATCCGCGCCATCGTGTCGGGCCAGGGGCTGGCGAGCCTCGGCGAGCCCGACGGATCGGGCGCCCAGGAGCATGCGGGCCTGCTCGCGGCCATCGAGGGGCAGGCTCCCCAGGCGGCCAAGGCCTTCGTGGAGGACATCCTGTCGATTGCCGGCATCGCCCGTGTCGGCGGACGCAGCGCGGGCGAGATCGCCGAACGCTTCCTGGCGCGCGCGGCGAACCGGACCGGCCTGGCCGAGGAGGCGCGGCAGATCCTGGAGCGCTACCTCACCGTTGCGGGCGATCCGGACCATGCGGCCCACGCGGTCCGGAGCCTCGCCAGGGAGGCCGGCCTCGACCTCAGCGGCGCGCTCGCGACCTTCGAGGAGCGCACCGGCTTCATGGCCGCGCGGGGGCTCGACGTGAGCGCCTTCTCGTTCTCCGCGACCTTCGCGCGCAATCTCGATTACTACACGGGGTTCATCTTCGAAGTGCAGGACCCGCGCCGCGGCGACGGCAAGCCCGTGGTGGGCGGCGGCCGCTACGACCGCCTGCTCGAACATCTGGGAGCCGAAGCCCCGATCCCGGCGGTGGGCTGCTCGTTCTGGCTCGACCGTATCGTGGGAACACCCTGATGACCGATTCCCCTCTCATCCTGGCCGTCCCGTCCAAGGGACGCCTGCAGGAGAACGCCGCCGCGTTCTTCGCCCGCGCCGGCCTCGTCTTCACCCAGTCCCGCGGGGCGCGCGACTACCGCGGCACGCTCGCGGGCGTTCCGGACGTCGAGGTCGCGTTCCTGTCGGCGTCCGAGATCGTGAGCCAGCTCGCCAGCGGCACCGCCCATCTCGGCATCACCGGCGAGGACCTGATCCGCGAGCAGGTCGCCGACGCGGACGAGGCCGTCGAACTGCTCACCCCGCTGGGTTTCGGCCATGCCAACGTGGTCGTCGCCGTGCCGCAGGCCTGGATCGACGTGCGCACCATGGCCGACCTCGACGAGGTGGCGGCCGATCTTCGCGCCCGCCACGGCTACAAGATGCGGGTGGCGACCAAGTACGTGAACCTCACCCGCCGCTTCTTCGCCGAGAAGGGCGTGGCGGATTACCGGATCGTCGAGAGCCTCGGCGCCACCGAGGGCGCCCCGGGCGCGGGCTCCGCGGAGCTGATCGTCGACATCACCACGACAGGCGCGACGCTGGCCGCCAACGCCCTCAAGATCCTGGACGACGGGGTGATGCTGCGCTCCGAGGCCAATCTGGTGGCCTCGGCCCGCGCCCCCTGGACGGACCGGGCGCGGATTGCGGCCACGGCCGTTCTGACGCGCATCGCCGCCGAGGAAGAGGCCAGAACGAGCCGCGAGGTGCGGGCGGCCCTCGACCCGGCCCGGGGCGCGGCACTCGTGGCGCTGGCCAGGGATCACGGCGCATCCCTCCCCTATGGCAACGCACTCGGCCGCGAGGTCGTGCTGCATTGCCGGGCCGCGACGGTGTTCGAGATCGTGGCGGCCCTCCAGGGCATCGGCGCCCAGGACATCTCGGTCCGGGCGTTCGACTACCTGTTCCGTCCGACCAACGCCCTCACCGAGCGCCTCCTGCGGCGAATTGGCTGAAGCATGTTTCCTCACGGATGGATAGGACAACATCACCTTGGGCGTTGCCTCGGGGCTCGAGGCCACTTATGGTCCGGGCGTTTTTTGCGTGAAGAGGTTCCGATGAACGCACTTCGACTTGCGACATTTGTGGTGGCTCTCGCCGCCGTCTCGGGAGCTCATGCCCAGTCGGCAGCGACGACCCTCGGCCGGCCGGTCGGCCCGACGCGCCAGGTGGATCCGAAGGTGCCGCAGCCGGGAGACGGCGGCAAGATCTTCCCCCTGAACTCCTCCTGGGTGGCCGTGAGCCTGAACGGCAAGCCGTTCACCGGAGACCGTCCGAGCTTCAAGCTCGACGATCAGCTTCGGGCGACGGGCTTCGGCGGCTGCAACACCTATGCCACGGCGGCCTATCCCCTGCGCGAGCAGGGTCTCGCGGTCGGCCCCTTCGCCCTGACGAAGAAGAGCTGCGACAAGGCCGCCATGGCCATCGAGCAGGCCTTCCTCGTGGCGCTCCGCTCCTCGGGCAAGTGGGATATCCAGGGCCGCAACCTGATCATCCAGACCCAGAACGGCGGACGGCTGATCCTGGAGCGGTCTCTTTAACCTGCTCTCGGGTTTGAACGACAACGGCCGGCGCGAGCCGGCCGTTTTCGTTTCTGGACCCGGCGGACGGCCGCGGAGTGTCATCCACCCCGTCATGGCCGGGGCAAGGCCGGCGATGCCATGGGGATGGCTGAAAGCCTCTCCTATTCCGCGGGCTCGGCCTGGCGCAGATCGACCGGGGTCGAGAGGCCGCCATCGGTCTTCTTCATGTCGATCCGACGGTCGTGGTAGGCCGCGAGCGTCGAGCGATGACCGATGGACACCACCGTCGTGTCCGGCAGCTTGTCCTTGATGATCCGATAGATCTCGCCTTCCGTGGGTTCGTCGAGCGCGGCGGTCGCCTCGTCGAGGAAGAGCCAGTCGGGCTTGGCGAGAAGCGCCCGGGCGACGGCGAGGCGCTGCTGCTCGCCGAGCGACAGGGTTTGAGCCCAGTTGCGGTCGTCGTCGAGCCGCTCGGCGATCTGCGGCAGCCGGGCCGAGCGCAGGGCCTCGGCGATCTGGACGTCGTCGTAGGATTCCGCCCGGCCGGGATAGGTCACCGCCTCGCGCAGGGTCCCGATGGGGATGTAGGGCCGCTGCGGCAGGAGCATCATGGTCTGTCCCTCGGGGACCAGCACCTGCCCCTCGCCGAAGGGCCAGATGCCCGCAATGGCGCGGAACAGGGTGGACTTGCCGGAGCCGGACGGCCCGGTCATCAGGGTGCGTTCGCCCGGGTGGAAGGCCAGCCCGTCCGTATGCATCAGAGCGCTGCCGTCGGGCAGACGCACGTCCAGGTCCTCCAGGCGCAGGTCCCGCCCGGGCGCTTCGGTGACGGCCAGCTTGCTCTCGCCCCCGACGCGCTGGGCCGAGGCGATCGCGCCCTCGAAGGTGGTGAGACGGTCGAGCACGGCCTTGTAGTCGGCGAGCGTGGTATAGATCGTGATGAAATAGGTCAGCGCCGATTCCACCCGCGAGAACGCCCCGACCACCTGCTGCATCTGGCCGAGGGAGATCTTGCCGATGAAGTAATACGGCGCGGTCAGGATGTAGGGCACCACCACGTTGGCCTGGAAATAGGCCGACGTGAAGGTGTTCAGCTTGATGAGGCGGAACACGATCCGCATGTAGTTGTCGACGATCTGACCGAACCGCCGGCCGAGGCCTTCCCGCTCGGCCGTCTCGCCGGACAGAAGGGCGACCTGCTCCGTGTATTCGCGCAGGCGCGCCAGGGAGAAGCGGTAATTCGCCTCCACGCGCTCCTGTTCGAAGTTGAGCGCGATCAGCGGCCGGCCGATGAGGTGAGTCACCCAGGTGCCGAGGATGGCGTAGGCCGCGCAGACCCAGACGAGCAGACCCGGCACTTCCACGCTCGTCCCCGGGAAGGTGAAGCCGGCCGAGATGGTCCAGAGGATCGCCACGAACGACACCAGGGTCGCGGCCTGATTCATCAGGCCGACGGACAGGGAATAGGTGCTCTCGACGAACTTGCGCAGATCCTCCGAGATGCGCTGGTCCGGGTTGTCCGCGCCGCGGCCCATGATCTGCATCCGGTAATGCGTTCCGTCGCCGAGCCACTCGCGAAGGTAATAGGTGTTGAGGAAGGCGCGCCAGCGGATGGAGAGCACGTTCTGCAGCAGCACCTCGGTCAGGGCCATGGCCACGAACACGGCCGCCAGCGGCGTGAAGATGACGAAGAGCTGATACCAGAAGGCTGCCGCGTCCTTGGCCTCGAGCGCGTTGAACATGTCGCGCGAGAAGAAGCTGAGGCGGACGTTCAGCGCGACCTGGGCGAGGTTGATGGCGATGAGGATCCCGATCATCGCGATGCCGATGGTGCCCTCCCGCGCCCGCACGAGGCCGAGGAAGGGGATGCGGATCACGCTGTCCGCCTGCGAGTCGAGATAAAGGTCGGTGATGCGGCAGATGGTGCGCACGACCGGGACGTAGGACAGCCCGTAGATGATCGCCCCGAAGGCCGTCGCGCCCAGCGCCGCAGAGGGCGGCGGCACGTACCCGGTGTAATCGCCCGTGATCAACCCCGTGGCGGCGCCGACGACCAGCGCCACCAGCACCAGATGGGTCGCCGCGATCATCACGACGAAGATCTTCAGGAAGGTCGGGATGGTCCGGCCTGCGAACACGATCCCGGCCAGGAGGAGGCTCGAGAGGGGCAGGTAGAACGGAACTTCGGCCGCCCCGGACAGGGACGCCAGAAGAACGGCCAAACCTACGAGTGCCAGCGCAACGCTCGCCTTGATCATACACATCTCCTGCCGAGATCCCGTTCCCGGCTCCGTGGACATCTCGGAAGCCGGATCAATCGTGCTTGTGGCGAAAGAAAGGAGGAACTTCGCTCCTCCCCATGCGATAGCAGCCTTGTGAGAAGTGCAACAGGCACATAAATGGCCAATTGCGTTCGGCAAAACAGATTGTCCTGTTTAACGAACGAAACAATTGACTTAGAGAACGGGATGTTTCATGTGTCATTTCGACATCCCCGACGTCACTGCAAAGGCGACTTCATGAACGCCCCTCTCGGCTATCTCGGCGGCCAGACTGCCCAGCGCCTGATCCCGGCGGAGCCCATCGTGCGCCTGGAGAAGGTGTCCAAGACGTTTCCCGGACGGGACGACCAGCCCGTCACGGCCCTTCGCGAGATCAATCTCGCCGTCCCCCAGGGTTCGATCCTGGGCGTCATCGGCCGTTCGGGCGCCGGCAAGTCGACCCTGATCCGCCTGGTGAACGGGCTCGAGAAGCCCTCCTCCGGCAAGGTGATCGTCGACGGCGCCGACATCGCGGCCCTGCCGGAAGCCGCGCTTCGTCATGCCCGCCGCTCGATCGGCATGATCTTTCAGCACTTCAACCTGCTCTCCTCGCGCACGGCGGCCCAGAACATCGCCCTGCCCCTCGAGGTGGCCGGCTACGACAAGGCCGAGATCGGGACCCGCGTGGAGGAGCTTCTGGCCCTCGTCGGCCTCTCGGACAAGCGCAACCGCTATCCGTCCGAACTCTCGGGGGGCCAGAAGCAGCGCGTCGGCATCGCCCGCGCGCTCGCCACCAAGCCCAAGGTTCTCCTGTCGGACGAGGCGACCTCGGCTCTGGACCCGGAAACCACCCGGTCGATCCTCGACCTGCTCGGCCGGATCAACGACGAACTCGGCCTGACCATCCTGCTCATCACCCACGAGATGGCGGTGATCCGCAACATCGCCCGCGAGGTCGCGGTGATCGAGGGCGGACGCATCGTCGAGCAGGGCGACGTGTTCGAGGTCTTCACCCGGCCGCAGCACGAGGTGACCCGCTCGTTCCTCGCCGACGAATCCGGCCGCGCCCTGCCGCCCTACGTGCAAAGCAGGCTCACGGCCGAGGCGGCGCCCGGAAGCCAGGCGGTCGTGCGCATCGGCTTCCGCGGCCCCCACGCGACGGACCCCGTCCTCGCGCGGCTTGCGCGCGATCTCAGCATCGAGACCAACATCCTGTCGGGCTCGGTGGACGAGATCGCAGGACGCCCGTTCGGCACCCTCGTGGTCGGCGTGCCCGAGCAATCGCTGGCCACCACCCTCGACTTTCTGAACAAGCACGGTCTCGACACGGAGGTCCTCGGCCATGTCGCCTGAGATGATCCGCCTCATCGCCAATTCCACGGGCGAAACCCTCTACATGGTCGCCGTCTCGGCGCTCATCGCCACGCTCTTCGGCCTGCCGCTCGGCGTGTTCCTCGCCACGTCCGGCAAGGGCGAATTGTTCGCAGCCCCCTGGGTCAACCGGGTGCTCGGCGTCATCGTCAACGCCACGCGCTCGACCCCCTTCATCATCCTCGTCGTGGCGATCATCCCGTTCACGCGCCTGATCGCCGGCACCTCCATCGGCACGAACGCCGCCATCGTGCCGCTGACGATCGCCGCCACGCCCTTCATCGCGCGCCTCATCGAAGGCGCGATCCGTGAAGTGGACCAGGGCCTGATCGAGGCCGCGCGCGCCTTCGGCGCGAGCCCGCTCCAGATCGTGCGCAAGGTGCTGATCCCCGAGGCCCTGCCCGGCATCGTTCTCGGCCTGACGCTCGCCGTCGTGTCGCTGCTGGGCTTCTCGGCCATGGTCGGCGCGGTCGGCGGCGGCGGCCTGGGGGATCTCGGCATCCGCTACGGCTATCAGCGCTTCATGCCCGAGATGATGCTCGCGGTCGTGGTCGTGCTCATCGTGCTGGTCCAGGCGGTGCAGAGCATCGGCGACCGCCTCGCACGCCACCTCAACAAGCGAATCCGCCACGCCTGATCATCGAACACAACATCGCACAAGGAGTCACCCGATGAACCTGAAGAAGCTGGGCCTCGCCGCCCTTCTCTCGATTGCCGCCCTGCCGGCCCTGGCCCAGACCCAGACGATCCGCATCGGCGCCACGCCCGGCCCGCACGCGCAGATCCTCGAAGCCGTGAAGCCTATCGCGGCCAAGAAGGGCCTCGACCTCAAGATCGTCGAGTTCTCCGACTACGTGGTGCCCAACACGGCGCTCGCCGGCGGCGACATCGAGGCGAATTCGTTCCAGAACCAGCCCTATCTCGACAACCAGGTGGCCGACCGCGGCTTCAAGATCGAAAGCGTCGCGCTCACCGTGAACTTCCCGATCGGCATCTACTCCAAGAAGCACAAGAGCCTCGACGCCCTGCCGAACGGCGCGACGATCTCGATCCCGAACGATCCGACCAATGGCGGCCGGGCGCTTCTGCTGCTGCAGGACAAGGGTCTGATCAAGCTGAAGGACAATGTCGGCTTCAAGCCGACGCCCATCGACGTCACCGACAACCCGAAGAAGATCAAGTTCGTCGAGATCGAAGCCGCCCAGGGACCGCGCGTCCTCGAGGACGTGGATGCGTCCGTCATCAACACCAATTATGCGACCGCGGGCGGCCTCGATCCGGTGAAGGATCCCATCGCCCGCGAGAACCCGAAGGGCCCCTACGTGAACCTCATCGCCGTGCGCAGTGAAGACAAGGACAAGCCCTGGGTGAAGGCTCTCGTCGAGAGCTACCACACGCCCGAGGTGAAGCAGTTCATCGAGGAGAAGTTCAAGGGCTCGGTTCTGACGAGCTGGTAGGCATCGTCCTGGACGACGCGCCATGAAGCCGGCCATCCGGGCCGGCTTTTTCGTGCGCTATTTCTGCCGCGGCTCCTTCAGGTTCCCGCCGGCGGCGACGAGCTTTCCGTCCCGCTTCGCCTTGACGGCCTCGAGCAGGGTCCAGGCGGCGTTGCGCACCTCGTCCTGAACGGCCTGATCCCGGTCGAGCTCCTCATGGCTGGTGGCGTAAGGCTTCCAGTAGCCGATATAGCGCTCGAACTCCGCGGCCGCGCCCGCGGGCTCCAGGTCCATGGCGCGCAGCCAGTCGGAGAGACTGCGGCGGACGCTCCCCGCCCCTTCGGCATCGCCGTGGACGATGACGGAGAACTGCCTGCCGGCCAGGTGCTTGGGATAGTCCCAGCCCTTCAGCTCGAGACCCTTGGCGATGTCCGTCTTCTTGCCCTGGGTCGAGGTCGGGTCCGGATTGCCGCCATCGGCGCAGACGAGCCGGTCCATCATCAGCTTCAAGGGCGACGAGACCTGATACCAGTTGACCGGCGTGATGATCATCACCCCATGCGCCTCGACCCATTTGGGATAGATCTCGTTCATCCAGTCGTGCGTCTGACCGAGGGAGTAGTTGGGATAGCAGGAGCAGGGCCAGTGGCACAAAGCGGCCGCCGTCGAGAAGCAGGCCTTGCAGGGATGGATGTGACGGCCGTACTCGGCGGTGAGGCGGCTCAGTTCGAGCACCTCGACCTCCGTGTTGCCGGCACTGGCCAGGACCTGATGGGCGATCTCCACGAGACGGTAGCTCTTGGACATCTCGCCGGGACAGGTGTGCTCGCTGCGCGACGACGCCGAGATGAGAAGGAAGCGGGCCGGACCGGCCTTGTCCTCGTGCCGCTCCTGGGCCCGGCCGATCGCGTCCTTCGCGGCGATCCAGTCGACCGCGAGGTCGTAGTCGGGATCGGTGAAGCCGGGTCCCGCCTTGCGGGTCTTGGGGCTCTTCCGGTGGTGGCTGTAGGCGTCCCAGGCGGCATCGGCGACCCGCTGCAGCACTCCCTCCAGCGCCTCGAAGGCGGGATCCTGGAACTGCTCGAGGAACCGTCTGCGGAACTCCATCTCGTCGAGGGTCGGGTCCGGAGTCCCCTTGCGCGCTTCTGGAATGGACAAGGAGGGCTCCTGTGCAGGGGAAGGACGTGTCAAGCTTGCAACGCAGGGTGCCCATGCCGGTTCCGGCATGGCGTCGGCCGATGGCGGTCACTATTTGCTTATTCCGTATCGGCCCTACCTTCCTGCCGCATTGTCAATGGAGCAGCCCATGTCGACCATTCCCACTGTCCGCCTGAACGATGGCAACGCCATGCCGCAATTCGGCTACGGCGTCTGGCGGGTCTCCAACGAGGAAGCCGCCGGCGCCGTCGGCGAGGCCATCAAGGCGGGCTACCGCTCGATCGATACGGCGGCCATCTACGGCAATGAGGAAGGCGTCGGACAGGCCATCAAGGCCGCTCCCGTGGCCCGTGAGGAGCTCTTCATCACCACCAAGGTCTGGAACGACCGTCACGGCTATGACGAAACCCTGCGCGCCTTCGACGAAAGCCTGGCGCGCCTCGGGCTCGACCACGTCGATCTCTACCTCATCCATTGGCCCGTGGCCGGCAGCGAGGCCTATCGCGACACGTGGCGCGCGCTGATCAAGCTGAAGCAGGACGGGCGCGCGAAATCCATCGGCGTGTCGAACTTCATGGTTCAGCATCTGCAGAAGCTGATCGACGAGAGCGGCGTGACACCGGCGGTCAACCAGATCGAGCTGCATCCGCGCTTCCAGCAGACGGAACTGCGCGCGTTCCATGCGAAGAGCGGCATTGCGACGGAATCCTGGAGCCCGCTCGGGCAGGGCACCCTCCTGAGCGACGAGACCCTCACGGCGATCGGCCGCAAATACGGGAAGACGCCCGCCCAGGTCGTCCTGCGCTGGCATCTCGACAACGGCCTCGTGGTGATTCCGAAATCCGTCACGCCCTCCCGCATGCGCGAGAACATCGACGTGTTCGACTTCAAGCTCGCCGCCGAGGACATGCGTGCGATCGAGACGCTCGACGACGCCTCCGGCCGCGTCGGGCCGGATCCGGCCGTGTTCGGCTAGAGCATCGGACGTGAACAGTGGGACCACGTCTGGGTCCGATGCTCATATCCTTAAGCGGCGCATCGTTCGGGCCCCTGTCCTGATCGCTCGGCCCGATGGTCACCCCGTCGTCATCACCGGCCAGTCCAATCCACCACCACGTCATCACCGGCCTTGTGCCGGTGATCCCGATTGTTCGAGGCGCCGCGCCTCACCGCATCGGGATGGCCGGCACAAGGCCGGCCATGACGTGGGGAGGGTATCAACCCGATGCTCCCCTCTTGGCCGGCGCACCGCTGACTGCGAAAAGCCGGGTCCACTTTTTCGCACGGTGCGCTGACGGCTGCCAGATCCCTACAGGCGGCTCTTCGCGGGGTCGCCTGCCGCCTCCAACTGCTTGTAGATCGCCTCGGCGATCGGCAGGAGCTGGGCGCGATCCGCTTTGGCCGTGACCACGTAGGACAATCCGTTGTCGATCCAGGAACAGGCCGAGACGCCGTCCTGTTCCTCGAAGCGGAAGGACGTCTCGGACTCATTCTCGCGCGACCGGGCATAGAGCGTGAGGCGGCTGCCGCCCGCATTCTCGTACATGAAGAGCGCTGCTGCCTCGCCGCTGTCGGGAAGCAGCCTCCCGCCGATGAGACGATAGCCCTGGGCGTTCAGATTCGGCGCCGTCAGCGGCTTGCCCACGCGCCGCGACAGCCATTGCACGAGATGCGCCTCCTGATCGCCGGGAACTTCCACGGGGTGCAGGCGCTCGCTCACATAGATGCGATGCGCCGCGATGGCGTTGTCGGCGACGGTCATGGCGTCTGCCTGCCTGTAAGCCCGGGCGCTCCACCAGATGCCGCCCCAGGCTCCCAGGCCTCCCCCGATGACAAGCCATGCCAGTGCGGCGGCGAACGCCGCAGGACGGATCAACGGCGTGCGACGGCGGGCAGCCAGGAGGTTGGCGACGCGAAGACGTGAGGGAATGGGCTCCTGCGCCTTGAAGGCGAGGCGCGCGCGCAAGGCGTCCCGCTGCTCGATCTCGCGCTCGACCTGCGTGGCCGCCGCCGGATGATCGGCGAGATACGCCCTCACCGACTCGCGCTGCGAAGCGGAGAGCCGGCCGTCGACGAAGGCCTGCAGATCGTCCTCTCCGATGGGTCGCTCGCCCGTCACTTCACTCTCCTCAAGGCGGCACCGCGCCCGTGTTCCATGAAATCTCTCAATCGCGCCCGCGCCCGGCTCAAGCGTGACATGACGGTGCCGAGCGGGACGCCGAGCACCTGCGCGGCCTGCTCGTAGGACAGATCCTCGACGCCCACCAGCAGCAGGATGGAGCGCTGCTCCTCCGGAAGAGCCTCGAGCCCTTTCAGGACGTCGCGCAGACCGGCATGGCCCTCGGGGCTCATGTCGGGAGACTGGACATCGTTCAGGACCTCCTCCCCCACGGGTGTGCCGCGCACCTTCCTCTGGCGAAGGCTGTTGATGAACAGGTTGCGCTGGATCGTGAAGAGCCAGGCTCTCAGATCGCCGTCGCGCCGCTGGTTCCAGCGGCTGATCGCACGCTCCAGGGTATCCTGGACGAGATCGTCCGCCGCCTCGCCATCGCGCAGGAGGGCCCAGGCGTACCGGCGCAGGCCCGGGATCAGCGGTTCGAGAAGGGAAGCGATCTCGTCCAAGGGCGACTCTCAGCTGGCCGCGTCATTCAACGATGAACGGGCTGCTCCTGCAAGGTTCAGGGGGCCGCGACATGCCAGACATTGTTGACGCCGTCGCCGGTCACCTCGCCCGGTTTGGTGTCCTTGACCCAGAGATAGAGCGGCTTTCCCTTGTAGGCCCATTGCTTGGTCCCGTCGTCGCGGGTGACCACGCTCCAGTCGCCCGAGGCGGCCGCGCTCCCGCCCGCCATCAGCGGCGGCCAGTTCTGGGCGCATTGCCCATTGCAGGCCGACTTGCCGGCGCTGTCGCGGTCGAAGGTGTAGAGGGTCATGCCCTTGGCATCGACGAGGGCCTTGCCCTTACTCGTATCCGCCACCTTGGCGGGGGCAGAGGATTGAGCAAGCGCGACGGTTGCAGCGACGAGGGCTCCTGCCAGGACGGCCGGACGCAGAAACAGCTTCATGGGTGTCCTCCTGAGGCCTGTGATGGCCACGACATGAGAGACACGCCGGGCTTGGGATTATTCCCAAGGATGGAAAATTTCTATCAGCGCCCCATCGCGTTGAAGCCGTTCTCGTCGACGGGCTCCCGCAATTCGATCCGGTGCCGGCCGTTGTCGCGGATCTGCGCCGTGCGATAGCGGCCGTCAAGCTCGTCTTCGGGATTCTGCAGGATCTCGACTCCGGCCTTGCGGAGGCGCTGGACCTCCTTGTCCACGTCGGCGACGAGGAAGCTGATGACCGGCAACGGCGTCACGGCGACATTGCCCGTGGCATGGGGATCCCGGTCCGCCTCCAGCACGTGATCGACCTCTGTGATCTCCAGCAGGAAGCCGCTCCGCTCCAGCACGGCCTGGCGGCCGGGAACCAGGCTCTGGCTCCCGAGCAGCCGAAACCCGAGCATATCCTGGTACCAGCGGACGCTCTCGTCGAAGTCCGGCGTGCGGATGGACGCCGAGCTGGAGCGGGCGGACGAGGCGGACTGCGCCCGGGCCGGAGGAAAGCCCGCGATCTGAACTGCCGCGCCGAGGAGGAGAAGGACGGCAAGAAGGCTGCGCCGCGGCATGGGAAAGGAGAAGATGGTCGGTTTCACGGGTGATCCCTCGTCGGCCGCCGGAACTTAGCCGTCTTCTCTCATGAACGTCCTTCGGTCCAGTTCGTTCTTCGAGCCTCAGGTATTCTCGGCCTGCAACAGCTTGAGCAGCAGGCCCGACAGCTGCCCGGCCTCCTTCTCTCCGAGCTTCTCCCCGAAAAAGCGGCTGATGGCGCCGCCATAGACCGGCCACATGCGCTCCTGCAGGGCTCGTCCCGCTTCGGTGATCTCGACGAGCTGCCGCCGCCTGTCGCCGGGAAACGGAATGCGGCGCACGAGCCCGTCGGCTTCCATGCGGTCGAGAAGCCGGGAGAGGTTGTATTGCTCGAACAGCACAGCCGCCTCGATCTCGCGCGGCGTGAGCCGCCCGTCCGGCCCACGCTTCAGCTCCAGCAGCACGTCGTACCAGTGCAGCGACGGAAAGCCGGCGCTTTTCAGCTCCGCCTCGATGCGCCCCACCACGGTGCGCTCGGCCCGGATCAGGCGCCCCCAGGCCTTGATGACGGCGGCGGACGGCTCTTGCATGCGGGCAAACCCTTCCTTGATTCAATGCAAATGCATATAAGTTGACGGATCGATGCATCTGCATCAAAACTTTATGCACTTGCATGGAGAATTGCAATGCCACTCGCCCATCCGTCCGCTTCCGACTATGCGGCCCTGCTCCTGCGCGTCGCGCTCGGAATCATGTATATCGCTCACAGCGTCGTCCTGAAGTGGATGACCTTCACCCTCGCAGGAACCGCGCAATACTTCGAATCGCTCGGCCTGCCCGGCGCCCTCGCCTACGCCACGTTCCTGGCCGAGTTCATCGGCGGAATCCTGCTCGTGCTCGGCGTGCAGAGCCGCTGGGTGGCGCTGGGCCTGCTGCCGGTCCTGTTCGGCGCCGCCTGGGTGCACGCGGGCAACGGCTGGGTCTTCTCGGCTCAGGGCGGCGGTTGGGAATATCCGCTTTACCTGATCGTCCTGTCCGTTGCACAAGCCCTTCTCGGCGACGGCGCCTATGCCCTCAAGCCCTCGCGCCCCCTGAGCCTTGCCCCCGCCCGGGCCTCCCTCGAGGCCGCGGCCTGATTGCCCTTCAACCCTGGAGAAGACCCATGAAGCTCTATTATTATCCGGGCGCCTGCTCGCTCGCGCCTCACATCGTCGCCCGGGAGGCCGGCATTCCCGTCACCCTGGAGAAGGTCGATCTCGCCAACCGCACCACCGAGACCGGGGCGGACTTCGCCGCCATCAACCCGAAGGGCTATGTGCCGGCGCTCGGCCTGCAGGACGGTTCCGTGCTCACCGAGGCCAGCGCCATCGTCCAGTATCTGGCCGACCAGCAGCCCGACACGGCTCTCGTGCCGCGCCCCGGGACCGTGGAGCGCTACCGCCTGCTCGAATGGCTCGGCTTCGTCAGCACCGAGATCCACAAAGGCTTCGGTCCTCTGTGGAACCCGGCCACGCCGGACGCCGTGAAGGCTGCCACCAAGGAGCGCCTCGCGGCCCGGTTCGCCTATCTGGACGGGGCTCTCGCCCGGCAGCCCTTCCTGATGGGCGAGACCTTCACGATCGCGGACGCCTATCTCTTCACGGTCGTGAACTGGGCGAACTTCCACAATGTCGACCTTTCGCCGTTCCCGCACCTGCAGGCCTTCCAGGCCCGCATCGCGGCGCGCCCGAGTGTGCAGCAGGCCCTTGAGGCCGAAGGGCTTCTCAAGTCCGCCGCCTGATCGTGAGAGCACCGGACGTGATTAGTGGACCCAGGTTTGGGTCCGATGCGCCGGTCAAGAGAGGGAGCCTCGGATGAATCCCAAAAGTGGTGTCCACTTTTGGGTCCGAGGCTCTAGACCGCGACTCCGATGACGAAGGCCCCGGAGGAATCCGGGGCCTTTTTCACGGCTCGGGACCGGACGAGCGATCACACCACGAGGAAGTCGCCGGCCGCGAGCAGGGTGTGCGGGATGAGCTGCGCGAACTTGATCGCAGCATGGCGGGTGCCCATGCCGTCCGCATCGTAGGACAGGGCGCCGGTCTTCTCGTTGTAGAGGACGCGGTCGTCGGCCTCGGCGGCCTTCGCGCCGATATGGAACGCCTCGTCCGACAGGACCCCCTTGGCAAGCCGTCCGAAGATCCGGGACGAGAGATGGATCGCATCCTCGGCAGAGACGAAATCGCCGATCCGGTCCACGTTCGCCGCGCCGAGTCTCGTCGTGAAGGCGAACACGTCGTCGCCCGCGCCGCCGGTCAGCCTGTCCCGTCCGAGCCCGCCGTTGAGGTGGTCATCGCCGTCGCCGCCCTTGAGAATGTCGGCCGCCCGGCCGCCCCGGAGCACGCGCGCCTCCGGGACGGGAACGGGCTGCGACGGGTGGTCCGTGGGAGCAACCGTCACGCCGCTCGCGGTGACCGTGATGAGGAAATGCCTGTCGAGGGACGCGCCCTTGGGGTCGCTCGCCCGCACGACGATGTCGAAGGATTGATCGCCCGCCGCGAAGGGCGTGTCGACGAGAAGCTGGTCGCCGTGGATGCGGAAGTGCCCGCCGGGATTGGCCGCGAGGAAGTAGCCGAGCGGGTCCCCGTCCGGGTCGACGCCGCTCAGACGCCCGACGAGCGCGCCGGACTTGGCGTCCGCCTCGATGCTCGTGTCGTCGAGGCTGACGGAGGTCGGAGCCGAGTTCGTCGTCGCGGTCAGGGCGATCGTTCGATCGGAGAACTGAGCGTACTCGATGCCGGTGAGCGAGTCGGTGCCTTCGTTCGATTCCGACCGTGTGTCCTTTATAGAGACGCTGCCATTGGTATGCTTCTCAAGGACGTAGTCGGAGAAGTTGCCGCTGAAGATCGCGACATCGACGCCATCGCCGCCGAGCAATGCGTCGCTTCCGGTTCCGCCCTCAAGGGCATCATCGCCCCCGTCTCCTTCGAGAATGTCGTGGCCCCGGTCCCCTGAAATCCTGTTGTCGGCTCCATTGCCAATGAGATGATCCGGCAACGAACTCCCGATGAGATCCTCGATGTTGCGGACGGTGTTCCAGGTGAACGGATTGGTCTGCTGCTTGCCGGTGATCCTGAGATCGATGGTGCCAGCGACGTGCAGCGTGTCGATGCCGCCTCCCCCGTCGACGAAATTGGTGTTGGCGCCCATGTTGAACGCTTCGGATCCGTCGCCCCCATAGGCGATGTCGTTTCCGGCGCTGAAGATCACTTCGCCCTTCAGGATTCCTCCTCGTCCGTCATAGATATTCACCGAGGGGCCGCGCGGGGACAGCCAGGCGCCGCCGCCGAGGACGACCTTCCCGTCGATTTCACCTTTGTTGACCACGATATTGGATCCCATACCGAGGCCCAATATGGCAGTGTCGCCCCTGATCAGGCCGGTATTGGTGATCGACAGGGTGTCGTCCGGGGCATCGTACCCATAGAAATAGATGCCGTCTCCGCCCACGATCGTGCCGGAATTCGTAATGCTGGTCTGAGTCCCTCTCGTCGTGTCGAGGAGGATCGCCGCGCCTTCTGCATGGATTCTCCCGGCATTGTTGAGCACATTGAACCAATGCTCTTCATTCGGGGTTGCGAACGTAATCGCGGTCGTCGAACCCAGGACCGATCCAGTCGCTGAAACCTCGATCCGCCCCGATATGGCGACCGCCGTATCCTTCTCGCTCTGAACGGTCCCATCCAGAAGCAACGTGTTGCGCTCGCCGCTGATGCCGAACGAGCCCCATCCTGAGGCACTGATGGAACAACCATCCGCCAGGATCACCGTATCGTCGGATTGCAGCTGAAGCGCGGTCTCGCGGTCCTTCGTCGTCGGCGGCAGAGGACGGGTTTCGTCGATCACATAGACGGTCACGGCACGCTCCGTTGCTTCAAGTTCCATGTGATATAGTGTTTCGATAACCTTAGCAATTCGCTGTGCGCTGGAGCACAAAAGAAAAGCCCCGGAGTTTCCTCCGGGGCTTCCCTTACGTCAGTGCTGTTGGAGCGACTTCTTGGAAGTCCATGCCGCCACTCAAGTCCGGCCTGCCGGACTTGAGCTTCCCTCAGGAAGGGGCGGCCCGAATCGGACCCTTTAGAAGTCCATGCCGCCCATGCCGCCCATGCCGCCGCCCGGCATGGCCGGAGCGGATTCGCGCTTGGGAGCCTCGGCCACCATGGCCTCGGTGGTGACGAGCAGGCCGGCGACCGAAGCCGCGTCCTGCAGAGCCGTGCGGACGACCTTCGCCGGATCGACGATGCCGGCCTGGAGCATGTCCACGAACTCTTCCGTCTGGGCGTTGAAGCCGAAGGTGTCGGACTTCGTGTTGTCGCCGATCTTGCCGACAACGATCGAGCCTTCGACGCCGGCGTTCTCGGCGATCTGACGGATCGGAGCCTCGAGAGCGCGCAGCACGATCTTGATGCCGGCATTCACGTCGGCGTTGTCGCTCTGGAGCTTGGCCACCGCAGCCTTGGCGCGCAGCAGAGCCGTGCCGCCGCCGGGGACGATGCCTTCTTCCACCGCGGCCCGGGTGGCGTTCAGGGCGTCGTCGACGCGGTCCTTCTTCTCCTTCACCTCGACCTCGGTCGCGCCGCCGACGCGGATCACCGCGACGCCGCCGGCGAGCTTGGCCAGACGCTCCTGGAGCTTCTCACGGTCGTAGTCCGAGGTGGTCTCCTCGATCTGCGCCTTGATCTGCGAAACGCGGGCCTCGATGTCGGCCTTCTGGCCGGCGCCGTCGATGATCGTGGTGTTTTCCTTCTCGATGCGGACGCGCTTGGCGCGGCCGAGCATCGGGAGCTGGACGGTCTCGAGCTTGATGCCGAGGTCTTCGGAGATCGTCTGGCCGGCGGTGAGGACGGCGATGTCCTCGAGCATGGCCTTGCGGCGGTCGCCGAAGCCCGGAGCCTTCACGGCGGCGATCTTCAGGCCGCCGCGCAGCTTGTTGACCACGAGCGTGGCGAGAGCCTCGCCTTCCACGTCCTCGGCGATGATGAGGAGCGGCTTGCCGGTCTGGACCACGGCCTCGAGGATCGGCAGCATGGGCTGGAGCGAGGAGAGCTTCTTCTCGTGGATAAGGATGTAGGGATCCTCGAGCTCGGCCACCATCTTCTCGGCGTTGGTGATGAAGTACGGCGAGAGGTAGCCGCGGTCGAACTGCATGCCTTCCACGACGTCGAGCTCGGTCTCGGCCGTCTTGGCCTCCTCGACCGTGATCACGCCCTCATTGCCGACCTTCTGCATGGCATGGGCGATCATCTCGCCGATGTCCTTGTCGCCGTTGGCGGAAATCGTGCCGACCTGGGCCACTTCCTCGGACGAGGCGACCTTCTTGGCGCGGGACTGGATGTCCTTCACGGCCTCGGCGGTGGCGAGATCGATGCCGCGCTTGAGGTCCATGGGGTTCATGCCGGCGGCCACCGCCTTGGCGCCCTCGCGCACGATGGCCTGGGCCAGAACCGTCGCCGTGGTGGTGCCGTCACCGGCGATGTCGTTGGTCTTCGAGGCCACTTCGCGCACCATCTGGGCGCCCATGTTCTCGAACTTGTCGGAGAGCTCGATCTCCTTGGCGACGGTGACGCCGTCCTTGGTGATGCGCGGCGCCCCGAAGGACTTCTCGATCACCACGTTGCGGCCCTTCGGACCCAGCGTGACCTTCACGGCATCGGCGAGGATGTCGACACCACGGAGCATCTTGTCGCGGGCGTCGGAGGAGAACTTAACGTCTTTGGCAGCCATGGGCTATGCCTCCAGTTAAATTGGAAAAGTCTTGCGATCAGGGCGATGGCGGCCGGTTAGCCGACGATGCCCATGATGTCGGATTCCTTCATGATCAGGAGGTCCTGACCGTCGATCCGCACTTCGGTGCCGGACCACTTGCCGAACAGGACGCGGTCGCCGGCCTTCACGTCGAGGGCAGCAACCTTGCCGCTCTCGTCACGGGCGCCGGGGCCGACGGCGACGACTTCGCCTTCCTGCGGCTTCTCCTTGGCGGTGTCCGGGATGATGATGCCGCCGGCCGTCTTTTCCTCGGCTTCGATGCGGCGGACGACGACGCGGTCGTGCAGCGGACGGAACTTCATGGAACTTCCCCTTTGACGATGGGCGCGGCCCCTCTGGCCGCCCCTGGTCTCTTCGCTGTTAGCACTGTCCTTGGAGGAGTGCCAACGCTGGCGGCGAGATAGGCATATGCGTCAGGGGAGTCAAGAGACCTGCCCAGGGACGATGGCAGAAAGTTCCCCTTGGCTCCTCCTAGAGGCCCGGTGCGATCCTTTCAGACCGGGCAGGCGCCGCCGACGAACCGTCGTGCCGGCGCTCCGGGCCGGCCGCCTCAGCGCCGGGACGTCAGCATGGCGGCCGCCACGATGAGGATGCCGCCGCCGAGGGTCGCCCAGGTCGGGACCTCGCTGAACACCCCGTAGCCGATCAGGACCGCCCAGATCAGGGCCGTATATTCGAGCGGGGCAAGCCTTGCCGCCTGGGCCTTGGCATAGGCGGTGGCCATCAGCACGTGGCCGATCACCCCGAGTACGCCCATGAGCAGGAACCAGGGCAGGTGCGCGGTGTTCAGGGGCTGCCAGGCCCAGAGACCGAACGGCGCCACCAGGATGAACGGCCCGATGTTCTGGAAGATCACGATGTGCAGGAACTTGTCCCGTTGCGCGCGCTGGCGCAGGAGCACCAGGCTCAGCGCATAGGTGATGGCGGATACCAGGGCGGCCGCGACGCCCGCCCAGGACCGGGCCGCCCCGGTCTCCCCGGTCTGGCCGAACACCACCACGAGGGTCCCGAGGAACCCGATGGCGATGGCGCCCACGATCCGGCCGTCGACCTTCTCGCGCAGCATCAGCATCCCGAACAGGGCGATGAACATGGGCGACAGGAAGGACAGGACGAGGGTTTCGGCGAGAGGAAGCTGTCCCAGGGCATAGAAGAAGCTCAGCGCCGTGACGACCGCGATCACGGACCGGATCGCATTGGCCGCGACGGTCTCCCGGTTGGGCCAGCCCGGCTTCAGGACGGCGACGACGCCGGCGACCACGAGGCTGCCGCACATGAAGCGCAGGAAGGCGACCTGGAAGGTCGGGTAATGGGCGGACATCCCCTTGATGACCGCATCCATGATGGACAGAACCGCGATGCCCGCGGCCGCCCGCAGGGCGGGACCGAATTTCATGATGTCACGACGATGTGGAGACGGCGTCCGGAATGAGCGCCGTCGAGAAGCACGGCTCTTACAGCACTTTCCGCGCGCCTTCACCCCTCTTTTCGGAGCATCGACAGGAAAGCGATCCGCCGGTCCCAGCTTAAATTCCGCCAGCTTGGCGGAAACAAAAGCCGCGCTTCCGGTTTATTCTGCAAAACAGCTAGACAGGATACTTCGATGCGCGCTTGGACCTCTTGCTCTGCACTGCTTCTGGCCGCCCTCCTCCCGGCTGCAGCTTCCGCGCAGCCCGTCTACCGGAGCGGCAATTTCTACGGCAACACCTATGTCTCCCCGGGCTACGACTATCCCTATGCCCGCACGGAAGACGGCTATGCCGAGAACGATCCCCGCGCGACGCGCCCGGTCGCCCGCGCCTATCAGGCCGAGCAGGTGGCAAGCTACCCGTATGACGTGCGCACCACCGGCAGCGTCGTCGGATCCCTGCCGCAGGATTACGGGAACGGCACGGGCTACGACAACAGCATCGACTACGCGATCGCGCCGGAGTTCCAGCGCCAGCTCGTGTCGTATCGCGGCGCCGAGCGTCCGGGCACGATCATCGTCGATACCAACAACAAATTCCTCTATCTCGTGCAGGACGGCGGCCGGGCCATCCGCTACGGCATCGGCGTCGGCCGCGAAGGCTTCGAATGGAGCGGGCGCAAGACCGTGTCCATGAAGCGCGAATGGCCGTCCTGGCGTCCGCCGGCCGAGATGCTGCGCCGCCGCCCCGACCTTCCGCGCTTCATGGAAGGCGGGCCTGACAACCCGCTCGGAGCCCGGGCGCTTTATCTGGGCTCGTCCCTCTATCGGATCCACGGCACCAACGAGCCGCACACCATCGGCCAGGCCGTCTCGTCCGGATGCATCCGCATGCTCAACGACGACGTGGTCGATCTCTACAACCGCGTGAAGGTCGGAACGACCGTGATCGTGATCTGATCGCGTCCCGCGCGACATTTGCGGGACGTTGCGATGGCCGGGCTCGTCCCGGCCATTCGCTTTTGGGAATCGCCCGCAGGCCGATGTAAGGCGGCATGACTAAAGCATCGGACGTGAAAAGTGGACTTGCCCTTTTGGGATCCATCCGATGCGTTCTTCTTGAATGAGAGCATCGGTCAGAACGGACCCAGCGGGCCGCGCCAGCGAAAACCGGATCCACTTTTCGCTGGCGCGGCCCTTCGGGTCACTGGCGTGGCCCTTCGGGTCGCTGACGCGGCCCTCTGGGTCCGTCCGATGCTCTAGGTCAACGGAAGATGCCATGAACTATGCTTTTCTCTTTGCCGCCATCGTCAGCGAGGTCGTCGCGACATCGGCCCTCAAGGCATCGGAGGGCCTCACGCGCGTCTGGCCGTCGGTCATCGTGGTCGTCGGCTACGGGCTCGCCTTCTACTGCCTGTCCCTGACCATGCGCACGATTCCGATCGGGATCGCCTACGCGATCTGGTCCGGTGTCGGCATCGTGCTGATCGCCCTCGCGGGATGGCTGATCTACCGGCAACCGCTCGACCTGCCCGCGCTCGCCGGCATGGCGCTCATCCTGGCGGGCGTTCTGGTCATCAACGTCTTCTCGACAACGGCCGGCCACTGACACGACAACGCCCGCCGGAGGGCGGGCGCTTCCGCGATCATCGCCGAGGAATCCTCAAGTCCAGTCCCCTTCGTCGCCGCCATCGCCGCCGAAGTCGGAGAAATCGTCCTGGCCGCCCTGGTCGTCCTGCGGGTCCTGATTCTGGTAGAGCGAATCCGTGATGCCGCCGAGATTGGCATTGTCCGCCACCTGATCGGCCCCGCCCAGGCCGGCCAGGGAGGACGCGTCGTTCAACGGATTGTTGTCGCCGCTGAAGGCATGGGTCAGGGCGTTGGCGATCATCATGCCGCCCGCGACGCCCGCCGCGGTCGAGAGGGCGGTTCCGAGGAAGCCGCCGCCGCGCTGCATGCCGCCGCCCCAGGGACCGGGCGCTCCGCCCATCATGCCGCCCTGCGGAGCCCCATAGGGCTGCTGCTGCGGATAGGGCTGCGGCTGGCCCCAGGGCGAGGCCTGGCGGGCCGGCGGCGTGTTGTAGGCCGGTCCCGGCGGACGCGACGCGCCGCCGCCGAAGATGCTGGACAGGAAGCCGCCCTGCTGGGGCTGGCGGCTCGCCCGGTCGAGTTCGGCCCGCAGCTGCTCGTTCTCGGCCTGGAGATTGCCCAGGGCCTGTTCCTGGACGAAGACGGCTTGGGCCAGGGCATAGGGCGCATAGGGCTGCTGGCGCAGCTTCTCGGCGATGAAGCGCTCGGCCTCCGGATCGCGCGGCTGGTCCGCCACCTGCTCGAGGCGTCGGAAGATGTCGCTGATGACCTGGCGTTCCTGATCATTCATGGCATGGCTCCTTGAAGGCGTGCTGGAGGAGGATGTAAGCACGGCCCCTGCCTTTGTCAGGGGTGGGCCAGTCCGAGCCGGCGCATATTCCGCAGGGCCTGCGGGGCGATCGCCTCCAGGTCCGCAACGTCGCGCCATGCCGCACCGTGCACCTCCCGCAGATCGGGACGGAGCGCGCCGGGCTCCGTTGCCCGCACCACATAGCGGATGTCGTGATGCCAATGCTCCGGTTCGTTCCGCTCGGGACGCGCCGGGATGCGGTGGCTGTCGATATCGACGGGAAGGCCCGTCCGCTCATGCCAAGGATCGATCACGAGACCGTGCAGCCCGGTTTCCTCCACGGCCTCCCGCAGGGCAGACCCGGGCAGATCGTCCGGCGGCTCGTAATGGCCGCCGGGCTGGAGCCAGCGCCCGAGGGAGCGGTGATGGATCAGCAGGATCCGCCGGCCGGCGGGATCGAGGATGAACGCCGAGGTGGTGACATGCCCGGGCCACGTCCCGCGGGCGTGAAGAGCGTCCCGGTCCGCGATCTGCCGGCGCAGAAGCGCATGCCGGTCCTGCGGCACGCCGAACGCCTGGGCATGCGCGTTCAGGATGGTCCCGATCTCTTCCCGGAAGGCGGCCGGATCGAAGGGCATGGACGAGGCACCCACGGTCGCTCAGCCTTCCATCACCTTGGCGAAGGCCTCCTTGTAGTCGGGGTGCCAGCGCGAGAGCGGCGGACGGTTCTCGATCAGGTCCTCGGCGGCCCAGCGGATGCGCTTCTCGTCCGTCTCGCGGGTGGTCTCGTTGTCCGGGCAGAGCACGTAGAAATCGTTCCGTTCCAGGGCCGGCAGCAGGAAGTCGACCACCTGCTCCGGCGCCCAGGCGCCGGCCGGCTTTTCGGCAATGCCCCGCGCCCGGGTGAAGCCCGTATAGACGAAGCCCGGAATGAGGAGATGCGCCGTGACCCGGCAGCCGGGCCGGTTGCGCAGGTCGTGGGCCAGCGCCTCGGTGAAGACCTTCACGCCGGCCTTGGAGATGTTGTAGGCGGTGTTGCCGGGCGGCGTGGTGATGCCCTGCTTCGATCCCGTATTGATGATGGCGCCCGGGCTGCTCTGGCCGATCATGGCGGGGGCGAAGACCTGGACGCCGTTGATGACGCCCCAGAGGTTGGTCTCGAGGATGGCGCGCCAGCGCTGCGGATCGCCGAACATCTCGCCGCCGCCCTCGGTCCCGGCATTGTTCATCAGAACGGCCACCTCGCCGAAGGCGGAATGAACCGTCTCGCGGAGATTCTCCACCTGCTCCAGCCGGCTGACATCGGTCGCGACCGCCAGCACGTGGTCCGGGCTGCCGGCGAGGCCGGCCACCTCCTCGGCGGCGAGCCGGAGCGCCTCGCCTTCGAGATCCGCCAGGCAGACCCTCATGCCGAGTTCCGCGAATCGCCGGGCGGCGGCAAGCCCGATGCCGCTCGCGGCTCCGGTGACGACGGCGACGCGGCCGGCGGCGATTGCAGGATGCTGGGCCATTGCTTGGATCCTTTGTTCTCGTTTCTGAGCGGATGCGATTCGACGACAGGCCCAAAGTGGCGCGGCGGGGCTCCTTCGCCAAGGCCGGCGGAGTGATGGGCGCCATATGTCCGACGCGGTGCGCGGGCCCCGGTCTCGCTCCCGGCCTGCACCTTCTCTGCCATGACGCCCTCTCCCCGTCATGGCCGGCAAGGTGCAGGCCGCCCCGATGCAGCGGGGCGCCTCAAGAAAGCGGGGTCACCGGGACAAGCCCGGTGATGACGTGGAAGGTGGTGTGAGCGGATGATGCCACCCTCCCACGTCATGGCCGGCCTTGTGCCGGCCATCCCGATGCGGTGAGGTGCGGCGCCGCAAGCAATCGGGATCACCGGCACAAGGCCGGTGATGACGTGGCGGGTGGGACAAGCCCGGTGATGACGGGCAGGGTGAGAAACGCAAATGCCATCTGCAAAAGAAAAGTCCCGCATCTCTGCGGGGCCGTGGAGGTGAACGGTCTATTCCGCGTCCGGCGACTTCAGGGGCCGGACGTTGGTTTCGGCCTCGTCCTCGTCGAAGAGCGTGGGATCTTCCTCCGGCGTGTCGAGGCGGGTCTTCTTGCGCAGGGCCACGTATTTCTTCTGGATCTTGGTGCGGCTCTCGCGGGCGATTTCGAGGGCGCCCTGGACCAGGGAGCGCTCGGCCTTCTCGTTCTGCAGCTCCTCCGTGAGGCGGCGGTTGGCCGCCTCCAGGGTGCCGCGCTCCTGATCGAAGCGCTTGGTGAGCTGATCGATGCGCTCGGTGAGGCTCGCCAGCTTGTTGTCGGAGCTTTCGATCTGGAAGTCCTTGGCCGCGATGGCCTTGTTGAGCATCTCCACGCGCTCCTGCAGCTCGATGCGCGAGCGCTGGAGTTCGTTGACCATGGCGACCTGGCGCTCGACCTCCTGCTGGGTCGCCTCGAGGCGGCGATCGAGAGTGTTCTTCTCGATGGTCGTCTCTTTCAGGGTACGCTCGACGCCGCGCAGGGCCTCGTTCTTGTCGCGCAGCTGGTCGCGGGTATGGGTCAGGATCTTGTCGGTCGCGGCCAGGCGAGAGTTGAGGCCCTCGATCTTCATGTCGAGAGCCGAAAGATCGGTCTGATGGGCCGAGCGCTCGGAATCGATCTGGGTCTCCAGGCGCTGGCGCAGCACCTGTTCGGCCATGAGCTTGGTCTCGAGCTCGGAGGCGCGCTGGCGCGTGGCCTCGAGCTGGGTCTCCAGTTCGCCGTAGCGGTTCGTCAGGCTGGACAGGCGATAGTTCTGCTCCTCGGCCACCTTCTGCAGGCGCTTCACCTCGTGATCGAGCAGGCCGTTGCGCTCGCGGGTCTCGATGAGCTCCCGTTCGGCCCGGGCCACCGTCTGGTCGGCCTCCTGGGCCTCCAGGCGCAGGGCCTGGTTCTCCTCGGTGATGTTGCGGGCGCGCTCCGTCTCGATGGCGAGTTGGTTCTCGAGATCGGCGACGATGGCCTCCTTGTCCTTCACGTTGAGGCGCAGGTCCTCGATGAAGGATTCCTGCTCCCGAACCCGGGTCTCCGCCTTGCGCAGCTGCGACACCGCGGCAGTCAGGTCGTCCACCGTCCGGGCATGGAGGCCGTTGAGGTCCCCGAGTTCCCGGCGCAGGGCCACGGTCGTGTCGGTTTCCTGCCTGAGCACCGCCTCGGTTTCGAGAAGGCGCGACTGGAGCTGCGGGTAGCTGCGGATGAGATCGTTCACCGGCTCGCTCAGAAGGGCGAAATCCTCCTTCAGGCTGCGGATCTCCTCGAGACGGTCGATCATGTTGGCGAAGCGGACGCGGATCAGCTCGTTCTTCTGGCCGACGGAATCGAGCGCCCCGTTGGGCCGGACGACGATCGTCTCGCTCTTCTGCGACGGCGCCTCGACGGGCGCGGCGACGGCCTCGGCGGTCCCGCCCCCCTCGTGCAGAGATCCTGCGACGGCCTCGTCCTGCCTCTTTCCAAATCGGTTCCTGAACGACGTCCAACCCGAAGACATGTGCCGGCCCTTACGCCTCTGAAATTCACCCTTTCCCGACTTTTAGCCCAGATGCGGCCGGTTTGGAAATGAAATTTCGTTGCGTAAGAGTGTAGCAGCCCTATTCGGCCGCGACGGTCAGCGACCCCGAGATGCGCTTCTGGAAACCTGCCGCCTCCAGGGCTTCCGGCATGGGCCCGCCGGTCGCCCAGTCGAGAAGCTCGACCGTGTGGACGATGGGGATCTCGGTCCCCTTCCCGATCTGGGTCATGCAGCCGATATTGCCGGTGGCGATCAGATCCGGCTTGGTGCGCTCGATATTGGCGACCTTGCGGGCCCGGAGCTGGGCGGCGATCTCGGGCTGGAGGAGGTTGTAGGTGCCGGCCGACCCGCAGCAGATATGCCCTTCCGGCACGTCTTTGACGGCAAAGCCCGCCTGCTTCAGCAGGGTTTTGGGCTCCGTGCGGATCGCCTGACCATGCTGCATGGAGCAGGCGGAGTGATAGGCCACCACCAGGTCGGTCTCGCGCACCGGCTCCATGAGCTTGAGGGACGTGACGTATTCGGTGACGTCCTTGGCGATGGCGGACACCCGGGCGGCCTTCTCGGCATAGTCCGGGTCTTCCCGGAACATGAAGCCGTAATCCTTGATCGTCGTGCCGCAGCCGGACGCCGTGATGATGATGGCATCGAGCCCCTCCCCGTCGATCTCGGCGATCCAGGCGTCGATGTTGCGCCGGGCGAAACCGTGGGCCTCCTCGTCGCGGCCCATATGGTGGACGAGGGCGCCGCAGCACCCCTCCCCCTTGGGCTGGACCACATCGACGCCATGGCGGTTGAGGAGCCGGACGGCGGCCTCGTTGAAGCCGGGCCTGAGCACCGGCTGGGCGCACCCGGACAGGATCGCCACCCGGCCCCGGCGCTCCCCATGGGCCTTGAAGGTGCCGGGCTGGTCGAAGGGCGAGCGGGCAGGCACTTTCGCGGGCGCCAGCTCGATCATCGCCCGCAGCCGGTTGCCGAGGAGCGGCAGCCCGCCGATCACGCCCTTCAGGGGTTTGGCCAGCAAGGCGGCGCCGAGCGCGAACCGGAAGCGGCCCGGATATGGCAACACGCTGGCCAGCACCCAGCGCAGGAGCCGGTCGTGCCAGGGACGCGTGTAGGTCGCCTCGATATAGGCGCGGGCATGGTCGACCAGATGCATGTAATGCACGCCGGACGGACAGGTGGTCATGCAGGACAGGCACGAGAGGCAGCGATCGATATGCTTGACGACTTCCGGAGACGCGGGCTTCCCGCTCTCCAGCATGTCCTTCATCAGGTAGATGCGCCCGCGGGGGGAATCGAGCTCGTCGCCGAGCAGGAGGTAGGTCGGGCAGGTCGCGGTGCAGAAGCCGCAATGGACGCAGGTCCGGAGGATCTTCTCCGAACTGGCCATGGCGGGATCTCTGAGCTGATCGGGCGTGAAGTTGGTCTGCATGGTTTTATCTCACATCGCCCCTTGCCAGCGGTTGATTGCATCCACGGGATGGATCAGCATGATGACGTTCAAAATGAGGTTGTCGCGGATCCAGAGCCCGACGAAGGCTTCCATGGCGGCGGCCACGAGCATGGTCAGCCAGACCGGCCAGATCCGCGCCAGCACGAACCCGGCGATCATGGCGAGGATGTCCGACACCGAGTTGATGACGCTGTCGCCGTAATAGTCGAGCGCGATGGTCGTCGCGCGATAGCGCTCGATGACCGCGTCGGTGTTCTCGGCGATCTCCCAGGCGGCCTCCAGGCCGATGGCGCAAAGAAGCGCAGTGCCGAAGGGCAGCGCCCTTCCGCGCAGCCGCCCGATCGCCCAGGCTCCCGCATAGAACAGGAAGCCGTGGATGACGTGGGAGGGCGTGTACCAGTCGGCCAGATGCTGCGAGTTGCCGGAATCCTTCACGGTGCCGTGCCACAGCTCGATCGTCCCGCAGGTGCAGATCGGCGTGCGGCCCATCAGCAGGAGGATCGCGGCCGCGCATGCGACGAGCCCGAGGGCGAGCCCGGCGACGAGCGCCGTCCGCGCGCTGTTCCGGGGCCTTGCCTGCGCGAGTGATGCCGTGCCGGCCATCTCAGACCCCCGCATACATCCGGCCGGGATTGAGGATGCCGGCGGGATCGAAGGACGCCTTGATGCCGCGCGAGAGCGTCATCAGGGCATCCGGTTGCGGCTCGAACACGTCGACGGCGGAGCGGATCTCGGCCGGGGCGCGCACCAGGGTGGCGTGGCCGCCGAACGCTCTCGTCGCCTCGCGCAGGACCGACGCGCCCGCATCGCCGTCGACCGGCGTCGAGATCCAGACGAGCCCCCCGCCCCAATCGTAGAACCATTGCGCGTCGAGGGACTGAGCGACCTGCGCAACCAGATCCGGCCCCCTGGTCGGCGCCGTGGAGACGCGCCAGACGGCCCGGTTGCCCTGATCGGTCAGGAGGGTCACGTCGCGCACCGACTGCCAGAGGGCCTCGGCCCCGACGCCTTCGAGGATGTCCATGAAGCGGAAGCGCCTCAGCATGCGCTTGAGCTCGTTCATCCGGTAATCGACCGAGATCCTGAAGCCTTCGAGCCGGATCAGGGTGTTCCCGCCCCGGCGGTCGCGGTCCGGAACATGCGCGGCCCCGGTGACGTCGAAGGGAGAACCGAGGGCCATCGACAAAGCCTCGATCGCCTGCCGGTCGTCGAGGCCGCGGATGACCAGGGTCGCCATGCGCTCCTGCTTGGGAAGCACCTTGAACGTCACCTCGGTCAGGAAGCCCAGCGTGCCCCAGGAACCGCCCATGAGCTTCACGAGATCGAGCCCGGTGACGTTCTTCATCACGCGTCCGCCGGACTTCACCGTCTCGCCGCGCCCGTTGACGAAGCGCACGCCGATCAGGCTGTCGCGGGCGGCGCCCGCCATGATGCGGCGTGGGCCGGAGATGTTCATGGCCGCCACCGCCCCGATGGTCGGGTCGCCCTTCGTGCCGAGGAGCGCGCGGTAATCCATCGGCTCGAAGGGCAGTTCCTGACCCTTCGCGGCCAGCACCCGCATGACCTCCAGCAACGGCGTGCCGCTGCGCGCGGAGATCACGAGCTCGGCCGGCTCGTAGAGCGTGATGCCGGTCAGCCCCGACGACGAGATGGACGCGTCGGTCTGGTTCGGCCGCCCCATGGGGCTCTTGGTGCCGTTGCCGGCTACGTTGAGGAGCGTGCCCTTGTCGGCGGCCTCGCGGATGATGACGGACGCGTCCTGCTCGTCGCGGGGGGTATGGCGAGGGGAATCGACGATCACGCGGCGAACCTTCCTTCGAGGGGGAACACCTTCGCGGGGTTGAGGAGCCAGCCGGGATCGAACACGCCGCGCACGCGCATCTGCTGCTCGAGATCCGTGGCATTGAACTGGCAGGTCATCAGGTCGCGCTTCTCGATGCCGACACCGTGCTCGCCCGTGAGGCAACCGCCAACCTCCACGCAGAGTCTGAGAATGTCCTCGCCGGCCTTCTCGGCCTTCTCCATCTCGCCCGGCACGTTGGTGTTGAACATGACGAGCGGGTGCAGGTTGCCGTCGCCCGCATGGAACACGTTGGCGACGCCGAGCCCGTAGGACTTCACGATCTCGTCGATGCGGTTGAGGACATAGGGCAGCTGGCCCGTCGGGATCGTGCCGTCCATGCAGATGTAGTCGGCGACGCGCCCCGTGGCCCCGAAGGCGGATTTGCGGCCCTTCCAGATCGCCGCGCTCTCGGCCTCCGATTGCGAGACCTTCATGGTCTTCGGCCGGAACGGCTCGGCAATCGCCACGATGCGCCGGAGCATGTCGTCGATCTCCTGGTCGGAGCCCTCGACCTCGCAGATCAGCATGGCCTCCACGTCGAGCGGATAGCCCGCATGGGCGAAGGCCTCGCAGATCTGGATCGCCGGCTTGTCCATGTATTCGAGCGCCACCGGGATGATGCCCGCCCCGATGATCGCCGCCACGCAGGCGCCCGCATCCTCCACCGACGAGAAGCCGAAGAGCGCGGGCCTTGCGCCTTCCGCCGCGCGCAGGATCCGCACCACCGCCTCGGTGACGACGCCGAGCTGGCCCTCCGAGCCGCAGATCAGGCCGAGCAGATCGTAGCCCGGAGCGTCGAGGTGCTCGCCGCCGATCTCCACCACCGTGCCGTCGAGGAGCACCAGGGTGACGCCGAGCAGGTTGTTGGTGGTCACGCCGTATTTCAGGCAATGCGCCCCGCCCGAGTTCATGGCGATGTTGCCCGCGATGGTGCAGGCGAGCTGGCTCGACGGATCGGGCGCGTAGAAGAAGCCTTCGTGCGACACCGCCTGGCTGATGCCGAGATTGGTGATGCCCGACTGGACGCGCGCCGTGCGCGCCTCGAAATCGACGTTCAGCACCCGGTTCATCTTGGCGACCCCGAGCACGATGGCATCTTCCTGCGGGATCGCCCCGCCGCAGAGCGAGGTTCCCGCCCCGCGCGGCACCACCTTCACGCGGTTCTCATGGCAGAAGCGCAGGATGGCCGAGACCTCCTCGGTGGTCGAGGGCAGCACCACCGCGAGCGGCATCCGGCGGTAGGCGGTCAGGCCGTCGGTCTCGAAGGCGCGGCGCTCGTCCTCGGACACGATCAGCGCCTCCGACGCGACAAGGCGTCCCAAACCCTCGACGATCTCCCTTCGGCGCGCCAGAACCGCCTTGTCCGGCTGTGGAAATGCAATGGTCATGGCATCCTCCCGAGGAGTTATCGCTGCGTCCAGGGAATGGCTACCTTAACAATAAGGCGGCTTTTCCCGATGGCGTTTTCACATAATGTAGAATGTCTCTAACGCATTGTGCGGAAAAGTGGACCCGGTTTTCCGCAAAGAACGATGCGTCGCTCAATAAATTGAGCATCGGATGGATCCCAAAAGTGGTGTCCACTTTTGGGTCCGATGCTCTAGGATGAGACAGGGGTCCAGCAAAGGAGTTTTTGATGCGTTCCTTCGTTCTTTCCGCCGCCCTGCTTCTCGCCGGGCTCGGGTCGGCCCAGGCCCAGGACGCCGCTGCCGGCGAGAAGGTCTTCGCCCAGTGCCGCGCCTGCCACCAGGTGGGCGAGAATGCGAAAAACGCCGTGGGCCCGGTGCTGAACGGCCTCTTCGGCCGCCACTCGGGCTCGGTGGAGGGCTACAACTACTCGGCGGCCAACAAGAATTCCGGCATCACCTGGGACGAGGCCACGTTCCGCGAGTACATCAAGGACCCGAAGGCCAAGATCCCGGGCACCAAGATGATCTATGCCGGGGTGAAGGACGAGCAGAGGGTCAACGACCTCGTGGCCTATCTCAAGCAGTTCGACGCCACGGGCAAGAAGGTCACACAATGAGCGTTCTGCCGTTGCAGGGCCGCCCGGCCAATCCCCGGGTCGGCCTCTTCGTCACCTGCCTGGTCGATCTGATGCGCCCCTCCGTGGGCTTTGCCGCCGTCAAGCTTCTGGAGGACGCCGGCTGCATCGTCGACGTTCCCGTCCAGACCTGCTGCGGGCAGCCGGCCTACAATTCGGGCGACCGCGGCACCACGCGCGACCTCGCCATGCAGGTGATCGACGCCTTCCACGGCTACGACTACGTGGTCGCGCCCTCGGGCTCCTGCGCCGGGACGATCAGGGTCCACTACCCGGAACTCTTCGAGGAAGACCCGAACTGGCGCGCCAAGGCCGATGCGCTCGCGGCCAGGACCTACGAGCTGACCAGCTTCCTGGTCGACGTGCTCGGCGTCACCAGGGTCGATGCGTCCTTCGACGGCCCCGTCACCTATCACGATTCCTGCTCGGGCCTCAGGGAACTCGGCGTGCAGACCCAGCCGCGCCGGCTTCTCGGGAGCGTGGAGGGACTGAGCCTCGTCGAGATGAAGGACAGCGACGTCTGCTGCGGCTTCGGCGGCACGTTCGCGGTCAAATACAGCGACATCTCGGGCGCCATCGTCGACGCCAAGGCCCGCAACGTCGAGGAGGCCCATGCCCCCACCCTGCTCGCCGGCGACCTCGGCTGCCTCATGAACATGGCGGGCAAACTCACCCGCGACGGCCGCCCGATCCAGGTGCGCCACGTGGCGGAGGTCCTGGCCGGCATGACCGACGAGCCGCCGATCGGTGTCGCCAAAGCCCCCGCCGTCAAGTAAAAGTCGATCATGACCGTTCATTCCACCTCTCCCCAGTTCAAGCAGAATGCCGCGCGGGCGCTGAACGACGATCAGCTCCAGAAGGCGCTCGGCAACGTGAAGCAGGGCTTCATCGACAAGCGCCAGATGGCGGCGGCCAAGCTGCCGGAATTCGAGGCGCTGCGGGATGCGGCGCGCGACATCAAGAACCACACGCTCGAGCATCTCGACCTCTACCTCGAAGCCTACGAGGAGAAGGTGAGATCGTCGGGCGGGCACGTGCATTTCGCCCGCAACGCCGACGAGGCCCGCGACATCATCCTCGGCATCTGCCGGGACGCAGGCGCGAAGACGGTCACGAAGGGCAAGTCCATGATCTCGGAGGAGATCGGGATCAACCATCACCTGGAGGCGAACGGGATCCGGCCGGTCGAGACCGATCTCGGCGAATACATCATCCAGCTGCGCGGCGAGCTGCCGAGCCACATCATCGCGCCGGCCGTTCACCTCAACGCCACCCAGGTGGAGGAGGATTTCCGGCGCGTCCACACCCATCTCGACGCCAAGCGCGACCTCTCCGAGCCGGTGCAGCTTCTCACCGAGGCCCGGGCCGTCCTGCGCGAACGGTTCCTGGCCGCGGATGTCGGCATCACGGGCGCGAACTTCCTGGTGGCGGAGACCGGCACCTCGATCATCGTGACCAACGAGGGCAACGGCGATCTGACCCAGATCCTGCCGAAGACCCATATCGTGCTCGCGTCCATCGAGAAGCTCGTCCCGACCCTCGAGGACGCGAGCCAGCTCCTGCGGGTGCTCGCCCGCTCGGCCACCGGCCAGGAGATGTCGGTCTACACCACCTTCTCCACCGGCCCCCGCCGCAGCGCCGACGCGGACGGGCCCGAGAATTACCACGTCGTCATCCTCGACAACGGGCGCTCCTCCATGCTCGGCACCAGCTTCGAGGAGATGCTGCGCTGCATCCGCTGCGGCGCCTGCATGAACCATTGCCCGGTCTATCACGCGGTCGGCGGGCACGCCTATGGCTGGGTCTATCCCGGCCCCATGGGGGCGGTGCTCACGCCCTCGCTGATCGGCGTCGACAAGGCCGGCCATCTGCCCAATGCCTCCACGTTCTGCGGGCGCTGCGAGAGCGTGTGCCCGGTCCGCATCCCGCTCCCCAAGCTCATGCGCCACTGGCGCGAGCGGGAATTCGAGCGGCACCTGACCCCCGCCACCGTCCGGTCCGGCCTCCAGCTCTGGGGCTTCTTCGCCCGGCGCCCCGCCCTGTACCGGTTCGCCACCCGGGCCGCCATGGGGGTCCTGGCCCTGGCCGGCCGCCAGCGTGGCCGCTTCGCATGGCTGCCCATGGCCAGGGGCTGGACCAAGTATCGGGACTTCCCGGCCCCGCAGGGCGAGACCTTCCAAGCGCGCTGGAAGCGCGAGCGCCAGGGAGCCCGCGCATGAGCGCCCGCGACGACATTTTCGCCAACATCCGCCGATCCCTCGGCGTCAAGGGCAGCGAGACCATCCGCCGGCAGATCGTGGCCGACCGCCTGGAGCGCGCGCCCAAGGGCGTCATCCCCAAGCGCGGGCAAGTGTCCGGCGAGGACCGCATCGCGCTTTTCAAGACCATGGTCGAGACGGCGCTCGCCACCGTGACGGAGGTCGCCTCCCCGGCGGAGGTGCCGCAATCCATCGCGCTCTTCCTGCGCAACCACAACCTGCCGGCGACCCTGCGCATGGGCGAGGATCCGCGCCTGCAGGCCATGCCCTGGTCCGAGACCGCCCTCGAGATCGCCCAGGGGCCGAGCGAGGGCCGCGACCTCAACGCGGTGAGCCACGCCTTCGGGGGCGTGGCGGAATCCGGCACCCTCGCCATGGTGTCGGGCCCCGAGAACCCCTCCACGCTCAACTTCCTGCCCGACAACCACATCGTCGTGGTGTCGGGCAAGGACATCGCGGGCGACTACGAATCCGTGTGGAACCGGGTCCGTTTCGCCTACGGCAAGGGCACCATGCCGCGCACGGTGAACTGGATCACCGGCCCGTCCCGTTCCGGCGACATCGAGCAGACCCTGCTCCTCGGCGCCCACGGCCCGCGGCGGCTGCATGTGGTGGTGGTGCGGGACTGAGGGCGCTGCCCGAACCTCACCCTCGTTTCAGGCACAAGCCGCGTCTCCCCGTCATCACCGGGCTTGTCCCACCCTCCACGTCATCACCGGGCTTGTGCCGGTGATCCCGATCCGAAGAACGCCGCGCCTCACCGCATCGGGATGGCCGGGACAAGCCCGGCCATGACGGAGAGGTTGGACGGAGAGGTTGGCCTTACATTCCCCGATCCTTGCTTCGGCCCGCGAGCGGCCCTCGATTCGACAAGCCGTCCGGCTGAGCCATAATCCACCGGCACAAGAGCTGCGCCCCGGAGCCCCGCATGTCCATCCCGACCCTGATCTTCCGCGCCCTCCGCTGGTCGGCCTGGAACGGCTGCGAGACCGGACTGGAGCATGTGGACGTGCGGCCGGCCGATGGGGGCCTCGCCATCGCGGGCGTCGTCATCGGTCAGGACGGCGAGGACGAATTCGGCCTCTCCTACCGGGTCAGGCTCGACGCCCTGTGGCACACCAAGGAGGTTCACGTGCGGACCACCTCGGGGCATGTGCTGCACCTCGAGGGCGACGGCCGCGGGCACTGGCGCGAGAACGGCAGGGACCGGCCGGACCTGCAGGGCTGCATCGATATCGACATCCAGGCGACGCCGCTGACCAACACCCTGCCGATCCGGCGCCTCGACCTGGACACCGGCGAGAGCATGGACATCCGCCTCTGCTACATCGGCACGCCCGATCTGGCCGTCTCTCCGGCCGACCAGCGCTATACGGCGCTCGAAGCAGGTTCCCTCTACCGGTTCGAGAGCCTGGAGAGCGGCTTCACCGCGGATCTGCCCGTGGACGAGGACGGCTTCGTCCTGGACTATCCCGGGCTGTTCAGGCGCCTGGGCTGACGCGCCCGAGCTCGGCCGTGACAACTGGGCACAGGAAAGAGTGCTGGCGTCTCGCCGATTTTTCCATTAAGTCTTTGATATCACATGTAGTTTTTAGTCATTCTAAACTAGAACAACAAATGATCGTCTGTTCCTGCAACATTCTCTCCGACGGTGATGTCAAAGCGTGCCTCAAGCCGGGACCGGAATGTCCCCGCACCCCGGCGCAGGTCTATCGCTGTCTCGGCTGCAGCCCCAATTGCGGGCGCTGCGCGCGGACGATCCGCGCGATCATGGACCAGGCGCTGATCGATGCGGGCGTCGAACCCATCGCGGCCTGCAACCGCGGCTGCTGCCCGACTGCCCTGGAAAAAGCCGCCGCCGAACCCACCCTTTGAACAAAAGGACTTTCACCCTAGTTCACAAATCCTCTAAGGAATGCTCCGGCGCATCCGGCGCCTTGAGCATCGGACCCGAAAGTGCATGGCACTGTTGGGACCCGGCCGATGCTTTTCCTGGATGGGTGCATCGTTCGTGCGAAGACCGGATCCACTTTTTTGGCACGATGCGCCAGTGAACGAGAGGGTAGGATGAAGGGTGATCCCAAGGTAATCGAGTATCTCAATCGCGGCCTGCGCTCCGAGCTGACGGCGGTCAACCAGTACTGGCTGCATTACCGGCTCCTGGACGATTGGGGATACAAGGAACTTGCGAAGACCTGGCGCAAGGAATCCATCGAGGAGATGCACCACGCCGACCGCTTCATCGAGCGCATCATCTTCCTCGAGGGCTTCGCCAACCTGCAGGTGCTCGATCCCCTGCGCATCGGCCAGAACATCCAGGAAATCCTCGAATCCGACCTCGCGGCGGAATACGACGCCCGCAACCTCTACGGCGAGGCGGCCGCCTATTGCGACAGCATCGGCGACCGGGTGTCCAAGAACCTCTTCGAGGAGCTGATGGCCGACGAGGAAGGCCATATCGACTTCCTCGAGACCCAGCTCAACCTGGTCGAGCAGGTCGGCATCGAGCTCTACGCCCAGAAGCATATCGGCGGGCTCCAGGACGACCACGACTGATTCCGCTTCAGCGACAAGCGAATGCCGCTTTCCATGACGTCACCGGCCCCGTGCCGGTGACGCCGGGTGTTTGGAACGCGGCGTCTGTGCGATCGGGATGGCCGGGACAGGCCCGGCCATGACGCGACGGAGGAGCGGTGTGCCCTTCTCCCTCACGCCGGCGGCTGCTGCGCGAGCTTTTCCGGTTCGTGGATCGACGCGATCGGCAGGGTGACGAGGCGCAATTCCGGATCGTCCGGATCGACCCGGACCGAGAAGCCGAGGCTGCGGCACATGTCGAGCATGGTGGAATTCTCGCGCAGGACCTGCCCTTCGATCTCGTGCAGGCCGTCCACCTTGGCCCATTCGATCATCAGGCGCATCAGCTCCCAGCCGAGACCGAGGCCCTTGAGGTCCGAGCGGAGCAGGATGCCGTATTCGCCCGTCTCATGGTTGGCGTCCGCATGGAGACGGACCGCGCCCATCATCTCGCCTGTTCCCTCGTCGAAGGCCACGAAGGCGATCGCCCTGGCATAGTCGAGCTGCGTCAGTCGGGCCAGGAAGGTATGGCTGAAGTCCCTGACCGGCGCGAAGAAGCGAAGGCGCAGGTCCTCGGGCGTGATCTTCTCGAAGAAGCGCCGAAACTCCGCCTCGTCCTCCGGCCGGACGGGCCGCACGAACGCCATTCGGCCGTTGCGCAGCCGGATGTGGCGCTCCCATTCCCTCGGGTACGGCCTGACGGCGAAGCGCGGATGGCCGCTCCCCTTGCGGGTCTCGGGCGCGACCGCCACGCGGGCATCGACCGCGATCACGCCGGTCTGGTCGGCGAGCAGCGGGTTGATGTCGAGCTCGCGGATCTCCGGGATGTCGGCGGCCATCTGCGCCAGCTTCACCAGCGTGAGGGCGATCGCCCTCTCGTCGGCGGCCGGGACGTCCCGATAGGCCTTCAGGCGCCGTGACACCCGGGTGCGGGCGATCAGGTCGCGGGCGAGCTTCAGGTCGAGGGGCGGCAGGGCCAGGGCCTTGTCGTTGATGACCTCGACGGCCGTGCCGCCGCGCCCGAACAGCACGACGGGGCCGAAGGAGGGATCGTCCGCGAGACCGACGATGAGCTCGCGGGCCTTGGCCCGCCGCACCATGGGCTGGACGGTGACGCCCGTCACATGAGCCTGCGGCTTCAGGCGGGCGGCGCGCTCGAAGATCTCGGCCGCCGCCTTTTTCACCGCCTCCTCGGTCGTCAGGTCGAGCTTCACGCCGCCGATGTCGGACTTGTGCACGATGTCGGGCGAGAGGACCTTGACGGCCACCGTGCCGCCCTCGGCGATGATGGGCCGGGCCGCCTCTCCGGCTTCGTCCGGCGTGGTCGCGAGGATGACCGGCGCCGTCGGAATGTCGTAGGCCCGCAGCAGAGCATTGACCTCGAGCGGATCGAGCCAGCGCCGGCTCTGCGCCAGCACATGGGCCACGACGGCGCGTGCCGCCTCCGTGTCCGGATCGAAGTCGTGCGGGAGGTTGTCCGGCGTCTCCATCAGCTCCTCCTGCGCCTCCCGGTAGCGCACGAGCTGCATGAAGCCGCGGACCGCGTCGGCCTCGGTGGCGAAATTCGGGATCCGCGCCTCCTCGAAGAGGCGGGCCGAGTCCGGATCCTCCCCGATCCAGGCGGCGAAGACCGGCTTCTGCCGGTAGCCCCGCGCACGGTCGCGCTTGACCACGTCGACGATGGCTGCGGCCACGTCGGCAGCACCGGCAATGGCGGTCGGCACGTTGAGGATCAGGACGGCGTCGTTCTCGGGATCGGCGAGCAGCGCCTCGAGCGCGCCCGCGTAACGGGCCGGGTCCGCATCGCCGACGATGTCGATGGGATTGGCGTGCGACCAGGTCGGCGGCAGGATGGCGTCGAGGGAAGCTCGGGTCTTCTCCGACAGGGCGGCAAGCGTTCCGCCGAGATCGATCAGCCGATCCACGGCCAGGACCCCGATCCCGCCTCCATTGGTCAATACGGCCAATCGGCTTCCAGGAAACGGCTTCTGGCGCCCCAACGTCTCGGCCGCGGCGAAGAGCTGGTCGAGATCGAGCACCCGCAACAGGCCGGCGCGCCGGAAGGCGGCATCGTAGACCGCATCGGATCCGGCCAGGGCGCCGGTATGGGTCGCGGCCGCCTTCGCCCCTTGAGCATGGCGCCCGGCCTTGATGACCACCACCGGCTTCACGCGCGCCGCGGCCCGGGCCGCCGACATGAACTTCTGCGCGTTGTCGATGGACTCGATGTAGAGGAGGATCGCCCGGGTGCCGCTGTCGGCGGAGAAGAAGTCCAGGCAATCGCTGAAATCCACGTCGACCTTGTCGCCCAGGGATACGATGGCCGAGAACCCCACCTGCCGCTGGGCCGCCCATTCCACCAGTCCGGCGGCGAGCGCCCCGGATTGCGATACGAGGGCCAGATCTCCGGGCCTGACGCTGCGGGCGGCGAAGCTGGCGTTCATCTTGGCCCGCGGCGCCAGCACGCCGATGCAGTTGGGTCCCACGATGCGCAGGCCATGGGCCCGGGCCGCAAGCTGGACCTGATCGCCCAGGGATCCCGCGCCATAGCCCATCCCGGCCGTCGCCACGATGGCGGCGCTCACGCCCGCTCGCCCGGCCTCCTCGATCACGCCGAGCACCCGGCCCGGTGGCACGGCGACCACGATGAGGTCCGGGATTTCGGGAAGTTCGGCCACGGACGGAAAGCAGGGCCTGCCCTCGATCTCGACGTGATGCGGATTGACGGAGAAAAGCTCTCCGTCGAAGCCTCCCGCCACGAGATTGCGCAGGAAGGTCAGGCCGAGAGAACCGGGACGCGGGCTTGCGCCGACGACCGCAATGGAACGGGGGGCAAACAGCCGGTCGAGGCGATAGGTGGACATGACGATCCTTCGTCTCGTGGAGCATCCGAACCCAGTAGGTATCGCAGCCGCTCATATCTGCAATACGCGCCGGTGGCGTTGATCGACCGCAATTCGTCCAGGATGGGAAGCCTTACCCGGACAGGACCGAACGCCGATCCGGCCCGGAAAGCTGCCGCACCCAGCGATAATGAGCGTCCGGACAACGCTCCTCGTTGCTCGAACCGTCCGTCACGGCAATGAGGCGGAAGCCTCGACTCTCGTAGAAGCGGCGAGCCTGCGCGTTCGCCTGGAACGTCCAGAGGTTCAGCTCGCAGCGCCGGTCACGGGTGCAGGACAGGAGAGCCGACCCGACGCCCCTGCCGTGCCACGCCGGATCGACATAGAGGTGGTCCAGCCAGTCGAGCCGAGCAGCGGCAAACCCGAGAAGCTGAGCGCCCGCCTCGGCCAGCCAGACCTCGGACGTCGGAAACACCGTCGCCTGGAAGAAGACGAGATCCTCATCCGGCGTGTGAAGATCCGGCAGGTAAGGCAGGCACGCGTTGCGGACGCGACGGTTCAGACCCGCGACGGCCGGCATGTCCGCCGGACAGGCCGCGCGGAGGGTGAAGCGAGGCACTACTCGGCCAGAACGCGCGCCGGAGGGAAGATCACCTCGACCAGGGTTCCCTCGCTCGGCTTGCTGGCAATCTGCAACGCGCCCCGGTTCGCTTCGACGAGAGCCTTGGTCAGCGGCAATCCGAGGCCCGTGCCGCCGCGCTTGCGCGAGGTGGCGAGCTGGCGGAACGGCTCGAGCGCCGCCTCGACCTCCTCGGGCGTCATCCCGATCCCGGTATCGCGCACACGGAAAGCCACCTCGCCCTGGTCCATGATCGCCGTGGAGACGATGACCTGCCCGCCCGCATCGGTGAACTTGATGGCATTGGAGACGAGATTGAGGACGATCTGGCGCATGGACCGCTCATCGGCCACCACCGGCGGCAGCTTGGGTGCAAAGCTCATGCGCATGACGATGCGGTCGCGCGCGGCCTGCGGCTGGAGCAGGGTCACGCAGGACGAGACCAGTTCGTTCAGGCTCACCCCCGTGAAGGACAGTTCCAGACGGCCAGCCTCGATCTTCGCGAGATCCAGAAGATCGTTCACGAGGCTGATCACATGGGACCCGGAGGCATGAACGTCTTTGAGATATTCCTTGTAGCGTTCGTTGCCGATGGTGCCGAACCGCTCTTCGAGCATGACCTCGGCAAAGCCCAGAATGGCGTTCAGCGGCGTGCGGATTTCATGGCTGATCTTGGCCAGGAGATCGGATTTCTGAGCGCTCGCCTCTTCGGCCGCATGCTTGGCGCCGATCAACTCGCCCTCGGCGCGCTTGAACACCGTGATATCGCGAAGGACTGCGCAGAAGCGACGATCCGGCCCGTCCCCGAGACGGCCCATGGTCATGAAGAGCGGGATCGATCCGCCCTGACGCTCCCGGCCGAGCACCTCGCGCCCGTCATTGAGCAGGCTCCGGACACCGGGGGTGCGCAGCGTCTCCAGGTAGTCGAGAGCGACCATATGGCTCTCCGGGGCCAGGAGCACGGTGATCGCATCTCCCGCCACGGCCTGCTCGTCATAGCCGAAGAGCGCTTCGGCCGAGCGGTTAAGGGAGAGGATGCGCCCCGTCTCGTTGAGCACGATGACGCCGTCGGTTGCCGTATCGAGGATTGCCTCCAATTCGTGGACCCGGCTGTCCTGGGCAGACGCCGGAGCGTCGCCGCCGGCCGCAGGCCGGACGACCATCAGATCAGCCGCTTCGCCTCCCCACTCGGCAGACGCGGAGCGCACGGCGACGGCCATCGTCTCGCCGGCCCTCGTGGTGAGAGCGAGGGCGGATTCTCCGTCACCTGCACCTCCGAGGGCGGGGGAGCCACGAAACAGGTGAACGAGCCCCCCGTCCGAGCGGATCTGCTCGACGTCTCCGTAGCCGGTCAGGTCGAGAAGGAAGCGATTGGCGAACAGGACGGTCTCGCCGCGATGGACCAGCACACCGATGGGCAAGCGGTCGAGCACCCGGTCACCCTTGTCCGAAGCAATCGGCGGCTCCAGCGAGGACAGTCCGGGATCGGGCGCCTCCCCCGGCCCTTCCGGAGCCCCATCATCCCGGGTCGGCGCATTGGGCTCCAGACGCGCTCCGAGCGCGCGGGCGATTTCACGAAAGGCGTTGCGCTCCGCCGTGGAAAGGCCCGATGTCTGGGCTGTCTTCTCGGCGGGACGGCTTGGCTCGAGCGGTTCCGGATCGGACGGCTTGGGACTGGACAGGGCCTCGGTCACGCGATGGCGCAGGTTCGAGAACCAGCTTTCCTCTCCAGGCCGCTCGGGGGCGGCGGAAGGTTCCTCATCCGGCATTTCCTCAGGGGGCCGGAACGGCAGCGTCTCGTCATTGACCAGGCTTTGTGCAATCAGATCGGCCGGGACAATCGACGGCCCATCCTGTGCCGCGCGCTCGCGAACGTCTTCCATGCGCAGGAGGCCGAATCCGCGGAAGCCGGCGAGTTCCCGCCCCGCGCCGAAGACCGGCATCCCGGCCCAGTCGACGGGCACCTGCAGCCGCGAATTGTCGATCCTCCAGAGAACCGTGTGCCCGCTCCAGGTTTCCCGTCGGGAGAAAAGGGCCGCGACGGCCCCATCGGGATCCTCGACGACCGTCTGGGCCACCTCCTCCCAGGTTTTTCCCACCACGGAGCCGGCCATGCTCCCGACGGCCCGGGCAAGCTCGGGCGACACGTCGGTGAACCGCGTATCCGCATCCATGTGCCAGATGAAGCGAACCGGACCGGGACGCCTGTCGGGCCGGGAATCGGCCTCGACGTCCGTGGGCACGACGGGCTCGGGGCCTGTGGGCTCGATCGTCTGGATCGTGCGAGGGCGGGACGAGGTCTTTGGCACGCCACCGGCGAAAATGGTCACCAGGACGGTCTCGCCACTCTCCAGCGCCTCCAGACGACAGAGGGTCGCGACCGGAAGCCAGGGGCGGTTCGGATCAAGGCGAAGCCGCTCTTGACGGGCACCCTGCCGCGGTGCGAGGCCGCCTGCCAGGGCCCTGATGCGGTCATGAGCCCGGAAGCCCGGGACCACCTGCCCGGTCGCATCGGTGAGTGCGTCCTGCACCCCCCTGGCCGCCGGTGACGCCCAGAGCAGCCTCTCCCCTGCCTGGTCCCAGACAAGCGCGCCCGCGTTGGGCTTGGCCAGAAGGCGCAAGTCCGGCTCTGCGGCAAGCCGCGCCATCAGCGCCTCGAATGGGTTGGGTCCGCCCTTCATCAACGGTCCTTGCTGTGAACTGCCTTCGATCCACCTCTGGCAGAGCTTTTAGCCTAATATCGGCAGCCAGGCATGCAAAGCACCGACACTTGAATCCTTTTACTTTCAGGTAACCTTAATAGGGGCGAAGCAAAAGGGAGTTGATTTTGCAGCGCACAATGTGATATTGCACTGCACAAATCCCTCAACGAGCAGGAGTATCCTATGGCCACGAACCCGACCCAAGGTTATGAAGTTCCCCCGGAGATGCGCGACTTCGCCGAGAAGAGCGTCGAGCAGGCCCGCAAGGCCATCGACGGCTTCATGAGCGCCGCTCAGAAGACCGCCGACACGTTCGAAGGCTCGGCCAACACCGTTCAGGCCAGCGCCAAGGATGCTGCACGCAAGACCTTCGCCTATACCGAGCAGAACCTCTCGGCTGCCTTCGATCTCGCCCAGCGGATGGTGCGCGCGAAGGACATGCAGGAAGCCATGCAGATCCAGGCCGAGTTCGTCCGGACCCAGTTCGAGGCGATGCAGACCCAGATGAAGGAGTTCGGCTCCCTGGCTCAATCGGCCATGAAGCAGCCCGGATCCAAGAAGTAACCACCCTGCTCCCTTAGATCTTGCGAGGACGTCACGATGGCGGAAGTGAAGAAGCCCAGAGCCAAGAGTACAGCCAAGAGCGTGCAGAAAGCCGGCGATCTGGTCGAGATGGCTGCCATCCCGACCGCCGAAACGGTCGAGGCCGTCACCGATGCGACGCCCGTTCCGCTTCCTGCGACCGCCGCAGCTCCCACTGAGGCCGGAACCTTCTTCTCATCCGCCAGGAAGCAGGGTGATGCTCTCCGCCAAGCCATGAGCGAAGCGGCGGCGGCATCTGCCAAGGGCGCCCTCGAGGTGAACGACAAGATCATCGACGCCATGATCACGCAGCGCCATGCTGCGCTCGACCTGTGGCGCTCGGCCATCAAGCCGTCTCCTCTGCCCGAGGCCTTCAAAGCCCAGAGCCAAGCCACCCGTCAGGTCTTGGAGGCGGCTTCCGCGCAGTGGAAGGATATCGCCGAGACCACGGCGCTCTGGTTCACCAGGAGCCTCGAGCCGTTGCAATCGGCGCTGCACCGCTCGGATCGCTGACCGCACTCCACATCGGCGTTGCAGTGTATTAAGGCTCGGCCATTCATGGCCGGGCCTTTTTCCATGTCCCTATCCCCGATCCCCGCCGTCATCGCCGTCGTCATCCGGGACGGCCACACCCTGCTCGTGCGGCGCGCGAACCCGCCGGATGCCGGCTTATGGGGCTTTCCGGGAGGCAAGGTCGAATTCGGCGAAACGGTCAAGGACGCGACGAGGCGGGAGCTTCTGGAGGAGACTGCCGTTCATGCGGAACCTCAGGACGTGGTCACCACGCTCGATGTCCTGGTGCGGGATCCGGACGGGCAGGTTCGGCAGCACTATATCCTGATCGCCGTGCAATGCCGTTGGGTGTCAGGTGAGCCGCTCGCCGGCGACGATGCTCTTGAGGCGCGGTGGTTTCCTGTCGAGGATCTGGATCCGGCCGCCCTGCCGATGAGCGCGGACGTGGACGTGATCGCCCGCCGCGCGCAGGCCTCGAACCGTCGTGATCCCTGACACCTCCGTCGAACGCAAAAAGGCCTCGCCTCGAGACAAGGCGAGGCCAAGTTTTGTCTCATACTTGGAGGCCTCGCGGCCGAACTTCACGCCGGGATCTGCGCACAACGGCCGGAAGACCTCAAGTCGACCGCAGCTGGCGTGGTTGATGAACAGTAAACATTCATCAATCGTCAATCATGTTTCGAATGGCTACGGCTGCCGATATTGCAACATTCTCTCGCAATCCCTTATTAGACGCGGGACAGGCAATAAATGCCTATCTGATCTTGGTTGTTAAGCACGGATGACAGTAATGCGTACCTCTGCTCTTGGACTGCTCGCTGCCACGGCGGCTCTTGCCGTTGCGGCTTCGGCGGCGCACGCGGCTGACCTGCCGGGCCGCTATTCCCCTGCTCCCGCCTACAATGCTCTTCCTGTCTTCACCTGGACGGGCTTCTACGCCGGTCTCAATGCCGGCTACGGCTGGAATGCGGGCGACAGCCGCTTCTACGATCCCGCCTTCGGCACCATCAAGGGCCGTCGGAGCGGCGGCTTCGTCGGCGGCGCTCAGGCTGGCTACAACTATCAGTTCGGCATGTTCGTGGCCGGCGCCGAAACGGATCTGCAATATGCCGCCGTCGGCAACAAGGGCGCGTCCTACGGGACCACCTATTATCCCGGCGACTCGGACGGCTTCTTCGGCACGATCCGCGCCCGCGCCGGCGTCGCCTTCGACCGAGCCCTCGTCTATGGAACGGGCGGCTTTGCTTATGGCGATATCGGCGGCAACCGAGGCTATGACCCGCTCCTCGGTCATCACAGCGGCGACGAGATCAACTGGGGCTGGACCCTCGGCGGCGGCGTGGAATATGCCATCACCAATAATTTCACCGCCAAGGTCGAAGGCCTCTATGTCGATCTCGACACGAAGGACAACTACAATCTCGGCGGCCGCGTCAGCGTGAACCGCGATGCCGAATTCGGCGTGCTCCGCGCCGGCGTGAACTACAAGTTCAACTGATCAGGCTCTGCCCCCGATACGCAAAAGACCCGATGGCGACATCGGGTCTTTTTCATATGATAGCCGCATCAAGGATCATTCACGCCTTTCGGCACCTTGAGCCGATCTCCTTCAGTCTCGCTGCGTTTGATGGCGAGCAGTCGCCGCGCCGCGATGGCACCCGGCTCGGTGGAATAGAGTCTGTTGTTGAGCACCTCGATCTGCCAACGCTGCAACTCGAGCAAGGCTTGCAGGCCCTTCACCCGGGCCTGGAGAGCGAGAGCATCCTTCAAAGGGTCTGGTCCACCAGTCGTCGTGGGACCATCCCTGACAATCTTGGGATGAATCATGTCGGAACGCGCAATAGGAGGGATGAAGCACTAGTCGATTCTACGCCAGGAACATAGTCCCCGAAGCAGCTGTGCAATAGGGTTCAAATTATACGCTATTACGTCAGAAATATGGCCCGCTTCGCAGCCGATACGGCGTCCAGGAACCTGGGAGCGGTCAGGCGGTTGGATCGGCACAGCTTACTGGAAATTGTCATGCCCGAGACCCGTCATGAGAGGGAGGCCGAAAAGATCCTGGGCCCGTTGAGCCCGGCGATACGCGACCCAGAAGCTCTGCTGCAGAGCCGTCGCCTTCTGGCTGAAGCGCTCGAGAATGCCGAGCAGAGGGGACGTCGCATGTCCGCGCGTCAGAAGGAGTCGAGCGGTTGAGGTTCTTCACCCTTCTCTAACACCGGCCATGCGATGCGTATCGACGGCGGCCACCCTCCCCTGCGACATTGATACCGAGGAACGGCCTATGGCGAGGCACGTTCCTTCCCTGTGCGATAGGACACAGCGGGAAACTCTCGGGCGTGGTGATCTCCGAGTGTTGGGAGAATCGGTCAATGCGCTCCACTTTGCTTGCAATCACGCTCGGTGCCCTCGGTGCCTGTGCGGTCGGGTCTGCCACTCTGGCGGCCGATACACGCGTTGCAACCATGCCTTTCGGCGAGTGCCTTTCGATCATCAACGAGGCCGCGCAGGATGTGGGCGAGGAGCCGGTCAAGCTGGTGAGCACGAGCGATATCGTGACCGTTCGCATCAATGCCTCGGACGGCTTCGTCACCGTGTCCTGCGATCGGCGCAATGACCGGATGACCTTGACCAAGAGTCCCGTCCCCGAAGCCGCCGGCATGACGGCGGAGGCCCGCTAGAGCCTCGGACCCAAAAGTGGACACCACTTTTGGGATTCATCCGAGGCTCCCTCTCTTGACTGGCGCATCGGATGAGGCGGACCCAGCGGGCCGCGCCAGCGAAAACCGGGTCCACTTTTCCGTCCGATGCGCTAAGCTTTCAGCTTCACCCCGACTGAAAACGGCGAGCCGAGGCTCGCCGTTCTGCCGAGGCACACCAGTGGAAGCGCTTACTTCTTCCGGTTGTAGACATCGAGGGAGACGGCCGCGAGCAGCACGAGGCCTTTGATGACCTGCTGATAGTCGATGCCGATGCCGAGGATGGACATGCCGTTGTTCATCACGCCCATGACGAAGGCGCCGATCACCGCACCGGTCACCTTGCCGACGCCGCCGGTCGCCGAGGCGCCCCCGATGAACACGGCCGCGATCACATCGAGTTCGAAGCCGAGGCCGGCCTTCGGGGTCGCGGTATTGAGGCGGGCTGCGAAGATCAGGCCGGCGAGTCCCGCCAGCACGCCCATGTTGACGAAGGTCAGGAAGGTCAGGCGCTCCGTCTTGATGCCCGACAGCTTGGCCGCCTTCTCGTTGCCTCCGAGCGCATAGATGCGCCGGCCGATGGTGGTGCGGTTGGTCACGAAGGCGTAGAGGGCGATCAGCACCGCCATGATGACGAGCACGTTCGGCAGGCCCCGATAGGTCGCCATCAGGTAGCAGAACGCAACCACCAGGACGGCCAGGAGGCCGTTCTTGAACAGGAACAGCCCAAAAGGCGCCGTCTCGACCGCATGCTTGAGCTGATTGGCCCGGCTGCGGAAGCTGAAATAAATGATCGCGGCCACGCTGGCGGCGCCCAGGAACAGCGCCGTGTAGTTGAAGCCCTCCCCGCCGAAGACTTCCGGAATGAAGCCGGAGCTCAGGCGCTGGAACACCACCGGGAATGGGCCGACCGACATGCCGCCGAGGAGCGCCAGGGTCAGTCCCTTGAACACCAGCATGCCGGCCAGCGTGACGATGAAGGACGGGACCTTGAAATACGCGACCCAATAGCCTTGAGCGGCACCGATGAGGCCCCCCACGATCAGGCAGGCGATGGTGGTCGTCACGGGATCGAAGCCCCAGCGCACCATCATCATCGCGGCGAGGCCTCCGACGAAGCCCACGATGGAGCCGACCGAGAGGTCGATGTGCCCGGCCACGATGACCAGGAGCATTCCCAGCGCCATGATGACGATGTAGCTGTTCTGGAGCACCAGGTTGGTCAGGTTGAGCGGCCGCAGGAGCGTGCCGTCGGTCACCACCTGGAAGAACAGCATGATGACCAGGAGCGACAGCAGCATGCCGTAGTCGCGGAAATGGGCTTTGACGAACTCCATCCACGACGTTTTCTGCTGGGGAACGTGAAGCTCGTCAGCGGTTCTCGTGTCCATCTCAGCGTCTCCCCGACTTAACGATAGCGTGCATGATCTTTTCCTGGGATGCCTCGGCAACGTCGAGCTCGGCAATCAGGGAGCCTTCGTTCATGACATAGATCCGGTCGCACATGCCGAGCAGTTCCGGCATCTCCGAGGATATCATGAGAACACCCTTGCCGGCATCGGCCAGCCGGTTGATGATCGTATAGATTTCATACTTCGCCCCGACGTCGATGCCGCGGGTCGGCTCGTCCAGGATCAGAATCTCCGGGTCCGAGAAGAGCCACTTGCTCAGGACGACCTTCTGCTGGTTGCCGCCGGAGAGGTTCACCGTCTCCTGGAAAACATTGGAGCAGCGGATCCTCATCTTGCCCCGGTAGTCGTTGGCGACCGCCAGCTCCTGGATATCGTCGATGACGAGGTTCTTCGAGACGCCCTCGAGATTGGCGAGCGTCACGTTCTTGCGGATGTCCTCGGCCAGAACCAAGCCATAGGTCTTCCGATCCTCGGTCGCATAGGCGATGCCGTTGGAAACGGCCTTCTCGACGGTGCTGACGTCGATCTCCTTGCCGTGCAGGGTCACCCGGCCGGAGATGTTCTGGCCATAGCTGCGGCCGAACAGGCTCATGGCGAACTCGGTTCGCCCTGCCCCCATCAGCCCGGCGATGCCGACGATCTCGCCGCGCCGGATGTTCAGGTTGACGTTCTTGACCACCTGCACGTGGCTGTGGAGCGGATGATAGGCCGACCAGTTCTCGACCTGGAAGATCGGCTCGCCGATCTTCGGCTCGCGGGTCGGGTAGCGATCCTCCATGGTGCGGCCCACCATCCCGCGGATGATGCGGTCTTCGCTGACCTGCTCCGCCCGGCAATCCAGCGTCTCGACCGTGCCGCCGTCGCGCAGAACCGTGATGGAATCGGCGACCTTCGAAATCTCATTGAGCTTATGCGAGATCAGGATCGACGAGATCCCCTGCTCCTTGAACCGGAGCAGCAGATTCAGGAGCGCGTCGCTGTCCTTCTCGTTCAGGCTGGCGGTCGGCTCGTCCAGGATGAGGAGCTTCACCTTCTTCGAGAGAGCCTTGGCGATCTCGACGAGCTGCTGCTTGCCCACGCCCAGATTGGTGATCAGTTCATCGGGCGATTCGTTGAGACCGACGAGCTTCAGCAGCTCCTTGGTTCTCGCAAACGCCACCGACCAGTCGATGACGCCGTACCTGGCCTGCTCGTTGCCGAGGAAGATGTTCTCCGCGATCGACAGGAGGGGCACCAGGGCAAGCTCCTGGTGGATGATGATGATGCCGAGCTTCTCGCTGTCGGCGATGCCCGAGAAGCGCCGCTCCTCGCCCTCGTAATGGATCTCGCCGGAATAGGAGCCGTGCGGATAGACCCCGCTCAGGACCTTCATCAGCGTGGACTTGCCGGCGCCGTTCTCACCGACCAGAGCGTGGATCTCGCCGGCCTTGACCGCGATGTTGACGTTGTCGAGCGCCTTCACGCCCGGGAACGTCTTGGTGATCCCCCGCATCTCAAGGATCGCATTCATTGCATGACCTCAGGCAAACAGCCTTCCAGAAACGAGCAAGGACCCCGCGCGGCTGCGCAGGGTCCGTTCTTCGTCGGACCAATTACTTGAACTGGTCTTCCTTGTAGTAGCCGCTGCCGACCAGAACTTCCTTCCAGTTCGAGGCGTCGACGCTGACCGGCTTCAGCAGGTAGGACGGAACCACCTTCACGCCGTTCTCGTAGGTCTTCGTGTCGTTGACCTCCGGCTGCTTTCCGGAGAGCACGGCATCGACCATGTTGACCGTGACCTTGGCAAGCTCGCGGGTGTCCTTGAACACCGTCGAGGTCTGCTCCTTGGCAAGGATCGACTTGATCGAGGGGACCTCGGCATCCTGGCCGGTGATGACCGGCATCGGTTGCTTGGGCGTGCCGTAGCCCACACCCTTGAGCGACGAGATGATGCCGATGCTCAGACCGTCATAGGGAGAGAGAACCGCATCGACGCGCTTGTCGGTGTAGAAGGCGGACAGGAGGTTGTCCATGCGGGCCTGGGCGACCGCGCCGTCCCAGCGCAGGGTCGATACCTTGTCCATGCCGGTCTGACCGCTGACCACCTTGAGCTTGCCGCTCTTGATGTAGGGGTCGAGAACGGACATGGCGCCGTTGTAGAAGAAGTAGGCGTTGTTGTCGTCCGGCGAGCCGCCGAACAGCTCGATGTTGAACGGGCCCTTGCCCTCCTTCAGGCCGAGCGCCTTCTCGATGTAGCCGCCCTGGAGAACGCCGACCTGGAAGTTGTCGAAGGTGGCGTAGTAGTCCACGTTCTTCGAGTTACGGATCAGGCGGTCATAGGCGATGACCTTGATGCCCTTGTCGGCGGCCTGCTGCAGCGCGTCGGACAGGGTCGTGCCGTCGATGGCCGCGATCACCAGCACCTTGGCGCCTTTGGTGATCATGTTCTCGATCTGCGAGAGCTGGTTCGGGATGTCGTCTTCGGCGTATTGCAGGTCGACGTTGTAGCCCTTTTCTTTGAGCACCTTGACCATGTTGTTGCCGTCGTCGATCCAGCGCGCGGACGACTTCGTCGGCATGGCCACGCCGACCGTGCCCTTATCCTGCGCCTGGGCGGCGCCAAGCAGGCCGAAGGCTCCAAGAGCCACGGCCGCCAATGTGGTGGTGAATGTCTTCAAGGTCGTTCTCCCTCTCGTCCATGCCCGGAACGACATTCTTTCGCCCGGTGCATATTCAGCATTCTTCGTTCCGGGCTCCCGGTCGGCCTCCCGCACGCGAGGCATCCATGCCGCCCTTTTCGTCCCATGATAAAGGCAGAGCCGCCCCTTGGAACAGCCCTCCCCTCCACTTTGCCGGCGGAGTGTTAGTCCGCTCCCTCCCGGCTATAAATCATACTATAATACTAATCCACGCAGCAAGGACCTCCCCGGGCGCGGATCGCCCCTGAACTGCGGTCCAGCCGGACGGCTCAGTCCACTCCGGAGAAGGCGTGGATCTGGACATTCGCCAGCGAGCTTTCCTCATGCTTGATCCGGACCCGCTGCGCCGCCTGCAGGATCAGGTCGGACATGGCGTCGCTGGCTGCCGCGGGATCGGATTGTTCGATCCCATCGTATACGGCCTGATGCTGCCGCATCACCTCGCGGAAGCGGTCGTCGCTGGATACCGGGGAGCTGATCGTGAACGAGGTCGCGAGCGCCGCGCCGATGACCGATCCGATCGATTGCAGGAAGGGATTGCCCGAAGCTTCCAGAATGGCCTGATGGAAGGCGAGGTCCGCCTTGGTGAAGCCCTGACGGCTGCTCTCGCACTGGTACATGGCCTGGAGGGCCCGATGCATCTCCTTGAGCTGGTCGGGCGTGCGCCGCACGGCGGCAGTGGCGCAGGCCAGGGGCTCGAGCATCTGCCGGATCTCGAAGAGCCATCCGAGGAAGCGGGCATCGACGCCCATCTCGAGATGCCATTCGATGATGTCGGCATCGAACATGTTCCAGTTGTTGCGATCGAGAACCTTCGTCCCGACCTTGGTTTTCGACTCGATCAAGCCTTTCGCCGCCAAGGTCTTCATCGCCTCCCGGAGGGCCGTCCGCGAGACGCCGAAGAGCTCCATCAGCTCCGCATCCCCGGGCAGGGTGCTGCCGATCGGGAAGCGCCCCTGCATGATGTTCTGGCCGATCCCATGGGCAACGAGATCATGGGCGGATCGCGCTCTCGAAGGCCTCTGGATATCGTTCAGCAACACCCGTCTCCTTTTGCTCTACCGTGTTCGAAGCGATGCCGCCGACAGCCCCCGCTGGAGCACGATGAATGCGAACAGCAGGGCCCCGATGGCGATCTTGGTCCACCACGAACTCAAGGTCCCCTCGAACGTGATGTAGGTCTGGATCAATCCCTGGATCAGCACGCCCACGAGCGTGCCGATGATCGTCCCGTAGCCCCCCGTGAGCAGGGTACCGCCGATGACGACCGCCGCGATCGTATCGAGTTCGACTCCCGTCGCCGCCAGCGAGTAGCCGGCAGACGTATAGAAGGAAAACACGATCCCGGCCAAGGCCGCGAGAAAACTCGACAGCATGTAGATGCGGATGGTCGTCCTCCCCACGGGCACGCCCATCAGCTGGGCCGACGTCCTGTTGCCGCCGAGCGCATAGACATTGGCGCCGAAGCGCGTGTAATGCGCCAGAACGATGCCGGCCCCGAATGTGACCAGCATGATCATGGCGATGAAGGTGAGCCTTCCCCCGCCCGGGAGCCCGAAGGCGATATCCGTGATCTGACCATAGGCGGGCGCGTTGATCGGGATCGAATCCGTCGTCAGGACGAAGCACAGGCCGCGTGCCAGGAACATGCCGGCGAGCGTGACGATGAAGGCCGGAATCTGGAATGTATGGATCAGGAACCCCATGGCGGCCCCGAACAGGGCCGAGATCCCGAGGATGAGCACGAAGGCCAGGTAAGGATTGAGACCATATTTCTCGATGGTCACGGCGAGGAACACGCCCGTGAAGGCGATGACCGAACCGACCGAAAGGTCGATGCCGCCGGACAGGATGACGAAGGTCATGCCGACCGCCACGATGCCCAGGAAGGCATTGTCGGTCAGGAGATTGCCGATGACCCGGGTCGAGGCGAAGCTCGGAAACTGCGCGAGGCAGATCAGGTAGCCGACGATGAACACGGCGAGCGTCACGAGGACGGGAAGATGACGCCTGATCATGTCCTGGCCTTCCACACGGAACGGACGGCGGACAGGACCGGCGACTGGGCGAGAAGAACGGCGAGCACCACGATGGCTTTCACGATGAGGTTGTATTCCGGCGGATAGCCGCTCAGCAGGATGCCCGTGTTCATGGCCTGGATGATCAGGGCACCGATGACGGAGAGACCGAGACTGAAACGCCCGCCGAACAGGGACGTGCCGCCGATCACCACGGCCAGGATGGCGTCGAGCTCGAGCCAGAGCCCGGCATTGTTGGCATCCGCCCCGCGGATATCCGCCGTCACGATCAGCCCGGCGATGGCCGCGCACAGGCTGCACCACATGTAGACCGCGATGGTGACGACCTTGGTGCCGATCCCCGCATAGGCGCTCGAGCGCACATTGGCGCCGATCGACTCGATGAAGAGTCCGAGGGCCGTGTAGCGGACCATGACATGCGTGATGATCAGCATCACGATGGCGATCACGACGGGCATCGGCAGCATCAGGAAGGCCCCGCCGCCGATGGCCGCGAATCCCTCGCTCACGAAGGTGATGATCTGTCCCTCGGTGATCAGCTGCGCGAAACCGCGCCCGGCCACCATCAGGATCAGGGTCGCGACGAAGGGCTGAATTTCGAGCACCGCGACGAGGAAGCCGTTCCAGAGGCCGCAGGCCAGGCCGATGCCGGCCGCGGCCGCGAGAGCAGCGGGCAGCGGATAGCCCTGTGCGGTCAAGGTTGCGGCGGTCGCACCCGCGATGGCCATGACGGCCCCGACGGAGAGATCGATTCCCCGCGTCGCGATGACGAGGGTCATGCCGAGAGCCAGAATGGCCACCGGCGCGCCGCGGTTCAGAACGTCGACGAGGCTGCCGAAGAGCCGGCCGTCCTGAAGGCGCAGGGCGAAGAAGTCGCGGAAGACGAGCCAGTTGACCAGAAAGACGATGAGAAGCGCCGCGACCTGCGGAAGCCCCTTGGGAAGCGTGCGAGGAGCACTGGCCTGAATCATGCCGCTCATTCAATGGCCCGCGATGGTTGTCATGATGGTGTTGGCGCTGACGTCGGATCCGGTGAGTTCGCGCACATGCCGCCGATCGCGCAGGACGACGACCCGGTCGCTGTAGGAGGCGATCTCCTCCAGTTCCGAGGAGATGACGAGAAGGGCGAGTCCGTCTTCGCACAGGCGCTCGATCAGGCGGATGATCTCCGCATGGGCGCCCACATCGATGCCGCGCGTCGGCTCGTCGAGAATGAGGAAGCGCGGCTCGGTGGCGAGCCATCGGGCGAGCAGCGCCTTCTGCTGGTTGCCGCCCGAGAGAAGCCCGATGGGCTTCTCCGCATCCGGGGTCCGGATGTCGAGGAGCTTGATGAACCGGTCGGCGATCTCCTCCTGCCGGCGTCTCGGGATCAGACGCAGCCAGCCGCGTTGCGCCTGCAGCGCCAGGATGATGTTCTCGCGAACGGACAGTTCCGCCACGATGCCCTCGGTCTTTCGATCCTCGGGAGTGAAGCCGAAGCGCAGGCGGGCGGCATCCCGCGGCGTGGCGATGCGCACAGGCTTACCGCCGACGAAAGCCTGACCGCTGTCGGCGCGCTCGATGCCGAAAACCAGCTTGGCCGTTTCCGTCCGTCCGGAGCCGAGCAGGCCCGCAAGTCCCACAACCTCGCCGGGGCGAACCGCCAGATCGAAGGGTTCCATGAGACGGCGTTTGCCGTAATCCATGAACGCCACGAGCGGCTCTCCCGTCACCTCCCTGCGCTGGTTGCGGTGGAGTGCCTCGGCGGCCAGCTCCCGGCCGAGCATCATCGAGACCAGCTCGATGCGCGGCAGTTCGGCGATGGGACGAGACCCCACGAGACGACCGTTCCGCAGCACCGTGATCCGGTCGCAGACGGCATAGACCTGGTCGAGGAAGTGCGTGACGAACACGATCCCGATGCCGCGGCTCCTGAGGTCCCGCAGAATCTTGAAAAGAGTTTCGACCTCGTGCGTATCGAGGCTCGCCGTCGGCTCGTCGAGGATCAGCACCTTGGCCGAGAGATCGACCGCACGGGCGATTGCGACGATCTGCTGGACTGCCACCGAATAGGCGGCCAATGGGTTGGCGACATCGATGTCGAGGCCATAGCCTGCCAGAAGCTCTTCGGAGCGACGGCGCATCTCGCCCGTGCGCACCAAGCCGAATCGGTGAGGCTGACGGCCGATGAAGAGGTTTTCCGCGACCGACAGGTTCGGAAGAAGGTTGACCTCCTGGTAGACGGTTCCGATGCCGAGCGAGAGCGCGTCCGCGGGATCGCGCGCCTCGATCTCCTGCCCGTCGAGCCGGATGGTGCCGGCATCGCGCTTGAAGACGCCGGTCAGCACCTTGATCAGGGTCGACTTGCCGGCGCCGTTTTCCCCCAGAAGGCCGTGGATCTCCCCGGCCTGCAGCGTAAAATCCACATGGTCGAGCGCCTGAACGCCCGGGAAGCCCTTCGTGAGACCTCGGATCTCGAGAAGCTGAGGCTGTTCTGTCAATGGTGGAATCCCGTCCTCACCGGCCCGCGGGCGAAGCAGCAGGCGAAAGCCCGCCTGCTGCCGATCACTTGAGGATCCTAGTAGAGGTCCTTGCGCTTGTCGTATTCGGCCTTCGCCGTCTCAGGCGTGAAGACCTTGGACTCGGTCTGGATCCACTTCTTGGGCGCGGTACCGTCCTTCTTGAAGGCCATGAGCGCGTCGAGCGCAGGGCCGGCCATGTTCGGCGTCAATTCGACCGTGACATTGGCCTCGCCGTCGGACATCGCCTTGAAGATATCCGGAACGCCGTCGATGGAGACGATCTTGATGTCCCGGCCGGGCTTCAGGCCGGCTTCCTTGATCGCCTGGATCGCGCCGATCGCCATGTCGTCGTTATGTGCGTAGACGGCGCAGATGTTCTTGCCGCCACCCTCCGCCTTGATGAAGCTTTCCATCACTTCCTTGCCCTTGGTGCGGGTGAAGTCGCCGGACTGGGTGCGGATGATCTTCATGCCGGGATTGGCGGCGACGACCTGATCGAAGCCCTTCTTGCGATTGATCGCCGGGCTCGAGCCGACCGTGCCCTGAAGCTCGACCACGTTGCACTTGCCGCCGGTTTCCTTCGCCAGCCACTCGCCGGCCACCTTGCCCTCATACACGGTGTCGGAGGTCACGGCGGTCAGGTAGAGGGACTCGTCCTTCGTGTCGATCGAACGATCGAGCAGAACGACCGGGATCTTGGCGTCCTTGGCTTCCTTGAGGACCGCATCCCAACCCGTCGACACGACGGGAGCGATGAAGATGGCGTCCACGCCCTGCGCGATGAAGGAGCGCACGGCGCGGATCTGATTCTCCTGCTTCTGCTGCGCGTCGGAGATCTTCAGGTCGACGCCGCGCTTGTCGGCCTCGATCTTCGAGACCTTCGTCTCCGCGGCCCGCCAGCCGGACTCTGATCCAACCTGCGAGAATCCGACGGTCATTTTATTCTGGGCATAGGCGGCGCCTGAGGACAGCATCAGCGCAGCCATGCCGATCGTCGTCAGAAGATGACGGGCCTTCATGAGTTTTCTCCCTAAAATTTGTCGTTGCTCTTCGACTTTAGCAGCCTTATCAGCTGGCCATTAGTACTATTATATGAATCACATTGAGCGCCTATTCAACCAAAGTCGCGTTCTTTTGAGCCCCGAGCGGCGGGGCGCTACACAGTTGCGAAGGCACCGGGACCATGACCGAAGACAAGAAACGCTCTCTGCGCAGCCAAGCCTGGTTCGGCCGCCAGGACAAGATGGGATTTTATTACCGCTCCTTCCTGAAGAACAGCGGCTTCCCGCAGGACCAGTTCGAAGGCCGGCCCGTCATCGGGATCTGCAACACCTGGTCCGAGCTCACCCCCTGCAACGCGCATTTCCGCACCATCGCCGAGCATGTGAAGTACGGCGTGCTGGATGCCGGCGGTTTCCCGCTCGAATTCCCCGTCTCCTCGCTCGGCGAGGTGACCATGCGGCCGACCGCCATGCTGTTCCGCAATCTGGCCGCCATGGACGTGGAGGAGGCGATTCGCGCCCATCCTCTCGATGGCGTGGTTCTCCTGATGGGCTGCGACAAGACCACCCCTGCCCTGCTGATGGGCGCCGCATCGGCGGATCTGCCCACCATCGGCGTGTCGGGCGGCCCCCAGCTGCGTGGCGTCTATCGCGGCAAGTACATCGGCTCGGGCACCAACATCATCTCCATGAGCGAGCAGCTGCGCGCCGGCGAGGTGACCCTGCAGGAATTCCACGAGGCGGAAGGCGGAATGAACCGCTCGGCCGGTCATTGCATGACCATGGGCACGGGCTCCACCATGGCCTCCATGGTCGAGGCCCTCGGCGTAGGCCTGCCGGAGAACGCCGCGATTCCGGCCGCCGACGCCCGGCGCAACCATCTCGCCCGCATGGCAGGACGGCGCATCGTCGAGATGGTGAACGAGGATCTCGTGCTGTCGAAGGTGATGACCCGGCAGGCCTTCGAGAACGCCATCCGCACCCTCGCGGCCATCGGCGGCTCGACCAACGCGGTCGTGCACCTGCTCGCTATCGCGGGACGGGTCGGGATCGACCTCTCCCTGGACGATTTCGACAGGCTCGGCCGCGAGATCCACTGCCTTGTCGATCTCATGCCGTCCGGCCGCTTCCTCATGGAGGACTTCTACTATGCAGGCGGCCTGCCCGTGGTGCTGCGCACCCTGGGCGAGCGCGGCCTTCTGCACAAGGATGCGCTCACCGTCAACGGCAAGTCGCTCTGGGAGAATGTGAAGGACGCCCCGTGCTGGAACCGTGAAGTCATCACCACCTTCGAGGAACCCTTCAAGCCGGAGGCCGGGATCGCCATCCTGAAGGGCAACCTTGCGCCGAACGGCGCCGTCATCAAGCCGTCGGCCGCCTCGCCCGAGCTGATGCAGCACACGGGCCGCGCGGTCGTGTTCGAGACCATCGAGGATCTGCACCACCGCATCGACGACGAGGATCTCGACATCGACGAGACCTGCATCATGGTGCTCAAGAACTGCGGACCGAAAGGCTACCCGGGCATGGCCGAGGTCGGCAACATGCCGCTGCCGCAGAAGCTGCTCAAGAAGGGCGTCCGAGACATGATCCGGATCTCGGACGCGCGCATGTCGGGCACTGCCTACGGCACGGTGGTGCTGCACGTGGCGCCGGAGGCGGCCGCCGGCGGTCCGCTGGCTCTCGTGCAGAACGGCGATCTGATCACGCTGGATGTCGCGGCCCGCAGCCTGCATCTTCACGTCGAGGCCGAGGAGCTGGAGCGTCGGCGCGCCGCCTGGGTTCCTCCGGCCCCGCATGCGGATCGCGGCTGGGCCAAGCTCTACATCGACCACGTTCTGCAGGCCGACAAAGGTGTCGATCTGGACTTTCTCGTCGGACGGACAGGATCACCTGTTCCCCGCGACAACCATTGAACACGACGCCGACCACATTGAAGGGAGAAAACATGTCCTCGACCGGCAAGACTTCCACGCGCCCGCACCGCGGCGTATTCCCGGTGGCCCCCACCATCTTCGATGACGACGGCAGGCTCGACCTCGAAGGCCAGAAGCGCGCCATCGACTTCATGATCGAAGCGGGCTCCGACGGCCTCTGCATCCTGGCGAACTTCTCCGAGCAGTTCGTTCTGACCGACAGCGAACGCGAGACCGTGATGACGACGGTGCTGGACCATGTCGCCGGCCGCGTCCCGGTCATCGTCACCACCAGCCATTTCTCGACCGACATCTGCGTCGAGCGCTGCCAGCGGGCGGAGGCTGCGGGCGCCGCCATGGTGATGATCATGCCGCCTTTCTTCGGCGCGACCCTGCGGGTGTCCGAGCCCGGGATCTACGAGTTCTTCCGCAGGGTTTCGGACGCCATCGGCATCCCGATCATGATTCAGGATGCTCCCATGGCGGGCACGTCCCTGTCGGCACCCTTCCTCGCCCGCATGGCTAAGGAGATCGCGAACGTCTCCTACTTCAAGATCGAGGTGCCCGGCACCGCATCCAAGCTGCGGGATCTCATCGCCCTCGGAGGAGACGCCATCGAAGGTCCCTGGGACGGCGAGGAAGCGATCACCCTCATGGCCGATCTCGATGCCGGCGCCACGGGGGCGATGACCGGCGGCGCCTATCCGGACGGGATCCGCAAGATCATCGACCCCTATATGGCGGGCAACAAGGAAGAGGCCGCGGCCGCTTACGAGCGCTGGCTTCCGCTGATCAATTACGAAAACCGGCAGTGCGGATTGCTGGCCGCCAAGGTGCTCATGAAGGAGGGCGGCGTCATTCGGTCGGAGGCGGTCCGCCATCCGCTGCAACCCCTGCACCCGGAGACCCGCAAGGGCCTGATCGAGGTCGCCCGCCGCGTCGATCCGGTCGTGCTCCGCTGGGGCCGCTAGCGCATCGGACGGACCCAGAGGGCCGCGCCGAACGATGCGCCGCTTAAGGGGTTGAGCATCGGATCGATCCCAAAAGTGGGTCCACTTTTCACGTCCGATGCTCTAGAGAGACATGACGCCACCACCGCCGAAAGTATAACGGGCCGCGGATTCGAGGGATCCGCGGCTTTTTCTTTCCATCGGAGGCAAATATTCCGCTGTTCGACGAGACCGGGTCAACCGGGTTAAAGAACGGATAACAAAGCCGCAGAAAACGCTAAGTGTTTCCACCTATTGACGGCCGGGACAACTCTCACAGACTTTGGCGCGCCTGGTAGAGCGTGTCGTGGGGGCACGCGCCCCCCGTGGCGATGCGGGCAGGTCCACAAAGAAAAATGTCTGATAAGAATTCTACCCTTCGACACAAGTTGACGCGTTCACTCACCGGCGTGGCCGGCCGGTTCTATGCCGGCATCGCGGCGGGAATCGTAGCCCTGGTTGCGCTCGCGATCTTCGGCTCCGTCACGATCTCCACCATTCTGACCGAACAGAAGAAGACCGAGCTCAAACATCTCGTGGAATCTGCCGTCAGCATTGTGGCTGACTTCGATGCCCGCGCGAAGCGGGGCGAGATGTCCGAGGACGAGGCGAAGAAGCGTGCCTCCGAGACGCTGCGCATCCTGCGGTATGGAGGCTCGGAATACTTCTTCATCCAGGATTACCAGACGGTGATGCTGATGCATCCCTTCAACAAGACCGTGGAAGGCAAGGACAACTCGGCCGTGAAGGACGCGAATGGCGTCGCGTTCTTCAAGGAGATCGGGCAAGCGGGCCGGGCCGGCGGCGGCTTCGTGGCCTATCTCTTCCCCAAACCGAACCAGCCGGAACCGCTCCCGAAGCTCACCTATGCGGCCAACTTCGACAAATGGGGCTGGGTGATCGGCAGCGGCGTCTATATCGACGACCTGGCGGCGACGGCCGCATCCTATCGCAACCTGTTTCTGGCGCTCGTCGGCGGAGCGGCGGCTTTTCTCATGCTGATCGCCTTCGGCCTTGGCCGCAGCATTTCCAGGCCGATTCAGAAGCTCGTGGCGAACATGGGTGCGCTCGCCGGCGGCGATCTTTCCGTGACGATCGAGGGAACCTCCCGCCGGGACGAGATCGGCGTCATGGCAGGGTCCGTGCAGGTGTTCAAGGATGCCCTGATCGCCAAACAGCGGGCCGATGAGGCAACAGCCCTCGAGGCCGACGCGAAGTCCCGCCGCGCCGAGCTGCTCGACCAGCTGACGAAGCGCTTCGAGATGAACGTCTCGGCCCTGACGCAGGGCCTGTCCTCGGCCGCCACCGAGATGGAGGCCACGGCAGGGTCCATGACCGCGGTCGCGAGCCAGACGACCCAGCAATCGGTCGGCGTTGCCGCCGCCGTGCAGCAGACCTCGTCGAACGTGCAGACGGTGGCGGCCGCCACCGAGGAGCTGTCGATCTCGATCCGCGAGATCGCCGCCCAGGTCAGCCAGTCCTCGCAGGTGGCCGAGAAGGCGGTGGCCGGCACCCAGCGCACCAGCGCCACCGTGCAGGAGCTCGCAGCCTCCGCCGAGAAGATCGGCAACGTGGTGCAGCTGATCAACACCATCGCGGGCCAGACCAACCTGCTGGCGCTCAACGCCACCATCGAGGCGGCGCGCGCGGGCGAAGCCGGCAAGGGCTTCGCGGTCGTGGCCTCGGAGGTGAAGGATCTGGCGACGCAGACCGCCAAGGCCACCGAGGAGATCTCGCAGCAGATCGGCTCGGTGCAGCAGGCGACCGGCCAGACGGTGGCGGCGATCCAGGAGATTGCGCGCACGATCACCGAGATGAGCCAGATCTCGACCTCGATCGCCGCCGCCATGGAGGAGCAGGGCGCCGCCACCGCGGAGATCGCCCGCAACGTGCAGGAAGCCGCGCGGGGCACGGAAGCTGTCACCGGCAGCATCGCGGATGTGCACCAAGGCGCCGGCGAGACGAGCACGGCAGCCGGCCAGGTGTTGGGCGCGGCCCGCGAGCTTGCACGCCATTCCCACGATCTGGGCCAGGAGGTGACAGCCTTCCTCTCGGGCGTGAAGGCCGCCTGAGACCGCCTGATTCCACCTCCCACATCCCGCCCGGCTCCAACAGAGCCGGGCTTTTTCTTTGGGCACGCCCGGACAGGCCCCTCCCGGATCAGATCCCATCAGGCATTTGCCAAAAGAATGCGATGGAAACGAAAGCCATGAGACATATATGGGAGGGAACTCCTTCGAGACCTCTCATGCCCGAGTCAGACGAACAGCCGGACGACGAACTGGAAGAGTTGAACGGCACGAAGCGCGTCAACTTCCGCGATTATCCGAGCTCCGGCCTCGTGGTGATCGCAGCGCTCAGCTCGGGCCTGGGATGGATGCTGTTCAGGTGGCTGGGCAAGAAGCGCAAGGCCCGGAACGATCCCCAGGCCGACGAGAGCAAGCCTTCCGGCGCGCCGCCTGAGCCGGAGACGCCGGATGGTTCGAGCTCCTGATCCCCGCCTCGATCTATCGCGTGCTCAAGCGCACCGCGGCCGGCGTCTCAAGAGTTTACGGTAGGGAAATTGGCAGGAGGTTTTTATGGCCCGCGATGCTGTTTCCTTCGTTCTCGGCATCATTGCTCCCGTGGCTCTGGTTGGCTGGCTGCTTGTCCTCCATTGACGGGCCGGAACACTGCCGATGAGTTCCATGAGATTTGCCTTCACCGCCGGCGTCGCTGGTCTCCTGGCAGCCGGGGTCGCGCATTCGGCCGAGTTGATGCAGGGCCGGTGCCGGATGGACCATTGCGCCTGGTTCAGCATCGAGAGCCGCGACATGGTCGGCTCCAACGGGAATGGCGCCCTGTTCAAGGTGATCCCCAGGGAATGGACCTCTCATCACCCGAACGGCCGCTATGACAAGCGCCGCCCCCGATCAGGCGGCGAGGTGTCGACGGGTTACTATTTCTGCTCGAAAGCGAGGCCGTCCGCCATATGGCAAGGTGACGAGGGACATTGGCAAGGGACAATGGCAAGGGACAATGGCAAGGGACACTGGCAAGGGACACTGGAAGGTGGCTCTCCTCAACTTGGCCTCGCCCTCCGGAGCCGAACAGAATGCGGTGATCGAGTATTTCGCCGTCTGCCATGGCGTGCAGAGTGGACATGACCCGAAGGGCTCGTTCGAGTCCCTCACGGAGCGGTTCGGGTACGCGCCTGCCGAGAGCGCGGGTCTGCGAGACGTCGAACGGCCCGAGGACGTCTTGAAAGATTAGCCTTCGCGCGCGTTTCGTAACCAGCCGTTTACCTTTTGGGCGCAGCCTTCTCAGGTGCCTGGCTGGCACGGTCCTCCCTCTGGCCGCAGCGGCGGCCTCCCTAGAGCGCCAATCGACCCGGCGCTCTTTCTTTGCGACGGCCTAGCGCATCGGACGGACCCAGAGGGCCGCGTCAGCGACCCGAAGGGCCACGCCAGTGACCCGAAGGGCCGCGCCATCCGATGCGCCGGTCAAGAGAAGGAGCCTCGGATGAATCCCAAAAGTGCAAGTCCACTTTTGGGTCCGATGCTTTAAGCAACAGGCGCTGCACTACGACCTCCATTGTCGTTCCTGCACTCCCCCTTTTCACGCAAGGAGCCACGTCGCCGCAAAACCAGGCATATAATCCTCCCGCGCTCCTTGGACCCTCGGAGAAGACAGAATCCTTACCAGGGAACTCAGATTTTCCTGATAGGCCACGATGTTGCCTTATTCGGTTATCAAAACATCCGCAGCGGATATCGAGCTATAGACATCGGGGTCCGCAGTATTGTGAGCGTCTATAGCCACGTTCATTCCCACCTGTACGTATCGTGCGTTTTCTTCCGGCATAATCCTCGCTAGTTCTCAAGAGAACTGCACAAAACTTATTCAGAAGCCTCGTCAAAGGGGCTCGTTCAATTTTGGGGCATACATCATGGCTTTGAACTCTTCTGTCGCGCCAAGCGGCAACTTTGACCTGTCTAATTGGAAAATCACCCTTCCTGTGGACTCAAACGGCGGGTTCAGCGGCACCGCCATGGAAGTCAAGAACCTCTCGGGCTACCAGCACTCCAAGTATTTCTACACGGCCGCCGACGGAGCGATGACCTTCGTGGCTCCCGTCGAGGGAGCGACCACCAGCGGGTCGTCCTATTCCCGCTCGGAATTGCGCGAGATGAACGGCACCGCAACGGCCGCCTGGAACCTCAAGACCGGCGGGTTCATGAGCGCGACCCTCGAGGTCGATGCCGCGCCCAACCGCGACGGCGTGGGCGGCAAGATCGTCGTCGGCCAGATCCATGGCCAGAACGACGAACTCGTCCGCCTCTATTGGGAGAACGGCAAGGTCTATTTCGCCAATGATCAGGCCGGCTCCGGCAACGCCGAGACGAAGTTCTATTTCGTGAATGCTTCGGGCCAGCAGCCGAGCGTGTCCCTGGACGAGCGCTTCTCCTACACGATCAACGCCAAGGGCGACGATCTCGAGGTGACGATCTTCGCCGACGGCCAGGTCTACAAGTCGGTCAGCAAGATCAACAGCGTGTGGCAGTCCGACACGTTCTACTTCAAGGCCGGCGCTTATCTTGGCGCCAACGAGACGAATGGCTCAGGCTATGGCCAGACTTCGTTCTATGCCCTGAGCTTCAACCACAACGGGGTCGTCACCTCGCCGACGCAGCCGACCCCGACGCCGAACCCCACGCCTGACGCCGGCGACCATGCGCTCGTCGCGACGAGCGACAGGTATGCTGCGAACGAAGACAGGGCTCTGACCGTCTCCGCCGCCCAGGGCGTGCTCGCCAACGACGTGGCGGCCGACGGCGGCAAGGCTGCGCTTGCCGGAACCTTCGCCACGGCTCAAGGCGGCAGCGTGAAGCTGAGTGCCGACGGCTCGTTCGTCTACACGCCGAAGGCCGGATTCCATGGCTCGGACAGCTTCAGCTACAAGGTCAAGGACGTCGACGGCGATACCGACACCGGAACCGTAACCCTCCAGGTGGCCGATGCGTCCGAGCCGAACCCCACTCCGGCGCCGCGCCCGACCACGACGAAGACGATCAACGGCACGAGCGGCGCCAACAGCCTGACGGGAACGTCCGGCAACGACGTGATCGACGGCAAGGGTGGCGACGACAAGATTTGGGCCAAGAACGGCAGCGACGTGCTGATCGGCGGCGCCGGCAAGGACACCTTCACGTTCGATACCAAGCCGGGAGGCACCAATGTGGACGTGATCGTCGACTTCAATGTCGCCGACGACACGATCCGCCTCAACGACTCGGCGTTCACGACCCTCAAGTACGGGGCACTCGCCTCGAGCAGCTTCGTCATCGGCACGAAGGCGCTGGATGCGAGCGACCGCATCATCTACGACGACAAGACGGGCGTGCTCTCCTATGACGCGGACGGCACGGGTTCGACGGCCGCGGTGAAGTTCGCGGTGATCGAAAACCTCGCCAAACTCTCGGCAGCCGACTTCATCATCATCTAGCGCATCGGACCCGAAAGCGGGTCCACTTTTCGCTGACGCGGCCCTCTGGGTCACGTCCGATGCTCTAGCGCACCGTGCGAAAAAGTGGACCCGGTTTTTCGCGTCGGACGGTGCGCTGCTTCAGGAGATGAGCATCGGATCTGATCCCAAAAGTGGGTCCACTTTTGGGTCCGATGCTCTAGGCAAGCTGCCTGGGCGTTCAGAAGCGGCTTCGGCATGGACCGAAGCCGCTTCTTTTGCGCGACCCGATCACGGATGGGCCCGTCCTGTCCGTCTCAATCCTCGAGCCAGCGCTTCGTCGACGCATCGAGATGAATCCGCATCGCCGCCTGTGCTAGGAGGGGATCCGAAGCCTCCAGCGCCGCGTAGATCGCTTCATGCTCCAGGAGCGCGGTGTGCCAGCCTTCCCGGCTTTCGAACCGGACGCTGAGCTGAGCGGAAATCGGGCTGTGACGCTCGTCGAACAGGCCGCGGACGATGCGCATGAGAACGGAATTGCCGCACAGGGCCGCAATGGCGAGATGGAACTGGCGATCCTGCTCGAGCGGATCGCGGCCATCCGCGATGTCGGCCCGCATCGCCTCGAGCGTCGCCCGGAGGGACGCCAGCCCCTCAGGGGTCATGCGCGCACAGGCGAGAGCCACGACCGTTCCCTCGATGGCAGCCCGCGCCTGCATGAGTTCCGACGGGCTCTCGCCCATCGAGTTCATCATGCTCGCGGCGCGTTCCAAAGGTGTGCAGACATAGACGCCGGATCCCGAGCGGATTTCAACGCTGCCGTCGATCTCGAGCGCGATGAGGGCCTCCCTGAGCGAAGGACGCGATACGCCCAGGTGATGGGCCAGATCCCGTTCGGCCGGGAGGCGGGCTCCCGGCGGGAAATGGCCGGACTGGATCAGGCCGCGGATCTGTTCGGCGATCTGCTGGTAAAGGCGCCTCGGCTCAAGGGTCTTGGATGGGATCGACATTGGCGCGGAGCCCTCCGGACAGGAGGGAAATGTAAAACTGGCCTGACCATAGTTCACGCTCCGGTCGCTGACAATAAGGCCGAACTGACACAATTCTGCCGAAACCTTTTAACTTGACCAAATATTCCTCCCGGCCCTATTCCTATTGCAACCAATCTGGCCTGACCAATTAGGGCGGACAGAGAGCTCTGCAGCCAACAGAGCCCTCTTGCAGAGGGAGGATTCATGCGAGGCGTACGGGCCGTTCTCCGCCATTGCACCAGCACGCCGGTGAAGTCCCGAACAGCGCGACGGGCTGCGGATCCGGGACGCGCTCGGATCGGGGCTGTCCCATGAGGGCTTCCGACCGCCGCCCCCTGCCCCGCCGCGATTTGTCTCTCACGGCGCTCGGTCTCGGGACCGCCCCGATGGGAGGGCTCTACAGCCACACCCGCTTTGCGGAAGCCCAGGCGGCAACCGAGGCCGCATGGGCTTGCGGCATCCGCTACTTCGACACCGCTCCCTATTACGGCTATACGCGGGCCGAGCGACGGCTGGGCGCTCTGCTGAGCGATCACGAGCGGGACGGCTACGTCGTCAGCACGAAGGGCGGGCGCCTGATGGTGCCCGACAATAGCGTGAGCAAGGAGGAGAACGGCTGGGTCCGGCCCCTCCCGTTCCGCCCGACCTACGACTACACCTATGACGGCATTCTGAAATCCTTCGAGCACAGCCAGCAGCGGCTGGGCGTCGTCGGGATCGACATCCTCTACATTCACGACATCGGTCCCTACACTCATGGCGAACGGCATGAGCATTACTGGCGCCAGCTCACCGCAGGCGGCGGGTTCCGCGCGCTTCAGGAACTCCGCCGCGACGGAGCCGTCACGGCCATCGGTCTCGGCGTCAACGAGGCGGAGGTGGTTCAGGACGCGATGCAGGAGGCGGATCTCGATGTCGTCATGCTTGCGGGCCGCTACACATTGCTGGAGCAGATGAGTCTCCCATTGATGGAGGCCTGTGCCCACGCAGGAACCGCGATCGTCATCGCCGGCCCGTTCAATTCGGGCATCCTCGTCGGCAACAACAAGTTCGACTACCAGGATGCGCCGCCCGAGGTGGTGGAGCGCGTCCAGGCCTTGAAGGCCGTCTGCGACGAGTTCGACGTGCCTCTCCCGGCGGCCGCCCTTCACTTTCCCATGGCTCATCCGGCCGTCGTCTCCTGCGTGACCGGAGCCCGCGACGCCGGGCAGCTTCAGACGAACGTGGCATGGTTCGAGGCCACGATCCCTGACGAGCTCTGGACCGCCCTTCGCAGGCGCGGCCTGATAGACGAAGCCGCCCCCCTGCCTGGCGAAGGCGGATGAGCTCCATGCGCATCGACGCCCACCAGCATTTCTGGCTGATGCGCAACCGGGAAGGCCAGTGGCCGCCGCCGGAACTGGCTGACATCCATCGTGATTTCGGGCCGCAGGACCTGGAGCCGACCCTGATGGCCTGCGGCATCGCCGGCACGGTCCTGGTTCAGTCGCTTCCGACGATGGACGACACCGACTTCATGCTGGATCTGGCGGATCGGCATTCTTTCATCCTGGGCGTCGTGGGCTGGGTCGACCTCAAGGCTCCCGATGCCGCTCGTCACGTGGTGCGCCTCTCGGCTCATCCGCGGCTGAAGAGCCTGCGGCCGATGCTGCAGGACCTCGCCGACGACGATTGGATCGATGACCCGCGGCTCGACCCGGCCATCGACGCCATGAAGGAGGCGGACCTGCGGTTCGATGCGCTGGTGATGCCGCAGCATCTGAAGGCTCTGACGGCGTTTGCCAAGCGACACCCGGATCTCCCGATCGTGATCGACCATGGAGCGAAACCCCGCATCGCGACCGGAGAGATCCATTCGTGGCGTGGTCCGATGGCTGAGCTGGCCGCCCTCCCCCGGGTTCATTGCAAGCTCTCGGGCCTTCTCACGGAGGCCGGGGGTCGGCGCGACCTGTCGAGCATCGGACCTTATGTCGAGACTCTCCTCGACCTGTTCGGTCCCGAGCGCCTCATCTGGGGCAGCGACTGGCCGGTGCTCCGGCTCGCCGGGACCTACGAGGGGTGGCTCGCCATGTGCCATGATCTCGTGCCGGCCCGCCATCATGACCAGGTGTTCGGCCTGAATGCAGCCCGCTTCTACAAGCTCGATCCGAGGCAGAACGAGAGGGCGGCATGATGCCGGGCACCGGAAGAGACCGAACAAGCCGGCACCCTTTTCACCAAAGGTGCAGATGACACCGCACGGCCCCCCGTGCTTAGATCGGCAATGGCGCGAAGACGCCGCACAGGCAAAGGCCTGAAGTTTGAGGGAGGAACGCTCTTGTCACTCCTCGTCCTGCAAGACGTCGGAAAGGAATTCGGCGCCATTCGGGCTCTGTCCCATGTGAATCTCACCATCAAGCCCGGCGAAGTCGTCGGCCTCATGGGAGACAACGGCGCCGGCAAATCGACCCTGGTGAAGATCATTGCGGGCAACTTCCCGCCCTCCCACGGCAGAGTCCTGTTCGAGGATCAGGAGGTTCACTTCACCAGACCGGTCGATGCCCGCTCGGTCGGCATCGAGGTGGTCTATCAGGACCTCGCCCTGGCGGACAATCTGACGGCCGCCGCGAACGTGTTTCTCGGCCGCGAGCTGAAACGCAAGGTCGGGCCGTTCTCGTTCCTCGACCACGCGACCATGAACCAGCGGACGGCAGCCCTCTTCCGCGAGCTCAAGTCCGAGACGCGCCCGGACGACGTGGTCCGCGCCATGTCGGGCGGGCAGAGGCAGGCGGTCGCCATCGCCCGCACGAGGCTTGCCAAAGCCAAGCTGATCCTCATGGACGAGCCGACCGCGGCGATCTCCGTCCGCCAGGTGGCCGAGGTTCTCGATCTCATCCGCCGGCTGAAGGATGCGGGCATTGCCGTGATCCTGATCTCGCACCGCATGCCTGACGTATTCTCGGTCTGCGAACGGGTGGTCGTCATGCGGCGCGGGACCAAGGTGGCGGACAAGCCGATCAGCCAGTCGAGCCCCGAGGAAGTCACGGCGCTGATCACCGGCGCGAAGGAAGCGGCGTGATGAGCGAACTCTCTCCAGCCACCAGTTCCGACACGAGCGACTTCTCGAATGTGGGCCGGGCCCGCTGGTGGCGGCGCGGCTTCTTCGCGAGCCAGACCGCCTATGTGGCGGGGGCCCTCGTGGTCATCATGATCGTGATGTCGTTCCTGAGCTCGGCCTTCCTCAGCCCCGGCAACCTGGCCAACGTGGCCAAGAACTTCTCCTTCGTCGGCATCGTGACGCTCGGGGTCACCCTGGTGATCGTCACGGGCGGGATCGATCTCTCGGTCGGCTCCACCATGGCCCTGTCGGCGATCACCTGCGCCATCGTCATGCAGGCGTTGAGCGGCACCGCTCTCGACGGCATTCCGCTGGCCGGCATGCTGGTCTCGCTCGCCGCCGGCCTCGGCGTCGCGCTGCTGATCGGCCTGGCGAACGGGCTGCTCATCGCCCGGGTCGGGCTCTCGCCCTTCGTGACCACCCTCGGCATGCTCTCGATCGTCCGGGGCCTCGCCTATGCGGTCACGGAGGGACGTGGACAGGCTCCGACCGGACCGGACGTGAACCTCTTCTACGACATCACCGACGGCAACATCGCGGGCGTTCCGGTCGCCATCATCTATCTGATCGTTCTCGCGGTGATCATCGGCGTCGTTCTTCACCACACGGCCTTCGGGCGGCACATCTTCGCGCTGGGCGGCAACGAGAAGGCCGCGGCGCTCACCGGCATCGCGGTCGAACGGGTGAAGATCGCCGTTTACGTGCTGTCCGCGCTGTCCGCAGGATTTGCCGGCATCCTGATGGTGGGATGGCTCGGCTCCGCTCCGGCCAATCTGGCGACCGGCTACGAACTGACCATCATCGCGGCGGCCGTCATCGGCGGCGCGAACCTCAACGGCGGCATCGGTGGCCCGGCAGGAGCGGTCATCGGCGCCCTTCTCATCGAGGTGATCCGCAACGGGCTCGTGCTCGCCGGAATCAACGCGTATTGGCAGATCGTGCTCGTGGGCGGGATCATCATCCTGGCGGTCCTGGTCGACCGCCTGCGGACCCTGCGCATGACGACCTGAGATCCCGTTGTCTGAGGCAAGCTGCCTTGCCTCGAAAGCGGATGCTAGAAACCGGCCGCGAGAAGCCGGTCACCAGACCCCGGGCATGGGGCGGACAATCAACCAGGAGGAAGACATGATGAAACGCCTGATCCTTGCCGCGGTCGCCGCCGCGGCGCTCACAGCGCCGGCCATGGCGCAGCAGACCTACAAGTTCGCCATCGTGCCGAAGGCGATGAACAACCCCTATTTCGACCTCTCCCGCGACGGATGCATGAAGCGTGCGAAGGAGCTGGGGAACGTGGAATGCATCTATAAGGGTCCGGTCGAGCATGAGCCGGCAAGTCAGGCTCAGATCATCCAGGATCTGATCAGCCAGAAGGTCGACGGGATCGCCATCTCGGTGTCCGATGCGGCGGCTGCGGTGCGCGTGATCAAGTCTGCGCGCGATGCCGGCATTCCGGTCATCACGTTCGACGCCGACGCGCCGAACTCCGCCCGCCAGGCGCATGTGGGCACCGACAACCGCGCCATGGGGCGCGCTCTCGGAGAGGAACTCCTGAAGCTGCGCCCGGAAGGCGGAAAGTACGCCATGGTGTCCGGCGGTCCGGCGGCCGCCAACCTGAAGGAACGCGTCGAGGGTGTGCGCGATGCCCTGAAGGGATCCAAGTGGACGGAAGTCTCCGGCTCTCCCACGTATTGCAACGATGACCTGGCGCTCGCCGTCCAGCAGATGCAGGACCTCAAGACCGCCAATCCGGATCTCGCCGCCATCGTGCCGGTGGGCGGCTGGCCGATGTTCGTCCCCGAGGCCTACAAGAGCTTCGTGAACAAGAACAAGGAAGCCATGAGCCAGGGCAAGTTCTCGCTCGTGGTGGCGGACACCCTGAAGGTCCAGCTCGAGCTGCTGCGCGACGGCTATGCCAACGCGCTGGTCGGCCAGCGTCCGTACGAGATGGGCGAGAAGGCCATGGACATCCTTCTGCAGCTGAAGAAGGGCGAGAAGGTCCAGGACATCATCTATGCCGGTATCGACCGCGTGACGAAGGACAATGTCGCGTCCATGCTGAAGTGAACCGACGTCTTACTCCGCGTCGAATCCAGCCCTGGAGAGGTTTCCCTCTCCAGGGCTCTTCTTTTGCACGCTAGAGCATCGGATGGATCCCAAAAGTGCAAGTCCACTTTTGGGTCCGATGCCTCAGGGGGATCTCGACAGACGCTTACTCCGCAGCACCCGCCGGCTTGACGAGCTGGAGCCCCTCCTGGGCCACGGCCGGTGCCGTCTCCCCGCCCGCCACCTGAACCGTCGGGAAGGCGAACTTGATTCCGTTCTCGTCGAAGGCCTGCTTGATGCGGGCAAAGGCTTTGCGGCGGATCACGAACTGCTCGCCCGGACGCGTCGTCATCTTGCACCGGATCTGGATGGCGAAATCTCCGAATTGCTCGACGCCCTGCATCTTGAGAGGCTCGATGATGTTGTGAGCATATTCGGGATCGGCCGCCATATCCTGGCCGATCTTCTTGATGAGCTTTCGCGCCTTCTCCAGATCCGTGTCGTAGGGGACGTTGATCTGGAACTTGTCGATCACCCAGTCGCGGCTCATGTTCTCGACCGCCCCGAGCACGCCGAACGGCACGGTGTAGACCGGCCCGCGATGATGGCGCAGCTTGACCGAGCGGAGGGAAAAGGATTCGACCGTGCCCTTGTAGCTTCCGCTCTGGATGTACTCCCCGACCCGGAACGCATCGTCGAGAAGGTAGAACACCCCGCTGATCACGTCCTTGACCAGCGTCTGCGCGCCGAACCCGACGGCGACGCCTGCGATCCCGGCGCCTGCGATCAATGGTCCGATTTCCACCCCTAGCGCGGAGAGGACCATCAGCACGGCAACGACGGCGAGGACGGCAAAAATCACGTTGCGAAAGATCGGCAGGAGCGTTCTGAGCCGCGCCTCACGCGAAGCGATCTCGCTGTCCGTGGATGTCTGCGACTGCGCCCGGGCGAGCCGCTTGTCGATCAAGGTCTTCACGACTTGCCAGACGAGATCGGCGACGAGCAGGATGACGATGGCGCTCAGGGCGCCGCGGACGAGGCGGGTCAGCAGCGTATCGCGGCTTGTCATCTCGACCAGGTCGATATGCCAAGCGTCGGCGAGCAGCAGGACGGCGCCGGCGATGAGGAGGGCTCTGATTCCGCGATCCAGATAGACGGCCATCAGTCCCGTATGCGCGGCGGCTTCTCCCTCCACGTGGGGGCGAAGGGCATGGCGGCTGGCCTTCTCGGTCAGGGAGATGGCAAGCGGCAGCACCAGAGCGATGACGGACAGCCAGAAGAATCCCATGAGGCCCGCCACCCACAACCCCCAGACAAGCACGAAATACAGGGACAGCAGGCTGCCTGCGAGCGCGCGCGGCAGCCGCCTCGGCGCGCTCGCCTCCGGGGCCCTGCTGAAGGCCGGCCTAGGGCGGGTCCAGACCACCTCGATGGCGATGACCAGGAGCCCGAGGCCGAGGGCATAGGCCATGACGGCTCGCGCCTCCGGGGTGAAGCCCAGAACCCTGAGCGCATCGACGGTCGCCCATCCGAAGGCGAACCAGCCGACGAACAGGGCAACATGCCGGTGCCAGAACCGCGCCGTCGCCGCATCCATCGGGATCAGCCGGAACTGCTCGGCATGGGCCGGCCCGGCATGATTGGGCGCGAGCAGGAAACGGCTCGCGATCAGAGCCAGCCGCAGGATCACGGCGGCGACGAGAAAGGCGACCACGACCTGGCGGAGGAGCGCAGGCCAGTCGAGGGCCAGGAACGCCCCGATGCTCCCGGCGGCGAAGATCGCCAGGTCGGCGAGATTGAACGCGAAGCGCAGGACGACTGCATGCAGGCGTTCGGAGGTGGTGGTCACCGGGCGGCTCACGATCCGTCCCCGGGACGGACCGGTCACGAGTCGGAAGAGCCGTTCGGCCCCTGCTCCCAGGGCAAGGAACCCGAGAATGAGGATGAGCACCGACAGGGGCCGTCGTCCCTGGAGTTCTTCGAGAAGGCGGCCGGAGGCTCCCCGGAATTCATCCGGCAGCCGCGGCACGGCGGCGGCCAGGGCGGCCAAGCGACCCCGCAGGCCCGTGATCCGCTGCATCATGATCTCGGACGCCGTCGGCCCAGCCGCTGGAGTCTCCACGGCGACGGGAGGCCTCTTCTGCTCATTGATCCAGGTCTGAACGGCGGGATCCTGCAGAAGCTGCAGCAATTGCTGAACCTGGGGTGGAGGAGGAGGGGCCGGTTGAGGCTGCGCCTCGGCTCCGAGCGGCCCCAGGACCAGGAGAACAGCGCCACAGACCATGGCGATCAGCACTCTGCTGCAGGAACACCCACGCATCGCAGGCAAGCACCCTCTTCAGGACCTGCCTTGAAGCGCATCGTGCAGGCCCGGCCACGGTTGGGGATAGCATCGGGCCAAGCCGTCAAAATGTCCATCCGGCCTCACAACGCCTCTGTCCGGGATCGAGGCCCCGTTGCCCCGTCCGGGCTCGCCGGGTTCGGCACGGGCGGCGCCGATCTCAGGGCGCTCATGGTGTAGAGCGCAAGAGCGATCCAGATCAGCCCGAACGCAAGGGCATCGATCCATCCGAACGCCTCGCCATAGGCCAGAACCCCGAGTGCGAGCTGGCCCGAAGGGGCCAGGTACTGCAGCAGGCCGATGGTGGAGAGCTTCAACCGCTGCGCGCCCGCGGCGAACCATATGAGCGGCAAGGCCGTGCTCAGTCCCGTCAGGACGAGCAGCGCGTCCAGAACCAGGTCGCCCCGAAAGGCGGCGGATTCACCGTTCACGGCAACCCGGGCCAGGTAGCCCAGGGCCAGAGGAGTGAGCAGAAGGGACTCGACACAAAAGCCGATGAGCGGCGCGACCGGCACGATCTTTCTGACAAGGCCGTAGCAGCCGAAGCTGAAGGCCAGAGCCAGCGCGACCCACGGCATCTCGCCCGACGAGACCGCAAGGACGAGCACGCCCGAGGCGGCGATCAGGCAGGCGCCGATCTGCGCCGGATTGAGTCTCTCCCGCAGGAAGACAACGCCGAGCACCACGTTCAGGAGCGGGTTGATGAAGTATCCGAGGCTCGTCTGAACGAGATGTCCGGCATTGACGGCCCAGATATAGATGAGCCAGTTGACGGCGATCAGGGCGGCCGAAAGGCTCAGGAGCAGCAACCGGCTGCCGGAGGTCAGCGCCTCGACAAGCTTGCGCCATTGCCGGCCTGCGAGGATGAGGCCAAGGGCAAACAGGCTCGCCCAGACAATACGGTGGGCGAGAATCTGAAGGGCGGGAACAGCCGAGATAAGCTTGAAATGGAGGGGAACGGCCAAGCCCCACATGAAGAATGCGGCCAACGCGTAGAGAACGCCGATCCGCGTCCCGCGCGCTTCGGAAGCCGCCTGTCCTGTATCCATCATAAGCCCCTGGGCATGCCCTTGCTCGGACGACAGGCCGGCTGCCCCGACATCTCCTGCGCGCCACCCTCCTATTTCACATTCTGCAAGGGCGATCACCCCGACTTTGGTGAGACGGCAGGAGCTTTGGAATCAGGAACCATCCGCGCTCCAGGAGTGGAGGAGCCGTCGACCGCCCCGGCAGCCCGAAAGCCGCAGAGGATCCGCGCCGCAACGTCCCGGCTGTTGTCGAGGCCTGAACGTGGCGGATCGATGCGGTGCGAACGGGAGCGGCGGGTGATGCGCGTCAATCGTCCCACAAATCGCGCGGACCCTGTTTGCATCGATATCCCACGAAGCAGATGGGCGTCTCGATGCTTGGAACATAGGCCGCCTGGGCATATTCCGTCACGTCGCAGAAGGTAGCGTCGCGAACGAACCGATCATAGGTCATTCCGCCGGTTCCGAGCACGATGGCGCCTCTCGCGAACACCAATTGGCGGCTGGCCCCGCATGGCATGGTCACCGTTGAAGGGCGTGTCTGGGCCTCAGCGCCGGCCGCCACCAAGGAGATAGCTAAGGCGATTGCGACCTTATCCATTGTCGTCTCCTGTTCCTGAAAGCCCATTCTGCCATAGAAAGGGCCGGAATTCGAGATGATGAGCAGGGCGAAGCCGTGGTCCGATCCAATGGACCCGCTCGCCTTTCAGCCCGTTCCACGCGCCTCATCGACGCTCCGCGATCGCCAGGCCGCAGGATGAGGGGCCCCGGGCCGGCCTTTCGCCTGAGGTAGCCCCTATGATGCGGTTGCGGGTTTGCGCGTTCGGGTAGAGGCTCGTGCGGCTGGGGAGATCATCGACGGAGGGTTCGCCATGACCCACTTGCTGCGACTGAGCACGAGACCGGCAGCATCCTCATTTGTTTCGATCCAGCGGCTGTTCATCGGCTTTCTCGAGACCAGGCGGATGGAAGGCCCGCCATACCGCGCCGCAGGGGCCGACTGGCATTACGACGACTGCGATTGACCGGACCGCCCCCCGCGTCCGGCATCCCCCTGGGCCAGGCCCGATCCCGCAGCCTCTTCGATTGCGGCGATCCGCCCTCGGCTGTTTCGGGCCTGCACTCCATGGAAGGGTCCTGGAAGAAGGACTCCCGAACCTGCGAGTGCCAAAGTCATCGGCAGGGATGGTACAGCCGCCCCGGCTCGAACGAAGGTCCCCAGATCCGCCATCCGAGGTTGCGTGTGATCATGAGGGATTGGGAAGCATCATATCGCAAAGCCCAGGGCAGGCACGAGCCACGGTCAATATCCCTGCCGAAGTCATTCATCGCGAACTCCTTCGCACCCGGGAGACCGGGACATGGGAACAGATTAGGATTGTGATGGACGACGAGCGTTCTCCCATCCGGGTTCGTCTTGTGCTGCGGCGGATTGCCCAGAGCGGAACATCCGGCGCTTCTCCAGCCTGAGACAAAAGTCCGGCCAGCTTGAGCGAGAGGGGCCAACAGACGGATTGGCGAGAGACAGCGGCTCGGACCTGCAAGGGGCGGACCTTGGCCGGCAACCTTGACAGGAAAGGACCTTCTCCTTCCCCCCGAGGCTGGTCTTCCTTTGCCGAAGTGGCTGAGTGCCCGTGTCATCCCTGGCGACAATCATCACTGAGAACATCAAGCCTTTGCTCCCGCATCCGGCAAGAGTGGCTTGACCCGAGGCTGTAATTGGCTAACTGAACGTGCCTGACCTTCCCTGCTACTGGACGTGTTATGGATCAGCCTGAACCGCCGCTGGACCTTGCCAGCATCACCGCCGACATCGTTTCGTCATACGTCGCCAACAACTCGGTTCATCGAGGCGATTTGCCGACCGTGATTGCTTCCGTCCATGCTGCCCTGCAAGGCCTGACGGCTCCAAGACAGGTCGAGCCCGAAAAGCCAGAGCCGCGCGTTTCAATCCGCAAGTCCATCACGCCTGACTTCCTGATCAGCCTTGAGGACGGAAAGAAGTACAAGACGCTCAAGCGCCATCTCAGGACATTGGGGCTGACGGCTGAGGAGTATCGCGCAAAGTGGGGGCTGCCGGCTGATTACCCGATGGTTGCATCGAGCTATGCGGCAAGGCGCTCCGAACTCGCCAGAAGCAGCGGCCTCGGCCAACAGCGGAGGAAGACTGCCGCGAAAGCAGTTGCCGCGACGAAGGAGACCACGACGGCTCCGGCTGAGGATTCGAAGCCCAAGCGTCGCGCATCGTCCAAGAAGAAGACCGGCGAATAAGCGCCGGATAGCCCAGGACGGTCGACCACATCGATCCGGTGCCGGACCCGAGAGCGTGCAGGCCCTCAGCCAGCCAGGCCGATGAGCAAGCGCCACTGATAAAAAAGGAGCGCCTCCCGTCTCAGGGGCGCTCCAAGGTGCGGCCCGCCGCTGCTAACTACGGGGCCGGGATCACCTGCCTATCCGCCCCTGGCTCTCGGCGTCAGTCGGATAGACGACAGATCCAAGAAAATTTGACATTTCGCCTGCTTAATCTGTCCCTCGGGACCGCCCCGCACCCAGTCTCGCTCCTCTAGCGCATCGGACGGACCCAGAGGGCCGCCTCATCCGATGCGCCAATCAAGAGAGGGAGCCTCGGATGGATCCCAAAAGGGCAAGTCCACTTTTGGGTCCGAGGCTCTAGACCGATCCTGAGGAAGCCGCGAAGGAAAGCAACCTGCAATTTCGAAGATCGTTCAGGTTGGAATGCACCTGCTGCTCCTGAAATTTAACCTTGGCCGTTTCAGGATGCCGGCACCGGGCGCGTTGCCTATCAGCCCGATCAAGGCGGGGCTCTACCCCTCGCAAGTGCCCTGGCCGAGGTCCACGACTCCCTCGGCTGGGGCATGTCCTCGTCGGCGAAAATGCCAAGTCGTGAAGGGCCGTGTATGGACCAGGGCCACAAGGCAGGGCGCCTCGGCATCGAACCGAGGCGCATAAGGAAGGACGGGCTCCAAGGGACTGAGATCGAGCCGCTTCATTGCCGAAGGGCTACGAAGCCAGTTCGCGCGGGGCCGAAGCGCGGACGGTCCTGCTCGGGTTATCCAACGTTCCTTTAGAACACGAAGAAGTCCGATGCCTTGACGTTGTTGGGACTTCCAAGGAGCGTTGCAAACTGGACCTGTGCAGCGCCTCCGATGCCATCAGGATCGAAATACAGAGCACCCGTGACATTATCGTAGATGATCCGATCACTGCTATCGGCGGCGGCCGTGCCGACATGGAATGCGTTTCCCCTGAGCGTCCCGGCGGACAATCCCGTGAACACCGCATTGTCCAGCGCAATCGTGTCAAAGAACGATTGGAAGCCGCTGACCTCGTCGACATTCCCAGTACCCAATGCTGTCGTGAAAGCGTAGGTGTCAAAGCCGCTCCCGCCGCGGAGGAAGTCGATGCCGAGGCCGCCATCCAGGCGATCGTTGCCGCTCTCCCCAAACAGGCGATCATCTCCCGTGTCACCGTTCAACCGGTCATTGTCGGAGCCTCCGCGTAACTGGTCATTGCCGGCGCCGCCGCTCAATCGGTCGTTGCCGCGCCCGCCGCTGAGCCAGTCATTGTCATCCAGGCCCCGGAGCGTGTCCCTGCCGTCCTGCCCAAAGAGCGCGTCGGCCAAGCCTGCGCCCGTGAGAACGTCATTGCCGCCAGCGCCGACGAAAATGGCCGCAGCTCCGGTGGACGTGAAAGTATCGTTCGCATTGCTGCCTTCGCGAATGTCAGGATCCGGCAGTGCGTCAAGGCGGAGGGTCAACGAGACCCTCTCCACGTCCACAGGTGTGTTGGTGCCTGCTCCGCTGTCGCCTGGGCCGGTCGGTTGCGTGAAAACGATGTCGGAGATATCGGCGGTGAACTTAAAGCCATTGACCACGAACGAGACAGGAGCGAATGCCGCGGTGAAATCCACGTCGGCATCGCCGGTTGATCCCGGCAACGTCGTGGGAGCAGGCTGGTCGCGTGGGAGGGGAGGAGTGAAGGTAAAGCCTGCCGGGCCGGATTGTACGGTCGGCACCGCCTCAAAGACGAGCGGAGTGGCTACTCCGTCCACGTTGACCGTGACGGTCAGCTTGAGCTCCGCCGGGTCGGCTGGATTGTGCTGGTAGGGCGCAGCGATATAATCCTCACGCAAGGTGGCTGTGCCGAACACCAACGATCTTTCGTCGCCGACAGCGTTGAACGTCAAGCCTTGAGGAGCAAACGCGTTGGTTTCAAAACCTGCATTCAGCAGGCCGCGGACAGCGGTTGTCGTTCCTGGCGGGTTATAGCCTCTTTCGGTCGCTGGATCGTGTTCAAATGCGAATGCGAAGTCACCAGGATCGAAACTCAGGGTCGTTGGCATGGGGTAGCCTCCCTCAATCTTCCGCATGCCTGAGATGGTCACACCTGGGCATGCCAGTGGGTTCATTCGACATCAATGATGCGCGGGCTTGGCCCTATACTGACTACAAACAAGTTGACTCAGGCACAACACGACAAGCTTGGCTTTATTGTCGATCCTCACGGTTCTTATAGAATAAGAATGCCTAGTGTTGTTCACTGTGACTTCAAGAGTGGCGCCAGCATATATGGCAATGTTACTGTGACCTTAATGCCTTAGAGCTACCACGCGAGAGTTGATCGCAAGGAAAACTTGCTTCTCGCAAGTATCGATTCTGCGAGGAAGGTGCGCATTCTAAAGTGCCTTCATAGGACGGTGAACGAGCAGCTTGTCCGTTGGATCGGTCCGCACTTTCTGGGGAGGATGGCTGGCGCTTCCGGTGCAAAAGGCACTCGGGTCAACAGGAGTGCCGTTCGACCATAAAGCCGATAAGCAGCACCGCGATGACCGGCCCGACCCTTGTCATCGTCGAGAGCATCGGACGTGAAAAGTGGCCCCCGCGTCTCCGGCGGGAATGACATCCCGCGGTTGCCGCGGAGCCTGGGCGGAACGGGCGAGATGGTGCGGCGGCGCACACGGCATTGCCCTGGATCATGAGGATTAGGAACAGCAACCCATCTGCTTTGTTGGAGGTTCCATCAACCATTTGCAGATGCCAGCCCGATGTCTGATTCCGAGCCCCGAATGGTGGTCCTGGTGGTCGAGGATGAGACCCTCGTACGCATGTTCATGACCGACTTCCTGGACGAGGCCGGCTTCAAGGTCTTCGAGGCCGTCAATGCCGATGAAGCCTTGACTGTCCTCAAGGCTCGTCCCGACGTTCAGGTCGTCGTCACCGACATTGAGATGCCAGCAGGGTCCATGAACGGCCTCAACTTGGCTCGCGCCATTCAGAAGCGTTGGCCGGGGGTCGGGGTCGTCGTCACGTCTGGTCGAGAGCGCCCGGGTCCAGACGACCTGTCGGAGAAAGTAGCCTTCCTCGCCAAGCCCTACTTGCCGGACACCATCATCAACGTGATCCGGCAATTGGCTACGCCTCAGGTGGTTGAGCCGCAGTCTTCCCAGAGCGCCTGACGTCGCACCGGCTATCAGTGGACGATAGACTCCGGAGGAATTGACGCAAGGACTTCGCCAGATGGGGCTACGATGTCGAGCCGACAAGCCTGATCCCATGACCCATTGAGGTCGCGAGCAGCTTTCCGGATGTCCCGGATGGCATTCTTCAACGGGAATAAATGGCGGGCCCCAACCGTTTACGGAGTTTGTGCTGGTCAAATCACCGGGGCGTTATAACAGTGGTGCGTACAACCGCAGCAATTCGGGGGCGTCTATCAACCTATGAAAACCGCAGCAGAATATAGAAAGCACGCGGAAGAGTGCCGGGTGCTCGCCAAGCAGATGCCCGATGGGGAGCAGAACAAGCAGCTCCTTGAGATGGCTCGAACCTGGGACACCCTGGCGGCAGAGCGGGAAAGGTTGGTTCGAAACCGCTCCGAACTCGACACCGCAGAAGAGTCGAGCAAGGCTCGCATGTCCTCGATCCGCCGGTCTTAGGACAGGCCCATGCCACGCGACGACTTCCAGGCCGGATGTCCGGGAAACCCGATAGCCCTGACCGCAATCATAGTGATTGTGGCCCTTTCGACCCTGTACTCGCTTGTCGTGAGTTGAAAGAAGCCTCACGCGCGGGAAGTCGACACTTCGCACACCATCGAGTAGGCGGTGCAGCCGGCAGCGGGTGATGGGAAGAGGCTATAACCGAGAGGACCAAAACCGGAGCCTGCCATTGGCGACGAGCGCAGCACTGGCCACTCAACGGCCTCGAGTATTCTTAACAAGCGAGAGGTGACTAGACCGCAAGGGGTTCATTCCTCTGGCTCTCCTTGTGCGAGTGGCAGAAGCTGTAGGTACTTCGCCCGAAGAACGGGGTAGCACTCACATGCCGCTTCCTCGACCCGTGAGCGGTCGAGAATGGTAATCTTACCTCGGCTTTGTCGGATCAGCCCATTGTCGTGAAGACCTTTGATGACAACGCTTACAGATGACCGCTGAACGCCGAGCATCTCGGCCAGGTACTCGTGCGTGAGGGGTACGTCGTTGCGGCCTGTCCGATCACCTGAGGCCATAATCCAGCGGCAGCAGCGAGCCTCGATGCTATGAGCGGCATTGCATGCTGTCGATTGTAGAGTGAGCGCCATCAACAACTCGGTGTATCTCAGAAGCATCTGCTGGATGCCTGGACGGGCCGCCGCCGCCTTGCGCATCCTGCCGGCATCCATCCGCAAGGCCGTACCTGGAACTTGGACAAGATACCGTCCAACGGAGTTGAGCGGAATGCCAATAAACAACAGCCCGACCATGCCCTCACGGCCGAACGCAGCCATCTCGACGATCTGGCCGTTGGCCATGTCCCGCACGAGGGATACGATAGCGGTTTGAGGGAAGTAGACGGACTGAAGCACCTCTCCCTGATGGGCAATTTCCATGCCTCGTGGCAGCTCCACCTGCTCAAGGTGCGGCTCCAGGTACTTGAGGTCTCCGGAACTTAAGGTCTCCAGAAGGCGGTTCATGGCATAGGCGACCGTCATCCACCTCTCCTGACATACACAAAGAATGCAGTCTGTGCCCAATAGGTTCGCTGGGGAGTGAAAGTCACGAGATCATGCACCTTCATTGTGAAAACAGCGCAGTTGCTTCGCCGATCCCGGCTTGGGTATGGGCCTGATCGTCTTCGCGTCGTCCCTGCCCCATCGAGCAGCCCCGGTCTTCAGGTCGATTTCCGTGGTGAACCGACGCGGAGCCGCTTCCGGGGCACCACCGCACTTGCCGCCGTGCTTCTCCCGAACTGGGACCGTTGCCACCGTCTTGGTCCCTTCTTGCAGCACGAAGCACGAACAAGCCAACTCCGCTCGCGAAAGAAGGCGGCGTTGAACCATGGTCCGGTGAGCCATTTGCAGGACAGCACCCTCGTCTGACGCATGTGCAGACAACGGGACCGGGCAAACGAGCCAGGCGACCTGGACGAAGCGGCCGAGGACTTCATGGGTCCGCAAGCCCCGATCGTCCGGAGCCTGCATGTCGCGGGCGGCGATCAGGGTCTTGGCCCGACTGCCATCCAGCGAGCGGGCGGGCTGCTTGAGTTTGGCGTCCTCGAGGTCGGACAACTGATTGCGGAGTCGATCGACCTTGGCCTCAGACAGGCTCGGGGGCTGGCCATAGCTGCGGTAGCGGCTGTCCGACGCGGGCCTGTGCCTCGGCGTGCTCAGCCATGAGAGCGTTTTTCGGTGAAGTGGATCCGGTTCACCGTCAAAAAATGCGGCTCGGCAAAGAAGAGAGATGATTCCACGTGAGTGGAAACAGCTCTCGTGTGCTCCCGCGGTGCGGGGATGTGGCGGGCGCCCAGATGAAGCGAAGAACCAGGCCGACGAGTTGCTGCCAGGGAGCCTTGCTGCCATTGGCCCCGCTGTGCCCGTGCTTGGGCGATGGCCGAGCAGTCATAGCAGCCAGCGACCGCAAGCGGGTGGGCCGTAGCCTGGCGGGCCAGCCGGTCCAAGCGGGCAATCTCAAGAACGACAGGCAGGATGCGCTAACCGCTTTTGCGAGCGGCTCATGGGAGCAGGATGCTGTGTATCTTGGCAGGTCTCTCCGGGTCCTGCTTCCCATTCAGCATGTCGGGAAAGCAAGCCTCGAACCTGCGAGGGCCTAAGTCTTCGATTGAAGTGGTACAGCCGCCCCGGCTCGAACGGGGGACCCCCAGATCCACAATCTGGTGCTCTAACCAACTGAGCTACGGCTGCACGTGAGGCAGGGTGTAATCGTCCGGACGGGCAATTTCAAGCCCTGTTCGAGAAGTCAGAGCCCGAAAGGAGGACGGCGGGCCCGAAGGCCCGCCGGGCAGAATGCTCAAGCTTTCGCCGGCTTATTCGGCGGTGGCGCCGGCGGCCTTGAGGACCGGAGTCCAGCGGGCGACCTCGCTCTCGACGAGCTTCTGCAGGCCCTCGGGCGTCCGCTCCGAGGCGGTCGGCAGCACGCCGCCGAGGTCGAGCAGGCGCTTCTTGGTGTTCTCGTCCTCGAGGGACTTGATGAGCGCGTCGCTGAGCTTCTTGACCACGTCCGGCGGGGTACCCTTGGGCGCGAAGACCGCGTTCCAGGCGCTGACCTCATACCCTTCGAGCCCGGCTTCCTTGGTGGTCGGCACGTTCGGCAGCACCGGGGAGCGCTCGGGCGTCGCGATGGCATAGGCCTTGATGTTGTTGCCCTGGATCTGCGGCGCCACGTTGACGATCTGGTCGGTCATGAAATCGACCGTGTTGCCCATGAGGTCGTTCAGGGCCGGACCCGTGCCGCGATAGGCCACCATGGTGGGCTTCACCTTGACCACGGAGTTGAAGAAGATGCCGGTGGAATGGGAGACCGAGCCCACGCCCGCATGGGCCATGTTCACCTTGTCGCCGTTGGTCTTCACATAGTCCAGAAAGCCCTTGAGATCATTGGCCGGGAAGTCCTTCCGGGCCACGATCACGATCGGCGTGCCGGCCGCCACGCCGATGGGCGCGAAGTCCTTGGTCGGATCGTATTTCAGGTTCGGGTAAAGGGCCGGCGCGGCGCCGTGGGTGCCCATGTGGCCCATCATGATGGTGTAGCCGTCCGGCTGGGACTGCGCGGCCCGGGTGATGCCCGTGGTGCCGCCGGCACCCGCCACGTTCTCGATCACGATCTGCTGGCCGAGCGTCCGGCTCATGTGGTCGCTGACGATGCGGGCGATCACGTCGGTCGGGCCGCCGGCCGCGAACGGCACGATCATGGTGATCGGGCGCGTGGGGTAGTTTTGGGCCTGGGCGCCCGTTGCGGCCAAGCCGACGACAGCGGCAAGGGCCAGTACAACCTTCTTCATCAGTTTTCCTCCCTGAATTGGTTACGGCCTTACATGTGGGCAAGGCTCGATCGAAGGCAAGCTACTCCGTGAACACCTCGTCGCGACCCTTGCGGATGGACGGCAGGAGGGCGATCACGAGCAGGATGGCCGCAACGGCGAGCAGGCCGGCGCTGATCGGCCGCTCGATGAAGGTCTCCATCGACCCGCGCGAGATGATGAGCGCGCGGCGCAGGTTCTCCTCCATGAGCTTGCCGAGCACGAAGCCGAGCAGCATGGGGGCCGGTTCGAACCCGAACTTGATCAGCACGTAGCCGACGAACCCGAACAGCCCGATGAACATCACGTCGGTCGGCAGCGAGTTGATCGAGTAGATGCCGATGGCGCAGAACATCAGGATCGCCGGGAACATCAGCCGGTACGGCACCTTCAAGAGCCGCACCCACATGCCCACCAGCGGCAGGTTGATGATGAGCAGCATCAGGTTGCCGACCCACATGGAGGCGATCATGCCCCAGAACAGGGTCGGGTTCTTGGTCATCACCTGAGGGCCCGGGATGATGCCGTGGATGGTCATGGCGCCGACCATCAGGGCCATCACGGCGTTCGGCGGAATGCCAAGGGTCAGGAGCGGAATGAACGAGGTCTGCGCGCCGGCATTGTTGGCGCTCTCCGGCCCCGCCACGCCCTCGATGGCGCCGCGGCCGAAGCGGCGCGGATCCTTGGCGAGCTTCTTCTCCAGCGTATAGGAGGCGAACGGCCCGAGCACCGCGCCGTTGCCCGGCAGGATGCCCAGGATGGCGCCAATGAAGGTACCGCGCAGCACCGGCTTGTAGGATTGCCGGAAGTCGTCCTTGTTCGGCAACAGGCGGCCGATGGCTTGGCGCACCACGTCCCGGTGCTCGGTATGGTCGAGGTTCCGCATGATCTCGGCGATGCCGAAGATGCCCATGGCCAGCACGGCGAAGTCGATGCCGTCGGCCAGGAACGGCAGCCCGAAGGTCATGCGCTCTTCGCCGGTCTCCAGATCGGTGCCGACGGTGGAGAGCAGCACGCCGACCAGGATCATGGCGATCGCCTTCAGGATCGAGCCGCGCGCCAGCACCACCGCGAACACCAGGCCCATGACCATGAGCGAGAAGTACTCGGTCGGGCCGAACACCAGGGCGAGGCCGGTGAGCGGGGCGCCGAGCGCCGCGATGACGAGCGTCGCCACCGTGCCGGCGAAGAACGACCCGATGGCCGCGATGCCGAGCGCCACGCCGGCGCGGCCCTGGCGGGCCATCTGGTGGCCGTCGAGGGCCGTCACGACCGACGTCGCCTCGCCCGGGATGTTGACCAGGATCGCCGTGGTCGAGCCCCCATACTGGGCGCCGTAATAGATGCCCGCCAGCATGATCAGCGCACCGACCGGGTCGAGCCCGAAGGTGATCGGCAGCAGCATGGCGATGGTGGCGATCGGCCCGACGCCGGGCAGCACGCCGATCAGGGTGCCGACGAGGCAGCCGAGAAAGGCGAGCCCGAGGTTCTGGAGCGACAGGGCAACGCCGAAGCCAAGGCTGAGATTGGAGAAGAAATCACCCATCAGATCCTCCCGGAATGGTCGGCCACGTCGATCGGGCCGCGGCGCCGATTGCGGGTTGCGAGGAATACGACGACGGCCGCGACGGCCATGATGGCGGCACAGGCCCGCAGCACCGCCTTCTGCGACCAATCGGCGGGGAAGAGCCCGGTGAGCGCCTGCGGGAAGACCGGGATCGGCAGGTTGAGCAGATCGCCGAACAGCACCATGCAGAAGGGCGTGAGGCTGAGCGCCAGGACGACGAGATCGCGCAGGCGCGCCTCCGGGGTGGCGAAGCCGCCCAGGATGATGGCGAGGGGGCCGGCGACCAGGAGGCCGAGGCCGGGAATGCCGAACGATCCGAAGGAGTAGCCGCGGATGGTGAGCGCGAAGGCCACGATGGCCCCGATCACGAAGACCGGGCCGCGCAGGCTCCAGCGTTCGAGCAGATCGCCGTTCTTGAGGAAGGCGGCGGCGAGCAGCGCCAGGCCCGACAGGCCGACCCCGATGGCGAGCCAGCGCGGCAGCATGGCCGGCCCCATGGCATTGAGCGTGCCCTGATCGAGATCCCGCGTCAGCCACAGCGCCAGGGCGGCCAGCGCAATGAGAAGAAGACCACCGGCCAAGCTTTGCGGAGCCCTCACGGGCCCGCGGTGGCGTGAAGGCTCCGAGCCTTCGTGGAGAACAGACATGGACGACCTCCCGACGGACGCAGCCTGCGTCCAAGGCAATTGAGACCGATATGGCCCGAGGCCGCAGTCTGGATCAAGCTTCCGTTGTCCTGCCGAGGATGCTTCTCAACAAGACCTCCTCGAATGAACAGCCAGGGAGAAAACGTCTATTGAACTATTGGACAGTAGCCTGCCGTTTTCGGGAGATCACTTGATCCCCCGCCTTATCTTGTCTAGATGGACCCTCGTAGCCAGGCCGGGCCCCTCTGGTCGCTCCTTGGGGAGCGGCGATGTCGGACTGGATGAAAACCAGGGCGGCCTGGGTTCGTTCAAACAGACGGTTTTGCCTGCATTTCGGCTTCCGATCCGGGGATTTCGGATCAAGCCAGAGCCAGATGCGTCTTTTTGAGCGTTTCGCATGCTTTGCCCCTCACCCGACAGATGAGGCTCTGCATGTTTGATCTCTCGCAGTTTTTCGGACCCGAGGTCGTCGCCTTCCTGATGGTCATCGGCATCGATCTCGCCCTTGCCGGCGACAATGCCATCGTGATCGGCCTTGCGGCCGCCGGCCTTCCGAAGGAACAACGCAACAAGGCGATCCTTCTCGGCGTCCTGGCCGCCACCGTTCTGCGCATCGCGTTCGCGCTGGTCACCACCCAGCTTCTCCAGATCGTGGGCCTCCTCCTGGCCGGCGGCATTCTCCTCCTGTGGGTCTGCTGGAAGATGTGGCGCGAGCTCCGCGCCGGTCACGAGCAGGAGGAGCAGGCCGCCGAGGAGGCTCTCGAGGGCCGGGACATCAACCAGGACGGCACCGTCGCCGGCGGCGCTCCGCGCAAGACCTTCGCCCAGGCCGCCTGGCAGATCATCATCGCGGACGTGTCCATGTCCCTCGACAACGTCCTGGCCGTGGCCGGGGCCGCCCGCGAGCACCCCTACATCCTGGCCTTCGGCCTCATTCTGTCGGTCGCCCTCATGGGCATTGCCGCCTCGTACATCGCCCGCCTGCTCCACCGCTACCGCTGGATCGCGTATCTGGGTCTGGCGATCATCCTCTACGTGGCGCTCAAGATGATCTATGAGGGCTGGCTCGAGGTCGCGCCGCACGTCACCGCGGCTGTCGGCTGAATCGGACCATCGATCCGAGCCCTTTATTCCCCGATTGACGGCGAAGGGTCGGGAAGGCACAGAACGTCTCGCTCATGTCTCCCGCTCTCCGCCCTCATTTTTCCACAGCCGGACTTCGACACGGCGCGCGCGCGGCCCTGCCCGCCTTTCCCGGCTTCATCATGTTCGCCGTGGCCTTCGGCACGGCGGCGGCTCAGAAAGGCCTGTCGCTCGGCGAGACTCTGGGCCTCTCCGCTTTCGTCTATGCCGGCGCCTCCCAGATGGTCGGGCTCGAAATCTGGCAGCAGGTCTGGACGCCGTCGACGATCCTCACGATCATGACGGTCACGGCCATCGTGAATGCGCGGATGATCCTTCTGGGCGCCACCCTCCAGCCCTGGCTCAGGGATGAGCCGCTCGCCCGCACGACCCTCAACCTCTTTCTCCTCACCGAGGCCAGCTGGCTCGTCGGCACCCGCTATCACGGCGAGGGCGGTCGCGATGTGGGCGTGCTCCTGGGCTGCGGGATCATCCTCTGGCTGGTCTGGCTCGTCGCGACGCTCACGGGATTCTTTGCCGGGGCCCTCGTGCCGGAGCCGAGGCGCTTCGGCCTCGATCTGGTCATGCCGATCTTCTTCGGCGTCATGCTCGTTCCCCTGTGGAAAGGCGCGAAGCCCGCCCAGCCCTGGCTCGTCGCGGGCATCGTCTCCCTCATCGTCCATGCGCTTGTCCCCGGCTATGTCTTCATCATCGCGGGCGCGTTGGCCGGGGTCGCCGCCGGGATGCTGATCGAATGACCACGCTCGGCAGCGCCATCGCGAGCCCCTGGGGCTCCGTTCTCGCCATCGGGTCCATGGCCGTCGTGACATACCTGTGCCGCATCGCGGGCGTCGTTGTCATGAGCCGGGTTCGCCTGACGCCGCGCATCGAGCGGGGACTTCGCGCCCTTCCCGGCTCCATCGTCCTGGCGACGATCCTGCCCGTGGTCATCGACAACGGCTTTCCTGCGCTCGTCGCCCTCGCGGCGGCGATCATCGCCATGGCGGTGACGCGGATCGACATCGTGGGTCTGCTCGTGGGACTAGGCACCCTCTCCGTCATCAGGATTCTTGGCTGATCCCTGCTTGAGCCGGAGGCGGATGCGGTACATCAATCCGTCGCGAATGTTGCGATAGGCATCGAGCACCTGCTCGCGCGAGCCCTGCGTGATCGTCGGATCCGGGGTCGGCCAGTATTCCACCTCGGCCGCGATGGTGCGGGTCAGCTCCAGCGCCGCGTGATGCGCCTCCGGCGAGAGCGAGATGATCAGGTCGAAATTGAGACCCTCCCACTCTTCCAGTTCCTGGAGCGTCCGCGGCTTGTGCTTGGAGCCGTCGATGCCGATCTCGGACAGGATCGATGCCGTGAAGGCATCCGCGTCGCTCTTGCGGACACCGGCGGACTGCACATAGATCGACTTGCCGAAATAGTGCCGTGCGATCGCCTCGGCCATCACCGAGCGCACCGCGTTCATGGCGCAGACGAACAGAACGGAATGGATCCGTTTCGAACGGGGCTCGTCCAAGGGCTTGTCCAAGCGCTCTTCCAAGCGTCAGCCCTTCCAGTGAAGCGCGAAGATCAACGTGAAGATGCGACGCGCCGTATTGAAATCGAGGATCAGCTTGCCGTCGAGACGCTTCATCAGGAGTTCGGCGGCTTCGTTGTGCAGGCCGCGCCGCCCCATGTCGATAGCTTCGATCTGCGCCGGCGAGGCCGAGCGGATGGCCTGATAATAGCTGTCGCAGATCATTTCGTAGTCGCGGATGGCCTTTCGGAACGGTGTCAGGGACAGGTGATGCGAGACGAGATGCACACCGTCCTGAGCCGTCACTTCGAAACAGAGCTTCTTCTCGATGAGAGAAATGCGCAGGGCATAGGGACCCCCGTCATAATTCGGCAGGGCGAAGGTGTTCTCCTCGAGGATGTCGTAGATCGCGATGGCCCGCTCGTGCTCCTGATCGGGGTTGCCGCGGCCGATGGAGGATTCGTCGAGGGTGACGGCAACCAGCCGGGTCCGCTCCTTCGCTTCGCTCGCCATCCCGTTCCCTCGCCGTTACAGGTTCAGGCGGATCGCGACCGACCGCGCATGCCCCTCCAGCCCTTCCGACCGCCCGAGCGTGATCGCCGCGGGACCGAGCGCACGCAGAGCCTCCGCATCGCATTTCAGGATCGAGGTTCGCTTCATGAAGTCAAGCACGCCCAGGCCTGAGGAGAAGCGCGCCGATCGGGCCGTGGGCAGCACATGATTCGGGCCGCCGACATAATCGCCGATGGCTTCCGGCGTATGACTGCCGAGGAAGATCGAGCCGGCATTGCGAACCCTGGCGGCCAGTTCCTCCGCGTTCTCCGTCTCGATCTCCAGGTGTTCGGGGGCGAGCCTGTCCACAAGGGGAATGGCGTTCTCCAGGCGGTCGATCAGGATGATGGCGCCGTAATCGCGCCAGCTCGCTCCGGCGATATCCGCCTTGGGCAGGGTCTGGAGCTGGCGTTCGACGGATTTTTCCACCGCGTCGGCGAGAGCGGGGCTGTCCGTCACCAGGATCGACTGCGCGGCCGGATCGTGCTCCGCCTGGGCCAGGAGATCGGCCGCGATCCAGTCGGGATTGCCATGGGCATCGGCCAGGATCAGAACCTCGGAGGGGCCGGCGATCATGTCGATGCCGACCTGACCGAAGACGCGGCGTTTGGCAGCCGCCACATAGGCATTGCCGGGACCGACGATCTTGGCCACGGGCCGCACCGTTTCAGTCCCGTAGGCCAGCGCCGCCACCGCCTGCGCTCCGCCGATGCGGAAGACCTCGTCGACACCGGCGAGGCGCGCGGCCGCGAGGACGAGCGGATTGGTTTCGCCCTTCGGAGTCGGCACCACCATGGCGATGCGCGGAACGCCCGCCACCTTCGCCGGCACCGCGTTCATCAGGACCGAGGAGGGATAGCTCGCACGCCCGCCGGGGACGTAGAGGCCAACCGATTCCAGCGCCGTCCAGCGCCACCCCAGCGTGACCCCGAGCGGGTCGGTGGACATGCTGTCCTGCGGGCGCTGTGCCCGGTGGTAGGTCTCGATGCGCTCCTTCGCCAGCGCCAGGGCGTCCAGGGCCTCCTTCGGGCACTGGGCCTCGGCGGCGTCGATCTCGGCCGCCGAGACGCGCAGGGTCTCGGGCTGGAGCGCCAGTCCGTCGAAGCGAAGGGTGAAATCGATCAGGGCCTCGTCGCCCTTGACCACCACCTCCTCGATGATGGCGCGAACGGCCTGATCCACGTCCTCCGACACCTCGCGCTTGGCCGAGAGGAGCGCGGCGAAGGCCTGCGGGAAGGATGGCTCCCGCGCATCGAGCCTCTGCGCCATTACAGCTGCCCCGCCGATTGGACAGGCTCCTCGTGCGAGGGGCGGCTTTCAGCGGCCCAGACGGGGCCGGTATCCTTCATCTGCATTTCGATGCACTCCAGGTCGACCTGGATGGCCCCGCCTTCCGCAAAGATCAAGGTGGCAGTGCCCGACGGAGCGTTGGTCTCCTCGAACGCGATGGCGAGAAGGTTGAGAACCGCATCCTTGTTGGTCTGGTCGATGCCGCGGACCCGTACGCCCGTGACATTCTCGAAATGCATGCAGGTCAGCCGGCGCTGGGGGCTGGTCGCCTCCCAGTCGTAGCGGCGCGTCTGGATGGCGAAGCGCCGTTCCCGGGGCAGATAGGCGATGTCGCCCACCCTCAGCAGAGAATCCTGCAGGTGGGCGGAAATGACGGCGAGATCTTCCGGATCGAAAGCGACAAGTCTCAGGAGGTCCATGGGCCACCAACCTATTGTTGAACTTTAAGGTTTAGGTAGAGAGCCCCCGGCCCCAGCGCAACCTGCACGGGGCGGCTTCTTCTTCGTGCCTTCCTCTGGAAAAGGCCGGCTGGGGCAGCCGGCCCGTCTGATCCTCAGCCCCTCAGGCGCTCGATCTGGGCGCCGCAGCGGGCGAGCTTGGCCTCGAGCGCCTCGAAGCCCCGATCCAGGTGATAGACCCGGTTGATCGTGGTCTCGCCCTCGGCCACCAGTCCCGCAATGACCAGGGACACCGAAGCCCGCAGATCGGTCGCCATGACCGGCGCGCCCTTGAGGCCGGCCACGCCGTCCACATAGGCGCTGTCTCCGTCCAGGCGGATCTGGGCGCCCAGACGGGCGAGTTCCTGGACATGCATGAAGCGGTTCTCGAAGATCGTCTCGCGGATGCGCGACGTCCCGTTCGCCCGGGTCATGAGAGCCATGAACTGGGCCTGAAGATCGGTCGGGAAGCCCGGGAAGGGATCGGTGGTGACATCCACCGGCTGGATCCCGTTGCCGTTACGTCGGATGCGGATGCCGCTATGGGTCGGGGACACCTCGGCACCCGCCTGACCCAGCACGTCGAGGGCGGCCTGGAGATAATCGGGCCGGGTGTTGTCCAGGACGAGGTCGCCGCCCGTCATGGCCACGGCCATGGCGTAGGTGCCGGTCTCGATCCGGTCCGGCATGACGTCATGGGAAGCGCCGCCGAGGCTGGTCACGCCTTCCACGACGATCTCCGACGTCCCGGCACCCTGGATTTTGGCTCCCATCTTGATCAGGCATTCGGCCAAGTCCACCACTTCCGGTTCGCGAGCGGCATTCCGGATCACGGTCGTGCCTTGAGCGAGCGTCGCCGCCATCAGGGCCACATGCGTGCCGCCGACCGTCACCTTCGGGAAGTCGATCTCGGCGCCGATGAGCCCCTTGGGGGCCGTCGCCACCACATAGCCGCCCTCGATCTCGATGGCCGCGCCCAGCTTGGCGAGAGCCATGATGAGCAGATCGACCGGCCGGGTGCCGATGGCGCAGCCGCCCGGCATGGACACCTTGGCATGGCCGAACCGGGCCACCAGGGGGGCAATGACCCAGAAGCTCGCCCGCATGGTCGAGACCAGTTCGTAGGGAGCCGTCGTGTCGATGATGTTCCTCGCGGTCAGACGGATGGTCTGGCCCGTTTCCGACGACTGGCCGGGTCGGCGGCCGGCAATCGAGTGGTCGACCCCGAAATTGCTCATGATCCGCAGGAGTGAGGAGATGTCGGCGAGCCGGGGCACATTGCCGAGTTCCAGGTTCTCCTCCGTCAGAAGGCTGGCGATCATCAGTGGCAGGGCCGCGTTCTTGGCACCTGAAATCGGAATCAAGCCGTTGAGAGGCGCGCCGCCCCGGATGCGAATGCGATCCATCGAATTCCCCTTGCAATATCGTGTCGAGCCATGCGCTATGCGCGCCTTGAGCGTTCTAAGCTAGTCGGACGGCTTGTCGCGCTCAGCGGAAACGCCCAAGCTCCCGGGTTCGTTTCCGGACGGTTTCGCAGCCTGACGTCCCCGGGCCTGAGCCTTCCGGCGCTTGAGGTTCTCTTTCAGGGCCGCCTTCAGCCGATCAGCTTTCTCTTGCGATTTCACGTCAGTCATGGTTCACGCGACCCATCGTCGCCTTTATCAAATAGAGGCTTCGCAAGCGGCGCTCAACCGCAATATCACGGCTCAGGACTTTGACCCGGATCAATGTGCTCTGGCATAATAGGTCCACAATCCCCGGGCATGTATTGCCCACCCGGTGAGATGATGGATTACCAAAACTTCTTCGCATCAGCCCTCGAGCGTCTCCAGGCCGAGCGGCGCTACCGCGTTTTTGCCGACATCGAGCGTCTGGCCGGCCGTTATCCCCAGGCGGTCTGGCACTCTCCAGAGGGCTCTCGCCCTATCACCGTCTGGTGCTCCAACGATTATCTCGGCATGGGCCAGAACCGGGACGTCACCCGCGCCATGGTCGAGGCCGCCTGGCGGCTCGGCACCGGAGCCGGCGGCACCCGCAACATCTCCGGCAACAGCAATCCCATCGTGGCGCTCGAGGCCGAGCTCGCCGACCTGCACGGCAAGGAGGCGGCCCTGGTCTTCACCTCGGGCTATGTGTCGAACCAGACCGGCATTTCGACCCTGGCCAAGCTGATCCCGAACTGCCTGATCCTGTCGGATGCGCTCAACCACAACTCGATGATCGAGGGCGTGCGCCAGTCCGGCTGCGACAAGGTGATTTTCCGCCACAACGATCTCGAGCATCTGGAGGCGCTCCTTCAGGCCGCCGGGGATCGGCCCAAGCTGATCGTGTTCGAGAGCGTCTATTCCATGGATGGGGACATCTCCCCCATCCACGCCATCTGTGACCTGGCTGAACGCTATGGCGCCATGACCTATATCGACGAGGTCCATGCGGTCGGCATGTATGGCCCGCGCGGGGCCGGCATCGCCGAGCGCGATGGCGCCATGCACCGGATCGACGTGATCGAAGGCACCCTGGGCAAGGCTTTCGGGGTCATGGGCGGGTACCTCACGGGCACCCGGGCGGTCATGGACGCCATCCGCAGCTTCGCTCCGGGCTTCATCTTCACCACCGCGCTGCCGCCCGCGGTGGCCGCCGCGGCCACCGCGTCGATCCGGCACCTGAAGGAATCCTCCGCCGAGCGCCAGCAGCAGCAGCGCCAAGTTGCCCGCACCAAGGCGGTTCTGACCGGGGCCGGCCTGCCGGTCCTCGATACGGTCACCCATATCGTGCCGGTCATGGTGGGAGACGCGGAAGCCTGCAAGGCGGCCTCGGACCGCCTGCTGGAGCAGCACGGCATCTACATCCAGCCCATCAACTACCCCACCGTCCCGCGCGGCACGGAGCGCCTGCGCATCACTCCGGGGCCGTTTCACTCGAACGCCCACATCGATGCCCTGGCGGCCGCCCTGGTGGAGGTCTGGACGGCGCTCAGGCTCCCTCTGGAGCCCAAAGTCCAGGCCGCCGAATAAAGATCATTTTCAAGCTTGCATGGAGGGCTGCCCTGTGGCAGTAAGCGGCCCTCCCCGTTGGCGCGCTGCCGTAGCTCAGTGGTAGAGCACTCCCTTGGTAAGGGAGAGGTCGAGAGTTCGATCCTCTCTGGCAGCACCAGCCAAAGATCTCGCCGGTCCATGGACCGCAGGTTCTATGGGGAGATGCTGGAGCCCAGTGCCGATCGGGAACACTGCAGGGACGATCGCCGGTCGTGATGTCAGTCGGCCAGGCGGCGGTCGCCCTTCTGGCCAGAACCATCAGCGGCGCCGCGGTTTGACGCCGGTGTGTCCATCCCTTCCCGGGGATTTCCGAGGGATCCTCCTCAACATCTCCTTCACGTGTTCCTTGACGGTCTTCTGGCAGGGTACAGGTATTTTCGGGTTCGGCTGCGTCATCCCACACTCCTCGTCCTGCTGGGCACGCGACGGCAGGTGTGGGCGACCATTGCTCATCCGGACAACTTCTTCTGTGACCAAAGTCACACAATTCCCAGGATGAGACTAATTGCCAATAGACCCCGCTCCTGCCGCTCGGAGCTGGCAGGCGAGGCGTTCGAGGCAGATCATTGTGAGCCGATCGGGCACCTGCAAGGCTTAGAGCATCGGGCGCAAAAGTGGGAACCGGTTTTGCGCGAAAAGATGCTTTGAAACAAAAGCTAAGGCATCGAGCGTGAGGTCGATGACACGAGCGATGCTTGAGAGAGGTAGACCTTCCATAGCCCGCGCGATCGTGACGGCCCAGCCCTCTCCCTAGGGAATGTCCCTGGACCGACAGGCTCGGTTTGCCGTGATGTCCCGCGGGGCGTTGAACATCCGATCCGGCTCGGCCGCCGTACCATGGCACGCCTCTGAATCCAGCAGCATCTTCGATCTTGAAGCCCGCGACGGCCTCTCCGACGCAGCAATGACACCCCGATGGCCCTGCCTTTCCGGATAGAGGCGCCTGCTTGCCCTACCTCCCATGGGTATCTGCGATGATCCAGCACGGGTTTGCCACAATTGAGTGTCCAAACAGGGTCTCCGATTGCGTGATCGTCGGAGAGCCCAGTGACCCATGTCTACGCCGCCGATGAAATGGTCGACCTTCTCGCCGTCCGGCGCCCGTTCGACGATCCCGAACTCGTCGCGGTGAGGATAGACACCATGCCCCTTGATCAGGCGACCGCAACCGTGGTCGAGACCTGGGCCGGCGATGAGTTTCGGCAGATGAACGCTGTCATTCGCCGGCGATCCGGCCCGAGCATCCGGAGCTTCGAAGAGATCAAGCGGCTCTATCAGCTCAACTTCGGATCGGTTGGCCACCTGCTCAAGCTCGGTCTCATCAGCTTTGGATTGTTCCTATAGCGCCCAGGTGACCGGCGATCCGAGCGACCCGCTCCGTCCGGCTCAGCCAGCACGTCGCTAGCGCATCGGACGGAAAAGTGGACCCGGTTTTCGCTTGCGCGGCCCGCTGGGTCCGCCTCTTCCGATGCGCCGGTCAAGAGAGGGGCCCTCGGATGAATCCCAAAAGTGGGTCCCGTCTTGGGATCGGATCCGATGCTCACATCCTGAAGCGAGGCATCGTCCGCAGGATGCGCTCGGCGGTCTTCCGATCGAGGTCACCGGGACACGCCCGGCGATGATACCCTCCCGATCGGGAATGCGCTGCACCTCTCAGAAGCGGGATCACCGGGACGAGCCCGGTGATGGCGTGGAGACGGTGGCAAGGGCCGGTGACAATACCCTCACACGCCCCCCCGCACGTCATGGCCGGCCTTGTGCCGGCCATCCCGATCGGAAGGGCGCGGCGTTCCAGACAAGCGGGATCACCGGGACAAGCCCGGTGATGACGTGGAAGGGGACGCGGCTCTCCCGTGCCGGGGCATGGCCGGCGCGAGGCCGGGGACGAGAGCATCGGACATGAAAAGGGGGTCCACTTTCGGGTCCGAGGCGCTAGGCATGGATGGGCTCCGGACCGTCTCGGGCTCATGGCCGCACGCGCATGAGAGGGTTAGCGCGCCGGACCCGCTCAGGGGCCGGCGCAAAAAAACGGCACGAGCCCGGATTAGGAACGTCGCCGGCGGCGTATACTTGGCATGAACGACGTGAAGCGCATGGATGTCATCAGCCTGTTGGGTCCGTTGCGGCGCTACGCCCGTTCCCTGACCCGGGACGAGGCCCAGGCGGAGGATCTGGTTCAGGATGCGCTCGTGCGCGCTTACGAGCACAAGGCCTCATTCAGGCCCGGCGGCAATCTGCGGAGCTGGCTGCTCTCGATCCTCCACAACGCCTTCATCGACAATCGGCGCCGCCGCATCGCGGAGCTGCGCCGCCTGGAGCAGGCTGCCGAGCTGGCGGAGACGGCCGCCGTGCCCGACCAGGAGAGCCGCGTGCGGCTTCAGCAGATTCAGGCGGCCTTCATGAGCCTGCCGGACGAACAGCGGGCAGCCCTGCATCTGGTTGCGATCGAAGGCCTGTCTTACCAGGAGGCAGCCACGGCGCTCAAGATTCCGATCGGCACGCTCATGTCCCGCCTCGGGCGCGCTCGCGCAACGCTCCGGGATTTTGAAGCAGGCCATGACCGGCCGGGGGAGCCCTCAGCCAAGCGGCCCGGTCTGCGCATCGTTGGAGGATCCGATGTCTGACCCGATCACCGAAACGGATCTTCTCGCCTATGTGGATGAGCAGCTCGACGCTGCCAGGCGGATCGAGGTCGAGGAGCATCTGGCCCGCGATCCCGAAGCGGCTGCGCGCATCATGGCGGACCTGAAGGATCGGGACGCTCTCCGGCTGCTCCACGGGACACCCCTGCCCCGCCCGAGAGAGTCCATGCTGGCAGCCGGAGCGCGCCTCGAGCGGGCCCTCGCCTGGCGGGAGGTCGGACTGAAACTTCGCCGCATCGCGGCCGTCGCGGCCCTCATCGGGATCGGCTGGTTCGCTCATGGTCAGGTGGGTCTGGGCATCACCGACAGCGAGGCCTCCCCCAAGCCGCCGGCTTTTGTCGAGGATGCGGTTCATTCCCACGCCACCTCGCTCCTGCGGGCCCGCATGACGTCCCAGCGCCAGACGACGGATTTCAATGCCGCTGAGATCCGTGCGGAGACTGGGATCGAGCTTCCCGCCTTCCCCAGTGACTGGGTGGTGCGGGACGTGCAGGTCTTTCCATCGCGGCACGGCCACAGCGTCGAGATCGCCATCGATGCGGGCTCGCTCGGGCGGCTGTCGCTGTTCGCCGCCCAGGTCCCCGCGTTCGATGTGATCTCTCCGACCTCCGCGCGGATCGAGAACGCGCAGGCCGTCTACTGGCAGCGCGGTCCGCTTGCCTATGCCCTGACGGGCACGGCAAGCGACAAGGCCATCGAACGAGCAGCCCTCCGCCTGTCCCACACGCTTCGTTGATCCCCCACCAAGAGGACTTGAGATGAATACACCTTATGCATGGCAAACCGCCGCAGCGCGTCCCAGCGGCGCCCTCTTCGACGAGGGCCTGCGCCAGCACATGCTGCGGGTCTACAACTACATGGGACTGGGGCTCGTGGTGACGGGCCTCGTGGCATTCGTCGTCGCCTCGACGCCTGCCCTCTACGTGCCGATCTTCCAGACACCGCTCAAGTGGGTGGTGATGCTGGCGCCATTGGCCTTCATCTTCTTCTTCTCGTTCCGCATGGACCGGATGACCGCGGCTTCCGCACGCACGGCCTTCTTCGCCTTCTCGGCCGTGATGGGTCTGTCGCTGGCATCGGTGTTCCTGGTGTTCACCGGCGCGAGCATCGCCCGCACCTTCTTCATCACCGCCACCATGTTCGGCGCCACCAGCCTCTATGGCTACACGACCAAGCGCGACCTCTCCCGGTTCGGCTCATTCCTGGTCATGGGCCTGATCGGCATCATCATCGCCTCGCTGGTCAACATCTTCCTCGCGTCGAGCGCCCTGCAGTTCGCCATCTCGATCATCGGCGTGCTCGTGTTCACCGGACTGACCGCGTACGACACGCAGACCATCAAGGAGCAGTATGCCGAAGGGTTCGGCCACGAGGCCAACGGCAAGATGGCCGTGTTCGGCGCTCTCTCGCTCTACCTGAACTTCATCAACCTGTTCCAGCTGCTTCTCAGCCTTACGGGGCAGCGGGAAGAATAATCTCTCCACCACACCGTCATTGCATGAGAGGATCCACATTTATGGACCATCAGGACCGTCAGGCCATCGAACAGCTCTTCGGCAAGATTGCGCAGGTCGAGCGCCAGTCCACCCCCCCGGACGCCCAGGCGGCGGAGTTCATCCGGTCGCAGATGGGGCAGCAGCCCAACGCCCCTTACTACATGGCTCAGACCATCGTGGTGCAGGAGCAGGCGCTGAGCGCTGCCCAGGGGCGCATCCAGCAGCTGGAGCATGAACTCGCCAGCCGCCCCGCAGGCGGAGGCGGCTTCTTGGCCGGCCTGTTCGGCGGGCAGTCCCGCCCGCAGCAGCAACCCTCGTACCAGCCCTATCAGCAGCCGATGCAGGGCATGCCGCCTCACACGGCATCCGGCATGATGGGCGGCATGGCACAGCAACGCGGCGGGGGCGGTTTCCTGGCCGGCGCGGCCCAGACTGCGATGGGTGTCGCGGGCGGCGTGCTCATCGGCAACATGATCGCCGATGCCTTCGGGGGTGGAGACGAGGCGAAAGCCGCCGATACCGGGCAGGCCGAGCCGCAGCAGGCGGCCGCCGAAGACTTCGGCGGCGATGATTTCGGCTTCGAAGAGGACATCTGAGTCCGATCGACGATGGGTCGGCCCGCCCGACAAGGCTGGCCGCCCGCAACCTCCCGTCACGGGAGCAAGAGCGTGGCCCTGCCGGCGCGTCCCGGGCTCGCAAGCGCTGTCTGACCCCGCCGGGATCTTCACACCTCCCCAAGCATCCATGACGGAACACCGGGCCGGTCAACATCGTTGCCAGCGGCGGGCTGGGAGCGCCCTCGCCCGGCCAGGGTTAAAATAAGGAACATCGCGTGGACTTTTCCTGGCTCTCGGATCCGACGGCCCTTGTCGCCCTGGCGACCTTGGTCGTCATGGAGGTGGTGCTCGGCATCGACAACCTGATCTTCATCTCGATCCTCACCAACAAGCTGCCCGAGCATCAGCGCTCCAAGGCCCGGCGAATCGGGATCGGCCTGGCGCTGATCCTGCGCCTCGGCCTGCTCGGCACCATCGCGATCATCGTCACCCTGACGGAGCCGATCTTCACCGTCTTTGGCCACGCCTTCTCCTGGCGCGACCTGATCCTGATCGGCGGCGGTCTCTTCCTCGTCTGGAAAGCCACGAAGGAAATCCATCACAACGTCGATCCGAGCCCCACGGACGACGTGTTCGACACCGCCAAGGCCACGATGACCTTCGGCTCGGCCATCACCCAGATCCTGCTGCTCGACCTCGTCTTCTCCCTCGACAGCATCATCACTGCGGTCGGCATGACCGATATCGTGATGATCATGGTGATCGCGGTCGTCGCCGCCGTGACAGTCATGCTCCTGGCGGCCAACCCGCTGGCCCAGTTCATTCACAATAATCCGACCGTGGTCATGCTGGCGCTCGGCTTCCTGTTGATGATCGGCATGACGCTGATTGCGGAAGGATTCGGCGCCCACGTACCCAAAGGCTACATCTACGCCGCGATGGCATTCTCGGCCCTGATCGAAGGCTTGAACATGCTCTCGCGACGCGCCGCGCGACGGAAGAGTGCGGCGAGTCCGTCCGTCAACCGATGAAGGGAGCGAGGAAGCCCGTCGGTCGACGCACCTTCCTCTCCCGACCCGAAGATCTGAATGGTAGATTAGGATGATCAGCCTCGCGCGCCTCGCCGTATTCTCCTTCGCTCTCCTTGGCGCCTTTGCGGCCTCCGGCGGCGGCAGCCTTGCCCAAGGCAACAGCGCGTATCGAAGCGCCGACGCGGTGGCCGGCAAGTCCCATCGCCTGGGTGTGTATGGAAATGTTCAGAAGGATTGCACATCCGGACCTCTGCCGACGATCAGGGTGGTGACGCCTCCCAGGCATGGCGAAATGAATGTCCGGAGCGGCACCTTGAAAGCGGGACGCATCGCGCGCTGTCCGAATCTCGCCGCCAAGGCGCAGGGCATCTTCTACACGGCGAACTCCTCGTACAGGGGAAGCGATGAACTGACCTATGAGGTTCGCTCGGCCAGCGGCAAGGTGGAAAGCCATACGGTCAGGATCATGGTGAAAGAAGCGCCGCCCTCGGGAGCTGCGCCAAATCCCGATTCAGATCAGGATCTGTGAGCTCGCACCGCCTTGATCCGGTCATCCCCAGCGGCTGACCGCGAGGGCCAGGGTGCAGTCGCCGGCAGCTCTGGCGATGCTCCGTTGCAGGCTCGGTTCCATCGCGATGCAGGTTCTGTCAGGGTTCCCGTGGATTGCGGATGCGTGACCCAAGCCAGCCTGGCCGGAGTTGATCCACGTTGACAACGAGGGCGCCCGCTGCGGCCATCAGCGCCAAGGCCGCCCAGGTGATTGCATAAACGAGATGATTGTTCGAGAACGCAATGACCGTCAAACCACCGACCGGAAGGCCTGCATCGCCCGGCGCGCGTTCGGCATCGATGAAGTAGGGCGCGACCTCACCCAACCCGCGCGCCGAGGCGATTGCCACCACGTCGCGGGAGAACCAGCGGTTGGACCCGGGATCGTTCGTGCGCAGGAAAGCGCCTCGCGGCTCGGAGACGCGCAGGAGGCCCACGACCGTAACAGGGTTCGGGCTCGGTCGCCAGGCGGTCGGGTCCCGCCCGGACGCGGGAACGAAGCCGCGATTGACGAGGATCGTCGTCCCGTCGTCCCGCGCCAGGGGCGTCACGACCCAATACCCGCCGCCCAGTTCCGTCACGGCTTGGACAAGCGTCGAGCGATCCTCGATCCAGGTTCCGGTTACCTGCACGCGGCGATACGCGTCCGCCGCCGTCACGCTGGCCCACCGTTCCGGTCCCGGCGCAGGCACCGGGCTCGCATGGACCCGAGCCTCCACGCGCTCGATCAGGTCGAGCTTGTAGGCGCGGCGATGGACCTGCCAAACGGCGAGCGCGACGAGAAGGGCCACGATCAGGATCGCCACCCCGTCGAAGGCGACCAGCGCGGCGATCCGTCTGCCCGTCAGGGCCGCTGCAGCGCCTCGTGCGGCGACATCGGCATCATGTTCTGGTCCATGTGGTACATAACCCATATCGAGCCAACCAGCGTGATGACGACAAGAATGAGGGTGAACAACAGGGCCAGAAAGGTCCAGCCGCCCTCCGACTTCGTGTTCATGTGCAGGAAATAGATCATATGGACGACGATCTGTGCCGCAGCCAGCGCGATGACGACGATGCTCGTCGTGCGCGCGTCGCCCAGCACGTCGCCCATCACGAGCCAGAACGGAATGGCCGTGAGGATGACGGACAGGATGAAACCCGTCATGTAGCTTCTGAACGTACCCTGGGCGCCGTGGGCGTGATGCTCCCCGTGCACCTGGCTTTTGCCGTGCGGCTCTCCGGCAGCCCCGGGTTCGGCGACCTCGCTCATCGCATGACCCCTATCAGATAAACGAAGGTGAAGACGCCGATCCAGACCACGTCGAGGAAGTGCCAGAACATGGAGAGGCACATGAGCCGGCGCTGATTCTCCAGGATCAGCCCACGCCGGCGCACCTGGACCATCAGCGTGATGAGCCACAGGATGCCGAATGTCACATGCAGTCCGTGTGTTCCCACCAGGGCGAAGAACGAGGACAGGAACGCACTGCGCTGGGGCGTCGCGCCCTCGCTGATCAAGTGCGAGAACTCATAAAGCTCGATCCCGACGAAGGCGGCTCCGAACAGACCCGTGACCGCCAACCAGGCGAGGGTCTGCCTGATCCGATCCCTGTCCATCTCCAGCATGGCGAAGCCATACGTGATCGAGGACAGCAGCAAGAGACTCGTGTTGACGGCGACGAGCCGCAGATCGAACAGGTCGGCCCCCGACGGTCCCGCTGCGTAGTTGCGGCCGAGTACGCCATAGGTCGCGAACAGAACCGCGAAGATGAGGCTGTCCCCCATCAGGTAGATCCAGAAGCCGAACAGCGTGCCTCCATCCCCGTGGGCGTGCTCTTCCTGCTCGTAGAAGACGGGCGCCGTGGCGCCCGGTGGGGGCGTCGTCTCATGCATCGGCTCAAGCCCCTCCTGCGGGCTGGGCCATTCTCTGGCCTTCAATTCGGACGACCTCCTCGGCCGGAATAAAGTAATCCCGGTTGTAATTGAACGTGTGGACGATGGCCGTCGCGATGAGAGCGACGAACGAGAGGGCGGCCAGCCACCAGATATACCAGACCAAGGCAAAGCCCAGGACGGTGCTCAATCCGGCCAGAATGACGCCTGTGCCCGTGTTCTTGGGCATGTGGATCGGCCTGAACCCCTCCAAGGGATGGTCATAGCCGCGCTTCTTCATGTCCCACCACGCATCCAGATCGTGGACCACGGGCGTGAAGGCGAAGTTGTAGGGCGGAGGCGGCGAAGTCGTCGACCATTCGAGCGTTCGCCCGCCCCAGGGGTCACCCGTGAGGTCGTGCAGCTTCTCACGCCGAACATAGCTGATGAAGAGCTGGAACACGAATGCCGCGATCCCCGCCATGATGATGAAAACGCCGATCGCGGCGATTGTCAGGTAGGGCTGGACGGCCGGATCCTCGAAGTGCTGGGTCCGCCGGGTCACGCCCATGAGCCCCAGGATGTAGATCGGCGTGAACGTGGTCCAGAAGCCGACCAGCCAGCACCAGAACGAGACTTTTCCCCAGAATGGGTCGAGCTTGTAGCCGAAAGCCTTCGGGAACCAATACTGGACCCCTGCAAGCAGGCCGAACACGACGCCGCCGATAATGACGTTGTGAAAGTGAGCGACCAGGAACAGGCTGTTGTGCAGGACGAAATCGGCGGGCGGCACGGCCAGCAACACGCCGGTCAGGCCGCCGATCACGAAGGTCGGGATGAAGCCTATGACCCAGATGAACGGCGTCTCGAACCGGATCTTGCCCCGGTACATGGTGAAGAGCCAGTTGAACACCTTCGCTCCGGTCGGGATGGAGATGATCATCGTCGTGATCCCGAAGAAGGCGTTGACGTTGGCGCCGGCTCCCATGGTGAAGAAGTGGTGCAGCCAAACCAGCCAGGACACGAGAGCGATCACCATCGTGGCATAGACCATCGACGTGTAGCCGAACAGCCGCTTGCTGCAAAAGGTCGAGACGACCTCGGAATAGATCCCGAAGGCAGGCAGGATGAGGACGTAGACCTCCGGATGCCCCCAGATCCAGATGAGGTTCATGTACAGCATCGAGTTGCCGCCGAAATCGTTCGTGAAGAAGCGCGTTCCCACGTAACGATCGAGCGCGAGGAGCACCAAGGTTGCGGTCAGAACCGGAAAGATCGTGACGATGATGGCGTTGCTGGCCAGCGTCGTCCAGGTGAAGACCGGCAGCTTCATCATCGTCATACCGGGAGCGCGCATCTTCACGATGGTTGCGATCAGGTTGATGCCGGACAGCGTGGTTCCGACACCCGCGATCTGAAGCCCCCATATGTAGTAATCGACCCCGACACCGGGGCTGTAGGCGGCGCCCGACAGCGGCGGGTAGGCGAGCCAGGTGGCTCGCGAGAACTCCCCCACGAACAGGGACATCATCGTGAGAACGGCCCCTCCGGCCGTCATCCAGAAGCTGAAGTTGTTGAGAAACGGGAAGGCCACGTCACGCGCGCCGATCTGCAACGGCATGATGTAGTTCATGACGCCGGTCACGAAGGGCATCGCCATGAAAAAGATCATGATCGAGCCATGGGCCGTGAAGACCTGGTCATAATGGTGCGGCGGAAGATATCCCTCCGCCGCGCCGACCGACAACGCCTTCTGCGTGATCATCATGACGGCGTCGGCGAAGCCGCGCAGCAGCATCACGATCGCTAGGATGACGTACATGATGCCGATCTTCTTGTGGTCGACGCTCGTGAACCATTCCCGCCAGAGATAGCCCCACTGCCCATACCAGGTGATCGCGCCGACGAGCCCCAGGCCGCCCAAGGCCACGACGATGAAGGTCCCGAGCAGGATCGGCTCATGGTAGGGAATGGCTTCGAGCGACAAGCGCCCGAAGAGGAGTTGGCTGAGATCTGAGTTCGAGAACATGCGGATGCCCGTCCGGATCAGTGCTGGTGGGGGTCGGCAGGTCGAGGGTTCAGTTGGGACGGCGCGGGACCACTGCCGGCACCGGGCGGGGCCGTACCCTGCCCTCGGTCGTTCGGTCCTTCGCCGGGTTGATCGCGCGGCATCACGCCCTGGGGCTCTTCGAGACTCCTGGGCGCGCGGCCGGAGGCCGGGAAAGTCGCGCCGGACGGTTCGGTGCCGCTTTCCAGGCGGCGGCCGTCGTAGTCCAGCCGCTTGCGGTTCTCCTCGCTTTCCTCGGCGGCGCCGCCCATCCTGTCGATGTGATGCATCTCGTGCACGCACATTTGGCCAGGCGCGACGCACAAGCCCAGGATGGCGTCGAAGAGCCCCGCCTCCACCGAGCCGTATTGGCGGACCGGCTCCTCCTCGCTCGGCTTCTCAAGCTTGAGATAGGCTTCACGGTCCAGGGGCGTTCCGGCCGACTTGGCCTTTGCCACCCACTCGTCGAAGCCCTGCGGCGAGAGACTTAGGAAACCGAAGTTCATGCGTGAGAAGCCCGATCCGCTGTACATCCCCGAGAGGCCGGTGAACTCCCCTTCCTGGTTCATCACGGCTTGGAGCTTCGTCTCCATGGCCGGCATGGCGTAGATCATGCCGGCAAGAGCAGGGACGTAGAACGTGTTCCAGACGGAGGACGACGTGATCCGGAAGGAGATCGGCGCGTTCACAGGGGCGGCCATCTCGTTCACGCTCGCGACACCGTACTCGGGATAGATGAACAGCCATTTCCAGTCGAGCGCCACGACTTCCACGGTCAGGGGCTTCACGTCGGCGGGCACCGGCTTGCCGGGCGCGATCCGGCCGAGGGGCCTGTAAGGGTCGAGCGTGTGCGTGCTGATCCATGTCATGGCGCCGAGTGCGATGATGATGAGCAGCGGGATCGTCCAGATAACCACCTCGAGCTGTGTCGAATGGTGGAAGTCCGGGTCATAGGTCGCATCGTTGTTCGAGGCTCGGTAGCGCCATGCGAAAATGAACGTGAGCGCGATCACCGGCACGATGACGAGAAGCATGAGCGCGGTGGATGCAATGATGAGGTTACGCTGCTGAACCGCGATATCGCCGGAGGGGTTCATGACGACCAGATCGCATCCGGCGAGAAGCCCTGCGACGGCGATCAGGGCGAGACCACGGAGAGATCTGCGCCGCCAGGACGTGAGCAGGCGGCGTGCAGAGGGCGGTTGAGTGGGAAACTTGGCCAGGGCAGTCACTCCATGATTCCCCGCAGATCCGTACCTCGAGACGTATTCCGATGGATCCCGATCGGCTTCCGCATGCTTCAGACCTGACGGATTTCCGAGCGGGACAGGCTCAACGCCACGAGGGTCGTGACAGCCCCCGACAGCAGGTACAGGCCGACGCAAGCAAGACCGTATCGGGCCGACAGGAAGAGGACGATCAGCGGCGCAAAGCCCGCGCCAAGCAGCCAGGCGAGGTCATTGGTGAGGGCCGCGCCTGTATAGCGGTATCGCTGCGCGAGCTGCGACGTCACTGCACCGGACGATTGTCCGTACGATAGGCCGAGAAGCGCAAAGCCGGCATTGACGTAGATCGTCTGGCCGATCGCATTCTCCTCGATGATCAAGGGAGCGATGGTGCTGCAAATCGCGAAGACGGCAATGAGACCTGCGGAGATCAGGAGGAGCCTTCGACGTCCGATCTGGTCGGCGATCAGCCCGGAAGCGACGACCGCGACCGCACAGATGAAGGCGCCGGAGCATTGGACCATCAGGAACTCTCCAGCGGAACGCTCGGTGAACAGAGTGATCCAGCTGATGGGAAAGACGGTCACGAGATGGAAGAGAGCGAAGCTCGCCAGCGGGATCAGCGCCCCGACCAGGAGAACTCCCGCGTGGTTCCGGATCAGCGGCAGGATGGGAGACGGTTCGAGCCGTCGGCGTTCGAGCAGCCGGGAAAACTCTTCAGTCGCGACGAGCCGCAAGCGTGAGAACAAGGCCACGACGTTGATGGCGAAGGCGCAAAAGAACGGATAACGCCAGCCCCAATCCAGAAAATCGGCCTCTGACAGGTTAAGCATAAAGAACGCGAACAGCACGCTGGCAACCATGAATCCGAGTGGTGCACCCAATTGCGGTATGGCGGCGTAGAAGCCTCGTCGCTCGACAGGCGCGTTGAGAGCCAGAAGGGATGCAAGCCCGTCCCATGCGCCGCCCAGGGCAAGGCCCTGGCCAATTCTCAGAACACCGAGAAGATACAGGGACCATGCGCCAATCTGAGCGTATCCGGGCAGGAAAGAGATCGCCATGGTGGAGAAGCCGAGCAGAAACAGCGCGATGGTCAGCTTGACGCCCCGGCCATGGCGGCGGTCGATCGCCGTGAAGATGATCGAACCGACCGGCCGGGCGACAAAGGCCAATGAGAACATGGCGAACGAATAAAGCGTTGCCGTCACAGGTTCCGCGAAGGGGAAGAACACCTTTGGGAACACCACCACCGAGGCGATGGCAAAGACGAAAAAGTCGAAATATTCCGCAGCGCGACCGATGATCACCCCGATGGCGATCTCGCTTGGAGCAACCTTGTGATCGGTGGACGCCAAGCGCGCGTCGCGCTCAAGGGGCGTGGAGGATGAATGTGACCCTTGAACCTGATCCATCGTCATCTGGGTCATAGCCTCCAGTGAGAATAGTTCAGCCCAGCCGGTAGATCCGGTTCAGACCTGCAGAGGCCTGTCTTCCCGCTACGCGATCCGAGGCTCCGTCGCCATCATCGAGGTTAGAGTTAACCGCAGGTTTTAGGGCTGATGACTGGTTCAGCAACCAGCACCGTCAAGCATTTTCCTGTGCGACACCGGATTTTGCTGTTCGGAAGCGGGCCGACGCAAGTGCAGCGCAGTCCGGGATATCGTCAAGTTCCGATGTAACGGTATGACCCTGGTCCGAGTCGGGGCCGCTTCGGTGGCAGAACCGTCAACTCCTCCACGACAGAGTATCAACAGCGAGCGGCGGCGAGGCGATCACGCCGCGGGAGCCGGTGAATTGGCCTCCCCTCTCGACCTTGGGCTGAACCGCACCACCAGCGATATTCTGTTCTTTTCCGCTCCCTCGTATCGTCCACGCTGGTCGTCATCTGCCGCGGTTGGGGGATGATGCCGGCGAAACCGCCGTCCCGTGTCGGGCCCCGGTGTCGTCAATGTTACCAATCTGATACCAGGTGGTCTCGGGCTCCCGCGACGGGCGAAACGCAGGGCTCAAAACCTGCCCGCACCCGGCTCCCGCCCAAGCTCCGAATCATTCCCCGGATCCTGTCCGAAAGTGCAGTTTCTTTAGCGCGGCAGCTTTGCAATACTTGTCTGAGGAAATGTCTTGTTCGCAGGCGTTCCGACCAAAATGACTGAAGGAAAACCTTCGGCATATGGGGGAAATCATGAAAAACATGGCCGATGCGCCCGGAGTCGTCGATCCATACGCAACCCTTGAGAAAATCCTCAAAGTGATTGGCCGATCCTGGTTGAGCGAGGAGTGGCGGCTGGAAGACATCCGCCTCCTTGCTCAGGAGGCCATCACGGAGCGGGGTAAGACGAAGGGCGGAAAGGCCGTCAGGGTCGCCGCGCCACCCCTCGAACCGCAGATCCGCTTCGAACCGGGTATCCACCGAACCTCGGTCAAACGGGGCAACCGCCTCCCCTCCTAGCGCATCGGACGTGACCCAGAGGGCCGCGCCGGCGGCCCGCTTTCGTCCGCACGATGCGCTCGCCGTCTTCAGACCGGGACGGGTGTTTTCTCCAGGAAGCCGTCAGGGCCCGCCTGAGAAGACAGGCTTGGAGCTCGGAAGCGGCATGCCATGAGCAATGCCCTGCGGCATGTTGTCGAACGAGCCGGCAGCCAAACACATCTGCTTTCGATAAGGCCGGAAACTGCCTATAGCTCCCGGAGCGACTCATTCGCGCGAGATCAAACCAGTCAAACGAATCTCGTCGGGGCTCGGATCAGAACATCATAACAGTTATGAAGTAACAGTCCCGTCCCGGACGGGTTCCTCTGCCAAGCTTAAGTCTTTTGGAAGGGCCTTAGGTTACCCTTCAAACACCGCCCTGCTTTCGGTTCGTCGGCCGATCGCCGTGCGAATGTTCGCCTTCATCATTTCTGCTCTATCCGTTTGAAGAATCATGCCTGCTGTCGAAACGTACAATCCCACGGGAAATGCTTACATCGATGCTGTTCTCGGTACGATGAAATGGGTACCGAGCAATCTGACTTATAGCTTTCCCGCAACGGCCGCCTCTTACGGATCGTCCTACGGGGGCGGCGAAACCGCGAAGGGTTTTGGCGCATTCAACGATGCCCAGCAGGCCATTGCGCGCTCCGCATTGTATCTCTACGCGGCAGTCAGCAATCTGACCTTCCAGGAGCAGAGCGGAGCCGGCACGTCTTCCGCCGATCTGCGGTTCGCGCAATCGGACGTGCCCAGCACGGCCTGGGCCTATTTTCCGACAACCGACGCGACAGGCGGCGATGTCTGGCTCAACAATTCCAGCCGCAGCTACGCAAGCCCGGCGAAGGGCAACTATGCCTACCTCACGATCATGCATGAGATCGGGCACGCCCTTGGGCTTGAGCATTCGCATGAGGGCAACATGCCCCTTGATCGAGACAGCCTGGAATACACCGTGATGAGTTACCGCTCCTACGCGGGCGCTTCGACCGGCACGGGCTACACCAACGAGACCTGGGGCTATCCCCAGGCCCTCATGATGTACGACATCGCCGCTATCCAGCACATGTATGGTGCGAATTACGGGTTGAACGGTGGCGACACGAGCTATGCCTGGAGCCCCACGACGGGCGAGATGTTCATCAATGGCGTTGGCCAGGGTGCCCCCGGCGGCAATCGGATTCTGCTGACTATCTGGGACGGCGGCGGCATCGATACGTACAACTTCGGCAATTACACCACCGGGCTTTCCATCGATCTCGAGCCTGGAGCCTGGACGATCACATCCCAGGAGCAGCGCGCAAAACTATATTGGGACGGATCGAAACTCGCTGCCGGCAACATCGCCAACGCATTCCTTTATCAGGCCAGCGAACGCTCTCTCATCGAAAATGCCTCCGGCGGTTCCGCAAGCGATGTGATCAAGGGCAATACGGCCAGCAACACATTGCAGGGCAGTGGTGGCGACGACAAGCTCTATGGCCAAAGCAACGATGACATTCTGATCGGCGGGAGTGGCGGCGACTTTCTCAGTGGCGGAAGCGGCTCGGACACGGCGAGCTACATCACCGCGAAGGCAGCTGTGACGGCCGATCTTCAATCTCCCTCAGGCAATCGGGCAGATGCCGCGGGCGACACCTACGAGAGCATCGAGCACCTGACCGGCAGCGCGTTCAACGACATGCTCCACGGCAACGGTGCTTCCAATGCCATTCGCGGAGAAGACGGGAAGGACTCTCTTTTCGGGCGCGGCGGCAATGATACGCTCGAAGGCGGGTCCGGCAGCGACAAGCTGTATGGTCAGAGCGGCAAGGATCTGCTCATCGGAGGAAGCGGCGCAGACGTCTTCGTCTTCCAGGCCATGAGTGATTCGCGCAAATCCACCGTGGATACGATCACCGATTTCCTCCGCGGCTCGGACCATATCGACCTTCGCGGGATCGATGCCAACACCAAGGTCGCAGGCAATCAGGCCTTCAACTTCATCGGCAAGACTGCGTTTCACGGTAAAGCGGGGGAACTGCGCTTTGCTGATGGCATCGTGTCGGGCGACGTGAACGGCGACAGATCCGCAGACTTCAAAATCAAGGTCGCAGACCTGACCGCGCTGTCGAAGAACGACTTCTATTTGTGATCAGACTTTCGTGATCGATCCTTCGGGCCGACCGGGGTTGCCACCTGGCGAGGGATGGTGCGAGGAGAAAGGCCTCGGAACCGAACCGATTCCATCGCGGGAGCCATGCATGCAACCCTCCATCGCCGCCTGTCTCATCCTGCTCGCCGGAACACTCGCGCCGGCCATTGCGCTGGCAGCCGACAGCGAGCGGCCGCTTCCGGAAACCGATCTGACCGCCCCCTTCCACACAAAGGAGCGCACCTATTTCCGAGAGCATCGCCTGCGCGCGTACGAACGCTCCCGTGCGGATATGCGCCAAGGCGCCACCTGCACGACGCCGAAAGGCGTGTGCTGGATCGCAGAGCCCTTGTCCAAGAACAGTGACTGCACCTGCGAAAGCCGGCGCTTCGGAACGGTCCACGGCACAATTGGTGGCTGACTCAAGCATCGGACGTGTCATCGATCTCACGCCCGGTGCTTCAAGCTTTTGTTGTGGAGCATCTTTTCGCGCAAAACCGGTTCCCACTTTTGCGCACGATGCTCTAAAATAATCCGTTAACCATCTGGACAGACACCAAGCTCAGGCATTATCCCCATTGTGAACCTTCCGGCTTTTGAGGAAGCACGATGGAACAGACGGGAAAACGCCACCCCGCCAACGATGCCTTGGCCTATCTCATGAACCTTGTCGCACTCGCGTTCAGCTTCAGCTGCCTTTGGATTGTCGCATCCGCGGCCAAAATGTAATTCAGTATCTCAACTCTGGCGAGAGCGGAATTCCCTGGCCGCATCGGCGAGCTGATAACTCCAATAGGTGAGCTGGGCGGCGGCGCGGCCGATGATGCCGCCGTTCCACGTCAGACCGAACGGCGCGAAGAGACGGTAGCGGTCGCTCTCGCCGGTAATGCCTTCCGCGACCACCGTACCGCCGATCGCCGTGGTGTTCATACCGTGGCCCCCGAAAGCCGTGCAGTACCAGACGCCCGGCTTCCATGACCCGATCTGCGGCATCAGGTGTCGGGCGTACGACATGAGACCCGACCAAGCGATCTCCACGTTCAGCCTGGATAGCTGCGGATAGGTTGTCACCATCTCCCGTTTGAGCAGGGCCGCGATGTCGCGCGGATCGGTCGTTCGGGTGGTGATCCGTCCTCCCCACAGAATGCGGCTTCCCCCATCAACCAAGCGGTAGTAATCCCCTGCCCGCCGATCGTCCAGAACCGCCGCCTGGGTGCGAATGGCTCCCTGGACTAGGTCCGGCGACGGCTCGGTCAGGAGAACATAAGTGGCAATCGGCAGGAATGCGCGTTTCAGCGCGGGCAGCACGCCGTCCGTATAGCCGCCCGTTGCAAAGACCACGTGCTCGGCAGAAATCTCCGCGCCCGTCGTGCGGACGATCTTGCGGCCCCCCTCGAGATCTGCCGTCATCACGGGCGAATGCTCGTGAATGGCGGCGCCCAGCCGCTTCGCCTCGCGCGCCAAGGCCCACCCGTAGTTCAAGGGATGGAAGTGAAAAGCGCCCTCGTCCAGAACGGCCTCGTGGTATCGGGGCGAGGCGAGCATCTCTCTCACCTCGGCCCGGGGCAGGTAGCGCAGCGCTTGACCGAACTGGCGCTGCTGACTTTCACTGGCGGCCTGCAAGGCTCCCCGCGAGTCATAGCGCAGTGCCTTTGCGATCCCCGGCACCGGATGAGCATCCTTGATGCCGAGTTCGTCGATCCCCCTGCGCACGATCTCGACGCCTTCCATCGAAAGCCGGAACAGCTCTCGCGCGTGGTCGGACCCCACGCGCCGCTCGATGGCGGAGAAGCCCGTCGCATAGCCTGCGGAGACGAAGCCGCCATTGCGGCCGGAGGCGCCCCAGGCAATCCGACGGGCTTCGAGAAGAACGACCTTCCGTCCGCTGCGCGCGAGCTTCAGCGCCGCCGTCAGGCCGGCGAGGCCGCCGCCGATGATACAGACATCCGCCTCCATGCGGCCCGCCGCCATCGGATAATTGTCCGGGACGGCGGCCGTGCGGCTGTAATAGGTGTCGAGATAGGCGGCGTGCATGCGTCGGGCTAAAGCGTGATGTCGGAAGCCTTGAGATAGATCCCGACCAGCGCCTCGCAGCCCTGACGGTCCTCTTCGTCGAACCGGTTCGGGCTGGGGCTGTCCAGATCGAGGACGCCCAGAACCTTGCCGTCCTTGATGAGAGGCACGACGAGTTCGGAGCGCGAGGCACTGTCGCACGCGATGTGGCCGGGGAAGGCATGCACGTCCGGCACCACGATGGGCTCCCTGCGCTCGGCGGCCGCGCCGCATACGCCACGACCGACCGCGATCCGCACGCAGGCCGTCTTGCCCTGGAACGGCCCGAGAACGAGCTCCGATCCGCGCATGAAATAGAAGCCCGCCCAGTTCAGATCCGGCAGGAACTGGTAGATCAGGGCAGACATGTTGGCGGCATTCGCGATGGCGTCCGGCTCACCCTCCAGAAGTCCGGAGAGCTGCTGGGCGAGAGAAGCGTAAAACTCCCGCTTGCTGTCGGAGACCGGAATATCTTTGACTTCAAACATGGCAATTTCCTTAGAGTTTTCAAAGGATTTTGTCCAGACGTCCTATTCTGCGGCCATATCGGACCTGGCCCCTTTTGCGAGATCCAGACCCTGGTGGTCGCAGAGTCGGCGGTAGAGTCCACCTTTTGCGTAGAGCGTGAGGTGGTCCCCCTCCTCTACGATCCGCCCCCTGTCGAACACGACAATGCGGTCGAGAGCCCGCACCGTGGAAAGCCGGTGTGCGATCACGACCGAGGTCCGCCCCACCATGAGCCGCTCCATGGCCTGCTGAATCAGCATCTCCGATTCCGAGTCGAGGGCCGAGGTCGCCTCGTCCAGGATCAGAATAGGCGCGTCCGCCAGGAAGGCGCGCGCGATGGCGACCCGCTGCCGCTCGCCGCCCGAGAGCTTCACGCCGCGCTCACCCACGAGCGTCGAGTAGCCTCTGGGCAGCCCCATGATGAACTCATGCGCATTGGCGAGCCGCGCCGCCCGCTCGATGTCGGCCATGGAGGCGCCGGGGCGCCCGTAGGCGATGTTCTCGGCCAGGGTGCGATGGAACAGGATCGGTTCCTGCTGCACGATCGCAATCTGCGAACGCAGGGACGCCTGCTCGGCCTGAGCGATGTTCTGCCCGTCGATCAGGATCTGGCCACCCGTCACGTCGTAGAGACGCTGGATCAGCTTGACGAGCGTGGTCTTGCCGGAGCCCGACGGCCCCACGAGGCCGACGCGCTCGCCCGCCCGGATCGTCAACGACAGATCCCGATAGAGCGGAGTCTCGTGTCCGACATAATGGAACATGACACGCTCGAAGGCGACCTCGCCGCGGGAGATGTGGATCGGCCTCGCGCCGACACGGTCAGGAACACCGATGCGCTCCCGGTGGATCTCGACGAGCTCCTCCATGTCATTGACGGAGCGGCGCAGGTTGTTGATGTGCATGCCGACATCGCGCAGGTATCCGTGGATCACGAAATACGTCGTGAGCACGTAAGCGAGATCCCCCGGCGTCGCACGATCCTGCCACCACAGCCAAATGGCCGTTCCGATGATGGCGGCGCGGATGCCGAGCAGCGCGATGAACTGCACCGTGCCGCTGTTGGTGCCCCGTTGCCAGACGCGCCGGGTGCGGCTCTGCCACTTCCCCAGCACCTGGGTCAGGCGCCTGTCCTCACGGATCTCGGCGCCGAACGCCTTGACCACCGGGTTGCAGCTCAATGCATCCGCCAGAGTGCCGCCGACACGGGTATCCCACGCATTCGCCAGCCGCGCCGCAGGCGCGACATAGAGGGTCGCCAGGAAGCCCGTCATGACGATGTAGGCCAGCGCGCTCACCCCTATGACGAGCCCCATCACGGGCCAGCGCAGGCCCAGGATGATCATCGAGCCAGCCAGCACCGTGAGAGAAGGCAACAGGGCCAGCAGGAGCGTATCGTGCATCAGGTCGAGCGCCCACATGCCGCGCGTGATCTTGCGCACGGTGGAGCCGGCGAAGGAGTTTGCATGCCAGTCGGTCGAGAACCGCTGCACGCGCGCGAACGCATCCTGCGCGACGCGTCCCATGACCCGCAGCGTGAGCTCCACGATGCCGTAGAAGGCCAGATGGCGCATGACGATCATGAGCAGGCCGAGGCCGGTCATGAAGGCGAAGGCGACCAGCGCCGCATGCAGGGCCGCGTCGCGGTCGCCGCTGCCCGCCGCGATGGCATCGACGAGCCGTCCCGCGAAGACGGGCATGAACACGTCGGCCAAGGTCGAGACCATCATGGTCACCATGATGAGCACCACGTAGCGCGGCTCTTCACGCCAATGGCGGAAGGTGAATGTCAGGACATCGCGGGTAGCGTCCCCGCTTTTCTTCGACTGGATCATGGAAGCGAACAGGCGGCGCTCGGAGCGCGCGCCTCTCCCCGGAAGAGTGAAGAGCGACCATAGAAACGCCGGCCTACAGCGTCCGGTGCCGCTCGAAGATCATCACACGTGATAGCTTGGTAAGGTTTGCCGGGCCTCGGTGCCCCGCCTGGTCCGACCTAGAGTCGGGACGCGGGAGGAACGTTCAGCAAGCACATAGAAGCCATGCAGTCCTCCCTCTCTAGAAATTAAACCTAGGCTTAAAGTAATCCAGTTCCTTCAACTTGGCAACCGCAGTTTTGTTGCAAGTGCGTCCGGACCTTCATACGACTTCGAGCGGCCGGTATGGTTCGGGCGGCAATTCCAGTCGAACGGCATCCCCCGCCCTCACCTCGCCGCCTTCGACGACGATCGCCATGATTCCGGATTTTCGGACAAGATTTCCATGCGGGTCCTTTCCGAGCACAGCCTTCATGAGGCCTTTTTGGAAGCGATCGATCTGCACGCACGGGTTTCGCAGCCCCGTGACCTCGATCACGGCTCCCGCGCCGATGAGCAGGCGCGCGCCCACCGGCAGGCGGAGGAGGTCGATGCCGCGCGTCGTGACATTCTCGCCCATGTCGCCGGCCGAGACGTCGAACCCCGCCTCGCGCAGTTCGTCATGCAGTTCGGCATGGATCAGGTGAACCTGCCGCAGATTCGGCTGGGTGGGGTCCTTGGCCACCCGGGAGCGATGCTTGACCATCGTGCCGAGATGCGCGTCGCCCTCGACCCCGAGGCCTGCGAGAAGACGGATGACATCCCGATTGGGCTTGCTGAAGCTGTGGCTGGGACTTGCGCTGACCGCGGTGACGAATGCCTGCATCGGGTGTCTCGGCCGAACGGGAGGTTCTCTCCCTTGTAGCGTCAGAGGACCGACAGATCCACCGTCTCGAAGCCCTTCTCGGCCAAATGCCGCGCCAGGACGCGACGGTGGCAATTGGCGGGATCACGCTCGAAGCAGAGAAGGCAGATCGGCCGGGTCAGGGCCAGGGCTTCGAGTTCCCGAAGGGATTCCTGGGCCGGTCCCGTCGCCAGAACCTCGTCGCAATAGATCCGGCGCATCAGTTCGCCGTCACCCGCTCGCGCCGCCTGTCGTCCCGCCTTCGGCGTCCCGAGCCGGATGAAATGCTGGTAGCCGATATCCTGGCTCGCCAGTGCGTCACGCAGAGCCGATTTCGAGAACCCACGCTTGCGTGAGAGCGCGACGGCCCGCACATCTGCGAGAACCGCAACCCCGGCATCCTTCAAAGTCGCGAGGAAGCGGTCCACGTCCGCTCCCTCGTATCCAACCGTAAATACCTGCGGCTTTGTCATGCCGTTAGGTTACATAGACGGCTGCGGATGTCGAGGCGCCTCAGGTTGCGTGTAGGGCCGCAGCGCTTCCGGCGTGCGGAAGTCGGGCGGCACCTCGAAATCCCGCGCCGCGCCATGGCTCTGCTCGATACCCCGAGGATAGCCGGTGCGGCCGGAGTAATCCTGCATCGGCGGCAGCGGATGGGGACTCTCGCGACTGAGGGTCTGGGCGCAATACACATCGAGGGCCGTCACGCCGGCAACAGCCGCCATGGCGATCCCGACATTGCCCTTCTTGGGGTTTTTGCCCTCGAGCGCGGTGGCCAGGGTCGCCAAGTCGAGCCCGTCACCCGCGACGCGGCCCCAGATCCACGGCGTCGGATCCTTCGATGCCAGGATGCCGATGCCGGTCGCGATCTCGCGGACGCCGTAGCCTGCGATCAGGCCCTCCTGCCCTTTCATGCCCAAAGCCCGCGCCAGGGCACGAGGCGCCGCGATCTCGGCAATTCCAAGAGCAATGGAAAACAGCCCGAGCCCACGGGCGAGAGTGTCGGTCGCCGTATCGGCATGACCACGGCGTCGCGTTCTTTCGGTTTCGTAGCGCATGATCTCACCTGTCAGGGTTTGATGACGACCTTGATGCAGCCGTCCTGCTTGTCGCGGAAGACCTTGTACATGTCGGGTCCTTCGTCGAGGGACACGGTATGCGTGATGACGAAGGACGGATCGATCTGGCCATCCTCGATCCGACGCAGGAGGTCGTCCGTCCAGCGGTTCACATGCGTCTGGCCGGTGCGGATGGTCAGCCCCTTGTTCATGATCGCCCCGAACGGGATCTTGTCGAGCAGGCCGCCATAGACGCCAGGAATCGAGAGGGTTCCGGCCGGTCGGCAGACATAGGCCATCTCGCGCAGCACGTGGGGACGATCCGTCTCCATCATCGTCGCCTGCTTCACGCGGTCATACATCGAATCGATCGTCGCGGTCGCATGCGCCTCCATGCCGACTGCATCGATGCACTTCTCCGGCCCCCGGCCGTTGGTGAGTTCATTGAGCCGCTCGATCACGCTCTCCTCGTCGAAGTTGATCGTGACGGCGCCTCCGGCCTCCGCCATGGCCAGACGTTCGGGGACCCGGTCGATGGCGATGACCTGCTTCGCCCCGAGCAGAATGGCGCTGCGGATCGCCATCTGTCCAACCGGGCCGCAACCCCAGATCGCGACCGTGTCCGTCGGCTGGATGTCGCACTGAACCGCCGCCTGCCAGCCGGTGGGGAAGATGTCGCTGAGAAAGAGGAGCTTCTCGTCGGGAATGCCGTCCGGCACCTTGATATGGGTTGCATCGGCGAAGGGCACGCGCAGGTACTCGGCCTGACCGCCTGCATAACCGCCGGTCAGATGCGTGTACCCGAAAAGGCCTGCCGTCGTATGGCCGAAGGCCTTGGCGGCGATGTGCCCGTTGCGGTTCGTCCGTTCGCAGACCGAGAAATTGCCGCGCTTGCACTGATCGCATTCGCCGCAGATGATGGTGAACGGGATCACCACGCGGTCGCCCACCTTGAGCTTGCCTTTCGACTCGGCTCCGACGTCGACGACCTCGCCCATGGTTTCATGGCCCATGATGTCGCCGGACTTCATCCCCGGCATGAAGTGATCGTAGAGATGGAGATCCGAGCCGCAGATGGCGCAGCTCGTCACCTTGATGATCGCGTCGCGGGGATGCTCGATCCGGGGATCGGGAACCGAATCGCAACGGATGTCCGTGGTGCCATGCCAAACCAGCGCCTTCATCGAAATCTCCTCGCATGCCTGTGAATGGCCAAGCTCCGCCGCCTGGCCGCATTCGTCACAGGAAAGACTTCTTGAAGGGCTTTGCGTTCCCGGAAGCGGCCCGAAATCTGCTCACTATTCCGCGGCGGCGCCGTCCAGGACGTGATCGGGCAGGCTCAGGATCAGATCGGCGAGTGCCGGCTCCAGAACCTGATGGGCGGCCTCCTCGACCGGAAACCATTGCGACTTCCGCTGCCCCTTCTCGCGCCAGGACTTGAGCTGCTTGGAGACTTCGAGCGGATAGACGTTGACGCGGCACAGGTCGAAGTGAGCAGCCCGACGCTTCCAGTAATCATAGGAGCCGAGGGGCCTGTTCCTGATCTCGCCCTTGACGCCAGCCTCCTCCTCCGCCTCCTGGGCGGCGGCCTTGTGGGGCTTCTTGCCCTTCATGGGCCAGCCTTTCGGTATCAGCCAGCGCTTGGTCTCGCGGGACGTGACGAGAAGGACCTCGAGCTTGCCGTCCTTGATCCGGAAAGGGAGTGCCGCAACCTGGCTGAGTTCTTCTTTTGGGGTCTGGGGCATTCGACGAGAGTAGGACTCCTCATGGGATAGTTTGTAACGTAGATGATTTGAGCCGGCTAAGAAAGGCTAAAAATCGAAAGCTGGCATGACCGGCGTCGGCCTTATACGATTCTCCATCCTCTCAAAGCTTTGTGACCGCCTCATAACAATGGAAGCTTCCATTTTGATCCAGAAGGACGCCCGCCGTGATGCCGACCGAGAGCCTGGACATGAGATTCGCCGCAGCCTGCGCCATTGCCCGGGAGGCCGGCGTACTGGCCCGCAAGCGCTTCCTGGAACGACCGCGGTCGCAACGGCCGGACTTCAAGGGACCTCAGGACTTCCTCACGGCCACCGACGCGGAGGTGGAGGAATTGATCCGCGGTCGCCTGAGCCATCTGTTCCCCGGCGATTCCTTCTTCGGTGAGGAAGGAGGCGGCTCCTTCGGGCGCGATGTGTGGGTGGTCGACCCCATCGACGGCACGGCGAACTTCGCCCGAGGGATCCCTCACTTCGCCATCTCGATCGCCTTCGTGCGCGAGAACCGGGTCGAGATCGGCGTGATCTACGACGTGATGCATGCCGAGCTTTATACGGCCCAGCGAGGTCGGGGCGCCATCCTCAATGGAGAGACGATCCGTGTCAGCGGCCTCGACGACATGAAGCAGGCCACCGTGGAGGCAGGGTGGTCGCCGCGCCTGCCGCCCGAGCCCTACATGGCCGTGGTGGACAAGCTCAAGACGGCGGGCGCCAACGTGCGCCGTGCCGGCTCGGGCACGCTGGGCCTTGCTTACGTCGCGGACGGGCGCATCGACGCCTATTGCGAACTCCACATCAATTCCTGGGATGCCCTGGCGGGTCTCCTGATCATCGAGGAAGCCGGCGGCTGGACCAACAACTTCCTGGCCGAGGATGGCCTCAGGAAAGGCAATCCCGTTCTGGCCTGCACGCCCGGACTGGCCGCTGCCCTCACCCAGGCGACAGGGATCGCGAAAGAGCCCTGAGACCGCATCTTATTCTAAAGATTCAGATTTGGAGCGCCGGCCAGGCACTTGACCCGCCGCCACAATGGAGGGAGCTTAGCCGACCAACCAAAAACAAGAACGGCATCACGGGAGGATAGAATGAACGCTAAGAAGAATCTCGTTGCGGCAACCATGCTGGCGGGGACCATGACGGCCCTGTCCTTCGTGTCCGCCGGAACGGCTCAGGCGCAGGGCGCGCTGGTCATGTATTGCGGCGTGCAGGAGGAATGGTGCCGGGCCATGACGACCGCTTTCGAGCGCGAGACGGGCATCAAGGTTTCCATGACCCGCAAGAGTGCGGGCGAGGTCTACGCCCAGGTCAAGGCCGAGGCGGCCAATCCCCGCGCGGACATCTGGTGGGGCGGCACGGGCGATCCGCATATGCAGGCTGCCGAGGAAGGCATCACCGAAGAGTACAAGTCGCCGAAAATGGGCGACTTGCAGGACTGGGCTGTGCGCCAGTGGGAGCAGTCCAAGGGGCGCACCGTCGGCATCTATTCCGGTGCTCTCGGCTTCGGCTACAACACGGAACTCGCAGCGTCGAACAAGATCGGCGAGCCGAAATGCTGGGCGGATCTGCTGAAGCCCGAGTTGAAGGACGAGGTGCAGGTTGCCGATCCGAACTCCTCCGGCACCGCCTATACGCTGCTCGCCACCATCGTGCAGATCATGGGCGAGGACAAAGGCTTCGAGTACCTGAAAGCCCTGCACAAGAACGTCAATCAATATACCAAGTCGGGCGCCGCCCCGGCCAAGGCCATGGCGCTCGGCGAGACGACGGCGGGCATTGCTTTCATGCACGACATCGTCACGATGGTGGTCGACAAGGCCCCCGTGAAGGTGGTCGCCCCCTGCGAAGGCACGGGCTACGAGATCGGCTCCATGTCGATCATCAAGGGGGCCAAGAACCTGGACAACGCCAAGAAATTCTATGATTGGGCGCTCACCGCGGATGCCCAGAAGCTCGGCGCGGAAGCCAAGTCCTACCAGGTGCCGTCGAACAAGAGCACGCCGGTTCCGCCGCAGGCTCCCAAGCTCAGCGACATCAAGCTGATCAACTTCGATTTCGCGAAATACGGCTCGTCAGCCGAGCGCAAGCGCCTCCTGTCCAAGTGGGACAACGAAGTGAAGAACCTCCCGAAATAGCTGGGGCTTGAAACGGGCCTTGGGGGCGCGGGGGGCCGCGACGGCCCAGCGCCCCAGCCGCCCCGCAAGAAAGAGGGGGGGGCTTCACCGGGCCGTGGCCCACGCGGACGTCCGCTTCGCCAAGGCCCATCGACACCGGAATCATGAAGGCCGGGTTCGGCATCGGCCTCGAAGCGAGAACAGAAGATGTCACGGGCAACCCTTGGCTGGATCGTTCTGGGCTGGGTCGGCTTTGCCCTCCTGCCCTGGTACGGGTTCGACCGCACAGCCGTACCGACCCTTGCGGATTATTTCGTCAGCGGGTCGGCTTTGATCCACGGCATCAAGGGCGCGTGGTGGCTTCTGCCGATCCTGATCCCTTTATGTCTGGGCCTTGTTCCCGTGATCCGCCCCTTGGCGCAGACCAATGGCGGCTGGCTCATCGCTTCCGGACTTCTGGGCCTCGCCCTCGTCATCCTTCAGGGCTTCGCCATCGGTCTCAACGGCTGGACCTTCGACATCCTGAGGGCCTCCTTCGGCGCGCCGGGGCCGAGCCAGGCCGGGATGGGCTATGGCGCGGCTTTGACCGCGACCGCCTTCCTCATCATCCTTTGCCATGGTCTTGCTGCACGCGGCTGGTGCCGGGGCGATGCGTTCGTCACCTCGTCGATCGGCGTCGTCATCGCGCTGATCGTCGTGTTCGTCTTCTTCCCGGTCACCACCATTCTTGCGAGTGCCTTTGCCGACAATGACGGCAACTTCGCCCCGTACGAGTTCCTGGTGAAGTTCCTGGATCGGTCGATCTGGGGGCTCGACTGCCTGTCGAGCGACCTGCGCTGCGGCGTCGCCTGGAACACCCTGTTCCTGGGTCTGCTCGTCGGCGTGGGCACCACCGCCCTCGGCCTTGCCTTCGCGCTGATCGCCACGCGCACGGATTTCCGGTTCAAGAAGCTCCTCCGCGTGATGAGCGTTCTGCCCATCATTACGCCACCCTTCGTGATCGGCCTCGCCCTGATCCTGCTCTTCGGCCGGTCGGGCGCGCTGTCGGCTGTCCTGTGGGACTGGTTCGGCGTGCCGCGGTCCCGCTGGATCTATGGATTGCCCGGCGTGCTGATTGCGCAGCTTCTCGCCTTCACGCCCATCGCATTCCTCGTCCTGATCGGCGTGGTGCAAGGCATCAGCCCGACCCTCGAGGAAGCCTCGCAGACCCTGCGCGCGAAGAGCTGGACGACGTTCTGGACCGTGACGCTCCCCCTCATGCGTCCGGGTCTCGCAAACGCCTTCCTGCTCGGATTCGTCGAGAGCCTGGCCGATTTCGGCAACCCGTTGGTGCTCGGCGGGAATTACGAGGTGCTTTCGACCAAGATCTTCTTTGCCGTCGTCGGCGCGCAGCAGGACCAGGGCCGCGCGGCCGTCTTGTCCATCATCCTGCTCGCCTTCACCCTCGGGGCCTTCTGGCTCCAGCACGCCTGGCTCGGCAAGAAGGTCTACACGACCGTCACCGGCAAAGGTGACGCCGGCATTCCCCTGCCGCTTCCGCGGCGGGTCGCGCTGGCCTCCTATCTCACCGCATTGCCTTGGGCGATCTTCACGGTTGCCGTTTATGCGATCATCCTGGTCGGCGCCTTCGTGCGGTCGATGGGCCGCGACTACACGCCAACCTTCGAGCATTTCCTCACGGCCTTCCGGGTGGAGCGCTCGGGCTCGGGCCTCTACTTTTCCGGCTCCGCCTGGGACTCGTTCTTTGCGACCGTGAAGGTGGCTGCGCTCTCGGCACCGCTCACAGCGGCCATCGGCCTGCTCACCGCTTATCTCCTCACGCGCCAGCGCTTCTCCGGTCAGCGCGCCTTCGAGTTCGGCACGCTGTTGAGCTTCGCCATTCCCGGCACCGTCGTGGGCGTATCCTACATCCTCGCCTTCAACGTGCCGCCCATCGAGATCACCGGAACCGGGTTCATCCTCGTGATGTGCTTCGTGTTCCGCAACATGCCGGTCGGCGTGCGCTCCGGGATCGCGACCCTGAGCCAGATCGACAAGAGCCTCGACGAAGCATCGCTGACGCTGGGAGCCGGCTCGTCGACCACCATGCGCCGCGTGGTGCTGCCGCTGCTGCGTCCGGCGATTGTCGCGTCCCTGGTCTATTCCTTCGTGCGCGCCATGACGGCCGTCAGTGCCGTGATCTTCCTCGTCACCGCCGAATACAACATGGCGACGACCTATATCGTCGGCCGGGTCGAGGCCGGCGAGTTCGGCCTTGCGATCGCCTACTCCACGGTGCTCATCCTCGTGATGCTGGTCGCCATCGTGGCAATCCAGCTCGCGGTCGGCGAGCGGCGCCTCGGACGCCGCAGCGCGAGCGCTGCTCCCTCTCCCGTAGCCGTGCAGGCGATCCCATGAACAACATGCCTTCTATCCATTCCCTGTCCCGCCCGGCAGCCTCCAAGAAGCAGGCGGCATCGGTGCAGTTCCGCAATGTGACGAAGCGCTACGGCAGCGTCACCGCCGTCGACGACGTCTCCTTCACCATCGAGCCGGGCCAGCTCGTGACCCTTCTCGGCCCGTCCGGCTGCGGCAAGACCACGACCCTGCGCATGATCGCGGGGCTCGAGATGGCGAGCGAAGGCCAGATTCTGATCGGCGGACGCGACGTGACGAACCTGTCCGCGGCCGACAGGGACGTGAGCATGGTGTTCCAGTCCTACGCGCTCTTTCCGCACATGTCGGTGCTGGAGAACGTCGCCTATGGGCCGTCCGTTCAGGGCGTGCCGAAGAGGGACGCGATCGAGATGGCCATGGAGAAGCTCGCGCTGATCGGCCTCAAGGGACTCGAGAAGCGCGCTCCGTCCGAACTCTCCGGCGGGCAGCAGCAGCGGGTCGCGGTCGCACGGGCGCTCGTTCTCGAGCCGCAGGTTCTGCTCTTCGACGAGCCTCTGTCGAACCTCGACGCCAAGCTGCGCCGGCGCGTACGCGAGGATATCCGCGAGCTTCAGCAGAGCCTCAACCTCACCGTGGCCTACGTGACCCACGACCAGGAGGAGGCGCTTGCCGTCTCCGACCACATCATCGTCATGTCGAACGCCCGGATCGCCCAGACCGGAACGCCGCGCGAACTCTACGAGGAGCCGGCAAACCTGTTCGTCGCCGATTTCATCGGCGATGCCAACATCATCCCGGGTGAGATCGTGGGCGTCACCGGATCGACCGCACAGGTGAATGTCGGCAATGTCCCTCTTCAGCTCCCGCATCGGAATGCCGGGCCGGGGCCGGTCAAACTCGCGGTCCGACCCGATGCGATCCTGCTCGACGAAGGGGCAACCGGCGCCCTGTCCGGCACGGTTCGCAAGGCATCCTATCTCGGCACGCAGGTGGAATACGAAGTGGAGAGCCCGATCGGGAACCTGTTCGTGGTCCAGTATGGGCGCAAGGAGCCGATCATGACGGGCACGCCGGTGTCGATCGCCTTCACGCCACAGCGCGGTCTCGCCATCATCCCGAACTCTTGAGGATTTCAGATCGCTCCTTCATCGGGAATGTCGAGGACTGTGCCGCAGGCCTTGCAATGCACCGCATCCCGGTCATGGCGCTGCAGGGCGCAGACCGGACAGGGAAACCGCACCTTGTCGGGTCTCAGCAGCACCTGCACCAACCGCAGGAAGAGCGTGACGCCGAAGATCATGATGATGACCGAAATCAGATGCCCCAGCGTTCCGGTCAACGTGATGTCGCCGAACCCGGTCGTGGTGAGCGCCGCGATCGTGAAATACAGCGCGTCGATGTAGTTGCCGATCTTCGCATTCGTCCAGCGCTGCGTCTCGTAGACGAAGCCCGTCATGACGAAGATGAAGACGCCGAGATTGACCGAGGCGATGATCAGGTCTTCGTTGCGCCGGAAGAAGACGCTGTCGGACCTCAGGCGGGCGAGCAGCTGATAGGTGCGCAGCAGGCGCAGGGTGCGCAGGATCCGCAGGAACCCGATTCCCTCTCCCACGACAGGCGCGAGAAAGGACACGATCGCGGCGATATCCGCCAGGGTCGCGGGATGAGCCAGGTCCCGCCAGGGCGTCCGGCTGATGGCCAGGCGGGCAGAGAAGTCAGCCAGAACGATCAACCCGATGATCACATCCATCCACTCGAAGGCGGGCGAGCGTGGCAGGAAGGACGTGACGACGATGAACAGGATCGTCGCCACGTCGAAGACCAGGAGAGCATACCGGAACTGATGCGCTTCCTGAGTATCACCCTCATAGAGAAGCCTCAGCCTGTCTCTTATCCCCATCGGCAGGTCTCGTCGGATGGGCGGAATGGAATGCGAACCATCGGTCGGGTCACGTTTTATGGGGTTTATCGACTCCCTGATTATCTATAGAGCAGGGTTGCAATTCCAACGGGGTGCCATCCGGGACGAAGCGGTCTATTCCCTCGCCCCGAGACCCGATTCTGTTGAGAGATGTCCCGATGCTGAAAGCTCTGATCTTCGATATGGATGGAACATTGGTGCACAGCGACCCCGTGCATCTGGAAGCCTTCGCCGAGGTTCTGAAGGCCGAGGGCGTCGACATCACCGAGGACGTCTACCGCTCCAAGATCATCGGGCGCACCAACGAGGCGATCTTCGCGTCCCTCCTGCCGCACCTGCCGGTGGAGCAGCACGAGACCTATGCCGACGAGAAGGAGGCCACCTTCCGTCGCATGGCATCGAACCTCAAGCCGCTGGACGGGCTTCTCGAACTCCTCGACTGGGCCGAGGAGCGCCAGATCCAGATCGCTCTCGTCACCAACGCGCCGCGGCTCAATGCGGATCACATGCTCGAAGCCTTGGGACTGGCGGGCCGGTTCAAGGTCGAGATCACCATCGAGGAGGTCGAGCGCGGCAAGCCCGATCCCCTGCCTTATCTGACGGCGCTGGAGCGCCTCGGCATCCGGGCCGAGGAGGCCGTCGCCTTCGAGGATTCCCCGTCAGGCATGCGGGCCGCCAAGGCCGCAGGCCTCTTCTCCTTCGGGGTCCTGACGGGCCTGACCGCTGGCGAGATGAGGGAGATCGGCGCCGATGGCGCCATCGTGACCTTCCACGACCGGGCCCTGTGGGAGATTCTGGAGCACAGGGTCGCGGCCTAAAGCATCGGACGTGAAAAGTGGACTTGCACTTTTGGGATCCATCCGATGCTTTCTTCTTGAATGAGAGCATCGGTCAGGACGGACCCAGCGGGCCGCGCCAGCGAAAACCGGGGCCACTTTTCGCTGACGCGGCCCTCTGGGTCCGTCCGATGCTCTAGATGCCTCAGGCGGCGTCGGGCCGCAGCTCGTTGGAATCAGACCCGGCATCGCCCTCATCGAAGCGTCGGCGCGCTGCCAGGATCTCGTCCCGGTTCTGGATCGCCCATTCGCCGAGGCCCCGCACAGTCCTGAGCAGGGAGCAGCCCAGCTCTGTGAGTTGGTAATCCACCCGGGGCGGAATGGTCGGGTAGACGGTGCGCGTCACGAGCCCGTCCCGCTCCAATCCGCGCAGGGTCAAGGTGAGCATGCGCTGGGAAATGCCCGTGACCAGGCGGCGCAACTCGTTGAATCTCTTGGGTCCTTCGCCCATCTGGACCACGACCTGCACGCTCCACTTGTCGCCGACGCGCGACAGGATTTCGGTCACGGTCCGGCAATTGGTGGGCACATGGATGTGACTGGGTGACATGAAAGTGCCTCCTTGCGCGGCGCTCAGGAAGTTACTTAATGAGCCTCGGTTACAAAACGGAACTTAAGAGCTCCGGCCCTCGAATGCAAACCAAGGACATCCCATGAAGCCCAAGCTTCACATTATCATCGCCAGCACGCGTCCGGGCCGGATCGGTCCGAGCATCGCCGAATGGTTCCGCGATTTCGCCGAAGAGCACGGCAGTTTCGATCCGGTTCTGGTCGATCTGGCCGATTTCAACCTGCCGATCTTCAACGAGCCTGAGCATCCCCGCCTGCGCAATTACCACCATGCACATACCAAGGCCTGGAGCGACAGCGTGGCCGAAGCGGACGCCTTTGTCTTCGTAACGCCCGAGTACAATTTCGGCCCTCCTCCCTCGCTGTTGAACGCCCTCAACTATCTCGTGGCGGAATGGCAATACACCCCGGCCGGCTTCGTGAGCTATGGCGGCATCTCGGGTGGTCTGCGCGCCGTCCAGATGACGAAGCAGATCCTGACCACCTTCAAGGTGATGCCGATCACGGAAGGCGTCCCGATGCCGATGGTGTTCCAGAACCTCGAGAACGGAAAGCTGAAGCCCGCCGAGATCTACAGGACCTCGGCTGCGGCCATGCTCGATGAGCTCCATGTCTGGACCAAGGCCCTGGAGGGTGTCCGCTCCAAGCACAAGGCTTCTCTGGAGCGCAAGGCCGAAGCCGCCTGATCGTCCTTGCCGATCCAGGAGGCACCGCTGTCGTCCACGGCGGTGCCTCCGTGCGTCCGTCAGCCGTCAAGGCGATCAGAGACGTCCGGTGAGCGCATCTTCGAAGAGCCTGCGGGCGCTCTCCCGGGTGATCGGCACCGGATTGCCGCCGGCGGTCGGATCGTTCGGCGCCATCTCGGACATCTCGTCGAACCGGGCCGCATCGACCTTCAGCCCCTCTAGGGTGTGCGGCACCCCGAGATCCCTGCGCAGCTGCAGGACCCAATCGAAGAAGGCCTGGAACGACGGCTCGAGGCCGATATAGGCGGCGAGGCGCTCGATCCGGGCCTCGATGGCCTTGCGGTTGTAGACCAGCACATAGGGCATGAAGACCGCGTTGGTCAGGCCGTGATGGGTGTCGTAGAGCGCGCCGGTCGGATGCGAGAGGGCGTGGATCGCGCCGAGCCCCTTCTGGAACGCGGTCGCCCCCATGGCGGCGGCGGACATCATCTGCGCGCGGGCCTCGATGTCCCGGCCGTCCTTGTAGGCGCGCGGCAGGTACTCCTTCACGAGGCGGATGCCCTCGACGGCAATGCCGTCGGCCATCGGGTGATAGCCCGGCGCGCAATAGGCCTCGAGGCAGTGAGCCAGCGCATCGAGGCCGGTGCCGGCCGTGATGTGCGGCGGCATTCCCACCGTCAGCTCCGGATCGCAGATCACGATCTTCGGCATCATGAGCGGATGGAAGATCACCTTCTTGGTATGCGTCGCTTCCTGGGTGATCACGCCGGCCCGGCCGACCTCCGAGCCGGTGCCGGCGGTCGTCGGCACGGCGATGATCGGCAGGATGCCCTTGGGATCGGCGCGGGTCCACCAATCGCCGATGTCTTCGAAGTCCCACATGGGCCGCGTCTGGCCCGCCATGAAGGCGATGACCTTGCCGGCATCGAGCGCCGAGCCTCCGCCGAAGGCGACGACCCCGTCGTGCTTGCCCGATCGCAGGACCTCGAGCCCCTTGTAGACATTGGTCTCGACCGGATTCGGCTTGATGTCCGAAAAGATCGCCGCCCTCAGGCCGGCGCCCGTGAGCTGGTCGAGCGTCGCCTTCGTCATGGGCTGGGTGGCGAGGAACGGGTCCGTGACGATGAGCGGGGCCGAGATTCCCGACGCCTTGCAGGCTTCGGCCAGTTCCGCGACGCGACCTGCGCCGAAGCGCACGGCGGTGGGGTAGTTCCAGTTGGAGCGGGGAGATGCGGTCATGACGGTTTCAATCAGATCTGACGGAGGTGATAGGATTTCGGGCGGGTGAGCGATTCATAGGCCAGCTTCGACAGGCTCGCACCACGGCCTGTGTCCTTGACGCCGGTCCACGCGAGAGCGGGATCGAGATAGTCGCAGCGGTTCATGAAGACGGTGCCGGTCTCGAGCCGCTCGCCGATCGTCTCGGCGGCATCGACATCGGATGTCCAGATCGCCGCGGAGAGGCCGTAGGGCGAGTCGTTCATGAGGCGGATCGCCTCCTCGTCGTCCTTCACCTTCATGATGCCGACCGTCGGGCCGAAGCTTTCGTCGCGCATCACGCTCATGGAGTGGTCGACGTTCGTCAGCACCTGCGGGGCCAGATAGGCCGTGTCGCCCACATCCGCCCCGAAGCGCCGGGTGTCGATATGCGCCCTCGCGCCCTTTGCGACGGCCTCAGCATTCTGGTGGCGCACGAGGTCGGCGAAGCGCTTGTGCGCCATCGGGCCCAGCGTCGTCGCCTCGTCGAGCGGGTTGCCGAGCACGTACCGGTTCACCAGATCGACCGCGCCTTCCACGAAGCGCTCGTAATGCCGCTCGTGCACATAGATGCGCTCGATGCCGCAGCAGCACTGGCCCGAGTTGAAGAAGGCGCCGTCGACCAGATTCTCGATGGCGTGATCGATGTTGGCATCCTCGCGCACATAGGCCGGATCCTTGCCGCCGAGCTCGAGGCCGAGCGACGTGAAGCTGCCCGCCGCCGCCCGCTCGATGGCGCGGCCACCCGAGACCGACCCGGTGAAGTTGCAGTGATCGACGAGACCTGCGCCCAGGATGCGGCTCGTCTGGTCGTGGCTCAGATACAGGTTCTGGAACAGACCGTTCGGCATTCCCGCCCGGTCCATGGCCGTCTGGAACCGTTCGCCCGCAAGAACCGTCTGGGAGGCGTGCTTGAGCAGCACCGCGTTGCCGGCCATCAGCGCCGGCACGATGGTGTTGATGGCGGTAAGATACGGATAGTTCCAGGGCGCGACGACCAGGACGAGCCCCACCGGCTCCCGTTTGATCATGCGGCGGAAACCCGGCTTCTCGTCATCGGCCGGAATGGGCTCGAGGCTCTTCTCCGCGATGCCGATCATGTGGCGCGCACGCTCCTCGACGCCACGGAACTCGCCCCCATACCGCACCGGGCGTCCCATCTGCTGGGCAAGCTCGGGCACTGCCTCCTGGTTCATGGCGAGCAGCGCGTCGAGAAAGGCGGAGACCTTTTGCGCGCGCTCGGCCATGGAGGTGTTGCGCCACCCCTTCTGCGCCTCGCGCGCCGAGGCAAGGGCAGCCTCGATCGCAGCCTCGGTCAGGATGGGGCGGCGGACGAGCTCGCGCCCGTCAATCGGGGAAATGCAGACGATATCGGTATCGGCCATGATCATATGCCTGAATGACCATGATCCCTGGGAATCATGGCCGTCTCCTGTGGGTTGAACCGGGATAGTCTTCTAGCGCATCGTGCGGAAAAGTGGACCCGGTTTTCCGCCCCGAACGATGCGCCGCTTAAGGAAGAGAGCATCGGATCCGATCCCAAAAGTGGGTCCACTTTTGGGTCCGATGCTCGAGAGCTGTTTCCGCGAACGTGGAATCATCTCTCTTCTTTGGCTTGCCGCATCTTTGACGGCGAACCGGATCCACTTCGCCGAAGAATGCCCTAGATGATCTCGAAGTAGCGGGCGAGTTGCCAGTCGGTGATGGCCTTGCGGGCCTCGCGCTCCTCCCATTCACGGGTGGCCGCATAATGGTCGACGAACGTGTCGCCGAAAAGCTCCCGCGCCGCCTTGGACCCCTTCAGACGCTCGGCGGCCTCGCCGAGGGACCGCGGCAGGGCCCGCTCCTTCGGATGCTCGACCGCATAGGCGTTGCCCTCGATGGGTTCTCCAGGATCGATCCGGTTTTCGATGCCCCAAAGGCCGGACCCGATGGCCGCCGCCAGGGCGATATACGGGTTGATGTCGGCGGCGGCGACTCGGTATTCCACCCGCTGCGATTTCTCCGATCCGGGGATGACCCGCAGCGCCGTGGTGCGGTTCTCGACCCCCCAGGCGGAGTCGGTCGGCGCCCAGAAGCCCGGGATGAGCCGCGTGTAGCTGTTCACCGTGCAGGCCACCATGGCCAGGATCTCCGGCATCAGCGCCTGCTGGCCGCCGACGAACCAGCGCATGGTCTCGGACATGTTATGCTGTCCGGACGGATCGTAGAACGCGCCCTTGCCGGACCGCAGATCGCGCAGGGACGTATGCAGGTGGCCGGATTGCCCGGGCCAGTCGCGCGACCACTTCGCCATGAAGGTCGCCATCCAGCCACGGCGCTGCGCCAGGATCTTGGTGTAGGTCTTGAACAGCGCCGCCTTGTCGGCTGCCTTCAAGGCATCGTCGACGCGGATCGCGGCCTCCAGAACGCCCGGCCCCGTCTCGGTATGGAGGCCCTCGATCTCGAAATCCATCCTGTTCGCAAGGTCGAGGAGCTCGTGGTAGAAATCCGCATGGACGCCTGAGCGAAGCACGGAATATCCGAAGAAGCCCGGCGTGATGTTCTTGAGGTTCCTGTAATCCTTCTCCCTTACGGAGTGCGGCGTTTCCTCGAACAGGAAGAACTCGAACTCGGCCGCGGCCGACACGGCAAAGCCCATCGCTTCCGCCCGCTTCAGGACCCGCCGCAGCACCCCGCGCGGGCAAGCCTGTTCCGCATAGCCGTCGAACTCGGCGAGGAAGAACGGCAGATCATTCTCGAAGGGGATCAGCCGCATCGTCTCCGGCAACACCCGGACTGGCGCGTCCGGATAGGCCGTGTGCCAGCCGGTCAGCCTGGTGTTGTCGTAGAGCTGATCGTTGGAATCCCAGCCCAGCACCACGTCGCAGAAGCCGAAACCCTTCTCGAGCGCGGATTCGAACTTGTCGCGGGCCATGTACTTGCCGCGCATGATGCCGTCGACGTCGGTCACCCCGACCTTCACGAAGCGAAGATCGCGGCTGCGCACATATTCCACCGCATCCGCGGCATTCTTGATCGTGGGAGCGTCCATACGAAGAACCTTGACCTGAAAGGGATGGGAGCGCGCACGACGCGCGCTCCCTTGTGGCGTCAGTGCGTCCTGTATTCGCTCTCACCCTTGGTGAGTGCGAACTCCTCCTCGGGCGAGAGGATGAGCTTGTGGCGCCCGATCAGGAGGAAATAGGCCATCATCACCACATAGTAGATGGCCACGCCGGTCACGCCGGCCCGGAACACCGGGTCGGTCAGCTGGAAGACGAGCGTCACCGCGGCGATGGCCATGCAGATCACCGCGCCCGCGATGCCGAACGGGCTCGTATAGGGCCGGTGCAGGTGCGGGAACTTCCTCTTGAGCACGATGTAGGACATGCCCTGCATGAAATAGGCCAGCATCGCTCCCGCCACCGCCATGTTGAGCAGCGTCCCGCCGATGACCGTGGCGCCGGCTTCGGCGCCGACCGAGAACCAGATGACCAGCATGACGAGAAGGCCGATCACCGCTCCCGCCACCAGGGCCACATGCGGGGTCTTGCGCTCTCCGTGCGTGACGGACAGGAAGCTCGGAAAGTAGCCTGCCCGCGACAGCGAGTAGATCTGCCGCCCGAAGGCGAAGATGATGGTGTGGAAGGAGGCGATGAGCCCGATCACCGCGATGGCCGCCAGGATCTTCGCGATATCCGTGCCGAACAGGGTCCGGAACCCGTCGAGCAGCGGCTCGCCGGACTTGCCGAGCCCCACCGCGCCCGGAGCGATGCCCGTGTTCAGGAACAGCACGAGGAACGCGGAGGCGATCAGGGTCAGGATCCCCGCGATGATGCCCTTGGGCATGTCCCGCTGCGGGTCATGCGATTCCTCCGCCGCGAGGGGGAGTTGCTCGATGGCGAGGAACAGCCACACGGCGAAAGGCAGCGAGGCCAGGATGCCGACAGCGCCGTTCGGCAGGAACGGGCCGTTGCCGCCGGGAAGCTCCGCACCATCGGGGCCGATGTTCAGCGCCCAGCGGGCGAAGTCGAACTGGCCGGAGAGCAGCACCGACACGTAGAAGAACGCGAGCACCGCGAGCGCCGCCAGGGTGACGGTCACGGTGACCTTGAACGACAGTTCCACCCCGATGATGTTGAGGCCGACGAACAGGGCGTAGCACAGCACCCAGTAGACCGGCTGGAAGGCCGGCGCGGTCTCGAAGATCGCCGACAGGTACGAGCCGATGAAGAACACGATCACGGCCGGCGTCAGGACGAACTCGATGTTCTCCGCGATGCCCGTGACATAGCCCGCCCAGGGGCCCATCGAAGTCCGCGCGAAGGAATAGGCGCCGCCGGTATGCGGAAGCGCCGGCGACATCTCGGCCAGCGAGAAGGTCAGGCCAAGATACATGACCGCGATGACGATGGTGGCGAAGAACATCGACCCGAAGCCGTTGGCGAGGCCGAGATTCCAGCCTGAATAATGGCCCGAGATCACCGCCCCGACGCCGAGCGCCCAAAGCGACCAGACGCGGGCGTGGCGCTTGAGGCGCCGTGCCTCGAAATAGCTCTCATCCACCGTCGTGTAGGTAATGCCCGCGGCACCCTGCACGCCGGCCGGTGGGGCGTGAACCCCGGTGCTTCCTTGTCCGACTGACATCGAGTTGATCCTCCAAGAAGTTCTGCCTTTCGGGTCACGGCACATTTCGCGCCATGCCCGTCATCAGAGCGTCCGTGCCCCCTCCCTCAAAAGCGGCGCCAGACGGCGAGCCCACGACGCCTGTCCGTCTTGTGTGCGGATCAGGTCGTTGCGGATTTCGATCATCAGCGGATGGAGGCCTCGCCTCACGGCGTGTCGCTCCAGGGTGTGGAACACCCGGTCCGCTGGAGAATAGGGTTCGTTCATGCCGACGATGAGCGACCGGTCCTGCCTCAATCCTGCTTCGACGCTGCGCGCATAACGCTCGTCGCGATCGAAGATCAGGCCGATCTGCCAGGGGCGCGGCACGTCCCGATAGACCGGCGTGAACGAGTGGATGGACACGATGGCGGCCAGTTGTCCTGCGGCCGTGCGGGCCTTCACGGCGGCGTCGACCACGCCGTGGAAGGCGTCGTACACCTCCCGCACCCGGACCGCCCGCTCCGCCTCGTCGAGATCGAGATTGCCAGGGATCGTGGTGCGTTCGCTGAGCGTCCAGATCGAATCCGGCGCGGAGGGATCGCGGTTGAGATCGAGCACGAGGCGCGAGACGCCTGCGTGGATCAGCGGCGCGTCGAGGAGCCGCGAAAGCTCCATCGCCACCCCGAGCGCGCCCGGATCCCAGGCGATGTGGCTTTCGAGATCGGAGGGCTGGAGGCCCAGCGTCCCGTAGCGGGCCGGAAGGTGATTGGAGGCATGTTCGCAGATGAGCAGAATGGGCGACCGCCCGTTCGGGTTTTCGATGAAGGCAACCGGTTGTTCTGCCGTAACGGCAGGAGACAGACCGTCCGTCTTCCGACTCGCCTGCGTCATGCGGTTCTCCGTCGGCCCGCCGGAAGCAGGCCAGTCCCCGTTTGAACGCTTGGTACGTTTCTTATATTTTTCTCACGTGATGAAATTTCTGATACAGCTTTTCAGAGCCGTCAAGGAGGGGGTGTGAATCAATCCGACATGCGTGACGAGCACCGTCCTCCCCTGACTGCCCCGCCGAGCCTCGCCGAGCGCATCCGTCTCGACATGGATTCCTTCACGCCCAGCGAGAAGCGCGCCGCGCATCTTCTGTTGAGCCATTATCCGTTCGCGGGCCTCGACACGGTGGCCGAATTCGCCTCCAGGGCCGGGATTTCGGCTCCGTCGGTCCTGCGCTTCGTCACCCGCCTCGGATTCGGCGGCTTTCCGGAGTTCCAGAAGCACCTGCGCGAGGAGTTGGAAGCCCAGCTCCTCTCCCCGCTGGCCAAGGCCGGTCCCTCCGACAAGAGCCAGAATGCGCCGGCGCTCGCCGCCTTTGCGGAGGCGGTGATCGGGAACCTGCAGGCCACGGTGGAGAACATCGCCCCGGCCGAGTTCGAGGCCGTGGTGGCGCTGCTGTCGGATCCGCGCCGTCACATTCATTTTACGGGCGGGCGCTTCACCGGCGCCCTGGCCCGCTATGCGGAAAGCCACTTCCGCATCGTGCGCAGCCACGTGGATTTCATCGAGGGGCAGCCGGTGCTCTGGCGCGACCGGATGATCGAGATCGGGCGCAAGGACGTGGTCGTCGCCTTCGACATCCGGCGCTACCAGGAGGACGTCACGGCCCTGTGCGAGACGGCCGCCAGGCAGGGCGCGACCGTGGTTCTTCTCACCGATCCCTGGCTCTCGCCCATCGCCCGTGTCGCCCGGCACGTGCTGCCGGCCCATATCGTGGCGCCCTCCAACTGGGACTCGTCCGCAGGCCTCCTGCTCCTGACCGAAGCTCTCGTGGCCGCCGTCACGAAACGGCTGTGGGACAGCGCCAAGCCGCGCATGGAGGCGGTGGAGCGGCTGCGGGGCGAACAGCGGTAACGTCTATTCCGCCGCTTCCGGCCGGGCTCTCTGCAGCCAGCCGATGAAGAACGGAAGGACCAGGCCGATTCCCAGGAAGCGGACCAGGTGGTGGATGCCCACATAGAGCGGGTCCAGGCCGAGGATCAGGGCCAGCACGGTCATGGCCTCGAGACCGCCCGGCGCGAAGGCGACGAGTCCGTTGGCGAAGCTGACCCCGGCGAGCCAGGCGGCGGCTCCGGCGAAGAGGGCCGCCACCACCATGCCGACCGTGAAGGAGCCGAGCGCGGACACGAGCGCCCGTCTCAGGGTCGAGCGCTGGAGGTTGCGGAACCGTTCGGCGATGAACAGCCCGATCAGCACGAGGCCACCCGTGGCGATCACCGGAGGGATGACGCCGGTCACCCACTCCGCTCCGTGGCTGACCGAGCTGACGACGGTGGCGCCGAGCAGGATCGGAGCGGCCACCTTCAGCCGGGCGAACGCCGTTCCCAGCGCGAGGCCGCCGAGGAGGATGAAGGCCATGCCGCCGGGGCTCTCGATGGGAAGCCCCTCGCCGACCAGCATGCCGGCATTGCCTCCGCCTCCCGTCACCACCACGAGGCTCGGCAGCAGGGCGATCAGCACGAAGAGGCGGAAGTTCTGCACGATGGCGATGGACGCCACCTCGGCCTTACGGTCGGCCGCCACGGCGAGGACCGTCGAGAGGGCGCCTGGGACGGATGCCAGAACCGCATCGGCCTTGCGCCAGCCCGAGATGCGCACGAGCCAGGCGCTCGAGGCGGCCGAGATCGCCACGACGCCGATGACCAGCAGGATGAGGCTGCCCGGATAGCGCCCCATGGCGGCGATGGCGGCCGGCGTCACGGCGGCCCCCATGGCGGCCCCCGAGGTCAGCATGGCGGCATCGGACAACGCCTTCGGCAGCGGCACGGCCCAGCCGGTCAACCCCCACAGGGTGGCGGCGATCGCCGAGCCGGACAGCCACGCGGCCGGGACGCCGAGCCAGTAGAAGACGAGCCCGCCGAGAGCGGCGACGAGAATCTGCGCGAGATGGGCAAGGACAAGACGCATCACGGTTTGGCTCAATGGACGGCCCGGCCCCTTACGTCAAATGCCGATGGTGCGCAGTGGCCATGCGGTCACGGTCTGGCCATGGAACGATGCAAGCGTTGCGGAGATCCCGAAAGCCTGATGAGATTGCACCGCCAGTCACGACACGGAGGAAACGGTGCTTCACGGACTCGACCCGGCGCTCAATGCCGACCTGCTGTATGTGCTCCGGTCTATGGGCCACGGGGACGATCTCGTGATCTGTGACGCCAATTTCCCCGCCGATTCCATTGCGCGCCAGACGGCCTATGGCCGCGTGATCCGGATGGACAATATCGGCTCGCCCCGGGCCATCCGGGCCGTCCTGTCGCTGATGCCGCTCGACAGCTTCGTCGACACTCCCGCAGAACGCATGGAAGTCGTCGGCAACCCCGACGACCTTCCGGCGATCCAGCAGGAAGCCCAGGCCGAAATCGACGCGGTGGCCCGCCGCGATGCCGGGCGTGACACCTGGCCGATGGGATCGGTCGAGCGCTTCGCGTTCTACGAGCGCGCCAAGCGGGCCTTTGCGATCGTGGCGACCGGCGAGCGCCGCTTCTACGGCTGCTTCATCCTGAAGAAAGGGGTAATCCCGCCGCCCTAGCGCATCGTGCGGACCCTTCGGGTCCGCCCCCAAACGATGCGCTGCTCTAGGCGAGATTGCCGCTTCAGGCGACGAGCCTCGGCAGGGCTTCGCTGATCCGGCGGACCGCCTCTTCCACGTCCTCGGGCTTGCGCAGGTAGCACAGACGCAGGTAGCCCTCCCCGGCCTCCCCGAAGGCGGAGCCCGGGGCGAGGCCCACATTGGCCTCGTCGATGAGACGGAACGCGATATCCTTCGAGCTCGTGGCGCCCTTGATCTTCAGGAAGGCATAGAAGGCGCCGCTCGGCGGGGCCAGCTCCACGAGGCCGGTCTCGGCCAGCCGACCGACGATGTCCCGGCCGCGGCGGGCCTTGGCGATCTGATCGTCCAGGAAGCTCTCACCCTGCTCGATGGCCGCGACGCCGGCGCGCTGGATGAAGACCGGCGTTCCCGAAGTCTGGTACTGGACCAGGTTCTCGATCACCTGCCCCATGGCGGACGTGGCTTCGAGCCAGCCGAGACGCCATCCGGTCATGGCCCAGTTCTTGGAGAAGGTCTGGATGAAGAGGATCTTGTCGTCCACCGCCATGACGTCGCGGAAGGAAGGCGCCCGTCCGTCGATCGCCAGCGCCGGATCGTGAATGAAGCGCCCGTAGATCTCGTCCGCCACGATCCAGAGGCCATGCCTCCTGGCGAGATCGAGCGCGGCGCGAAGATCCGCATGGCTTGCGACCCAACCGGTCGGGTTCGACGGCGAGTTGATGACGATGGCGCGGGTCCGTGAGGTGATGGCCTTTTCGAGACGCTCGAAATCGAGGTGCCAGCCTCGTGCATCGATGGTCATCGGCACGGCCACGGGACGGGCGCCGGCCACGGTGATCGCACCGGTGAAATTCGGCCAGGCCGGGGTCGGGACCAGCACCTCGTCGCCATGGCCCGCCAGCATGCGGAAGGCGAGTTGCATCGCCGGCATGCCGCCCGACGTCACGAAGAATCGCTCCGGATCGAAGGGTTTGGCGTAGACACGCTCGTGGTAGGCGGCGATGGCCTGGCGCAGTTCCGGAATGCCGCGCTGGTAGGTGTAGAAGGTCTCGCCTCCGGCAAGCGACCGGGCAGCCGCATCGCAGATGAAGGACGGGGTCGGCAGGTCACCCTCGCCCACCCAGAGCGGGATGATGCCGGGCTTCAGGCGACCGTAGCTGAACACGTCCACGATTCCGCTTGTCGGCGCCTGCTCCGCCTCGGGGCGCAGGTTGAGAACGGACGGAATCGACACGGACGCATTCATGGGACATTTCCTCGAAGACGGGCGATCAGGCATGGCCCGTTCGCCCGCTCAAGGCAAGCCTGGAATAGGTCTCATCACGAAAGACGAAGGGTCCGATCGAAACCTGTGATCGATCTCAGGTCGTCCGTCCGGTCTTCAGGAGGTCGCGGATCTCGGTCAGCAGCTTCACGTCGGCGGGGATTTCCGGGGGCTTATCGGCCGTGCCGGTCTTCGCATCCTCCGTGCGGCGGAGCCGGTTCATGCCCTTGACCAGGAGGAAGAGGATCCAGGCGATGATGGCGAAGTTGATGGCGACCGTGATGAAGTTGCCCCAGCCGAGCACTGCGCCCTGCTTCTTGGCCTCGTCGAGCGACCCCGCCGTGACGTTGCCCGACAGGGCCGTGAAGTAGTTCGAGAAATCGAGGCCGCCGGTGATCGCCCCGATGATCGGCATGAAGATGTCGCCGACGAGGGAGTCCACGATCCTGCCGAACGCGGCACCGATGATGATGCCGATGGCGAGATCGACCACGTTGCCGCGCAGGGCGAACTGCTTGAATTCATTCCACATGACCGGACCTCTCTGCTTGCCCCCTGGCTAAAGCTGCCCGATCTGGGAATTTCGTCAAGCTTCCCGGGCGGCCAGGAGATCCTGCAGGTCGAGGCGCTGGGTGACCATGGCGAGCTCGCCCTCGGCGGTTCTCGGCCATTGCTCCGGCGGCCGGTCGACATAGAGCTCGATGCCGTTGCCGTCGGGATCGCTCAGGTAGAGCGCCTCGCTCACCCCGTGATCGCTCGCACCCTGGAGGGCAATGCCGGCCTCGGCGAGCCGGTAGAGCGCGTCGGCGAGAGCGGCCCGCGTCGGGTAGAGGATCGCCACATGGTAGAGACCGGTGGTGCCGGGAGGCGGCGGGGACCCGCCCTTGCTCTCCCAGGTATTGAGACCGATGTGGTGATGATAGCCCCCGGCCGACACGAAAGCCGCCTGGGTGCCGTAGCGCTGGATCAGTTCGAAGCCGAGCACGCCGCAATAGAAGGCGAGCGCCCGGTCGAGATCGGCCACCTTCAGGTGGACATGGCCGATCCGGACGCCCGGATCGATGGGGCGGGCCACCGGTTTCCCGGCGGCATCGTAGGGAATGGGCTTGATCATGGCGCGAGCCTCAGGCCGAACGGGTGGACAACACGGGCGCAGTCTTCGCCGAACCGGCCCTGACGGCAAGCGCGCCGTCTCCCAGGAGGGCCTGGGCCACGAGAGCGACGATCCAGAACGCCAGGTACTCCCAGCCGCCCTTCGGGTTGTTGAAGAAGAACCCGGCCGGGCCGTGCACGAACGCAATCGCGCCGAGAAGGACCGGGATCAGAGCCAGAGCGACCCAGCGGGTAAAGAACCCGAGGATGAGAGCGATGCCGCCGGCCGTCTCGGCCGCGATGGTCAGGTAGGCCAGGGCCGGAGGAAGTCCGAGGCTGCCGAAGAACTGGGCTGCGCCGGCGGGCGTGAACACGAAAACCTTGAGGCCGGCATGGGCCAGGAACAGGACGCCGAGCGTGATCCGCAGGATCAGGGCGGCGTAGGGAGCGGTACGGGTATCGATCATCGGAGATCTCCTGAAACGGGTTATTTCCTATGATCTCAAACCAGCGATATGATAATCCGAGAATTGGAATTTCACCTCACACCCGTAGAGTGAGATCAAGCCATGCTCGACCGTGTCACCGGCATGCAGGTCTTCGTTCGCGTCGCGACGCTCGGCAGCTTCTCGGCGGCCGCGCGGGCGCTCCACCTGTCCCAGACCATGGTGACGAAGCACGTGGTCGCCCTGGAGGACCGCCTCGGCGTGAAGCTCCTGCACCGGTCCACGCGCAAGCTGGCACTGACCGAAGCGGGACGGAGCTATCTCGCCGCCTGCGAGCGCATTCTGGCCGAGATCGAGGAGGCGGACGCCTCGGCCAGCCTCGATCGCGTCGAGCCCAGGGGGATGCTGCGGCTCAACGTCCCCCTCACCTTCGGTTTCCGCCAAGTCGTCCCGGCTCTTGCCGAGTTCAGCCGGCTCTACCCTGCCGTCTCGTTCGACCTGGGACTGGCCGACCGCTATGTCGATCTCGTGGAGGAAGGATGGGACCTGGCGGTCCGGATCGGCCGGCTGAAGGATTCGAGCCTCGTCGTCCGTCGGCTCGCCGCCTGCCGGACCGTCGTCTGCGCCTCCCCGGCCTACTTGGCGGCGCATGGAACCCCGCGGACCCTGGAGGATCTCGCCCGGCACAATTGCCTCGGCTACACCCTGCCGAGCGCCATCGGGGCGAGCCGGTGGACCTTCGGCATCGACGGTGCCGTCGTCATGCCCATTCAGGGCAACCTGCGGGCCAATAACGGCGATGCGCTTCTGGCCGCCGCCGTCGCCGGACAGGGGCTGATCTATCAACCCACCTTCATCGTGGGCGACAGCCTGCGGGCAGGCGATCTCGTCCCGGTCCTGCGCGACTACCCGACCTACGAACCCGCCATCCATGCCGTCCTGCCCTCCGGCCGGCAGGCTCCGGCCAAGGTCCGCGCCTTCGTGGCGTTCCTGGCCGAGCGTTTCGGGCCCGAGCCGGAATGGGACCGGGACCTGTGACGGTCCCGCCATGGCTTTCACGCGCCTGAACGGCTAAACCTGTCGAATGTGTGCTTTTGAGGGTTGAGCCTATGGTTGCCACCTGGGCCGTCGTGCTGTCGGCGCTGGTCTATCTCTGCTTCCTGTTCACGGTGGCCCATTGGGGCGATTATGGCGGGCGGCGATTCATTCAGGGCCCGGCCCGCTCGACCATCGCGTCCCTCGCCCTTGCCGTCTATTGCACGTCCTGGACCTTCTTCGGATCGGTCGGGCTCGCCAGCCATTCCGGCTTCGACTTCCTGGCCATCTATATCGGGCCGATCCTCGTCATCGGACTGGGCTATCCCCTCGTGGCCCGGATCGTCAGGGTGGCGAAGACGCAGAACATCTCCTCCATCGCCGACTTCGTCGCGGCCCGCTACGGCAAGAGCGAACCGGTGGCCGCCCTCGTCAGCCTGATCGCGCTCGTCGGCTCCGTGCCCTATATCGCATTGCAGCTGAAGGCGGTCTCGTCATCCCTCGACGTTTTTCTGGAAGCGGCCAACGAGACGTTCCCGTCGCAGCTTCCCTTCATCGGCGATCTCGCCTTCGTGGTGGCGCTCGTGCTCGCGGGCTTCGCCGTCGCGTTCGGCACCCGGCACACGGACGCGACGGAGCACCAGAACGGGCTCCTTCTGGCGATCTCCCTGGAATCCCTGGTCAAGCTCATCGCCTTCCTGGTCGTCGGCGGATACATCACCTTCGTGATGTTCGACGGCTACGACGCCATCGTGCAGCGCCTCCATGCGCAGGGGACCACGGCGGATCTGATGAGCCGGACCTCCGGCTTCGGCAGCTACATCACCCTCATCCTGCTCTCCACCTGCGCGGCGCTCCTCCTGCCGCGCCAGTTCCACGTGACGGTGGTCGAGAACCACGACATCGCGGATCTGAAGCGGACCGCGTGGCTGTTCCCGCTCTATCTGGTCCTCATCAACCTCTTCGTGATCCCGATCGCGCTCGCCGGGCTCGCGGCGTTTCCGGAGGGTGCGGTCGATCGGGACATGACCCTGCTGGCATTGCCCCTCGCCGACGGGGCGGGCGCCGTCGCGGTCATCGCCTTCCTGGGCGGCTTCTCGGCCGCCACAGCCATGGTGATCGTCGATTCCGTCGCGGTTGCGGTGATGATCTCGAACCACCTCGTGATGCCCATCGTCCTGCGGCGGCGCGCCTTTGCGGGCATCGATCCCGGCAACTTCGTCATCGGCGTGCGGCGCATTTCGATCGTTATCGTCATTCTGCTGGGCTATGCCTATTACCGCGCCTCCGGTGAAGCGGCGCTTGCCGCCATCGGGCTTCTCTCCTTCGCGGCCATCGCGCAGGTCGCGCCTGCCTTCCTCGGCGGGCTCATCTGGTCGCGCGGCACGGCGTTCGGAGCCAGCATCGGGCTCGTGGTCGGCTTCCTCACCTGGGCCTACACGCTTCTCCTGCCGAGCCTCGTCTGGGACGGGGTGTTCTGGTCCGACGTGGTCGTCACCGGTCCCTTCGGGATTACGGCCCTCAAGCCCACCGCCCTGTTCGGCGTCGACCTGCCTCAGCTGACCCATGGCGTGGTCTGGAGCCTGACGCTCAACATCCTGTGCTATGTCGGCTTCTCCCTGTGGCGGCCGGTGACCGCCATGGAGCAGATCCAGGCGGATCTGTTCATGGGCGAGGCTGCCGCCTCGGCTGCGCCGAGCTTCCGCCTGTTCCGCGCCAGCGTCACGATCGGCGAACTGCGCGCCACCGTGGCCCGCTATCTCGGCGAGGAGCGGACGAACCGCTCCTTCGAAGGATTCACCCATAGCCGCGGACAGAACCTCGACCCGCGGGCCGAAGCCGATGTTCATCTCCTGCGCTATGCGGAACATCTCCTGGCATCGGCTATCGGCACGGCGTCCTCGCGCCTCGCGCTGTCGCTGCTCCTGCGCCGCCGGACCGTTTCCACGGAGGCCGCCCTCAAGCTGCTCGACGATGCCTCCGCGGCCATCCAGCACAGCCGCGACCTGCTCCAGCATGCGCTCAACTACGCCAAGCAGGGCATCACCGTCCTCGACAGCGAACTGCGCCTGCTCGCGTGGAACCAGGCCTTCATCGATCTCTACGACATGCCGCCCAACTTCGTGCATGTGGGAATCAGCATGGAGCGCATCGTGCACTACAATGCCTCGCGCGGCTCCTACGGACCGGGCCGAATCGACGAACTCGTCGAGGCCCGCCTGCACTCCTTCCGGCACGATGTGGAGCCCGTTCGGCTCAAGCTTTTTCCCTCCGGCAAGGTGATCGAGATCCGGTCGAACCTGCTTCCCGACGGCGGCCACGTGACCACCTACACGGACGTGACCGAAACGGTTCTCGCCGAAGAGGCGAGCCGCCGGGCGAACGAGACCCTGGAACAGCGCGTGCGCGAGCGAACCGAGGAACTGACGCGCCTCAACGAGGCCCTGCGCGGCGCCAAGGCCGAGGCCGACGAGGCGAACATCTCGAAGACGCGCTTTCTCGCCGCCGCCTCGCACGACATCCTGCAGCCCCTCAATGCGGCGCGCCTCTACGCCGTCTCCCTCGTGGAGCGCGATCGCGAGGCGGGCGACGCGACGCTGGCCGAAAACATCGACGCCTCCCTCGACGCGGTCGAGGAGATCCTGACCGCCATCCTCGACATCTCGCGCCTCGACACCGGCGCCATGAAGCCGCAATGGTCGAGCTTCCGCATCGACGAGCTGTTCCGCCAATTGCAGCGCGAGTTCGAGCCCGTGGCCCGCAACAAGGGCCTGAAGCTCACCTTCGTGCCCTCGTCCCTGACGGTGCGCTCCGACCGGCGCCTGATGCGGCGCCTGCTGCAGAACCTGATCTCCAACGCCATCAAGTACACGCCGTCGGGCCGCGTGATCGTCGGCGGACGCCGGCGCGGCGGCCATCTCGTGCTGGAGGTCTGGGATACGGGCTTGGGCATTCCGCCCTCGAAGCAGCGCATCGTCTTCCGCGAGTTCCAGCGCCTCGATCAGGGCATGAAGGCCGCGCGGGGCCTGGGCCTCGGCCTGTCCATCGTCGAGCGGATCGGGCGCGTGCTGAAGCATCCGGTCACGTTGAATTCGGAAGTCGGCCGCGGCTCCGTGTTCCGGGTCGAGGTGCCGGTCGTGGCGGCTCTGCCGGCGACGGCCGCAGCGCCCGAGCCGCCGAAGCCGGCCGCCACCGTGCTGTCGGGTCTGCGGGTGCTGGTGATCGACAACGAGCCGGCGATCCTCGAAGGCATGCGCCTTCTCCTTTCGGGCTGGGGCTGCGATACCTGGACGGCATCCGATCTCGACACCGCCCATCAGGCCCTCAGAACGCACAAGGCTCTTCCCGAGGTGATCATCGCCGATTACCACCTCGACGACACGGACGGGCTCGAGCTGATCAAGGCCCTGCGATGGAAGACTCAGGTCGACACGCCGGCCGTGCTCGTGACCGCCGACCGCACGCCGGCCGTTCGCGATGCCGCAGCGGCCATGAACATCCACGTGCTCAACAAGCCCCTGAAGCCGGCGGCCCTGCGGGCGCTGCTGACCCAGTGGCGGGCGACGAAAGTGGCGGCCGAGTAGGAACCGGCGCGCCGTCACCGCCGGCTCTGTGCCGGTGATCCCGATACCGAGAAGCGCTGGGCTTCAGACAATCGGATCGCCGGGACAGGCCCGGCCATGACGGGGGAGAGGTCGCAAGAAGAGTGTCACCCCGCCTGCAACGCGCGATCCACCGCCGCAAGCGCGTGGAGTGTCGTCGTGTCGAACAGGGGCACGGCGCTGTCCTCGTCGGAGACCAGCAGCATGATCTCGGTGCATCCGAGGATGATCCCCTGTGCGCCGCGTTCGATCAGGCGCCCGATGATCTCGCGGTAGGCCTGACGCGACTCCGGCCTGATGGTCCCGAGCACGAGCTCCTTGTAGATGATCTCGTGCACGATCCGCCGGTCATCCTCGTTCGGGACCATCACATCCAATCCATGATGCTGCTGCAGGCGGCCCTTGTAGAAATCCTGCTCCATGGTGAAGGCCGTGCCGAGCAGGCCGATGCGTGCCAACCCGGCCGCCTTGATCTTTGCGGCCGTCGGATCGGCGATGTGAAGAAGCGGAAGGCTCACGGCCGACGAGACCGCATCGGCGAGGCGGTGCATCGTGTTGGTGCAGATGACGATGAAGTCGGCTCCGCCGCGCTCCAGGCGCAGGGCGGCTTCCGTCATCGCCCCGGCGAGCCGGTCCCATTCGCCGGCATGCTGGAGCCGCTTGATGTCCTCGAAATCGAAGGAATACATCAGGCACTGCGCCGAGTGCACCCCGCCGAGCCGCCGGTTCGTCTCCTGGTTGATGATACGGTAATACTCGGCCGAGCTTTCCCAGCTCATGCCGCCGATGAGCCCGATCGTCCTTGGTCGCATGGCAGGTCCTTACGGGTTCGCCCGGTAGGGCTCGCGCCCGCTCGTCAGCGCATCGTCCAGAAGGTCGAGCCGGTCCTGGCCCCAGAACACCTCCCCGTCGAGCACGTAGGCCGGCGAGCCGAAGACGTCCCCCGCCACCGCATTTTCCAGGTTGAGGGCATAGATCGCCTCGGTGGTGCTGCCGGTCACCACGTCCATGAGGGAAGACGAGTCGAGCCCGGCCTGCTCGGCGAGCTCGGAGAGAACGAGCGGATCGGACAGGTCCCGCTCCTCCTCCCACACCGCCGCGAAAGCCCGCCGCAGGAAGCTGTCGGGACTCTTGCCGGAGGCCGTGATCGCGATGACGAAACGGTCGGCGAGGTTCACGTCGAAGGGCCAGTGCTTCGGGTTGATGTTGAACGACAGGCCGCGCTTCTCACGCCAGCGCTGCAATTCGAGGATCCGGTAGCGCTGGCGCGCCGGGTGGCGCTGGGCCAGGGGCAGGCCGCCGGTCTCCGAGAAGACGCGTCCGAGGAAGACGGGCTTGTAATTGACCTCGACCCCATGCTTCTGCGCGATCTCCATGAAAGGCGCATGGCCGATATAGGCCCAGGGGCTCACGAGGGAGAAGTAATAGTCGATGATGCGGGGCATGGGTCCGATTCGGGGTTCTCGCAGGCCGGAACGGCGTCGGCCACACCTTGGACCATCAGGCGGCGCTCTTCAACGTCTCTTCGGCCATGAGGAAAGCCTCCACCTCCGGGGCGGCCGCGGGCGCCTCCGCATCGACGCCGATCTCGCCGAGCAGGCGCTCCATGGGCACGAAGCGCCGCTCCCTGCGGTCATAAAGCCCCGCCCGCACGAGCGCGATGGCGTTGAGGACGGGGCTGCCGTCCCGGGCCTTCGAGATCAGCCGGTGCTCCATCACCACATGGCTGGCCGACCAGGTGAGGATGCGGGTCTCCAGCATGAAGGAGCGAAAGGGCCTGAGTTCCCGCCGGAAGCGGATCTGTCCCGCTCCCACGACGGGCACCCAGCCGTGCCTGAGGATGGGGCGCCACAGGCCGGAGCGGATCATGATGTCGGTGCGCCCGAGATCCATGAGGGTCCAGTATCGCCCGTTGTTCATGTGCAGAGACGTATCCAGATCATGCGGCCATACCCGGAACCCCAGGCGCGACACGTCCCGCACCGGGTCGAGCCTCTTTCGGAAGAGCGACGCGACGATGAGGTGAAGGACCCGCAGCCAGAGATTCATGCCAGGCCCATGCCCGTCTGGCGCTGAAACAGGATCAGGTCGAGGGAGGGAGCCTCGAGGCCGAAGCCGGTGAGCAGGCCGTGGACCTGACCGCGATGATGGGTCTGGTGATTGAAGAAGTGGGCCAACGCCGGCGCCAGGGGCTGCTCGACCTCGGCGGGGTTCGTGATCGTCCGATAGCGGATGCGCCCCGCGAGGTCGGCGTCGGACAGGCCGTCGATGTAGCCGACGATCCGCGCGTCCTCCCGGTCGCGCGCCTCGCGAAGCTCGGAGAACCCCTCGAACAGGATCGCGTCGAGCCGGTTCGGCGCATCCCCCTGCCCGGTGAACCGCCTCATCCAGATGCGGTCGGTGGCGAGGAGATGATTGAGCGTGCCGTGCACCGACTTGAAGAACGCCCCGCGGTCCGCGCGGTAATCCGCATCGGACAGGCGCGCAGCAACATCGTAGATGCGCGCGTTGCACCACGCATTGTAGCCCGCCATCATGGCAAAGTGCGGCTTCATGGGGAGCCCCTTCCGTGTCTTCACACCCTCCGAGTCATGGGACGCAGGAGGGTATCGGTCAAGGTTTTGCCGAGCCCCCTCCCCGCCATGGCCGGGCTTGGCCCGGCCATCCCGATGCGGTAAGGCGCGGCGCTTCCCGGATCGGGATCACCGGCACAGGGCCGGCGATGAAGAGACGCGGAGGACGATCAAGCCGCCTTCTTCGTTCCCGCGGCGCGACCGTAGAACGTGTCGCCCGAGGCGGCCATGTCGAGGAGAATCCTCGGCGGCGCGAAGCGGTCGCCGTGCCTGGACTGCAGGCTCTGGCACAGGGCCACGAAGGCCTTCGCGCCCATGAAGTCGATGTAGGACAGCGCACCGCCCGTATAGGGGGCGAAGCCGAAGCCGAGGATCGACCCCACATCCGCCTCGCGCGGATCGGTGACCACCCCTTCCTCGAAGGTGCGGGCCGCTTCCAGGGCCTGGGTCACGAGCAGGCGCTGCTTCAACTCCTGCATGTCGACGAACTCGGGCTCGACGTGCCTGGTCTGCAGATCTTTCAGGCCCGGCCACAGGCGCTTCTGCCCGCCCTCGGGATAATCGTAGAAGCCTTTCCGGTTCTTGCGGCCGAGACGTCCCCCCTTCTCGACGAGCGTGGTGAGCAACTCCTCCTGCTCCGGCACGATGGCGGCTTCACCCAGCTGCGCCTTGGTGGCGCGCAGGATCTTGAGGCCGAGATCGACCCCGACCTCGTCGTTGAGGGAGAGCGGCCCGACCGGCATGCCGGCCTGCCTGCCCGCCTGCTCGATCATCGCGGCCGGCAGCCCCTCGGTGAACATGAGGTGTCCCTCGAGGATGTAGGCGAGCACGCAGCGATTGGCGAAGAAGCCGCGCGAGTCGTTGACGACGATCGGCGTCTTCTTGATCAGGCGCACGTAATCGAGCGCCGTCGCGAGCGCCCTGTCGCCCGTCTCCTTGCCCATGATGATCTCGACCAGCATCATCTTCTCGACCGGCGAGAAGAAGTGGATGCCGATGAACTGGTCGGGCGTCTTCGCCTGCTGGGCCAAGCCGGTGATCGGCAGGGTCGAGGTGTTGGACGCGAAGACGCAGTCCGGCCGGATCGCGGCCTCGACCTTCTGGATCACCTCGGCCTTGACCTTGGGATCCTCGAACACGGCCTCGATGACGAGATCGCAATCCTTGAGATCGGCGTAATCGGCCGACGGCGTGATGCGGGCGAGCAGCGCATCGCGGTCCGCCGTCTTGGCGCGGCCCTTCATGATCTGGTCGGTCATGAGCTTGTGCGAATGGGCCTTGCCCTTCTCGGCCGATTCCCTATCGCGGTCGATGAGCACCACGTCGAGACCGGCATTGGCCGTGACGTAGGCGACGCTCGCGCCCATGAAGCCCGCGCCGACGACGCCGACCTTCTTCAGGCTCGTCGGCGGCACGTCCTTCGGACGGCGCGCGCCCTTGTTGAGATCCTGCATGGAGATGAAGAGCGTACGGATCATCGCCGCCGCCTCCTTCGACCGCAGGATCTTGGCGAACCAGCGCGACTCCACCTTCAGGGCGAGATCCATCGGGAGCTGCAGCCCCTGATAGACGGATTCCAGGATCGCGCGGATCGCCGGGTAATTGTCCTGGGTCTCGCGCCGGTAGATGGCGTTGGCCGGAGGCCAGATCTGCATGCCGGCCGCGGAATAGACCTTGTTCGACGGCAGCTTGTAGCCCTTCTGGTCCCAGGGCGCGACGGCCGAACCGCCTTGCCTGATCCAGTCCCTGGCCGTCTCGACGATGGCCTCGCGCGGCGCGACCGCATGGACGAGGCCCATGTTGCGGGCCATGAGCGGACGGATCTGCTCGCCCTTGAACAGCATCTGCAGGGCGTCGCCCGTCTGCATCAGGCGCGCCACGCGTTGGGTGCCGCCGGCGCCCGGGAAGAGCCCGACCTTCACCTCGGGCAGGCCGACGCGTGTGGAATCCACGTCCGAGAGCACGCGGAAATGGCACGCGAGCGCGAGCTCGAAGGCGCCGCCGAGGCAGACGCCGTGGATGGCCGCGGCAAACGGCTTGCCGCAGGTCTCGAGGCGGCGATAGAGCAGCGAGAGCCGGCGCGATTCCTCAAAGAAGAACTGCATCGCGGCCTCTTCGCCCTTCTCCTTGGCGAGCCGCGCGTATTCTGCGCCGAGGCCCTGAAGCATGGTGAGATCGGCCCCGCCGGAGAAAGCCTCCTTGCCGGAGGTGATCACGCAACCCTTGATCGCCTCGTCGCCGGCGACCGTCTCGATGATCTGCTCCAGTTCGCCCATCACCTCGGGGGTGATCACGTTCATGGAGCGGCCGGGCATGTCCCAGGTGGCGACCGCAATCCCGTCGGAATCCGTCTCGAAGCGGAAATTGGTGAAGTTCGTCATGATGGTTCTCCCGTTCCCGCCGTCTCAAACCCGCTCGATGATCGCAGCCGTGCCCATGCCGGCCGCGACGCACAGGGTGATCAGGGCCGTCTGCTTGTCCGTGCGCTCCAGCTCGTCGAGCACGGTGCCCAGGATCATCGCCCCGGTGGCGCCGAGCGGGTGGCCCATGGCGATGGCGCCGCCGTTCACGTTCACCTTCGCCGGGTCGAGATCCATCGCCTGCATGTAGCGCAGCACCACGGACGAGAAGGCCTCGTTGATCTCGAAGAGGTCGATGTCGTCCTTCGTCATGCCGGCCTTGCGCAGGGCGAGTTCCGACACGTCGATGGGGCCGGTGAGCATGAGTGCGAGATCGGACCCGATGGACGCGAAGCCCTTGAGGCGCGCGCGGGGCTTCAGGCCCGCCTTCGCGCCGCCTTCCCGGCTGCCGATGAGCACCGCGGCGGCACCGTCCACGATCCCCGAGGAATTGCCCGCGTGATGCACGTGATCGATGAACTCCACGTCCGGGTGCGCCGCGGTCGCGACCGCGTCGAAGCCGCCCATCTCGCCCATCTGCACGAAAGCGGCCTTCAGCTGGCCCAGCGACTGCATGTCGGTCTGCGGCCGCATGTGCTCGTCCTTCGCCAGGATCGTGATGCCGTTGACGTCCTTCACGGGCACGACGGACCTGGCGAAGCGGCCCTCGTCCCAGGCCCTGGCGGCGCGCTTCTGGGACTCGACCGCGTAGGCGTCCACGTCGTCGCGCGAGAAACCGTACTTCGTGGCGATGAGATCCGCCGAGATGCCCTGGGGCAGGAAATAAGTGGGAATGGCGATGCCCGGATCGACCGGCCATGCGCCGCCCGACGCCCCCATGCCGATGCGGCTCATGGATTCGACGCCGCCCCCGATGGCGATATCCTTCATGCCCGACATCACCTGCGCGGCCGCGAGGTTCACGGCATCCAGCCCCGAGGCGCAGAAGCGGTTGATCTGCACGCCGGGAACCTCCTTGCCGAAGCCCGCCTTCAGGGCCGCGGCGCGTGCGATGTCGCCGCCGGCCTCGCCGATGGGATCGACGCAGCCGAGCACCACGTCCTCCACGAGCATCGGATCAAGATCGTTGCGCCTGCGGATGGCGTCGAGCGCCGTCACGGCGAGATCGACCGCCGGAACCTCGTGCAGCGAACCATCCTGTTTGCCGCGGCCGCGCGGGGTGCGAACGGCGTCATAGATAAAGGCATCAGCCATGAGGGTCTCCCGGTCGTGTGGTCGTCCCGGACGCAAGGCGCGCCGGGATCGTTGTCGGATAAGGAACGCTTTACTTGCTGGGCGGTCAGAACGCGTCCGCCGGCAGCGCCATGGTCGTGTCCGCCCCGGTGGAGATGCGGGCGAGACGCATGCCGGTCTCGGGCAGCATCCGCTCCATGAAGAAGCGGCCGGTCAGGAGCTTGGCATCCATCTTGTCGGCGACGCCGTTGCCCTCGGCCTTCTTCGCCTGGGCCACCTTCGCCATCCGGGCCCACATGTATCCCAGGGCCACGAGGCCGAAGAGATGCATGTAGTCGGTGGCGCCCGCGCCGGCATTGTCGGGCTTCGTCATGGCGTTCTGCATGAACCACATGGTGGCCTGCTGCAGATGGCCGAGGCCCTGCTGCAGGGGCGCCACATAGGCCTTCAGGCCATCGTCGCCGGCATTCTCCTGGCAGAAGGCGCCGACCTCGTTGAAGAACGCCATGATGGCCCGCCCGCCGTCCTTGCCGAGCTTGCGGCCGACGAGATCCATGGCCTGGATGCCGTTGGCGCCCTCGTAGATCATGGCGATGCGGGCGTCGCGCACGAACTGCGACATGCCCCATTCCTCGATGTAGCCGTGGCCGCCGAACATCTGCTGCGCCTTCACGGCGTTGTCGAAGCCGAGATCGGTGAGCACGCCTTTCACCACGGGAGTCATCAGACCCATGTAGTCCTCGGCGGTCTGGCGCTGCGCCTCGTCGGACGAGCGATGCGCGATGTCGCTGTTCAGCCCGGTCCAGACGATGAGCGCCCGCGCCGCCTCGTTGAACGCCTTGATGGAGAGCAGCGTGCGGCGCACGTCCGGATGCACGATGATCGGATCGGCCGGCCTGTCGGGGAACTTGGCCCCGGTGAGCGCACGGCCCTGGAGGCGGTCCTTCGCGTAGGCCACGGCGTTCTGATAGGCGACTTCCGACTGGGACAATCCCTGGACGCCGACCGCGAGCCGCGCCTCGTTCATCATCACGAACATGGCGTTGAGGCCGCGATTCGCCTCGCCGATCAGCCAACCCGTGGCGCCGTCGTAGTTCATCACGCAGGTGGCGTTGCCGTGAATGCCCATCTTGTGCTCGAGCGACCCGCAGGAGACGCCGTTGCGCTCCCCGAGGGAGCCGTCGGCGTTGACGAGGATCTTCGGCACCACGAAGAGCGAGATGCCCTTGGTTCCGGCGGGCGCTCCCTCGATGCGGGCCAGCACCAGGTGGACGATGTTCTCCGCCATGTCGTGCTCGCCGGCCGAGATGAAGATCTTGGTGCCGGTGATGGCATAGGAGCCGTCACCGTTCGGCACGGCCTTGGTCTTGAGCAGGCCCAGATCCGTGCCGCAATGAGGCTCGGTCAGGTTCATGGTGCCGGTCCAGGCGCCCTCGACCATCTTCGGCAGATAGGTCTTCTTCTGCTCGTCGGTCCCGTGCACCATGAGGGCCGCGATGGCCCCCTGGGTCAGGCCCGGATACATGCCGAGCGCCAGGTTGGCCGAGGACACGAATTCCTGCATCACCGTGTTGAGGACGGAGGGCAGCCCCTGGCCGCCGTATTCCTCGGGAGCGGCCAGTCCCATCCAGCCGCCGGCGGCATAAGCGTCGTAGGCTTGCCTGAAGCCCTTCGGGGTCGTGACCGAGCCGTCCGGATGGCGGGTGCAGCCCTCCTGGTCGCCGGAGAGGTTCAGGGGCGCGAACACCTCCTCGCAAAGCTTGGCGCCCTCGGCGAGGATCGCCTCCACCGTCTCGGAGGTCGCATCGGCGAAACCGGGCAGGTTGTTGTGACGCTCAATCGGGAACACGTCGTTCAGGAGGAACATGACGTCTTCGACGGGGGCCTTGTAGACCGGCATTCGAACTCTCCCAGATCGCATTCCGGCATGAACGTCCCCGTGAGGAAGATGCCGGTCAAGTAGATAGTTCACATATAAACCATTACGCCGTTTTGGAAAGAGGTAGGGTGGGAAATCTTTGGCGGAAGCGGCAACGACCGGGGCCCGCCCGCCTCGACCCCATCACGAGGCGACCTCCCCGTCTTCCGGGAGGATCGGATTTTGGAGCGGCCGGCGATCGCGCGGCAGCATCCGGGGCCAGAGGCGCATCAGCGCGGCGGGGCGAGCGCTTCAGCGGGAGGCGGCCTGGCCTTTCCGCCCTCCCAAGCGAAAACGCCCATCCGTCCGCAGACCGGCGGTCTGCGGACGGATGGGCTGTCTCGGACGATTGCGTTCCGGCGCTGCGGCTCAGGCCGCCACGGCGAGGCCCGCGCGGCGGGCCTGGAGCTCGGCCAGGGCCTCTTCGATCTCGCCCTTCTGCTGCTCGAGATGGCGGATCTGATCTTCGATCTGGTCGAGAGACAGCTTGAGATTCATCGCCGCTCCATTGCCGGACCGCTCTTCGGCCACCATGGCGCGGATCTCGGTCAGCGTGAAGCCGAGCTGCTTGCCCTTGAGGATGACGGAGAGACGCTCGCGGTCGCGGGCATCGTAGATTCGTGCCGTCCCGTCCCGTCGGGGCGAGAGGAGGCCACGGTCCTCGTAGAACCGCAGGGTGCGGAGAGTGACCCCGAACTCGCGGGCCAGATCGCCGATCGTATAAAGTCTTGCACTCTCGCCGGCAGGAGTGCTGCCTGTAATGTGGTCCATGGAACCCCCCGTGATTTCTTCATGACGAGGCAAGCCTGAGGACTTCCCCTTCAGTAATGAAATGATAGAACATCTTTTTACCCAATTGCAAGAGTGTTACGTTTCGGATCTGCCGCTGGGGTAAAGGCAGAGCGCTTCGGAAGATTACCGTTACGGAAGATATGAGACCCCATGCCCGGATCGTCGCTAAATCCCCTCTGCTTAACGGGTTTTTTACTATGCCGGACGGAAGTTGCAGCGCTGGGCAAGGGGTCGTGGCGCGAGGTGATTCGCCTCTCTCAGGCTCCGGGTCCGTCAGGCGCGCACCGGCACGGGGCCGTGCGGGCCCTCTCGAGTTCACGCGTACCCCGGCGAGCCCAACCATGAGACGACCCGTCTTCTCAAGATCTGACGACCTGGATCTCGATGCACGCGCGCTGATCTCCGCCGCGGCTCGACAGGCCGGCATGAGCCTCGAGGAGTGGATCGCAGCCGTCCTCGAAGAGGCTCGGGACAGGCCCGGATCAACACCGGGGCGGGCGGGCAGCGATCTCGACGGTCTCATTGCCCGGATGTCCGCCCGTTCGCGGCCCAAGCGCGACTACGACACCCTGATGGCCGCCGTGGCGGCGCAGAACGGGCGCCCCGCTCAGGATCAGGCCTCCCGGACCGCGGTGGCGCTCGAATCCATGGCAAGCTGGATCGAACAGGCGGAAATCCGCCTGACCGACGCCACCCGCAGCTCCGCGGATCAGCAGGAGCGGATCGCCGCCGTGCTCTCGGAGGCCCTGTCGTCCCTCAAGGAGCGTCTCGAGACGGTGGAGCGGCAGGTCACGGCGGAGCGGGCTGCCCCGCCACGCATCGAATTTCCGGTCGAGGAGGCGCTCAAGGCGCTCGCCCCCGTGTCCGAAACCCTGGTCGGCCTGCGGGCCGACATGTCCCGTCTCGCCGCCCATCTCGAACAGCCCAATCCGGCCTTGACCCCTGCCGTCGACGGGATCCGCGCGGAGATCGACGGCCTGCGCTCCGGCATCGAAACTCTGGCGACCCGTGAGGAGATCGGCGCGCTCGACGCCGCCCTCGGGTCGATCGCCAAGGATCTCGGCCAGGGGCCGACGGCCCGGGACATGCGCACCCTCGCCGGCTCGATCACCGTGCTCTACGAGCAGATCCGGTCCCTCGCGGGAGAGGTGAGCGAAGAGCTGCACGGGCGCATCGGCCAGGAAATCGACCAGATCAAAGCCAAGATCGACGCGGTGGCCGCGTCCGGGGTGGACCGCTCGGTCGTGGATTTCCTCAGCGGCCAGATCGTCGACATGCGCCAGGATCTGGCGCACCGGGCCGAGCCGCAGCAGATCGCCCGGCTCTCCGGCGAGATCGAGGTCCTCGCCCGCCAGTTGTCGGAGCTGCGCCTCCATCAGGTGAGCAAGAGCGATTTCACCGCCCTGAAGTCGTCCCTCGACGACGTCTGCTCGGCCCTCTACGTCACCGCCACGGCGCAGGAGACGAGCCGGGTTCCCGAGCAGCTCGAGACCTTGAGCCGCAGCGTGGACCTTCTCGCCCGCCGCCCTCAACCGGCACCGGCGGACCTGACCCCGATCAGCGAGCAGCTCGCCCTGCTGACCGAGCGCATGGCCGGCCTGTCGGAAAGCCGCGCCGCGGGCGGCGAGACGCTGATCGACAGGATCAAGCATCTGTCATCGCGGATCGAGGCCGTGGCCGAAAGGGAGGCCCAGCCCCGCGAGCCCCTGATGGAGCGGTTCGACCGAATCGAGCAGGAGCTGCGCGAACTCGTCCGGCAGGCCGACACCTCCGGCATGGCGCAGATGCTGCGATCCATCGACCAGAAGCTCGAACGGGCGCCGTCTCAGCCCGCAAGCCTCGATGCTCTCGAGCGCCAGGTGGCGGCTCTGGCCGAGCGGTTCGATCAGATGCCGGGGGCAGCCCTGCAGACAGCCCTGACCGAGGCGAGCGGGCACCTCAAGAGGCTTCAGGACGAGGCCGTCGGCCTCGCCGAGCGTGCGGCCAGGACCGTGCTGAACGACATCCGCCCTGCCTTGCCGGATTCCGGCGATCTCGATGCCCTGAAGCATGGGGTCGTCGAGCTGAAGGCCCTTCACAGCCGGTCCGACAAGAAGACGCAGGAGACGCTCCGGGCCGTTCGCGACGCGCTGGAATCCCTCACGTCCCGGCTGCCGAACGGGGATGCTCCCGTGGCGGCCCGCCAGGACCCCTCCATGCCGGCCGCTCCCGCGGGGCCGCGGCTGCCCGCGGATCGTCTCGAAGCAGCCGTCCGCAGGCTCCATGCCGCCACCCTGTCGCAGGTGGAGGAGGCCGCCCCGCCTCCTCCGGACGCCGCCTCCCCGCCCGCCCCGACGGCTGCGCCCGAACCGGCCCCCGAATCCGATCTCGGCCATCTGCGGGCCAGCTTCATCGCGGCCGCCCGACGGGCCGCGCAGAGCGCAATTCCGGAGCCTGTCCCCACTCCCTCCCCGTCACCCCTCAAGCAGGAGGCCGGGTCCGCGGTCGAGGCCGATCAACCGGAGACCGGCGAATCCGCAGCCGGCGTCTCATCCCTGTTCGAGCGCCTGCGCCGCAGCCTCGACAGCCGCCGGCGCCCTCTTCTGTTCGGGTTGGCGTTCCTGATCCTGGCGACCGGAACCTATCCGATCCTGTCCGTCGGGCAGGTCCCGCCCGATCCGGCGCCGGCGAGCGTGCGGCAGGAAGCGGCGCCTGCCGAGAATGCGAAGCCGGTCGTCACCGCCGACGCTTCTCAAGCCGGTGATCTGAGCGTCTTCCAGTCGTCCAGCCTCGCCACCGGGTCCGTCTCCGCCGATCCGCTCGTGTCCGGGCAGTTTCTCGTCGATCCCGCGACCGTTAAGGGCATCCCGGCGGATGCCCCGGCGAGCCTGCAGCAGGCTGCCCGCTCGGGCGACGCGGCCGCGCTCTATGAGATCGCCTCGCGGGCCGCCGAAGGACGCGGGATGGCAAAGGACGTGACCGCCGCCGCCCGGCTCTTCGAGCGGGCCTCTCAGGCCGGCCTTCCTCCCGCACAGGAGCGGCTCGCCATGATGCACGAGAAGGGCGACGGGATCCCCCACGACATCAAGCAGGCCGCGTTCTGGTACGAGCGGGCGGCTCTCGGCGGCAACGTCCGCGCCATGCACAACCTCGCCACCCTTCTCGCCTCGGGCCAGTACGGCAAGCCGGATTACGCCGCCGCGCTGCGCTGGTACGGCGAGGCGGCCGAGTCCGGCCTGCGGGACAGCCAGTACAATCTGGGCGTCCTGCTCGCCCTCGGCATCGGGGCCAAGGCGGATCCGTCGAAGGCGTTCCGGTGGTTCGCCCTCGCGGCCGATCAGGGCGACGCGGAGGCGAGCCAGAAGCGGGACGAGATCGCCGGGCGCCTGAGCGCGGCCGAGCTGAAGGCCGCCAAGGCCGCTGTCGAAGCCTGGCGCCCCCGGCCGGTCGATCCCGTGGCCAACCGACCGCCCGTCGCCGTCCAGGGCCGGACGGCCGCTCTGGATCGAACCCGGGCCGAACGGAGTTGAGGGCACGCAGGCTCTGTCATCTTGCGTTCAGAACATGACCGTTACACCGCCTGCCTGATGCTGTAACAACGACGTGGCTGCACCGGCCAATGGGGGAACCGGGTTGCAAATCTATTTGCCGATCGCCGAGATGCCTGTGAGCGTTCTTCTCATCCTCGGGATGGGTGCGGCGGTGGGCTTCATATCGGGGCTTTTCGGGATCGGCGGCGGGTTTCTCATGACGCCGCTCCTCATCTTCCTGGGGATTCCTCCGGCCGTCGCCGTGGCGACCCAGTCGGCGCAGATCGTCGCCTCCTCCACCACCAGCGTGCTCGGCGCGCTGCGCCGCAACGCCCTCGACCACAAGCTCGGCGCCATCCTGGTCGCCGGAGGACTTGTCGGCTCGGCGCTGGGCGTGTGGTTCTTCGCGGCGGCGCGACGGGCCGGCCAGCTCGATCTCGTGATCGTCATTTCCTACGTGACGCTCTTCACCATCGTGGGCAGCCTGATGCTGAAGGAGAGCATCCGGGAATTCTGGAGCCGGCGGAAGGGCGGCGCGGTGCGCCTGCGGCGGCGGGCGGGCGAGCATGCGCCCTATCTCGGCTGGCCCCTGCGCATGCGGTTCTACCGGTCCAAGCTCTACGTGAGCATCATCCCGATCGTCGGGCTGTCCCTGTTCATCGGCTTCGCCGGCGCGCTGCTGGGCATCGGCGGCGGCTTCATCGTGGTGCCGGCCCTTCTCTACGTCTTCCGGGTGCCGACCAACGTGGTCGTGGGAACCTCCCAGTTCCAGATCGTCTGCACCACCCTCGTGGCCCTCATCCTCCACGCCGTGACGAACCAGGCGGTGGACATGGTCCTGGCGATCCTGCTCATCGTCGGAGGCGTGTTCGGGGCCCAGTTCGGCGCCCGCATGGGGCGGCACCTGAGAGCGGAGCTGTTCCGCTTCCTGCTCGCCATCCTGCTCCTCGCGGTGGGCCTGCGCTTCGGCCTCGAACTCGTGCTCAAGCCGGACGAGCCCTTCTCCATCTCCACGCAGGAGACGCGCACGTGAGGATCGTGGGCGCCCTCCTGATCCTGGTCGGCACGATGGTCGGCGCGCGGGCGGAAACCCTCATCACGTCCCTGTCGAACCACCGGGTGCTGATCAATTCCAACTACACGGGCACGCAGATCGCCGTGTTCGGCGCCATCGAGCGCGACGCCCAGACGGTTGCCCGGGCCACGAGCTACGACATCGTCGTCACCGTCCGCGGCCCGCGCCAGTTCCTCACGGTGCGCGAGAAGGAGCGGCTCGGCCCGGTCTGGATCAACCAGGACCAGCAGAAATTTCCGACCGCGCCCGCCTACCTGAACGTCCTCAGCTCGCGGCCGATCGAGGAGATCACGAGCGATCAGCTGCGCCAGCGCCAGAAGGTCGGCCTGAGCGCCATCATCAATTCCGGCGATCTCACCCTCAAGCGCGACGGCGCGGACCAGCCGTTCCGGGACGCCCTTTACCGGCTCAAGGCCCAGGAGGGCCTCTATCTCGAGGACGAACGCGGTGTGACCTTCCTGACGCCCGAGATCTTCCGCGCAAGCGTCGCGCTGCCGGCGACGGCCCCGCCGGGCAACTACGACGTCGACGTGACCCTCTTCGCCGACACGGTGATCCTCGCCCGCACCCAGACTCATTTCGAGCTGGTCAAGACCGGGTTCGAGGAACAGGTCGGTGTCATTGCCCGCGACTGGTCCCTGGCCTACGGCCTCTCGACCGCCGCCATCGCGCTCCTGTTCGGCTGGCTCGCCAGCACGATCTTCCGGCGGGACTGACCGGGACGCGCGCAGGTCTTTACGCCTCAGGGTCGCCACGCGATCCTGCCGATGGCGCATGCAGGGAGAATGGCATCATGATGCTCCGGTGCGGAACGGTTCAGTTCCATCACAAGGCCGACGACAAGACCGCCAACATGGCGGTGGTGGAGCGCTTCTCCCGCGAGGCTGCGGATCAGGGCGTCAAGATCCTGGCTTTTCCGGAGATGTGCCTCACGGGCTACTGGCACGTGCGCAACCTCGGACGCGAGCGGCTGGACGCGCTGGCCGAACCGGTGCCGGCTGGCCCCTCCACGCAGGCCGTCCTCGCCCTCGCGGCCCGCCACCACATGGCCATCGGGGTCGGCCTGATCGAGCGCGCCGACGACGGGCGCCTGTTCAACACCTACGTGGTCTGCCTGCCGGACGGCCAGGTTCACCGCCACCGCAAGCTCCACGCCTTCGAGAGCGACCACATCGCAAGCGGCGACAGCTACACGGTCTTCGACACGCCGTGGGGGGTGAAGATCGGGGTTCTCATCTGCTGGGACAACAACCTCGTGGAGAACGCCCGCGCCACCGCCTTGCTCGGCGCCGATGTGGTCATGGCGCCGCACCAGACCGGCGGGTGCCTGTCCCGCAGCCCCCAGGCCATGGGGCTCATCGACCCCGCCCTCTGGGAGAACCGCCATGGCGATCCGGAGGCCATCGAGGCCGAGTTCCGGGGGCCGAAGGGACGCGAATGGCTGCTGCGCTGGCTGCCGGCCCGCGCCCACGACAACGGTTATTTCCTGCTCTTCGCCAACGGCGTCGGCGAAGACGACGGCGAGGTGCGCACGGGCAACGCCATGATCATCGACTGCTACGGCCGCATCGTGGCCGAGACCTGGAAGGCCCAGGACGCCCTGGTGGTGGCCGATCTCGACCTCGATCTCCTGCCGCTCGCCACCGGCCGACGCTGGATCCGCGGCCGCCGGCCGGAGCTCTACGGGATCCTCACCCAGCCGCAGGGCCATGAGCTCGCGCCCCGGCAGGCGCGGTTCTCGGAGGCGCCGGTCGGCAAGACCACGGGGTAGGTCGTGTCGGGCCCGACAGGGCCTCGACGGAGGGACGGCACCGGACGGTGATCTCGATTGCCGGGAACGCCGTGCCTTTCCGATCGGGATGGCCGGGACAAGCCCGGCCATGACGTCGAGGACAAGGGCTCTCCTCAATCCCGGCAGAGCATCGCCCGGGCGATGGCGAAGATGCGCTCGGTGCCGATGAGATGCGCCGTGAAGCCGTCCGGGAAGAGCGGCTTGAAGGCGGCGTCGCAGGCATTCAGCCCGCCCGCATAGGCGCCGAGCGCCGGCATGACGCAGCGCCGGCCGTCTGTGAGGAAGCAGCGGCGGCGGGTGGCGCGTCCGCGCATGACCACCTTGCCGACCGGGTGCAGATGACCGGCGATCTCCGCCTGCTCTCCGTGAGCCGGCTCATGGCGAAGCGTCAGCGAGCCGAGCGCCATCTCGTCCACCACCTGCCCGCCGATGCTGTCGGGCAGAATGCGGTCGTGATTGCCCGTGACCCAGATCCAGTCGCGGCCCGCCTGGACCTCGGCGAGAGTGGCGCGCTCGTCGTCGCCGAGACGGTCCGGCCCGCCGATGTCGTGGAAGCTGTCACCGAGCGCCACGACGGTCTTCGGACCGAAGCGGACCACCGCATCGGAGAGCGCCATCAGGGTCTCGCGGGTGTCGTAGGGCGGCAGCATCATGCCGCGCCGGGCGAAGGACGAGCCCTTCTCGAAATGGAGATCGGCCACGAGCAGGGCGTCGTGGGCGGGCAGATACAGGGCGCCCGTCAGGTCGAGGAGCGCCAGCTGCCCGGCCAGCTCGATCTCGTGTGTTGTCTGTTTGTTCTTCCGCAATGCCGTCACGCCAAAGCCTCGTCGAGAAGCGCCGCTTCCGCCTCGGCCAGAATCTCGTCCGCGTTGTCGCTATAGACGCGCTCGCGGCCGATCTCCAGCATGACGGACACGCTCAAAGGAGAAACCCGGTCGAGCGGCTTGTGGATGATTCGCCCCCGGATGCGCTCTAGCATCATGCCCAGGCGCCTCACGTCGAGGAGTCCCGTTGCCGCATCCGCCCGCGCGGCGCGCAGGAGCACATGGTCGGGCTCGTGCTTGCGCAGCACGTCGTAAACGAGGTCGGTGGAGATCGTGACCTGGCGGCCGGTCTTCTTCTCGCCCGGGAAGCGGCGCTCGATGAGGCCGGCGATCACCGCGCATTGGCGGAAGGTGCGCTTCATGAGCGAGGATTCGGCGAGCCAGTCCTCGAGATCGTCGCCGAGCATGTCCTCGGAGAACAGGTCGTCCATGAAGGCGGGATCGCGCGCGGCGCGGCCGGCGATGTCGCCCGAGGCATAGACCGCGATGCCGTAATCGTTGGCCACGAACCCGAGGGGCTTGAGCTTCGCCCGCTCGAGGCGACGGGTGAGCAGCATGCCGAGCGTCTGGTGCGCCAGCCGTCCCTCGAAGGGAAAGCAGGTCATGTAGAAGCGGTTGCCGCGGGGAAAGGTCTCCACCAGGAGGTCGCGGGGCCCGGGCAGGAGCGAGCGCCGGCGCTGCTGCAGGAGCCACTCGGTCATCTGCGCCGGCAGCCGGTCCCACTCGAAGGGATCGGCGAGGATCTGCCGCACCCGCGCGGCCAGGAAGGTCGAGAGCGGGAACTTGCCACCCTCGTAGGACGGGATCATCGGGTCGGTGCCGGCGCCCGCGCGGGTCACCAGCACCTCGTCCTCGGAGATGCCCTCGAAGCGCAGCACCTCGCCGGCGAAGAGAAAGGTGTCGCCCGGCGTCAGCGTCTCGGCGAAATATTCCTCGATCTCGCCGAGGATGCGCCCCCGCGGCAGCACGGTGCCGGGCCGCGAGCGCGCCGATTTGCCGAGCCGCACCTTGATCATGCTGGATTCGACGATGGTGCCCACGTTCAGCCGGTATTGCTGCGCGACCTTCGCGTCGCGCACGCGCCACAGATCGTCCTTGCCCTTCACGATCTTGGCGAAGCGCTCGTACGCGCGCAGCGCGTAGCCGCCTGTCGCCACGAAGGCCACACAGGCCTCGAAATCCTCCCAGGTCAGGCCGGCATAGGGCGCGGCGGAGCGCACCTCCTCGTACAGGCCGTCGAGCTTGAACGGCTCGGCGCAGGCCATGCCGAGGATGTGCTGGCAGAGCACGTCGAGGGCGCCGATGCGCGCATCCGGCGTGTCCTGCGCGGCCTCGTGCACCGCGTCCAACGCCGCGCGGCACTCCAGGATCTCGAAGCGGTTCGCCGGCACGAGATAGGCCTCCGACGGCTCGTCCATGCGATGGTTCGAGCGGCCGATGCGCTGCATGATCCGCGACGCCCCCTTGGGCGCGCCCACGTTCACCACGAGATCCACGTCGCCCCAGTCGATCCCGAGATCGAGAGTCGCGGTGCACACCACGGCCTTCAATTTTCCTGCCGCCATCGCCTCTTCCACGCGGCGGCGCTGCGACACGTCGAGGGAGCCGTGATGGAGCGCGATGGCGAGGTTGTCGTCATTGAGCTTCCAGAGCTCCTGGAACGTGTATTCCGCCTGCAGCCGCGTGTTGACGAAGACGAGGGTGGTCTTGTGCGCCCGGATGAGATCGTAGATCGCCGGCATGGAGAGCGAGGCGGTGTGGCCGGCGAGCGGCAGGCGCTCGTCGATCTCGAGCATGCGGATGTCCGGCTGCGCGCCGCCCTGCACGACGACGAGGTCGGCAAGCTCACCGCGCTCCGCCCCGCCCTCGGACCGGGACGGCGAGCGCTGCGGCACCAGATAGCGCCTGAGATCGTCCGGCTCGCGCACCGTGGCGGACAGCCCCACGGCGGTCGCCTGGGGGGCGATGGCGACAAGCCGCGCGAGCCCCAGCGACAGCAGGTCGCCGCGCTTCGATGTGACGAGGGAATGCAGCTCGTCCAGCACCACCCGGCGCAGATCTTTGAAGAACTCCCGCGCCTCCGCGTGGGCGAGCAGCAGCGCCAGCTGCTCCGGCGTGGTGAGCAGGATGTCCGGCGGGCGCTCGATCTGCCGGGCGCGCTTGTGGGAGGGCGTGTCGCCGGTGCGCGTCTCGATGCGGATGGGAAGCCCCATCTCCTGCACGGGCGCCTCGAGATTGCGGGCGATGTCGGTGGCCAGCGCCTTGAGGGGGGAGATGTAGAGGGTGTGGAGGCCGCGCCTGTCCTTGGCCGTGCCGCGACTCGGTTCCCGCCCGGCCAGTTCCACCAGGCTCGGCAGGAAGCCCGCGAGGGTCTTGCCCGCCCCCGTCGGCGCCACGAGCAGCACCGAGCGGCCCTCCCGGGCCTTGGCGAGCAGGTCGAGCTGGTGCTCCCGGGGCGTCCAGCCTCGGTGCCTGAACCAGTCGCGGAAGATCTTTGGGAGGAGGGAGGCCGGCGCGTGGGACATCTGTCCTCAAGATAAGGTACGGTGTGCCATTCGCCAGACCGCGTCTTGACGAACGAAACAAAATTACCATGATGGCGGCACGAGGGGTGGACGATGAGCGAGGAGCTTCGCGCAGCCGAAGACGATGAGCTGGAGGCCATCGGCCGGCTCTATCACGCGGTCTGGCTGGAGACGCAGGCGCCGCTGCAGCCCTCGAGCGTGGCCGAGCATCGCGACGAGGCCTTCTTCATCGAGCGGGTGAAGCGGCTCCCCGTGCCGCCGCTGGCCGTCTACGGGCAAGGCCGGCTGCTCGGCTTCGCCGCCTGGGCGGACAACCTGCTCGGCCAGCTCTACGTGGCCCGCGAGGGCCGGCGCCTCGGGATCGGGCGCGCGCTCCTGCAGGCGAGCGAACACGCGATCTGGGCCAGCGGCTTCGACAGGGCCCGTCTGCGCTGCCTGGTCGGCAATCACGGCGCCCGCTCGTTCTACGAACGCTGCGGCTGGTGCTGCACGGCCACCATCACCGAGGACGCCGAGACCCGGACCGGCCCCGTCCCGGTCCCCTGCTGGGAAATGGTCAAGGAACTGACCGTGTAGACATTGACCAAAGCCCTTGCACCAAAGCCCTTGCCATCCGGCCCGCGATCCCGTCAGCTTGGGCAACGCCAGCAACGAGAATGAAAAGGCACACGCCATGCCGCACGACTTCCAGTTTCAGAACGCCGTCGCCGTCGTGACCGGGGGGACGCAAGGGCTGGGCGAGGCCATCGCCCGCACCTTCGCCGAACGCGGCGCCAAGGGCATCGTGATCTGCGGCCGCAACGCGGAGCGCGGGCATGCGGTGGCCCGCGCGATCTCGGAACAGGGATGCCATACGGAGTTCGTGCAGGCCGATCTCGAAAGCGTCGACGAGGCCCGTCAGGTCACAGCGCGGGCGGACACCGTGTTCGGGCGCGTCGACGTGCTGGTGAACGCGGCCGGCATCACCGACCGCGGCACGATCTTCGACACGAGCCCGGAACTGTTCGACCGCATGTTCGCGGTCAACGTGCGCGCGCCCTTCTTCCTCATGCAGGAGGCCGCCAGGATCATGCGGCGCGAGAGGATCGAGGGCGCGATGGTCAACATCCTGTCCATGTCGGCCCATGGCGGCCAGCCCTTCATCACCGCCTATAGCGGTTCCAAGGGCGCGCTGGCCACGCTGACCAAGAACGCCGCCTTCAGCCTCATGCCCTGGCGCATCCGGGTGAACGCCCTGAACATCGGCTGGATGAACACCCCCGGTGAGGACCGGATCATGAAGACCTACCACGATGCCCAGGACGGCTGGCTGGAGAAGGCCATGAAGGAGCAGCCCTTCGGCCGCCTGCTGGAGCCGGCGGAGGTGGCGCGCGCCGTGGCGTTCCTGTGCAGTTCGGAATCCGGCATGATGACCGGTTCGGTGATCGATTTCGATCAATCGGTGGCCGGCTGCTACGAGAGCGCCCCGCACCCGTCGACGCGGGCCGAGTAGGCCCCCGGCACGAGGCAGCGTGGTTCGGAGGATGGGTCAGAGGCCCGTCGGCTTCGTCATCACCGGCACAAGGCCGGTGATGACGGGGTGGTGGATCGGCCGAGCGATCAAGACAGGGGCCCGAACGGTGCGCCGCTCAAGGGCTCGAGCATCGGACCCAAAAGTGGACCCGATGCTCTAGCGTTGCATCACGACGAGCAACCCGGGAACCGGCACGCCGCGATCCTCCCGGGTCGAGACGCGCTCGAAAATTACGACGTCGAATCCCGCATCGTCCGCAAGCGCCCGCAGGTAGGATTCACTGTGCGCGTAGCGGGCATCCGGGCCGAGGACGTAGCCGTCGCCCTCATGCGCCTGTACGGTGAAGGCGAAAAGCCCTTCGCGCCCCAGCACGCGGTGTGCCTCGCGGAACACGGCATCGAGCGCCGCCATGTAGACGAACACGTCGGCCGCCACCACGAGATCGGCCTCGCCCGTCCGGCGGCCGTCGAGGAACGCCACGAGTTCGCCCTCGTGCAGGGCATCGTAGAGCTTCGTCTTCTGCGCCTTCTCGAGCATGCGCGGCGAGAGATCGACGCCTTCGATGGACGCGCAGCATCCTGCGAGTTCCTGCGCCATCAGCCCCGTGCCGCAACCGAGATCGAGACTGGCGCCGAAACGATACTCCCGCATCCGCCTGGAGCACGCCCGGCGCAGGGCGTCGGCGATCAGCGCCGGGCCGCGATAGGCGAGGCTTCTCGTCAGGTGCCGGTCGAATTTAGGGGCGTAATCGTCGAAGAGTGCCCGCACGTAGCCGTCCGTGATCGCATCCTCGGGCGCGAGCGCACCGAGGCGAGCAAGGTCGAGCCGTACGCCCAGCGCATCCTCCGGCTCGAGCGCGAGGGCGCGATGCAGGGCGTTCACCGCCTCTTCCGCCGAGCCCAGTTCGGCGGCGGCGCGGCCGAGCATGGCCTGGGCGGGAGCGAAGTCCGGGACGAGCTCGAGCACCTGACGGGCCAGGTCGGCGGCGGCCTCGAAGTCGCCCTCCTCGAAAGCGGCGCGGGCATATTCATAGCGGCGATCGGCGTGGAAATCGCCGGTGGATCGGGCGGTGGCGGCGTGCGGCATGGCGCTTGGATGCGGGAGAGAAACGAGGCTGTCAATGGCGTGCCGTCCGGGCCATCCCACGGGTCTGGCTGACGCCCTCCCCGTCATGGCCGGCCGATCATGACCTGCCTCTTGCCGGCCATCCCGATGCGGTGAGGCGCGGCGTTTCACCTCATCGGGATCACCGGCCTAAGGCCGGTGACGACGTGCGAGGGTGGTGCGACCCGGCGATGACGCCCTCCGCATGTCGTGACCGGTCCTGACGGGGGCCGGACGGAGCGGGGCCGATCCGGCGCCGCGATGGAGCCCATTCCCATGGGCAGCATTATCCCTCCGCCTGACATCAAACGGCCGAACCCTATATTCTCACCCATGGCGCTGCGTTCCACCGACATCCTCACCCAGACACCGCAAGGGCTCTACTGCCCCCTCGGCGAGTTCCACATCGATCCGGTCCGGCCCGTGAAGCGGGCACTGATCACCCACGGCCATTCCGACCATGCCCGCTCGGGACACCGGTCCGTCCTGGCGACCCGGGAGACCCTGCTCATCATGGCCGTGCGCTACGGGGCGGATTTCGCCGACGCCACGCAGGAGGCCCCCCTGGGCGAGAGCCTGCGCGTCGGCGACGTGACCGTGCGCTTCACCCCGGCCGGCCACGTGCTCGGATCGGCGCAGATCGCCATCGAGGCGGGCGGCACCCGGGTCGTGGTGTCGGGCGATTACAAGCGGGCGGAGGACCCGACCTGCCGGCCCTACGAGGTCGTGCCCTGCGACGTCTTCATCACCGAGGCGACCTTCGGCCTGCCGGTCTTCCGCCATCCGGACACCCGCGCCGAGGTCCGCAAGCTCCTCGATTCCGCCGCCCTGTTCCCGGAGCGCGCCCATATCGTCGGCGCCTATGCGCTCGGCAAGGCGCAACGGGTCATGGCGCTGCTGCGCGAGGAGGGTTACGACCGGCCGATCTACCTGCATGGCGCCATGGAGCGCCTGACCGAGTTCTACAAGTCGGAGGGCATTCCCCTGGGCGAGACCCCGAAGGTGCTGGCCGCGGAACGGTCGAAGCTCGCGGGCGCCATCGTGATCTGCCCGCCCTCGGCGATCCAGGACCTGTGGTCCCGCCGCTTTCCCGACCCCGTCACCTGCTTCGCGTCCGGCTGGATGCGCGTGCGGGCGCGGGCGCGGCAGAAGGGCGTCGAGCTGCCCCTGGTGATCTCCGACCATTGCGACTGGGACGACCTCTGCCGCACGATCCGGGAGACCGGCGCCGGCGAGGTCTGGGTCACCCACGGCCAGGAGGATGCGCTGGTCCATTGGTGCACCACCCACGGCATCCGGGCCCGGCCCCTGCACATGCTGGGCTATGGCGACGAGGGCGAGGCCGAGGAGGCTCCCGCGGCGGATGCGGGGACGGGAGACGCCGCATGAACCGCTTCGCCGCCCTCCTCGACCGCCTCGGCTACGAGCCCCGCCGCAACGCCAAGCTGCGGCTGCTGACCGATTATTTCCGCCATACCCCGGACCCCGACCGCGGCTATGCGCTGGCGGCCATGACCGGGGCGCTCATGTTCAAGGAGGCCAAGCCCGCCCTGATCCGCGGCCTCGTGGAGGAGCGCACCGATCCGGAGCTCTTCCGCATGTCCTACCATTACGTGGGCGATCTCGCCGAGACCGTGGCCCTGATCTGGCCCTCGCCCGGACACGAGAGCGTGGCCCCGGCCTCGGACGACGCACCCACCATCGGTCACAACAACCCGCCGCCCCATGTTCCGACCCTGACCGAAGTCATCGAGACGCTCGCGACCACGAGCAAGAGCGATCTGCCGGCCCGCGTCGCCGAATGGATGGACGCGCTCGACGAAACCGGGCGCTGGGCGCTGATCAAGCTGATCACCCGGGAGCTGCGGGTCGGCGTCTCGGCGCGGCTCGCCAAGACGGCGGTCGCCCAGCTCGGGGAGATCGAGCCCGACGAGGTCGAGCTGGTCTGGCACGGGCTGGAGGCGCCTTACGAGGACCTTTTTGCCTGGGTCGAGGGGCGCGGGCCCAAGCCCGAATCCGGCAATCCCGCACCGTTCCGCCCGTCCATGCTCTCGCACCCCCTCGAGGACGAGGATTTCGAGAAGCTGGAAGCGTCCGAGTTCCTGGCAGAGTGGAAATGGGACGGCATCCGGCTCCAGGCCGCCGCCGGCCACGGCAGCGACGGACGCCCCGTGAGGCGGATCTATTCCCGCACCGGCGAGGACGTCTCCCGGGCCTTTCCGGATCTCGTGGAGGCGCTGAACTTCGAGGGTGCCATCGACGGCGAGTTGCTGATCGTGCGCGAGGGGCGCGTGCAGAGCTTCAACGTGCTCCAGCAGCGCCTGAACCGGAAGGCCGTGACGCCGAAGCTGATCGCCGAGTTTCCGGCTCATCTGCGGGTCTACGACATCCTGTTCGAGGGCGAGGAGGACCTGCGCGCCCTCCCGTTCGCCGAGCGCCGCAAGCGCCTGGAGGCGCTCGTCGCCCGCCTCGACGATCCGCGCATCGACCTCTCGCCCATGGTGCCGTTCACGACCTGGGAGGATCTCGCCGCCGCCCGGGCCGATCCGGCCTCCGTCGGGGCCGGGCCGGACGCGGACGCCATCGAGGGCTGCATGGTCAAGCGGGCGAACAGCCCCTATCTTCCCGGCCGCCCCAAGGGCTACTGGTACAAGTGGAAACGCGATCCCTACCTGGTCGATGCGGTCATGATGTACGGGCAGCGCGGCCACGGGAAACGCTCGTCCTTCTATTCCGACTACACCTTCGGGGTCTGGCGCGAGGGCCCAGGCGGCGAGGAGCTGGTGCCGGTCGGCAAGGCCTATCACGGCTTCACCGACGAGGAGCTGGTGAAGCTCGACCGCTATGTCCGCAACCACACGGTCAACCGCTTCGGGCCGGTGCGGGAGGTGGAATACGGCAAGGACCGGGGCCTCGTGCTGGAAGTGGCCTTCGAGGGGCTCCAGCGCTCGACCCGGCACAAGTCGGGCGTCGCCATGCGCTTTCCCCGCATCAACCGCATCCGCTGGGACAAGCCCGCCGCGGAGGCCGACCGGATCGAGACCCTGGAGAAGATCCTGGAGCGGGGCGAGGAGGAGGTCTATCCCCTCCAGGACAAGGCGGCGAAGAGGCGGAAGGGATGAGGATCGAGACCCTGTCGGAAGGCCAGACCACGCGCCAGGCCAGCGGACGGCTCGGCGTCGACACGCGGGGTCAGGGCTTCACCGAGATCACGGACGCGGTGGCGCGCTGGGTGGCCGGGACGGGGATCCGGCACGGCCTTCTGACCGTCTTCTGCCGGCACACCTCGGCCTCGCTCCTGATCCAGGAGAATGCCGACCCGGATGTCCGCCGGGACCTGCTGACCGCCTTCGATCGCCTGGCGCCGCGGAACGCCGGCTATGTCCATAAGACCGAGGGCCCGGACGACATGCCGGCCCATATCCGGACCGTGCTCTCGGGCGTCTCCTTGAGCATCCCCGTGGCCGAGGGGCGGCTGGCCCTGGGAACCTGGCAGGGACTCTACGTGGCGGAGCACCGGGACAGACCGCACCGCCGCGACCTGGTCTTCCATCTCATCGGGGCATAATCCACATGATGCCATGGGAAGCCTCCGTACTTTCCCTTAGATTGGCAGAGGTTTTCGATTGCCAGCTTGCCATTTCATCGGGGATGCGGCTAAGGCTCAAGCAAGCGTCTCGTGGGAGAAGGCACACGTGCAAAGTCAAACCACCACGATCATCATTGCCGATGACCATCCGTTGTTCCGGGGGGCATTGAGGCAGGCCGTCGCGTCCAGCATGCCGCAGGCCCGGGTGGTCGAGGCGAGCGGCATGGAGGACCTGAACGCCACCCTGACCCAGGAGCGGGACGTCGACCTGATCCTGCTCGATCTGACGATGCCGGGCGTGCAGGGCTTTTCCGGGCTGATGTCGCTGCGCGCCCAGTATCCGGAACTGCCCGTCGTGATCGTGTCCGCGACGGAGGAGCCCACCGTGATCCGCCGCGCCATGGATTTCGGCGCCTCGGGCTTCATCCCGAAGTCGATCGACACGGACCTCATCGGCGGCGCCATCCAGGCGGTGCTGGCCGGCGACACCTGGACCCCGCCGGACGTGGACCTCTCGGCCTCGGAGGATGCGGAGACGGCTGATCTCGTCCGCCGCCTCGGCACTCTCACCCCGCAGCAGGTCCGCGTCCTGACCATGCTGTCGGAGGGCCTGCTCAACAAGCAGATCGCCTACGAGCTCGGCGTCTCGGAAGCGACCGTGAAGGCGCATGTCTCGGCCATCCTCGACAAGCTCGGCGTCGACAGCCGCACCCAGGCGGTCATCGCGGCGTCCAAGATCGGCGTGACCCAGCGCCCCTCCCCGGCCGGAGCAGATTAAAGCCCCGCGATGAACCCGTCGATCCGCGCCAGCGCCTGGTCCGACAGGCCGCTGTCGAAGCGGATGAACACGTGGCAGCCGCCCGGCCAGAGGGCGAGCTCGGTCCGGTTGCCGGCGGCCGCCCAGCGGGCCCCCATGAAGAGGCTGTCGTCGAGAAGCATGTCCTTCGTGCCGACCGAGAACAGGGCCGGCGGCAGGCCCTTCAGGTCGGCGTAAAGCGGCGAGATGTCGGGATCGCGCCGGTCGGGCGCCCGTCCGCAGAAATTGTCCGCGAAAACCTTCACGTCGTTGGTATTGAGGATCAGCCGCTCGCTGCCCCAAAGCCGGACGCTCGGCGTGAGGGAGAGATCGTAGCACCCGGCGAACAGGTTGGCGCCCCGGAAGGGCGTCAGGCCGTGCCGGTCCCGCAGGCGCAGGATCGTCACGGCCGAAAGATGCGCCCCGGCCGACTCGCCGCCGATGAACAGGCGCGTGGTGCCGAAACGGCTCTCCATCTCCCGGACGAGCCAGAGGGCCGCCGCCTCGCAATCGTCGGGCGCTGCCGGATAAGGATCCTCGGGGGCGAGCCGGTACTCCACGGACACCACGGCCAGCCCGCAGCGCTCCGCCAGACGGTCGAGCCAGGGATCCTGCTCGTCCGCCGTGCCCCAGGTCCAGCCGCCGCCGTGGATGTGCAGATAGACGCCGCGCGGGTTCTCGGGAGCGATGATGCGCAAGGGGATGGGCCCGGCCGGCCCATCGATGGTGACCGCCCGGGCCCGGCGGCTCGACGGCATCTGGGGGAAAGGTCCCAGGCCCTGGCGCCGCCGCTCCCGGACCAGAGCGGGCGGCACCGACATCGGATCGGGCAGTGCCGCGAGCTTCGCCACGATCTCGGCGTTCTGGGCGCGGATCTCGTCGCTGATGGCGGAGGGGTCGAAAACGGCAGGATCGATCATGCGAGGCTCGGATTGGGTTGCGTTCATCGCCGGCCCTTGCGATGAAGCACACGCAACGCACCAGGTCCAGTTACGCTTTCTGACGAGATGAGGACATGTCCAACCTGAACCGCTTTCTCGGCGGCTCCCCCGGCTCCGTGCTGGTGAAGCTGATCTTCCTGTCCCTTCTGGTCGGCGCTTTCCTGGCGTTCCTCGACATCACGCCCTTCGGGCTGATCGAGGGCCTGTTCAACTGGATCAGCTCCGTCCTCGACCTCAGCCTCGAGACGGTGGAAGAGGTGGGCCTCTGGATCCTCTACGGGGCGATCATCGTCGTGCCGCTCTGGCTCATCTCGCGCCTGTTCGGCAGCCGGCGCTGAGGTCTCCGGGGCCCATCATGGACGGAACTGCGCCCGCTCGGCGCCTGGACATCTCCCACCGCCGCATCCTGGCGCTCGCCCTGCCGATGACCCTGTCGCATGTGACGACGCCGTTGCTCGGCCTCGTCGACGCGACGGTGATCGGGCGGCTGGGCGAGGCGCATCTGCTCGGAGCGGTGGCGCTCGGCGCCGTGATCTTCGACTTCGTGTTCTGGAGCTTCGGATCCCTGCGCATGGCGACCGCCGGCCTGACCGCCCAGGCGACCGGCGCCGGCGACCGGCACGAGATCGATCTGACCCTCGCCCGGGCCATTCTGGTCGCCGGGGCGACGGGCCTCCTGCTGATCCTGCTTCAGTGGCCGATCGCGGCCGTCGCCTTCTCCATGGCGGGCGCGAGCCAGGCGGTGACCGAGGCCCTGTCGACCTATTTCTTCATCCGGATCTGGGCAGCCCCCTTCACGTTGGCGAACTACGTGATCCTGGGATCGACCCTGGGACGGGGCCGCACGGATCTCGGCCTGCTGCTGCAGGTGGCGATCAACGTGGCCAACATCGTGTTCACGATGACCCTGGTCCTCGGCTTCGGTCTCGGCATCGCGGGCGCGGCCGTCGGCACGGCCCTGGCCGAGGTGCTGGGCGCGGGCCTCGGCATCCTGGTCCTGCGCCGTCTCGGCTCCAGCCCGCTCGCCGTCACATGGCACGAGGTCCTGAATCGGGCCGCGATGCTGCAGACGCTCGCCATGAACCGGGACATCATGATCCGCAATGTGGCGCTGATCCTCGCCTTCTCGATCTTCAGCGCGCTCGGGGCGCGCTCGGGCGACGTCACGCTCGCGGCGAATGCGGTGCTCTACAACATGTTCCTGATCGGCGGCTATTTCCTCGACGGGTTCGCCACCGCGGCCGAGACCCTGTGCGGCCAGAGCATCGGCGCCCGCGACGAGGCCGGCTTCCGGCGCGCCATCCGGTTGAGCCTGGGATGGAGCCTCGGCTTCGGCCTCGCCGTCTCGGGGCTCTTCCTGGCCGGCGGCGGGCTCTTCATCGACTTCGTGTCGACGAACCCGGATGTGCGCTCCTACGCGCGGGACTATCTGGTCTTTGCCGCCCTGACCCCGTTCTTCGGCGCCGCCGCCTTCGCGTTCGACGGCATCTACACGGGTGCGACCTGGACCCGGTCCATGCGTGACCTGATGGTGATCGCGTTCGTGATCTACGGGGCCATTCTTCTGGCTGCGGGAACTCTCGGCAACACGGCGCTTTGGATCGCTCTCCTGGCGTTCCTGAGCGCGCGAGGGCTCGGTCAGTTCGTTCTCTATCCGCGGCTGGCGAGGAAAACGTTCGCGGGCCTGTCTCGAGCCTAGAGCATCGGGCGCGAAAGTGGGAACCGGTTTTGCGTGAAACGATGCTCCACAACAAAAGCGTGACGCATCGGGCTTGAGGTCGGGTCCACGTCCGATGCTTGAGGACGTCCTAGAGCATCGGACGGAAAAGTGGATCCGGTTTTCCGTTCTGACCGATGCTCTCATTCAAGAAGAAAGCATCGGATGGATCCCAAAAGTGCAAGTCCACTTTTGGGTCCGATGCTTTAGATGCGGCCTTGTGCGATCGCCGACGCATCGCGTCCGAGGGCCAGATCCAGCGATGACTTCTCACGCTCAAGGGTCTGCAGCAGCCCCCGCTTGATGTCCCCGATGAGGCCGGGTCCCTTGTAGACCATGGCCGAGTAGAGCTGCACAAGGCTCGCTCCCGCGCGGATCTTGGCCCAGGCGGCATCCGCCGAATCGACCCCGCCGACCCCGATGAGCGGGAGCTTGCGCTCCACGCGCAGGAACGTCTCGGCAAGAAGCCGCGTGGACGGCACGAACAAGGGCTTGCCCGACAGGCCCCCCATTTCAGAGGCGAGCGCCCTGTCCTTCAGGCTGTCGGGCCGGGCAACCGTGGTATTGGAGACGGTCAGGCCGTCGATGCCGCGCTTGAGCGCCGTGGCCACGATCGCATCGAGCGTGTCGAGAGAGATATCGGGAGCGATCTTCAGCAGAACGGTCGTCTTGCGCCGGCCCTGATCGGCTCTGTCACGAGCGTCCATGCTCCGGGCCAGGAGATCGTCCAGGAACGCCTCACCCTGCAGATCGCGCAGTCCCGGGGTGTTCGGCGAGGAGACGTTGATCGTCAGGAAATCGGCGAGCCCGCAGAGGCGCTCGATGCACAGGACGTAATCGGCGATGCGGTCGGCGGAATCCTTGTTCGCCCCGATATTGACGCCAACGATCCCCGGGCGCCCGCGCCGGCTGGCGAGCCGCTGCCGGGCCGCATCGAGCCCGTCGCTGTTGAGGCCGAACCGGTTGATGACGGCTTCGTCGCGAGCCAGTCGGAAAACCCGTGGCCGCGGGTTGCCCTCCTGCGGCTTCGGCACCACGCCGCCGAGTTCGACGAACCCGAAGCCGAGGCCGAGGAGCTGGTCGGGCACTTCGCACTGCTTGTCGAAGCCTGCCGCGAGCCCGACCGGATTGGGGAAATGCCGGCCGAACACGTCGACGGCGAGACGGGTATCGTCCGCGGGCGCCGGCGAGACCGGCATCAGCGACAGGCCCCGGATCGTCAACTGGTGCGCCGTCTCGGCGTCCAGCGCGTGGAGAGCGGGTCTGGCCAGGGAAAAGAGCGTGCCGATCATTGGGAGAGATCCGGAAAGATGTGCCGACCATCCTGGCCGAGGGGAACCGGCTTCACCCACCGGACGGCGGAAAGGGGCAGCGCGGCATAGAGGTGCGGGAACAGGTCCCCTCCCCGGGAAGGCTCGTAGCGGAGAGCCTCGCCAAGCGAATCGGCCTCGACGGCGACGAGCAGGAGACCGTCCTGCCCGGCGAAGTGCCTTTCGGCGGTTTCATAGACCTGATTTTCTGTTGAAAAATGGATGTACCCATCTTGGATATCGATGGGCGCTCCTTCGAAGGATCCGGCGTTTTCGGCCTCCTGCCAAAGCAAAGCAGGGCAAATTTTAAAAATAATGGTCATGAAGTCTTGAGTATCCGCACGTCACATCAGGAGCAACCCAAATTAGACATATTGTCTCAATAGACTGCTGGCAAATGTCTAAGTTTTCGGTCACATTTAATTCCTAGTTATAGGTTCGCTTTCACTGATTTCGCTCCTAGCGAAGGTTAGTACGATGTTATCTCACGAGCGCGTCTGGGCTGCTATCGATGCGTTGGCATCACGTCATGGCATGACCGCTTCAGGACTGGCTCGCAAGGCCGGTCTCGACGCGACCAGCTTCAACAAGTCGAAGCGCGTGAGTCCCGAGGGCCGGGAACGATGGCCTTCCACGGAGTCGATCTCGAAAATCCTGAAAGCCACGGGCGCGACCCTGGAGGATTTCCTCCGCCTCGTCGAGCCCTCCGGTTCGTTGCGCCGTTCCATGATCCCGCTGATCGGCATGGAAGAGGCGGCCTCCGGCAAGGTGTTCAACGACGAAGGCATGCCCAACGAGGGCCCTGGCTGGGACGAGATCGAGTTTCCCGATTTCGGGCAGGAAAAGGTCTTCGCGCTCGAGGTGACGGGTGACGCCCTGGCTCCGCTCTATCGCGATGGGGACGTTCTCATCGTCTCGCCGACGGCCAGCACCCGCAAGGGCGACCGGGTCGTCGTATGCACGACGTCCGGCGCGATCCTGGCCAAGGAGCTCAAGCGCCGCTCGGCCAAGACCCTGGAGATGTCGTCCCTTGCCAAGGACCAGGAAGACCAGGTGATCCCGGCCGAAGAGGTCTCGTGGTCGGCCCGGATCATGTGGGCCCGGCAATAGCCGGCGCTCAGGCCGCGCGGCCGGCCTCGCGCTCCTTCAGGAAGGCCTCGTGCTCGCGCACGAGAATGCCCTCGAGCGCCTTTCGGATCAGCGCCCGCGTCTCCTTCACGCCGTAGAGAGCCACGAAGGAGCCGAAGCGCGGACCGCGGGGCTCGCCCAGCAGCACCTGGTAGATCGTGTTGAACCAGTCGATGGACACGCCCGGACGCTCGGGCGTCGCGCCCTTGGCCTTGAGGTCCTGATAGCGAGGCTCGGCCCGCCCCACGTTGTAGATCTCCTCCTGGATCGCCTCGGCGGTGGCCGGGCGCTCCCCGGACTCGAAGGAGCCGAGCGCCTCCTCCAGGCGCCGCAGGGAAGCGGCCTCCACGTCGTCCGCGAGGCGATAGGCCTTCTGGGGCTTCACGAAATCCTCGAAATAGCGGACGGCACGCTTGACCAGGCTGTCGAGGCGCGGATGCGTTTCGGGCGAGACGCCCGGCGCATAGCGGCGGATGAAGCCCCACAGCACCGCGGGATCCTCGGAATTCGCCACGGCCACCAGGTTGAGCAGCATGGAGAACGAGATCGTCGTGCCGGGCTGGTTGCCTCCGCCGGACGACACCAGTTCGGGAGCCGGCGGCTCGCCCGCATGAAGATGCCAGACCGGGTTCATCAGGCGGGCCTTGGTGTCCTGCGCCGGATACTTCTCCAGGAAGGTCAGGTAGTCGTCCACCTGCCGCGGGATCACGTCGAAATAGAGCTTCTTCGCCTCGCGGGGCTTGCTGAACATGAACAGCCGAAGGCTGTCCGGCGTGCCGTAGGTGAGCCACTCGTCGATGGTGAGCCCGTTGCCCTTCGACTTGGAGATCTTCTGGCCCTTCTCGTCCAGGAAGAGCTCGTAGTTGAACCCGTCCGGCGGCAGGCCGCCGAGCGCCTTGGCGATCTCGCCGGAGAGCTTCACGCTGTCGATCAGGTCCTTGCCGGCCATCTCGTAATCGACGCCGAGCGCCACCCAGCGCATGGCCCAGTCGGGCTTCCATTGCAGCTTGGCATGCCCGCCCGTCACCGGAGTCTCGAAGCGCTCGCCCGTATCGGGATCGCGCCACACGATGGTGCCGGCATCGAGCCTGCGCTCGTCGATCGGCACCTGCATGACGATGCCGGTCTTCGGATGAACCGGCAGGAACGGCGAATACGATTGCTGGCGCTCCTCTCGCAGGGAGGGCAGCATGATGGCCATCACGGCATCGTAGCGCTCGAGCACGGTGAGCAGGGTCTTGTCGAAGCGGCCGGCCTTGTAGCACTCGGTCGCCGACAGGAACTCGTAATCGAAGCCGAAGGCATCGAGGAATTCGCGCAGGCGCGCATTGTTGTGATGCGCGAAGCTCTCATGGGTGCCGAATGGGTCAGGCACCTGCGTCAACGGCTTGCCGAGCGCCGAGGCCACGAGATCCTTGTTCGGGATGTTGTCCGGCACCTTGCGCAAGCCGTCCATGTCGTCCGAGAAGGCGACGAGGCGTGTCGGAATGCTGTCCCCGGTCAGCACCCGGAAGGCGTGGCGCACCATGCTGGTGCGGGCGACCTCGCCGAAGGTGCCGATATGCGGCAGGCCCGAGGGACCGTAGCCCGTCTCGAACAGAGCCTCCTTCTTGCCCGTCCGTTTGAGCCGCTCGACGAGCTTGCGCGCCTCCTCGAAAGGCCAGGCGGTGGCGGTCTGAGCGGCTTCGGTCAGGGCAGGATCAAGGGTCAGGGGGTGAGACATGGGCCTAGTGCTTGCGGAAAATGCGTCCAGAAGCGCGGCACACTAGGGAGGAGACCCGCAGGGGTCAATGCGGTAAAGCCGCCTTCGGCCGAGCCCACAAGGCTTCAGAAGGGGCTGATCGGGAAGAAACGCAGGTAAAGTTCCGCGTATTTCCCTTCCTTCCACAACTGCTGCAGGGCGAAATCGAGCGCTCGGCGCAGAGTGTCGTCCTCGGTCCGCGTGATGAACCCGATTCCTTCGCCGAAGAAACGGCTTTCCAGGTAGGGACCTCCGGAGAAGTCGCAGCATCCGCCGGCCTCCTCGCCCCCGATCCAGAGAGCAAGGCCGAGGCCGTCGGCGAACAGGTAGTCGATGTCGCCGGCCTTGAGGGCCGACTGGGCAGCCGCCAGCTCCGGATAGGGCTTGAGCGTGCCGCCCTTCATGAAGGCCTTGGCGTAAGCCTCGTGAGCCGTCCCCCCAACGACCCCGATGGTCTTGCCCTGAAGGGTCTTGGCCTCGGGAACCGGCTGGTTTCGATCCTTGCGCACGGCAAAGCGGGCCGGGATCTTGAAATACGGCGCCGTGACGGCGAAGCGACCCCGCAGATCCGTCGTGACGGGAATGGCCGCGGCGACCACATCGCCCTGCCGCTCGTTCAGGGCCCCGAGCAGCATGTCGAACCGGCGGACCTGGATGGTGCAGGTGAGGCCCAGGCGCTCGCAGGCCGCACGCGCGAGTTCCACCGACAGTCCGGTCGGATTGCCGTCCGGTCCCGGAAAGTGCAGCGGCGGAAAATCGTCGTCCACCAGAAAGCGAATCGTCCGGGTCGCCGGCAGATCGGGCCGATCGAGCTGGGTCTTGGGATCCCAGAAGTTCGGAATGTTCACGCCTTCGGCCTGCGCGAGGCACGGCATCGCCATCAGGGCCACCGGCAACAGCACTCTCGGGAGCTTGATCGTGCCTCGGAGGCGCGCCAGGAATGCAATGCTATATCGAACCGTCTGGACGATGTTCACTTGGGTGTTCACTTGGATATTCACTTGGATGTTCACTTGCACGCTGCCCCGCACCCGATCCGAACGCCTGCCGGAAGCGTCCTTTGCTCATGAGGCAGGGTCTAGCGGAGAGCGGCCCACAGTCAACGGCGCTCCCCATCGAGATCGGCTTCCTGGCTCATCATGGGCAGCCGCCGGAGACCCTTCGGCAGGCAGCGATCCTGGCCGGCCTCGCCTCTCCGAACGGGGGCCAGGCCGGCCGGAGGGGTCTGAGGGAGCTCGCAACCGCACCCTTCCGCTGGAACGAGACGAGCCATGGGCTGGCCCGGACATCGCGAACGGACAGATCTAGAGGCACCAGGCCAGGGTCGTCGACACGAGATCGTTGAAGACGGCGCCGCCATAGCGCCACCACAAGAGGCCGCCCGACGCGACCAGGCACAGGACCGCTCCGGCCAGAAGCCCGGCCCGGACCCTCCTCTCCTGATGTTCGACCTGTCCAGGAACCACGTTCACATCCCTCATCGGCGGCTGCCGGGGAGCGAGTATAGAGCGCTCCACGCTCTCGTAAAAGGGATCAGGCCTCCAGCCAGTTCCGCAGCCTGGACAGCCGCGGCTCATCCTCGTGCGTGACGGCCTGCGCCAGGGCGGCCCGGCTTCCCACCATGACGACGAGTCGGCTTGCGCGCGTCACTCCCGTATAGAGCAGCTTGCGCCGGAGCATGGAGGCCTGCTGCGACGCCACGGGGATGATCACCGCCGGATACTCGGACCCCTGCGCCTTGTGGATCGTCACCGCATAGGCGAGCGCCAGTTCGTCGAGCTCCCGGAGCGTATAGACCACGGGCCTGTCGTCGAAGGCGACCGTCAGTTCGCCGTGGTCCCGATCCACCTCGCGTACGATGCCGACCTCGCCGTTATAAACGTCCCGCTCGTAGTCGTTCCTCACCTGCATGACCTTGTCGCCGGGCCCGTAGATCCAGCCGGCCCGGTGCAGGCTCTCGGTTCCCGGCGGATTGAAGATCTGCTGCAACTCGCCGTTCAGCATGTGAGTGCCGAGCCGCCCGCGATTCATGGGGCACAGGACCTGCACGTCGCGCACGGGATCGAGGCCGAATTTTCGCGGGATGCGATCGCGCATGAGGATCGTCATCTTGGCGATGGCGTCGGCCGGCGTATCAGCCTCGACGAAATAGAGATCCGAGTCCGGCTGATGCGAAAGATCCGGCACGATTCCGCGATTGATGGCGTGCGCGACGGTGATGATGCGGCTCTCGCGCTCCTGGCGAAACACTTCCCGCAGATGCACCACCGGAACGGTCCCGGAGGCGATGATGTCGGAGAGGATCTGTCCCGGCCCGATGGAGGGAAGCTGATCCACGTCGCCGACGAGGAGCAGGCAGGCCTCGTCCGGCATGGCGCGCAACAGAGCCGCCATGAGCCGGATATCGAGCATGGACGCCTCGTCCACCACGAGGAAATTGCAGTCGAGCGGCGCCTTGGCGTTGCGCCGGAATCCGCCCTCGGAGGCTTCGAGGAGCCGGTGCACGGTCTTGGCGGGAAAGCCCGTGCTCTCGGCGAGCCGCTTGGCCGCCCGTCCGGTCGGAGCGCACAGAGCGACCTGCAATTGATGCTTCGCGCATAGATGCGTGAGGCTCCGGATGAGCGTGGTCTTGCCCACGCCCGGGCCGCCGGTGACGACGAGCACCTTGGCCTCGCAGGAGGCGATCAGCGCCTCGCGCTGACTGGCCGAGTAGGAGACGCCCGTGGCGGCTTCGACCTCGGCGATCACGTGCGCGGGATCGAGCCCGCGCCAGGGATGGAACCCTTGCGCGATCTCCTTCAGGCGCTGGGCGATGAAAATCTCGGCCCCGTAGAGGCTCTTGAGGAAGATGCGGCGAGGTCCGTCGAGCTCGTCGGCGACGAGCTGGCCGGCCGCGCATTGCGCGTCGAGCACGGGCGCCAGCCGGTCCGTCGGCACCGCGAGCAGGACGCTGGCCTGCCGCAGGAGGTCATCGACCGGCAGCCCCGAATGCCCCTCCTTCACGGCATCCGACAGAACGGTGGCAAGCCCCGCCTGCAGCCGGATATCGGCGGTGGGCTCGACGGCGAGCTGCGTGGCGACCTGATCGGCCAGGGCGAACTCGATGCCTGGAAGATCGAGGGCAAGCCGATAGGGATTGGCCTTGATGGTGTCGATCGCCCCGATCCCAAAGGCGCGATAGATGCGCGCGAGCAGAAAGCCCCCGATGCCGTGGGCGTTCAGGAAGGCCGCGATGTCCTTCAAGGCGCGATGCTCGGCCCAGGCCTCGCCGATGCCGAGCGCCTTCGCCATCCCGATGCCATGCACGCGCGTCAGCTCGTGCGGCTTTTGTTCGATCACGTCGAGGATGCGCGAACCGAAGGAGGCGATGAGCCGCTGCGCAACGGATGGGCCGACACCCTTCAGGAGACCGGACCCGAGAAAGCGCTGCAGGTCTTCCGCCGTTGTCGGCGCCGCGGTCTTCAGCTCGACGGCAAGAAACTGAACGCCATGGTTGCGATCGTGCAGCCACTCCCCGCTCGCCTCGACCACTTCGCCGATGGCGACGGACGGCGCGTGGCCGACGACGGCGACCGGCTTGCGGTGCCCCCGCGCCTTGACGCGCAGCACGCAGAAACCGGTCTCGTCGTTGTGGAACGTCACCCGCTCGACGGAGCCGACGAGATGTTCGGTGAGAGTGAGAGCGTCCTGACTGACCGCAGGGAGGGCGGAGGATTTCGGCATCGATCGGAAAGACCAGAAGCGCGGGACGCAAGCGCGGAAAGAGAAATGGGCGAGATGATCGTCAAGCCATCTCGCCCATGATCGCAGCGAAAGTTAGGCCGCCTTCTTGGTCGGCCACCCGAGTTCCACGAGACGCGCCTTGGCGAAGTCGCGGATCTCGTCGCGGATGCCCTCCGGCAGATCCGCGAGGGTCTTCTGGGTGTCGGCGTGGAGCATCAGGTCCGTGACCGCGTTGATGGTCTTGGCCTTCTTGATCTTCGCCTTCAGGTCGTCCTCGACCTTGCCGTCGGCGGCCGCCGCCTCGACCTTGCCCCTCTGCGGCTCCGACTTCTCGATCTCCACATGGGGATCGGCATCGCCCGGGCGACCCTGCTTGAACTCGTCCGCCTCCTCCTCGGAGTAGACATAGCCGTGCAGCTCGATGAGCTTGAGGATCACCCGGTCCTTCGCACGCTTCTCGGCCATGGCATAAACGTAGGCCGCCTGCTTGCCGGAGACGCGGTAGTTGACGCCGATCAGCGCCTCGCCGATCGACCATTCCACGCGATCGCCCATGCGGCCGGTCACCTGGATCACGGCCTCGTCGCGCTCGGCACGGATGATCTTGGGCTCGTCGAAGACGACCTTGGCCTGGGCGGCAATCCGCTCGAGGGTCTTGTGATAGATCACGGCCGTCCCCTGGACGCGCCAGACGTTTCCGGCCATCGGCTCGCCGAATTTCGCCAGCACCTCGGAAATCTTCTTGTCTGTCGTATTCATCCTCGATCCTAACTTTCTCAGAGGCCCGTACATCGCAGACGCGCTCTTGTCGCAGCCTTGTCACGGCAGGCGCGTTCGTTCTTTGTTCTATACCAAATTTGCACCGTCCGGTCCACTTCGGGGCCGGTGGGACAAGACGATTATTCTTTCTAGGTCAACCACTTAACTCCTGTGCCATTTTGTCCCAATGCGGCGGCGTGCGGCCATCGCCCGTGATCGGGCCGGAGCGTCGCGAACGAGGCCGAACGTTTGACCGGGAAGACATTGTTCTATATATGTTCCTTTTTCCGGAGGCGGGCGGCGGTGAGCGCTGGCCCGCCCGCTCCATCCCTTCGACCGACCAAGCTGGAGGCCCCGATGTCCGCGCAAGCGCTCCTCGACCTTTCGGACCGACGCCCTGCCCGGCGCCCGGGAACCCGCCGAGCCGCGAAGCGCCCGTCCGCGCCGCTCACGCGCAATGCCTTGATCGCCGATTATCTGGCGCTGTGCGAGCTCGATGCGGAGGTAGAATCCTTGCGCGCTCCCGCCGATCCGGCCATGTTCGCCGTCGGGGAGGAAACCATCGAGCACGTGGCGGATTTCGAGATCGTGAAGGACGGCGCCGCCTTTCTGGTCGACGTGGTGACCGACGACGATCTCCTGAAGCATCCCCTGCGCGCCGCAGCGATCCACGGCATCGCCTCGGCGGACGGCCGCGCCTTCGTGATCGAGACCGCGGCGAGCATCCGGGCCGAGCCGCGCTTCACGACCATGCGCCTCATCATGGCCTGCAAGCGCACCCCCGTGACCGCCGGAGACCGGGTTCGGGTCCTGCATCAGCTCGACGAGATGGGCGCGATGCGGCTGGTGGATTGCGCCAGCGCCGTGATGAACACGCAGGACGGCGTGGCGGCCGTTCTGGCGCTCGCCTGTGAGGGATTGGTCGCCGTCGACATCAGTCGGCCGATCCTGCCGGAAACCCAGGTGCGCCGCCGCCGCCTGCCCTACACCGATCCGTTCGCGTTCTAGCGCATCGGACGTGAAGAGTGGACCCGGGTTTGGGTCCGATGCTCGAGCCTTTGAGCGGCGCACCGCTCGGGACCCTGTCTTGATCGCCCGGCCGATCCACCACCCCGTCATCACCGGCCCGTCCAATCCACCACCACGTCATCACGGGCCTTGTGCCGGTGATCCCGATTGTTTGAGGCGCGGCGCTTCACCTTATCGGGATGGCCGGGACAAGCCCGGCCATGACGTGGGGAGGGTGTTCGCACCGCCTCATGCCACCCTCTCACGTCATCACCGGCCTTGTGCCGGTGATCCCGCTTCCGTAGGGCGCCGCGCCCGAAGCTATCGGGATGGCCGGCGAGAGTCGGGTGATGACTGGCCGGCCATGACGCCGGAGGGTGGCAGGAAGGGCGGAGGGTGCCATGACGTGGGGAGGGTGTTCGCACCGGCCCGTGCCACCCTCCACGTCATCGCCGGCTCACACCACCCGCCACGCATCACCGGGCTTGTCCCGGTGATCCCGATTGTCCGATGCTCCACTCTGGGCTGGCGGGGCGGGGGGGGGGGGGGGGGGGGGGGGGGGGGGGGCGCGGGGGGGGGGGCGGGGGGGGGGGGGCGGGGGGGGGC
>NZ_JAMXFJ010000001.1:5000-29063 GCF_025460805.1 Microvirga sesbaniae | reverse complement strand
CTGAGCTCCCTCGCGGCGCGCGCCGATGGGGGGGGGGCCCCCGGGGGCGCCCCCCCCACGATGCGCTAGGACTGCGTCGCGTGGCGCTCGACCGCTTCGCCCAGAAGGGAACGCACGATGGCGCGCACCGCGTCCGACGTATTATCGGATGCGAACTTCGCCTCGATCTCGTCGCGGATGATCGACCCGTCGCCGCTGCGTTTCAGCTCCGTGGCGGATTCGGCCTGCAGCAGGGTGACGAAGGCGCTCTCGACCTCCCGCGCCACTGCATCCCCGTCAGCCGCGTCGACCACGCGTCCGGTGAGATCGAAGACATTGCTTTCGAACGGCAGAGCCTGAGGTTCGAGTCCGCCTCCGGCATCCAGGATCCAGGCGCGGGGAACGTGATCCGCGAGATCGACGGATTGGCGCGTGATGGTGCCGGGATTCATCCAGCGGGTGCGTCCGGCAAGAACGGATGTCTGCGTCTTGTGGATGTGTCCGTTGATCAGCACGTCGCAGCCCTCGACCGCGAAGGGCGGCACCGCTCCCGGATAGCCCCCGTCGAACGCGATGTCATGATGCGTGAACCAGGCGTGAAGGTCGACGCCGGCGAATGAGCCGCGCGCATCGGTCGGAATCGCCTGACCGTAGGGCGTCATCCCGATGCCGATCCGCCGCGCGCCGATCTGGACCTCGGTTACCGGAGATGACGCGGCCACGACGTCGATCACGTCGCACAGGCCCAGGAGCGCCAGCGAGTCGCTGTCGGTCAGCGTCGTGTGCTGGATATCGTGGTTGCCCACGTTGACGATGGGCCGGTGCCGGAAGCCCTTGAGAACGCGGATGAGCTGGTTCTTGAGGGCCTCGTCGGTCTCGACCGGCCGGTCGAACAGATCGCCCAGGATGACGACGGCAAGCCCGCGCTCGTTGGCGACGGCAACACAGCGCTCGAGCTTGCCGAGAACGGCCTGCGGCCAGACGGCGTCCTTGCGCCGCCCCGGCCGCCGCGAGCCCACATGCGGATCTCCGATGACCAGGACACCGTTGCAGGCGACAGGGGAAAGTCGATCTCCGGACAGGATCATGCGGTCAGCCGCTCCGATGGCGTGGGGGAATGAGAAGGATGGGCGTGATGGTCCAAGAGGGTCTCCGGCTTGACCGGTGAGCCGCAAGTGGGGCAAAGGCCGCCAGTTTCCTCAATGAGCTTCGCCATGTCGGCCTGGACGGATGCAAGACCCTCATCGACCTTCGCGAGCCGGCCCTGAGCAATCAGAGCGGCGCTGCGAAGATCGTTCACGCGTTTCAGAATGTTTTGCGCCGACGCAGTGTTTTCAAGGACTGGAACGCCATCGGGCAAGCCGCGCAAGGCGGCCAGCCGCGTCCTGCTCTGAGCGAGGCGCCGTCCGAGCTGCAGGACCCGCTCTCCCAGCCGCTCGCGCTCGCGCGAGCGCTCCACCGTGCGCGTCAAACGCGTCAGTTCCTCGGCGTCCGGAAGCGTTGCCGTGACGGTCGCCCGAGCCTTCGCCTTGCCCAGCCGGCGATCGAGATCCGCAATCTGCGACATGCGCTGCTGCAATCGCTGGAGGCGTGCTGCGGCGTCATTGAGATCGTCCCCTTGCTGTCGGATGGCCGACAGCCGGTCCTTGAGACGATCGAGAACCTGCATGCCTTCGAGCGTTTCCTCGACGGCGATCAGTTCCCGTTCGCCATTGCGCACGAGATCGTTGTCCCGCCGGCAGCGCTCGCGATGGATGACGAGCATGTCGCGGATATAGCCGGCCTCCTGGCCGATCGAGAGCACGGCCGAGCGGCGCGACGGCGTCTCGCCGAGAAGGAACACGGGAAATTTCTGGTGCGCGATATGGACGTCGAGATCCTCCACCTTGCGGATGCGGATGAGATCGGCGACCCAGTCGGGAACATTGCGCCCGCCCGTCTCGTAGCGCATGCCCCGCTCCTCGACGACGGAACCGTCCGCCTCATGCAGGGACCAGACGTTGACCGGGGAACGGCGGGGCTGACGCGTGAAGCGCAGGACCCTGTTGCCGGCGAGGCCGATTTCGACCCCTGCCGCCTTCGCGCCCGCCCGCACGAGGCTGTCTCGGGCCTCGCCGTAGAACACGGCCCGCAAGGCACGGATGAAGGTGGATTTGCCGCGGTTGTTCGGACCGATGAGCGCGTTCACGCCCGGGCTCAGAGGCAGCGTCGCATCCTCGTAGGCCTGCACGTTGACGAGCCGGATGAACCGCAGGCCCGGCTGCCCATCGTCCCACGCGGCGGCTGTGTCGGTCGACTGCACATCGACGCCCGAGACCGGCTCTCCGACGATGCGGGCGATGTGGAACTTGCCCGAGAACTGCGACAGGTCGTGGTGAGACACGGCCAGGCACTGCACGCCGAGCCGGGCGGCGCCGTCCTCCAGCACCTTGTAGAAGGAGGAGACGCGATCCGGTGCAATCCAGCAATCGGCTTCGTCGAGGGCGAGGAAACGCGCGACATCCGCCTTGACGACTGCGATCAGGCGCAGCGCCATGCCGATCACGTTGGTCAGCGCGCCGCCGTTGTCCTCCAGCACGTCCTCGAGCGTGCCGTCGGGCCGGCGCACGCAGATGTCGAGCGAGGCCAGGCCGCGCTCCGTCGAGAGATCCAGAGCCACTGGCTTCTCGCCCGGCAGCACCTCCTGGACGAGAGCCGTCAGAAGCGTCTCGAACGCCGAGAGGCTGCGGCGGTTGGCGCTGCCGTGCACGGCCTCGATGAAGGCTTCCACCTCGTCCTTGACGGCAAGCCGCCCCTTGGCGAGTTCGATCGCACGCGTCAGTTCCCCGCGCCGCGTCCGCAAGGCATCGCGCCGCCCTTCCAGACGTGCGAGGGCAGCGGCCGCCCGCGCGAGGTCATGATCGACGGACGGCGCGATCAACGCTCGTCTCCAAGCTGCTTGAGACGGGTTTCCACCTCGCGCAGGGCGGCGGCGAATTCTTCGGCGAGCTTGGCATTGCGGGCCTGGGCATCCTCGATCAATCCCTGGAGCTGCCCCTCGTCGTCCGTGCCGAACTCCGACAGGGCGAGGGCCTGCGCTTCTTCCAGCTCCCGGGCGAGACGCTCGACTTCGCCCTCCGCCCGGATCCGCTCCGCCCTCAGTCTGTCGAAGGTTTTGCGCATCTCCTCCAGGCGTCGGAGCTGGTCCGTTTCGAGGCGTGAGAGAGTGGTCATGGCGTCGCGAATCCGCTGCGTTGGAATGGTCGAGCTTCAGTTATCGTCAGCGGTATTTCGCCGCAACGACTTTGCCTCTTTTTGAGCGGGATCGGGAGCAAACTCTTCAATCCTGGCATCAGTCCCTCCACATAGTATCGGATACTCCAAGATTACAGTCCCAGAGCGGCGTCTTTGCTTGACATCGCGGAAGCCAGGAGTATGTTCTTGGTTTGTTCGCATCCTGTGTATGCGTCGTGGATGTGACGCCATTAGGGCAGCCGCGCCTGACCACCGCGAAGGAACCTGCGATGACCGCCATGACGGATGAACGCCCGATCTTCGAGAACGAGGAATGGCTCGTGATCGACAGCGGCCTGGAGCACAAGCGGACCGGCTATTTCATCGACCGCGAGAGCCTCGGGCAGCGTCGGGAGGATGGCCTTTGGACGTGGCCGCTGCATATGGCCGAAAAGAGCTGGTGCGCCATGCAGCCTTTCTCGGAAGCCTTCTCCTGTGCGGCCTCCGTCTATGGTGTCACGACCGGCGCCGAGCTGGCGCGGACCTTCAGGATGGCGCGCTGCGAGATTTCGCCCTGGCCGAAGGCCGCGCGGGCGGCCCATCGCGGCGCCAACCCCGTTCCGTTGATCCCGCAGACCTTGCATTCGCAGGCCCTAAACCCCATCTTCATCGAGCCGCGTTCTTCCGAGAAGTCCTTGAACGGTCAAGGTTTTCAGAGCCCGGACAATGCCTGGCGCATGCGCCCTCAGACGAGCGCGCGGCTGTTTCTGAAGTCCCTGCGTGAGCGTTCCGAACGCCCGAGCCTGGCACGGGAAGCCGAGCTCCCCTGGCGGGCGCAGCGCCGGATTCGCAGGACGGGAACAAAGCTCGTCCGGCTGCTGCAGGCAGCCTGGACCACACGGTGAGAGGAATGCCGAGCTTCGGACTTGAAGAGATTATGCGCTACGGCGCGAACGCCTTTGCGGGAGACGTCTCCGGCGCGCAGACCAGCTCGCCTGAGACGGCGGAGGAGTTTGCGCAACACGTCATCGAGGCGATCTGCCATGCCAGCGTGACGCCGAGCGTCGGACGTCGCACCTTCGAACGCTGCATGCGTGCCTTGAGCCTGGGATCGACGGCCCGAATCGGCTTCCGACATCCCGCCAAGGCCGAGGCGATCGACCGGGTCTGGCGCGACCGCGAGCGTCTGTTCGACGAGTACAACGGGAGTTCCGACAAGCTGAGCTTTCTCGCGACGCTGCCCTGGATCGGTCCCGTGACGAAACATTCCCTGGCCCGCCGGCTCGGCATCTACGCCGAGCATGGACAGCGGGCCGTCGCCTGAAAACGAAACAACAAGAAGAGGTATTCCCCCATGAGCAAGGTCCGCGCAAGCGATGTCGGCTTCTGCGTCGTCGATGACAACGCCAATGTCATCGCCGACAACCTCGTTCACCGCATCCGCGAGGCTGCCGTCGATATGGAAAGCCAGGTCAACCGGCTCTACCGGGGACGCCAGGCCTATGATCTCGAGGAAGGCACGAAGCTCGATCTCGACAAGGCGATCGAGCAGTTGGCCTACATGGCCCGCACCCTGCGCGAGATCCGCAACGAGCAGTCGAAGGTCGTCTATCTCCAGGCGGCCGAGTAAGGCAGCCGAGCCGCAACCCACGTTCTCAGGAGCGGTGACCCGGTCACCGCTTTTTTCATGCCTTGACGGCCGAGACGAACAGGACGAGCGGCGCGTGCCGATACCAGCGGCCCAGCCATTCGTGCCTGCGCGCCAGTTCCTCGCCCGGCCGCGGCTCTTCGATCCGCACGATGCGAAAGCCTGCGTCGATGACGGCATTGACGTATTCGGACAGGGTTCGCGGAAACCGCGGCACCGTGAAAGGCTCTCGAGGGGCCTGCCCTTCGGTCCCGTCCCGGCGGCTGAACCGCCAGTGCTCGACGAAGGGCGTTCTCTCGAAATAGCGCCCGACACGAAGCCCCAAATGAGCCCCGGTCCCGTCTGTCAGCCATTCGATCGCCGGGGTGATGAAGCAGGGATGCAGAACGCTGAAGCACAGGGTCCCGCCCGGCTTCAGCACGCGGAACGCGGCGCGCAAGGAGGCGCCAAGATCGGGTCCGTCCATGAGCGCCATGGTGGACAGGGCACAGTCGAAGTCTTCATCCCCGAATGGAGCGAGTTCGCTGAACGATCCGATCTGATAGGAAATCCCGAGCGGCTCCCGCGCCTCCTCCTGCCGCGCCCGTTCGATCATCTCGGTGGAGAGATCGATCCCCGTCATCACCCCGCCGTGCCGCGCGAAGCTGCGGGTGTTGGAGCCCTCGCCGCAGCCCAGGTCGAGCACCCGCCTCCCCGCGATCGGAGGCATGAAGGCGAGGAAGGCCGGCAGCGTGTAGAGTTCGCGGTACAAATCGCGCCCGTGCCGGACCTCCCGGGTCCAGAGGTCGGCGTTGCGGTTCCACGCGGCGGCCACCGCCGCCTCGTCCAGGATCGTATCGGTCAAGGCAGGCTCCTGAAGCTTCGGTTCCCCTATTACACCGGCAGCGACGGCCCTCGGCAACCCGGCCCGGATGCTTCGAGCAGTTTTCTGCGCCCGGTCCGTCTTCGGCTCCCTCTTGTGTTTCGCATGGAACAAATATAGAACAGTGGATGATGCCTCCCGTCAGGCAGGAGTGTGCAACCGACCTGAAAACGTGAGGCATCCCGATGCCCCAGCCGTTCAGGAGAGATGAAGTGGAGAAGCCGTCATGGCTGGAAGCGTGAACAAGGTGATCCTGGTTGGGAATCTGGGCCGGGACCCTGAGGTGCGGCGTCTGTCGAACGGGGAGCCGGTGGTGAACCTGCGGATCGCCACGTCGGAGACCTGGAAGGACAAGGGCACGGGCGAGCGCAAGGAGAAGACCGAGTGGCACTCGGTGGTGATCTTCAACGAGAACCTGGCCCGGGTGGCGGAGCAGTACCTGAAGAAGGGCTCGAAGGTGTATCTCGAGGGCCAGCTGCAGACGCGCAAGTGGACCGACCAGAGCGGCCAGGAGAAGTACACCACCGAGGTGGTGCTGCAGCGCTTCCGGGGCGAGCTGACGATCCTGGACAGCCGCGGCGGCGGCGGGGCCTCGGAGTTCGGCGACGACGAGCCGGGCCAGGTCAGCCGCGGCGGCGACTTCGGGCGGGCGTCCCCGATGGAGCGCAGGCCGGAGCCGGCCGGCGGCTCACGGCACAGCGACTTCGACGACGACATTCCTTTCTAGGGGTTTGCCGTTCGAGCGCATCGACCCCGAAAGTAGGTCCACTTTTGGCGGGCGCATCGTTGAGTGTTGACCCGAAGGGCCGCACGATGCGCTCGGCGGTCGTCCGATCGCGTTCACCGGGACAAGCCCGGTAACGACACCCTCCCACGTCATGGCCGGCCTTGTGCCGGCCATCCCGATCCGGTGAAGCGCGGCGCCTCTCAGAAGCGGGATCACCGGGACGAGCCCGGTGATGACGTGGAGGGTGGTGTGAGGCGGTGCGAACACCCTCCGCACGTCATGGCCGGCCTTGTGCCGGCTATCCCGATCGGAAGGGCGCGGCGCCCTACAGAAGCGGGATCACCGGCACAAGGCCGGTGACGACGGGGAGAGGGGCGCGGCTCTCCCCTGCCGGGGCATGGCCGGCGCGAGGCCGGGGACTCGAGCAATTTCGCTGAACGGGATCCGGTTCACCGTCAAGAAACGCGGCTCGAGCATCGGACGTGACCCGAAGGGCCGCGTCAGCGACCCGCAGAGCCACGCGAGTGAAAACCGGATCCTCTTTTCGCACGACGCGCTCGAGAACACTGCCGACCCTGCGTTCGCAATCCGGGCTTCGGCCTAAATCCTTCATGCGGCCCCTGCCCGGCACCGTCTCAGGCGTCGATCGAGGCTTTGCGGGGGTATTGTCGCGAGCGCTGAGCCCGCTCCACCTCCCGCAGTCTCCGCGCCCTCTCCTTCAGTTCGTCGCGGCTCGACCACCACCATCCCCGCGCGGAGCGGATCTCGGGCGCCTCTTCGGCCTGCACAGGTCGCGTGCGGTAGACTTCCTGGAGGGTCGGCATCCGCCAGTGACCCCAGACGTATCGGGACGAATCGCCCTGCAGATGGGCGTAAAGCCCGGCCGCGGCAGGATCGTCGATGGGATCGACGTCGATGGCTTCGAACACGACAACGCCCCAATTGTGGGTCGAGAGCGGAAAGCCGAGAGGGGGCGGCTCGTCGACCGGCAGCGGGTAGCGCCTGCGGCGGCGCTCCGCCTGCAGCGGCGCAGCCTCATCCGGGCCTTCCTGTCTCTTCTCCTCGCGGCGCCTTCGGCGGGCCTCGGGCTCGTTGCGTCGCGCCGCCTCCTCGATCTCGGGCCAGCGCAGCTTCAAGTCCTCGTAGGAGCGGAATGGCACCCGCCAGACCCTGCCCTCGGGATCCCAGTGGGCCCACGGGATCGACCGCAGCGCGTCCACGATGGTGCGCGAATAGGGCGTGCGCACCATCAGATCGTCAGCGACGGTCAGGTAGGGGCTCTCGAGAGGTTCGAACACGAAGGCGTCGCGACCCTTGGCATCGGCGTGCCGGTCCAGGGTCTCCAGCTCCTGCGCCATCCAGGTGGTCAGCCGCCGCGCGGCCGTCGTTCCCGGCACGAACCAGCGCTCCTCCCCGGTCCGCCACCGCGCCCGCGGGAAATGCTCCCGAAACCGGCGGACGAGATCGCGGTCATAGGGAAACCGGGCATAGGCGCCCGGGCGCTCCTCGTCGTCAGAGGGCATTATTTGAAAGGCGGAGGCGATCTCCATCGGCCGTCACAACCGCTCGCGATTGGTGTCTCTGATCACAACCGCCTGTCCTTGTCTTTGGATCCCTATCGGGCCGGAGGGCCTCTGAGCAAGGAGTCGGGCAGGAGACGATGCCGTTCCGCATCGTCAAGGGCAGCACCGAGACAGTAACGCAACTTTATCCGCAAGCAGGATGCCAGAACCTTATCGCGCAATAATCTGGCTCACGACGAACACAGAAAATTAATCGAGGAGCCATAAAGTAACGGCAACGAAGAGAACTCTGGGGCATATCTTGATGAGTACGGGCGGCCGCGTGGGGCTCATCGCCGACAAGGACTCCTATTTCCGCGTTGCTGCGTCGGCAATACTCACCCAACGCTTCGGCTTCACGGAAATCATCGAGGCGTCGTCCCTGGACGAGGCGCTGGAGCAGTTGACGGAGAACGGTCAAATCGGAGCCGTACTGCTGGACCTGTCGATGCACGGGGCGCAAACTCCGACCAACCTGCGCTCCATGCGGGAATGCTTCCCGAGCGTGCGCCTTGCTGCGGTCTCCATGTCGGCGTCACGTCGCGATATCCTCGTGGCCCTGGAGGCGGGCATCCATGGATATGTGCTCAAGAACCTCCCGGTCGCGGAACTGGTGAAGGGGTTGGCGACCATTCTCGAAGGCGGCGTCTACGTGCCTCCATGCCTTGCGGACCTATCCCCCGAGCCGATCGAGCCGCTTCCGCGGGTCAGCGAAGTGTCACGCCCTCGGCAGACCGCTCATCATGCCGCTCCGGCGCATCTTCTGACCTCTCGACAGAGGGAAGTTCTCGACCTTCTCGTCCAGGGAAAGACCAACAAGGAGATTGCGCTCGCGCTCAAGCTCGTCGAGGGAACCGTGAAGATCCACATGGCGGCGATCTTCCGCTATTTTGGGGTCAGCACCCGAGCGGCGGCGGCGGTTGCCGGCGCCCGCCCCTACCCCAATCGCCCCCGTGGCGTTCTCAACGAATGGCATGACCGCGCCGCGATGGAGTTCGGGACGCCAGTCTAGAGCATCGGACCCAAAAGTGGATTCCACTTTTGCGATTGGATCCGATGCTCCACTCTTGGCTGGCGCATCGTTGACGGCGAAAAACCGGGTCCACTTTTTCGCGCGATGCTCTAGACGTGATTTCCCCTTGGCACCTCAATTGACGTCCACACACTCCCGTTCGATGGGAAACTGATAGGGGGCGATCGTGCACGGCGCTGGCTCTCCGTAAATCCAGCCGGAGCCCATATAGCCGAGATAGACCCGACCGAACCGGTCCGGATCGGCCCCGACCACAGTCACCTGGTCGAGGGATCCTACCGGGAACGTTCCCACGCGATTCCATGTCGCGGCATCGTCGGTCGAGCGCCAGACGCCGTAACGACCGAGCACCTGTCCCGAGATGAAGATTGTCGGATAGGACGATCCCGGCGCGGGCTTCCCGAATGCGACATCGTCCACGTGATCGATCCCGGGAACGAGGCTCCATGAGACACCTCCGTCGCGGCTGCGCCTGAGCCCGGTATCGGGTCCGTCGGCGATGCCGGAGGTGAAGAAGAGATGTCCCTCGTGGCCGGGCACGGCGCGCAGCTTGGCTGCGTACTGACTATGCGGGGCGATCTCGCCCTTGAAGACGTGCTCCCAGTGAGCACCGCCGTCGCGGGTCCGCCACAGGCCCGCGAGAGGTGCATTGTCGACCTCGCCGCTGTGAGCAAGATAGAAGATCCCTGCTCGAACCCGGTCGGCCGCCAGCGTCTTGCGCGCCATGTAGAAGCTCGCGTGAGAGCCTGTCGCGGGCAACCGTTCGCCCGGCAGGACGACACGGGTCCACGTTTTTCCTCTGTCGGTCGTGTAATAGGGAGATCGGTTGAACGAGGGCGCCCAGATGATGTTGTCGATGTCACCCGACGAGACCGCTATCGTTCCGAAGGACATGCGCCACGGATCCTCGATCGCCGTCCCGGGCGGTTGCGGCAGACTTGGAAACTTCGCCCAGCTGCGCCCGCCATCGAGGCTGTAGCCGGCCAGAACCGCATCACCGTCCTGCGAGCAGCAGAACGTGCGGGTATCCGACGCATTCGTGACGACGAAATCAGGATTGGACGGGCTCCAGTCGAGCTGCTGGGCTGCAATCAGGACGCGCTCCTTGGGGCCGTAGGTCGTCGAATAGGCGTCGAGGTCATCCTTGACGTGGATGCCGAAATCCAGAGCGGCAAACAGGGGCGAGCGCCCGCGCGGTTGAATGACGTCGCTTGCGACGAGTTCCTCAATCCCGCGGGTCTGGCTGGTCCAGGTGATCGCGATTGCATTCTCCGGGATGTCCGCATAGTAGACCCCCGTTCCCGCTCCGACCCACAGGCGGTTCGGTATCACCGGATCGAATTGAACCCGGCCCATGGCGAAATAGGATTGGTCGCTCACGCGCAGCCACGGCGGATCCCCTTCGCCGACCTTGGCACGATGCAGCATCGGCCACCAGCTCTCGCCGCCGCTGCTCGAGCGGAAGACGCGACCGCCCTCATCGAAAACGAAGACGTCCGCGTTTGCCGGGTTCACCGCCACGGCGGCGAAGCGTCCCGTCAAGGTCCAGGAATGCTCCGTCAGATTCGTCCAGGTTCCGGTTCGAAACCGCCAGACGCTGCGGCTGTCCCGATCGACTGCGTAGAATGTTCCGTCTGGCGCGAAAGCGCCCTGAGTGATGAGCCGGGGCTGAGGCTCGCCGGTCGGTCCAAGTGGCTCGAAGCTGTTCCCATCGTCGCTCGACACAGACACGCCATGACCCGGCGACATGGCCCAGATCCGCCCGATCGAATGCCCTTTGCGTGGCTCGAACCAAACGATGGTGCCTGGGCTCTGCACGCCGGGGGCCGGCTGAAGATCGGCAGAGGCCGGCACCGATGCGACCCTTTTCCAGGTCTCTCCGGCATCGGTCGAGCGCCATAAGCCGTCGCTGGGGGTTCCGAGCAGGACGTGGTCCGGGTCCACGGGGCTGACCGCCATGTATGGACCGAAATTCCGGTAGTCGCTGTTGGGATCGAAGATCAGGGGAGACGGCAGCGAACGCGAGATATCGACGAAGCTGCCGCCCTGATTGTCGGATCGAAACACCCGGCCCTTGGCGGCCATGTAGATGCGATCCGGCTTTGTCGGAGAAGCGACGATCTCGAAGACCCCTTCGTTCATCCCGGCCTGTGAGCGGTACTCGGTGGGCATTGTCGCGCTGGTGACCAGTTGTACCCAACGATCCAGATCGGGACGCCAAAGATAGGCTCCGTACACGTCGGAGCGCGCGACCCGCGTCGTTCCGGTCGGATCGGCGTCGTACCCGGTGATGAAGCCGCCTCCGCCGACGGCGACACGCTTCCACGCATAAGTCTCCCGTCCGGAGGCGGTGCCTGCCTGCATGGCGGTCTCGACCTCTTTGATCGACGCCGCGAGAACGTCCGACTGGGCCGGCTGCAGACGGATGAGGGTGGTCAGCAGGCCTCCGAAGGCAAGACCGAGAAACGCAAGCGCCCCTGCTCGGATTCCGACCGATCTCCGATCATTCAGCATGCCGAGGTCCAGCTTCCTATAAAACCCGTTCAAGGGAGAATCATTCTGCGCCACGCCTGATGAGCCCGCAGCGATTGCGCTGGCCCTTTAAGCGGTTCGGCATGCGGGCAACAGGATCAAATCTGCTTGGTCCCCTGCTGTCCAGCCGCCCCCAGAGGGGTGGTCGGAGACGGCGTCCCGAACAGCGCCGCCTTGATGTACAGAAGGCAGAACTCCCGGTAATCGACGAGGTAGCGCCGCCACAGCCGTTGAGGCTCCCGGAAGACCCGGTACGCAAACCTGATGTTGAGGCGGTTCACCCAACCTGGGTAATACTGCAATCCGCCATCGAGCTGGTCGAGATACCCGCCGCAGGTGAACCCGCATCCCCGCCACCCCTGGTGGGCGAGGGAAATCAGGAAGTTCTCCTGGGCGATGCTTCCCATTCCACACACGACGATGGTTGGGTTCGCACGCAACAGGCGCTCTCTTGTCTCCTCGAGATCGCCATAGCCGCTCATCGCCGCGACGATGCGCAGCTTCGGGAAATGGCGCTGAAGCTGAGCTGCCGCCCGCGCCGCGACCCCCTCGCCCCCGCCGACCAGTGCCACACCGAGATCGAGATCGCTGGCAAGCTCGAAAACAGGCAGAGCAGCCGATGTGCTGTCGAAGCTGATCCGGCAGGCATCGCGCTTCTGAAGCTTCTCGATTGCACGGGAAACCCCGACGCCGTCGGGCAGAATGGCATCGAACCGGGTCAGCGCCCGCGCAAACGAGGGATCGTGCCGCGCCAGCTTGATCGAACTCGGATTGACGAATGTCGTCAGGAACGTCTCGCCGGCCCGGACCTTCCGCCGCACGACCGATATGAACGACTCCAAGCTCGCATAGGCATCGACGGGCACGTCGAAGACATTCACCCTCACCTGTTCGGCACGAGGAGCTTCCAGGGATTGCCCCTGTTCCGAAAATAAGACTTCTTCATTCATCAGGATCGCCCCTCGACCGTCATCCGACAACCGGGCCGAGGGACATGCGGCTCCCGCGACCCGGTCGGTACCCTGTTCTGCGCATCCGGCTACGCAGCGCCTCGCATGCCCCCGTGCCGCATCAGCTCTGCGCCGTGATGGCCCGGTCCCACCCGGCGACGCGTCGAGAGACTCGTCAGAAGCAGCATGATCGCGCTGATCGAGAACAGCCCGGCGAGAACGCCCACGGCCAAGAAGACGACGGCTTTCGGAGAACTCGGCCGTGTGGGAACGGTGGCATCCTGTGCGACCTGCAGCTTCGAGAACTGCTGAGCGCTCAACGCAGCCGCATCCACTTCCTGCTCGACGGCCTTTCGCGCGAACAGTTCGGAGCTGTGGCTTGCAACATCCAGGTTCTGCTTCAGGCGGGAATACTCGGTTTCCTTGGCGGAGAGTGTTTCCAGATCGCGACCGATCGCCTCCAGCTCCGCCTGCTGCCTCACGCTCAGGGAGTTCAGGCCGGCCAGATCGACGTTGGTCCGAACCAGCATCTGAACCGTATCCTGATAGACGCGCACCAGCAGCAATGGCGGATCGCTGTTCTTGACGTCGGAAGTTACGTCCTTCTGGTCGCTTTGACCGCGCGAAGCCTGCGATTCCTTGGCAAGCGCCGCGATCTGAGGCGATATGTTGGTCAGCTTCAACGTCGTCAGCTGCTTGGCCAGCTCCCGGACCTGAGCCTCCTTCTCAGAGATCTGCCCGCGGGTCGAAGCCAGAGACGTGAGCAGGTTGCTGCGCTGGCTCAGAAGGAGGTCCCTCTGCTTTTCGATCGAGAAGACGGCGTTGCGGCGGCTGTATTCGCTCAGCTCCGACGACGCGCGCTCGAACTCCGCACTGTAACGCTGCTTCTGCATGTCCACGAACTTCACGGCGCTGGAATTCGCCGCGAGCTGCGATTGTCTGGATAGAAAGCTGTTCATGACCTGCTGCACGAACTCCGCAGCGATCTTCGGGTCCCGGTGCCGGAACGAGACGCGGATAAGGTCCGTCAACGGCTCAACTCTCACCGAGATCAGTTTCGCCACCCTCTCGTAAGCCTGGTCGGCCGGGCTTTTCGGCCTTTCCGACGTCTTGAGCCAGGTATTGACGGTGCTGCTCGCCACGGTGAGCAGGTCGACCACGCTCGTCGGCGGTTCGGTCGCGGCGTACAACCGTTCCGCTCCGATCTGCTTGATTGCGTCGCGGAGGACGGTTTCACTCTGAATGATCTCCGCCTGAGTGTTCAGGAACTGATCCTGGCGCAGAATGGACTGGCTCTGGCTGTTGTCCCCAATCTGCGGACGCCGGTCGGCCTGCGCGATCAGGAAGGAGGAGGATTCGTATGTCGGTGTGATCGAGGTGAAGACAGCCCAAGCCGCCACGTTGCAGGCGACGAAGGACGCCAGCAGCGTGCCCTTCCACTTCCACGCCATGGTGAGAAGTTGCTTCGGCGAGACCTGGGCCGCATCCTCCCAAGCACCCCGGGACGAAGCGAGAAGATCCTTATGATGTATGCTCATCTCACAACTACCTTTCGGCCATCGAGCCTCGCCAATTGAGGCAGAACGGCATTATCCAAACGTATCGAGTCGAAGTCTGGGGTCCTCGACGGTCGAAGACCCGGGTTTCTCGGCATCGTCCACTCGCCGGCTCGGCCCGTCATCTCGCTGACGGCGCGGGGGCGCGGTCGGTCATGCGGACAATCTGATCTGACGGGGACTGGGCTCGCGCAAGATCAGGGCCGCCAGCGGCTGTTCGGGGGAAACCCGCTTCCGCAGGAAGCCCGTCACGAGTCCCAGGGCAAGGGCATTCCAGCTGACGAACGAGTAGACGCCCAGATTGAGTGAGGACCGTCGAAGCGCGAGCGCCGCCACAGGACCGATCAGGAGCGCCAGGAGCAATCCAGCCTTTGCAACGGCAGGCAGCATCCAGAAGGGCGAGGAAAGCAGCAGCCCCCACCAGGCGATCACCGCAAGCCCGTTACGGACATGGCCGAGCCTGCGCAGAACGATCGGCAGATGGCCGTGCCCGACCGCGCCTCTCAGAACCTCGCCCGCGCCGCCCGAATAGCCGGTTCTGATCCGGCGCCAGAGCAACTTGTAACCGTCGGTACGGTGTCCATAGTGATGCACGGCGAGCCGATCGATGCGGGCCAGCCTCCAGCCCCGGCTCTGGAGCCGGGCGGCGAGATCGAACTCCTCGAATGCGTGCAGGTTGCGATCCGCGAAATAGCCGATCTCCTGCAAGGCGGACATCCGATAGAGACCGCCGCAATCCAGCCGGTCGACAATGCCGGGACGCCAAGCCTCGTCCTTGCGCATCTCGTTTGCCCGGATCGCGAACTCCTGATTGGAGACGTTCACGTCTCGAACTTCGCCGCCGACGCCGGCGATCTCGGGATGAGCGTCAAGAAACGCGATGGCCGCGGGAAGAAAATCGGGCTCGATGACCATGTCACCGTCCATGAGGTAGAAATATGTCCCTCGCGCATGCTGGAAGGCGAGCTGAGCGCCCGCTCCGCAGGAACGCTCGGATGGATTTGCCAGCTGAACGATCCGGACGGGAAAGTCCTTGGCGATGTCGACGGTCCGATCGGTCGAGCCGCTGTCTGCGAGAACGACTTCCCCGCCGAAGGGTTGAACCGCCTTGACGGCGCTCGAGAGCGCTGACGCGATGTGCTTCTCTTCGTTGAAAGCCTTCATCCCAATCGTCACTATCATGTCCGTGTCTCGCTACTCGTGAGGGAAGGAATCGCTCGCGCCGTCGCACGCCAACGTCGCGCCTGGTACCGGGTCCAGGCGGCGAACATGGCTTCGCCCAGCAACACGCCCCCAAGGGACCAGAGAGGACCGCCGAGGAGGAGGAGCATGGTCACGGCGGCGATCGAAACCACCGACGAGACGATGCTCGCGTGAGCCAGCCATCGAAACATCCCGGCGGCCTGGAGCAGGACACTGTCGGGTGTGCGCAGGATCCTCACGAACGTCACGGCGAGCCACAGGGCCATCCCCAACGCCAGCGTGGCCCGCGGGTAATGACCGGGAAAGATCACTTCCGGACCATACGCCATGAGCAGGACGGCGGCTGCGACGGTCACTGCCCACGTCAGAACCAGGACGAGAAGGAATGTTCCGGTGGATCTCGGAACGGATCCGCTATCGCCCCGCGCGATCTGCCGCGCCATCTGAGGACGTTCGAACTCGGTGAGGGCGTTGCTCACGACGTTGATCGGGCGAATGATCAGCGCACTGGCGGCGATCGGGGCGAACCCCAGCGGTCCGCTGATGAGCGTCACGATATAGGCATGGGCATTGACCGTGGCCTCCGTCGTGATGACGCCGAAGAGAGACCAGCTTGAGTGCTGCCGCCAGATATGAGCGTAGCGGGCCAAGTGGCGCAGTTGGATACGGACGAACTGGGTCAGGAAATACTGCCGCCCGAATGGCAACAGGCTCACGGCGGCGCTGATCAGCAGCGCCCCGTAGGGAAGATCCGGCGTGCCGGTGCCGAGGAAGGCGATCAGTCCGATTCCGATCAGCAATCCGCCGCTGTAAACAAGGTCGGAGGCGACGGTCCGATGGGCGGCCCCCACCGCGTAGGCGTGAGCGCGTGCAACCCAGCGCAGCAGCGCAACGGCCGCATATCCGGCGAACAGCGCCGCTGCAGCGGCGGGCACCTTCAGGCCCAGCCCGAGGACGAGGAATGCACCGAACGCCAGCACCGAAAGAGCCAGATTGACGGCAAAGAGGCTGCTGACCAAGTGCTGGCCGCTTTTCTCGTCCTGCGCCATCACGATGGGTAGAGGGGCGCAGAACAGCGCACTCCAGAGGCCAGTGCCGAATTGAGACAGCACGAGCAGGAAGGAGAAGCTCCCGAACGAAGCCGGCGTCAGGAGATGCAGCAGCTGCAGGGACAAGACGAACTGCGTTGCCGCCGCTGCCACGGGGCCGATCGTCGCCATCGCGTAGCGAACGATCCTCGTAGCGTGGCCACGCAGGTCCGGGTGCCCGACGTCAAGGTTCAGGACCTCAGCCATGACGAACCTCCCGCAACTCCGCCGGAGCACCGGATTGCCGGGATGTTTCCATCTCGATCAGCGCAATCGTCAGGACAAGGAAGACCTGAACGATGCTGTCCCGGTCCAGAAGACTGCTCTCGGTCATGTTGTGCCCGGCGCAGAAAAGCATGAACGCCATGAGCATGGGGCCGCGCGTCCGCGTGGCCGTTCCTGCCGCCAGCTTCAGGATCGGCCAGAGGATCAGGGTCGCGACAGCGAGCACAAGACCAGGCGCGCCGATCTGAACGAGCAGATCGAGATATCCGTTGTGGCCATTGCCGACCTCGACGACCCAGTCGTTGGAATACCGATAGACTGGCCCGACAGGCCCGATGTTCCAGAAGGATCCGTAGCCGGCGCCGAGCAGCCAATGGTCCTGCGCATAGGTCAGCAGAACCAACCAGATGCCGCCCCGCCCCGTCAGGGCATCCTGGCGCTCGAACGGCGCGAGCAGTTCTTCCCAGTAGCTCACCCCGAGCACCATCAGGACGATGCTCAGCATCGCGGCGCCGCAGATCAGCGGCAGCAGGTAACGGGGGTTATACAATGAATAGAGATAGCCAACCCCCAGGGCGAGCCCTGTCAGCCGCATGGAGGTCTTGGAACTCGTCATGTAGAGAAAATAGGCGGCTGCGGCGATGACGAGCCAGCGCAGGATCGGCCGGATACCTCGCGCGTCGAACGCGTACGCGATGATGGTAAATGCACAGAACGCCCCTGCGAAGTTCTTCTGCATGAGGATGCCGCGCCAGTTGCCGACGAGCCCGGGATCGCCGACCTGTGCGACCTGATGGATGCCGAAGCTGGGCGAGGCGATGACGGCGCCGTAATTGGCGATCAGAACGAGAAGCAGAACCCGACGCATCACGGTGACCGTCTTCTCGTAACCCAATTGCGGAACCGTGATGAAAACGGTCCAGATGACGAGGGTCGTCAACGTGATGCGCCGCACTGCGGCACTCGGATCAAGCGCCCATGCCAGGCTGAGCCAGCACCAGCCGAGGGTCAGCACCACGCCGACGGGTATGGTCAGCAGGCGACGAGGATCATGGGTGACCTGCATGGCCATGACGGCTGCCGCGAAGACGAGGCCATAGCTCAGCTGGCGCATGAGGCTGCCGCCTCCAGCGGACGGCACCGTGTCGGTCGACGCATAGGGGCCGAGCGCCACCAACAGCAACAGCGCGAACATTGCGGCAACCGCAAGGGCGAGACGCGGCTGCCCCGCTCCTGCATCGGACGATGCGCTTCTGACCTTGCCCGCATAGGGCTCCGACATGTCTTGGATGATCGTCCGAGAGATGGTCATGGATGTCAGGTGGGCTCTTGGTTGATGGAGGAAGGGCGGGAGGATTTCCGAGAAGGCCCGCGGCGCTTCACGGCTTCCATGCGGTCGAGCTCGCAAGGCTCGCGGCATCGAGAGAGTGTCGAGGCTCCGACAAAGAGCTCCGCGCAGCAGCGACTCGGCACAGCGTCGCGCTCATGACCCGTCTCCCAGCCTCTGATAGGCTTCCAGCATCGTCTCGAAGGTCGCACTGGCTCCAAGGCGGGCGCTCAGTTCGCTCCAAGCCCTGTACCGGGACGGATCGTCGATGAGGCGTTGGATTTCCAGGGCCAATTGCCTTTGATCGTGGGCATCGACCACGATTCCGCAGGTGGTGCCATCGGGTGCGGTGACTCCCTCGACTTGGCTCGGAACGTCCGATACGACGAGCGGAAGATGCAGCTTCGCCGCCTCGATCAGCGCGAGACTGTGCCCCTCGAACAGACTGGGCTGAACGAAGACGTCCGCATCAGCCAGCAATGTGAGCGCTTCCTCGCGGGAGCGATGGCCGACGAAGAGAACCCGGTCCGTGACCCGGAGATCCGCAGCGAGCGATTTCAAGGCCTCCTCGTCCGGGCCGGAGCCGATGATGTGCACCTCGACATCCGGCATCAGAGCGGCCGCCCGCAGAAGGACAGGGTAGTTCTTCTGCGGCGAGAGGCGGCCGATCGCAACGACCTTGCGTTTCCTGGCCATGGATCGGTCTTCGGCAGACGCGAGGGCCTGCAGGTGGCGCTCGATGCGAGGGGGCAGAGCATTATGGATCGTCATCCGCTTGCGCCGATAGACGCGAGGCTTGTCGACGAGCGAATCGCTCACCGTCCTCGACACGCTCACGATGGACCGAACGCTCCTCAACGATCCCGTCCAGTGATCGACGAGATTCAGGAGACGGTTGTAGGTGCCCACCTGTGAATGGTGTGAGATCACGACATGGGTCGAGGCCCCTGCCAGCCTGGCCGCCACGGGCGCCAACACGTTGGCGGCCGGCATCGCCGTGAACACGGTGCGTGGCGCCTGGTTTCCGACGAGACGAACCAGAGATCGGAGAAGGCCGAAGATGCCGCGGATCGACCGCGGCTTCTGCGGCACAACATACTCCCAGGGCAGAGAAGACCGGGCGGCATGACCGGCCTGACCGTGCGGGTAAAGCGCCATCAGGCGAGCATCGATCCCTCGCGTCCGGAATCCCTCCGCCAAGTCCGCCCAGAGCTCCTGGACGCCGCCCGGCGAGGAATGTGTCACGAGAAAAATGGCAGAGAGTTTCGTCATTGAAATGCTTCAACACTGTCCGACATGGAAGCCCACGTCGCTGATCATCAATGGCAAGGCGAGGCTTAACGGCGGACCGGGTCAGTAGGCCGCTGGATCATGAAGAACGAGGCAGACGGTCATCACCAGGATGCGGATGTCGAGAGCCAGGGACCAGTTATCGATGTAATGGAGATCATAGGCGACCCTGCGCTCGGCCTTCCAGAGTTCATCGAGTTCTCCTCTGAGGCCGTTCACCTGCGCCCAGCCCGTCAATCCGGGCTTGACGCGATGGCGCAGCGGATAGGTCGGCACGGCGACCTCCAGCCGTTTTCCGACGACTTTCGTGTCCAATGCATGCGGACGGGGGCCGACGAGAGCCATATCGCCCAAGACGACGTTGAAGAGCTGCGGGAGTTCATCGATGCTCAGCTTCCTGATGATCCGGCCGACCCGGGTCACGCGCGCGTCGTTGACGCTGGTCTGCTGCGCCCCGCCGTAATCCGCAAGGTCGGAATGCATGGAACGGAACTTCCAGATCTGGAACGGCTGCTGATCAAGACCGGTCCGGGTCTGACGAAAGAAAATCGGGCCGCGGGTCTCGGCCTTGATGGCAAAGGCGGTCAGGATCATGAGCGGCGCGAGCAGGATCAATGCGACCGCAGCACCTGCGATGTCCATGATGCGCTTGGCGATGCCCGCCAGGTCAGCCTTCCGGCATTGCGCAGCATAGGCTGTCGCAAGCCTCTCCTCACTCGCAGGGAAAGCAATGATCTCCCCCTCCCCGCTGCGCCCAAGCGGCTGCGCGTTGGACAGAGGGGAATGGGCATGGTTCGAACGTCGCGGCGATCTCTCGCGCAAAGCGGCGTTTATGTAGATCGGATGAGTGTCCGCGTCCGCGCCGCCTCGGTATTCGGTCGAATGCAACATTGAAACAACGCCCCCGTGCCATTTACGAAACGTTAATCATGAAACCGCTCCGGCTATCAACGAATTTATATACCTTTCGGCCTATATACCCCGAAATTCCCACAGCTTTGACGCGGGAGGCCTAGGCCGTATGGCTTAATTTGGAAGAGCTCCCAACCGGGGATACAGTGGATGTGGTCGCCGCAAAGATTTTTCGATTGCCGGAGCATCTCCGCGTGCAGGAACGAACATGGTCATATTGGTCACAGCTGCCATTGCGGGCGGACTTATCACGATCGTAAGCCTCTGGAACTATGGGGCTATTGTGGCATTCGGGTGCGCCCCCCTCGGCGGCAGCCTCCTCGCCGTCATCGCCGCAGCGCTCTTTGCAAGGAAACAGCGAAGCTCGAAACAGCGCTGATGATCGGGGGCATTTGCCCTATCCACAAGTTTTCGTCAGGGACGCTCCCCGCCGGCTTCGCGCCGAAATTCCCTGCCTGGTTAACTCCTTAGACCTATGCCGTCGGGACTATGCCTATCGATCTACCTTGCCGTTGCGTAACTGCCTGCTGGCATTGGCCCGACGCCTATGCGATTGCGTCCCCGAGGTAATGTTTCCCAGGGGGCATCCACGATGGCTACGACCACCGCACAGAGCTTTGCCGGCCAATCCGCACGGCACGAAGAATTCGTGACACGATCGGCCGGCGACATCATCGTTTCGGCCGGTGCCGGCGACGACTACATTTCGGCTTGGCGAGGCTCTGACCTGCTCAGGGGTGGACTGGGGCGGGACTACATCGACGATACGGGTGGCAACAACCTGATCATCGGCGACGACGCCCTCTACACGGAGGATGGCGGCGGGGACTGGATTCTCTCCTGGGGAGCGGACACGATTTTCGGATGCGGCGGCGATGATTTCATCAACGGGCGCGGTGACGACGACCTGATCGACGGCGGCTACGGCAATGACGTCCTCTGGGGCGGCTATGGATTCGACGCTATCGCGGGCGGTGGCGGCGACGACATCATCTACGGTGGCAGCGCCGCAGCGGCGCCCTATGCGTTCTCCATTACCGTCACCTATTCCGGGCTTACCGACACCGCCATTGCTGCGCGTGTCTGGGAAGGCGTAGACGGCGGGTTGGCTCTGGATGACGCCTCTGCCGATTACCTCGATGGCGGCGATGGCCGCGACCGGCTCTACGGTCAGGGTGGGAACGATACCCTGGACGGAGGCTCCGGAATCGACTGGATGGATGGCGGCTCGGGCAACGACACCTACATTGTCGATGAAACCTATGACGTCGTCGTCGAAGCTGTCGGCATGGGTTATGATATGGTCAAGACGAGTGCGAGTTTCACTCTTGCATCGGGAGCCGAAATCGAGGTTCTCGCAGCAACGGGGCCGGGATCGTTCAGGCTGATGGGCAATTCATTCGCGAACACGATCATGGGCGGGTCCGGCCGGGACACCATGGGCGGCGGTGGCGGCAACGACCGTCTGACCGGTGGTGCGGGCAAGGATGCATTCCGGTTCGACACGAAGCTCGGCAATTCCAAGACGGATCGCAGCGTCAATTTCGATACGATCACCGATTTCAACGCCAAGCAGGACAGAATGCAGCTCGACAATGCCGTCTTCAAGAAGCTCGGCGCCGGCTCGCACAAGCTCCCGAAGCTCCTGAACAAGGACTTCTTCGTGACGGGAACGAACGCCAAGGACGCGAACGACTACATTATCTACAACAAGAAGACCGGCATCCTGTCCTATGATGCGGACGGGTCCGGTTCACGAGCCGCGGTCGAGTTCGCCCGTCTGGAGAAGCACCCGTCCATAAGCTACAAGGATTTCTTCATCATTTGAACGCGACGGGGCTCCGGTGCGCAGTGGAGGGGGCGGCGCGTCCCGGAGTTCGGGCACGCAAACGAACTCGGAGGCGCTGGACCATTGGTCGGGAACAATGAACCCACTTGTCCCGTCCGATGCTCATTCCTTGAAGCGCGCATCGTTCGGTGCGCGAGAGCATCGGACCCAGAAGGGGAAACCACTTTTGGGATCGATCCGATGCTCACGTCCTGAAGCGGCGCATCGTTCGGCGCGGACCCAGCGGGCCACGCCAGTGACCCGCAGGGCCGCGTCAGTGACCCGCTGGGACACACGATGCGCTCGTCAAGCAAGAGAGATGATTCCACGCGAGGGGAAGCAGCTCTAAACCATCGGGCGTGTCATCGAACTCACGCCCGATGCTTCAAGCTTTTGTTGTGGAGCATCTTTTCACGCAAGACCAGCTCCCACTTTTGCGCGCGATGCTTCAAGCTCTTGTTGTGGAGCATCTTTTCGCGCAAAACCGGCTCCCACTTTTGCGCGCGATGCTCTAGATGATGAAGATGTCCAGGTGGCTGATGGCAGCCTTGTTGCTGAGCTTGGCAATCTCAACGAGGCCGCCCGCTTCCGAGCCGTTCTTGTCGTAAGAGAGAACCCCCGACTTCTTATTATAGACCAGGTAGTCGTTCCCATCCTTCGCCTTGCCATCGGCGGTGAAGAAAGCCTTGCTGAGCTTGATGGGATTGTCCTCGGTTGCCGTCTTCAGGCTCTTGTAGAACGACTTGTTGGACTTGAAGAGATCCTTGTCGAGCCAGATGGCGTCGTCCCTGGCCGTGAAGTCCTTGATCGTATCAGTGTTGGACTTTGCCAGTTTCGTGTCGAAGACAAAGGCATCGCTTCCTGCGCCACCGACCAGGACGTCACGGTTGCTCTTGCCGTTGATGATGTCGTCGCCGCTCTGACCCGCAAGCGTGTTTTTGGCGCTCGTTCCCACGAGGATCTTATCGATGGACGGTTCGATCGGGAGAGCCGGATCGTCCGGGAGAGTCGGCTGAGGGGTATCGGGTGCCGTCTCCGGCCTCGCCGTGTAGGCCCTGATGTAGTCGATCTTGAACGAGGCCGAGAAGCTCTGATCGGCAGCAGGCCGCCCTTCCCAGACGCCGCCGACGTTCAGGTTCGCGATCATGTACATGGGTTTGTGCATGTCGCTCGGCGTGGCGACCTGGGCAACCTTCACGCCATCGACGTACCAGGTGATCGTGTCCGCCTGCCAGTCGACCCCGTAGGTGTGGAAGCTCGCCGAGGCGTCGGAAATCGACGTCCAGTTCCCTGTCTGGCGATGCGTGTCGTCGATCCTTGTTACACCATCGACCTGACTGTGGACCGTCGTGTAGAGAGTCTCAGGATCGGATCCGACGACCTCCATGACGTCGAGTTCTGGCGGCCAAGAATTATCGGTCGGCAGCAACCAGAAGGCTGGCAGAGTGCCGGCTGCAGTGCTGACTTGAGCGCGGATCTCGAAATAGCCGTAGAGCTGCGAGAACTCGTGATAGGTCGTGATGACGCCCGAGGTATATCCATATGCCCCCTTCGGATCGCGATAGAGAGTATCTGATCGTTGGGCTGTTATCGTCAGCACACCATCCTGGACATGGAAGGTATCGCCGGCCTGGGGGTCGTAGGCGTCGGGCTGCAGGTACCACGTGTCGCTCGCCGCCGACCAGGCGAAGCCCTGATTGGCCCATGAGGCCATGGCGAAGCCGGGACGTGTATCGAGCCCGCTCCTGCCGTCCCATAAATCGAAGCTGTTGAACTCCTCGGCGTAGGTCAGGGTTGCCGTGGTGGATAGCTTACCGGGATCGATCTTCATAGGAAATCAACTGTCTCTGCCGCGGCCGGAAGCCGGCTTGTTGATCGGTCGGTCTCGGGCGTGACCGCTCCGGTGCTTCGTTCGCCGATGCGCCGGAGATGCGGCCCCTGAGCACGTCTTCGTTTCATGGGTGAAGAGGTCACGGTTGCGATAAGTCGACCGCGGGAGAATGATGCTCATGACAGAGGGAGGGTGGCTTGGCCCCACGCGAGTACATGCGATATACTGCGCCAAACGAACGAATACTCATACTCATGCTCCGACAATGGCATGAGGAGAGTCTTAACCTGTTATTTA